>JAHBVW010000032.1 GCA_019637375.1 Deltaproteobacteria bacterium | reverse complement strand
CGTGCCCTGCGCCTGAAGCTCGCGAGCTTGCCGGCCTCGGCGCGTGAGCGCCCAGGAGGTCGTCGACGAGCGGCGCTTGATCAGCGCGGCGATCGCGCCGAGAAGGCGTGTGCTCGAGCTTCAGATCGCGAGCGTCACGCGATGGGCGTGGAGCTCGCGCGCGAAGGCGTCCGCGTCGGCGGCGCCGTTGTAGAGGTGCGCCGACACGCGCACGAAGAGGCGCGCGCCGTGCTCGACGACGGGCACCTCCCAGCCGCGCTCGAGGAGCTGGAGCTGCAGCGCCGCCGGTGCGAGGCCGGGCGGGAGGGCGATGGGGACGGTGGCCATCGCGCCGATCGCGGCGGCGGGCGGTAGCGCGGGCGGCGTGCCGCCGAGCGCGTCGGCGAGTCGCGCGCGCAGCCCCAGGGCGAGCGCGTGGTTGCGTGCGCGCACCTCCGGCCAGCCGCCGCCGACCTCCTCGGCGACGTCGGCGATCGCCGCCGGTACGGCGAGGTGCGGCGCCGGGTCGTGCGTGCCGCCCCAGTCGAGCTCGGCGTGGAGCCGGTTCGGCGGGCCGTAGTCGGCGCTCGCGCCGTGCGACGTGACGAGCGGGCGCCACGCGGCGCCGGCCGCGACCGCGAGGAAGCCGCTGCTCTTCGGCGCGCACACCCACTTGTGGAAGTTGCCGGCGTAGTACGTGGCGCCGCGCGCCGCGAGCGCCGCCACATCGAGCGCGATCTGGCCGGGCGCGTGCGCGCCGTCGACGATGCACGGGATGCCGCGCGCCGCGAGCTCGTCGAGCATGCGCTCGAGCGGCAGGATCAGCGCCGTCGGGCTCGTGATGTGGTCGACGAGCGCGAGCCGCGTCCGCGGCCCGAGCGCGCGGGCGAACGCGGCGACGAGCGCGTCCGCGTCGAACGGCTCGGGCACGCGGACGACCACGACGCCGGCGCCGCACGCCGCGGCGAGCCGATCGAGCTGGTTGCGGCACGCGCGGTACGCGTGGTCCGTCGTGACGAGCTCGTCGCCCGCGCCGATCGCCTCCGCGCACGAGGCGAGCGCGAGGGCGACGCCCGTCGTGGCGTTCGCGACGAACGCCGTGCGCGCCGGGTCCGCGCCGACGAACGCCGCCGCGGCGGTGCGCGCCTCGTCGAGCTCGGCCTGCCAGCGCGTCACGAAGTAGCGCATCGGACTGCCCTCGACGCGGTCGCGGATCGCCGCCGCCGCGGCGAGCGTCGCGCGCAGGCACCCGCCGAACGATCCGTGGTTGAGGTGGACCACGCCGGGATCGAGCGCCCAGCGCGAGATCGGCGAGACGATCGGTGAGCTCACCGTGACATCGTCGCACCTCGCCGCACTCCCGTCGCCGCTCGGGATCCGGTTGACATCGGAGGATGATGGTGTAGCGTGAACACTATGTCTACCGACCGCGCGCGCGGCGCCCTCCTCGGCCTGGCCGTCGGCGATGCCCTCGGCACCACCTACGAGTTCGAGCACCTCGAGCAGCCGGCGTACCCGGCGCTCGCGACGGGCCCCGCGACCGACGTCGTCGGCCAGGGGCCGTTCCGGCTCGCCGCCGGGCAGATCACCGACGACACCCAGCTCGCCGTGTGCCTCGCCCGCTCGCTCGCCGACCGGCGCGCGCTCGATCCGGCGGACCTCGCGGCGCGCTACGTCGCGTGGGCCGCGCACGCGTTCGACATCGGCAACCAGACGAACGCCGCGATCTCGCGGCTCGAGGCCGGCGAGCCGCCGCACACCGCCGGCCTCACCGTGTGGCGCGCGACCGAGCGCCGACCCGCCGGCAACGGCTCGCTGATGCGGACCGCGCCGATCGGCGTGGCGTTCGCGGACCGCGGCGCGCACGCCGTCGTCGACGCGGCCATCGCCGACTCGCTGATCACGCACGCCGACCCGCGCTGCCTCCTCGCGTGCGCGGCCTTCGACGCCGCGATCGCCGCCGCCGTGCGTCCCGGCGTCGCGCGCGCCCTGCTCGGCACCACAGCCGGCGCAGCGCATGGTCCCGTCGACGTCGCCAGCACGCAGGCCGGGTTTGGCGCCGCCGCGCTCGCCGCCGCGCAAGCCGAGCTCGGCGCCGCCGCGCCGCTCGACGGCCGTGGCCTCGTCGCCGCCGCGCAGGTCGGGCTCGAGCTCGGCGCCGCCGCGCTGCGGGCGGCGTGGACGGATGCGGACGACGTCGCGGCGCTCGAGGCGGCCGTGGAGGCGCTGGCCGGCGACCTCGCCGCGGCGAGCGCCGCCGACCCGTGCGTCTACGGCGACGGGCTGCACCTCCAGCGCACCGCCGGGTTCGTGCGCGTCGCGTTCCGCCTCGCGTTCTGGCACGCGGTGCACACGCCGTCGTGGCGCGACGCGGTCGTCGACGTCGCGAGCCGCGGCGGCGACGCCGACACGAACACCGCGATCGCCGGCGCGCTCCTCGGCGCGCGCGACGGCGAGGCCGCGATCCCCGAGGCCTGGCGCCTGCGCGTGCTCGCCGCGACGCAGCCCGGCCCCGCCGACTGGGCCGAGGCGCACCACCCGCGCCACCTGCTCGCCGTCTGCGACCGCTAGCAACCCACCTCGTGTGCACGTGGATGAGCGTGCGGCTACGATCCACGCACGATGCGGCGCTCGCCCGGATCAAGGCCACCCGCCGGATCCCCGACGACTGCACGGTGAACCCGCTCGCGGGCTGCGAGGAGCCTCGCGCCGACGGCGTCAGATCTTCTTGTTGCGGCGCTGCTGGAAGGAGTACGGGCGATGGGAGGGGCCCTTCTTGTCGTCGCCCTCCTCGCCCTCCACGGGCGTGCCCGCGAGCGGCTCCTCGGCGCCGGGGCGGAACTTGATCGACGACAGCGGGCTATCGCCGACGAGCACCTGGTTCTGGCGATCGAGCAAATTATCCATACCCTCGAGCTTGTCGATGTCGTCGAGGATGTCGTCGACCGTGGCGTAGCGCTCGCTGCGCGAGTCGCGCGTCATGCGGTCGAAGATGTCGTCGATCCCACGCGGCAGGTTCGGGTTCAGCTGCGACGGCATCGGCGACCGGCGCCCCGGCAGCTTCCGCGTCAGCAGCTCGTAGAAGATGATCCCGAGCGCGTAGATGTCGCCCTGCGGGCCGCTCATCATCGGGTCCGAGTACAGCTCGGGCGCCATGTACGCGACGTTGCCCATGCCGACGTAGATCTGCCGGATCACCGCGTGGTCGCGCTCGACGAGGCGCGTGAACCCGAAGTCGCTGACCTTCACGTTGCCGTAGCCGTCGATCAGCAGCTGCTCGGGCTTGAGCCCGCGGTGGTACACGCGCTGCGCGTGCGCCGCCCGCAGCGCGTGCAGCGTCTGGAGCAGGTACTTGAACACGAGCTCGACGGGGATCTCCTCGGCGTCGTTGATCAAGCGCCGCCCCGAGCCGTTCGGCGCGAGCTCGGTCACGACGTTCGGGAACTCCGTGTAGAGGTTCACGTCGTGGATCGGCAGGATGTTCGGGTGCGCGAGGTTGCCCCACGCGCGCACGACGTCGGTGAAGCGGCGCACGATCTCGTTGCGCTGGTCCTCGCTGAAGAACCCGAACAGGTCGCGGATCTCCTTGAGCGCGACCTCGCGGTTCAGCGCGACCTGCCGCGCGCGGTAGACGGTGCCCATGCCGCCCGAGCCGATCGACGCGAGCTTCTCGTAGCGGGTCTCGAGAACCTCCGCGCCCACCTGGATCTCGCCGCCGGCCATCGCGGAGGGCCGGCCTCCTGACGTGGTCATCTTGGGGTCCTTCCGTGGCAGGGGTGCAGCTCCCGACACCTCGCGCGAGGGGATGCTCGACGACATCACGCCGGATTGCGTGCCCATCGGGATCCCGGAGCTCGGTGCCGGGCTCCCCCCCGAGTTGCCGGTCGGGGGGATCGCGCCCATCGCGCGGCTCTGGCGGAGCTTCTTGAAGTGGCTGACGGCGCGCTCGGTGAACTCGGCGAGGTTGCCGCCGTTGACGACGGTCTCGCCCTCGGGGGTGACCTCGAGGTTCTCGTTCGCCCGGTCGTGGCGCAGGTACCCCGACTTCTCGAGGAAGCCGATGTACTCCTGGAACGGGATCGAGACCGCACCCTCGCACACGCGGCGGATGTCGTCGTACCGGTTCTGGCGCCCGTACCGCGCCTCGGCCATCACGTTCGCGAGGATGAACCTCGCTTCCTCGCAGAGGACTTCCTTGGTGACCTTGGCGCGGCCTTCCATTCGGCGAATTGTAGGCACCCCACGCCCCAAAACTCAATTCGCCGGGGGACCTTCGGCGAGGAGCCTTTCGACGAGCGGCCGATCGGCGGGCAGGATGTCCCACGCCCCGAGCTCGCCGTACGGGACCCACGCGAGGTCGGCGACCTCGACGGCGCGCGGCACCTCGCCGTCCCCGACGCGGCACGCGTACACGAGCATCACGAGGTCGAACGCGGGGTACGCGTGGAACAGCACGTCCCAGATCCGGCCGACGTCGACGCGCACACCGATCTCCTCGCGGAGCTCGCGCGCGAGCGCGGCGACCGGCGCCTCGCCGGGCTCGACCTTGCCGCCGGGGAACTCCCACTGCAGCGGCAGCGCCTGATCCGCGCGGCGCTGCGTGATGAGGATGCGGCCGTCGCCGCCGACGATCAGCCCCGCCACGACGAGCTTGCGATCGCGGCTCACGCGAGCAGCTCCGTGCGGTCCTCGAACGGCACCGTGCACGGCGGGCCGTCGGCGTGGAGGTATGCGATCGTCGCGCCGGGGCGCGCCGCGACGATCGACGCGGACCGGGTCCCGTACGCCGGGCTGTGGATGCAGGTGGCGGTCAGCTCGCGCGCGATCTCGGGCGGCAGCTCCGACGGCGGCGGCTCGACCCGCGTGTGGTCGGCGAGCGCCGCCGCGATCGCGGGCACGGCGTCCGGCCAGCGCCTCGGCGCGGCGAGCAGCGCCGCCGCGAGCCGCTCGCCGCGCGGGAACCCCGGGCTGCCGAGGCGGTCGTTGCACAGGACGTGGACGCCCGGCGGCAGGTGCACGACGTCGACGGTGCCGTCCTCGCGCCGTGCGTGCGCGATCGCGACGCGGCCGCGCGCATCCGACCACACGAGGTTCATGCTCGCGTAGCGGGTGGCGTCGATCCCGTCGACGTACGCGCCGGGATCGTCCGACGCCGCCAGCTCGAGGACGGCGTGCCCGCGCGAACGCAGCCCCGGCGGTGGCGTCGCGACCGCGCGCTGGTTCGTGACGGCGGCGAACCTGCCGTCGGCGCGCACCGCCAGCCACGTGCCGCCGGAGAGGAGGTCCTTGCCGCCGACGATGCGCGGCGAGCGCGAGAGCACGTCCGGCGCACGCGTCTCGCGCGCGTACAGCTCGTCGCGATTCGCGGCCAGGACGAGCGGTGCGCCCTCGACGATGTCGATCAGCAGCGCGATGGTACACATCGAGATAGAGTCTGCTCCGAACCTTGCATGTGTGGCTCGTGGCACCTAAAGTGCCGCGAGAATGAGACTGTATCCAGGCAAGGTCGACAGCATCGCTGCCGAGATCATCACCTCGCTGGTGAATGCGGGTGACATCGAGGTCAGCGACAATAACGAGGCCCAGCTGGATGCGGCTTCCGTGCTGAAGGAATACATCCGCGTCGACAAAGAGCTGACGGAGCGCGCGAAGGACATCCTCGAGATCCGCGGCCTCCCCTACTCTCATCTCGGGCGGACCAAGCGCCAGCTCGCCGATCAGAAGGAATTCGGTCTCGGCGAGGAGGGCCTGTCCTGGATCGCGAACCAGATGCTCGAGGCGTTCATGTCCTCGCGCCACGTCGACGAGGTGTTCGCCGACGATGCGATCCTGCGCCGCAAGATCAAGGAGATCTGCAAGAAGCACATGCAGGTCGACGAGGCGATCGACCAGGAAGTCCGCGACCGCATCAAGAACCTCGAGGAGGGTTCGCAGGCGTGGGACATCGAGTACGCGAAGGTGCTCGAGCAGATCAAGCAGAAGCACGGCCTCAAGGAATAGCGCCGCGGGCAAAACCCCGTCGCCATCGGGGGTTGGGCGATCGCGCTTGGTGGCGCCCGAAGTTCGGGCAGAGTTGGAGGATGGGGACGCTGCGCCGTTGCGACGACTGCACCGATCACCCCGTGATGCGCTGCGGCCGCTGCACGAGCACGCGCTGCGCGAAGCATGCGCTCGCCCCCGGCACGCGGTGCGAGCGGTGCGAACGCGACTGGAACGATGAGGCGCCCACGCGGCGCGCCGCCAAGCTTATCTTCGTGCCGCCGATCGCGATCCTCGTCGGCGGCCTCCTGTTCGGCCTGCTCCTGCCGATCTCGCTCGGCGGTGCGATCGGCGCGGCGATCATGTGCGCGATCGCGTGCGGCACCGCCGTCGGCACCTGCGCCGGTGCGTGCCGCCTCGTCGACCACAGCGCCCGCGCGCTGTTCCTGCGCGAGCGCGCCGGCGGCCTCCCGCCCGCGCGCCTGTTGCCGTCACCGAAGCATCGCTAGCCCGTCGGTTTCAAGCCCCCGGCGTCGCCGTCATCGAAGCATCGCTAGCCCGTCGGCAGGCCGAAGGCCTCGCGGATCTCGCCGACGACCATGTCCGCGAGCCGCTGGATCAGCTGCTCGCCCTCCTCGATCGTCGCAGCCGCCGGGTCGCCGGCGTAGGCGAGCTCCATCCCCATCGCCGCGAACGTCGTCACGCCGGCGCGCAGCTTGTCGGACAGGCTGATCGGCACCGGCGCGAGGATCGTGCGCATCGGTTCGTCGACCATCTCCGGCGCGGCGGCCATCATGATCGACGTCTCGTACTGCCCGGCGTGGCAGGCGCCGCTCTTGAACTCGGCCGACAGCGTGCGCGCCCACTTCTTCGCGAGCGGGCACGCGACCGAGACCTTCTTCTCGCGCCCCTCGAGGACGGCGCGGATCGCACCGTCGTGCGCCGGCTCGAGGTGGTTGTTGACGAGGCACACGTGGCGCACGCCCTGCGCGAGGAGGCCGTCGCACACGGCCGCGACGTACGCGGTGAGGACCGCCGCCGGCACGCTGACGGCGCCGGGGAAGCCGGTGGCGCACTCGGTGACGCCGTAGCTCACCGCCGGCGCGATCACGCCGACGAGCGGGCCCTTCTTCTCGAGCATCTCGGTCGCGCGCACGCACGCGGCCGCGGAGATCACGACGTCGGTGCCGAGCCCGAGGTGCGGGCCGTGCGGCTCCGTCGAGCCGATCGGGACGAGCGCGACCACCGCGCGCTTCTCCCCCAGCAGCTTGTGCAGGCTCGCCGTCGTGTGTCGCGCCAGGAACTTCTCGGCCATCGGCTTCTCAGCTTAGCTCGCCGCGGCGATCGCGCTCGAGCAGGAGCTTCTTGTCGACCTTGCCGCGATCGTTTTTCGGGAGATCGTCGACGAACACCACCCAGCGCGGATACTTGTGCTTGCTCAGCTTCCCCTGCACGTGCGCCTTGAGCTCGTCGGCGAGCGCCGCCCGCCCCTCGGCCGTCGCGATCCGCTCGCGCGCATCCGGGCGCACGACGATCACCGCCTTCGGCTTGGTCAGCCCGAGGTCCTCCGACGGGATCACCGCCGCGAGCGACACGCAGCCGTGCGCGAGCAGGCACTCCTCGACCTCGCGCGGCGCGACGAAGATCCCTCCCACCTTGAACAGGTCGTCGGCGCGCCCGCTGAACCACAGGTAGCCGCGCTCGTCGATGTGGAACAGGTCGCCCGTGCGGCACCAGTGGCCGTGGAACGTCTTCCAGCTCTTGTCGCGGTCCTGGAAGTAGCCGTGCGCGACGCTGTCGCCCTTCACCCACAAAACGCCGATCTCGTTCGGCGCGAGCTCGGGCGCCGCCGCACCGTCGGCCTCCTCGGGGAGGATCTTCAGCGTGTAGCCCTCGACGGCGCGCCCGAGCGAGCCCGGCACGACGTCGCCCGGGCGGTTCGAGCAGTAGATGTGGAACATCTCCGCCGAGCCGATGCCGTCGTAGACGTCGGCGCCGAAGCGCGCGGTGAAGCGGCGCAGCAGCTGCTCGGGCAGCGCCTCGCCCGCCGACAGGTGGAAGCGCACGCTCGACAGGTCGAGCCCCGGCTCGCCGCGCTTCTGCCGCTCCTCGTCGAGATCGAGCAGCTTGCCGATCATCGTCGGGACGTTCGTGACGATCGTCGGCCGGTAGCGCTCGATCGCCGCGGCCACGCTCTCCGCCGTCGGGCGCTCGCTGAACAGGCCGACCGTCGCGCCGACCGCGAACGGGAACCACAGGTTCGTGCCCGTCGCGTAGCCGAAGAACAGGCGCGGCACGCTGATCGCGACGTCGCTCGCGCGGTAGCCGAGCGTGCGCTTCGCGTAGACCTCGGTGTTGAACGCGAAGTCGCGGTGGCTGTGCATCGCCGCCTTCGCGCGCCCCGTCGAGCCCGACGTGAACAGCCAGATCGCCGGGTCGTCGCGGCGCACCTCGGGGAGCGGCCCGTCGAGCGCGCGGCCCTCCGCGATCGCCGCGTCGAGCGACACCGCCGCCGGGTGCTCCGCCGCCACGCGCGCCTCGGGGTCCTCGCCGGTCGCCGCGTCGGGCGCGACGAGGACGGTGCGCAGGTTCGGGAACTCGCCGCCGCGGTCCGCGAGCGCCGCCGCGACGGCGGGCGTCGTCACGAGCACGCGCGCGCGCACGTACGCGAGCACGTAGCGCAGGTCGTCGGCGGGTGCGTTCGGGTTGCCCATCGCGACCACGCCGCCGGCGGCGAGCGTCGCGAAGATCGCCCACGCGAACGGCGGGACGTCGGGGAGCACGATGTACACGCGCTCCTCGGGGCGCAGCCCCTCGTGCACGAGGTACTGCGCGAGCGCGCGCGAGCGGGCGTGCACGTCGGCGTACGTCCACGCGCGGTCGCCGAACCGGATCGCGACCTTGTCGGCGTGGCCCTCCTCGAGGCGATCGCCGAGGAAGTAGTCGAACAGGTTGAAGTCGTCGTCGAACGTCGGTGCGCTCATGCTGGCCTCGTCAGCGCACGCCCGATGATCGTGCGCTGGATCTCGCTCGTCCCCTCGTAGATCCGCAGCGGACGGATCGCGCGGTACAGGTGCTCGACGACCGCACCCGCCATCACGCCGCGCCCGCCGAACAGCTGCACCGCGCGGTCGATCACCCGCTGTGCCGCCTCGGTCGCGCCGAGCTTCGCGATCGAGACCTCGGTCGTGACGCGGTCCGACGTCGTGTCCTTGCGGTGCGCCGCCCGCAGCACGAGCAGGCGCGCCGCGTCGACGTCGACCGCCATGTCGGCGAGGTGCGCCTGCACGAGCGGCTGCTCGGCGAGCGGCTTGCCGAACTGCACGCGCCGCCCGACGAAGCCGATCGCCTCGTCGAGCGCGCGCCGCGCCATCCCCACGGCCGCCGCACCGACGGACACGCGGAACGCGTCGAGCGTCTGCAGCGCGAGCTTCATGCCCTGCCCCGCCGCGCCGATGCGCGCCGCGGCCGGCAGCTCGACGCCCGCCAGCGTCATCCGCCCGATCGGGTGCGCGGCGATCGCCGTCATCGGCTCGACCCGCACGCCGGGCGCGTCGAGCGGCACCCAGAACGCCGACAGCCCGGCGCCGCGCTTGCCGGGCTCCGTCGACGCGAACACGACCGCGTGATCCGCGATCCCGAGGTTGGAGATGAACAGCTTCTCGCCGTCGAGGCGAAACCCGCCGTCTCCACCGGGGACCTCGGCGGCCGACGTCGCGATCGCCGCGACGTCGCTGCCCGCCTCGGGCTCGGTCAGCGCGAACGCGGCGATCCGCTCGCCGCGCGCGAACGCGGGGAGCTGCGCGCGCTGCGCCTCGGTGCCCGCGAGCGCGATCGCGTGCGTGCCGAGGCCCTGCACGGCGAAGATCGAGTCGGCGCGCGCGGAGGCGTACCCGAGCATCTCGCGCGCGAGGCACACGGCGCGCGTGTCGAGGCCCGGCCGGTCGACCGGCACGACGAGCTCGAACAGCCCGAGCCGGCCGAGCGCGGCCGCCGCGGCACGATCGCGCGCACCCTCCTCGCCGGGGACGCGCTCGGCGCGCTCGAGCTCGCCCACCGCCGCCTTCAGCCGCGCCGCGAGTGCGGCGTGGTGCGCGTCGAAGAACATCGGGAGGTCGTCGCTCGACAGCTGCATCCACCCCGTTCGTACCGAGAGGCTCCGCGCCGGGCAACCGGCGCGCCGCGCTATGTACGCGGATCAGCGGCGCGTCGCGGCGTGCACGAACGGCTGCGCGGCCTCGAGCTGCGCGGAGATGCGCAGGAGCAGGTCCTCGCGCCCGTACGCGCCGACGAGCTGCACGCCGATCGGCAGGCCGGCGGCGTTGCGGTACAGCGGCAGCGAGCACGCCGGCTGCCCGGTCGCGTTGAACGGCGCGGTGAACGGCGCGAAGTCGCCCGCGCGGAAGATGCCGGCGAGGGGATCGTCGGCGCGCGAGGCGAACGTGCCGAGGAGCGGCGGCGGCTCGGTCACGGTCGGCGTGAGCCACAGGTCGTGGCGCGTCCAGGACGCGGCGATGCGGCGCGACGCGCGGTGCAGCCAGCGCCACGCCTCGGCGTAGGCCGGGCCCGACACGAGGCGGCCGAGCTCGCCGAGCGCCCACGTCAGCACCTCGACCTCGTCCGCGCGGATCGGGCGGCCGAGCTCGCGCGCGGCCTCGTCGAGGTCCATCGCCACGCCGACGACCCACACCGTGAGGAAGCGCGGCACCCACTCGGGGTCGTGCAGCGTCGGGATCTCGACCGGCTCGACGTGGTGGCCGAGCGACGCGAGCAGCCGGGCCGCGTGCTCGACGGCGCGCAGGCAGTCGGGGTGCGACTCGACGAGCGCACCGTCGACGCCGAGGTGCCGCGTCGCGAACCCGATGCGCAGCGGGCGCGGCGGCACCTCGATCTCGGCGGTGTAGCGCGCGAGCTGCGCCGGCGCCGTGTACGGATCGCCCGCCTGCGGCCCGGCGAGGATGTCGAGGACCGCGGCGGCGTCGCGCACGCTGCGCGTCACGACGAGCTCGTTGACGAGGCCGCCGTTGATGTCGCCGTAGCCCGGCGCGAACGACACGCGCCCGCGGCTCGGCTTCAGGCCGTACAGGCCGCAGCAGCTCGCCGGGATGCGGATCGAGCCGCCGCCGTCGTTCGCGTGCGCGAGCGGGACCATGCCGGTCGCGACGGCGCACGCCGAGCCGCCGCTCGAGCCGCCCGTCGAGCGCGACGTGTCGTACGGGTTGCGCGCCGGTGGGATGCCCGGCGGCTCCGCCGTCGGCACGATGCCGAGCTCGGAGGTGTTCGTCTTGCCGACGACGAGGAAGCCCGCGCGGCGCAGCGCCGCGACGAGGTGGCTGTCCTGCGCGGACCGGTAGCCGGCGCGGCGCAGCGGCGCGAGCCCGCCCGTGTAGGGCGCGCCGCCGACGGTGGCGAGCAGGTCCTTGACGAGGATCGGCACGCCGCGGAACGGGCCGTGCGGCGGATCGGCGGCGGCCGCGCGCGCCTCGTCGTAGAGCGGGATCGTGACGGCGCCGAGCTCGTCGTTGTAGCGCTCGATGCGCGCGATCGCGATGTCGACGAGCTCGCGCGGCGAGGCCTGCCCCGTGCGCACCAGCTCGGCGTGCGCCGTCGCGTCGAGCGACGACAGGAGGATCCGCTCCGGCTCCGGCGCCAAGGATTCCGCCTCGATCTTCGTCGCCACACCGCGACGATAGTGGCGCCGTGGGTATAGTCCACGCCCATGACCAAGATTCTCGAGGGGAAGTCGGCGCTGGTCACCGGCGGCGGCCGCGGGATCGGGGCGGCGATCGCGCGCGCGCTTGCGGGGGCCGGGGCCCGCGTGATCGTGTGCGGCCGCACGCAGGCGGAGATCGACGCCGTCGCGCAGGACGTCGGCGGCGTCGCGACGCGGCTCGACCTCCTCGACCGCGCCGCGACCGATCGCACCCTCGCCGAGGTCGGGCGCGTCGACGTCCTCGTCAACAACGCGGGCGTCGCCGAGAGCGCGGCGATCGATCGCACGACCGATGCGATGTGGGACCGCGTGATGGAGCTCGACGCGACCGCGCCGTTCCGCGTGATCCGCGCCCTCCTCCCCGCGATGGTGATGGCCGGCTGGGGCCGGATCATCAACGTCGCCTCGAACGCCGGCGTGTCGGGGTACGGCTACACGTCGGCGTACTGCGCCGCGAAGCACGCGATGGTCGGCATGACGCGCGCGCTGGCGATCGACCTGGCGCGCACCGGCGTGACGATCAACGCGCTGTGCCCGGGCTGGGTCGAGACGCAGCTCGCCGACGAGGCGGTCGCGCGGATCGCGCAGAAGACCGGGCGCTCCGCCGACGAGGCGCGCGCGACGCTCGCGAACATGAGCCCGCAGCGGCGCATGATCGTGCCCGACGAGGTCGCGCACGCGGCGCTGATGCTGTGCGCGCACGACGCGCGCGGGATCCACGGCCAGACGATCGTGATCGACGGCGGGGCGGTGCTGAAGTGAGCGCCGACGAGATCTTCGTCCCGCACTGGCCCAAGCCGAAGGGCTACGCGAACGGGCGCATGGGCATCGGGCGCCCGCTGCACGTCGCCGGGCAGATCGGGTGGGACGCGCAGGGGCACTTCGCGTCGCGCGCGCTCGTCGATCAGTTCGCCGTCGCGCTCGACAACGTGCTCGCCGTGGTGCGCGCCGCGAACGGGCGCCCGTCGGACATCGCGTCGATGACCGTGTTCGTCACGAACATCGAAGAGTACCGCCAGAGCCAGCGCGCCCTGTCGCCCGTGTGGCGCGACCGCATGGGCAGCCACTATCCGGCGATGGCCCTCGTCGCGGTGAGCGCGCTCGTCGAGCGCGAGGCCGTGGTCGAGATCCTCGCCGTCGCGTACATCGATCCGGGGAGCGCACCATGATCACGTCGAAGAGCTTTGCCAGCGAGCTGCGCGACGGCGTCGCGACGATCACGCTCGATCGCGAGAAGCGGCTCAACTCGCTCACGTTCGAGGTCTACCAGGAGCTCGCCGAGGCGTTCGAGCAGCTCGATCGGCACGACGACGTGCGCGCGGTGGTCATCACCGGGCGCGGCAAGGGCTTCTGCAGCGGCGGCGATCAGGACGACATCATCAAGCACCTCCTCGGGCAGGACACGCCGGCGCTGCTCGCGTTCACGCGCGCGACCGGGCGGCTGATCGCGGCGATGCGCCGGTGCCGGCGCCCGATCGTCGCGGCGGTCAACGGCGTCGCCGTCGGTGCCGGCGCCGTGATCGCGTGCGCGAGCGACCTGCGGATCGCGGCGGCGAACGCCCGCTTCGGGTTCATCTTCCCCGGCGTCGGCCTGTCGGGCGCCGACATGGGCGTGACCTACCTGCTGCCGCGGATCGTGGGGCTCGGGCACGCCTCCGAGCTGCTGTTCTTCGGCGACCTCATCGACGCCCAGCGCGCCCTCGCGATCGGCCTGGTGAACCGCGTCGTCGAGGACGGCGCCGCCGCGCAGGCGATGGCGCAGGACTGGGCGCTCCGCCTCTCGAAGGGCCCCGCGTTCGCGCACGCGATGACGAAGCAGATGCTCGAGAGCGAGCACACGATGGCGCTCGGCGACGCCATCGAGGCCGAGGCCCAGGCGCAGGCGCTGTGCATGCAGCACCCCGACTTCGCCGAGGCCCACGCCGCGTGGAAGGAGAAGCGCGCCGCCCGGTTCCGCGGCGCGCCCGAATAGCGTCGCGCGATGCGCCGTGAAGATGCGCCGGAGATGCCCGTGAAGATGCGCCGTGAAGCTGCGCCTGAAGCTGCGCCGTGAAGCTGCGCCGTGAAGCTGCGCCGTGAAGCTGCGCCGTGAAGCTGCGCCGTGAAGCTGCGCCGTGAAGCTGCGCCGTGAAGCTGCGCCGTGAAGCTGCGCCGTGAAGCTGCGCCGTGAAGCTGCGCCGAGAGAGCCGGCGTCCCCGCAACGGCAGCGCTCAGCCGATTTCCTTGCGGATGTTCTCGATGACCTCGGCGTAGCTCGTGCTCTCGACGACCTGCGCCATCTCCGCGGTGTAGCGCGCCACGAGATCCTCGCGGCCGCGCGCCAGCGCGTCGCGCCGGGCGTTGTGCAGCGTGAGGAACGCGCGCTCCGCGTTGACGAAGTACTGCACCATCGCGAGCACCGAGCGCGCCGTCGACGACGTCACGGAGCGCGACGCGTCGCTGAACGAGAAGTGGCGCCCCTCGCTGTTGCTGACGTCGAGGGTCACGCGCCCGACGGCGTCGACGCCGGCCTGCGCCTTCTTCGTCTCGATGTCGGCCGCGACCTGAAAGCCGATCAGCTCGATGCTCTTCAGCGACTGGTACTCGCGCGCGTAGCGGTCGAGGAGGCCGGTGTACAGCGCGTCGACCACGCCGACGCCGCGTCCCTCCACCTCGACCGGCTCCTTGCCCTCGAGGATCGAAACCTTGGCGGTGCTGCCGGTGTCGAGCTCCTCGATCGCCAGCCGGACCAGCGCGAGCTCGAGGAAGTTCGACCCGAGCACCCGCCGGATCAGCTGTTCGTGAGGAGGCGTCGTCACAGGGCAAGAATAGCGCCTACCGGCGCCACCGGCCGCGTGCGATCCCCACAGTCCCCGTCGAGCGCGAGGAGTGCGCACTCCCGCTTGTCAAGCTGTCAGAGGAGTGGTGGATCGTACGCGGGTGTCCGTGCTGATCCAGATCAAGCGTCACGTCGCGCGCCTGCGCGCCTGCGAGGCCTGCCCGGACATGATCCGCCCCGTCGTCACGGGCCAGCCGGTCGAATCGCCGGTCATGCTGATCGGCCAGGCTCCCGGCCTGCGCGAAGGCCCGATGGGCAAGCCGTTCGCGTGGACCGCCGGCAAGACGATGTTCGGCTGGTTCGAGCACATCGGGCTCACCGAGGAGAAGTTCCGCAACCGCGTCTACATGGCGGCGGTGTGCCGGTGTTTCCCCGGCAAGGCGCCCAAGGGCGGCGACCGCGTCCCGTCCCGCGACGAGGTCGAGCGCTGCAGCCGCTGGCTCTCCGCCGAGATGCGCCTCCTCCAGCCGCGCCTCGTCCTCCCCGTCGGGAAGCTCGCCATCTCGCAGCTGTTCCCCGAGGCCGAGCAGCTCGTCGACGTCGTCGGCACCACGCGGCGCGCGTCGTTCGGCGGCGTCGACTTCGACGCGATCTGCCTGCCGCATCCGTCGGGCGCGTCGACGTGGCACCGCATGGAGCCCGGCAAGACGCTGCTCGTCCGCGCGCTCGCGCAGATCGCCCAGCACGAGGCGTGGCGGTCGCTGCTCGTGTCGAACGTCGACCTCCACGGCAACGAGCTCGCGCACGCCTGACCTCCCTGCCCCTCGGGACCCGGTTGTTACAAACGGTGGGGGGCGACCGACCTCGGGTGGGGGTGGACATCCCGGTGCGGCGCCGATCCCGTCGCCTACATGTGCGAAATGCAAGGCAACCGAGCTGGCCCTGCGGTTGCTGTAACATCGCCGCATGAAGCTCGCAGCGTTCCTCCTGTCCGGCGTCTTCTTCCTGGCGGCGTGCGGTGTCGGCGATGACGACGGGGGGGACGACACGAGCGGGACGGACAAGCGGCTCTGCACGACGACATTCGCGCTCACGGGCCAGTACACGCTCGGCAGCTCCCCGCCCGACCGGGTGAACAACGAGACACAGGCGCCGCCGGCCGACGGCATCCCCGACATCCAGGGCTGCTGGCCGACGGGCACGTGGTCGTTCTCGCTGACCGCGACGGAGGGCACGTGCACGCCCGCCCCGGCGCCGCCGACGACGGTCGCGTTCCGCGTCGACTTCGTCGACGACGCCGTCGAGCCCCGCTACACGTACACGCTCACCCAGCCGGCGTCCGGCGTGCGCAACCCGCGCGTGTCCGTCAGCCAGGGCGGCGGCGGCACGTGCGAGGGCATCATCGAGCTGTTCAACGACAACGGCAAGGAGGTCTACAACCTCACGCCGTACATCTCGGTGTTCA
Source organism: Deltaproteobacteria bacterium (assembly GCA_019637375.1). Classification (GTDB taxonomy): domain Bacteria; phylum Myxococcota_A; class Polyangia; order Haliangiales; family Haliangiaceae; genus JABFXX01. Next base: position 94,322 of record JAHBVW010000032.1, on the reverse strand, counting down.
ACCAGAGCGGCCCGATCAGCGGTCAGGGCGAGTTCTCGCGCTGGAACCGCGACCAGACTCCCGGCTTCTGATTACGTTCGGCGCGTGACCGCCCCGACCACGCGCGCCGAAGACCTCCTCTGCGACTTCATCCGGTTCCCGACGCAGCAAGCGAGCGGGACCCACGCCGGCGGTGACGAGACCGCGCTGTGCCGGCACCTCGCGAAGCTCCTCGAGGCGCGCAGCGCCGACGAGATCGTCGTCGAGACCGCGCCGCGCACCGACGGCTCGACCGGCGCGTTCGTGTTCGCGCGCTGGGGCGCCCCGAAGCTCGTCATCAACGCGCACGTCGACACCGTCCCCGCGAACGCCGGCTGGACGCGCGATCCGTGGACGCCGCACGTCGATCGCGACGGCGGGCGCCTCTACGGCCTCGGCTCCGCCGATACCAAGGGCGCGATCGCCGCCGCGCTGGTCGCGCTCGAGCGCATCGGCCCCCCGCGCGACTGCGCCGTCCTGTTCTCCGGCGACGAGGAGGCGGGCAGCGCCGTCATGCGCGCGTTCCTCGACCGCCCCGCCGCGCGGGGCATCGAGCGCGTGATCATCTGCGAGCCGACCGCGCGCCGCGCCGGCATCGCCCACCGCGGCGTCGTCTCGCAGCGTGCCGAGCTGCGCGGCCCCGGCGGTCACTCGTCGAAGGCCGACCGCGAGCCCAAGCCGATGGTGCAGCTGGCGCGCTTCGCGGTCGCGCTCGACGAGCTCGGGCGCCGCCGCCTCGACGACGGCCCGCCCGGCATGACCGGCACGTGCCTCAACATCGCCGCGCTCGAGGGCGGCGTCGCGTTCAACGTCATCCCGGCGCGCGCCGAGCTCATCTGGTCGATCCGGCCCTACCCCGGCTTCGATCGCGCGGGCTGGGATGCGGACCTCACCGCCGCCGCGCGCGCGATCGATCCGGGCATCGCGATCGAGTCGGCCTTCTACCACGAGCCGTTCGCGTGCGACGCGCTCGCGGACCGCGTGCGCCCGTTCGTGCGCGAGGTCGGCACGCTCGACTTCTGGACCGAGGCCGCGCTGTTCGGCGCGCGCGGCATCGACGCGATCGTCGTCGGCCCCGGCGACATCGCGCAGGCGCACGCCGCCGACGAGTTCGTCGCCGTCGACGACCTCGCGTGGGCGACCGACCTGTTCGCCGCGCTGCTCGCCGGCGCGCGTTAGCGCTGCGGCAGCTGGCTCGGCAGCGGCGCGGGCGCCTCGCCGCCGACGTAGTCGACGTTGTCCTTGTAGTACTTCTTGCTGCGCTCGGGCCGGATGACGAGCGAGTCCTCGTAGCGGTACTCGGCGGGCATCGCGTAGCCCTCGGGCATGTCGTCGTTGGCGTTCCAGGTGTAGCGCGCCACGTGCTGGAAGAAGCACGACTCGACCGCGGAGTCGTTGATCGTGTTGACCGAGCCGTCCTCCTCGTCGGGGCCGACGCGCGTGTTCTGGATCGTCGCGACGCCGTTCTTCACGACGACGTCGAACAGGAGCTTCATCTTCGAGTTGCGGTGGCGCGTGCCGAGCCGGCCCTCGTAGCAGACGGCCGCTTCCTTCCACAGACGCTTCGGGATGATCTCGATGAAGTGCTTGTAGAAGTCGTCGCTACCCGTGTCGATGATCTTCTTGCCGTCGGGCGTCATCGCCACCGGCGTCGGCGGCGGCAGCTCGACCTCCTTCGTCACGTCGATCGGCGCGGGCTTCCTCGCGACCGCCCCCGACGGAGCGACGTCGTTGTGCGCGACGACGTCCTTCGCCGAGGGCTGCGCCTTCGCGGCCGGTTCATCGACCTTTCTCCACATGAGGAGGAGCAAGATCAGGAGTGCGACTGCGCCGGCTGCGAGCCACTTCGCCATGGAGTCCCCGTCGAGTGTGCAACCAAGATGCCACCGCTTCCGCGCAGAATCCATCGCGGCGTCTCGCGATTGCGGGGCCTCGAGGCTCCACGCCCGAGGGAAAAGCCCCGTCCTCCTCGTCGGAAGAAACCTGCGTGACACACTAGTTGCACGCGCCGATGGTCGCCGTGAACAATCGTGCCATGCGTGCTCACCTCGCCCTCGCCCTCCTCGTTGCCGCCGCGGCCTGCAAGGGCTCGTCGTCGAGCTCGGCGTCGAAGAACACCGGGGGCTCCGGCTCGGCGCCCGCGGTCGCGACCGGCAAGCCCGCCGGATCGGGATCCGGATCGGCGATCCACGACGACGACGACGACGATGACAACAACAGCGGCCGGCCTCGCCCGATCGAGACGGTGCGCGAGAAGATGAACCAGGTCGACCAGAACACGCCCGACTATCCCGATCCCGAGTTCAAGCCGGGCGACACGCCGAAGGGCCCGCCCGACAAGATCAAGGGCGACAAGGCCGACTCCGAGTGGACGCCCGCCGAGTTCAAGAGCGGCGCGGCGCGCTGGAAGGACACCGGCGTGTACGTCGACGGAAAGCCCGTCGGCTTCCTGCAGTGGGGCGAGCTGCCGATCGGCATCCCGGTCGTGTGGCACCGCGACAAGGTCTCCGCGAACAAGCGCCCCGGCACGAACGATCCCGGGTGGCGGTGGGCGAACCAGCGCGCATACCGCTTCACCGACTACCTCACCGCGGTCGGCGTCGACCTGAAGAGCGTCAAGGAGATCCACGTCTACGGCCCGAAGATGACCGCGACGCTGATCGTCGGCGGCGACGAGCTCCGCGGCGAGCGGGGCAAGCAGTTCTACTTCCGCTTCGGCGCGAACACGTACGGCAAGGCCATCCCGATGGTGCCGGGCACGATCGGCAACGGCAACGTGCCCGACAAGATCGCGAGCGTGATGGTCTACCTGAACAAGAAGGCGCCGTCGCTCGACCGCGACACCGGCATGTACCTCGAGATCGGCGGCAAGAACGTCGAGCAGACGGGCGTGCCGTACTTCGGCGATCCGATCCGCGGCGGCGTGCGCATCTACGTCGACAACGTGCTCGCCGGGATCATCAAGCGCCAGGACCTCGACCCGAAGATGGCGAAGCCCGACAAGGAGGGCGCGCTGCACTGGAAGCTCGCCGACGTGCTCGGCAAGCTCGGCGTCGACACGAAGAAGTCCGTCGAGCTGTGGGTCGTGCGCGCCGACCGCCGCGAGGAGAAGCTACCGATCGCCGACGTCGCGAACCTCGAGTTCGCCGCGAGCTCGCAGGCCAAGGGCGGCATCCTCCTCGGCGAGAAGTCGATCCGCGCGAACGTCCTCGCGTTCCACTCGAGGCCCCTCAAGGCCGAGGACATCCCGCACCCGACTCCCGACGACGATTGATCGCCGCGCGCCGCGTCTCTCGCCTCCGTATCGCACCTTCAGCGCACCTTCTCGGCGGGTCAGCCTTCTTGACCTCGCCTCAACACCTGGACCGACACCACCTCGCGTGTCGGCGGGTCCCCGGACCGGGGTGATTCCCCCCACCGTTGGGGGTGATGCCCCACGGTCGGGCTTCCGCTTCGCGTGGGGGAACGCACTCCAATCCGGTGTTCGAGACCCCGGATTCGCCAACAGACCCCGGGATCGCCAAGGGTTAGGTCACCTGGGACCCCAGTCGAGGGAACCGTTCCCCCATGTTTCACCCGTATCACATCCACTGATTCTCCTCGTTTACGCGAATGAAACAACGGCACATCCATTGCTCCTAGGCTTGTCATCACAAACCAACCCCACAGGGCGAGCAAATGACGACCAACAAGACGTTCCTGATGCTGCTGATGGCGGGGGCCGCCGTTGTCCCCACGGCGACCCAGTCCGCAGACGCTGCCCCCAAGGGCGCGCGGGTGATGAACATTGCATCCCTCGACAAGCTGGCTCCGGTGTCCGGCAACCCGCCGCGCCTGCGCCGCACCGACGAGGAGCAGCCCCACAACGAGATGCCGTGCGCCGTCATCATGAAGGACGCCACGGGTAAGACCACGACGAAGGGCTGGTACTTCGTCGCCGCCGGCTCGGTGAACGGTCAGCCGGCTCGCCGTCGCGTCCAGGGCGCGATGATCCCGTTCGACCTCATGCAGGAGGCCGACGGCACGGTGTACCCGCAGGCGAACACGGCCGGCGGCAAGTTCATCACGGACAACACCGGTAACGAGTACCGCCAGTTCAACAACTCGACCTGCGCGCAGCTGCCGGGCACCGACGTCGTCGCGGTGTTCTACAACGTGCAGCTCCAGGGCACGAACGACACGAAGCGCTACGTCCAGACGTTCAACGGCACGACGGGCGCGCCGATCCTCAAGCAGACCGTCGTGATGGCGAAGAACAACGACGACTGCTCGATGCACCAGGACGGGCAGCAGGCCAAGATGCGCCGCCTCGCCAACGGCAAGGTCCGCATGGTCGGCTACTACGGCTGCAACGGTAACGGCAACGACGACGGCTGGTTCGCGATGCACGAGTTCTCGCCGGACGGCGGGGCCATCGAGAAGATCTACGACGCCTCGGTCTGCCCCCGCGAGGAGCGGTCGCGCGGCACGGCGTTCTTCGCCAGCGACGACGTCGCCCTGGTCTCGTGGACGGAAGGCAACACGCAGCCGCAGCGCGACGGCGTGTGGGTCGCGGCGCTCCGCCTCAACGGCAACGACCGCGGCGCGAACCAGCAGAACGCGATCCTGTGGAAGCAGCAGGTCGCGGGTCGCCAGGACAAGGCCGGCGTCCGCACCTACGCGATGCGCATGAAGATGGAGCAGCTGCTCGACCCCGCGTCGGGCGCCGAGACGAACCAGTTCTTCATCTCGTACGGCATGCTCCGCGGCAACAACAACACGAACGGTAAGGGCGGCACGTACTACGAAAACAAGATCGGTCTCATCACGGCCGACGGCACGGGCATGAAGTACGACATCGAGCCGCTCGACGTCAGCTCGCCGAAGGGCGCCGGCGACGGCATGGAAGCCACGCACCTCGGCTCGGTGTTCGGTAACTTCGGCGTCGAGGGCGCCACCAAGCCCGGCATCGCGTTCCTCTCCGGCCAGCACTTCGGTGGTGGCGACGCGTCGCAGGTCCGCTTCATCACCGTCGACGGCGGCAAGTTCGTCAACGCCGGCACGAAGGCCGGTGGCCCCCACGACCGCCACCTGTACTCGAACTACCTAGGCAACAACCCGGGTAACCAGGGTCGCAACCACTCGCAGATGCAGGTCATCGACAACCCGTTCGCGACGGGCGGCAAGAAGCTCCTCGTGATGGCGACGACCGCGAAGGACACCGGCGGCGCCGGTGGTGCGGCCGAGAGCCAGCTGATGAACCCGGCCATCAAGCTCGCCGCGTGGCTGTCGGTCATCCCGGTGGTCGACGCCGCGTCGAACCCGGACCCGGTCGACCCGAACCCGAACCCGAACCCGAACCCCAACCCGAACCCGAACCCCGACGATCCGGACACGACGGACTCGCTCGGTGGCTGCTCGACCGGTGGCAACTCGACGGGCATGGCGACGCTCCTCCTCCTCGGCCTCGCCGCCTTCATCCGCCGCCGTCGCTAAGACCCAGCCCCCACCCTCCCTCCACACAACCCTCCCAAGAGAAACGAAAGCCATGCGTACCCTCCTCACGCTGACTGCGATCCTTGGCCTGGTGGGCTGCATCGGCGGCATCGATCAGCCCCCCGGCGACGATGACCAGCCTCCAGTGCAGGACCCGACGCAGCCGCCGCCGCCGTCGGTCGAAGGCAAGAAGCTGTTCGACCAGGGCGTGTACCCGGCCATCTCGGCCAAGTGCGGCGCCTGCCACAGCCAGCCGGTGTCGGGTGGAGCCCCCGCCAACACCGACTTCGTCGGCACGGCCGCGAATGGCTACCAGCTGATGCTCACGCACAACAACGTGCACGGCAACTTCCTCCAGAATGCACGCATCCTGGTGAAGGTCGCCGAGGGCCACTACGGTCCGTGGGGCACCGACCAGCAGGCCGCGATCGAAGCCTGGTTCCAGAAGGAGCTCCAGGAGCGCAGCGGCGGCGGTTCGGATCCGCTTCCGGTGCAGCCGGCCGAGAAGCTGCTGCAGAACTTCGCCTCGTGCATGACGCTCGAGACGTTCTCGGCGGCGAACATGGCGCAGGCGTGCGGTAACCAGAACTGCGAGAACAACCAGCAGTGCCGCGACTGCCACATCCAGGCGTCGCCGACGAACCGCAACTTCCTCGCCACGGACCGCACGCAGGACTTCTTCGCGCGCCTGTCCACGAACCGCGTCCTCCTGCAGAAGTACTTCCTGCCGACGCCGGCCGACTCGCCGAACCCGACGATGTCGACCAACATGCAGCTGTTCGAGATGGCGCTCGGCGCTCAGGGTGCGTACTTCCAGCACCCGCGCGTGAACAACGGCAACGGCACGCCGACGAACAACGGCTGCACGCAGGCGATGACGGCCTTCCTCAACGCCACCGTGCAGAAGATGGTCGCCGCGGGCCCGAACGGGTGTGGTCCTAGCCCGCTCGAGTAAGACATCAGAAAAGCTCCTCTGTGGTGACGCAGGCGCCGACCCGGCGCCTGTTTCATTTTTCGGATACCTTTTGCGTTGGAGCCCAACTTGAGTGACCTCGTCAGCGGCGACGGCCGCACGCACATCCAGTCGCGCCTCATGCGGGAGTCGCTGCAGGACCGCAGGGTCCTGTCGAAGACCGTCAGCGAGCGCGACCTGCAGATCTTCCCCGACGTCTCGCTGGTCTCGATCGGCGGGCAGAGCATCTTCGACCGCGGCAAGGACGCGATCCTGCCGCTCGTCGACGAGCTCGTCGCGATCAAGCGCGACCTCGACGAGAAGATCGTGATCGGCGTCGGGGGCGGCACGCGCGTCCGCCACACGATCTCGATCGCCGTCGACCTCGGCCTGCCCGTCGGCGGGATGGCACAGCTCGTCGGCGCGATGGAGGAGCTCAACGCGATCCTCCTCAACACGCTGCTCGCGCCGCACGGCTCGATGCCGATGCAGCGCGACCACTTCTGGGACCTGCCGCTGTACTTCGACGCCGGCATCACGCCGATCGCGATCTCGGTGCCGCCGTATCACTTCTGGGAGCCGCCGCCCGACGAGGGCCACCTCCCGATGCACGGCAGCGACTTCGGCCTGTTCCAGCTCGCGGAGGTGCTCGGGATGAAGCAGGTCATCTACGTCAAGGACGAGGACGGCCTGTACGACAAGGATCCGAAGCGCCACCCCGATGCGAAGCTGATCCCGAGAATCACGCTGCCCGAGCTGCTCGCCAGCTTCCCGGAGGAGAACATCCTCGACCAGGAGCTGTTCCACGCGTGGAGCTCGGCGACGAACCTGCGCCGCATCGTGATCGTGAACGGCCTCGTGCGGGGCCAGCTCACGGCGGCGCTGCGCGGCGAGGACGTCGGCACCGTCATCACGAAGCCGGAGGCGTCGTGAGCGCCGAGCGCCGCACCCTCGAGTCGACGCTGTCCCGGTCGAACCTGACCGGGCCCGGCGACAAGTACGAGTACCGCCCGACGGCGGTGATGCCCGACGTCAAGGTCGTCAAGATCGGCGGGCAGAGCATCCTCGACCGCGGCCGGGCCGCGCTGTTCCCGATCCTCGACGAGATCGTCGAGGCGCGGCGCACGTACGGCGTGCAGGTCGTGCTGCTCACGGGCGGCGGGACGCGCGCGCGCCACATCTACTCGATCGCGAGCGAGCTCGAGGTGCCGACCGGCGTCGTCGCGACGCTCGGCAAGTACATCCCGATGCAGAACGCGCGCATGCTGCAGATGCTGCTCGCGAAGCACGGCGGCCTGTACATCCTCCCCGACGACTTCGAGAAGCTCCCGCTGTACATGCAGATGGGCTGCATCCCGATCATGAGCGGCATGCCGCCGTTCGGGTACTGGGAGAAGCGCGAGGAGGGCAGCCGCATCCCGCCGCACCGCACCGACGCGGGCGTGTTCCTGTCCGCCGAGTTCCTCGGGTCGCGGCGCGCGATCTACATCAAGGACGAGGACGGCCTCTACACCGACGATCCGAAGAAGAACCCGGCGGCGACGCACATCCCGCGGATCACCGCGAAGGAGCTGCAGGACAAGGGCCTGCCGGATCTCGTCGTCGAGCGCGTCGTCGTGGAATACGTGCAGCGCTCCCAGTGGTGTAAGGAACTGCAGATCCTGAACGGCCTGGTACCGGGCCAGGTCCTCGCTGCGCTCCGAGGAGAAGATGTGGGAACCATCATCACGGGCTGATCGGATCGCGTGGCTGCTGCTCGTCGGGCTCGTCGGGGCGTGCAGCAAGTCGGAGGACGGCGCGCCGGCCGTGCAGAAGAAGCCGACGGCCGACCCGGCGGCGGCGCAGAAGCTCGCCGAGGCGATGCGCAAGAACGACCCGATGCCGGCGGCGGCGCGCGAGTGCACGCCCGAGGACTACCAGGGTGTGATGACCCTGACGTACCCGTCGGTCGTGAAGCTCGCCGGGCAGCCGGTCGCGCGCGACCAGCACGAGAACGCCGACTGGATCAACCCGTACGACCTCGACCACCCGAGCGTGCGCACGCTCCTCGACCGCGGCGCCGATGCGACGGCCCGGGGCGAGGCCGCGGCCGAGCTCCTCGCCGCCCCGAGCTACCTCGTGTACCGCGTCGACCTCGTCGACGTCGGCCTCGTGTTCGAGATCAAGGACCTCAAGCGCGGCATCGTCGGCGCGCGCTCGATCAAGTACGACAGGAACGCGCGCCTCGTGTGCGTCAGCACCTTCACGTTCAAGAACACGAAGAAGGTCTCCGAGTGGGGCATGGACGAGGCCGAGAAGGGCGGCGTCCGCGTCAACAAGGTCGTCGTCGACAAGCTGCGCGAGGACCTCCGCCTGCGCTACCTGCGCCGCCTGCTCAAGCTCGGCATGCCCCTCCCCCCTGCCCCCCCTGCTCCCGAGGGCGAGGCGCCTCCGGCCGCCGGCGACGACGAATAGCTCGTCGTCACTACTCGCAGACGTCGCGGACGGCGCTCGACAGCGTCTCGTCCTTGAGCAGGCCGTCGCGCATGCCGCCGTCGCGGTACGCGGCGCACGCGGCCTGCTTCGTGAGCTCCGGGCCGAGGTAGTCGATCGCGAACGCGGCCTTCCCGGCGTCGATGAACGGGCGCACCTCGTCGCAGCACGTGGTGGCCGCCATGCCCTCGGTGATCCCGAAGTCGTAGGCGGCGACGACCTCGGGGTTCGAGGAGAACATGAACCCGTTGCGCAGCCCGATGGAGAGCTGCACGGTGGCGCTGTGGGCGAGCGCGGTGATGGCGAGGTGGAAGGCCTTCTGCTCGTCGAAGGGGACGTTGAAGCCGACCCCCATGATCTGGAGCGACTTGTCGGCGTCGATCGCGTCGCAGCCGGCGAGCTTCGCGAGCTCGATGCGCTTCTGCAGCGCCGCCGACCACGTCGCGCGCGCGGCGGTGCGGATGTCGACGAACACCTCGTCGGCGTCGTTCGGGTTCATCGTGTTGATGCCGCGGATCGCCGCGGGGAACTTCGCCGCGTCGGGGTCCGTCATCGGATTGATCGCGCCGACGTTGACGCGGCACACGACGATCGCGCCGCGCCCGTGCAGCTGCGCGATCGCGGTTGCCTGCGAGCCGGCCGGGAACGTCACGGGCTCGCCGTCGCCGTAGTCGACCATCGTCGCAGCCGGCAGGACCTGGAACAGGTCGAGCACGTACATGTCGCGCACGCCGCTCGTGTCGAACGGCGCATACAGCTGGATGTCCCAGTTGTGGTACGCGCCCGGCGCCGGCTGCCACCACGGCGGCTGTTCCGACGCATCGGGGCTCGGCCCGACGGGCCCGTCGTCACCACACGCGCCGAGGAGCATCGCGCACGCAAGCAGCAACCTGCGGAGTGCCATGCGGCGATTGTATCCGCGCCGCGCCGTCGACGGCGCAACCGCAGCCACGCGCTCGCGCCGCTGCCGATCTGTCACCGCGCGCCAACCTGACCCAGCACCACCTCCCCCTCAGAGCGGTGATTACCAGCCGCCGCCGGTCTTCGCGCCGCCGCCGCCGGTCTTCGCGCCGCCGCCACCGGTGCCGCCGGTCTTGGCGCTGCCGCCGCCGCCGCCGGTGCCCGCGCCGCCGCCGCCGCCAGTGCCTGCGCCGCCGCCCTTGCCGTCGCCCTTGCCGTCGCCCTTGCGCTCCTTGCCCTTGCCGTCGCCCTTGCCGGAGTGGTTGGCGCCGTGGTCGCCGCTGCCGCCGCCGACGCCGCCCTGGTTGCCCTTGTCGCCGTCCTTGATGTTGGCCTTGACCCAGTCGGCGGCCTTCGTGATGCGCTCGTCGATCTGCTTCTTGAGCTCGTCGGGCTTGTCCTTCGGCGTGATCGTGATGGCGACGCCGTCGGCGTCGTTCTTCGAGGTCGCCTTGCCGCCCTCGCCGAGGAAGACCGGGCACAGGCCGCGCTGGCCGCCGTGCGAGCCCTTCTGGTCGTGCGCGCCGCCGGTCGCGCCGTCGCCCTTCTCCTTGATCAGCGCCTCGGCGCGCTTCTGGATGGCGACGATCGCGTCCTTGTCCTTCGACGTCACCTTCACGACGATGTCGTTGCCCTTGAGCTCGGCCGTCGTCGTCGAGTTGAGCACCATGCTCGGGCAGTTGCCGGCGTTGTGCGAGCCCTCGAGCTTGCCGTCGACGGCGGGAGCGGTCGCCTGCTGCGAACCCGAGCCGGCGGCGTCGTCGCCGCTGCCCGAGCCGCTACCTGCGTTCGCCGCCGCGGATCCCGATCCGCTACCGGCGTCCGCGCCCATCATCTTCTTCTGCGTGCAGTTCGCGTACGCCGTCGAGGCGTCGGTGAACGCCTTCGCTTCCTCGCCCGTCTGCGCGGTGGCCTTGTCGCCGGTGCTCTTCGCCGACTCGGCGATCCACTTCCGGTAGTCCGCGTCGACGCCCTCGGCGCACTTGCGGTCGCCGCAGGCGCACATCTTCTCGGCGAGCTCCTTCATCTTCGCCGCCATGTCCCCGGCCCCCTTCTTCTTGCAGCCGGCGTTCGTCGCGAGCAGTGCGGTCACAAACAAGAGCGCGTAACGCATCAGGATCCCTCCGCGAGCGGATGTTACAGACGTTTGACACGCGTACCACAGACGCGCGTGGATTTGATCGCCGCATGCTAGCGTGGGCCGCGTGAGGGCCCGGATCGCGGCGATCGCGTTGTGTGTAACGCTTTCGGGTGCCGCCCTCGCCGGCAACCCGCCGCCCGACGTCCGCGTCCCCCCGGGCACGCGCGCCGACGCCGCCGGCATCCTCGTCTCCGGCAGCGGCCTGCGCGAGACCTCCGACTTCTTCGCGCGCGACCTCGAGGCGCGCGGGGTGATCGCGAAGCAGATCGGCCCCTACCGCGTGCGGGGCGTCGAGCTCACCCGCTTCGTCAGCCAGACCCCCGCGACCTCCTGGCTCGCGATCCACGTGCTCCGCCGCGATGGCAAGACCTTGATCTTCTTCGTTCCGCGTCCGAAGGCTTGACGAACGGCGGCTTGCCCACTAGAAATCGTTTCCCTCACTCGGGGATCGTCTAACGGCAGGACGTCAGACTCTGGATCTGACTATCATGGTTCGAATCCATGTCCCCGAACCACGGAGCTTGACCAGCTCTACCTCCCCAGGTAGAACCTCACTCCTCGCAACGGCCCCATAGTCTAGCGGTTAGGACGTCGGCCTCTCACGCCGAAAACTCGGGTTCAAGTCCCGATGGGGTCACCACAAATCGTCGTCGAGAAACCTAGGTTCCTCGACCAGCCTCCCCGGAGCTGTTGCCCACCGGTTGCCTCCCGGGGCCGAAGGCCGCGATGGCCTCCAGCATCTGCGGCGCGGACACGGTCACGTAGCGCATCGTGGTGGCGACGTCCGCGTGCCCCATCAGCTCTTTGATCGTCGGGATCGGCACCCCGCGGGCGGCAAGCTCGGTCCCGAACGTGTGCCGCAGCGAGTGCCAGGGCCGGGTCTCGCCGCTGTCCGATGCCGGCACCGGCACGCCCGCGCGCGCGTACGTCGCGTGGAGCGCCTCCAGCATCGACCAGTAGTCGAGCGCCTGCCCGGCGAGCCGACCGCCCCTGCCGAGCGTGCACGCGACGTAGAGGCCCGCCCGCGGCAGCGCCCCGAGCGCCGCCGCGAGCCGCGGCGACACGGGGACCTTGCGGCGCTTGTCGTGCTTCGGCGAGCCCTCGTTGTTGCGCTGGTCGACGCTCCGGCGGATGGTGATCCACCCGTCGACGACGTCGGTCCAGTGCAGCCCTCGGATCTCGCCGATGCGCAGCCCCGCCTCGGCCGCGAGCAGGATCGCCGCGCGGTACCTGTCGTCCCGCGCCGCGTCCACGAGCTTGGTGACGTCGCCGTACGGCACGGCGACGATCTCGGGGCTCATCCCCTCGACGACGAAGCGCAGGTCCGTCCTCGGGATCAGCCGGCACCCGTCGGGCCCCGCGTAGCCCAGGAGCGTCGACAGGACGGTCAGCTTGTTGCTGATCGTCTTCGCCGACACGCCGGAGCCCATCGCGGCCACGTACGAGTTGACGTGGCTCTGGTCGACCTCGTCGAGCCGAAGCTCGCCGAAGTGCGCCAGCAACCCGCGCTTGCCGCGGAGGATGCGCTCCTTGCTGTAGCGCTCGCTCGGTTTCTGCCGCGGCAGGTACTCCTTCATGAACCTGTCCGCGAACTCGCTGATCGTCGGCAGCTCCTTTCGCTGTGGCGCGTCCTCGGCGGCGCGCGCCGCGACTCGCTCGGGGTGGAGCACGCGCTCGATGTGCGCGCGCTCCGCGTCCTCCGCGGCCCTCTTGGTGTCGACCGCCGGGGTGCCGGTGACGCGGACCCGCCGCCCGTCGGGCGTCATGATCCACTTTCGGTACCTCCAACGATCGTCCCGCTTGTCTACGTAAGCCGGCATCTCAAACCTCTCTTCGATGCGGCTCCGCACGATCGCGGACCAGTGTCCACCGACCGAGGCGGAGCGTCCAGCGCGATTCCTCGTCGGGATCAGCGGCCGTCGAGCCAGCGCAGGAGCGCCGCGCGCGACAGGCGGATCGATCGGCCGATGCGCCGGTGCGGGACCTCGCCGCGCCCGATCGCGTCGTAGAGCTGGTTCCGCCCCACGCGGAGCAGCGCCGCGCCCTGCTCGACCGTGAGCACGTCGGGCTCGGCCGTCGCGTCGAGCGCGCTCACGCGACCACCGGGGGCGCGATGTCGGCGCCGGTGGCGCGCCACACCTCGCGCTTCTGCGAGCGGCGGAGCTTGTCCGTGTACAGCTGCTCCACCTTCTCGATGCGCTTCTCGTCCTCCAAAGCGGTGCGCGCCTCCGTGGCGATCGCGTTCTGGAGCCCGGTGCGGTCGCGAACGCTGCGCCAGGAGTCGGCCTTCTTCTGGATCGCGCGGAACACGCGATCCTTCGCGTCTGCGAGCTTGGCGTCGTTCCTGCGCTCGGCGCGCGCGGCGGGCGCCATCGCGGCGAGCGCCAGCCCGTGCTCCTCCCACCGACCGGTCGCACCGTAGAAGCGCGCGCCGACGAAGCCGGTGCGACCGTGCCTCGACTTCGCGACCGCGATCCGCGCGGCGCGGAAATCGGCCTCACCCTCGCGCACCATCACGTCGAGGAAGAGCACGACCGCGGCTGCGTAGTCGACGTCACCCGACTCCTTCGCGGCCGCGAGGTACACGCTCGCGTCGTCGGAATTGCGCAGCGCCTCCTGCCGCGCCGTACCGTAGTAGGCGCGCGACACGCTGGACACGACGACGAAGGCCGCGTCCAGCGCCTGCGCCATCGCGCGGAGGCGCTGCGCGAGATCGCCCACCTTCGCGCGCACCCCCGCCGCGTCCACACCGCGCGCGAGATCCTGCAGGTAGTCGACGAACACCACCGGCGTGGCACCCTCCTCGGCGGTGATGGCGCGGACCTCGGCCTCGATCGCGTCGAGCGCATCGTCGCCGCGGGGCAGCACCTCGCACCCGAGGACGTGGATCCGCAGTGACGCGAGCGCGGCGTCCACGCGCTCGGGCGGCACGCGCCCGTCCACGATGTGGGTCCACGGCACGCCCAGGACGGGCGCGGCGATGCGCGCCTCGACCTCGTCGGTCTCCAGCTCCGTCGACGCGTAGAGCACGGGGACCGCGCCCTGGAGGTGTCGGGCGAGCTGCACGCACTTCGCGCTCTTCCCGTCGGCGGGCGGCGCCATCAGCACCGCCACTTGCCGGGTGGCCACACCCCCGCCGGTGAGGCGGTCTAGGGACGGAAAGCCCGTCGGGTACCGTCGAATCGGCGCGCGATCGCCGCGCTTGCCGGTCCCCACGCGGCGGCCGAGGCGATCGCGCGCCGTCGACGCTGGCGGTTCGCTCGGCGCTGTGTCCGTCGGCGCGCGGTCGGGCGCCCGAACGACCGCGACTTCATCTCGCGTGCCCGCGCGCGCGGCCTTCGCGCTCCACGAGATGCCGTGGCGCGCGTGTCCGCGCAGGCCGCGCGCCGGGTCCTCGGGCTTCTCGGCGATCTGCCGGAGCTGTCGCTCCAGCTCGCTCGCCGAGTGCGGCGAGCCGCTCGCGGCGTTCCACGCCTCGAGATACGGCGTGCCCTCGTCGAGCGAGCAGCCCCAGTCGTGGAAGATCGTGCGCACGGCTCGCCACGTCGTGTTGCCGCCCGCCCCGCGCGGGCCGAGCTTGCGCAGCGCCTCGCGCAGCGCCTTGGCGCCCTCGGCGCCGAGCGGCGCGTCGGTGCTCGCGGCCCACTTCTCGATCCCGTCGGCGTCGAGGTCGGCCAGCTCCGCGGCGGGCTTCCGCAGGATCCCGATCCACCGCTCGGGCACCGGCTCCACGCGCGCTGGGTCGTGCTCCACCCACGCGTACGATCCGCTCGGCGAGAGCACGACGTAGCCGTTGAGCTTGACGTCGACGGCCGGGTAGCCGTCGAGCTTGCCGCGGCAGGCGCCGCCCTCGCGCTGCGGGCGGGTCCAGCCGTCGGGCCCGGGGCTCGGGTCGGCCATGATTACGTGCAGGCCGCCGCGCCCGGAGCGCTGCACGTTCGTCCTCGGCAGCGGGCCGTAGTCGGCCTCGAGACGATCGAGCGACACCAGGCCCGGCTTGCCGTCCGCCACGTCGACATCGATCGCGATCAGGCCGCTCGCGCGGAGGTGCACGCCGACGCGCGCGCTCGGCGTCGCACCCCACCACGCGCGGACCTGTTCCACGTCCGCCGTAGCGTCGAGGTGGCCGTGCTCGGTGATCGGCTGCTTGCTGTCGGGGTCGATCGGAAACACGCGCCATCCGATCCCCGCGTAGTACAGGGCGGCCTCGCGCAGCGTCGTCGGCACGGCAGCGGGCCCGTCGGCGAGCAGCGCCTCCAGCTCGGCGCTCACGACGCCCACCCCACGGTGCTGTCGCCCGCGACCGCGCGGCGCGCGATGTCGACGGCCGCCGCGAGGTCCGCGGTCGTGCGCGGCGGGCGGGTGCTGCTGAGGACGACGACGTCCCCGCCGACGGGGACGTACGCGGTGCACGACCCGTCGGGGTGCAGCGCGAGGACTACGTCGCCGGGTGGTTCGCCGTCGCCGTCGTCACCGCCGGCGGGCGCCGGCGACGCGGCGCCCCGTCGCCGGGTGGCGCGGGCTCGCTGCGGCCGGCGCGCGACAGCGCGCGCGACGCGCCCGCGGCGGCGCCTCCTGCGCAGGTACTCGGCGTGCGACAGGCGCCCTGACATCACGCCGAACATGTCGCGCCAGCCTCCGGCGGCGGGCTGCGGAGAAGAAGCCGACTCGCGCCCCGGCGAGATCGCGACGCCCCGCGAGCGCGTCGGGGGCGAGTCGGTAAAAATGGTGGTGTCGTCGGGCATCGGGCGTGATGCCTCCTTTCCAGTATCGGAACGCGCGGGTGCGCGGGTCTATTCCCCGGCCGGCGGAATTAGCTCCGCCGGCGGGTCAGGATCAAAGTCGGGGATCAAATTCGTCGACGGCGCCGCCTCGGCCTCGGCGCGGCGGGCTCGACGCGCGCGCCGCGCCTGGCGATCTCGGCGGATCCACTCACGACGGCGGAGTAGGTCCGCGTAGTCAACGACGGCGCGTCCCACTAGCTCACGGGTCCGTCGGCATCGATGATCGCCCGCCAGTCTGGCCGGCATCGGGACAGCTCGACGGCGAAGAGCCGATCGGCGCCGGGGCTCGCGGAGTTGCCGGGCGTGATCTCGACGGCCCAGCTCGAGCCACCGACCACGAGGTACTCCACGTCGCCGCTGACGATCGAAGTGTTGCCGACGCCGAGCCCGGACTCCGTCAGCGTCTCGATCGTCGTGGCCGTCCCGTTCGTGATTCGGAGCAGGCGCGCGGTGAGCGTCGCCCCGCCTCCTGTGTTCTTCTGAACTCTGGTCCTCCAAGACGTGATCACGTCGCCGATTTGCAGTGGTAGCGGCATGCGCACCGGGTTGGTGTTCGCGCCGAGGATCGCCTGCCTGTACTCGAGCGTGTGCGTGCCGCTCCCGTCGACCCAGTTGCTCGGCCCGAGCACGAGCGTCTGCGACCCTCGGTGGTACACGTCGCCGTCGGTAGAGAGCGCCAGGTACTCGAAGCGGTGGTTGTTGCCGCTGTCGTGGTACAGCGCGGCCGGAGATACCCGCGGTCTCAGGATCGCCATGGCTACTCGCCTCCGTCGTCGTCGCCGTCGGGCTCGCCGAGGTCCTCTGCCTCGGTGTCGCCAAGCTCGTCGCCGGGCAGCGTCGGCCAGGGCGGCAGCTCGGGTCCGCCTCGAGTTGTGTGTTGTCCGATCCATCCGGCGACGTACTTCCCGAGCGCGTGATCACGACACTCGTCGAGCGACAGTTCGCGCGCGACCAGGCGGCCTTCGGCATTCCACGCCGGCATCCGCGAATCGGCCTCGCATCGGATCGTCCACTCTGCGGTCGACATCATCCGCGGCTCGTCGCGCGCGAGCTTCAGACCGGGAAGCTTGTACGAGTCGGCGAAGGCGCCGCGATTCAGCCGCACGCCGGCGTACCGGAGCGCGCGAGCCTGGGCGGGCGTCAGCGGCCGCGCGTTCAGCGAGATCGGGCCGACGGTGGAGCGTACCTCGACGAGCATCGGCACGTTCGAGGCGTCGGTGAGGGCCCACGCGGCCGCGGCGACCGCGCGCCACGGCAGAGCAGCGACGAGCGCCTCGCGGGCCGCGCGGCTCGAGCACGTGCGGACGAGGCGCGTCACCTCGCCGCCGCTGGCGTCGACGTCGCGCAGGGCCGCGCGCTCGTCGGACTTCAGCGCCGGCAGGCGCTCGGCGAGTTGGTCGCCGGCGAGGCCGATCAGATCGCGCGCGAGCCGCGCGCACGCGCGGCGGCGATCTTCGGCGGCGCGGTGCTTGAAGCGCGGCTCGAGCTGCTCGAGCAGATCGAGGCGAGTGGCGGTGCTTTGCTCGATCACGGCGTCACCTTCCGCTTGCTCGAGTCGAGCAGGCGCTGCCGAGCGGCCAGCTCGGCGGCCGGAAGCTGCGGTGCGGCTCCTCGGGGGATCGAGTCGCCGTGCCGGGCGCGAGCGGCGGCGATCGTCGCCTCCCGCCGATCGTGCAGCCGGAGCTGCTCGGGATCGTGCTCCACGTACCGCCGCTTCTCGCGGGCGATCATCGCGTCGCGAGCGAAACGCTCCGCCGCGTCGATCGTCGTCGGCGCGGCCCCGTTGCACTTGCACATGCTGGTCTCCTTCAGTTGCGCGCGATCACCACGGATCGCGCAGACGGCGCCGCAGCGCGCGGCGTCGACGATGCTGATGTGATCGAGATGGATGCGGTGCTGGTACCTATCGCTGTCAACTTCACACGAGTAGCCTAGGCTGAGCTGTCGGGTGCCCCGCGCGATCGCGGCGGCGGCGATCTGGTCCGTGATCCTGATTCGCGCGATCGCGCGATCGCCGTCGAGGCGCCCGCTCTCAACGACGCCAACGCGCGTCGCGCCGGAGTACGAACCGCCGACCGGATGGCCCAGATAGACCGGCAGGCCCGCGAGCTGCGCCACAATCCGCTCTACCTCGTCCAGCTGTCGGTACTCGGGCCCGTCGGTGTACTCGAGCGCGTCCCCCGGCGCGTGCGCGCGCCCGGCGACGCCCTCGACGATCAGCGCGCCGTTCGCGCGCGTCGGCGAGGCGAGCCCGCCTTGATCGTGACGCATCAAGCGGACACCGCCTCGTACTGCGCGTGGTACCGCGCGAACGCCGAGAGATCGTCGGGGTCGAACCTGAACGCGCCGGAAACGCGGCGAGCGCGGATCTGCCCGACGCGGGCGGCGTCGCGCAGATCGTCGGGGCCGACGTCGGCGCCGAGCTTCCTGCACCAGCGGCTCGCGGCCTCGGTGGACAGCGTGTTCTCGACGAGGCCCTGCAGGCGCCGCTCGCGCGCCGTGAAGCGAGCCGTCCGCACGGCGCGCGCGACGAGGTACTCGCTGTCTTGATCCTCGATGGCGACGAGATTCCCGGCCATCGGTGCGGCCGCCCGAGTGACGTCGATGCCGAGCGCGGCGAGGACCTCGAGCGCGAGCTGGCGCTCGTCGAGCGTCGGGTCGAGCGACAGCTCGACCGCGGCCTTTTGCAGATCTTCGCTCACTGCGCACCTCGACGAGCGCCGGCTCGCGCGCGCGCCGCGGCGTACGCGTCGACCGCGGGTCGCTCGTAGACGCGCACGCCGCCGAGCGTGCGCCGCGGTCTCAGGTCTTGGTCGTGCTTCCGAACGCACTCGGTCGTGACGCCGAGCAGCCTGGCCACGTCGGACGTTGTTAGCAGCTGTGGATCACCCATGCACAGATCGTAGCAGCCCGAAAAACTGTCCGGCCTGCGGACAACACTGTCCGGCCGTCGGACAAAGCTGTCCGTCCGGCGGACAAAGCTGTCCGGCTGCCGGACGTCGGGACTGTGAACGCGCGTTCACACGGCCCAGAGGAGCGGGAAGTCCCAGACGTCCTCGGGCTCGAGGTTGACGTCCTCCGCGTCGATCCCGAAGCGCTCCGCCGCCTCGGCGCGCGTCAGCGGCTCGAGGCCGGCCTGCTTCAGCGCCGCGTTGACGGCCCGGGGGAGCTGCGCGTGGCGGCCGATGTGTCCCAGAACGGTCATCGCGATCGTCCGCTCGCGGTCGCTCGCCTCGGAGGCGAGGTCCGCCGCGAGGATCGAGAGCGCTAGGCTGAGCGCGTCCACGTCGTCGTCGTGCGCGCCATTGGGGAAGATCGTGAGGGACGTCAGCAGCTCGTCGAGACCCGGCGCGCCGTCGTGGAAGCGGACGTTCCCGGCCTCGAAGAACGCGAGGACCGACTCGAGCCGGCTCTCCTTGTCGCCCTTCGCGACTTGACCGACGAGCCCGGCGATCTCGGACTCGAGGGACGCGACGAGCGACGCGCCCGACGCGGCGGACTCGATCACCTTGCGCGCCGTCGGGTACCGCCGCGCCAGCTCGCGGACCTTCGCCTGCACCTCGGGGAACCCGGCGCGCTTCACCCACGACTCGAGCACGTAGAACGACGAGCCGCGGAGGCCGACGACGACGAGCGCGTTGTAGTCGCCCTTCGTCGTGAGCTTGCCGCCGGCGAGGTCCCCGGCGATCACGACCGAGTCGAGATCTTTGGGCAGGACGACGGCGGGGCCCTGGTAGCAGCCGCGCGGCCGCGCCGCGACGAGCGGCTCCGACTCGCGCCTCCAGAACCGGAGGTCCGCGAGCTTCACCATCGCGCCGCCGGCGGGCGCCGGTCTGCCCTGGTAGAGCGTCGCCCAGCGGCGCTCGCCGACGCGCCTGCGCTCGGCCGCGATCACCGCCGGCGGGAAGCGCTCCTCGTGCAGGCAATCGCCCTCCTCGGTGCGCGGATCCGGATCGCCGAGCGGCGTGGAGCACGCGCGGTCGGGCTCGTAGAGCATCGGCAGATCCAGGTGCGCCCACCCCTCAGCGATCCGTCGCGCCGACCAGTCGTCCTCGTGCGTGCGCTGCGCGATGCCGACGCGCACCGAGGAGCCCAGATCGTTGACGCGGTTTCCGATGCTCGACTCCCAGCGGTCGTGCACGTGCCCGCGCTGCGCCTCGCTCTCGACCTCCTCGGGGTCGTGGGGATCGTCGACGATGATCAGGTCCCCGCGCTCGCCGACCACGCGGGCGTCGAAGCCCATCGCCGCGCGGAACCCGCCGGCGGTGTTGCTGTAGAGGCCCTTCGCGTCGCTGTCCCCGCGCACCTGCCAAGACGGGGCGAACGTCTGCTGGTACCAGGGCGACGCGATCACGTCGCGCGAGTACATCGAGTCGCGGAGGCTCACGCGCGGGTTGCACGACAGCGCGATCGCTCTCAGCTGCGGCCAGCGAAGCCAGGCCCACGGCACGAGGTACGCGAGGAGCCGGCTCTTGAGGCAGCCCGGCGGCAGCGTCACCAACAGATCGCGGATGCGCTGTGCGGACGTCGGATCGCCCTGCCGCGCGGCCCAGTCCTCGACGAGCGCCTGGAGGTGATCGCACACTGCTTGGTAGGGCCACGCCCACCTCAGCGGCGTGCTCGGCTCGAGCACGCTCCACCCGGCGCGGAAGAAGCGCGCGAACGATCGCTCGAGGAGCTTCCGCTCGACGAGCGAGCGGCGCGCGGTGCTCGCGGGCGCCGGCGCGGGCTCGTCGGCGCACAGCGCGCAGCCGCCGGTGGTGGTCCTGAGGCTCGGTCCGTGCTCGCAGTTGTTCATCCCTCAAGTGTGGCGCATCGCCGCGGGACGCCCGACGACGCCGAGCCCTACGCCGCGAGCATCGAGGCGATCGCGGACGCGGTGAACGGCCGGCCCGCCCGCGATCGGAGGCCCGCCTCGTCGAGCGCGAGCGCCACGGCGCGGAGCGAGCAGCCGCTCGCGCGCAGCGCCCGGGCTCGCGCGATCGCGGCCTGCTCGGCGGGGACCTCGGAGAGCGTGCAGCCGTCGTCGGCGATCGCGAAGCCGTAGCGCACGACCCCGCCGGTGTAGCGGTGCTGCGCCCGCATGTGCCGCATCGCCGTCGACGTGCGCTCGGCGATCTGCTCGCGCTCGAGCTGGCCGATCGACGCGAGCACGGTGACCAGCATCCGCCCCGCGGCGCTGCTCGTGTCGAGGCGCTCGCCCACGGAGAGCAGCGCCGCCCTGCCGCGGCGGAACCGCGGGCGCTCGACGAGATCGAGGAGGTCCCGCGTCGATCGCGTCAGGCGATCGAGCTTCGCGACGAGGATCCCGTCGGCCTCGCGGCGCTCCACCATCGCGAGCGCGCGCTCGAGGCCGGGGCGATCGAGCGTGGCCGCCGACGCGCCCGCGTCCTCGACGACGGCGGCGACGGCGAGGTCGAGCGCGTCGGCGTACGCGCGGCAGCGCGCCACCTGCGCCGCGAGCGACACGCCCTCGTCGGCCTGCGCCGTCGTCGACACGCGCGCGTAGACCACCACGCGCGTCGGCGCCGACGTCACGGGCGCGGCTCCAGCTCGACGACGGCGAACCACCCCGGCGACTCGCGGTCGAGAGGCCCGCGCTCGAGATCCGCGTCGAGCGCGTCGTGGTCCGCGTACACGAGCCAGCTCGACGAGTCGATCTGGGCGGTGGCCGCCTCGAGCGGGTCGCGGCCGGCGACCTCGGCGACGGCCTCGACGGCGTCCTGGAGGCTGGCCTCGAGGACGACGCGGCCGCGGGTGGTGACTGCGCGGTAGAGCGAGTCAGAGTCGCAGTCAGATTCAGTGTCGTCGACGGGCGATGAAGCGGGCCTTGGCATGCCCCGTCGAGGTGCACGACCGGGTCCATCTTCGTCGGAGATCGCGCCACCAGGATCCGGAACGACCCCGCGAGCTTGCGGCCCGAGAGTGGCACTCACAATCCAGGTGTGACTCACCATTCACGCCGCCGCGCAAATGTTGTCGGCGCGGGACCCCGCGGCTACGGGGGCCCGGCGACTTGCCCGCCGCGGCAAGGCCCGTGCCTGGCGGCGGGTGGTCCGAAACCTACATGTGGGTTTCGGACGTCAGCGGCCGTCGGTGAGCTGGAGGCGCGCGCCGACGCCGGCGAGGATCCGGGCGCGCTCGGCCTCCAGCGCCTCGAGCTGCTCGAGCTGCTCGATCGACAGGCCGTCGAGCTGGAGGGCGAACGCGTCGTCCTCGTCCCTCGTCGTCGAGGCGAGCGACGCGTGCAGCTCGACGGTCGCGACCGCCTTGCCGAGCCCCCGGTCGGAGAGCCACGCGTGGGCCTCGGCGCGCTCTCGGTGCGAGCGCGCCGCGTCCCGCCACACCGCCAGCGCCCACTCCACCAGCTCCGCGCCGTCGCGCGTCTCGGCCATGATGCGCGCCGCGACGCCGGCGAAGCCCTTCGGTCGGCCGGCCGGGTTGCCGGATCGGCCCTTCACGAACGGCATTGTTCACCCCTGTTACCAGTGCACATGCCCTAAGTGTAGCGCGCGTGTTTGAGCGCCCTCGGCGACGGTGTGGACGGTGTGGACCGACGGTGTGGACGGTGTGGATTCCACACCGCGAGACGGTGTGGTGTGGACCGCCTATAAGGCGTCCACCACACCACGCCACGGCATCCCCCACAGCGTGGTGATTCCACAGCATCTCGGCGGGCGCCGGTGATCCGGCCCGATCCACGCCCCAGCCGCTGCGGACGCCCGATCCACCGGGCGTTGAGGCCAGCCCCTACGGGCGCTGGTGATCCGGCCCGATCCCCCGGCGCCGAGGCCCAGCAGCTCCAGCGCCTGCTCGCGCGTGAGGCCCGTCTGGAGCACGGGCCGCCGGCACCCCACCGGCGCCAGCTCCGCGTCGCGATCGTTCGCGTAGAGGCACGCCACGCGCTCCCCGCGCGCGATGTTCGCCGCCCCGGCGGGCGGCCCCTCACTCGCGACCCACGCGCTCGCGGACACCACGCTACGCCGGCAGGCAACCGTTGCCCAAAAGGTCGAGCCGACGGGGGACCAGCAGGGACCAGCGGGGATGAACGGACCCGGTAACCGCGCGAGATCGTGCGAAGCCGTTGTGATTGTTCGCCGCGCGGCGACTCAGGCGTGATGTTCAAGTCCCGATGGGGTCACCAAGGTTCTCTGAAGCTGCGCTACCGTCGAGCCATGATGCGACGGGCGTTGCTCCTGATGTGGTTGGTAGGGTGCGCGACGGACTCCGCGGCGACGAAGCCGACGGCGAGGCCGGCGGCGCAGCAGGGCGAGCCGATGGCGGCGGACTCGCGCTACGCCCAGTACGGTGAGTTCGCGGAGCTCGCCGCGTTCTTCGACAAGTTCGTCGACACGATCCTCGCGCACAAGGGCGACTGCGAGGGGATGGCTCGCGGGCTCGACGGCGTCATCGAAGCGAACCTCAGCCTCGTCATCAAGACGAATGCGATGAAGGACGCGGGGAAGCGGGTCCCCCCTGCCCTCGAGGAGCAGATGAGGAACCGCATCGGCGAGATGATGCCGGCCATCCAGGAGTGCGGGACCCACCCGAAGGTCCAGGACACGTTGAAGCGGATGGAGACGCGAGGATGATCGCGCTGCGCGCGCTGTTCGGCTGAGCCCTACTGCCAGCTGCCCTGGAAGATCAGGCTGATCACGCGGCCGGGCCCGTGGAAGCCGGAGCGCGTCTCGGGGCGCCGGTCGAGGAGGTCGTCGATGCGCAGGACGCCGAGGTAGTCCCTGGTGACCTGCGCCGAGGCGCTCGCCTCGACGAGCATGTAGCCGTCGGTGGTGTTGCCCTGATCGCGCGACCCGCCGAGGTAGCGCGCGCGCACGAGCGCCGTGTAGCCCTTGCGCGGGAGGGCGCGGGCCCACGCGTCGAAGCGGTGGTGCGGGAGGCGATCGAGCGGATCGAGGCCGCCCATCGCTGCGCCGACGCGCCGGTCGCAGCCCTCGGCGCTGCCGAGCTGACACGCGATGATGTAGTTGTACGAGCCGCCGAGCTCGAGCTCCGGGATGACCTTCGCGCGCGCGGAGGTGTCGATGCCGTAGATGTCGAGCTCGCCGAGGTTCGCGAGCTTGCCCATGTCGGCCGGGTTCGTCGACACGCGCACCGTGCCCTGCGTGCGGCGGTAGTACGGCGCGACCTCGATGCGCAGGCGATCGTCGAGCGCGTGCGTGGCGCGGACCTCGGCGTGCCACGCCTTCTCGGGGCCGAGCGCCGGGTTGCCGGTCGCGGCGTCGAAGCGCTCGCGCAGGCTCGGCAACCGGCCCTTGCGGCCGCCGGTCGCCGTGATGTCGAGCTGCTTCGTCGCGCGGTACTTGCCGACGAGCTTCATCTCCGGCCACGGATCGGCGCCGACGCCGATCGGCAGCGCGACGCCGAACGCCGCATCGAGCGCGATCTTCTTGCGATCGAACTGCAGGTCGGCGGCCGGCTCGACGAGCGTGACGTTGCCCGTCGAGACGTCGCCCTGGGTCTTCACCTCGGCGGTCTCGTGCGTGAACGAGGTCGCGGCGGCCCAGCGGAAGTGCTTCGCGAACGCGCGCGTCGCGAGGAGCTGGCCGCCGACGCGCGTCGCCGACAGCTCCTCGAACGCCTGCTGCGTCGACAGCGACGCGTTGCTGTAGTAGCGCGACGTGCGCCCCATCGTCTGGAACCAGCCCTGCCCCTGCAGCGCCGTGTCGCCGACCTTGTCGTTCGCCTTCAGCGTGACGCGCGACGTGGTCTCGCCGTCGATGAGCAGGATCGAGCTCGGGTTGACGTCCGACGGCGGCGAGATGTAGTGGCGGTTGTCGAGGAAGCCGTCGAGCGCGAGGCGGCGCGTGCCCTTCCGGTACTCGAGGCGCATCGCGCCCGTGACGGCGCGGCGCTCCTCGCCGAGCGAGGCGTTGTTGGGGAGCGCCATGTCGCGCGCGCCCATCAGGCCCGACGCGGATAGGCGCAGCGCGAGGTCCTTCGCGAGCGCGACGCGCGCCGTGCCGGTCATACCGAAGCTCGGTAGCGAGTCGCCGGTGACGCGCGCGATCACGGCCTTGGGGCCGAGCGCGTCGCGCGTGACGACCTCGATCACGCCGCCCGGGCCGCCGGGGCCATCGATCGGCGACTGCGGCGTCGTCGCGACGCGGATCTCGATGATGTCGGTGACGGGGATCGTCGAGACGTCGAACGTGCCGTAGTACGGATCGCTGACGAGGACGCCGTCGACGATCACGGACACGGCGCCCTTGCGCGCACCCCGGATGTCGATGTTGAAGCCGCCGCGGCCGGCGTCGCGCACGCTGACGTCGGGGAGGAGCGCCAGCGCGGTCGCGAGGTCGACGGCGCCGCGCTGGGCGAGCTGCTCGCCGGTGAGGCGGACCTGCGTGTCGCGCTCGAACGGCTTCTCGTAGCGGTCGTTGACGTAGATCGCGCTCCGCTCGGCGTCGTCGCGGAGCTTGCGATCCTCGTCGGAGAGGCCGTCGTTGTCCGCGGCCTTGGTCGCCGAGGTCTCGCCACCCGTCTCGTTGCTTGGCGGGGCCGCCGGTGTGTCCGCGTGGGCGTGCCGACCCCAGGTCGCCGCGAGGGCGACGGCTCCGATCAGGCACTTCGGATACGCGCGCAGGGTCATGGCAGGATCTCCAGCAACTTCACGGCCGCAGCGGAACGCAGACGATCATCGCCCCGAGGACGGGCGCCGGCAATCGCTATTGCGGCGTGCACGCGTTCGCGGCCTGCGGGCGGCAGATGCCCATGCCGTTGCACGAGACCGGCTGACCGTTCTGGGCGGGGCACGGGTTGGCGGCGTCGCACGTCTGCGTGCACACCATGAGGTTCGCGCCGTTGAACAGGCGGCAGTTGTTCGACATGCACTTGTCGTTGCCGGTGCAGCCGTCGTAGAGCGCGCCCGTGCAGACGTTGGCCTGCGGCGCGTCGACGGCGGGGTTCGTCGGCGCGTCGACGCCGGGGTTCGTCGGCGCGTCGATGGGCAACGGGTCGCCGTCGCCGTTGGAACAGGCGACCGCGGTGGCGGACACGGCGAAGGCGAAGACGAGATAGGCAAGATCGCGCATGGTTCTCCTCGGGTTCACTCGAGCGTCAGGATGTGGAGCTTGTGGCGGCTCGACGAGGCGCTGTGCTCGACGACGAAGAGGCGCTTTTGGGCCGCATCGTACGCCGTGCCGCGCACGTGCTCGTAGCCGTCGGCGATCGTCGTGACGCGGCCGTCGAGCGAGACGCGGTAGACCGCGCCCTTCTTGCCGCCGGTGACGAGGTCGCCGTTCGGGAGGCGCGTCAGGTGATCCGCGCTCGGGAGGTCCTTCGCGATCACGGTCGGCGGCCCCGGATCGGGGAGCGCGTAGGCGTAGATCGCGAGCTGGTCCTGATCCGCGACGTACAGCGTCGTGTCGGTGGCGACGAGCCCGACGGGCTTCTTCAGGTCGCCGGCGACGAAGTCGGTCTCGCCGCCGGCGAGGTCCAGGCGCGCGATGCCGCCGGTGTGCTTGCTGCCGGGCTCGACGACGAAGTAGCCGACGTAGAGCGCGCCGCTCGGCGCCTGCGCGAGGCCGATGCGGCGGCGCTTCGGGTCGAGGTTCGGGACCGCGTGCGCACCGTCGGCGGCGAGGACGAACACGGCGCCGTGCGTGCCGAAGCCGAACGAGGTCGCGACGAACCGCTGGTCCGGAAGGCGGACGAGGCCGTCGAGGCCCGGGCGGTCCGCCGCCGGGAACGCACCGGCGGCGGCGAGCGTCGTGTCGCCCGTCCACGCGACGAGCCGGTTGTGGGTGTCGTCGGTGACGTAGAGCGTGCTCGCGGCGGCGTCCCACACGGCACCGTTGCCGTCGCCCGGGAGGTCGAGCGTCTGCCGGCGCCGCTGCGAGATCTTCGCGGGCGGCGCCTGCGCCTCGGGCGTGATGCGCTGCGACTCCGACGACGTGCTCGAGCGGCACCCGAGGACCGCGACCACGACGATGCAGGCAGGCGCCCACCGCATGCGGGGTGGAGCGTGTGCAGCGGCGGTGCCACGCGCGCGGCACGTAGGTTCGCGGACATGCGCGGGCGACGGCGCGCGCGCTGGGGATGCGACGGGTGACCTGAGGGTGCAGACCCCGAGCGTTGTCGCGATGTTACAGCGCGGTTACTGCCACGCGGTCTCGAGGTAGACCTCGGGCCGCGGGTCGAGGATCGTGCCGCCGTGGCGCTCGTCGATCCAGACGAGCATCGCGTTCGTGCCGAGCGCGGCGCCGCGGATGTCGGCGGTGCTCTCGATGAAGTGCGTGTGCGCGAAGCCGACGTTCGGCGCGGTCACGAGGTCGGCGCCGAGCGGCGCGGCGTAGAGCTCGACCTCGCCGGTGGACAGGTCGTCGGCGTAGCTGCGCGCGTCGGACCACGCGAGGATCGGCGCGGCCGCGGTGGCGACGAGCGTGGGCTCGCTGCGCGTCTCGGGTGCGCTGACGCTGACGGCGCCGGCGCCGCGCGACGGCGCGAGCGGGACGCGCGTGAGGAACATGACCGCGCGCGGGTTGTCCTCGGAGGACGTCAGGTCCTTGCCGGCGCGGGCGACGACGGGGCCGGTGCCGTCGTCGAGGACGCGGCAGTCGTCGTCCCAGAAGAAGCCGCCGCCGGCGTCGACGAGCTCGGTGGAAACGACGGCGCCGGCGCGGATCGTCGCGAGCTGGCAGCGCGGCAGATCGAGATCGAGCGCGGCGTCGTGGCGGTAGCGGACGAACGCGACGAGGCTCGCGTCGCCGAGCCGGCGCACGCTGACGTTGGTGAACGGATCGAAGCCGGCGTGCGGCGCGCCGTCGCCCCGGGCGGCCGCGATCAGCGGCGCGGTGGTGAGGGAGGTCGCGGCCTCGGCCGCGTGCAGCCAGCGGACGTCGGAAGAGCCCATGCCGTCGTTCGTGCGCCACACGACGTCGTAGCCGTCGCCGGTGAACACGACGTCGCCGGAGTGGGAGCCGAAGCGATCCGGCGGATCGAGCGCGACGGGCGCGAGCTGGGTGGTGCCGTCGAGGGCGACGATGGTGAAGAAGCTGCGGTACGGGCCGCCGGCCTCCTGGTAGACGACGCCGATCGTGGCGCTGCCGAGCGCGGTGCGCGCGTAGAGGACGTCGTTCCGGCCGGGGCCGCCGGCGAGCGCGACCTTGTCGCCGACGCGGCGGCCGGCGCCGTCGATCTCCTGCTTCCACGCGACGCGGGCGGTCGCGGACCTGTCCGTCCACGTGAGGAACAGCCGGTCGCCGGCGCGGTGCAGGCGCGGCGTGCCCGCGTTGCCGTCGACGGAGATCTGCGTGTACTGCACGCCGGCGCGGCCGATCACGAGCTGCGCGGCGGCGGACACGGCGCCCGACGTGGCGACGAGCGCGTGGTCGCCGTCGGCGAGCGCGGCGATCGGGACCTGCGCGACCCAGCCGGTGCCGGCGGCGTCGGGGAGCGCGGCGATCGTCTGGCCGTCGACGGCGACCGTGACGCCGGGTGGCTCGCCGCCGGTCGCATCGACGGCGACGTGGACGGGGATCGTCGGGTAGGCGTCGGGGTTCGCGAACATCGCGCCGCCGAGCGCCTGGGGCAGCGCGACGCGGGTGACGGTCGCGGTGGTGTCGTCGTCGCCGGCGGCGCCGCCGCACGCGACCAGCCCCAGCGACACGACCATGCGGAAGGCGAGCTGGCTCCTCATCGGCGCCCTTGTACACCGGCCTTGTTGACTCGTGGTCAACTATTTCCGGGAACGAAGTTCAGCCCGGGGCTTGCGGAATGGTCGGCGTGTGGGGACGATGCGACGCCATGGAGACGACGATGAGCAACACGATGAGCAACGCCGACACCGGCGAGGACCACGTGACCCACCAGGACGCGATCGTCGCGAACCAGCGCACGATCATCGCGAACCAGGAGAAGATCCTGTCCAACCAGGACAAGATCCGCGGGAACCAGGACTCGCTCGCGAAGATCCTCGCGAACCAGACGAAGATCATCGCGAACCAGGACAAGATCGCCGGGAACCAGAAGTCCCTGAAGGAGATCCTGGCGAACCAGAAGGCGATCCTGGGGAACCAGAAGAAGCTCGACCAGGTGATCGCGAACCAGGCCAAGATCGCCGGGAACCAGAAGAAGCTCGATGCGATCATCGCGAACCAGAAGAAGCTCGACCAGGTGATCGCGAACCAGGCCAAGATCGCCGGGAACCAGAAGAAGCTCGACCAGGTGATCGCGAACCAGAAGAAGCTCGACCAGGTCCTGTCGAACCAGAAGACGATCGTCGCGAACCAGAAGAAGATCCTCGCGAAGAAGAAGTAGCGCGCCGGATCGATCATGGATCTCCTCGAGCGAGCCCGGGCGCTGGCCGCGTGCCCGCTGTTCGCCGAGCTGGCGCCGCCGGTGGTGATCCGCCTGGCGGAGCGCGCGGTGCCGCGCGACCTCGCGGCGGGAGAGCGCCGCAGCACCGACGACACCGTGTGGGTCGTGGCCGAGGGTTCGATGGCCGTCGTCGCGCGCGGCGCGGCCAAGCTCGACGCCTCGGTGAGCTCGATGCGCCGGCACGGCGGCACCGCGTCCGCCGGCCACGTCGTCGGGCTCGTGCGCGTGGTCGCGCCGAGCACGCCCGTCGTCGAGGCGATCGCCGATCGCCCCACCCGCGTCCTCGCGCTCGCCGTCGACGACGTCCGCGACGTCCTCGAGGAGGACCCGGTCGCCCTCGCCTCCCTCGCGGGTGCGCTCGCGCGGCTGCTCGTCGAGGGAGGTTGACGCTGCGATGAATCGGCGCGCCTACCTCCTCGGGGCGGCGATGGTGCTCGCCGGGAACTTCGTGGCGGTGGCGCTGCGCTCGTTCGCGGAGGGCGCGTTCGTCGCGGCGTACGGGAAGCAGCAGCTGCCGTGGCTGTTCGTCGCGAGCGCGGGTGGGTTCGCGGCGGCGACGTTCCTGTACGACGTGATCACGCGGCGCGCGCACGCGCGGGTCGTGGATCCGGTGCTGATCGCGCTCGTCGGATGCGCGGCGGCGGGCGCGCCCGGGTTGCTGCACGCGGGGGTGTCGCCGGCGGTGCTGGTGGTGGCGCTCGCGGCGCTGTCGCAGGTGGTGGGGCTCGCGCTGTGGAATCGCGTCGCCGCGTCGGTGGCGGGGCGCGATGCGCGCCGGATGTTGCCGCGCGCCGGCGCGGCGGTGACGGCGGGCGGCGTGATCGCGGGGCTCGGTGCGGGGTCGCTCGCGGTGCCGCTCGGGACGGCGATCCTGCCGTACCTGGGCGCGGCGGCGTCGGCGGTGGTGCTCGCGCTCGCGATCGCGCAGGAGCGCGCCCTCGCGGCCGGGGGAGCGCCCGGCGCGACGGCGCCGCCGGGGACGGCGGAGAGCCTCGGGGAGCCGCAGGTGCGCCTCCTGTCCGCGATGATCGCGGTCGCGGTGCTCGAGGGCATCGTGGCGACGGTGATCGACCTGCAGTTCGCGGCCGAGCTGAAGAGCCGCTACCGGGGCGAGACCGAGTTCGCCGTCGCGTTCGCGCTGTTCTACGGCGGCACGAACGCCGTGCTGCTGCTCCTGCAGGTGACGGCGGTGCCGCGCCTGCTCGTCACGCGGAGCCTGCCGACGACGGCGGCGATCCATCCGGCGCTGGTCATCGTGTGGTACGCGGCGTTCGCGCTGGTGCCGGGCTTCGTGGCGCTCGCGGGGACGCGCACGTCGGATCAGGTGCTGCGCCTCGCGACCTCGCGCACCGCGCAGGAGGTCAGCCTGTCCGCGTTCCCGCCGGGGCCGCGCGCGCGCTGGAAGGTGCTGCTGCGCGGCGCCGTCGGGCCGGCCGGCGCCGCCTCGGCCGCGCTCGTGCTCCTCTTGCTCGGCCCATCGGCCGTCGAGCACCCGACGCGCCTCGCGGCGCTGACGATCGGCGTGTGCCTCGTGTGGTGGCTGTGCGCCCACGCGGCCGCGCGCCGGTTCCAGGCGGCGCTCGCCGCGCCCCTCGGCATCGCCGCGCGCGCCGTGCGCGAGGACCCCACGCGCATCGAGCTCGCGACGCTCGAGCGGTGGACCGCCGAGGCCGGCGCCGACGACGCGCGCACCGCGGCCCTCGCCCGCGCCGCCCTCGCCCGCGCGCGCGTCGACCCCGAGACCCTCGGCGAGCACCTGCGCCACGACGAGCCGGCCGTGCGCGCCGCGCTGTTCGAGCAGCTCGCGCGCTCGCCCACCCCCGCCCTCCGCAACGAGCTGCGCGCCGCCGTCGCGATCGAGGAGGACGACCGCGCATTCTCCCTCGGCATGAAGGCCCTCGCCCTCGCCGGCGACGACGGCGGCCTCGCGCGCGGCCGCTCCCGCGGCGCCCTCTCGCGCGACGTCGCCGCGTCCGTCCGCTCCGCCGAGATCACGCTCCTCGGCGGCGACGTCCTCGGCGAGGTCGGCCGCCTGTGCGCGCGCGACCCGGGCTGGGCGATCGCCCTCGTCCGCACCCACCGCACCCGCACCGCGGACGACGCCGGCGCGGCCGACGAGCTGGCCGCGGCGCTGCGCACGGCGGCGGTGGATCCGGCGCGCCGCGCGGGCGCCCTCGCGGTGATCGCGTGTGCCGGGCCGGCGGCGATGCTGCCGCTCCTCGACGAGGCGCTCGCGGCCGGCGCGCCCGAGGCGCTCGCGGCGATCGCGGCGCTCGACGAGGCGGGGGCCGCCATGCTCGCCGCGCACCGCGACCAGCTGACGCCGCTCGCCCGCCTCGCGATCGCGCGTGCCCTCGCCCGCGCGACGGCCGGCGGCGCGCTGCTCGCCGCGCTCCTCGGCGACGCCGACCCCGAGGTCGCGCACGCGGCACTCCGCACGGCCCTCGCATTCGCGAGCAGCGGCCGCGACACCAGCGACCTCGCACGCGCCCCGATCGCCGCCGCCCTCGACGCGGCCCTCGCCGCCCTCGTCGCCCACCTCGACGCGCGCGACGCCGACGCCGCCCTCGCGACGACCCGCCCCGACGACGCGACCCCTGCGAACGCTGCGAACGCGGCGAACGGCGCACCCAACGCGACGACCGCGCTGACGGCGTGCGCCCGACACGAGCTCGAGCTGGCGACGCGCGGGTGCGTGGCGCGCCTCATGTGGGCGGCGGCGGTGGAGACGGCGGCGGCGGGGCGCGATCCGGCGCCGCTCGCGGCGACGGCGCGGCGGCTCGTGGGCGGGCGCGAGCCGGATCGCAAGCGCGCGCTCGACGTCGTGCAGGAGCTGCAGGCGGGGCGGACGGAGATGCTCGCGGTGATCGAGCGGTGGTTGCGGCCGCCGGTCGCGCGCCCCGGCGGCGCGCTGCCCGGGCAGCTGCTCGCGCCGCACGACCGCTGGCTCGCGCGGCTGTGCGACGGCGAGCTCGCGGAGCTCGAGCCGGCGCTCGCGATGCTGCGCCGGCCGGCGCTGTTCGCCACCGTCGCCGGCCCGGCGCTCGCCACGCTCGCGTCGCGCGCCCGCACGCGCGAGGTCACCGGCGAGCTGTTCGCCGCGGCCGCCGAGGGGCACGCGATGTTCGTCGTCACCTCCGGCGCCCTGCTCGCCCGCCGCGACCCCGCCCCCGCGCGCCGCATCGAGGCGGGCGGCGTCGTCGGCGAGCTCGCCGTCCTCACGCGCGCCCCGCGCGCCGCCACCGTCGTCGCCGACGGCACCGCGACCGTCCTCGAGATCGATCGCGACACCTTCGCCGCCGCCGCGCGGCGCGCCCCCGAGCTGGTCCTCGGCCTGTCCGCCACGCTCGCCGGCTGGCTCGCCCCCGATCGCCCCGACGTGCTCTAGCGTCGATCCGCGGCACGTCTCGACGGAGGATCTCCGGCGCGCCTCACGTGCGCCGGCCTACGGGATGTAGATGACGTCGTTCGCGAGCACGAAGATGTCCATGTCGGGGCGCTCGCCCGACACGATCAGGTCGTAGTGCAGCGGGATCCGCTTGGTCTGCCGCGTCGCCGCGTCGTAGCGGAACAGCACCAGGCGCTCGCGCCTCGCGAACCGGCTCGGGCCGCCCGCCTGCGCGATCGCCTCGGAGACGCGCACGTAGTGGTCGGAGGTGAACACGCCCTGGCGCGTGACCTCGCCCTGGATCGTCCAGCGGTAGCTGCGCCACGTCTTCAGCATCACCGTCACGAAGTTCTGCCCCTCGGGGAACTTGATGAACTGCTCGACGCGGTCCTTGATCGCCTTGCGCAACATCGACGGCGTCGAGCCCGCCGCCTTGAGGTCGCCGATCAGCGGGATCGTGATCGTGCCGTCGGCGCGCACGGTCGCGTCGGTGTTGAAGTCGCGGTTGTCCCACACGGTGATCCCGACGACGTCACCGACGCCGAGCTCGATCTCCGCCCGCGTCGGATCGGGCTCCTTCGGCCACGGGTAGCTGGGGATCGAGCCCCCGCAGGCGTCGAGGCACGGGAGGCACAGCGCGACCAGGGCGGTGACGGCGGCGGCTCGCACCGCGGCAGTCTACTGCTTGAGTGTCGTCACGCGCAGCACGCCCTGCAGCTGTGGCGCCGCCGCACTGCTGACGTTCGTGACCGCCATCGCCGGCGCTCCGGCCATCACGCGCACGTCGAACGTGTGCGTCCCGGGCGCGAGCTGGAACGTGCGCCCGAACGACCACGTCGCGATCATCTGCGCGAGCCCGACGGAGTTCGCCGCCACGATCCGGCGGATCGTGTTCGTCGGCTGACCGTCGACGAACAACGCCAGGTCCACGGCGCCGAACGCGTTGCCGAGCTCCGTGCACTGGATGCCGCCCTCCGTCTGCACGAGCTGCGTCGTGCCGGCCGGGACGTCCACCGTCGCCGCGAGGCCGGGCACCAGCACGAACGACGTCGACGCCGCCGACACCTGGACCTGCGCCGTGCCGAGCACCTCGCGCACCTGCTGCCCCGCCGTCCCCGGCGGCCCCGGATTCCCCATCTCGCCCATCGCGCCCATCTCGCCCTGCTCTCCCATCTCGCCCTTCTGGCCCGCCGGCCCCACGTCCCCGCGATCGGGCACGCAGCTCACACTCGCGACGAACGACACGGTCACGGCGGCTCGCAACATCCCTCGAGGATACGCGCTCGCCGCGCTTCCGGAGCGGATGACGTCCTCGCCGCGCCTGATATGGTGCGCGCATGCAGCGCCTCGCGATCGCCTCCGCCGCCATCTCGTTCGCTCTGTTCGCCGCGTGCGGCGGCAAGTCGTCGTCGACCGGCACCACCCCCGGCGATCCGCCGCCGCCGGCCGCCAAGCCGTGCGTGAAGGCGGGCTGCAGCAGCACGGTCTGCACCGACGCCGCCGCCGAGGACGTCATCACGACGTGCGAGTTCAAGCCCGAGTACGCGTGCTACCAGCACGCGACCTGCGAGCGCCAGCCCGACCACACGTGCGGCTGGACGAAGACGCCCGAGCTCGAGGCGTGCCTCGCGAACCCGCCGCCCGCCGGCTGATCGGCGCTACCATCGCCGCATGCGGCTCGTCGTTCCGGCCCTCGCGGCCGTCGCCCTCGTCGGCTGTGAGGAGCACGGCAGCGGCGGCGGGCCCGGCGCCGACGCGTCCGCACCGTCGTCGGACCTCGCCGGGCCGGCGCGCCCGCGCCTGTGCACCGGGGGTGAGGTCGGCGATCCGACGTGCCCGATCAACATCCTCCCGCTCCCGAAGCAGCGCGGCGCCACCGTGCAGTTCGTCGCGCAGGCCCTCGGCGGCGGCATCTTCCTCTCCGACATGAAGGTCGACGGCGGCCAGCTCGGCGTCTTCGTCGTCCACCCGCGCCTCGTCACGCGCACCGCCGGCTCGCCGGCGCTGACGCCGGATCCCGGCGATCGCTTCGCGAACCTCGTCGCCGACATCCCGCCCGGCGGCGCCGTCCTGCTCGACACCGCGGCGCTCGTGCAGTTCGCTCCGGACGACGAGGTCGGGATGCAGTTCGACGAGGTCTCGCCGTTCCGCGGCCGCGAGTAACCTCCTAGCTCGTTTCCACTCCGTTCGTGCTCGACGCGAGGACCGCACGCGGGACCACGA
Source organism: Deltaproteobacteria bacterium (assembly GCA_019637375.1). GTDB lineage: Bacteria > Myxococcota_A > Polyangia > Haliangiales > Haliangiaceae > JABFXX01. The sequence goes on along the minus strand of JAHBVW010000032.1, from coordinate 59,571 downwards.
GCAGCCCCGGCCAGAGCTCGGGCCTGCTGGAAGCGGCGAGGACCGAAACCCGCGGCTAGAACTGGAAGTAGATGAACGGCACGAGCTTGGGGTGCGCGAGCTCGCGCAGCGCGAGCGCGGCCGCCGCGAGCACGATGCCCTGCCCCCACGACGGCAGCGCGAGGAAGCGGTCGCGCAGCCACCGGAACGTCCCGTCCGCGAAGAAGTGACACGCGAAGCCGGCGACGAGCGCCGTCGTCACGAGCGGGCCGAGGTTCGCGCTGCCCGTGTCGAGCTCCGCCAGCTCGCGCAGCACGGCGAGCGCCTTGTCGAACGACTCCGCGCGGAAGAACACCCACGCGAAGCACACGTAGTGGAACACGAGCACCGTCGAGATCGTGCGCCGCGCCTCCGCGAGCAGGCGCGCGCCGAACCGCCCCGGCTTCTGCGCCGCCTGCGCGAACGTCCACGCCGCTGCGGCGACGACGAGCCACACCCACGACGGCACGCCCGGCACGCCGGCCGCAAAGCCGACCGCGCTCGCGACCACCGCGTACACGCGCAGCATCATCCCCTTGCGGACGCCGCGCTCCTCGACGTCCGCCGCGAGCGAGAGGAACCACGTCCCCAGGATCGACGGGATCCACCACGCCTTCGGCCCGTACTGCAGGAGCGCGAACACGCCGATGCCCGCGACGCACGTCGCGAGCCGCAGCGCCTCGGCGACGCGCCAGCTCCCCTGCACGCCGCCGCCGACGACGTCCTTCGTCCGCGTCCACAGCGGGCGCCACGGCCCGCCCTCCGCCGCCTCGGGCGCCTCGCGCGACGGCGCCGGCGCATCGTCGCGCCCGAGCCACGCCGTCAGGACGGCCCACAGCGGCGTCAGGAACAGCCACGCGAGCACGAGCTGCGTCCACACGCCCTGGTCGCCGAGCAGCACGAGCTGCACCCCCGAGCCGAGGCCCGCGATCGCCGCGCACACCGCGAGCAGCCGCCACGCCTGCGCCGCCGACACCGCCGTCGCGCGCTGGAAGTAGCGCGTGATCGCGAGCCCGAACCCGTGCAGCGCGCCCCACACGATGAACGCCCAGCTCGCTCCGTGCCACAGCCCGCCGAGCACCATCGTCGCGATCAGGTTGAAGTACGTGCGCGCCGCGGTGCCCTTGTTGCCGCCGAGCGTGATGTACAGGTAGTCGCGCAGCCACGTCGACAGGCTGATGTGCCAGCGCCGCCAGAACTCCTGCAGGTTGGACGAGCGATACGGCGTGCGGAAGTTCTCCGGCATCGCGAAGCCGAGCAGCTGCGCGCTGCCGATCGCGATGTCGGAGTACGCCGAGAAGTCGAGGTAGATCTGCAGCGCGTACCCGTACACGCCGCACAGCACCTCGAGCGAGCTGAACCGCTCGGGCGCCTCGAACACGCGGTCGACGATCGAGATGGCGAGGGCGTCGGCGAGCGCGATCTTCTTGAACAGCCCGACGACGATCCGGTGCAGCCCGAGCGTCGCCTGGCGCAGCTCGAACGCCGGCGGATCGCGCAGCTGCGGCAACAGGTCCTGCGCGCGCACGATCGGCCCCGCGACGAGTTGCGGGAAGAACAGCACGAACGTCGCGAACTCGACGACGGAGCGCGTCGCCGGCAGCTCGCGCCGGTACACGTCGATCGTGTAGCTCAGCGACTGGAACGTGTGGAACGAGATGCCCGCCGGCAGGATCAGCCCCCACGGCTCCGCGTCGAGGTGCAGCACGTCGAGGCGGAAGAAGTCGCTGTACTTGAAGAACACCAGGATGCCCAGGTTCGAGCACAGGCTGACGATGACGAGCAGCTTGCGCCGCCACGGGTCCTCGGTGCCCTCGATCCAGATGCCCAGGTAGTAGTCGAGGACGATCGTCGCGAGCAGCAGCGCGAGGAGGTAGCGATACGGCCCCGGCATCGCCGCCGCCCACGCGTGATAGAAGAGCGACGACGCGACGAACAGCGTGATCACGCGCCCGAGCGGGCGGCGCGTGCCGTCCTCGGCGCCGGCGAGCCCGATGCCGAAGCCGACGCCGAGCGTCGCGAGCACGGCGAGGTGCGCGTGCGCGACGATGTGGCGCGTCACCGCGTCGAGCGCGCCGGCCGACTCCGCGACGCCGACGGTCGTGCCGAGCGCGACGAGCCCGGCGACAAAGCCGATGCCGATCGCCCTCTGCCCGCGCTCCGACGCGATCCACGTCGCGTGGCGCCGCCCGGCGGTGATCGCCCCCGCGAGCACGCCCGCGCCGATCGCCCACTTCACGAGCAACCACGCCGTCCACCGGTCGGCCCGCGCGACGCGGACGCCGTCGCCGAGCGCGTCGTGGACGCCGTTCGCGACGCTGCGCCACACGTCGTCGTCGGGCGCGACGAGCTGCAGGAGCACGCCGCCGATCGGGTCCCACACCGCCGCCGGATCCTTCGCGACGAGCGCGAACACGATGTCGCCGAGCACGGTCATGAGCGCGATGCGCCCGATGGCGCCGCGCACGCCCTCGCCCCAGCGGGCGAGCCCGTAGAGGAAGAACACCGCGATCAGGAACAGCGGATAGTCCGGCGACGAGAAGAGCACGCGCGCGCTCCTCGACTACTTCGACGACGACGGCGGCAGCTTCAGCGCGGCGCGGTGGCGGTCGTACGCGGCGAGCAGCGCCTGCGAGAGCTCGTCGGCCCAGCGGCGGTATCCCACGTCGGTGAAGTGCACGTGGTCCTTGTAGGCCTGCCGCGGCTCGGCCTTGACCCACTCGTCCATGCGGTCGGCTCCACCCATGGCGGCGAAGGTATCGAAGAACGCGACCTTGTTCCGCACGGCGGCGGCGTGTTCGACTGCGATGATCTCGCGGACGGCGGCCGGGGTGCGCCACTCGCACTCGGGGATGACGCCGGCGTCCACCGTCGACCCGCGCGGCGGCTTCTTCGGGGCGTCGCACGCCTTGCCGCCCTCGCGCACGCCCATGTCGGGCGGCCCGAGGATGAGGATCGACGCCGTCGGCGCCGCGGCGCGGATGCGCAGGATCGTGTCGTCGTAGTACCGGGCGAGCGCCTCGAGGTCGAGGTCGGGGTCGTCGGCCTCGTTCGTGCCGTACTGGAGGACGACGAGGCGCGGGTCGCGCGTCGCGAGCTGCTCGCCGATCACCGACCAGTCCCACGAGCGCAGGCTGCCGAGGCGCCGCCCGACGACGCCGAGCGAGTCGACGATGACGCCCGGCTTCGCCCGCTCGAGCGCGACGCCGTACAGGTCGAGCGGCCCGCCGCCGCCGTGCTCGATCGTGAGCTTGTGGGGCCCGTCGGCGACGGGGATGACGTGGCGCGCCGGGTGCGGCGGCTCGATCGTCTGCGTCTTCGTCGGCAGGTGCGCCCAGGGGCCGTCGTCGACGCGGTAGCGCAGGACGCCGTTCGCCGGGGCCGCCTGGTAGAAGATCTCGAACTGCCCGACGCTGTGGCCGTTCGGGCACTCGGCGCACGTCTCGACCCACAGCTGGCTGCCCTGCTTCTCGCCGTAGATGCGCATCCCGCAGATGCCGTACGGCTCGGGGTCCTTGTAGCCGCCGACGCTGGTCTTCCACTGCCCCGTCGCGCCGTACTTCACGTCGCGCTGGTAGTAGTGGCGCGCCGTCGGCTTGCCCGCCGCGACGAGGCCGCGCCCGGCGTCGCCGAAGCGCTTCTGGAACGTGCCGCGCAGCCGCGACGTCATCGAGTCGCCGGCGGTGTGCGAGTCGCCGAAGAACAGCATGCCGACGCGCGCGTTCGCGTCGCCGCGCTCCGCCGCGACGAGCGCCTGGTTCAGCCGCTCGAGCGCGCCCTGCGGCACGACGAGGTAGCCGTGCGTCTCCATCGCCGCGGGCGCCTCCGCCGCCGCACCCGGCTCGACGGCCGCCACGAGCCCGCCCGCATCCGGGTCGACGCCCGGTGCCTGCGGGGACTCCGGCGGCTTCGCGCGCGCACCGTCGCAGCCCCCTGCTCCACAGGAGAAGGCACACCCGGCGAGGGCGGCGAGGTACGCGATGCGCAGCGCGGCGCTAGGTCCCCGCATACCGCCGGTAGCCCGCCATCAGGGTCTCGTAGACCGCATCGGCGAGCTTGTTCGCTCCGCTGGGTGTGAGGTGCTGGAAGTCGGTGCCGACGAGCCCGCCCGCGAACCACTTCGCCGCCGAGCCCTTGCCGCCCATCCAGTTGTACGTCGAGAAGAACGCGCAGCCCGTCGCGAGCGCGGCCTTGCGCTGCGCCTCGACGAGGTACGGCATCACCGGGCGCGACGGGTAGTGGCCGTCGCCCGCGTAGGCCTGGTCCGTCGGCGACACGACGAGGCACGCGCCGTCGGGGCGCCCCTTCTTCATCGGGGCGAGCACCTTCTCGTAGCGCGCCTGGTAGGTCTTCGTGTCGCCGTCGCCCGGGTTCAGCCACTGCGCCTCGTTCGCGCCGATCATGATCATCACGAGGTCGGCGTTGCGGTGCCCGAGCTCCTCGGCCCAGTGGGTGACGTTGGTGTTCGTGAAGCTGCCCACGTTGACGCTCACGATCCCGAGGTTGTCGACGACCGCGCCGGCCGCGTTCTCGAGATCGATCCCGAACAGACGTACTGCACCCTCGACGTTGATGTCGAATTTCTTGGCGCCGGCGGGGACCGTCCCGACCGCCCAGGCCGCCGCCTTCGCGTCGCCCGCCGTCTCGGCGCGCAGGATCTCGGCGCCGTCGGCCTTCACCGTCGCGCGCCCGCCCTTGGGCTGCGCGAGGTAGTACAGCTCCGCGCGCGACGCGGTGCCGGCGACGAGCTTGATCGAGACGTTGCCGCCGTAGGTGTCGACCGACGAGCCGCCGACGCCGTAGAGCCCGTCGGGGATCTGGAACGTCGAGATGCCGTACGTGTTCCAGCCGCCGTTCCACGAGCGCACGATCGCCTCGTGCCCGCAGAACTTGTGCGGCGGCAGCATGAAGATGAACCCCGGGCCGCCGTTGCCGAGCTCGGCCTGCATCTTCGCGCGCAGCCGGCCGGGGATGTGGTCCGTCGCGATCACCGAGTCGCCGAACCACGAGATGCGCACCGGGCGGCCGAGCTTGCCCGCCTTGTTCGCGACGACGGACTTGTAGAAGCCGTCCATCCCCCAGCGCTTGCAGGCCGTCGGCGTCCCGTCGAGGCAGATGTCCTCGAGCGCGCCCATGTGCGTGCGGTCGCCCTTGGGCGCATCGGGCGGCGGCGCCGGCTTCTCGTACGCCGGCGCGACGCCCTTGTCGGCGACGACCGTCGGCTTCTTCGCGAACATCGGCCCCGACGACGGCGCCGCGGCGGGCTCGTCGTCGGTGCCGCGCGGCGTCGTGAACCGATCGGCGACGGCCTGCACGCTCCCGTCGAGCACGCACAGCCCGACCCCGAGGATGCCGGCGAACCAGAGCAGCGTCGGCGTGATGGTCCAGTTGCGATCGCCGCCGGGCATGCGTTCGTCGAGGGTAGGCGACTGGTGCTCGGAGTCAAGTCCGGGGCGGGCCGGCCCTCCCGCGGGCCGGCCGTCCTCGAGGTGTGGAGATCGATTGGGGTATCCTCGCCGCGCGTGCGCCCCGAGCTCGAAGACACCGCCGCCGCGCCGCCCGCGCCCGACCTCGGGACGACGGCGACGATCGCGCCGCGCGCCGGCGCGCCCGCGGCGCCCGCGGCCGGCCTCGCCGCGGGCCAGCAGCTCGGCCACTTCCGGGTCGAGCGCCGCCTCGGCGCCGGCGGCATGGGCGAGGTCTACCTCGCGCAGGACCTCGCGCTCGATCGCCCGGTGGCGATCAAGGTGCTCCCCGGCGCGCTCGCCCGCGACGCCGGCCGCCGCGGGCGCCTGATCCGCGAGGCGCGCGCGCAGGCCCGCGTCGCCCACCCGCACGTCGGGCACATCTACTTCATCGGCGAGGACGCCGGCCGCCTGTACTTCGCGATGGAGTACGTCGCCGGCGTCACCCTCGGCGACCGCGTCGCCGCCGGCCCGATGCCCGTCGACGAGGCCCTCGCCGCCGTGCGCGCCGCGGCGCTCGGCCTGCGCGAGGCGCAGCGCAGCGGCACGATCCACCGCGACGTCAAGCCGTCGAACCTGATGCTCGACGGCAACGGCGTCCTGAAGGTGCTCGACTTCGGCCTCGCCGCGAGCGCCCCCGTCGGCGCCGCCGGGGACGCCGGGGAAGGCGGCGCCGTCGCGCAGACCTCGCTCGCCGGCACGCCGCTGTACATGGCCCCCGAGCAGGCGCGCGGGGAGGCCGTCGACTTCCGCGCGGACGTCTACGCGCTCGGCGCGACGCTGTACCACCTCGTCTCCGGGAGGCCTCCGTTCGAGGCGCCGTCGCTCGACCAGCTGATCACGCTGCACGCGAGCGCGAGCCGCCCGCAGCTCCCCCGCCGCGCGGCGCCGCGCACGCGCATCGGCGCGATCGACGCGCTGTGCGCGCGCATGATGGCCGCGCGCCCGGCGGATCGCTTCGACAGCTACGACGAGCTGCTGCGCGCGCTCGAGATCGTGTCGCTGTCGTACACGCGGCCCGCCGGGTTCTGGGCCCGCTGCATCGCCCAGTTCATGGACTTCGTGATCGTGCTGCTCGCGATCGGCTTCCCCGGCGTCGCGATCGCCAGCCGGTTCGACCGCGACCTCGCGGTGCTGCCGGCGACGCTCCCGGTGCTCGCGCTGTACCACGTCGTGTTCACGCGCCGCTGGGGCCGCTCGATCGGCAAGGCGCTCCTCGAGCTCGAGGTCGTCGACGTCGCCACCGCGAAGCTCCCGACGCTGCGCGCGATGGTGCGGCGCTCGCTCGCGCTGTTCGCCCTGCCGATCGCGTGCGCCGGCATCGGCCTCGTCGACGACCTGTTCGACGTCCACGTCCTCAGCGTGATCTCGCAGGCGGGCATCGCGCTGTGGGTGTTCGGGGCGCTCGGCAGCCTGACGTGGGGCACCGCGCGTGGCGCCGGCCGCCGCTCGGCCTGGGACCGGATCTCGCGGACCATGGTGCGCTATCGCACGGCACCGACCCCGACGATCTAGGCCGACGCTGCTACGATGGACGCGATGCTGTGCCGCCGGTGGGTCACGCTCGCCATCACGCTCGCCCTCGGTGGTGCCTGCGAGACCCCGCCGCCCATCCCGCAGTATCCGCGCGCGGACACCGTCACCACCGGCGACGCCTCGACGCCCGTCCCCGCCGCGGATCCGCCGCAGCTCGGCCGCCTCGACGACCGCATCGTCGGCTTCGCGTTCGACGGCGGGCAGCTCGAGCTCGAGCTCTACCGCAACGGCAACCGCATCACGCAGGTCGCGCGCAACCGCTACATGGTGCCGCTGATGGTGTCGTGGACGATCGGCTCGTTCCAGAACGTCGAGCCGACGTCGCCGACCTCCGGCGTCGCGTTCCTGCCGGCCGCGTCGGCCCCGCAGGGTTTCGGCGCGTCCGTCATCCTCGCGACGCTCGACGTGGTCGACGCGACCCAGCGCTACCGCCGCGAGCTGTCGTTCCAGGCCCGCTTCGGCGACCCGCGCGTCGAGGCGCGGCCGTACCCGTACGGCCTGCCCTACCCCGCCGGCTCGACGTTCTCGGTGCTGCAGGGCTTCGGCGGCGCGTTCTCGCACACCGGCTCGAACGAGTTCGCGATCGACTTCGACTGCCCCGTCGCGACGCCCGTCCTCGCCACGCGCCCGGGCGTCGTCGTCGCGGCGAACGCGTCCGCGCGCGGCTCGGGCACCACGCCCGACTTCCTCGACTACAAGAAGGCGAACTTCGTCCTCATCCGCCACGACGACGGCACGATCGGCGAGTACATGCACCTGTCCCCGAGCGGGATCCAGGTCCGCCCCGGGCAGCAGGTCGCGCGCGGCCAGGGCCTCGCGCTATCGGGCAACACCGGCTTCTCGTCGACGCCGCACCTCCACTTCCAGGTCATGACCGCCGCCGACGACGGGCAGAGTGCGCGCTCGTTCCCGTTCGAGCTCGCCGTCGCGCCGCAGCGGATCGAGCGCCCCGTCCAGGGCCGCCGCTACCAGGCGTGGGAGTCCCCGCAGCGCCACTTCGGCTCCGACAAGTAGCCCTGCGTCGACACCCGGCGCCGACCTCGTGAGCCTCCTCACCCAGCACGGCGGCGCGCAGCGCGCCACCTCCGGCGGCGTCCATTTCGGGATCGCGCTCGGCGTCGAGCCGCGCACGAACATCGTCCCCGGCGCACGACGGCGGGTTCGCGCATCGTGCCGAGCGGCGTGATCGCCCGCCTCGGCCGCCACGACCGCGGGTAGTGCTAACATCCCGCGGGACATGTCGTCGGAGACCCTGTGCCCCGTGTGCCACACGCGCATGGCTGAAGTCGGTGTGCTGTGCGAGGAGTGCCGCGACGAACTGTCGAGCCCGATCAAGATCATGCCCGAGCAGCTCCAGGGCCACGGCGCGCGCCCGACGATGTCGGCGCTGATCGACCTGTGGGGCCGCCCCCACCGCCTCGACGCGCGCGCGATCGTCGGCCGCCAGGTCGAGACGCAGGGCATCGCGATCCTCGAGCCGTCGGTGTCGCGCCACCACGCCCACATCACGCTCGACGCCGACGCGTGGACCGTGAAGGACCTCGGGTCCGCGAACGGCACGTTCATCGACGACAAGCTGATCGAAGCGCCGACGCAGCTCCACGAGGGCGACCGCGTCCGCTTCGGTCAGATCGCGTTCTACTTCATCGAGGACGTGACGAAGCTGCCGACGCCGCGCCTCGGCCGCACCGCGACGGCGACGATCCGCCCGCTGGATCGCACCTCGCGCCCGCAGCCCGACGCCGGCACCGCCCCTGCCCCGCAGTTCGCGCGCGAGACCCTCCACGACGAGGAGGAGAAGACCGACGTCGGCCTGCCGACGATGTCGTTCCGCATGCACGAGCCGACCGGCGGCGGCGGCGGCCTCGTCGAGGTCGACGGCAAGCAGGTCCAGCTCACGACGACGCAGTTCGAGCTGATGGCGCTGATGATCAAGCGCATGGCCGCCGAGATCCATCAGCCCGAGCTGGTGCGCGGCTTCGTGAGATCCTCCGAACTGATCGCGGACCTGTCATGGGACACGCGCGAGCCGAGCGAGAACCACGTGAAGCAGCTCGTGCGGCGCGTGCGGCGCGCGCTGATCAAGTCCGAGATCGGCGACCTCATCGAGAGCCGCCATCGCTTCGGCTACCGGCTCCGCGCCATCCCGCGCCCGGACTTCTAGGCGACTTCAGCCGAGCTCGAGACGGCGGCGAACGCCGTGCGCGCTAGCTGCGCTTCGCGTGCTTGCCGACGCCGTTCGTCTTCGGCGCGGCCGCTTCGGCGCGCGGGCGCGTGTGCTCGACGGTGGCGGCCAGTTCCTCGAGGAGCGACCGCAGCGAACGCATCTTCTTCGACCCGAGCTGCGTGGCCCAGCGCGCCTCGGTGGCGGCCGACACCTTCTTCACCTCGGTCGCCCAGGTCTTGCCCTTGGGCCCGAGGCGGACGCGCTTGATGACCCCGTGGTCGGGGTCGGGGAAGCGCTCGACCATCTTCATCTCCTCGAGCTCGTCGAGGAGATCACCGACGGTCTGCTTGGGCAGCGACACCTCGGCGACGAGGTCCGAAAGCCGGACACCCGTCTGGGACTCGCCGCCGATCGCGGAGAGGACCTGGACCTGAGCGGGGCGCAGGAGCGGAAAACCCAGACGCTCGAGCCGCTGCGACAGCTGCGCCTGCAGATCGTGCTGTGGGACGTGGAGCAGCGCCCGAAGGTCGCGCCCGCCCGGCACACGAGGGGTGGCTCCGGTGGCGGAACCTGATGCGGAACGTGTCGATTTCGCCATGGTTACGAGCGCGAGCTTCGTAAGGAAGCGCGTCATACCAAACCCGTTGCGCGATCGGAACCACGTTTCGTTCGAAAATTCCGGCGCAGCGCGACATGCTCCGGATGGATCCAACACGCGCGCGAGCGGTGTGCAGACCTCGAACGCTCAGTGCAGGTCGCCGATTCCGATCTCGTCCTGTCCGAGGTCCGGCTTGTCCTTGCCACGCCGCACGACGCGCTTGTAAACGCGCCCACCGAAGTTCGCGAGGTCGTCGAACCACGTGTAGATGACCGGGATGGCGACGAGCGTCAGCAGCAGCGACAGCGTCTGACCGCCGACGACGACCGAGGCCATCGCCTTCGAGAAGCCGCTGCCGACGCCCTGGCTCGTGACCAGCGGCAACATCCCGGCGACGAACGCGAACGTCGTCATGAGGATCGGGCGCAGGCGGTCGCGGCTCGCGGCGAGCACGGCCTCGGTGCGCGGCAACCCCTGACGGCGCAGGCCGTTCGCGTGGTCGACCTGGAGGATCGCGTTCTTCTTCACCATCGCGAACAGCACGATGATGCCGAGCATCGAGAAGATGTTCAGCGAGCCGCCCGTGATGACGAGCGACATCACCGCGAACGGCACCACGAGCGGCAGCGACAGCATGATGATGAACGGGTACAGCCACGACTCGAACTGCGCCGCGAGCACCAGATACATGAAGACGACGGCGAGCAGGATGGCGAACATGAACGCCTTCTGCATCTTCGCCATCTCCTTGCTGCGCCCGAACGGCTCGGCGGTGTAGCCCGGGCCCATGTCGAGGTTCTTCACGGTCTTCTCGAGCGCCGCGACGATGTCGGACTCCGAGTAACCCGGTGACACGTTCATCGTGATCGTGACGGCGCGCTCGCGCGACTGGCGCGTGATCTTCGACGTCGCCCTGCCGCTGCCGGCGACGATGACGTCCGTCAGCGGGACCTGGCCGAGCGTCGCCGACGGCACCGCGATCAGGCTGAGCGCGTTCGGATCGTTGCGGAAGCGCTCCGCCGCGCGCAGGTACACCGGGTACTCGTCGCCGCGGTCCTCGAACGTCGACGTCTTCTGCCCGCCGACGAGGATCCCGAGCGTCGCCGTGATGATCTGCGGGTCCACGCCGAGCATGGCGGCGCGCGCGAAGTCCGGCGTCACCGTCGCCTCGTCGACCGGATCGAGGAGGCTCGAGTCCAGGTCGACGACGCCCGGCACCTTGCGCATCTCCTCGAGCACCTTCTTGCCGTAGATCTCGAGCTTCTCGAGCTCGGGGCCGCTGATCACGTACGACACGACCGCGTTCTGACCGCCGATCGAGAAGTCGTTGACCTGCTGCACGGCGACGCGCGTGCCCTTGGGGACGTCGTCGAGCACCTCCTTGCGGACCTGCTCCATGACCTCGGCCTGGTTGCGCACGCGATCGACCGGGTCGGTCATGAGCGCGTACACGCGGCCGACGTTCGGCTGGCGCTGATCGCCGTCGGCGATCGTGACGAGCGTCGACTTCACCTCGGGGTACTGACGCGTCTTGCGGGCGAGACGCTCGGCGACGATCGTCGTCGCCTCGAGCGTCGTGCCCTCGGGCGTCTGCACGTAGATCTCGAACTGCGCCTCGTCGTTCGGCGGCAGGAAGTCGCCGCCGACCTTCTTGCACATCGGCATCGTCATGCTGCACGAGCCGAAGATCGCGATCCCGACCACCCAGCGGTGGCGCAGGCAGAACGCGAGCACACCGGAGTACACGCGCGCGATCGGGCGGTAGATGAAGTCGCTGCCGCGCTCGAGCCACGACCGGCGGCGCTCGCCCTCGGCGGGAGGCGCCGGCAGCATGCGCGACGCCATCATCGGCGTGAGCGTGAACGCGACCACCATCGACACGGCGATCGCGAACGCCATCGTCATGCCGAAGCTGAACAGGAAGCGGCCGACGATGCCGCTCATGAACGCGACCGGGAGGAACACCGCCATGAGCGACAGCGTCGTCGCGAGCACGGCGAGGCCGATCTCCTTCGTCGCGTGGATCGCCGCCGGGAACGGCTTCATCTTCTTCTCGTCGATGAAGCGGTAGATGTTCTCGAGGACGACGATCGCGTCGTCGATGACGATGCCGACCGCCAGCGCGAGCGCGAGCAGCGTCATCAGGTTGAGCGTGAACCCGGCGATCATCATCAGGCCGAACGTGGCGATGATCGACACCGGGATCGCGATCGCGGCGATCACCGTCGAGCGCAGGCTGCCGAGGAACAGCAGCACGACGAACGCGGCCAGGATCGCGCCGATCACGAGGTGCTCGAGCACCGCGGACGCCGACGTCCGGATCTGCACCGAGTTGTCGCGGACGACGTCGACGCTGTAGCCCGCCGGGAGCTTCGTCTGGAGCTCGGCGACCGCCGCCTGCACGAGGTCGACGACGGCGACGGTGTTCGTGCCGCTCTGCTTGCGCACCGACAGCGCGATCGCGGGGACGCCGTTGCGCGACGCGCTCGTCTCGGCATCCTCCTCGGAGTCGACGAGGTCGGCGACGTCGCGCACGCGGATCGGGTGCACCGCCTGCTGGCGCACGACGATGTCGCCGATCGCCATCGGATCGACGGCGCGGCCCTCGACGCGCAGCGACGTGTTCGTCGGGCCGGTCTCGATGCGGCCGCCCGGCACGTTCGCGTTGCCGGCGGCGATCGCCTTCTGCACCTCGAGCGCCGACACGCCGGCCGCGGCCAGGCGGATCGGATCGAGGTTGATGTTCACCTGGCGCTTCTGCCCGCCGAGGATCACGATCTGACCGACGCCGCTCAGGCGCTCGATGCGCTGCTTCACCTGCTTGTCGGCGAAGCGCGTGAGCTCGCGGATCGAGACGCCCTTGGGCCCCTTCACCGAGAGCACGATGACGGGTGCCGCGTCGGGGTCGGCGCGGCGCACCTCGGGCCGGATCCCGGGTGGCAGGTCGCGCAGCACCGTCGCGATGTGCTCGCTGATGTCCTGCGCGGCCGCCTTCGGATCCTGCTCGAGCGCGAACTGCGCGATCACGAGCGACACGCCCTCGGTCGACACCGAGGTCAGCGTGTCGAGGCCGGTCACCGTGTTGACGGCCTCCTCGATCTTCTTCGTCACGTCGGACTCGACCGCGAGCGGCGATGCGCCCGGGTACGGCGTCACGATCGTGACGAGCGGGAAGTCGATCTTGGGGAACTTATCGACGCCGAGGCTCTTGTAGCCGACGGCACCGACCACGACGAAGATGAGGATGAGCACGGTCGCGAAGACCGGTCGCCTCACCGAGACGTTGGCGAGCCATTGCATGGGTTACTCCTCCACCGCGAGACCGTCGACGACGTACACGTCCTTGCCGTCGGGGCCCTTCGTCACGAGGCGCTCCTCGAACGTCGCTTCCTCGGCGGTGTCTCCCGAGCCCGAGCCCGAGCCCGACGCCGAGCCGGACGAACCGGAGCCCGTCGCCTCGACCTTCACCATCTTCGCGACGACCGAGCCGACGACCTTGTCGCCCTTCTTCAGGCCCTGGATGACCGAGACCTTCCCGGGCTCCGGCTCGGGTCCGAGCTGGACGATCTGGTCGTGCAGCTCGCCCTTCTTCACCGTGAACACGTGCCAGGTCTTCCCGCGCTTGACGACGGCTTCCTTCGCGACGATCGGGTACTTCGTCGTCTTGCCCGTCAAGAGGTGCGCCTCGGCGAACATGCCGGGCTTGAGGCCGCTGTTCGGATCGAGCGTCGCCTCGACGATCAGCGAGCGGCTGCGGCCGATCTCGCCGCCGATGCGCGTCACCGTCGCCATGTGAACCTTCTCGCGATCCGCGACGGCGATGACCTCGACCTTCTGCTTCTCCTTCACGACCGGCACGACGGCCTCGGGCACCGACAGCTGGATGCGCAGCGGGTCGTCGTCGACGAGCGTGAACAGCGAGCGGCCGGGAGCGACCCACTCGCCGATGTTGACGTTGCGCTCGGACACGATGCCCTCGAACGGCGCGCGCACGATGCCGTCGGTCATCGACTTCGCCATCATCGCGGCGCGCGCCTCGGCGGCCGCGACCTGCTGCACCGCCGAGGTGCACGTGGCGTTCTGGCGGTCGAACTCGCTGCGCGTGATCGCGCCCTTCTCGAGGAGCGTCTGGGTGCGCTTGCACTCCTCCTCCGCGAGCTGGCGCTGCGCACGCGCGGAGGCCACGTTCGCCATCGCCTCGCGCGCGGCCAACCCGGCATTTTGCACGTCCAGGCGAACCACGTTCGCTCCCTGCTTCACGCGGTCGCCGCGGTCGACCATCACCTCGAGCACCTTGCCCTGGACGTCGGCGGTGACCTCGGCGCGCTGGTCGGCGGCGAGCGTGCCGGTGAGGACGATCTGGTCGGGAGTCTCGGCTTCACCGACGGTGGCGAGGCTCACCTTGACCGGCTTGGGCGGCTCCTTGTGGGTCGTCTCGCCCTCCTTTTTCTTGCACGCGGCGAGCGCGAGAGCTGGCGTCAGCAGGGAGACCCACAGGGCCGTTCGGACGGTGCGCATGGGCGGCTGGGAATGCATGCGGTCTGCCACGCGGTGCACTGTCCCTGCGCGGTCTTAGGAGCCGTCGAAGCCGGTTCGGCTGTACGACTTCCCGACAGGGTGTCGCTACTTCGTGTCGCCGCCGGTGGCGTGCGACAGCTGCGTGAGCGCGAGCCGCAGGTCGACGCGCGCGTTGAGCGACGCGATGCGGGAGCGCGTGAGCTCCGTCTCCGCATCGACGATCTCGACGGCGGTCGCGCGCTCCGCGGCGAGCAGCGCCCGGCGCACGCGGTAGCTCTCCTCGGCGGCGACGAGGCCCTTCTGCGACGTCGATAGCGAGCGCTGCGCGAGCGACACCGCCTGCTGCGCGGCCATCAGCTCGATCCGCGTGCCGCGCTCGAGGTTGTCGCGATCCGCGCGCAGCTCGTTGGTCTCGGCGGCGAGGCGGCGATCCGTCGTCTTCGTGATGAGGTTGTCGTTGAGCGACCACGTCAGCTGCAGGCCGGCCGCCCACGTGAAGTTGAACTCGTCGGCCTGCGGGAAGATGCGCGGGTTCGGGCGCGCGTAGTCGGCCTGCAGGAACGCGGACAGCTTGGGATAGCGGTTCGCGTTCTCGGACTCGCGCTGCAGCTCCTTCGCGCGGATGCCCGTGTCGAGCACGCGGAACTCGAGGCGCTGCGCGCGCGCCGTCGCGGCGAGGAGGTCGAGGTTCTGCGCGGGAGGCGCGGCGACCTCGTGGCGGATGTCCTCGCCGATCGCGAGCGACTCGGTCGGGTGCGCGCCGATGAGGAGGCGCAGCTGCTCCTCGCGGAGCTGCGCGAGGTTCTGCAGCTGATCGAGGACGAGCTCGGCGGAGGCCTCCTGCGACTCGACGCGCATGAGGTCGGCCTTGTTGAGGCGCTGCGCGCCGGCGAGCGCGCGGACCTGGACGAGCGTCGTCTGCACCTGCGTCAGCTGGCGCCGCGCGATCATCACCTGCAGCTTCGCGCGCACCCACTCGTAGTAGGCGACGCGCGCATCCTGGCCCGCGTTGACCTCGCTCGAGCGCTTCGAGATCTTCGTCGTCTGCGTCGCGAGGCGCGCGGCGTCGATCAGCTTCGGATAGCGCAGGACGTAGTCGGAGAGCGGGACGCCGACGGAGGCCGTCCCGACGTACGAGTTGTTGAGGAACTCGATCTGCGCGCCGGGGCCGATCACGAACGGATCGAGCGGCGACAGGCGCGTGTACGACGCCTTCAGCGACACCTGCGGAACGCGCGTCAGCTCGGCGGCCTCGGCGCTCGCGATCGCGGCCTCCATCTCGGCGGCGCGGCGGCGCACCGCCGGCGACGCACCGGCGGCGCGCGAGGCGGCCTGCTCGGACGTGAGCCCCGACGACAGGAACAGCGCGTCGAGGTCGCGCTCGAACGCCGCGAGCACGTCCTCGTCGCGCGCCGTCACGGCCGGCGTCGGTGGGGGCGCCGGGCGCTGCGGCGCCGGCGCCGGCTGGGCAAATGAGGGCGCGGCGGCCGAGGCGGCGAGCGCGGCGGCGAACAGGATGCGCGATGTCATGCGGCCGACCAAAGCACCGGCCGTGCCACGATGCGAGCCAGCGTGAACATGGATCTGTGCAGCGCAGATCCGGTGAAGTGTCGGGCGGCCTTACAGCCACCGGTATCGTTTCATGACCGGGGCGGGTCACGTTTCGTGGTCCCCGAGGCGATCCGCGGGCGCGAGACCCAAAGGTGCGGCAGAGTTGCGACATGGGGTCGCATCCCGCGGCAGGTTCCGAGTGCGCTGGCACGTCGCTGGCAGACACGCTGAGCGTGCCTCCCGCTCTCGCGCCCAACCTCCGCGGCCACGCCACGGAAGTCGCGTGGCGGAACCAGCGCGACCGCTTCTTCGCGATGGAGGCGAAGCAGACGACGGGCTGGATGATCGGCCTCGGCGTCGTCGTCCAGGCGCTCGTCATCGGCATCTTCGTCCACGCCGACTACCAGGCCTGGCGGGTGTGCGCGCTGCTCGGGCTGTACCTCGCGTTCGTCGTCGCGCACCGCGCGATCCTCGGCCACTTCATCAACTCGGCGCGCGTGCCGACGGCGTTCATCCTCATGAACGTGGCGGCGCAGCTGCTCGTCGTCGGGTCGGCGGCGCTGACCGGCGGCGTGCACTCGCCGTTCGTGCCGGGCACCGCCCTGCCCGCGATCGTGTCGCTCCTCTTCTTCGGCCCGCAGGCGGTGTCGCGGTGGATCGCCCTCGGCAACGCGCTGCTGCTGATCGCGATGGTGTTCCTCCCCGCGGAGCTGGTCGGGCCGGCGCTGCCGTCCGCGCACTACGCGACGGCGATCGTCATCGCGCTCGCGTGGAACATCTTCATGCTGCACATGCTGGTCGGCAAGCTCACGGTCGTCGCGAGCCGCACCGGCGAGTCGATGGCCTGTCTGCGCGAGGAGCGCCTGTCCGACGCCGAGGCGCAGCTGCGCCGCCTGCAGTCGGTCGGTGCGAAGGTCGCGCACGAGCTCAAGAACCCGCTCGCCTCGATCAAGGGCCTGTGCCAGCTCGTGGCGCGCACGCCGGAGAGCGCGCGCACGCAGGAGCGGCTGACGGTCGTGCACTCCGAGATCGCGCGGATGGAGAACATCCTCGCCGAGTACCTGTCGTTCTCGCGGCCGCTCGAGGACATCGTCCCGGAGCCGGTCGAGCTGCACAAGGTCGCGCGCGACGTGCTGGACGTCCTCGACGGCCGCGCGCAGGGTGCCGGCGTCGAGCTGACGCTCGAGGGTGTGGCCCCCGCCGTGCCGGGCGACCCGCGCCGCCTCAAGGAAGCGCTGATCAACATCATCGCGAACGCGATCGAGGCGACGCCCCCGGGCGGCAAGGTCGCGCTGGAGTTGCGGAACGGCGGTGGGAACGTCGTCCTCACGGTGCGCGACACCGGGCGGGGCATCGCCCCCGAGGACCTCGAGAAGCTCGGCAACCCGTTCTTCACGACGCGCACCAACGGCACCGGGCTAGGTGTGGTATTGGCGCAGGGCGTGATCATGCAGCACGGCGGTTCGCTCGGGTACGTCTCGTCGGTCGGTCGCGGCACGACCGCGACGATCACGCTGCCCGTGAAGCCGGCTCCGGGGGACCGCGAGTCGGTGCCCTCCCTCCCCGCCGTCGCGCGCGCCTCCGTCGGAGCCTAGTCGGAGCCTCGTGACCACCGTCCTTCTCGTCGACGACGAACCCGGCGTCCTGTTCACGCTCAACGAGCTGCTCGTCGAGCGCGGGCACCGCGTGGTGACGGCGCGCTCGGGCAACGAGGCGCTGTCCAAGCTCGACGAGGCCGACGCCGTGCTGACGGACCTGTCGATGCCCGGCATGGACGGCCTCGAGCTGATGGGGCACGTCGTGCAGCGCGACGCGACGATGCCGGTGATCCTCCTGACGGCGCACGGCAGCGAGCGCGTCGCCGTCGCGGCGATGAAGCAGGGCGCGTACGACTACCTGACCAAGCCGTTCGACATCGACGAGGTCGCGGTCGTGATCGAGCGGGCGCTCGAGGCGCGGCGGCTGCGCGTCGACAACCGGCGGCTCGCCGCGGAGCAGACGCTCGGGCGGCGCATCATCGGCGCCTCGCGCACGATGCGGCGCCTGCTCGAGGCCACCTCGCGCGTCGCCTCGCGCGACGTCACGGTGCTCGTGCGCGGCGAGACCGGCACCGGCAAGGAGTTCGTCGCCGAGCTGCTCCACGCGCAGTCCGCGCGCGCGAAGCAGCCGCTCGTGCGCTTCAACTGCGCCGCCCTGCCCGCCGAGCTCGCCGACGCCGAGCTGTTCGGGCACGTGAAGGGCGCGTTCACCGGCGCGACCACCGGCCGCCCCGGCTTCTTCGCGCAGGCCGACGGCGGCACGCTGATCCTCGACGAGGTCGGCGAGCTGCCGCTGCCGATCCAGGCCAAGCTCCTGCGCGCGCTCCAGGAGGGCGAGATCCAGCCCGTCGGCTCGGGGCGCATCGACCGCGTGAACGTGCGCGTCGTCGCGTCGACGAACCGCGACCTCGCCGCCGACGCGAAGGCCGGCACGTTCCGCGAGGACCTGTACTACCGGCTCGCCGTCGTCGAGCTCGTCGTGCCGCCGCTGCGCGACCGCAAGGACGACATCCCCGCCCTCGCCGAGGAGTTCGCGCGCCGCTACGGCGATCGCTTCGGCCTCGGCACGGTCACGCTCGAGCCCGCGCTGATCGACGCGCTCGCCCGCGCCGACTGGCCCGGCAACGTGCGCCAGCTCGAGAACACGATCGCGCGGCTCGCGGCCCTGTCCGCCGGCGGCGTGATCGGCCTCGCCGACTACCAGGCCGCGACCGGCGACCTCGCGCCCTCCCTGTCGAATTCGCACGGCGACGACGCCGACGACGCCCACCCTCCCCTCGACGGGCGCGCCGGCCCCTCGCTCAAGGAGCAGGTCGAGGCGTTCGAGCGCGGCCTCGTCGCGCGGGCCCTCGAGTCCGCGGGCGGCAACCAGTCCGAGGCCGCCCGGCGCCTCGGCGTCTCGCGCGTCACGCTGATCGACAAGCTGAAGAAGTACGGCCTCGGGACCAAGCGCTGACGTCGCGCGGTCAGGGGCAGTCGGGCGCGACGCGGCCATCGGAGCCCGTGTAGACGTAGGCATCGGCGACGAAGCCGGCGCCGATCTTGTCCCACAGCTTCGACGTGCCGTACGTGCCCGTCACGGACTGGCCGAGCTTCTGGCAGCTGATCGTGATGATCGCACCGTCGGCGACGGAGCTGATCGCCTCGGTCGCCGTCGAGGCGCCCTTGCGGATCGTGAGCGGCGCGCCGCTCGTGTTGATCCGCGCGGCGAAGCCCGCGCCGCCGTTCGTGGTGCCGCTCTTGCTCTGCGCGAACTTCGCCTTCACGGTCGACTTCGCGGCGCCGCTGAACGCGTGCCACTTGTAGGTCGTGTTGCTGACGAGGCCGTTGCGGCCGACGAGCCACGACCGGACCTGCGAGCGCAGCGCCTCCTTCATCTTGCAGTTCGCGTAGACGCCGTGGATGTGGTTCGCGCCGTTCCAGCCGTCGAAGCCCTTCTTGCGGTACCAGGCGGCGTAACCGACCTTGCCGAGCTTCTCGAGCAGGTTGTGGATCTGCGCCTCGGTCATGCCGCTGGTCGAGAGGTCGACGGCGGCGGTGTATGCCTTACCGTCGACGGTGCCGTCGGCGAGGTGGACGCCCGCCGACGCCGGCGCGCTGCCCACCGTCTGCGTGATCCGCGACGCCGTGACGCCCACGGCGCGCAGCGCATCCGACGCGCGCGGGTGCAGCCCCGCCTTGAGCAGCCCCTGCGCGGCGTAGAGGTTCGCGCCCGTCTCGTCGACCTCGACGTCGTACGGCGGGAGGACGAAGTCGTCGTCGAACGCCGACGTATCGTCGTGCTGGGGCGGTTCCTGCGCGAGTGGGGCGTGCTCGTCGGCGTCGGCGACGTCCTCGGGCAGCGCGGACGCCTCTTGCGCGGACAGCTCGGGCTCGTCGATGGGATCTTCCTCGAGGATGTCGGACGAGCAACCCGCGAGGACGATGGTGAAGGCGACGGCGATGGATCGGATGGCGTGCATGGCGCCCGCGAACGCAACCGGTATGCCGCGTGGAGATGTGCGAACTGACTGCGGGTCCCGGCGGCGCTGTAGCGGCGCGCGTTACACCTGACGCCGGCAGGTCCCAGCGCCGTCGTGCGGTTGCACCTGTAACGCCGGCCGCCACACCCGCCGCCGCGCGCGTCGCGATCGCGAGTACTTGGGCGCGGCGCGCAGCTTGCTGAGCGGCCGGGCATGAAGCTCCACACCATCAAGACGTTCGCGATCGCGATCTCGCTCACCGCCTGCGCCACCGACGATCTCGACGAGGATCCGGCCGGCGAGCTGGGCGACGCCGAGCTGTCGGACGAGGGGGCCACGCCGGACCTCGACGCGCCGGCGGCCGACGAGGAGGTCGTCACGGACCTGTACGCGCTCGTGCCGGCGTTCCAGCTGCCGTTCCCGTGCAACCAGACGTGGGCCGGCCAGACGCGCACCAACCACAGCCCGCAGCTCTCGGTGGACTTCAACCGCGCCAACGACCTCGGCGACACGGTGGTGGCGTCGGCCGCCGGCACGGTCACGCGCGTCGCGAACGAGGGCAACGTGAGCTACGGCCGCTGGGTCGAGATCCGCCACGGCAACGGCTTCACCAGCCGGTACGCGCACCTCGCGACGCAGACCGTGAAGGTCGGCCAGGTCGTGTCGCGCGGCCAGAAGATCGGCACCGTCGGCAGCACGGGCGGCTCGACGGGCCCGCACCTGCACTACGAGCAGCGGCAGAACGGCGCCGCGGTCCGCGCGCGGTTCGACGGCGCCACGGCGCTCTACTTCGGGACGAAGAACTACAAGAGCGCCAACGCGTGCGGCGGCGGCGGCGGCAGCGTGACCGGCAAGGTCCACACCACGTCGGGCGCGCGGTTGACGGTCCGCGCGGGCGCGTCGACGAGCTCGGCCGCGGTCGGCACCGTCGGCGACGGCACGTTCGTCACGATCCGGTGCCAGAAGCGCGGCGGATCGGTGAGCGGCACGTACGGCACGTCGACCCTGTGGGACCACATCGGCCAGGGCTTCGTCGCCGACGCGTACGTGTTCACGGGCGCGGACGGCCAGGTCGCACCGACCTGCGACTAGCTCAGCGACAGCGGTCGTCGTTCGGCGACGGCAGGATCATGCAGCCGTCCGCGCACATCATGCGCGCGGCCCCGCGCCCGTTCGTGCAGCGATACAGCGAGCGCGGATCGCCGACGACCTTGTTGCCGCCGCAGTACAGCCCGCCCTCGACGCACCGCTCGGGGCCGCCGTCGCAGCCGTCGTCGATGCCGTCGCGCACGACGCAGCCGTGCACGCAGCGGCCGCGCGCGACGGGGACGCCGTCGGTGCACCGGTACAGCGTGTCCTCGCTACCGGCGAGCTCGTCGCCGCCGCAGTAGTCGCCGCCGGTCTGGCACGTCGAGCGCGGGGCGAGCACGAGGTCGAGCTCGACGCGCTGGTTCGCGTCGAGCGTCGTCGTCGCGGCGCCGATGCCGAGCACGTTGCCGGAGAGCTTGCCCGCGGCGACCACGCCGACCCGGGTCGCGCCGGCGACGTCGAGCGCGACCGCGGTGATGATCGGCAGCCCGACGACGCCGTTGTCGGCGAGCGCGGTCACGGCCGTGTCGTGGCGATCGCCGTAGACGATGTCGAGCTCGAGCAGATCGATCGCCTCGACGGTGCGCGAGGCGACGCGCAGCGCGATGCACGCACTTTTGGCGCCGGCGCAGGGATCCGGATCGCCGCCGCACGCCGCGGGGAGCGCGAGGAGAGGCAGGAGCGCCAGCAGCGCGCGCCGCATTCACGGACCTCCCGGGCGACAGCCGCTCGCACCGCACGTCACGCCGGGGAACAGCGTGGCCCGATCGTCGCGCGCGAAGACCGCGATCGCGCCGGTCACGGCGGCCGCGACGCCGACGAGCGCGGGCACGAACCACCAGCGCCGGGTGATCGGCGTGCGCGGCCGCGACAGCTCCAGGTGCAGGTCGACGGCGCCACCGGCGGTGATCGCGAACGCGCGCGACAGCGGCCGGTAGCCCGGCGCCTCGGCCGCCACCGTGTGGTCCCCGACGGCGAACGAGCCCGACCGGTACGGCGCGGTGCCGACGTGCGCGCGATCGATCCGCAGCTGCGCGTTGGGAGGCGTCGTCCGGATCGCGAGGGAGCCGGTGCGGCTACACAGCTCGCGCAGGCGCAGCATCTCGGCGCGCCGCGGATCCGCGGCCGCGACGCGCTCGAGGAACGTCTCGATGTTGCCGCGCGCACGCGCGCAATCGCCGAGCTGCACCTCGGTGAGCGCGAGCCAGCGGTACGGGTTCGCCTTCGCCGGGACGAGCTTGTTCGCCGCCTCGATCTCCGCGTGCGCCGCGACGTAGTCGCCGCGCTCGAACGCCGCGACGCCGCGATTCAGGTGGACGCGCGCGGCGTCCTCCTCGGCGGTGTCGGCGGAAGCCGTCCGTGCCATCGGGCCGACCGGGGCCGCCAGCAGGCCGATTGCCAGCACCACGGCTCGCATCTCGTGTCACGATATCGCGCGCCGCCGCCATGCGCACCGTCGGAGAGTATCGATTGTGTGAGCTGATCGGGCGCGGTGCGTCGAGCGAGGTCTACGCCGCGGAGCACGGCGCGCGCGGCGACGTCGCGGTGAAGCTGCTGCGGCCGGAGCTCGCCGAGGACGCGGCGCAGGTCCACGCGCTCGTCGAGGAGGGCGCCCGCCTGCGCGCGATCGATCACCCCAACGTCGTGCGCGTGCTGGACGCGCAGATCGACGCCGGCGGCTGCTACCTCGTGATGGAGCGCGTGCGCGGCGAGACGCTGGCGGCCCGGATGCGCCGCGAGGGGCGGCTCCCCGAGGCCGAGGTCCGCCGGCTCGGCGCCGAGCTCGCCGACGGCGTCGCGGCGGCGCACGCGCGCGGCATCGTGCACCGCGATCTCAAGCCGGCGAACGTGATGTTCGACGGAGCGCGCCCCAAGATCGTCGACTTCGGGATCGCGAAGCACCTCGGCGCTCGCTCCGCCGTCACGACCGGCCGCATGATCGGCACGCTCGCGTACATGGCGCCCGAGCAGCTGTCGAGCGGGATGATCGCGCCGTGCACGGACGTCTGGGCGCTCGGCGTGATCCTGTTCGAGGCGCTCGCCGGGCGCCACCCGTTCGACGACTTCGCCGACGGCCGGTGCCCGCAGCTGTTCGACGAGCCCGCGCGCGCGGCGTCGGTCGCGACCGCGGTCTCGCCGGAGCTCGACGCGATCATCGCCCGCTGCCTCGCGCGCGACCCGGCGCGGCGTCCCTCGGCGGACGAGCTCGCCCGCCTGCTGCGCGGCGAGGACGTGCTCGACGACGAGCGCATCACCGCCGACGCCGGACCGCTGGCGCCGGTGCCCGCCCCTCCCCCGCCGCGACCGCCCGCGCGCGGGCGCGCGGCCCGGGCGTCCTGGCTGGTCGGAGGGGCGGTCGCCGTCGCGGCCGTCGCGGTCGTCATCGCGGTCGCGGCGGTCGCCGGGCGCGCTCTTGAGGGCGATCCGGCCCCGAGCGGCGCGAGCGTCGCGATCGTGCCGAAGCCCGAGCGCGCGACCGAACGCCCGACCGACCGAGCGACCGATCGAGCGACCGATCGAGCGACCGATCGAGCGACCGATCGAGCGACCGATCGAGCGACCGATCGAGCGACCGATCGAGCGACCGATCGAGCGACCGATCGAGCGACCGATCGAGCGACCGATCGAGCGACCGATCGAGCGACCGATCGAGCGACCGATCGAGCGACCGATCGAGCGACCGATCGAGCGACCGATCGAGCGACCGATCGAGCGACCGACCGAGCGACCGACCGAGCGACCGAGCCCGCGATCGAGATGGACAGCCTGGTGGTGGACACGGCCGTCCGGGTCGCGCCGGTCGTCGAGGTGCGGAGCACGCCGCGCGGCGCGCAGGTGCTCGTCGACGGCAAGCTGCGCGGCGTGACGCCGCTGAGGCTCGAGGTCGCGCTGCCCGAGGTGCTCGTGATCCGGCGCGCCGGGTACCTCAGCGTGAAGCAGCGTGTCGAGCGGGCGGGCGTCGTCGACGTCGCCCTGCGCCCGCTGGCGCGGCCCCGGCAGCCGCCGCCGCGATCCACCACCGCGATCGGCGAGCCGCTCGACTGATGACCGAGGACCCGCGCATCACCGAGGCGATCGGCGGCGGCGGCGAGCTCCGCGCGAGCGTGCGCGAGTGCCGGCTCGTCGCGGTCGCGAACGGCAAGGTCCACAGCTTCGCGTCGCCGCGCACCGTGATCGGCGCGGATCCACGCGCGGACGTCGTGCTCGCGGACCCGTCGCTGTCGCGGTTCCACTGCGAGATCGCGATCGATCGCGGCAGGCCGGTGCTGCGCGACCTCGGCAGCCGCAACGGTTCGCACGTCGACGGAGTGCCGGTGCTGGAAGCGCCGCTGCGCGACGGTGCGCTGCTGCTGCTCGGCCGCACGCAGCTGCGCTTCGAGATCGGGACGCGCAACGTCGACGTCCATCTGTCGCCGCGCGATCGCTTCGGCCGGCTCGTCGGCGGATCGATCGCGATGCGCGCCGCGTACGCGCTGCTCGAGGCCGCGGCGGCGAGCGACGCCACGGTGCTCCTGCACGGCGAGAGCGGCACCGGCAAGGACCTCGCCGCGGAGTCGATCCACCTCGCGAGCGCGCGGCGCGACGGGCCGTTCGTCGTCGTCGACTGCGGCGCGATCCCCGGGAACCTGCTCGAGGTCGAGCTGTTCGGCCACGAGGCCGGCGCGTTCACCGGCGCCGCCTCGGCGCGCACCGGTGCGTTCGAGGCCGCCGCGGGAGGCACGCTGTTCCTCGACGAGATCGGCGAGCTCGCGCTGGATCTCCAGCCGAAGTTGCTGCGCGCGATCGATCGCCGCGAGGTCCAGCGCGTCGGCAGCTCGAAGCGCATCCCGGTCGACGTCCGCATCATCGCCGCCACGAACCGCCGGCTCGTCGAGGAGGTCAACGCACACCGATTCCGTAACGACCTCTACTTCCGGCTCGCGGTCCTCGTGGTGCGCATGCCTCCGCTGCGCGATCGCGCGTCCGACATCCCGGCGATCGTCGCCGCGATCCTCGATCGCCTCGGCGATCGCGCGTCGCCGATGGCGCGCGCGCTCGACGGCGGCGAGCTGCTCCCCGAGCTGTTGCGCCACGCGTGGCCCGGCAACGTGCGCGAGCTGCGCAACTACGTCGAGCGCTGCCTCGCCGGTCAGCCCACGGCGCCGCACGACCTCGCCGATCCGGCGCCCGCGATCGACATCACGCAGTCCCTCCGCACCGTGCGCGAGCGCTGGGTCCACCACATCGAGCGCCAGTACCTCGAGCGCCTGCTCGCCGCCCACCGCGGCAACGTCAGCGCCGCCGCACGCACGGCCGAGGTCGACCGCGTCCACCTGCATCGCCTGATCGCCAAGCACCGCTTGCGCTGACCGCCAAGCACCGCTTGCGCTGACCGCCAAGCACCGCTTGCGCTGCCGGCAAACACCGCTCGCGCTGACCGCTCGCGCTGACCGCTCGCGCTGACCGCTTGCGCTGACCGCTTGCGCTGACCGCTTGCGCTGACCGCTTGCGCTGACCGCTTGCGCTGACCGCTCGCGCTGACCGCTCGCGCTGACCGCTTGCGCTGACCGCTTGCGCTGACCGACCGCTTGCGCTGACCGCTTGCGCTCACCGCTTGCGCTCACCGCTTGCGCTCACCGCTTGCGCTCACCGCTTGCGCTGACGGTCAGCGCTCGACGAGCCGGCGCTCGCGCGTGTCCCACCGCCACACGGGCCCCTTGCCCGCGAGGCGGACGCCGCCGCGCCACGTGTCGATGCCGACCTCGGCGACGCGATCGATCGCGCCGGCGAGCGCCTGGCGGCCGAGCGCCGTCACGGTCGCGGACACCTCGGGGAGCGCCGCGTGCGCGGGGCCCGACGGGATCGAGCCCTCGACGAAGCCGCACGCCGCGAGCGTGCGCGCCGTCTCGACGAGGAGCGCGTCCGTGATCGGATAGCGCGGGTCGATGTCCTGCGACGCCTTCATGAGATCGGCGCCGCGGGCGACGCCGCGCGCGATCGCGGCGAGGACCTGGCGCTCGGTGCGCGACATCCCGCTCGTCGGATCCGGGTACTCCTCGAGGTGCCGCTCGAGCGCGCCCGCGAGGAACGGCAGCGCCTTCACGCGGCGCACGAGGAACGGCAGCGCGCGCGGATCGGCCGACGTCACGGCGATCCACGCGGTGATCGCCTCGTCGATCGCGTCGCGCGACAGCGGCGTGCGGCGCGGCCACAGCTCGGCGAGCTGCTCCGGCTTCAGCTGCCCGAGCCCGAGGAAGTTCGGCACCTCCGGGTGCCGATCGATCGACACGATCGTGAGCGTCGCCGGCAGCCCGCGCCGCTGCAGGCGCGCCAGCAGGCGGATCAGCGCGAGCTGGTCGAACAGGTCGTGCTCGAACCACAGGATCAGCTCCTCCGCACCCACGGCCTCGTCGACGCCGCGGTCCCACGCGGCCAGCCGCTCGGCCGCCCCGGGCTCGCCGCGCGCCGCCAGGTACGCGGCGCGCGCCTGGTAGTGCTCGGCGTCCGCCACCGGCAGCACCGGCCCGCGGTCGAGGGCGTCGGCCCACACGCGGATCTCACCCGGGAGATCCGCGAGCGACAGCGTGTCGGCGGTGAGGTCACCGTTGCAGACGTGGACGATGCGCTCCATGCCCCGATGCGTACCACGCACCGCGCCGGCGCGCGCCGAGGGAGCAGACCGAGGTGCCATGCCGGCGAGGTGAGCGAGCGTCCCGCGATCGTCTCGTCGAGGTGGACCACCCGGCGTACGCGAGACGGCGCGCGACCTCCTGTCGCGCTTCGCGGAGCTCGAGCGCTCCTCCGAGCACGTGCACACGTACCGGCTCAGCGCGCTCGCGCTGCCGGCGCGACGATCACGACCGCGACACTCGCGGATCGCCCCTGCCACCTGGGGACGTTGGACCGGCGCGGCGCCGATCCGCGCCACTGCGACCGCTGCGCCGGGACGAGTTGCGATATCACCGGGGACGTTGGACCGGCGCGGCGCCGATCCGCGCCACTGCGACCGCTGCGCGGGGACGAGTTGCGATATCGTCGAGCGGATGCGTGGTGGTCCGGCGCTCGCGATCGCTATCCTCGCGGCCTGCGGCGACAACGCCGTCGGCATCCCGTACGCCGAGTACGACGACCTCGTCGCGTCGGCACGCTGCGAGCGCCTCGTGCGCTGCGGCCTGTTCGCCGAACGCGCGACCTGCGATGGCTTCTTCCGCGCGCGCCCCGACCGCGGCCTCGCCGCCTCGATCAACGTCGGCAAGGTCCTCTTCAACGGCGTCGCCGCCGAGGCCTGCCAGGCGGCGCTCGCCGCCCAGTCGTGCGACGCCGCCTCGCGCGACGCGCGCGTGCTCCCCGCGCCCTGTCGCAAGATGTTCCTCGGCACGCTGCCGGTCGACGCCGAGTGCCAGCGCGACGAGGAGTGCGTCTCCGGATCGTGCGACCAGGAAGCTGCCTGCCCGACCAACACGTGCTGCCCGGGCGTCTGCACGTCGAGCGAGCGTGCGCCGATCGGCGACGCGTGCACCAGCAACGCCACCTGCGCCGACGACGCGTTCTGCGGACCCGACAACCTCTGTCGTGCGCTCGCCAAGATCGGCGAGGAGTGCCGGCGCGACGAGGAGTGCGACTATGGCCTCGGCTGCATCGGTCCGACCGATCAGATGCCCGGGCGATGTCGCGAGACGCCGGGGTTCGGCGGCACCTGCCTGTACGGTCGCTGCGGCGAGATCGGCGCCGCGTGCAAGGCGTTCGCGTGCGTCGCGCTGGGACTCCCCGGTGCAGCGTGCATCAGCAACGCCGACTGCTCGCCGTTCACCCTGTGTGATGGTGCGACGCAGAAGTGCGTCGATGTCCCGGCGCTCGGGATGCCGTGCACCGTCGCGTGCGCCGGCGAGGCGTACTGTGAACCATCGACGATGACGTGCACGGCGCCGCTCGCGAACACGACGCCGTGCCGGGCCGACGACCAGTGTGCGAGCCTGTTCTGCGAGGAGGGGCCGATCTTCGACGCCTGCGCCACGCGGACGCTCTGTTTCTAACCCGATCTCTGGGTCAGGTCGCGAGGACGCTCGACGCGCAACTCCGCGAACCTCGTGCGTCGCCGCCGTCGACGACGATCTTGGCGCTCACGCCATCGCGTACGCAGGGGACGTCGACGGCGTGGCGTCGCCGAGGCGGTCGACCTCGGCGTCCATGCGCCCGGTCACCATGTAGCGCCACATGCGGAGGTCGCCGCGCAGCGACCAGAGCGCGGCCTTCGCGCCGGCCCAGCTCGCGGGCTTGTTCTTCTCGAACACGAAGTGCCCGATCCACGAGAGCCCGTACCCGGCCACCGGGGCGGCGAGCAGCGCGCTCGGCATCATCGGCGACACTGCAACGCATCCCATCGCGATCGTCGTCCCCACGAAGTGGAGGCGCCGGCACGTCTTGTTGCGGTGCTGCGAGACGTAGTAGGGCCAGAACTCTTCGAAGCTCTCGGGCATCGTGTCCATGGTCGTTACCTCGGCCGCACTATGGCCTGCGCCGGCCCCTGCTGTCGAACCTGGAGCTCGTTCCCGCGTAGCTGTAGCCGCCGTACGCCGCCCCGCCCCACGCGTACTCGTCACCACCGTAGCCCGGGCCGCCGAACGCGTTCGCCGCGGCCGGCACGAGGTGGAGCACCATCGTCGACTCGTTCTCGCGGAACGTGCCCTTGAAGCCGCCGTCCTTCGCCGGCCGGAACCGGCCGCGGAGCTGCTGCGTGCACTCGCCCCACGGGCAGTACATCTCGCCGACGAACGAGAAGCCGTCGCGCTCGTCCG
Source organism: Deltaproteobacteria bacterium (assembly GCA_019637375.1). GTDB lineage: Bacteria > Myxococcota_A > Polyangia > Haliangiales > Haliangiaceae > JABFXX01. Next base: position 30,854 of record JAHBVW010000032.1, on the reverse strand, counting down.
GCATGATCGTCCCGCGGATGCGCTCGGACCCGCCGACCTTCGCGAGCGTGAGCGTCTCGCCGACCTTCTTGATGATGCACGCGTACTTCGCGTTCTCGTAGCCGTCCGACGTGATCGAGCACCAGTACGGCCCGATCAGGTCACTCCCCGGCGCCCTCAGCACCGCCGTCTGCTGCGGCGAGCTCACCTCGGCCCTGTTGCTCCAGCACGCCACGACGGAGGCGCATGCCACGGCGCCGAAAAGCGAAACGGCAGGTCTCCACATGCATCGTGGAGCCTGCCGTCGAGCAGTCAGGTTTGCAACCGATTACTGAACCACGAGGATGAACGGGTTGTTGCCTCCCAGGTCATCACCACCACTGTGGCAATACCAGCTGAACGCTCCACCGGCGCTCGTCGTGATGAGGTCACCCGCGCCACCTTGATTGCTCTGCTCGAGCTTCTCGTACACGCCGTCGATCGGCGAGGCGGTGTTGTTCTGGTGCGGGATTCCGCGCGCCCCACCATTCGAGTGGATGATGATGGGGCCAGTGCCCTTGTTCACCCAACGAAGCTTCGTCCCCACCTTCACGCGCGTGGCCGCGGCCGCGCCGCTCGACGGGTAGGCGCACTTTCCGTTGACCGCCGGCACCGCGATCGTCACGCGGTTGTCGACCACGAACGTCGTCGTGGCCGTCGACGTGCCCGCACCGGCCGTGCTGGTTGCGGTGACCCGCACCGACCCGGTACCCGCGAGTCCGTCGCTGGGGATGACGACCCTCGCGACCACGGTCACCGGCGCCGAGTCATACGCCACGTTGATCGACTGTGCGCTGAGCTCGACCGTCCAGGGAAGCACCGCGCTCGCTTCATCGACGGCCGTCGCCGCGAGCGTGACCGGCCCGCGGAACCCATCGGCGCCCGCCACGGTGATCGTCAGCATCGTCTCGCTCGCGAGGTCGGTGGCCACCGACGGCAGATCCACGCTCACGTCGACGCGAGCAATCTCGGTCACGCACGTCGAGGAGCAGCCATCGCCGCTCGCCGCGTTGCCGTCATCGCATCCCTCGGTCGCCTCGATGACGCCGTTGCCGCAGATCGCCGCGCCGTCATCGTCATCGCCCCCGCCACCGGAGATGTCTCCGGTGGTGCAACCGATCAGAAGTAGTCCAAAGAAAGCGCTGAGAATGGGGGTGCGCATGATGTTGCGCATCCTCTACAACACCCATGCCCAAGCTAACTCCTTGAACCCTGTGGGAGCAGACCCATCACCTCTGGGGGAACGTTCCCCAACTGGTGCCAACTAACCCCGGCAAGATCCCCGTTTCCTTCGCCGGGACGAACAGTTGTCCTACCCCTTCTCTTCCCTACCCATCAGCTTCTTGGCCCACATCGTCGCCTTGCCCGCGGCTCCACCGACGCTCCCCATCAGGCCACCGAGCAGTCCCGGAGCGGTCGAGCGCTTCGAGATCCGTGAACCCAGGAAGTAGACGGCCGCCGACCACGCGATGATCAAGGCGTAGACCGCGAGGTTCAATCCGGGCACCGGCACGAACATGACTACGAGCAACGCGACCGCAACGACGATCGCCGCGATGATCCCCGCCCTCAAGCCGAGGTACCACGCCGTCAGAGCACCGACGATCAGAGCTGGGACCATGTCGCCACCTTAGCACGCGCCGATCAGGGCGCCTCGAAAGCCCCCGCGTCGGCGACCGTGCCCGCGGGCTGAGGCCGCACCGCTCCGGCGAAGTCGGTGGTGACCCCGAGGCCGGGCTCCGACGCGGCCCGCGCCGGGCTTGTCGTCCCGAGATGCAGGTCGAGGTTCGTGAGATCGACGAAGAACGTCGCGCGGTCGGCCTGCTGATTCCCGAAGCCGCTGCGATCGACCGCCGACGTCGCGCCGTCGAAGAGCGAGAAGACCGCTCGCCCCGTGCAGCTCTGCGACCCCAGCGGGTGCACGCTGTTGTACGCGAACACGTTGCTCGTCACGCTGACCGATGGGTCGAAGCACAGCGCGGCGCCATCCGACGGCGACGTCGTGGTGTTGACGAACGTGTTGAAGCGAACGGAGCTGTTCAGCGTCCCGAGGAGTTGCGTGATGTCGGCGAGCGGCTCGGTGCCGATGAACAGGTTGTTCTCGACCAGCGCTTTCCCACCGCTCACGTAGAGGAGCTTTGTGCCCTCGAAGCGGTTGCGCTGGATCGTCAGGTCGCAGGTCGTGGCCTCGACCGCAGCGACCGCGTTCGGATTCGTGAGCTGCGAGTCCCGGATCGACAGCGTGCCCGACGTGCACGCGATCCTCCGCGTGCGGGCCAGGCGCGCCGTGAGGGTGCCGGTATTGACATCGATGAGGCCGGGCGCTTCGAAGTTGTCCAGACGGGCTGTCGCTCCGTTGCGGATCGAAAGCGTCGGTCCCCCGAGCTTGATGTTCGCCAGGGTGACCGTGATCTGGCCGGCGATGTCGATCGCCGGGCTGGCCGGTCCGATCAACGTGGTGCCCCCGGCGAGGCCACCGACGTAGGCGCTCTTGCCGAACATCGGCGTGCCGACGTCCACGGCGCTCGTGAGCAGGCGAATCGCGCTGCGCGTGGCGGTCACCTTGCTGAACCCGAACCCGAGGGTCCCGCAGGGCGACATCCGCGAACACGTACCTGCATCGGACCCACCGGCCGCGACGAAGACGACGTTGTCGTCGGCGGCGCAGACGCCATCGACCTCGAGGCAGACGCCGCCCGTGCAGTCGCCGTCGCCGGTGCAGCCGCGGCAGGCGTGGGTCGCCGCGTCGCAGATCGCGGCCTCGGCCGGGCATTGCGAGGCGTCCTCGCAGCCGACGCAGGTGCCGCCCGCGGAGCAGATGGGGCGGCCGGGGACGTCGGCGCAGTCCTGATCGAGCTGGCAGCCGGAGATGCAGACGCCGAGGCTGCACACCGGGTTCGGGTCGGCGCAGTCGGCCGACGTCCGGCACTCGGTCGCGACGCACAGGTTGTCCTTGCAGGACTGGCCGACGTCACACGGCCGCTGCTCGTCGAGCTGGATCGCGGCGCACTGGGTGTCGGTGACGCAGCAGACGCCGGGGACCTTGTCGACGCCCGAGCAACCCAGACCGACGACGAGCATGAAGCCGCCGACGGCGACGATGAAGCTGTGATTCCGCACGAAACGCCCCCTTGAAGCTCGATGGTACCGATCCGGGCCGTCCCCTCACAGCCCGAAGCCGTTCCAGTTGACGAGCACCTTCTTCGACTTGTCGGCGTACACGGCCGTCGGGATCGCCCACGCGTTGTCGCCGCGCGCCGATGCGTACTCCATCATGCTGCCGGGGCGGATGTTGTCGGCGTAGTCGAGCGCGATCCGCACCGGCTTCGGCGTCACGTCGACCTTGCGGAAGCCGTGCTGGATGCAGTCCTTGTCGTAGTAGACGTGGCCGCTGCTGTCGATCCACTTGATGCGGTTCGAGTCCACCCACTCGCAGTTCTTCACCGTGAGCGTCTCCTTCGGAAACGTCACGACGATGTGGTCCGACGCGCGCGTCACCGTCTTCACGGTGACCTCGTAGTCGGCGCCCGCGATGAAGCCCATGATGTCGATCTTGGACCGCTTCAGATCCGCGTAGTCGCGCGCGAGCTCGACGAGCGGGTTCGAGAGCGACAGCCGCATGTCGTCATCCGCGATCGCGAAGCGCGGGTGGTCGCGCTGCACCGCCTCGAGCGCGATGCGCGCGCCGTAGAACGCGGCGACGCGCGGGCCGCGGATGCGCGTGCCGGTCGCGAACGCGAGCAGCACCTGGGCGTAGGCCGGGTCGAGATCGACGGCCGCGCACGCCGCGGCGCGATCGACGACGAGCTGCGCGATCGGCTCGTGGAGCGCCATCTCGAGCTGCTCGTCGCTCGCGTGCGGCAGCCCCCGCAGCATCGCGCCGAGCTCCCTGCGGAGCGCCGGCCAGCATCCGGCGGCCGCGCTGCGCCCGCCGCCGCCGAGCAGCTTCTGCTCGACGAACTGCGTGCGCGCGAGGAGGTCCTTGTGCTGCGCGGCGAGCTTGTTCCACTCGGCGATGCCGCGCTGCGGGCCGGCCACGAGGAGCTCGCGCCACGCCGAGTCCTTCGCCTTCGCGTCGACCGCCGCCTTGACCTTCGCCGCGATCTGCCCGTACACGCTGCGCGACTCGAGCACGAGCGTCCGGGCGTAGCTGTTGCCCTTGTACGGCGCGGCGTCGAATGCCTTGTCGAGCGCCGCCGCGGTCAGCGCCGCGAAGTCGAGGTGGTCGGTGACGTACTGGAGCAGCGCCTTGTCGTCGGCCGCGCCGAGGATGTACTGGTGGCGCGACACGAGGTGCGCCAGGCGGGCGACGGTGTCGGGCTCGCCCGCGTCGAAGATCTCGACGAGCGAGCGGCTCGTCGCGTCGTACCCGCCGCCGCCCATCCACAGCGGATTCCCGGCGCAGCCGAATAGCTTCTGCCGCGCATCCGCGAGCGCCTTCTCGCGCGTCGAGCTCTGGCTCGGCGCGAGCGCGCCGCACAGCTTCTCCTGATCCGCGGTGAACCGGTCGACGGCGAGGCGCGCGGTCAGCGCCTCGGCGGCGTGGGCCTGGCTCATCCCGGTGTAGTTCATCCACACCTGCAGCACCTGCGCGGTCGCGTGCGCGACGGCCGGGTCCTTCGGCCACTGGCACAGGAGCGCGGCACCCTTCACGAGGTTCGGGTACCCGTCGGACGAGACCGCCTCGAGCGTGCGGCGCACACCGCCGGGGGTCCAGTGGCCGCTGACCTTCGTGGCGGTCGCGCACCACGGCGGCGCCTGCGGCTTCGCGGTCGCGACGCCCGCCTCGGGCGGGACCTTCAGCTGCGCGAGCTCGCCGGTGCCGCTCGCGGGCGCCGGCTCGTTCTCGGGATCGCCGTCGTCGTCGTTCGTGCGCTCCGTGTCGACGGGAGCCTTCCCGGGGCCCGCCACCGCGCGATCCGAGGTCGCCACCTGCGGGATCGGGGAGCTCCCACCACCGAGCCCGTACGTCTTGCCGTTGATCGTGCAGCCCGCGACCAGCGCACCGGCGGCGAGCACGAGCGTCATCATCTTCGTCATCTCTGGCATCTCCTCGCGCGCGGGTTGCGCGCGTGGAGCCCTGCGTCGGCTCGCCGTCGCCGCGGGTTGCTAACAAAGTGCCGGGATCGTGCAAGCCGCCGCAATCAGCGAGCGGCGACGGTGGTCAGTCGAGCCGCTCGCGGCACGGGAAGTCGCACGCCTTGCGGTTCGCGCAGTCGTACGCGCAGCCGGCGGCGAGCGCGAACACGGCGAGGAGCTCGTCGGCCGGGCCCTCGGGCACGGCCCGGCGCGCGGCGCGCGTCGTCGCGGTCAGCGCCGCCGCGTCGCTCGCGTACGGCGAGTCCACGAAGCCGAGCCGGAACAGCGTGTCGCGCACGATCCGGTGCGGCGTGATCGTGTAGTCGGCGAGGTCGTCGTAGCGGATCACGCCGAGCTTCTCGAGCATGCTCACGATCCAGAACAGCTCGCTGCGGAACAGCCCGCGCCCGAGCGCGGCGTCGAGCGCGGCGAACGCCTCGGCGGCCGACGCGCGCCCCTCGAGCTGCGACGCGAGCTCCGGCACCTCGGCGCAGCGGCGCGCCGCGAGCGAGGCGAGCATCAGCGCGCGCGCGTCGACCTGCGCCGGCAGGTTCTCCGGGACCGTGCCCTGGTAGAGGTCGTCGAGGACGCCGGCCTTGTCGAGCGCGCGGAACGACGCGATCACCGCCCGGCGCTCGCGATCGAGCCGGAACGCGAGCGCGGCGGCGACGGCGACGCGGTACAGCACCTCGTCGGCGCGCTCGACCCACGCCTCGCCGTCGAGGTCGAAGTCCGCCGGCGCGTACGAGTCGGGCAGCTTGACCTCGGCGGCCCACGACGCGATGCGCGCCGTCGTGTCGGCGCGGACCTCGTCGGTGAAGCCCGCGGCGAAGCGCGACGCCGGCACGGCGCGCTCGCGGCCGCGCGGGTTCGGCACGCCGTCGGCGCTGAGGTGGCGCAGCGGCGCGGGCAGAGGCGATGCGACCGGCACGGGGATCGACGCCTCGCTCGCACCGGCGGGCACCTCCGCAGGGGCCGCGGCACCGTCGCCCTCCTCGCCCGTCGCCGGGATCACGGGGTCCGGATCGGGGCGGTCCTCGGCGACGAACTCGTCGGGATCGATCGTCGTGCCGAGCTGCACGTAGCGCTCCGCGCGCGGACCGAGCGCGACCGCGATGCCGAGCGTGCGCAAGAGGCCCGTGCCGATCGCGACCTGCAGCCACGACTCGAGCGCCGGGCGCGACGGCACGACGCCGCGATACGCCGACGACGCGAGGTGCTTGTAGATCTCGTCCTTGTGGTACGCGCGCTGCGAGACCAGCTCGAGCACGGTCTTCGTGAGCAGCGGGTTCAGGTGCCACACGCGGTCGAGCACCGCGATCGACATCTCCTCGTCGCCGTTCGCGGCGGCGAGCGCCTGCATCACCGGCGATGGCACGACCGTCGCCCCGCCGGCGCCGAGGAAGCGCAGCAGCACGAGCGGGCGGTCCTTGTCCCACAGCTTCGCGGTGCGCAGCCGCGCGCGGAAGTCGCGGAACGGCTCGCCGCGCGCCGGCGTCTCCTTGCACGCGCGAACGAGGGCCACGAGCGAACCGCGGTTGTCCTGACCGATGGGGGGAAGCTCGACGACCTGAGGCATGCGCCCCAAGCGTACACGCGATCAGCGGGACCAGACGATGTGGTGGTCGTCGAACGCGTGCCGCCAGTCCCCGCCCCACTCCCAGCCGAGCTCGTCGAACACGGCGACGACGGGCCCGGGCCGCACGATCATCCCCGGCCTCACGTCGCGCCGATCCGCGAACGCCCGCCCCGCCTCGGGGACGATGCGCCCCGGCAACCGCCACGGGTTCTCGACGGGGTTGAGATCGATCGCGCGGCCGAGCGCGTGCTGCGACAGCTGTGCTGTGCCCGCGACGACGCGGAAGTTGAAGGCCGACGAGTTGTCCGCGTCCATCGACGCCGCATCGGAGCCGCCGTGCTCGTCGACGAGCCGCAGCTGCCGGATCGGAAACCCGATCGCCCATAGCCGGCGGAACAGCTCGACGACGCGCCCCGCGAGCTCCGCCGCGACGATCAGCTCGCCCCGCCCCACCCCACCGTCGAGCGTCGCGTGATCGACGCGCACGAGCGCCAGCTCCTCGAGCCGCGGGCAGCGCGGGTCCTCCGGCTTCCACGACACGCCCTCGATCCGTGCGCGCGTCGCCGCATCGATCGGGACGATCTCCGCTGCGAACGCCCGGCGCGGCGGAGGGACGAGCGCGCTCACCGGGCGCGGATCGCGACCATGTAGGCGCGGATCGCCGCGGTGTGGTTCTCGCCGGGCCGCACGTAGGTCGCCAGCTCGGCGAGATCGAGATCCGGAAGCACCGCGCTCTTGGTTGCGACCTCGTAGCCGGCACCGGCGAGCTGGTGGACCGCGATCATCTTCGTGCCCGGGCGCCACACCCAGACCTCGCGCACGCCGAGGCCGACATACACGTCGAGCTTGTCGACGAGCGGCTTCGTGACGACGACCTCGATCGCGATGTCGGGCGCGCTCTCGTCGTCGAGGTGACCGAGCTTGTAGCACTCGTCGGGCTCGAGTCCGCGCTTCTTGGCCTCCCGGCGCAGCGTCTTGCTGCCGAAGGCGCGAAGGTCGACCCCGCGCTCCACCGCCCACGTCTCGAGCAAGCGCGCGAGCAGCCCCTTGGCTTCCTCGTGCAGACCCGACGGACTCATGAGCTCGAGCGCTCCATCGCGATACGTCATCCTGACGCCGGACACGTCGTCGAGCGCGTCCCGGAACGCGACATAGGCGCTCCAGGGCACGTTCTCGAGCAGGAACCGTTCTGCGAGCATGTCCCAGGCTACCACTCACTCGCCCGAAGGGGCGGCGGGCTCGGGCGGCGGCGGGGTCGGAGCGACGTTGGCCTTCGGCGGCACCACCGAAGGCGCCGGCGCAGGGGGCGGCGGCGGCGCCTTCGGCTGAACCTGCGGAGGCGGCGCGGCGCCGGGCATGCGCGCGAGCGTGGCGGAGCGGCGGAGCGAGATCGCGGCGAGGGGCGATAGCGGGAAGGCGGTGGCGAAGCGGTCGTACTCGACGCGCGCCTTCGCGAAGGCGCCGGCGCGGTCGAGGGCGTCGGCGAGCTGGTAGCGCGCGTCCTGGTGCTCGACGTCGGCGGCGACGGCGGTCGTGAGGTGGTTGATCGCCTTCTCGAGCGCGCCTGTCTTCGCATACGCGATGCCGGCGTAGTAGTGCATCGCCGCGCGCCGCGGACCGGCGGGCTCGCCGACGAGCGCGGACTCGAGGGGCGCGGTGATCTCGGCGAACTTGCCCGCCTTGAACGCCGCGATCGCGTTCTTGTAGGCGGCCTCGACCTCGGCGGCGTGGCTCTCCTTCGCGCGCGCGGTCAGCACGGCGCGCTCGGTGCGCGACAGCGCGAGCGAGCCGCTGTGGTCGAGCTTGGTCGTCGCGTCGGCGCGCTTGCCGCGCTCGAACAGCTGGTGGACCTCCCACGCCGCGGCCTCGCCCTGCTCGCGCGCGCCGACCTTCGCGGCCAGCTCGTCGGCGCGGCGCGTCGCGGCGTCGCGCTCGCGCTCGGCCTGCTCGCGCGCCGTCACCAGCTCGCTCGCCCGGTTCGTGTACAGGAGGTAGGCGCCCGTCCCGCACAGGATGGTGAAGATGAGGTACGCGACGAACGAGTTCAGGTTGATCCAGCGGACGCGCCGGCGCTGCGCCGCGACGAGGGCGCCGATCGAGTCGGCGAGCTGCGCCACCTGCTGCTGCGTCTTGCGGCCCTGGGCGGCCTGGTCGTCGAGCCTCCGGCGGAGGCTGTCGAGCAGCGCCCAGCCATCGGCGTCGACGGAGCCACCGTCGGGCGGGTCGGCTTCGGGCTTCTGCAGGGCGCTCACCGGTGTTAGTTCCCCCGGATCGGGCGGCAAATCAAGCGGGTTCAACACGTTGAGGGGTGGGCGTCTGCCTGGTACAGTCCGGCCGCCCAGACTCTGTTCGTCGGGGCGCGACGAGGTGCAATGACCCTGCTCTACGACTGGCTCAAGAAGGCCGCGAAGGCCCAGGGCAACAACAAGGCGGTGGTCTATCGCGACAATTACCTGTCGTGGCGCGGCCTCTTGCACCGGGTCGACCGTCGCGCGCAGGAGTTCAAGAGCATGGGGATCAAGGAGGGCGCGTGGGTCGGGCTCATGCTCGGCAACGTCCCCGACTTCGTGATCCTCGCACTCGCGCTGTCCAAGCTCGACGCCGCGATCGTGCCGATCGACCCGACGACCGGCGGCCGCGAGCTCGAGCTCATCCTGGCCGCCGCCCCGCTGCGCGCCCTCGTCACCCGCCCGCGCGGCAGCGAGGGCAGCATCTCGGCGAACGGCACCAGCGCGCCGGTCCCGCCGAGCACGCTGCCGCGCTCGCGCGTCGCCCGCCCGACGGCACCGCCGCCGCGCGAGCAGACTCCCGGCGTGGTCCCGACCGGCGCCGACGCGGCCGAGGTCCGCCGGCGCCTCCAGGGGACCCTGCTGACGTGCAGCGTCTACAAGCGCAGCCCGCCCGACCACGGCGTCGAGCCGATCGCCGTCCTGTTCACGGCCGACTCCCTGGGAGATCCCAAGGGCGTCCTGCGCACCGACAAGAACACCGTCGCCGCCGTCGATCACGCGATCGCCTCGCTCGGGATGAGCGAGAAGACGAAGATCCTCGTCGCCGTGCCGCTGTTCCACGCGTACGGCTGGGACCTCGGGTTTCTCCCGACGCTCAAGCTCGGATCCACGATGTTCCTCGAGGAGGAGATCTCGGCGCGCCGCATCGGCAAGCTGGTGCGCGAGCACGAGGTCGACGTCCTGCCCGGCACGCCGTCGATGTACGCCGAGCTATCGAGGCTGCCGACGGCCAAGAAGCTCGACGTCAAGACGCCGCGCTACCTGGCGGCCGGATCGCGCCTCGATCAGCTCGTCGCCGACGAGTTCTTCGACAAGTACGGGATCCGCGTGATGTCCTGCTACCACTCGACGGAGGCGGCCACGGTCGCCCTCGAGGACACGGGCAAGTACCCGACCACCGTCGGCAAGCCGATCGCGGGCGTCGAGCTCAAGATCACCGCGCCCGACGGCAAGCCCGCCGCATCCAAGGACGGCCTGATCTGGGTGAAGAGCAAGACGCTGTCGCCCAAGTCGATCGGCCCGTTCGACGACGAGAAGTCGGCCGCCGCGGCGCGCGCGTCGGGGATGGTCGCGATCGGGGCGATCGACAAGACCGGGTGGCTGCGCACCGGCGACCTCGGCAAGCTCGACAAGAACGGCCGCCTCCAGCTGACGGGGCGCGAGGACGACGTCGTGAAGGTCGACGGCAAGCGCGTCGCGCTCGGCGAGGTCGAGGGCTGCCTCGAGGCGTTCCCGAAGATCAAGGCGGCGCAGGCCACCGTCGTCACGGACCCGATGGCCGGGGCGATGGTCGTCGCGCGCGTCGTCACGAAGCAGAAGTGCGGCGCCGAGGAGATCATCGACCACTGCGCGCGCAACCTCGCGCCGTACAAGGTCCCGCGCCGCATCGAGTTCTGCGAAGCGATCTGACCCATGGGCGCCGAGGAGGATCCCGAGGGTGAGGGAGACGACGCCGAGGCCGGCGGCGCGCGCGAGCGTGCGCGCGCGGAGCTCGAGGCCGAGCTCGCGCGGCGCTTTGCCGCGGGCGATCTCGACGGCGTCATGGCGATGGCCGTCGAGGGCTACGGCGCCGAGCTGTTCGGATTCCTCGTCGGGCTGACGCGCGATCCGATCGCCGCCGACGACGTGTTCAGCGCGACGTGCGAGCGCATCTGGCGCGGCCTGCCGAAGTTCCGCTGGGACTCGACGCTGCGCGTGTGGGCCTACGCGATCGCGCGCAACGAGTTCCTGCGCTCGACGCGCACCACCGCGCGGCAGAAGCGCGAGGTGCCCGTCTCGCAGATCGCGTCGATCCAGCAGGCGATCGATCGCGTGCGCAGCACGACGCCGGTGCACGAGCGCACCGCGGTGAAGGACCGGTTCGCGAAGCTGCGCGAGCAGCTCGCCCCCGAGGACCACATGCTCCTCGGGCTGCGCATCGACCGCAAGATGGCGTGGAACGACATCGTGCGCGTGCTCGCCGAGGCGGACGGCGAGGCCGCGGCCGTCGACGTCACGCGCGAGGCCGCGGCGCTGCGCAAGCGCTTCGAGCGGCTCAAGACCAAGCTGCGCGAGCTCGCCCGCCAGGCGACCTCCGAGGAGTGAGCGACCGATGCCGCTCGCCGACCTGCGCGGCCACGCCAGCTTCACGCCCGACGAGGCCAGGGCCTACGGCCTGATCGACCGCGTCGAGGACTGATCTGATCGTACGATGTTCGCGGATGGAGCGCGAGCGTCCTGATCCGGCGGCGGCGGAGACGATCGCGCACGCGCGCCGCCGGTCGGCCGAGGTGACCGCGGCCCTCGACGGCGACGGCGAGACCGACGACGACCTGCTCCTCGAGGTGCTCGGGATGGGTGTGCGCGAGGCGCCCTTGGCCCTCTCGATCGGCCAGGTCATCGACGACACCTACCGCGTCGACGGGCAGATCGGCGCGGGCGGCATGGGCCGCGTGTACCGCGCGCGCGACCTGCGCCTCGGCCGCGACGTCGCGATCAAGCTGCACGCCGCGGTCACCGTCGAGCCCGGCGGATCGCGCCTCCTGCGCGAGGCGACCGCCCTCGCCCGCCTCGCGCACCCGAACGTCGTCACGGTCTTCGAGGTCGGCGCGTGGGCGGGACACCCGTGGGTCGCGATGGAGTACGTGCGCGGCGGCACCGCGCGGACGTGGCTCGCCGCGAAGCCGCGCACGGCGCGCGAGGTCCTGGCCCTGTACCTCGCCGCCGGCCGCGGGCTGGCGGCGGCGCACGCGGCCGGCCTCGTGCACCGCGACTTCAAGCCCGACAACGTCCTCGTCGGCGACGACGGGCGCGTGCGCGTCGCCGACTTCGGCCTCGCGCGCGAGACCGACGCCGCGTCCGTGTCGGGCAGGCACGCCGCGCCGCCCGCGAACGACGGCGAGCCCGCGACGGTGACGCGCACCGGCGTCGTCATGGGGACGCCCGCGTACATGGCGCCCGAACAGCACGCCGGCGCCGTCGTCGGGCCCGCCGCGGATCAGTTCGCGTTCGCCGTCGCGCTGTGGGAGGCGCTCGCGCGCGCGCGGCCGTTCCCGGGCGCGACGCCGACGGAGATCGCGCAGGCGACGCTGTACCGCGAGGTCAGCGCGCCGCCGCCCGGGAAGCTGCCGCGCCACGTCGAGGCCGCGCTGCGGCGGGCGCTCGAGCGCGAACCGGCCGACCGCTGGCCCGGGATGAGCGAGCTCCTCGCCGAGCTCGCGCGCGATCCGGCGCGCACGCGCAGGCTCGTGCTCGGCGGCGGTGCGGCGACGCTCGCCGTCGTCGGGATCGCGGCGTACGCCGGCATGGCCGTCGCGCGCGAGGACGACGTCGACTGCGAGGCGACGTCGTCGCGCCTGCCGTGGGAGGAGGCCCAGCGCGCCGCGATCCGCAGCGGGCTCGGCGCCACGCACCACGCGGCCGCCGCCGACGTCGACCGCACGCTCGGCATCCTCGACGGCTGGGTCGCGGCGTGGCGCACGCAGCGCGTCGCCGCGTGCGAGGCCACGCACGTGCGCCGCGAGCAGTCGCCGCAGCTGCTCGACCGGCGCAACCACTGCCTCGATCGGGCGCGCGCCGCGTTCGAGGCGACGACGTCGCTGCTCGCGGCGCCGACGCCGGCGATCGCGGACCGCGCCGCCGAGCTCGCGCGCGCGCTCCCGAACCTCGGCGACTGCGCCGACGTCCCGCAGCTCGACACGGGCGCGCTGCCGCCGACGGATCCCGTCGAGATCGCGCGCGTGACGGCCGTGGATGCGTCGATCGCGCGCGCGGGCGTGCTGCACACGGCCGGCGACGGCGCGGGTGCGCTCGCCGAGGCCCAGCGCGGCGTCGCGCTCGCCGACACGCTCGGGCGCCCGGCCGTCGCGGCGCGCGCGCGCCTCATGCTCGCGTCGGCGGTGCACGAGGCCGGCACCGTCGACGGGATGCTCGAGCTCGCCGAGACGTCGGCCCGCCTCGCCGCCGAGGGCCGCGACGACACCGTCCTCGCGCGCGCGTGGCTGCTCGCCCTCGACGTGATCGCCGTGCGCCAGGGCAAGCCCGCCGACGCCGACCGCCTGTTGCCCGTCGCCGCGGCCGCGGTCGTGCGCGCCGGCAACACGCCGAAGCTGCAGCTCGCGCTCGCGTCCGCGCACGCCGACCTGATGCTGCAGCGCGGGGACTACCTCGCGGCGCGGCCGCTGTTCGAGCGCGCGATGCAGCTGCACGAGCAGGTGTACGGCGTCGACGATCCGGACGTCGCGCGCCTGCTCAACCTCCTCGCCGGGCTGCTCCAGAACCTCCACGAGCACGACGCGGCGCAGCGCCACATCGATCGCGCGATCCGCATCCTCGAGAGCGGGTACGGCGAGCGCAACCCGCACCTCGCGATCGCGCTGACGACGCGCGGCAACGTGTACGCGGCGCGCGGCCTGATCGCCGAGGCCGAGGCGAGCTACACGCGCGCGCTCGCGATCCTCGAGGCCACCGTCGGGCCCGACAGCATGCGCGTCGCGATCCCGATGATGAACCTCGCCGGCATCCGGATGCTGATCGGCCGCGACGAGGAGGCGCAGCGGCTCGTCGAGCGCGCGCTCGCGGTCACCGAGCGCGTCCTCGGCCCCGCGCACCCACGCGTCGGCAGGATGCTCGGGACGCTCGGCTCCGTGCAGGCGCAGCGCTCGCACTTGAAGGAGGGCATCGCGACCCTCCTGCGCGCCGTCGCGATCCAGGAAGCCGCCGGCGAGATCACGCCGCTCGACGAGACGCTGATCGCGCTCGCCGGCGCGTACACGCGCGCCGAGGAGCTCGCGAAGGCGCACGCCGCGATCGACCGCGCGATGAAGATCCTCGCCGCGGGTGCCGACCTCCAACAGCTCGGCAAGGCGACCGCCACGCTCGGGCGCCTCGAGTTTGCCGAGGGACGCCCGCAGGCGGAGCACACGCTCGCCAGGGCCCTCGACCTGTTCGCGCGCTCCGTCGGCACGGACCACCCCGACTACCTGCGCGTGCAGACCCAGCTGCGCGTGATGTTCCCGCACACGCACCCCGACCCCGACGCGCCGCCGCGCATCCACCCGTAGTCCCGCTCAACGGCGGCCGCGCTGGGCGTGGCGGCGGCGGACGTCGGCGAGGTACGCGAGGATGCGGCCGCGGCGCTCGGCGGTGAAGCGCGAGAAGGCGAGCGCGAGCGGATCGTCGGTGGGGATCGACGTCGCGAGGCGGGTGTGGAGGGCGCGGGAGGTGGGGACGTCGAGGGTGGAGAGGAGGTGGTAGAGCGCCTGCTCCTTGCGCGAGAAGGCGAGCGCGATGGTCTCGCCGGGGCGCGGCGGCGCCTGGAGGATCGCGAGGAGCATCGTGTCGAGGACCGGGTCGGCGGCGGGCGCCGATGGCGGGCGCGCCGGATCGGCGGCCGGGGCGTCGTGGAGCGTCGAGAGCGAGGAGACGGCGGGCTCGCTGAAGAGGTTCCTGATCATGGACGGGCGGATCTCGGTCGGACCGCCGAGCGGTTGTGCGCGATCGCGCAAGCGCGCGCCGCCGCTGAGGAATCGCGCGCGGTCACAACCTCGAGCGCGCGTTTCTATCCCCCCATGGACGCGCTGCTCGATGACCAGGCGACGACGACGTGGCTCGACGCCGAGCTCGACCGGATGTGGCTGATCGCGGAGCGCCGGCTGCGCCGCATGGTGGCCGCGGGCGTCGACGTCACCGGCACGCCGGGCATGCGCGCCGTCGACGCGATCCTCACGGTCCGTCGCCGCGGCCGCGGCGGACCGGCGGCGCCCGACCTCGCCGAGGTCGAGGGTGCGCTCGCCGCGCGCGGCCACCAGGTCGCGGAGGCGCGCAAGGGCGTGGCGCTCGGTGCGCTCGCGTCGCGCCTCGGGCTGCGCCCGATCGAGATCGACGTGCTCGTCGCGACGTTCGCGCCGCTCGTCGATCCGCCGCTCGGCGAGCTGTTCCAGATCGTGCGCGGCCAGGGCCAGCGCCGCGGCGTGGACCTCGCGCTGCTCGGCGAGCTGTTCGAGCTCGACCGCCGCCGCCGGCTCGAGCTGCTCGAGGCGATCGACGCGGACCGCCCGCTCGTGCGGTGGAAGCTGATCGCGCTCGAGGGTGCGCGCGAGACCGTCGCCACGAACCGCCCGCTCGTCGCGAGCTCGGACGTCGTCGCCACGCTCACGGGCGTGCGCCACCTCCCGCCGTCGCTCGTCCCGCACGCCGCGCTGCGCGACGCCCGCACCACGTCGCTCGACGAGCTCACCCTGCCCGCCGCCACGCGCAACCGCGTCGAGGCGATGTGCCGCGGCTTCGCGCTCCACGCGGCCGACGCGCTGCCGTGGGTCGCGCTGTGGGGCCCGACGGGCTCGGGCCGCCGCGAGCTCGCGACGCGCATCGCCGGCGCCGCCGGCCGCATCGCGCTCGTCTTCGACCCGACCACGTGCGCGCCCGACGACCTCCTCGCCCGCCTCCACCACGCGCAGCGCGAGGCCCTGATCCGCGGCGCCGCGCTCGTGGTCGGCCCGATCGCCGACGACATGTCCGCGTCGATCGCGCGCGCGCTGCGCCGCTACCCGGACCTCGTGTTCCTCGCGCTCACCTCGGCGGCGCCGCCGCGCCTGCAGACCGAGCGCCCGGTGCACGAGCTCGCGCTCGCGCCGCTGCCGCAGCAGGAGGCCGCGGCGCTGTGGGCGCGCCAGATCGCGACGGTCGCGCACGCCGCGGACCTCGACCTCGCGCCGATCGTCACCGGCTTCTCGCTCACCGCGGGCGACATCACGCAGGCCGTCGCGTTCGCGCACGCGAGCGCGCAGGCGCAGGCGCGCACCGTCGAGTACGCCGACGTGCGCGCCGGCGTCGAGCACCGCCTGCGCGGGGAGCTGTCGGGCCTCGTCGAGCGCGTCGACGGCGTCCACGCGTGGGACGAGCTCGTCCTCCCCGACGGCGACCTCGATCGCCTGCGCGAGTTCATCGGCCGCAAGCGCAACGCGTCGATCGTCTACGACACCTGGGGCCTCGCCGGCCGCATCCGCTACGGCAAGGGCATGATCGGCCTGTTCTCGGGCCCGCCGGGCACGGGCAAGACGATGATCGCCGGCGTCATCGCGACCGAGCTGTCGATGGACCTGTACAAGGTCGACCTCTCGCAGGTGATCTCGAAGTGGGCCGGCGAGACGGAGAAGCAGCTCGCGCGCATCTTCGACATCGCCGAGCGCACGCAGGCCGTCCTCCTGTTCGACGAGGCCGACTCGCTGTTCGCCAAGCGCGGCGAGGTCGAGGGCGGCCGCGATCGCTTCGCGAACCTGACGGTGAACTACCTGCTGCAGCGCCTCGAGCGCTACCCCGGCGTCGCGATCCTGACGACGAACAAGGAGGAGTCGCTCGACGACGCGCTCCAGCGCCGCCTCAGCCTGCACCTGCGCCTCGAGCTGCCGGAGGTCGCGGAGCGCCGCCGCCTGTGGCGCTCGTTCCTGCCGCCGCAGCTGCCCGGCGCGGCGGAGCTCGACATCGAGTGGCTCGCGCAGCGCTTCGAGCTGTCGGGCGGCTCGATCAAGAACGCCGCCGTGCGCGCCGCGTTCCTCGCGGCCGGCGACGGCTCGCCGGTAGACCTCGCCGTCGTCGTGGCGGCCGTCGAGCGCGAGCTCGACGACATGGGCCGCGTCGTGTGGCAGCTCCCACCCGCGCCGACCCCCGTCGACATGAGCGTCGGGATCGACGACGTGATCCTCGCCTGATCGGTGCCCGATCCCATGGAGACCACCATGCACGCCCTCGCCGCGAACCCGTCTCGCACGCCGCCCGGCTCGGCCCTCGCCCGCTCGCACGACGGGCGCTGGCTCGTCGTCGCGAACGCCGGCACGCTGTGGCTCGCCGACACGACGACGTTCGGCCACACGCCGCTCGAGCTGCGCCCCGGCCACGACGTCGCGCTCACGAACCGGCGCGTGTGGATCGCGCGCGAGTCGACGCTCCACAGCGCACCGCTCGCGCGCGGCGGCTGCGCCTCGACGGCGGTCGCGCTCGACCTGCCGGACGCGAGCCTCGCGGCCGCGGCCTCGGCGATCGTGGTCGCGAGCGATCGCGGCACCTACCTCGTGCGCGACGGCGGCGACCACGTCGAGCTGTGCCCGCGCCGCACCGCGGTGCGCGCGATCGGCGAGACGCGCTTCCTCATGATCGACGGCGGCGCGGCCTCGATCGTCGACGTCGCGCCGGCGGCGCCGCACGTCACGCGCCTCGCGCTGAGCGCGCCGATCCTCGACGCCGCGCCGCTCCTCGACCGCACCACGTGCGTCCTGCTCCTCGACCGCCGCGACCGCAGCCCCGGCGAGCAGGAGCTGGCGGTCATGCGCGCGAACGGCAGCGTGCTCCTGCGCATCCGCGTCGCCCGCGTCACCCGCCTCGCCGCCGCCGCGCGCGCGTTCATCGTCGCGCTCGCCACCGACGATGGCCGCGTCATCGTGTACGACCTGCGCGAGCGCGGCGTCGTCTCCGCCGACCGCGTCACCGGCGCCGGCGCCTGCGAGATCGCGCTCGATCCCGACGGCAAGACGCTCCACATCGTCGCGCGCCGCGGCGATCGCGCCCAGCTCTCCGAGCGCCACCTGCGCGGCGCTCCGCCGAGCTGACCCTCAGGTGATCGTTGATCCTCAGTTGATGACGACGAGCTCGCCGGCGTCGTGGCCGCAGAAGCGCGCGTTGAGGTCGTACTTCGTGGCGCACACGGGACAGATCCGGGCGATGACGCCGGCGGGCTCGGTGGCGCCGCGCTTGCGCGGGCGCGTGGCGTTGTAGACGGGGAACGGGACGAGCTCGTTGCCGTCGTGCGGGCACGAGCGCAGCCCCGGCTCGTACGCGCGCCGGCACGCCATGCAGACGAGGCCGGCGCTGCGCCCGACGGCGCGCGGGTTCGTCGCGGCACCGAGCATCTCCTCGGGCGGCACGAGCCGGCGCGCGTCGCGCGTGCAGTACGTGAGGCCGTGGTACTCGGTGCGGCACGTCGGGCACACCATCGCGCTCGACGTGGCGACGGCGAGCCCACCACCGCCGCCGCGCACCATCGCGGGGCGGGCGCGCGGGCGCGGTGTCGACGGCGGCGCCGCGGGCGGTGTCGCCGCGGGCACCGGCGGCTCGGGTGTTGCCGCCGGCTGCTGCTTGCTCCTACGCCGGAGGACGAGCGCCATCGCGGCGAGCCCGACGATCACCAGCGACAGGAGGCCGACCACGGCGATCAGCAACGGGTCGGCCGCCGCGCCGAGCGCAGCCGAAGGGCTTGTCGATGGAGTGAATCCGGACATCGACGATGGGCCTACTTCTTCGGAGGCTAGCAACCGGTCACCGTCGAATCAATCTGCTTTTCGCGTCGCTTCCCCGACCGTTCGGCGGTACTAACCCGGCCGTGCCCGACCTGGTCATCGGCGGCCGCCGGTCGCTCGCGCCGCGACCGTGGCGCGCCGGTGTGATCGCGATCGCCATGCTCGGCGTGGCGGTGATCGTGGGCTGGTTCATCTACCGGCGCGCGGTCGCCTACGACATGCCGGGCGGCGACGTGTCGGGTGAGATCTCCCAGGTCCAGGCAACTCCCGGCGCACCGCCGGCGCTCCTGTTCGCGTCGTCGTCGCTGTCGTGGACGGGCTCGATCCCGGTGCTGCGCGTCGTCGGTGACGCGCACGCGATCGGCGCCGCGCACGGCCGCCTCCTCGCGCCGTGGCTCACCGCGACCGTCGCCGCCGCCGACCCGTCCATCGAGGAGACCGTCGGGCGCGGCGGCCTGTTCGGCGGGAGCACGCACGGCATGAGGCTCGCCTGGCGGTGGCGCTTCATCGACGACGGCCTCATCGACCAGGACCGCCGCATGGTCGCCGGCATGACGCGCGGCGCCGCGGCGAGCGGCATCGACGTGTCCTACGACGACCTCGTGCGCGACCAGGCGGTGCTCGATGTCGGTGCGCCGTCGCCGCGCACCGCTGAGGCAGACCAGCACGGCATCGCGTCGAGCCTCGCCGTCGTCGGCAAGCACGCCGCGCCGAACCGGATCTGGATCGGCCGCACGTTCGCGCTGCCCGGCCTCGACGACGGCGGCGACTCCGCGATGCCGGTGCTCACGATCGCGCACCCCGAGGGGCGCATCGCGTGGGCGAGCGTCGGATGGCCGGGCCAGCTCGGCGTCGTTACCGGCGTCAACGCGCACGGCATCGCCGTGATGGTCGACCCGACGCGCACCGGCGACGTCCGCACGACGCGCACCGCGCGCCCCGTCGCGCACCTCGCGCGCGCCGTCCTCGAGCAGGCGAAGACGCTCGACGACGCGATCAAGCAGTTCGAGGCCACGCCGACGCTCGGCGCCGCGACCATCCTCATCGCCGACGGCACCGGCACGTACGTGATCCTCGAGCGCACGCCGTCCAAGGCGATCGTCGAGCGCAACCCGAAGCTCCTGGCCCTCGGCGATGTCCTCACGACGAACACGCTGTCGAGCGACCCCGCGAACGACCGCGCGCGCCGCATGCTGCCGACACTGAGCCGCGCCGAGCGCGCCGCCCACCTCGTGCGCAACCCGCTCACCGACGTCACGGCGATGGCCGCCGTCCTGCGCGATCAGCGGGCGCTCGACGACGCCCCGCGCCCGACCGGCCACCGCGGCACGATCGACGACGGGCGCGCCGCGCACGTGGTCATCCTCGATCCCACGTCGCTCGAGCTGTGGATCTCCGACGCGCGCGCCCACGGCCGCATGCGCGCGTTCGACCTCAAGTACGAGCTGCGCCGCGAGGGCGAGCGCCCCACCCCGCCCGGCGACATCGCGCCCGATCCGTCGGCGGATCCCGATCGCCTCGCGAACCTCGTCGCGGCGCGCGCCGACCTGCGCATCGCGCGCGGCGAGCTCGACCGCGGCGACAACGACCGCGCCGCCGAGGCGTGCGCGCGCGCCCTCGCCCGCGTGCCCGAGCTGCCCGAGGCGCTCGAGCTCGACGGCCTCGTCGCGCTCGCCCGCGGCGACGACGCGCGCGCCCGCGAACGCCTGCGCGCGTGGCTCGACGGCCACCCCGACAATCCCAAGACCGAAGAGCGCGCCCGCGCCCTCCTCGGCCGTTAGCCCGGATCATTCACCAACACGTCGGCTGCGACCGTCGCGCTCCGGGTAGCTCGAGGCGTACGGCCGGTTCTCACTCGGTCCGTACGGTAAGTACGACCTCTCGCTCCGCTTCCGGGCGTGCGCCTCGATCTGCCTCGGATCGCTCGGTCACGCTCGACGGCTTGGTGAATGATCCGGGCTAGCCGGCGAAGTACGTGATCAGCGCGCCCGCGCCGGCGCCGAACACGAGCAGGCCGATGACCCACAGGATCCAGGTCTTCGACTTCGTCGCGGGCCGCATCGTGCCGCCGCCCGCGTGCGGGTACGACTGGTGCGCGTGCATCATCGGCTGCCCGGGCGACGACTGCATCATGCCCGGCGACGACTGCATCATGGGTTGTCCCGGCGACGACTGCATCATGGGCTGCCCCGGCGCCGACTGCATCATCGACTGCCCCGGCGACGAGCCCATCATGTGAGGCTGCACGACCGGTCCCGAGCCCGGCATCCCCATCGGCGGATACGGCGTCGGGATCGCCGGGCCGTTCATGTGCTGCTGCGGCGGCGGCGCGTGCTGCGGGAGGTTCGGCGCGAGCGGCATCGGCGCGGGCGAGCCCATCCCGATCGGCGACCCCATCGGCGATCCGATCGGCGGTCCCATCGGCGCCATCTGCATCGGCGCGGGCCGGGGCGGCTGCGGCGGCTGCATCACCGGCGGTGTGATGAGGTTCGGCATCTCACCGCGCCGCGTCTCGACCAGCTCCGGCGGCGCCGGCTGGCGCGCGCCCGGGCGCGAGCTCGCCGCCGGCAGCTCGGTGCTCGCCTGGTTGATGACGTCCTGCAGCGCCGCCGACAGCGCCGACACGTCGGGGAAGCGGTTGTTCTTGTCCTTCTCGAGGCACTTCAGGATCGCGCGATCCGCGGCCGGCGGCAGCGCCGCTTTCGGATTCGCCTGCGACGGCGGCAGGGGCGTCTGCTTCAGCTGCGCCGTGATCAGGCCCGCCGGGCCCTTCGCGTCCGGGAACGGCAGCCGCCCCGTGATCATCTCGTACGCGACGACGCCGAGCGCGTAGACGTCGCTGCGCCCGTCGAGCGCCTTGCCCATCAGCTGCTCGGGCGACATGTACTCGAGCGTGCCGAGCGTCTGCCCCGTCGCCGTCAGCTGCGGCGACTGCGGATCGATCGTGTCGCCGCGCATCACCTTCGCGATGCCGAAGTCGAGGATCTTCACGAACTCCGGGTTGCCCGGGCGCGGCTCGAGGTAGACGTTCTCCGGCTTGAGATCGCGGTGCACGATGCCGAGCGCGTGCGCCTCGGCGAGCGAGCTGCACATCTCCGTCAGGATCTTGAACATCCGCTTCCAGTCGAGCGGCGCCTGCTCGTGGAACAGCTGGTGGAGGCTCCGTCCCTCGAGGAGCTCCATCGCGATGTACAGCGTGCCGTCGGAGGTCTGATCGAAGTCGTACGTCGTGATCGTGTGCGCGTCGCGCAGCTTGCACAGCACCTCGCCCTCGCGCTTGAAGCGCGCGACGAGGTTGTCGTCCTTCGTCATCTCGGGGTGCAGGAGCTTCAGCGCGACCTTGCGCCCCGTCGCGAGCTGGCTGCCGCGGTACACCGCACCGAAACCGCCCTCGCCGATCTTCGACTCGACCTTGAAGCGATTGTTGAGGACGGTGTTGAGATAGATCTCGTCGCCCTTGGGCCGCGCCTTCGGGGCGCGCGCCGCCTGTCCCTGCGGAGCCTGCTTCGCGACCGGCTTGCCCTGCGCCTGCGGCTGCATCGCCGGGGCCGCGGCGGCGTTCCCGCGCGGCGGCACGTTCGCGCGCGCCACGCCTCCCGGGGCTCCCGGCGCAGCCTGCGGGTTGGGTTTGGGCTGCCCGACCGGCGGCAGCCGGTAGCCGCACACGCCGCAGAATCGAGCGTTGTGCTCGAGCGGCGAGTTGCAGGAAGGGCAGTTCATCCCACCGCGAATTTTCGCAGAGATTTCTGGTGTTCGCACGTACCAAACCCGCGAAAAACGGGCCCTACGACAGGACCAGCGCGAGGACGATCACGAGGAACACGGCGCCGCCGACGATCGCGGGCACGACCCAGCGCGGCCGTCGGACCTCGACCGGGGCCGGCGGCAGCGTCTCGATCTCGGTGTCGTCCCCCACGAACAGGCGCACGCGGGGGCCGCCATTCCCGAATTCGATGCTGAGGGCACTTCCGCGCGCGACCGGTGCCTCGGTCACCCGCCGCCCATCGACGTACGTGCCGTTGGAGCTGCCCAGGTCGACCAGGACCCACCCGGCGTCGACGGCGCGCAGCTCGGCGTGGCGCGAGCTCGCGTCGAGGTCGCGGTTCGCGTCGAACGACACCTCACACTCGGGGTGCCGGCCGAACCGGATGCGGCCGGCCGCGGAGAGCTCCTGGCGCTGACCGCGCCGGCTGCCCGCGACATGGTCGATGACGACCCGCACGCGCGCAATGTATCACCGCCCGCCCAGCCACCACGCGAGCGCGCACGCCAGCGCGCCGATCGCCACGTACCACCACCACGCGAGGTGCCCCGCGCTGCGCAGGTGCCGCCGCGCCGGGCCGTCGTCGAGGTCGATCGGCAGCTCCGTCGCCGGCACGCGGATCCCGATCGACGAGTGCACGACCGGGTGCTGCCCCGTGACCGGGATCGACGGCGGGATCGACGCCGTCGGGATGCCGATGCGCGCGGCGAGGCGGCGCGCGACGTACGAGGTCGACGTCAGCGCGGGATCGCCCTCCTGCTGCGGATCGAACTCCTTGAACGTCGGGACGTCGTCGTCGCCGATCGGATCGGTCAGCCGATCGCCGGTGACCTCGAGCACGATCGCCGTGATGTTGTCGGAGCCGCCGGCCGCGCGCGCGGCCGAGATCAGGAGCCGCGTCGACTCGGCGACCGTGTGCGGGTCGGACATGAGCAGCGCGAGCGCGGGATCCCCGACGAGGCCATGCAGCCCGTCGCTGCACAGGAGGATGCGGTCGCCGCGCCGCAGCTCGATGATCGACAGCGACGGCTCGACGTCGTCGGCGACGCCGAGCGCCTGCAGGATCGCGCCGCCCGCGCTCGCCGCCTCGTCCTCGTCGTGCCCCGCGGCGATCAGCGCCGACTGCAGCGACTGATCGCGCGTGACCTGCACGAACGTGCCCGAGCGCAGGATGTACGCGCGCGAATCGCCGACGGTCGCGATGATCAGCCGGTCGTTGACGATGCCGGCCGCCGACAGCGTCGTGCCCATGCCGTGCAGGCCGGGCTCGCGCGCCGCCGTCTCGTGCACGTCGTGGTTCGCGACGCGGGTCGCGCGGCGCAGGAGGCGCGCGAACACCTCCGGATCGCGCGTCGCCGGCGTCGCCTTCATCTCGCGCCACATCACCTTCGCGGCGAGCTCGGACGCGACCTCGCCGCCGTCGACGCCGCCCATGCCGTCGCACACGACCAGGAACGGGCCGCGCGCGGCCGCCTTCGCGAGCCACGGCTCGGCGGTCACGTCGAGCAGCTTGCCGCCGTCGAGATCGCCGACGAGGAAGCTATCCTCGTTGTGCTCGCGGACCGTGCCGACGTCGGTCGCCGCCGCGACGACGACGTCGAGCCTCACCGACCGAGCTCGATGCGCAGGAGCTGGTCGCCCATGCGCATGTGGTCGCCGTGCTTGACCGGGTGCGCGGCGCCGATGCGCACGAACGTGCCGTTCGAGCTGCCGAGGTCGGTGATCGCCGCGCGCTTGCCGTCCCACGTGAGCGCGGCGTGGCGGCGCGACATGAACGCGTCGTCGCGGAACACGATGTCGCCCTCCTCGCGGCCGAGGACGACCTCCTCGGCGACGAGGTGGCGCACGTCGCGGTAGCCGCCCGACGGCACGATCTGCAGGAGGCGCCCCCACGGCTCGCGCGGCGGCGAGCCGAACAGCGCGACGCCGTGCCGCACGAGCGGGTGCAGCTTGGCCTCCTCGGGCTCGACGCGCTCGTAGCGCAGCACCTCGCGCCCGACGAGGATCTGCATGCCGTCGGCGAGCTCGACCGGCGCGTCGGTCTTGCGGAACACGCCGTTGAGCGTGTCGAGCGGCGCGATCCGGATCCCGCCGTCGGCGCCGCGCTCGAGGCGCGCGTGCTGGCGCGCGAGGAAGCGGTCGTCGTCGAACGCGATGTCGGCGCCCGCGCGCCCGATCACGACGTACTCGCCGTGGAGCGGGTAGCGCGTGCCGTCGCTGCCGTCGCGGTTCACGAGCACGGCCGTGCCCCACGACGGGCCGGCCGACACGCCGGGCTGCGAGGCCGCGCGCGGCGGCGGCGTGTTGAAGTTGACGATCGGCGGCGCGCTGCCCGTCGGAGGCGGCGCGAGCGGCGAGCGCATGCCGTCGGTCGCGAGCGTCGCGCCGTGCTGGTCGACGGCGGGGAGCCCGGTCGGCGACGGCCGCCCGGGGACCTGCTGCTGTCCGGTCGGCGGACGAATGCGCACGCCGTGCTGCGGCGACGCCTGCGCGGCCGGCTCGGTCTGCATCGCCTGCGGCGCCTGCGGCGCCGGCGCGGCCTGCGGCGGCGGCGACATGTGCAGGCCGCACTGCTGGCAGTACGCGAAGCCGATCGGCGTCTGCGTGTTGCAGCGCGGGCACAGCGTCGTCTGCCCGGCGCGCGCGGCCGCGGCGGCGAGCACCTCGGGCGGGATCGGCGTGTCGGGCGCCATCGTCGCCGGCACCGTCGACGTGCGCGCGATGACGACACCCGGCGGCCCGCCGGGCACGTTCGGCGGGATCGACGGCGGCACCGTCGGCGGCATCGCGCCCGGAAACCCGCCCGCCGGCATCGGCCCGGCGACGAGCGGGCCCGCGGGAGGCATACCCGGCCGCCCCGCCGGGCCGCTGCCGGGACCGCCGAGCGGACCGCTCGGGACGCCGGCCATCGGGCCCATCGGCTGGCTCATCGGCGCGCCCATCGGCTGCCCCATCGGCTGCCCCATCGGCTGGCTCATCGGCGCGCCCATCGGTGGCCCACCCATCGGCTGCCCCATCGGCTGCCCCATCGGTGCACCCATGGGCGGCCCACCCATCGGCGTGCCCATCGGCGGCCCGCCCATCGGCGGCCCCATCGGCATCTGAACGCCCATCGCGGGTGAGTACACGGGCGCGCCGGGGTTCGCCGCGGGCGCGAGCGCGCTGCCGCAGTTCCGGCAGAACTTCATGCCGGGAGGGTTCTCGCCGCGGCACACGCCACACGTACCCCCGGGCAACCCACCTGCGGGTGCGGGAGTCTGCGCCCTAGGCGCAAGCGAGCTGCCACAGTTGAGGCAAAACGCCGTGCCGGACGGGCTTTCGTGGCCACACATCAAACAGCGCATCGGACCCCTGACGTTGAACCCACTCTCAGTGTCTCAACTCGCCGAGGTTTCTGGAACGGCGCCGAGCAGGTTTACAACGCGGAGCAGCCCTTGCTAAGACCTGCTCGCACCGTGGCGAACACCGTCAAGCTCGCGATTGTCGCCGTGGTTCTCGGACTCGGCCTGAGTGCGTGCGCGGAGACCCCGGCGCGCGTCGCGCCGTTTCGAGCGCGCCCCGACGCCGCCGACGCCGGCTCGCTCCTCGGTCCGTTCAACGGGCGCGTCGTCGACTCGACGACGCACGCTCCCGTGGCGGGCGCGCTCGTGTACGGCTCGTGGTCGTACGAGCGCGGCGCCGCGCTCCCCGAGCCCGCGGGCTCGAAGGAGTTCGTCGGATCGACGGACGGGTCCGGCTACTACAAGGTGCCGGAGCTGTCGGGCATGCCGACCGGCGTGCGCATCACGAACTTCACGCTGCTCGTCTACAAGCGCGGCTACATCGCGTATCGCAGCGATCGCCGCTTCACCGATCTCGGCCCGCGCATGGACTTCGCGCAGAAGGACAACCAGGTCCTCCTCGAGCGCTGGCGCAACGACCTCTCGCACGCGCGCCACCTGCGCTTCGTCGGCGGCGGCAACACCGTCGCGGCGCTCACGCAGTGGGAGGTGATCGACGCGAGCGCGGAGCTCGACGGGCGCCGCCCCGGCGGCGAGGAGCTGCGGCCCGGCCGCCCCGAGGGCACGTACGTCGTCGCGGCGCAGCTCCTGACCGAGGCCGACATCAAGGCGCGCACGAAGTACGACGGCAGCTTCGAGACCGGCCCGCTCTCCGACGAGCCCGACACGGCGACGTACTCGTCGCAGCACTTCAAGGCGCTCGGCCGGCCCGAGACGTTCGACGTCGCGATCCGCCTGTGGCGCCTCGACGCCGCGAAGGCGCAGGAGCGCTACGAGGAGCTGCTCGGCCAGCTGCCCGGCATCTCCGAGAAGGACGACGTCGGCAGCCGCTCGTTCGTCGCGGCCGAGGGTGACATCCGCGGCGTCGGCTACCTCGACGCGCCGCGCGGCATCGTCGTGCTGATCACGTGCGGCGCCGGCCAGTGCGCGAAGCCCGACGACGCGCCGGCGCTCGCGAAGATCACCTACGATCGCATCAAGCAGCTGTTGCCGGTGTCGATCGGCGGAGGGTCGGCGAAGCCATGAGGTTGCTATCCAAGGTCCTCGCCGCCGCGCTGCTCGTCGGCGCCGTCGCGCCCGAGGCGCGCGCGTGGGAGCCCGAGACGACGCACGGCGGCCTCGCCGAGCAGGCCGCGCTCGGCTCGCGCCTGCACAAGCGCCTCGTCACGATGGGCTTCACGAACGGCCTGTTCGAGCCGCTGACGATCCCGCCCGCCGACGCGCCCGCGCTGATGTCGGCGCTGAAGCTCCTGTCGCCGACGCACGGCGCGGTGCCCGACGCGCGCGGCCGCCAGCCGGCGCTCGGCTGGATCGCGGCCGGCGCGGCGCTCGCCGACGTTCCCGCGGCGCACGGCGCGAACCACTTCTTCGACCCCGACACCGGCGCCGGCTGGCGCGCGCCCGACCGCGGCCTCGTCGACGGGATCAGCGACCGCGTGCGCGAGGCGGTGGGGCGCGCGAAGCTCCCCGCGCGCGGCGTGCCGGCGCCCGACTGGGTCGTCGCCCGCGACAACCCGTTCAACGTCGACGCCTTCCTCGGGCAGTACGCGAAGGCGGTCACCGCCGCGACGCCCGGCGAGCGCTCGCGGCACATGGCGGCGGCGCTCGTCGCCGCCGGCGCGATCCTCCACACGCTCGGCGACCTCGGCGCGCCGTCGCGCGTGCGCGGCGACGAGGCGGCGCACTTCGATCAACTCGGCGCGGGCCCCGACGACCTGGGCTCGCGGTTCGAGCGCATCGCGGCGCTCGCGTACGGCCGGCTCGGCGTGCCGCCGCCGTCGCGCGTCGTCACGCGCACGCACCTGCGCGACTTCTTCACGGCCAAGGACGGCGGCGGCCTCGCCGACCGGGTCGCGCACGGCTACTTCTCGCCGAACACGCTGCCGACCCCGACGCGGATCGAGGGCGACGTGCGGCCCAGGCTCGTGCGCCCGAGGCCCGCCCTGCCCGCGCGGCTCAACCTCATGGCGGCGAGCCGCGACGAGGGCACGATCCTGCGCGACGCGAACGGCACGTGCCTCGCCCGCTACCGCGTGACGCACTCGGTGCTGACGTTCTCGATCGACGACGAGTGCATGCTCGAGCAGCTCGCGGTGATCGTGCCCGAGGTCGCCGCCTACGAGCGCGGCCTGCTCGACTTCCTCCTGCGCGGCGAGCTGAACATCGCCGCCGGCGCCGAGATCGTCGTATCCGGAACCGGCCTCGGCGACGGGACCGTGGAGCTCGTCGTCGAGGACGAGCGCGGCGTGCGCACGAAGCTCGCGTCGGCTCCCGTGGCCAAGGCGTCGGAGCAGCTCGCGAGCGTGGCCGCCCCGGCGGCGGGCGCGCGCGTGTACGCCGTGTTCCGCGGCGTCGACCTGCTCGGCGAGCCGATCGTGGCGGTCGGCGCCGCTCCGCTCGCGGCGCGGTAAGCTGCGCCCGATGGGCAAGCGACGCCGCGAGGACGCGGCACGGCAAGAGGGCGACGCGCTCGACCGCGCGTTCGCACGTCTCGAGGAGGCACCGGCCGGGCTGCACGACCTCGAGCCCCCGGCGGCGCGCTTGCCGCCGGGACTCCCCGAGGGGCTGATCGAGCTGTACGCGCGCTGCGACGGCGGCCGGCTGTTCCTCGACACGATCGAGCTCGTGCGCTCGACGGAGATCACGATGCCGGTCGCCGGCCGCTGGCGGTTCGGCACGATCGACGGCGACCCGCTCTCGATCGATCACCGCGGCAAGATCTGGCGGTTCGACGCGAACCTCGAGGACGAGCTGTGCGACGGCACGCGCCTGGACCGCTGGCTGGCCGGCGTGATCGAGGCGACCGAGCTGTTCTACGACGCCGACGGCGAGTTCGCCGAGGACGTGTTCGACGACGAGGGCGAGATCGAGCCGCGCGTGCGCGAGAAGAGCCTGCGCGCGCAGATCAAGCGCGACGCGGCGGCGCCCGGCCCGCGCTGGCGCCTCGCGCAGGCGCTCGCCGATCAGGGCGCGATCGAGGATGCGCGCAACGAGCTCGAGCAGGTCGTGTCCGACGACCCGGCGTTCGCGTGGGCGTGGCTCGACCTCGCGCGGATCTCCGAGAAGCTCGGGGACCTCGGCAACGCCACCGACGAGATCCGCATGGCGGCCGAGACCGCCGACGGCACGCAGCACCCGCAGGCCGGCTACTTCTGGGCGCAGCTCGCGCGGCTCGCGGTGCGCACCGGCGACGACCTCCTGCGCGCCGAGGCCGCCACCCGCGCCTCGCTGATCGCGCCCGACCTGCGCCGCGCGCAGCTCGACGGCGCCACCGCCTCGCTCGCGGCCGGCGACGTCGTTTCGGCGCGCGGCCTCATCGAGCTCCTGCGCGCCGTGTGGCCCCGCGACCTCGAGGTCCTCGACCTCGCCCGCCGCGTCGAAGGCAACTGACAAGGCGCCAGCCGACCTCCGTACGGCGAGCTAGCTCAGCGGAACACGGCCTGATCGGCCGGGATGCCGCGCGCCTCGAGCTCCGCGTAGAAGCGCGGGACGGTGCCGGTGGCGTGGAACGCGTTGTCGCGGAACTGGAACAGCGCGTGCGTGTCGAAGCCGGCGTCGTTGCAGCCGATGACCTCCTCGATCGCGAGGACGCGGATCGTGCCGTCGGTCCAGCGCGAGACGTGGATGACGATCTCGAAGGCCTGGGCGACGAGCTCGCGCAGCGCGCCGTCGGCGGCGCCGGGTGCGGCGATGCGCGCGAGCGCGACGAGCCGGCCGAGCGCCGGGGCGGCGCCCTCGCCCGTCATCGCGACGGTGGCGCCGTCGGTCGACGAGCACAGCGCGCTGACGAGCGGCAGCGCCTCGCGGCCGCGGACCTCGCCGACGACGAGGCGATCCGGCGCGAGCCGCAGCGCGGTCTCGAGCAGGTGCGCGAGGTCGATCGACGTGTTCTTCCCGGCGCCGGCGCGCGTCTCGAGCTGGATCCACTCGTCGCGCGGGATCGCGAGCTCCGCGACCTCCTCGATCGACACGACGCGCTCGCCGGCCGGCGACGATGCGGCGAGCGCCGCGACGATCGCCGTCTTGCCCGAGCCCGGGCCGCCGCACACGAGGACGTTGCGGCGCGCGGTCACGCACGTCGTGAGGAAGTCGGCCATGCCCGACGACATCGCGCTCTGCTGCACGAGCTCGGCGAGCCCCGGCATCTGCGTGGGCGGCTTCTTCAGCACGAGGCACGCGCCGCGCGCGGCGACGGTCGACACGGCGGCGGTGAGCCGCGTGCCGTCGCGCATGCGCAGGTCGACGAGCGGGTGCACGTCGTCGATCTGCGCGCCGGCCTCGGCGACGAGCCGCTTCACGACGCGCTCGAACACGTCGTCCGACGAGAACGCCTTGCCCGAGCCGCGCAGCTGACCTTCCTTGCCGACGACGACGCGGTCGCGCCGGTCGATGATGATCTCGTCGATCTTCTCGTCGGCGAGCAGGTCCTCGAGCGGGCCGAGCGCGAGCGCCTCGTTGAGCGTCTCCTTGATCAGCGTGTCCTGGTCGATGTACTTCGGCAGCTCGCCGGAGGTCTCGAGCGTCTCGACGAGGTCGATCGTCGCGCGCTCGGCACGCTGCCAGAGGTCCTCCTCGTGCAGCCGCTCGATCGGGATCTTGTCGATGTCGAGCTTGGTGCGCAGCCGCTCGAGGATGTTCGACTGCAGGTCGAGCATCTTCACGAGCTTCGGATCGAGGGGATCGAGGTGCACGCCGCGGCGGCCCGGCATCGACACCGAGCGGCCGACGACCTTCTTCACGCCGGCGCCGACGAGGCGCGCCTTGCCCTTGCCGTCGGCGAGCGGCACCACGGGCGCGGGCGCACCGACGGGCGCGGCCGACACCGGCGACGAGCTCGGGCCGTTGAGCGCGGGCGCCGGCATCGGCACCGGCGCCGGCGCAAAGTCGGGGACCGGCGCCACGGGGCGCGCGGCCATCGGCGGCGGCGCGGCCATCGGCGGCGGGACCGGATCGAGCGCCATCGGCGGCGGCCCACCGGCGGCCGTCGGTGCCGGGATCGGCGCGATCGGCGGTGGCATCGTGCCGCCCGGTCGCCCCATCGGACGGCCGGCGGGCGGCGGTGCGATCGGCGGCATGCCGCCGGGCTCGCGCGGTCCGCCGAGCGGTCCGCCCGGCGGACGACCGCCGCCGAGGCCC
>JAHBVW010000031.1 GCA_019637375.1 Deltaproteobacteria bacterium | reverse complement strand
GCACGCTGGCTGACGAAGGGCACGGCATCTCGATTGTGTGGGACGGCCGTGAGGATGTGGGACAGATCATCGGTGAGGTTCTTGAGCAGATCGACGGGGTAATGTTCGTCGAGCCGTCGACGAACAGGATCGTCTTACGTCTCAGTCGTGCCCAGGATGATGGATTTGCAATGGCCGGACGTACCAATCCGATCACGAAGGTACGCGTCGTCTACGAGAATCGAGAGGAAAACTACGCCGAAGACTCGATGACCGCGCAGAACACCGCCCTCGCGCTCAACCCGGGCGACATCGTGCGTGGCGAGGTCGTGCGCCGTTACCGCGTCGTGAAGACCTTGGCGGTGGCCGGGCAGATCGCTGCGCGTGAACTCGCCGTGCGCAGCCGTAGCCTGATCAAGACGTCGTCGCGGGTTCGTCGATCCCTCCCATGGGGGAGTGCCCCCGTTCCCGGGCCGCGGCGTGTTCAGCGGATAGTGGTTCGCTCGACGCAGCCGACCCACTTGTAGACGTGGTCCTTGGGGTCGGTGACGCAGCAGCCGCTCTCCCCGTTGAGCGTGAACGTGCTCGGACACGGGACCTGAACCTCAAGGGTCCAAGGACAGGCACTCCGGTCCCGTTCCGACCCCGCTCGGGTTCTCGTCGCAGATCTTCTCGCATTGACTCTGTGGATCGGCGCTGCACGTCACGATGTCGTGAGCATCGGTGCGCTCGCTCGTGCCGCATGCCACCAGGAACATCACGATCACCGCCATGGTCCGCATTGGCGATACGATACCGAATGATGACCTGCGCGACGTTCGATGTCGATCGATGAGCACCTACACGCGATTACTGAGCACCTCCACGCCGTTACTAGTCGGGCGCTGAGTGAGGCGATGACGGCGATCACGCCTAGCGAGCGGCCGGCCGGGACAGACAGGTACCCCTCGACACGCGCCGCGGTGGAGGTCGCCGACGTCAAGGTCACTACGATCCGGCGCTGGATCCTCGATGGGGAAGCTTCAAGGCTACAAATCTGGCCGGAGTATCAGAGTCCGTCGGCGAGATCTCGAGGCCGTCCTTACTGCGAGGCCGATGAGCGACTCGCCGCTCACACCCGAACAACTCGCCGACCTTGAGGATGGCGTTCTGAGAGCTACCGAGGTTCGCAGCGTTCGAACCGCTCGAGCTCCTGGATGGGGACGAGGTGGCGGCGCCCGATCTTGAACGCCTTGATCTCGCCGCTGTGGATGCGATCGAGCACGGACTGCCGCGAGCACTTCCATCGCGCGGCGATGTCGCGCACCGAGAGGACGGGTGGGGTGTTGGACACGATCGCTAGCCCGCGCCAGGGTCCGTCGGGACGCGGTCGCGAGCCCGAGCAACCGGCAACAGTTCGTTCTCGGTCACCACCGCTTGGTGCAGCGCGATCGTCTGCATGTCCTCGAGCGCGCGAGCGATCGCCGTGGCGTGCTGCTCCAACAGGATGCGTCCGGCACGCGCATCGGCGCTGGCACTGCTGGCGATGTCGGCCTGCGTTTGCGCGACGGCTCGACTGCGTTCGATCTCACGCATGATGCCGGTGGCGCCGAGCCCCACCGTCGCGATCAGGAAGCCGAGCATGCCGACGATCTCGTGCATGACGGTCTTGGCGCCGAAGAAGGCGTAGGCGCCGAAGGCAAGGCCGAGCACACCGAAGAAGGTGAGGAGGTTGCGCATCTACATCCTCCTCTCGCACGCGGTGATGCGTGCGACCACGTCGACGTCCTTGGTGGCGGCAACGGCAGCGTCGCGCTGCGCCGCACAGCTTTCGGCCGTGGCGGCGCATCGCCCCTCGCGATTGCCATTGCCAGAATCGAAGCAGTGGGCGACCTCGACGGCGCTGCACGGCTGGAGATCGTCGACGTGCTGCGCGACCAAGGCGCGGGCCTGTTCGCAGGCCGAAGGATCCCGCGTGCACAGGCTCGTCGGGCCGAACACGGACGCCGAGCAGTAGAAGCCGCGTCTGGGCGGGGGATCCGGGCGAGGCCGCGGCTCGGATGCCGCCCGGCGCCGCGCCGCGCGCTCCTCGGCCGCCAAGCGCTGGACCTCCTCGTGGTCGGAGTCCTTGCATCGCACCACGGCATTCTCCTCGGGCTTCTTCGTCTCGCTGATGTAACTCCGCGTCACGGTGATGCCGCCGTTGTCGCCGCTCGATCGGTCGATGAGATCGTAGCCCTGCGGGCAGATTTCGCCGGCGCGGCGGTGGAGGTACTCCATCGCGGTTGCCCGGTCGGTGAATCCGTTGACCTTCACGGTCACGAGGTAGTCGCCGTTCGGCATCCGGCGGTCGGCGTAGCCACCGGTGAACCCCATCGGCTGGTACGGCGTGGCGCAAGCCGCCCCCGCCGCTCCTATCGTCGCCATCAGTTTGCGCATGGCACCAGGTTATCCCGGCCCGAGTCAGAATCACCTGCCGCATGGTGTTGCGGTACGTGTGGGGTAGCCGTGTTCAGAGTTTCGAAATTCGCAGTTACACAGTTGGAGTTTCGAAATTAAAAAGTGTTTCGTGCGCACCGCTCCTCGCTCCAACGACCTCCCCCTCGCAGACCTCGTCCGCCGCGCCGTCGATCTCGTCCCCGACTCCGGCCGCTTTGGCGACAAGGTGTTCATCTCGGAGGTCTACAAGCAGTTCGCTCGCCTCGACGCCGTGAGCGGTGATCACCTGCCGCTTCCCGAGCACGGGTTCCGCGCCTGGTTGCTCGAGGGCATGCAGCTCGGGCTCGTCGTCCTACTCCGCGCGGACCTGGCGCCGGTCATGGACCAGGAGATGGTGGCCGCGAGCGTGATCGAGAACCGCGGCGCCACCTTCCACTTCGTCAAGGCGTAGTCGGCGACGTGGCGGCTGCGCTGCGACGAGGCTCATCGGAGGGCAACAGCACATGTCAAAGACTTTCGAAACTAAGAACTCGGCGGTAGGCTCCAGGCATGCCGCCCAAAAGGCCAAAGGCGCCGCTCATCGGAAGACCGCCACGCGTTCCCGGAGCCGAGACTCGGGGCGTCTCGCTGAAGCTGACAGCGGAGGAGCACGACCTGTTCTCGAAGGCCGCGGAGGCGAGCGACGTGGCGCTCGCGAAGTGGATTCGGGACACGTGCCTGGCAGCGCTGGGGCGCAGCCCGAAGGGCTGACCATCAACGACCGCATCCGGCGGTGCGTCTACATCATCGGCGCAGCGTTCCAGCGGCTGCATGCGGTGGAGCCGCTCGCTCTGGGCGCCCTGATCGACGCGGTGCGCGAGGTCAACACGGACCCGGCGCCGCAGCTGTGGGTGTCGAGCGCTGGCAACTACATCGGCCCGACGTCGGACGCAGAGGGGCTCGCCGAGTGGATCCTGTGGCGCATCGAGGACGAGAAGGCCGATGCGATCGCGTCGTACCGCAAGCACACGGTGGAGACGGCGGTGCGCTCGTGAAGAAGCGCCAGCGGATCCTGATCGTCGTCGACGAGCCGCTCGCGAAGTGGCGCGAGCTCGGCCCGAAGCTGTACGCGCTCGATCCCGACAGCTTCGCCCGCGTGCTCGCCGCGGCGGACGCCTTCGTGGCCTGCCACCAGAAGAAGCTCGAGCCGCTCGATGTGTTCGAGGCCCGGCTCGCCGCGATCAACGGGAAGCGGGGTGTAGCGTGAGCGCCAGGCGCCTGCCCCCAGAGGAGTTCGAGCGGAGCCAACAGGAGCGAAAGCGCAACCCGCGTCGCGGTCGGGCGCTCACCGTCGAGGAGCGCACCGAGGCTGTCCTGCGCGTCATCGTCGACGGCGAGAGCACGGAGATCGTCGGCGCCGAGATCCGCATCGCGCGCGCGACGCTGGGCCAGTGGTGCAAGCAGTGGCGGCGACGCGAGAGCTACTGGAGCGGCGCACTGTCCGCGATCGAGCAGCTCCGCGGGTGCTACCTGGAGATCGACGACGACTATGATCCGCCTCGCATCAAGGCACTGGTGGGGCCGCCGCCGTCGGGCGCCGAGGCTGAGGAACTGCGCGTCAAACGCGACGCCGAGGCGCGTGAGTTGTTCGTCGAGAACCTGTCTGATCCGACGTGCGACGAGGACGTGTTGCTCCGCGCATGGCGCGGCCTCTCCGAGCACGATCGCAAGCTCTTCTCGCCGGCGTGGGACGCCCGTCTCCTGGTCGCCGAACAGCTCGCCGAGGGTTACCGTCGCGTCCAGGCCGCGCTCGCGGCCGTGGCCTGACGATTGGCACTTTAGATCGCAGCGATCCCGTCATGTCAGGGATTGCCTCTAGCGGTATTGATTGACCCCACATCGGCTGTCCTGCACGTTGAGGACACCATGCAGCACGATAGCGAGCTACTCACGACGTCCGGCGCGGCGCGCACCGCGGGCTGCGCCGAGGGCACCATCTGCCGATACGCCGACGAGCTCGGCGTCGTCCGCACCGCCTCCGGCGTTCGCCTGTTCCGGCGTGACGCTGTCGAGGCCTGGGCTGCTGCTCGTCGACGCCCCTGAAACGACAACGCCGCGGGGCTCATTCCGGCGGCGCTACTGATGACCCCCAACCAAGAAGGACAGCAGATGAGAGAGAGCCTACCGCACGAGTCCGACACTCGCCAGAGAAGATATTCGCCAGAGGAGCGGCGCCGGCGAATCGCCAAGCTTCGCCGCCTCGAGCCCGAGGCCGCCTACGTCGACGAGTTCGCCGCGGACGACACGCCCGAGGGCGACGACAAGATCCATGGTGCCATCATCCAGCTCGAGGAGATCG
Organism: Deltaproteobacteria bacterium; assembly: GCA_019637375.1. Classification (GTDB taxonomy): domain Bacteria; phylum Myxococcota_A; class Polyangia; order Haliangiales; family Haliangiaceae; genus JABFXX01. The sequence continues at coordinate 107,990 of JAHBVW010000031.1, read as the reverse complement.
AGGAGAACCCAGCGAGGTTCGCCGCTATCCACGTCGACATCGAGATCGAGCATGGGCGACTCCCTCGCTGCAAGCGCCGCGCTGCTATCCGCCTAGTGATGAAGGCGTGGGGACGCTGTCGCGTGAAGCGATGCACCGTGCCGCCACCGCATCGGTGGCGGTCGCACCGCACACGCCGAACGAGGACGAGGCGGGCCCTCGCGGCCCGTTCGGCGGACGGTGACGACGAAGGCTCACGGTCTCGTGTGACTCGTGGCGGCGGGAAAACGGTGGTGTCGTGAGGATGGGGTACGCCGACGCCGCGGCCTACGTTTTCGGCGACGCGAAGCAGGTGGGGCGCCTTCGGGCGCTGGTGTGCAGGAAGCTGATCCCGCACATCCGCCTCGGGAAGAGGATCGTGGTGTTCGAGTCGGCGGACCTGGATGCCTACCTGGCCTCCAAGCGCGTCGAGATCGGCGGTGGCGAGTGACCGCCGATCTCCTCCCGATCGCCGAGGTGCGCGAGGGGTTCCGACAAATCCTCGACAGTCTCGTCGACGAGCCTCAACCGCTCCTTCCTTCATGGGCGCTCCTCGAGTGCCGCGTCGACATCTCTCGCGCCCTCAGTCTCGTCGGGGCGCCTCCATACGACCCGACGGAGGCAGTCCGCGAGCGCGAGCTGCACGAGCAACGTGTGCAGCGCTCGCGACGTGACGCGGAATTCTCGCGAGCGTGGAGCCATGTCACCGAGTTGATCGACAGCGCCGATCCAGGCGAGCGCATGTGGTGGACCGATCGCATTCGCAACTGGGCGAGGGGGCGGCGGTGAGGGAGCGGAAGAGCATCGAGGAGATCGAGTGGGAGCGGCTCCACGGCGTCACCGACAAGCCCAAGCGCGATCGGCGTCTCTCGCCGGCGAAGGCGCCGTACGAGTCGCGGCGGTTCAAGCTGATCCAGGCGCAGATCTGGGACTGCTACCTCCGCCGGACCGGTGCCGCGTGATCGACGATCGTGATGTTCCACATCCCGCCGATGTTCACGACGAGCTCGCCGAACGGCGGAGACGTCGGGACTCCGACGAGGAGCCGGACTTCGAACACGGTTGGGGGCTGCCCGTGGCGAACGTCGTCATCGCGGCCCAGTTCGCACAGGAGGCTCGGAGGTGGACCCGTCCTTGGTGCTGGCCAAGCTCTCCGACGTCGCCCTGCGCGAGCTGGTGGCCGCACAGCAAGCGGTGATCTTTGACTCCGTGCTCTCCGTCCTCAAGGCGATGAAGCTCGCGCGCGGCAGCAACACGTTGGTGTGGCACGGCGGCAAGCCCGGCAAGCCCCTTCGCAGCCGTCGGTGCGCAAGCCGTTCAAGGAGGCCGTCGAGATGGCCGGTCTACCGCCGGCGTTGCGCCTCCACGACCTCCGCCACACGTTCGCGAGCCTTTTCCTCATCGATGGCGGAGACATCTTCAAGCTCTCGAAGATTCTCGGTCACTCGAGCGTCGCGATCACCGAGCGAACCCACGCGCACCTCAAGCCGGACGCGTACGAGGCCGACTACGGCCGGGTTCAGTTCGGGATGCCGAGCTCGGCGCCCATCGCTCGCCTCACCGCGCTCTGAGAAAGGGAGACGCGAGGGCGATGTCGCGCGCCCTCCGAAATCCCCCTGCAATTACAACGCGCTACGGACGACTACACGAAGTTCTTGTTCGCGAAGTCCCAGTTGACGAGGTTCCAGTACGCCTCGACGAACTTCGCGCGCGCGTTGCGGTAGTCGATGTAGTACGCGTGCTCCCACACGTCGATCGTGAGGAGGCAGCGCGTGCCGGTGGCGAACGGGGTCTCGGCGTTCGAGGTCGCCTCGATGCCGAGGTTGCCGTCGGCGTGCTTGACGAGCCACGCCCAGCCCGAGCCGAACTGGTTGACCGCGGCCTCGCTGAACTTCGTCTTGAAGTCGGCGAAGCTGCCGAACGACTTGTCGATCGCCGCGGCGATCGCGCCGGTCGGGTTTCCGCCGGCCTTGGGCGCGAGGGAGTTCCAGAAGAAGGTGTGGTTCCACACCTGCGCCGAGTTGTTGAAGACCTTCTTCTCGTTGGTCTGGCCGTGCGACGCCTTGACGACGTCCTCGAGCGACATCGCCTCGTACTTCGTGCCCGCGGCGAGCTTGTTGAGGTTGTCGACGTAGGTCTTGTGGTGCTTGCCGTAGTGGAACTCGATCGTCTCGGCCGAGATCGTCGGCGCGAGGGCATCCTTGGCCCAGGGAAGATCGGGAAGCGTGAACGCCATCTGGAACTCCTTCTTCGACTCGTTGTTGGAAGCGGTTGTAGCGCCGCCCCGCGCGGACGGGGAGCCGGGAGCGGGGTAAAGTGACGCGGTGTTGGGCCCGCTCGGTCATGTCGGATCGGGACTCGCGTACCTCGCGACTGCGCGCAGGCGCGCGCGGAGCGATCTCGAGACGGTGCAGCAGCTCGCGTGGCCGTCGTCGTCGCCGCTGCCGCGCGGCCTCGAGCTGACGTGGCTCGGGACCGCGGGCTTTCGCCTCGCGTACCAGGGCACGACGCTGCTGATCGATCCGTACGTCACGCGGCTGTCGTTCGGCTCGCTCCTGCGGCGCCGCGTCGTGCGCGCCGACGACGAGGCGATCGCGCGCTGGATCGACCGCGCGGATGCGATCCTCGTCGGGCACACGCACTTCGATCACGCGCTCGACGTGCCGGCGATCGCGCGCCGCACGGGGTGCCGCACGTACGGCTCGACGTCGCTCGCGAACCTGATGGGGCTGCACGGGCTGTACGAGCAGGCGGTCGTCGTCGAGGCGAAGCGCTCGTACGAGGTCGGGCCGTTCCGCTTTCACTTCGTGCCGAGCGTGCACTCCCGCCTGCAGCTCGGCCTCGGCATCCCGTACTCCGGCGAGCTCACGTGCGAGCACCTCGACGAGCTGACGCCGCAGGCGTACCGGTGCGGCCAGGTGTGGGGCATCGCGATCGAGGTCGCCGGGATCAAGCTGTACCACCAGGGCTCCGCGGACCTGCTCGAGGACGAGATCGTCGACCGCGGCGTCGACGTGTTCCTGTGCGGCATCTCGGGGCGGCGGTTCACGCCGCGCTACATCGAGCGCATCGTGCGCGCGCTCGACCCCAAGCTCGTGGTGCCGACGCACTACGACGACTTCTTCGTGCCGCTCGACGCGAGCGCGCCGCCGAAGTTCTCGTTCAACGTCAACGTCACGGCGTTCGCCGAGGAGGTCCGCGCCGCGTCGCGCGACCTGCCCGTGCACGCCCTGAGTCCCGGAGTGACGGCGTGACCAAGCAGTACTGGCTGATGAAGTCCGAGCCCGACGAGTTCTCGATCGCCGATCTCGAGCGCGTGCGCGTCGAGCCGTGGAGCGGCGTGCGCAACTACATGGCGCGCGCGAACATGCGCCGGATGTCCGTCGGGGACGAGGTGCTGTTCCACCACTCGAGCGTGGATCCGCCCGGCGTGGCCGGGCTCGCGCGCGTGTACCGCACGAACGTCCTCGACGAGAAGCAGTTCGATCCCGCGAGCGACTACTTCGATCCGAAGGCGACGCGCGAGAAGCCGATCTGGGACTGCGTCGACGTCGAGTACGTGGAGACGTTCCCGCACTTCGTGTCGATGGACCGCATGCGCGCCGAGCCGGCGCTCGCGGACATGACGGTGCTGCAGCGGGGCATGCGCCTGTCGGTGCAGCCGGCGACGCAGGCGGAGTACGAGAGGATCGTCGAGCTCGGCCACACCGAGCCGCCGCCTCCTCCTCCGAAGCCGCCGAAGCCTCCGAAGGTCAAGAAGGCGGCGAAGCCAGCCAGCGCAGCAGCGCCTCGGCGCGCGGCGAAGGCAGCTCGACGCCCAGCAAAGGCTGCACCGGCGAAGACGGGGAAGCCGTCGGCGGCTGCGACGGCTGCGGCGGCTGCGACGACGAAGACGACGAAGACGGCGAAGACGACGAAGACGACGAAGACGGCGAAGACGGCGCGTCGCTGACGCCGTGCCAGTCGGTGCCGCCGGTGCACGCGAGGCCGAGGCGATCCGCGACGCCGATCCAGCGCTGGCGCTGCGCGGGGTCGTACGCGCCGTGAAACGCCTCGACGCCGCCGAGGCCGGTGGCGCGGTAGCGCTGCAGCATCGAGATCGCGCGGTGGTCGTAGAGGTGCGGGTGCGCGAGCGACATCGCGGCGCCGGCGGCGCACCCGAGCGCGACGGCCTCGTCGAGCGGCAGCGTGCGCTGCGGGACGTCGACGGGGCCGTGATCGTAGAGGTGGCGCGAGAACGCGTCCTCGCGTGACGTCGCGGCGCCGGTGGCGACCATCGCGCGCGCGAGGTCCGGGCGGCCGAGCGCGCGGCCGCTCGCCTCGGCGTCGGCGATCATCGGCTCGACGTCGAGCCGCACGCCGCGCGTCGCGAGCCGCGCCGCCATCACGCGGATGCGGTTGCGGCGCGCGGTGCGCACGGCGGCGAGCCGCTCCTCGAGCAGCCCCCACGCGTCGGTCGGTTCGGGTGCCGCGAGGCCGTGCGCGCGCGCGGCGGCCCACCCGTCGCGGCGGCGGTACGCGAGGACGTGGATCGTGCGGCCCTCGTACTCGCACGTCACCTCGACCGCGCGGATGCCTCCGGCGACCTCGCACCCGGCGCACGTGTCGTGGTCGGTCAGCGCGAACACGTCGACGGCGGACGCGGCCACGCGCTCCGCGACGCGCGCCGGGGCGTCGGTACCGTCGGAGCACGTCGAGTGGCAGTGCAGCTCGAACCGCATCGCGCCTGTATAGCGCGAGCCCCGCCGCGGCGTGCGGTGTATACACACGGCCATGGCCGAGAGCCTGGTGGCACTGCGCGACCGCCGCGAGCAGGTGATCCTCCGCCTGTCGGAGTGCTACGCGACCGACGTGCTCGACGTCGACGAGCTCGAGCGGCGCCTCGACGGCGCCCACGGTGCGCACACGGTCGCCGAGCTCGACGCGCTCGTCGCCGACCTCGCACCGTCGGCGCCCGCGTCGACGGCGCTCGTGCCGGTGCAGCGCAGCCTCGCCGTCCACGACCCGCACCGGCTCGAGCACAAGAAGCAGCGCGTGTGGCTGAGCGCCGTCGAGAAGCGCGGTGCGTGGAGCGTGCCCCGGCACCTCGACCTCGGCGTGTTCTGGGGCAGTGCGGAGCTCGACTTCCGTGGCGCGTCGCTCGCGCCGGGGATCACGACGATCGAGGTCAGCGTGACGATGGGGAACCTCGAGGTGATCCTGCCGCCCGATCTCGCCGTCGACGTCGACGTGTCGTCGCTCGCCGCGAGCGTCGAGGAGCGCCACCGTGTGCCGCCGCAGCACGACCCCGAGCGCCCGCTCCTGCGCATCACCGGCAAGGTGCGCTTCGGCAACCTCGAGATCTCGACGCGGCTCTCCGGCGAGAGCGATCGCGCCGCGCGCCGCCGCGAGCGGCGCGAGCGCAAGCAGCTGCGCGGGATGCAGAAGGCGCTTCCGGCCGGGGAGCACGAGCCCGACAAGCGCCGCTCGTGATGCTCGCTTGATGTAGGTGTCGCGACGACGCGCCCGGTCCTCGACGGAGCGGGCCCCGGCGACGAGGGCGACGACAACCTCTGGTAGACTCCACGCGATGGGATCGCTCGGGGCGAATGCGCCGGCGCGCCTCGGCCGCTACGAGCTCCTCGCTCGGCTGGCGACGGGTGGGATGGGCGAGATCTTCCTCGCGCGCCTCGAGGGCGCGGCGGGCTTCGAGAAGCTGTTCGTCGTGAAGCGCATCCTCCCGCACCTCGCGGACGACGCGCGCTTCCGCGCGATGATGATCGGCGAGGCGCGCATCGCCTCGAAGATGGCGCACCCGCACATCTGTCAGGTGTACGAGCTCGGCGAGACGGACGGCCAGCTCTACATCGTGATGGAGTACCTCGAGGGCGTCGCGCTGCTGCCGCTCCTGCGCAAGGCGTCCAAGGAAGCGCACCCGCTCGACCTCGGCTTCGTGGCCGGCGTCGTGCAGCAGGTCAGCGACGGGCTCCACTACGCCCACGAGCTGCGCGATCGCAGCGGCGAGAGCATGGGCATCGTCCACCGCGACGTCACGCCCGGGAACATCTTCCTCACCGACGCGGGCGTCGCGAAGGTGCTCGACTTCGGCATCGCGAAGGTCAAGGACGCGTCGGCGAACACGCAGACCGGGACAGTGAAGGGCAAGTACGCCTACATGGCGCCCGAGCAGCTGCGCGGCGGCGCCGTCGATCGCCGCGCCGACGTGTTCGCGCTCGGCGTCGTGATCTACGAGATGCTCGCGCTGCGGCGCCTGTTCCAGCGCAAGACCGACTACCTCACGTTCCGCGCCGCGATGGAGCAGCCGATCCCCGACGTGCGGCGCTATCGCCCCGACGTCCCCGACGCGCTCGCGGCCGTGATCGAGCGCGCGCTCGACCGCGATCCGACGAAGCGGCACGAGAGCGCGCGGGCCCTCGGCACCGCGGTGCTCGACACGATGGCGCCCGCGCGCCCGTGGACGCAGGGCGAGCTCGGCGACTTCGTGCACGCGAACTTCGCCGACCACATCGGCAGGCGCAGCCAGCAGGTCGCCTCGGCGATCCAGCGCACGAACCCGGCCGGCGCGCCGCGGGCGCAGATCGCCCCGACGGAGGGCGCGCCGCTCGACGACGACGACGAGGACAGCGAGTTCCCGCCCGTCGACTCCGTCGTCGTGGACCAGGCGCCGGCGTCGCCGTCGGACTTCGCCGGGCACACGCCGCCGCCGTTCGCCGGCGACTCGCACCCGAGCCTGCAGCCGATCGTCGTCGGCGGGCCGAAGCCGGTCGTCATCGTCGCCAAGCGCAGCGTCGTGTGGCCGCTGATCGCCGTCGCGATGGTGCTGATCGCGGGCGGCGCGCTGTTCCTCGTGTGGAAGCAGATGCAGGCCGCGCCGCCGGCGGTGGTCAACATCACGACCGAGCGCGCGGAGCAGGAGGTCATCACGCCGCCTCCGTCGCCAACTCCTCCCGCGCCCGGCTCGGCGGCGCCGGCGACACCGCTGCCGGGCCCGGGCTCGGCGGCCAAGGTCGCGCCGCCGCGACCGAAGACGAACCCGTACACCGACGCGATCCGCACGCAGCAGGGCGCGATGAACCGGTGCGCGAACGACCACGGCCGCCCGCCGGCCGGCGCGCGCGTCACGCTCACGATCGGCACCGGCGGCAAGGCCAGGTCGATCGCGTTCGAGCCCGCCTCGCTCGACGGCACGCCCCTCGCCTCCTGCATCCGCACCGTCCTCACGCCCACCCCGTTCCCGCGCGCGAGCGAAGAGAAGACGGTGTCGTTCACGCTCACCGCATCGACGTAGCCGCGGTCATTGGTAGTAGTAGCCGCCGCCGAGCCAGCCGCCGCCCAGGCTCTCGGCGTCGGGCGTCTCGGCGAGCGCGCCGCGATCGAAGCGGTAGACGGCGCCGTGGACGATGAACGCGCTGCCGTCGCGCGCGACCCACGCGTCCTTGAGCCTGCCGGCCCAGTCCGCCTCGAGGAACTTCTTCGCGGTCGGGTCGTACAGCTTCCACTCGGTGTAGCAGCCGTCGCCGCACGTGAACGACACGGCGACGCGCCACAGCTTCGTCGGCGCGACCTCCTCGGCGTGGCCGCAGCGATCGGCGTCGTTGTCGCAGCCCGCCGGATCGACGTCGGGGACGCGCAGGCCGTCCTTCACCTTGTCGGGCAGGAGCGCGAACGCGCCGTCGCGGCCGCGCTCGGCGACCTGCGCGAGCCAGGCGGTCTCGAGGAGCTTCGCCTTGGCCTTCAGGTCGGCGGCGAACTCCTCGGTCTGGCCCCATAGATCGAGGATGCCGCCGGAGGCCTCGAGCGCGGGCGGCGTGCGGAGCGAGATGAACACGCGCGGCAGCATGTGCTGGGCGCTGGTCAGGTCGTCGGCGATCGGCGGCGTGCCGTCGGCGACGTAGCGGATGCCGACGTGCGGCTCGCCGGCGCCTGTTCCCGGCATGCCGGTGACGACCTGGCGCGCGACGACGGGCGCGCTCGCGGGCGCGTCGAGGTCGACGGCGCGGATGCCCGACGGGTCGCCCTCCTCGCCGAACCACACGACGCGCGAGCGGTTGTCGACGAGCACCCACGGCACGCTCCCCGGCACGAGCACCTTCTGGCGCGCGCCGTCGGCGGACAACGCGCGCAGGCCCTGCTTGCCGCCGACGATCGCGACGGGGACGCCGCGCCCGACGTCCTGCTCGAGGAGCCCGCCGAGCGTGTCCTTGTTCCCCTTCGGCGGTTGGTTCCCGATGGGTGCGGAGCTGCCTCCGCAGGCGGCGACGAGGGCGATCACGACGGCACGTCTCATCATCATGGGCGAGAGACGTAACACGGGCGGCCGCCGCTGCGACGATCGCCGACTACTCCACCGGCGGCTGGCGCGGAGGCAACGGGCCGGGCGGCCTCTCCGACGGCGGCGGAGGCGGCGGCTTCTTCGGCGCGGGGAACCGTGCGGGAGGCACCGGGAGGGTTCCGCCGGCCTCGCGGTAGGCGGTCTCGCCGTCGGTCTGCTCCTCGAGCTGGCGGTTCAGGTGGTAGCGATCCTGGTCATCCAGGCTCGCAGGTGGGGCCAGGAACGGGCGGCGCGGCGTCAACGCGATCGGGGTCTCTGCGAGCTCGCCAGAGCTCGGGAGACCGCACGCGGTCATCGCGAAGGCGAGGACAACGGCTTTCATGTCGCGACCATACCCCGCACCTCCGGAGTCGTCGAATCCCGTACGTGCGTACGGATTTTATGGTACACACGTACCGTTTTCACGATGCCGATACCCGCCGAACGCAGCCACACGCCGAAGGGACGGCGCGCCCGCGACCGCATCGTGTCCGCGGCCGAGCGGCTGTTCGCGACCGCCGGCTTCCACGGCACGAGCATCCGCGACGTCGCGCGGGCGGCGCGGCTGCCGCTCGCGACCACCGTCTACCACTTCGCCCGCAAGGAGCAGCTCTACGCGGCCGTGCTCGAGGACATCGGCGACGAGCTCGTGCGCGCGCTCGACGGCGACGAGCCGGCCGCCGCGTGGCCGGTGCGCCTCGACGCGTTCGCGCGCGCGCTCGTCGGCTGGACCTCGCGCAACCCCGAGCGCGTGCGGCTCCTCCTGCGCGAGCTGCTCGACAACCCGGCCCGCGTCGCGCGCGCCTCGAAGCTGCCGCTCGCGCCGTTCCTCGCGAAGTCCGCCGCGATCGTCGAGGCGGCCGCCGCGGCGGGCGCGATCCGCGCGGCGTACCCCGAGCTCGTCGTGCTGCACGTGGTCGGCGCCGCGAGCTACGTCGTCGCCGCGTGGCCCACCCTCGAGAGGATCGTCGGTGCGCCGCGCGCGCGCCGGCTCGCCGAGGCGAACGAGGACGAGGCCCTCGCGTTCGCCCGCACCGTGCTGGGCCTGGACGGGAGATCGGATGCAACCGGAGCTACAGCGAGAGCTGGTGCGGCGCGTGCTCGCCCACCTCGAACGCCGCACGACGGATCGCGACGCCGGACCGACGCTGCTCCCCGTCGACGCGTACCTGCCCGATGACGCGCGCGCCCGGCGCGAGGCCCGGCTGTTCCGCGAGCTGCCGCTCGCCGTCGCACACGTCTCGCAGCTTCCGAACCCGGGCGACTTCCTCGCGCACGACGCGACCGGCGTCCCGCTCCTGATCGTCCGCGGCGAAGGCGGCGAGCTCGCCGCGTTCATCAACGTCTGCCGCCACCGCGGCACGCGCGTCGAGCAGCTGCCGTGCGGCAACAAGAAGGCGTTCGTGTGTCCGTACCACGCGTGGGCATATCGCCGTGACGGCTCGTTGCTGTCGATCCCACACGAGCACGGCTTCGAGGGCATCGACCGCGCATCGCGCGGCCTCGCGCGCGTCCCGTGCGGCGAGGCGGGTGGGATCGTGTTCGCGCGGCCGGCGCCGCTCTCCGACGGAGAGTCGCCGGTCCTCGACGCCGCCGCGTGGCTCGGCCCGATCGCCGGCGAGCTCGCCGGCTTCGGCGTCGGCACCGGCGCCGCCTACGCACCGACGACGAAGCGCAAGCAGCTGTCGTGGAAGCTCGCGATCGACATCTTCCTCGAGTCCTATCACCTGCGCCCGACGCACCGCGACTCGATCTACCCGATGTTCTTCGACAACGTCGCGACCGTCGACCGCGTCGGCGCGCACCTGCGCTGCCTGTTCCCGAAGCGCTCGATCGCGAGCCTCGCGGCGCAGCCCGAGGACACGTGGGAGCTGCGCCGCCACGCGAACGTCCTCTACCACCTGTTCCCGAACACGCTCCTCCTCGTCGAGCCGGACCACACCGCCGTGCTCCACCTCTGGCCGGACGGCGCTGCCGGCACGTTGCTCACAGCGTACACGGTCGTGCCCGAGGCGCCGGCGACGGACAAGGCGCGCGCGTACTGGGACGCGAACAACCGCATCCTCTACGACGCGACCGACGAGGACTTCGCGATGGGCGAGTCGATCCAGCGCGGCCTCGCGTCCGGCGCGAACCGCGAGGTCGTGTTCGGCGCGTTCGAGCACGCGCTCGCCCACTTCCACCGCCAGATCGACGAGCACGCGCCGGCCTGAGGATCGTGAGACCATGCGCGCATGCATGTGCGCGCGCTGATCGCGATCGCCTTCGTCGCGGGTTGCTCGGGCGGTCACAAGGGCCCGACCCGTCCGACCCGGCCCGACGCACCGGACCGTCCGGTCGTCGGACAGAGCGTCACGTTCAAGAAGATCGAGACCGAGGCCGACCTGCCGCCGGCGCCGGCGCCGGGCGAGTACCAGATCCACATGATCGACGTCGGCACCGGCCTGGCGATCCTCGTGCGCGGCCACGACTTCAACCTGCTGTACGACGCCGGCACGAACGACCGCGACGAGAAGCCGCTGCGCGTGGTCGCGTACCTCGCGGCGACGATCGGCCCGTCGGGCGACGAGCTGTGCGTGCCGCCGTCGATGAAGGCGCCGGCGCAGCGCCGCGCGATCGACCACGTCGTGCTCAGCCACCCGCACCTCGACCACGCGTCCGCGCTCGACCTCGTCGTGCACTGCTACGACGTCAAGAGCTTCTGGGACTCGGGCCGCGTCAACGAGACCGTGTTCTACCGCGAGCTCCTGTCCGGCATCGCGCGCTCGCAGGCGACGACGTACCACACCGCGCTGTCGGTCCCCGACGACCACGAGCAGCGCGTGAAGGGCCACACCGTGCAGATCCAGCGCTGGCAGCGCTTCTCCGAGGGCGACGAGGTGAGGCTCGGCGAGGGCGCGAAGTTCAAGATCCTGCACGCCGAGGCCAAGACGCTCCCCGATCCGAACCAGAACTCCGTCGTGATCGCGGTGCAGCTCGGCAAGACGCGCCTCCTGCTCGTCGGCGACGCGGAGTCGGGCGCGCGCCGAGATCCGTCGGAGCCGGCGGGCGACGTCGAGCAGTTCCTGATCGAGCAGCACGCCGACGACATCCGCGCCGACATCCTGCAGGTCGGCCACCACGGCTCGAAGACGTCGAGCCGGCTCGCGTTCCTGCAGGCCGTCAAGCCGAGCATCGCGCTCGTGTCGAGCGGCCCCAAGCAGTACGGGCGCACCACGCTCCCCGACCGCGAGGTCATCGAGGCGCTCGGCACCGTCGGCGCGAAGGTCCTGCGCACCGACGAGCGCGACGGCAACTGCCCGGTCGAGGGCCGCATCGGCGGCGACAAGGGGCCGGGCGGCTGCGATTCGTACGTGATCCTCGTCGGAGGCGGCGCCGCGCAGTAGAGTGCGCTCGCGATGACGAAGCGCCTGTACCACGACGACAGCTACCTCCGGACCTTCGACGCCGAGGTCGCGGCGATCGCCGCGTGGAAGGACCGCACCGCGGTGATCCTCGATCGCACGGCGTTCTACCCGGAGGCCGGCGGTCAGCTCGGCGACCGCGGCACGCTCGGCGGCGTCGCGGTGGTCGACACGCAGGAGACCGACGCCGGCATCCTGCACGTCCTCGACGGCGCGGCCCCCGCCGTCGGTGCGCGCGTGACCGGCGCGATCGACTGGGCGCGGCGCCGCCAGCACATGGCGCAGCACACGGCGCAGCACCTGCTGTCGGGCGCGCTGCTCGATCGCGCACAGGCGCCGACGCAGTCCGCGCGCCTCGGCGAGACCGCGCTGACGATCGACGTGGCGCGCGACCGCATCCCGGAGGCCGACCTCGCCGCCGCCGAGGACCTCGCGAACGACCTCGTCGACGACGACCTGCCGATCCGCGCGTGGTTCCCGTCGCCGGCCGAGCTCGCCGAGCTGAAGCTGCGGCGCGATCCGAAGGTCGACGCCGACATCCGCGTCGTCGCGATCGGCGACTTCGACTTCTCGCCGTGCGGCGGCACGCACTGCGCGCGCACGTCGCAGCTCGGCGCCGTCCGGATCACGAACCACGAGCGCTACAAGGGCATGACGCGCGTGACGTTCGTCGCCGCGCGCCGCGGCCGCGCGGACCTGTTCGCGCGCGACCACGCGCTGCGCCAGCTCGCGACGGCGTTCTCGTGCGGGCCCGCCGAGGTGCCGGCCGCCGTCGACAAGCTGCGGCGCGACGCGGGCGCCGCCGACGGCGAGCTCACCGCGCTGCGCGGCCGCCTCGCGAAGCTGATCGTCGGCGAGCTCCTCGCCGCGCAGCCGGAGGGCGCCGTCGTGGCCGCCCTGCCCGGCGACGGCGAGCTGCTGCGCACGATCGGCGCGCACCTCACGGCCGCGGGGCGCGACGCGATCCTGTGCGCGCCCGACGACGCCGGCACGGCCGTCGTGCTGTTCCGCGCCGCCGGCTCGGCGCTCGACTGCGGCGCGCTGTGGAAGCAGCTCGCGACCGGCGGCGGGCGCGGCGGTGGCCGCGCGGATCGCGCCGAGGGCAAGCTCACCGCGCGCGTCGACGACTGGCGCGCGGCGGTCGCCGCGGCCCTCGGCACGTGAGCCGGGTCAGTTACACGCGCCGGTCGCGCAGTCGCACGGCGCCGCCGTGCCGTCGACCTTGCACTCGTTGACGCCCATCTTCGGATCGAGCAGGAACTTCTGGACCTGCCGCAGCGCCGCCGGCTTCTTGTTGATGCCGGAGTGCGTGCCGTTGTCGGTGAACGGCGGGATGTTGACGTCGAGCGGCTGCGGCGACGGATGCTCGTCGTAGATCGTGACCGCGTTGTCGAGCGGGCCCGACACCGGCGCGAGGCCGAACGGCTCCTTCACCGACGGGCCGAGCACCTGGATGCCCATCTCGCGCGCGACCATCTCCGTCGCGATGTTCGTCACGAGGCAGTCGCCGATCGTGTACCAGATGAGGATGTTCTTCTTCACCGAGCCCGGCAGCGGGTCCTTGATGACGTGCGCCGCGGTCGTCAGCGGATCGTACGGCTCGAGGCCCATGCCGAGCGCCATCGCCAGGTTGAGCTGGTAGACCGACGGGTCCTCGTACGCGCCCTGCGCCGCGCCCATCAGCAGCGACCACGCCGTCGAGCGCTCGAGCAGCATCGACCAGTTGCCGCCCGGCACCGCGAGCACGCCGCGCGTGATGTTCGGGTCGTACGCCATGAACGTGTTGCCCATGATCCCGCCGAGCGATCCGCCGATGTAGAACGTCTTCGCCGGATCGATCACCGCCCGGCCGTTGACCTGGAACTCCGGCGCCTGCGCCATCGGGCCGCGCGCGATCGACTCGAGCGCGATGAAGTCGATCACCGACTGCGCGAGCTTCTCGCTGATCTGCGTGCCGCGGTTGTAGTCGTTGACGGCGAGCGGCGCGAGCGCGAGCTGGCGCGACGTGAGGCCGATGAAGTCACCGGCGATGATCACGAGGCAGTGGTCCTCGGCGAGCTGCGCGACGAAGGCGTCGTTGAGGTACTCCTCGGCGGATCCGAACAGGCCGTGGCCGAAGATCACCGTCGGGCGCGGCAGCGTCTGGTTCTGGTTCTGCACGCACGCCGGGATGATCGCGGAGAACTGCGCGTCGCGCAGGCCCTGCATCACGGGCAGGTGGTCGGCGCTGCGGCGGATCACCGAGTCGTCGCGCTCGCCGTTCGTGAGGAAGTCGGGCGACTTGTACGTGCCGAGGTAGCGCTTGAAGCTCGTGGGCGAGTTCGGCTTCGTCGTCGCCGTGAACGACAGGTTCGCGCCGTTCGCGCCGATCGCCGGCATCGCGGCGTCGCGCATCGTCGTGAGGTCGCGCCGCAGGAACTCGTCGGAGGCCGTCTGGAAGTCCCACGCGAGCGCGAGCTCGGACTTGTCGACGCCCTGCGCGGCGAGCGCGGCGAAGATCGCGTCGTAGCGCGCCGCGAGCGCGGGGAAGCGCGGGTGCCCGCTGAAGTCGGTGGCGCCGGCGACGATCGCCGCGAACCCCGGCGGGATCGCGAGCTCGCCGCCGGTGGACGCCTTCACCGTCTTGCGGATCCCGACCGCGTAGCGCGACGACGTGTGCAGGCGCGCGAGCGGCCGGATGATGAGGTTGCGCTTGACCACCGGCTCGGTGTTCTGGTCGACCTCGGCGAAGAACGGCGTGCGCTCGCCGGTCGTCATGTCGACGAGGATGATCGGCGAGTCGGCCGCGAGCGACGCCGCCGGGTCCTTGAACGTGGGCAGCCCCTCGGGCGACACGCCGTTGTCGAACTGCGCGAGCATCGGCCCGATCGCCGAGAAGCCGTCCCAGCGGTTGAAGTAGTCGGGCTCGATGACGAGGCCGTCGACGTTCTTCGGCATCGCGCCGCGCGGGATCTGGAGGCGGACGCCGGTCGCCGTCGTCGCGTCGTCGACGAGGTACGTCGCCGACGGCCACGGCAGGAGGCAACCGTCGCCGCCGAGCGGGTTGCACAGGTCGTTGATGCCGCTCGTGTTCTCGTCGCCACAGGCCGCGGCGACGACGAGCACGGACAGGGCGAGCTTCCACCTCATCCCGCGGAAGGTACACCCGGCGTCTCCGCCTGGGGCGGAGATACGTTGTGCCAGCGGTCACCTTGTTCGCGTGCGACTTCCTGCCCATCATCCCCTCCTCCGTGTACGTGCCGCTGCTGGACCGCCTCCTGTTCAGGCATGCGTTTCGCGGCGACAGCGCGCGCCGCTATGCGCTGGATGAGCGCCCGGCGTTCGGCGACCTCGACGACCGCCTGCTCGCCGAGCTCGACCTCGCGGGAGCCCGGCGCCTGCTCGACCTCGGCTGCGGCCCGGGCACGTTCGCGCGCGCCGCGGCCGCGCGCCACCCCGGCCTCACGGTGATCGCGATGGATCCGAGCCGCGACTTCGCGGGCGCGTGGGACGGCCCCGCCGCGCCGAACGTGCACCGCGTCCAGGGCTGGGGCGAGGCGATCCCGCTCGCCGACGCCTCCGTCGACGTCGCGATGTGCCTGTCCTCGATCCGCCACGTCCGCGACCGCGCCCGCACGCTGCGTGAGCTGCGCCGCACCGTGCGCGACCGGCTCGTCATCGTCGAGCTCGACCCCGACGCCGACGCCGCGCGCATCGCCGCCCACGCCGACGCCCTCGGCGGCCCGACGCTGCGGCGGCGCATGTTCGGCCCGCTCGTCGTGAAGACCGCCCCTCCCGCGCCCTCGATCGCCGAGCTCGCGCGCGCCGCCGGCTTCACCCAGGTCGAGCTGCGGCCCGACCGCATCCAGCCCGTCTACGTCATGCAGCTGCGGTGATGTAGACGGTGTACGCACGTCGCATCGCGCGCGGGCCCGTCGTAGGATCGCCCGCATGATGATGAGGGCCATCGTCGCATCCGCATTCCTGCTCACCGCTGCGTGCGGCGACGACACGCCGAACAAGCTCCCGGATGCACCGCCGGTCGGGTCGCTGATCATCGAGCCGCCCGACGTGCAGGTCACCGTCGAGAACGGCGTCGCCGTCGTGCAGAGCTATCGTGCGACGGCCGTCGATCCCGACGGCACGCAGCGCGACGTCACCGGCATCACGACCTTCACGCTGCGCGATCCGCAGTACGGCAACTGGACCGGCTCGTCGCTGGCGGTCACCGGCATGGGCTCCGGCCCGACGCGCGTCATCGGGAATGCGAACGGCGTCACCGGCGACACCGGCCTCACGGTGTTCGTGAAGGACCGCGTCGTCGATCCGGGTGTCGACCCGAGCGTCCCCGGCGGCTTCGATGCCGCGACCGAGGATCCGACGCTCGCGCCCACGATCGTCTACCCGCTCGACAAGATCCTCGTGCCGCCGAACCTCGGCCAGTTCGACGTCCACTGGACGACGGGGAACACGAACGTGTTCGAGCTGCGCATGTCGAACGAGTACGTCGACATCAAGCGCTACACGACGGGCCTCGACCCGCAGAACCCGGTGCCGTTCTGGACGATCTTCCAGCCCAACCAGTGGTACCCGATCGCGAGCTCGCGCCAGCAACTCACGCTCCGCGTCGCCGCGATGAACACGAGCGACACCTCGAAGAAGGGCACCGCACCCGAGCAGCACGTCGACGTCACGAACGAGGACGCGCGCGGCGGCATCTACTACTGGACCACGTCGACCCCGCAGGGGATCTTCCGCTACGAGGTCACGACCCCGAACGTGCCGCCCGCACCGTTCTTCCCGGGCGGCGCGGAGCCCGGCGGCTCGGGCAACTGCATGGGTTGCCACACGCTGTCGCGCGACGGCAGCAAGATCGCGCTGACGATCGACGGCGGCGACGGGCGCGGCACCGTGTACGACGTCGCCGACCGCCGCGTCATGGTGCCGTTCGACAGCGGCACGCCGGCGTACTGGAACTTCGCGACGTTCAGCCCCGACGGCACGAGGCTGCTCACGGTGAAGAACGGCCTCATGTCGCTGCGCGCGACCGAGGGTGGCGCCGAGCTCGCGCCGATCCCGAACCGCGCGGGCAAGCTCGCGACGCATCCCGAGATCTCGCCCGACGGCACGCGCCTGGTGAACGTCGAGAGCGCCGACTCCGGCTTCGGCCAGACGGACTACTTCGTCTTCGACGGCGCGCTCGTCGTGCGCTCGTTCGATCAGGCGACGAACACGTTCGGTCCCGTGAAGGAGCTCGTCGCGCAAGGCGCCGACGGCCTCGACAGCTACTACCCGTCGTTCTCGCCCGACGGGCAGTGGATCGTGTTCACGCGCGCGCCGGGGCTCTCGTACAACAACCTCAACGCCGAGACGTGGGTGATGAAGGCCGACGGCACGCAGGCGCCGATCAAGCTCCAGGTCGCCGGGCTCGCGCAGGGCAACCTGACGAACTCGTGGGCGCGCTGGGTGCCGTTCGCGCAGACGTTCGGCGGGACGAACGAGACGATGTTCTACCTGACGTTCTCGTCGCAGCGCCCGTTCGGCGTGCGCATCCCCGGCGGCGGCCTGCCGCAGATCTGGATGACGCCGTTCTTCCCGGCGCGCGCCGCGGCCGGTCAGGACCCGTCGGGCCCGGCGTTCCGCGTGCCGTTCCAGGACGTGACGACGGGCAACCACATCGCGCAGTGGACGCAGACCGTCGTCGTCCAGTAGGCCGGCTGCGAGGAAGGAACACCCGCCGTCGGGTGCTCCTTGGATGAAACGTTTCGCGCACTTTCCTCGCAACCGCTCGACGGGAGGTGCCGTCCTTCGGGGCGATGAACGACAACATCATGGTGCGCTGGATGAAGCGCCACAGCCTCGCGCTGGTCGCCGTGCTCGGCGGCGTCGCCGGGATCGCGTATGCGACGGCGCGCACGCCGGCGAAGACGGCCGCGCCCGCCCTGACGATGCCCGCGGCGCAGGGCGAGGCGGCGCGCGACGCGGTGCAGGACACGGTGCAGATCGCGCTGCTGCTCGACACGTCGAGCAGCATGGACGGCCTCATCAACCAGGCGCGCTCGCACCTGTGGAACCTCGTCGATCGCATCGGGCGCATGACGCGCGTCGTCGACGGCAAGGTCCGCGGCGTGAAGGTCGAGCTCGCGCTGTACGAGTACGGCAACGACACGCTGCCGGAGAGCTCCGGATACATCCGGCAGGTGCTGCCGTTCACGACGGACCTCGACCGCGTGTCGGAGCAGCTGCACGGCCTGTTCACGAACGGCGGATCCGAGTTCGTCGGGCAGGCGATCACGAGGGCGGTCGGCGACCTGGGGTGGTCCAAGGATCCGAGCGCGATGAGGTTCGTGTTCGTCGCCGGCAACGAGGAGTTCGATCAGGGGCCGATCAAGGCGGTGGCCGCGATGGACGCCGCAGCGAAGAAGGACATCAACGTCCAGCTGATCTTCTGCGGCGACGCGGACTGGGGCACGTGGGATGCGGCGGCCAAGCTCGCGAAGTCGGATCTGGCCCGGATCGATCAGAACCACGTCGCCGTGCACATCGCCGCGCCGCAGGACGACGAGATCCTGCGCCTCAGCACGCAGCTCAACGGCACGTACCTCGCGTACGGGCGCGACGGCGCGGGCTCGTACGCGCGCCAGGCCAAGGCCGACGCGTCGTCGGCGAAGATGGGCAAGAAGGTCGCGATCGAGCGCGCGCAGCTGAAGGCGAAGCCCGGCAAGTACGCCAACGACAAGTGGGACCTCGTCGACGCGCACGCGAAGAACGCGAAGGTCCTCGAGCAGACGAGCGACGACAACCTGCCGGCCGAGATGCGCGGCAAGGAGCTCGCCGAGAAGCAGCAGATCCTCGACGCGAAGCTGAAGGAGCGCACCGAGCTGCAGGCGAAGATCGGCAAGCTGGAACAGGAGCGCGTGCGGCACGTCGAGGCCGAGCGCCGGAAGAAGCAGGGCGAGGAGGAGAAGTCGCTCGAGACCGAGCTCCTCAGGTCCGCCGAGAAGCTCGCCACCCGGAAGGGCTACAAGCTCTGATGTACCGCGACGACGAACAGGCGCGCACCGACCGCGCCAACGCGCTCATCGACGAGATCGCCGACCTCGAGCGCCGGAAGGTCCTCCAGGCCGCGAACGACCGCCGCCTCGAGGCGGCGAAGGCCGAGCTCGTCGGGCTGCAGTCGAACGCGTTGCTCGACCCCGTCGACCCCGTCGACCCCGCCCCGCTCCCACCCGCACCGCGCCGCTTCGGCGTCGCCGCGCACGCCGCCGCGTTCTGCGCGTCCGCGGTCGCCACCTTCGCGGGGTACGCGTTGTTCGTGTGACGATAGCGCCGCTAGCGCCGCTACTCCTCGACCTCGATCTCGGGAGGCTGGTCGTCGTTCTGCGTGCGCGCGCGCTCGTGCATCGGCGCGCCGTCGGGGCCGAACTGCAGGACGGGCGTCCAGCGCGGGCGGCGGATGCGCAGCGACGCGGCGGCCGGCAGCGGGCGCATCGCCACGGGTGTGCAGTATGCGTCGGCGAGCCACGCGAGCTCGGCGTACACCTCCGACGCGCTCGGACGATCCCAGCGGTCGTACGCGAGCATCGAGTCGACGAGCTTCGCGAGATCCGGCGGCACGTGCGGGCAGTGGACCTCGATCGGCACGTGTTGCGCCGTCCCGTCGTCGACGGTCGCGAGGATGCCGCCCTCGAACGGCAGGCACCCGGCGAGCATCTGGTAGGCCATGACGCCGACGGCGAACACGTCGGCGCGATCGTCGATCGGATCGCCCTGCACGAGCTCGGGCGCGGTGTAGTGCCACGCGGCCTGCGACGGCACGTACTGCTGCAGCTTCGCGTCGTGCGCGCGCGCGTCGCCCCAGTCGACGATGCACAGCGGGAAGCCGCGCGTGCGCCCCGTCATGAGGATGCGATCCGGGCGCAGGCCGCAGTGGATGATGCCGCGGCGGTACGCGTGCTCGAGGACCTCGGCGACGTCGCGCAGCACGAGGATGACGTCGGCGAGCTCGAGCGCGCCGGGCGTCATCACGCCGCGCATCGTCGGGCCCTCGACGAGCTCGGTCGCGAACCACGGGCGGCGCTCGTGCAGGCCCGACTCGTAGACGCGCAGCACGCCCGGGTGGTGGAGCGCGTCGAGCAGGCACGCCTCGCGCAGCATGCTCACCGCCTGCGGGTGATCCGCCTCGGCGTTCATCAGCTTCAGCACCGCGCGGCGCGGCAGCACGAGGTGAACGGCGCGGTACTCCGACCAGACAGGTCCGGACGCCCGCTCGACCTCGATGCGGTAGTTCCCGATCCTGTCGCCCAGATACAAGCGGTCAGCCGTGCCCACCATGGTGCGTGAAGTCGCCCTTACGTGATTAGCGTCCGGCGTATAGCCGATTTGCCTCGTCGCTGGCTACGCAATAACGAGGGCCGGACACGTAATCACGCTTACATGTGGTCCGACCGGCGCGATCACACCGGCATGGCGTTCTTGCGGGCGGCGAGCATCTCGATCAGGTCCATCTTCGTGAGGATCCCGAGGACGGCGCGGGTCTCGTCGACGACGATCGCGACCTCGCCGCGCTCGAAGATGCGCGGGAGCTCGCCCGAGCTGGCGTTCGTGGCGACCGTCGACACGCGGCGCTCCATGACCTCGGCGACGATCGTGTCCTTGGTGACCCGGCCCGACACGAGGTGGTGCAGGAGATCGCTCTCGGTGAGGATGCCGGCGAGCTTGCCGTCGTCGAGCACCGGCATCTGCGAGATGCCGTGCTGCTTGAACAGCTCGGTCGCGCGCCCGAGCTTGTCGTTGAGATCGAGCGCGATGACCTCGCGGCGCTGCTGCGCGCGCATGACGTCGCCGACGGTGCCGACCTCCCAGTCGCCCTTCACGAAGCCCTGCTGGCGCATCCAGCGATCGTCGACGAACTTCGTCAGGTAGTTGCGGATCGAGTCCGGCAGGAGCACGACGACGCGCTTGCCGGCGCCGAGCTCGCGGCAGACTTGAAGGGCGGCCCACACCGCGGATCCCGACGAGCCGCCGACGAGCAGGCCCTCCTGGCGGATGAGCTGGCGCGCGGTCAGGAACGAGTCGCGGTCGTTCGACTTGATCCACTGGTCGACGAGGCGGCGGTCGAGGACATCCGGAATGAAGTCGTAGCCGATGCCCTCGACCTTGTAGCTCCTGATCTCGCCGGGCCCGGCGAGGATCGAGCCCTCGGGGTCGACGCCGACGATCCGGCAGCTCGGGATCTCGCGCTTGATCGTGCGCGCGACGCCGGTGATCGTGCCGCCGGTGCCCGCGGTCATCACGACCGCGTCGAGCCGGCCGCCGCACTGCTCGACGATCTCGCGGCCCGTGCCCTCCTCGTGCGCGATCGGGTTCGACGGGTTCGAGTACTGGTCGAGGATGTGCGAGTTGGGGATGACCTCCTTCAACCGGCGCGCGACGCCGATGTGGCTCTCGGGCGAGTCCCACGCGGCCTCGGTCGGCGTGCGGATGATCTCGGCGCCGAGCGCCTCGAGCACCACCTGCTTCTCCTGCGACATCTTCTCCGGGAGCGTGATGATCACGCGGTAGCCGCGCACCGCGGCGGCCATCGCGATGCCGATGCCGGTGTTGCCCGACGTCGGCTCGATCAGCGTGTCGCCCGGCTTGATGCGGCCGGACTTCTCGGCGTCGAGCAGCATGCGCACGCCGATGCGGTCCTTGACCGAGCCGCCGGGGTTCATGAACTCGCACTTGCCGAGCAGCTCGCACGGCAAGCCCTTGCCGATGCGCGCGAGACGCACCAACGGCGTCCCACCGGTCGTTTCGAGAATGGAGTCGTGGATGTGCTCGGCCATCGCGGGGCACTGTACTCGAAACGGGCGGCTCGTCCGTACGTCGGGCCGCCATGCTCGGCGACCGCGTTCGCGAAGCGCGCCAAAGGGTGGTACGCACGGGGCAATGTCGTCGCCCGAGGCGAAGATCGAGCTGCTCACCGAGACCCTGACACGCCGCATCGTCGTCCTCGACGGTGCGATGGGCACGATGGTGCAGGGGCTCGGGCTCGCCGACGAGGCGGTGTGGCGCGGCGAGCGGTTCCGCGATCACACGCACCCGCTGAAGGGCTGCAACGACCTGCTCGCGCTGACGCGGCCCGAGGCGATCGAGGACATCCACCTCGCGTTCCTGCGCGCGGGCGCCGACATCGTCGAGACCGACACGTTCACGGCGACGCCGATCGCGCTCGCCGACTACGGCCTCGAGGATGCGACGCGCGACATCAACCTGTCCGCGGCGCGCGCGGCGCGGCGGGCGGCGGCGCGGGCCGAGGCCGAGGACGGCCGCCCGCGCTGGGTCGCCGGGAGCGTCGGCCCGACGACGAAGACCGCGTCGCTGTCGCCCGACGTCAACGACCCGGGCGCGCGCGCCGTGACGTTCCACGAGCTCGTCGACGGCTACATGCAGCAGGGGCGCGCGCTGATCGAGGGCGGCGTCGACCTCCTCATCACCGAGACGCACATCGACACGCTCAACTGCAAGGCGTCGCTGTACGCGTTCGAGGAGCTGTTCGCGCACGGCGTGCGGCGCGTGCCGGTGATCGCGTCGGTCACGATCCCCGACAAGTCGTCGCGCACGCTGAGCGGGCAGACCGTCGAGGCGTTCTTCAACTCGATCTCGCACGCGAACCTGTTCGCGGTGTCGATCAACTGCGCGCTCGGCGCCGACGACATGCGTCCGCACGTCGCCGAGCTCGCGCGCATCGCGGGCGTGCGCGTCGCCTGCTACCCGAACGCCGGGCTCCCGAACGAGTTCGGCGAGTACGACCACACGCCCGAGCACATGGCGAACATCCTCGGCGCGTTCGCGCGCGAGGGCATGCTCAACCTCGTCGGCGGGTGCTGCGGCACGCGCCCCGAGCACATCGCGGCGATCCGCGCGGCCGTCGACGGCGTGCCGGTGCGCGCGGTCGCGGTGCCGGCGAAGCACATGCGCCTCAGCGGCCTCGAGCCGCTGACGATCACGCCGGAGACGAACTTCGTCGTCGTCGGCGAGCGCACGAACATCACCGGGTCGGCGGCGTTCAAGCGCCTCATCAAGGAGGACAAGTACGACGAGGCCGTCGCCGTCGCGCGCCAGCAGGTCGAGGGCGGCGCGAACATCCTCGACGTGTGCATGGACGAGGGCATGATCGACGGCGTCGCGGCGATGCGCCGGTTCCTCAACCTGATCGCGGCGGAGCCCGACATCGCGCGCATCCCCGTGATGATCGACTCGTCGAAGTTCTCGGTGATCGAGGCCGGCCTCGAGTGCGTGCAGGGCAAGGGCGTCGTCAACTCGATCTCGCTCAAGGAGGGCGAGGCGGCGTTCGTGCGCCAGGCCGAGGTCGTGCGGCGCTTCGGCGCGGCCGTCGTCGTGATGGCGTTCGACGAGACGGGCCAGGCGACGACCGTCGACCACCGGCTCGCGATCGCGCACCGCGCCTACAAGATCCTGACGGAGCAGGTCGGGTTCCCGGCCGAGGACATCATCTTCGATCCGAACATCCTCACGATCGGCACCGGCATCGAGGAGCACGACGCGTACGCGGTCAACTTCATCGAGGCCACGCGGCGCATCAAGGCCGAGCTCCCGGGGACGAAGGTGTCGGGCGGCGTGTCGAACCTGAGCTTCTCGTTCCGCACGTCGCCGCGCGTCCGCGAGGCGATGCACGCGGTGTTCCTGTACCACGCGATCCGCGCGGGGCTCGACATGGCGATCGTCAACGCGGGTCAGCTCGCGGTGTACGAGCAGCTCGATCCGGCGCTGCGCGAGCACGTCGAGGATCTGGTGCTGAACCGGCGCCCGGATGCGACCGAGCGGCTGCTCGCGCTCGCCCCGACGCTGTCGGGCGATGCCAGGTCGGCCGAGGACGAGCTCGCGTGGCGCAAGCTGCCGCTCGCGGGCCGCCTCGCACACGCGCTCGTCAACGGCATCACCGACTTCATCGATCCGGACGTCGCCGAGGCGCTGACCGTGTACCCGAAGCCGCTCGCGATCATCGAGGGCCCGCTGATGGACGGCATGAACGTCGTCGGCGAGCTGTTCGGCAGCGGCAAGATGTTCCTGCCGCAGGTCGTGAAGTCGGCGCGCGTGATGAAGAAGGCCGTCGCGATCCTCGAGCCGCTCATGGACGCAGAGAAGAAGGCGTCGGGGCGCGTGTCGTCGAAGGGCAAGATGGTGATCGCCACGGTGAAGGGCGACGTCCACGACATCGGCAAGAACATCGTGGCCGTCGTGCTGCGCTGCAACGGCTACGAGGTAACGGACCTCGGCGTGATGGTGCCGCAGCACAAGATCCTCGACACCGCGACCGAGCTCGGCGCGGACCTCGTCGGCCTCTCGGGCCTGATCACGCCGTCGCTCGACGAGATGATCTCCGTCGCGGCGGAGATGACGCGGCGGAACATGACGATGCCGCTGCTCATCGGCGGCGCGACGACGAGCGGCAAGCACACCGCGGTCAAGGTCGCGCCCGCGTACGCCGGCCCGACGGTGCACGTGCCCGACGCGTCGCTCGCCGTCGGCGTGATGGGCAAGCTCCTGTCGGCGGACCGCGACGCGTACATCGCCGACGTGCGCGCGAAGCAGGTGTCGCTGCGCGAGGCCCACGCCGCCGCGCAGAAGCGCCCGCTCCTCTCGCTCGCCGATGCGCGCGCCCGCGCGCAGCAGCTCGTGTTCGACCCGACCACCGTCGCCGTGCCGACGTTCCTCGGCGCGCGCAACACCGAGCTCGACCTCGCCGAGCTCGCGAGGTGGATCGACTGGTCGCCGTTCTTCCACACCTGGGAGATGTCGGGGCGCTACCCCGCGATCCTCGACGATCCACGCAAGGGCGACGCCGCGCGCAAGCTGTTCGCGGACGCGCAGGCGCTGCTGCGCCGGATCGTCGACGAGAAGCTGCTCGTCGCGCGCGCCACGCACGGCTTCTTCCCCGCCGGTAGCACCGCCGACGACGAGGTCGTCGTCTACGCTCCCGACCTCTCGCGCGAGGTCGCGCGCTTCCCGATGCCGCGCCAGCGCGAGGACAAGGACGTCTGCCTCTCGCTCGCCGACTTCATCGCCCCGCTCGAGACCACCGGCCCGCGCGACTACCTCGGCGCGTTCATCGTCACCGCCGGCATCGGCACCGACGCGCTCGCCGCCCGCTTCGAGGCCGACCACGACGACTACTCCGCGATCATGGCCAAGGCCCTCGCCGACCGCCTCGCCGAGGCCGCCGCCGAGTTCCTCCACCACCGCGTCCGCACGCGCGACTGGGCCTACGCCCCCGACGAGCGCCTCTCGCCCGACGAGATCCTCTCCGAGACCTACCGCGGCATCCGCCCCGCCTTCGGCTACCCCGCCTGCCCCGACCACGCGCCCAAGGCGTCGCTGTTCGCCCTCCTCGACAACGCCTCCCACCACCAGGTCACGCTCACCGAGTCGTTCGCCATGCACCCGACCGCCTCGGTCTCGGGCCTCTACTTCGCCCACCCGAAGGCGAGCTACTTCTCCGCGATGCGGCGGTGACGGCCGCATGAACGTCGTCGCGTGGCTGCTCGAGGGAGATCCGGCGGTCCGGTGGCAGGTGAAGCGCGACCTGCTCGGCGGAGACGGTGCCGACGAGGAGCGCGCGCGCGTCGGGCGCGAGGGTGTGGGTGCGCGGATCCTCGCGCGGCAGGGTGCGGACGGCGCGTGGCAGAGGGAGGGAGAGCCGGACTGGTTGCCGACGCTGTTCGCGATGCAGATGCTGCGCGCGACCGGCGCGGATCCCGCAGCGCCGGAGGTGGCGGCGGCGGTCGAGCGGCTCGCGCGCGGGTTCCGGTGGCACGAGGAGCTCGGAGGGCGGCCGTTCTTCGAGGGCGAGACCGAGCCGTGCATCAACGGCGGCGCGCTCGCGCTGGGTGGCTATTTCGGGCGTCCCGACGCGGCGCTCGCGCAGCGGCTGATCGGCGAGCAGCTCGGCGACGGCGGGTGGAACTGCGAGGCGCCGCAGCAGAGCTCGCGCGGCTCGTACCACTCGACGATCTGCGTGCTCGAGGGGCTGCTCGAGTACGAGCGCGCGAGCGGCGCGAGCACCGCCGGCGCGCGGCGGCGCGGCGAGGCGTACCTGCTCGAGCGCGGCATGTTCCGGCGGCGCTCGACGGGCGAGCCGGCCGACCCGCGGTTCCTCGAGCTCGCGTTCCCGACGCGCTACTGCTACGACGTCCTGCGCGGCCTCGACTACCTCCGCGCCGCGGGTGCCGCGCCCGACGAGCGCGCGGCCGACGCGATCCGCGCGATCGAAGCGCGCCGCCGCTCCGACGGACGCTGGTCGCTCGACGCCGCGCGCGAGGACGTGTGGGACGGCGACGAGCGCCTCGGCGAGCCGAGCCGCTGGATCACGCTGCGCGCCCTGCGCGTGCTGCGCTGGTACGGGATCTGAGGCGCCGCGTCAGCGCGTGCCGCCGAAGGACCAGGTGTGCATGCCGAGGGCGATGCCGGCCGTCCACTCGTTCTCCTGGAGCAGGTTGCGGCCGACCATGCCGCCGATCGTGACCCAGGGGCCGAGCCAGATGTCTGCGCGGGCGCGCAGCTCGACGAGGCCGGAGCCGTCGTAGCGCGGCGAGCCGGAGATCTCCATGACGCGGCCGCCGGCGGCGATCTCGCCGGTGAGGGTCAGCCAGGTCGAGCCGACGCGCAGGCCGGCGAGGGCCGCGCCGCCGGCGATGACCCGGCGGGCGCCGGGGTCGCTGAGCGAGACGTCGGAGACGCCGAGCTCCATCTCGACGCCGAAGTAGCCGGCGCGCCACGGCGCGACGGTGACGCGCTCGACGTACGCCCAGCTGCGGTCCTCGACGGTGGGCGCGCTACCGCCGCCGATCCCGCCGGACTCGGTGTCGGTGGTGGCGCGCGTCGTCGTGGCGCGCGGGCCCGACGAGCTGGGTCGCGGGAGGACGCGCATGACCGCACCGATGGTGACGGACATGTACGGCGCCTCGAGGGCCTCGCCCCAGATGCCGAACCGGCAGTTGCCGCTGCCGACGACGGCGTCCTCGTAGCAGGAGGGCTCCGCGCGTGCGGTGCCTCCGGCGACGACGAGCGCGATGGGAAGAGGAGCGAGACGCGCGAGACGCGCGAGACGGCGGCGCCGGGTCACGGCGTCCTCCCGGCGACGCACAGCCAGCGCGCATTTCCGAAGGTGCGCGCGACCGCGTTCACGTCGACGCACACGCTCGTGACCTCACCGGCGACGGCGTACGAGATCGACTCGTGCCCCGTCGCGCGCGCGTCGAGGTACAGCGGTCTCAGCTCGCCGAATGGGTCCTTCGCCGTGAGTGGGACCACCGAGCCGTCGTCGGCGTGCCCGACGACGGTGGCCCCCGACAGGTCGACGATCGCCGGCTGGTTGCAGCGGTTGCCGAAGGTGTACCCGACGACCGGTGAGCCGTCGGACAGATCGGGGGAGCGCTCGATCGCGACATCGAGACACTCGACGGTCGCGATCGATCCGCGGAACCAGTCCCCCTCGGAGTGGAAGGAGCCGGGTCGGTAGGCGCAACCGCCGACGACCACGGACCCCGCGACGAGAGCACACGGCGCGAGCATGCGGCTCGGCGAAGCAATTCGATGACCACTCGAGAGAGCGATTCGATCCGCGTGCTTGCCGACGAGACGCGCGTGCGCCCGGGCGACAGCGGGCGCGCGCCGCCGACGGAGTGGCTACACGAACACGCGCGGCGACGGAGTAGCTACACGATGCGACGGCGCGCGGGCGGAGCACCCTACGGCGTCGACGTCGCGTCGAGCACGGCCCAGCTCACGCGCTGGGTCTCACCTTGCTTCACCTGCACCGTCGTCATGTTGGCGGTGCGGTGGTGCGGCGGCGCGAACGTGAGGACGTAGTCGCCGGGCGGCAGCTTCGCGAAGCGATAGCGGCCCTCGTCGTCGGTGACGGCGTGGCGCACCTCCTGCCCCGTCGCCTGGAGCGAGACGCGGTGGTGCGCGACGGGCGCCCCCGTCGAGCTCGACGTCAACACGCCCTCGATCGCGCCGTCGCCCTCGGCAGGTGCGCTCTCGTGCGCCCGCGGCACCGGCGGGTTGTTCGTCCAGCACGCGGGCGCGCCGAGCGCCGCCGCGCCGAACACGGCGATCCGCACGAACGCCCCCGCGAACGGAGCGTGCGGTGCACGCCCGGGCTGCGCGACCCCACAGAACGGACACGGCGCGCCCCCGGCGCCGATCACGACGTGGCGCCTGCAGGCGGGACAGGGAAGCAGGTCCGTCATCCGCGCCGATGGTACCCCCGCGCGCAGCGGCACCGGCACGACCGAGCTCGCACGCCTGCCGGCTACCGCGCGCGCCGCGGGGTCTCGAGCTCCTTCACGAGCGCGCCGGCGAACCAGGCGCGGAAGCGCGCGTGGCCCTTGTCGTCGGCGGGGAGGCCGAGCATGGCGAACAGCGCGTCGCCGAGGAGCGCGACGCCGAACATCGTGGCCGAGACGAGGAGGACGCTGAACAGGGCCTCCTCGAGGGTCGCCTCGCCGCCGCGCGCCTTCTGGAGCTGGTGCATGGCGACCGCGAGCTCGCGCAGGAGGGACTCGCGAGGCACGTGCAGCTTCGTCAGCGCGAGCCATGCGAGGACGCGGCCGTGGCCGTGGGCGCGGAACATCGTGTCGATGCGCTCGAGGATGCGCGTCGTGATGTCGCGCGCGCGATCGACGTCGGTGTCGGCGTCGAGCACGGTGAAGCAGCCGAGGAGCTCGCGCTCGAGGTTCGCGACGGCGCGCGATGCGACCGAGTCGACGAGCGCCTCGCGGCTGCCGAAGTGGTGCAGCACCGTCGGGTGCGAGAGCCCGACGTCGCGCGCGATCTCCTGCAAGCGCAACCCCTGCGGGCCGACCTCGAGCAGCCGCTTCTCGGTCGCGGCCAGGATGGCCTCGCGCGCCTCCTCCGACGACAGACGGCCGCGCGAAGTGCGCGAGCTGCGCGAGGCTTTTCGGGAGCGGGCCACGTCGACAGTGTGCCGCGTCGATTTACTATCGACAAGTCTGTCGATAGTGTTATCTACAGACTTGTCGACAACGACAACGATGGAGCCCACGATGGAATCCGTTCGCAACCGTCCCCTGCGCGCCCTGCGCGCCCTGCGCGAGCTCGCTCGGGACCCGGACGATCTCCCGAAGGTGTTCGAGATCGTCGACAGCATCCCGGGGCGCAGCCCGCGCCGCGTCCTCGCGCGGATGCGCGCGACGGAGAGCGGCCGGCGGATCCTCGTGACGAGGCCGAACCTGAGCGCGCGCCTCGCAGACCGCGCGGCGCTGTTCGCGCTCCCCGCGGGCACGCTCGGCCACGAGTACGCCGCGTTCGCCGAGCGCGCCGGCATCACGCCGCAGGGCATCGTCGACGCGAGCCTCGCCGGCAGCATCGACGACCCCGACGAGCCGGAGGACCTGCGCTTCTCCGGCGAGCGCCTGCGCGACTCGCACGACCTGTGGCACGTCGTGACGGGGTACGGCACCGACGTCGCCGGCGAGGTCGCCCTCCTCGCGTTCTCGTACGCGCAGACGCGCCACCCGGGCATCGCCGCGATCTGCGGCTTCGCGTACCTGCACTTCCTCCCGCCGCTCAACGAGCTGATGCGCGACGCGCACCGGCGCGGCAAGGCGGCCGCGTGGCTGCCCGCCGTCGTGTGGGAGGACCTGCTCGCGCGCCCGCTCGCCGAGGTGCGCGAGGCGCTCGGCGTCGGCCCGGCGCCGGCGTACACGCCGATCCCGACGGAGGTGCTGCGCGGCGCGACGCTGCTCGACCGCATCCGCGCGCGCAACGCGTACCTCGCGGGTGCGGCGTGACGCGCGACTTCGACGTCCTCATCGTCGGCGCCGGCATCTCCGGCATCGGGGCCGCGTACCACCTGCAGGAGCGCTTCCCGGCCCGCACCTACGCGATCCTCGAGGGGCGCGAGCGCCTCGGCGGCACGTGGGACCTGTTCCGCTATCCGGGCATCCGCTCGGACTCCGACATGTACACCCTCGGGTTCTCGTTCCGCCCGTGGACCGGCGACGACGCGATCGCCGACGGCGCGACGATCCTCGAGTACCTGCGCGACACGGCGGCGGCCTACGGGATCGATCGGCACATCCGCTACCGCCACACCGTCGAGGCCGCGCGCTGGTCGTCCGCCGAGGCGCGGTGGACGCTCGACGTGCGCGACGGTGCGACGGGCGAGCTCGTCGCGTACCGCGCGCGCTTCCTGTTCGCCGCCGCCGGCTACTACGACTACGCCGCCGGCTACACGCCGGAGCTCGCCGGGCGCGCGCGCTTCCGCGGCCCCGTCGTGCACCCGCAGCACTGGGACGACGGCCTCGACTACGCGGGCAAGCGCGTCGTCGTGATCGGCAGCGGCGCGACGGCGGTGACGCTCGTCCCGGCGCTCGCGCAGCGCGGCGCACGCGTGACGATGCTGCAGCGCTCGCCGACGTACATCATGTCGCGCCCGGCGCGCGACCGCATCGCGAACCTGCTGCGCCGCTACCTGCCCGCGCAGGTCGCGTACGACGCCACGCGCTGGAAGAACGTGCTCCTCGCGACGGCGTTCTACCAGTACGCGCGCCGCTTCCCCGAGCGGGCGAAGAAGCTGCTGATCGGCGGCGTGCGCCGCGCCGTCGGCGACACCGTCGACGTGCGCACCCACTTCACGCCCCGCTACAACCCGTGGGACCAGCGCCTGTGCCTCGTCCCCGACGGCGACCTGTTCGCGGCGCTGCGCGAGGGCCGCGTCGACATCGTCACCGACGAGATCGAGACGTTCACCGAGACCGGCCTGCGGCTGCGCTCGGGCGCCGAGCTCGCGGCCGACGTGATCGTGACGGCGACCGGGCTGCGCATGAAGCTGCTCGGCGGCATCGCGATCGACGTCGACGGCAAGCGTGTCCGCGGTCCGGACACCATGCTGTACAAGGGCGCGATGCTGAGCGACGTGCCGAACCTGGCGATCGCGATGGGCTACACGAACGCATCGTGGACGCTCAAGTCCGAGCTCACCGCGGTGTACGTGTGCCGCGTGCTCGAGCACATGGAGCGCGGCGGCTTCGCGTCCGTCGTGCCGCGCACCGGCGCCGCGCGCACCGACGAGCAGCCGCTGATCGACCTGCAGTCGGGCTACGTGCAGCGCGCGGCGGACGAGCTGCCGCGCCAGGGCGCGGCGGTGCCGTGGCGGCTGCACCAGAACTACGTGCTCGATCGGCGCCTCCTGTCGCGCGCCCCCGTCGAGGATCCGGCGCTCGAGTTCCGCCCGCCGCCCGCGGCGGCGCACGCGGCGAGGGCGGCGAGCTGATGCGCCCCGTCCTGCTCCCGCTGATCGAGCGCCGCACGCACGCCGGCCTCGTGCGCCGCGGCTTCGCCGCGAAGTCGGCGCCGACGGAGCTCGGCCGCGTCCACTACTACGAGGCGCGCGGCACCGGCGCGCTGCCGCCGGCGCTGTTCCTGCACGGCATCGGCGCCGCGTCCGCGGGCTACGCGCCGGTGCTCGGCCGCCTGTGCGCGCAGCTGCGCGGCGTCACCGCCGTCGATCACCTCGGCCACGGCCGCAGCGACGACCCGGCGCACGGCTTCACGCCGGAGCGGCTGCTCGACGCGGCGACCGCCGCGCTCGACGCGATCGTGCGCGAGCCGGTCACGCTCGTCGGCAACTCGCTCGGCGGCTACGTCGCCGTCGAGTATGCCGTCCGGCGTCCGGACAGAGTGCGCGCGCTCGTCCTCTTGTCGCCGGCGGGCGCGCCGTCGACGCCGCGCGAGCTCGACGAGCTGCGCGCCGCGTTCGCGCTGACCTCGCGGCGCCGCGCGCTCGAGCTGATCGACCGCGTGCACCACAGGGCGCCGCTGCTCGCACACCTCGTCGCGCACGAGGCGCCCGCGCAGCTCGCCCGCCGCCCCGCCGTGCGCGAGCTGCTCGCGAGCATCACGCTCGACCACGGCCTCGCCGAGCGCGACGTCGCGGCGCTCGCGATGCCCGTCCTCCTGTGGTGGGGCCGCTCGGAGAAGCTGCTGCCGCCGTCGCACCTCGCGTGGTGGCGGCGCCACCTGCCGCCGCACGCCGTCGTCGAGGAGCCGCACGGGATCGGGCACTGCCCGCACCTCGACGATCCCGCGCGCGTCGCGAGCCGGATCGCCGCCGCGAGCCGCGACGCGGGCGCGGCCGTTCACCCCGCCCGCGTCGCCTGATCAGGCGCCGCGCCGGCTCACCTCGAGTCGGCGCAGCTGCGCCTCGAGGTCGGCGACGCGCCTCATCAGGCGGTCCTCCGCGCGCGCTCCGTCGGCCCGCCCCATCTCGTACGCGCACGCGGCGCAGCGCCGGTGCCAGAACCCATGCTGGGAGTCGTCGAGGGCTCCCAGCGCGCGCGGCACATCTGGCTCGTGGTTGCGGCTACAGCTGGTCACCGGGGAAACGTACGCGCCGTCGTCGGCCGCGTCGGTTACGCGACGGGTATCACACGCGAAACGGCAGGTTCCAGACGGCGCCTTGTCCCGGCGCGCGAATCCCGCGATGCTCGCTCCATGCGCAAGCTCGCACTGGGTCTGGTCCTCGCGGTCGCGGCAACAGGCGCGACCGGCTGCTACGGCCACGTCGGCGTCACCGGCAACCTCCGCGTGAACCCGATCGCGGCCGTCGCGACCGCCGTCGCCGTCGCGCAGGTGGTCAACGCCGTCGCCACGTCGCTGCCGCCCGTCGCGGTCAACGTCGAGTACTACGACTACGGCGCGCGCCCCGGCCAGGTGTGGGTCAACGGGCGCTACACGTACGTCAACAACGCGTGGGCCTGGCAGAACGGCTACTGGCAGAACGACCGCGCGGGCTACTACTGGATCCAGGGCGCGTGGCAACCGCAGGGCGACCAGTACGTGTGGGTCGACGGCTACTGGGCCGAGCCGCGCGCCGGCTACACCTACGTCGACGGCTACTGGGACGATCGCGACACCGGCTACGTCTGGGTCGCCGGCACGTGGGAGGCCGAGCGCCCCGGCTACGTCTACGTCGGCGGCACGTGGACCACGTACAACGGTCGCCGCGTGTGGCGGCGCGGCGGCTGGCAGCACGACGACGGCCGCCCGGAGTGGAACCACTACCGCGCGCGCGGCCGCGCGACCGTGCGCGATCACCGGCGCTGAGGCGCGCCGCCGTCCGTCGCTACTTGCGCCGCACCGGCGGCGTGCGCCGCGCGGGATGCGCCGGGAGATGCGGCGTCGCGTGACCCGCCGCCGGCGCCGCCTGCACCGTCGCGCCCTGCACCGGCGCGGCGATCACGCGGCCGTGCGGGCGCGGCCCGAGGACGACCGGCCCCGCGGGCGCATCCTCGGCGCGCACGGTGGGGCGCCCGATCGGCGGCACGTGGACCGTCGGCTGCGCGACGCCGCCGGCCGGTGGCACGTAACCCGGCGGCACCGGATGACGCGGCGGCCGCGGCGGATGCGGCGGGACGTAGCTTCCCGTGCCGTGCCCGCGCGGCGGCGGCATCGTGCGCCCCGGCGGCGGCGTCGACGGCGGCGCGATCACCGGCGGGACCCCCACCACCGTCGGCGCCGTCGGGATCGGCGCCACGTACACCGGCGGCTCGACGTCGTCGTAGCCGAACACCTCGTGCGCGTAGACGGGCTCGGCCGGCGCGACCGGCTCGACGAGCGGCTCCTCGACGCGCGCCACGTAGTACGGCGACGACCTGTACGCCGGCACGTCGAGATCGCGCGGGCCCGGCGCCGAGCCGCGGCACGTCGCGCCGTACGTCGCGCACGTGTCGAGCATCCCGGCCTCGAGGCACACGCGGAGCTGCTGCGTCGCCGGGTCGTAGACGCACCCGAGCTCCGACACGGCCGGTTGCATCGCATACGGCGTGCGGTGGCAGCCGAGGAGTCCCGCGAGCAACACGAAGGCGGCGGATCGATGTGCCATCGCGCCAAGCCTACCCGACCGCCGCCCGATGTGGCGCGCCTCCGGAGCCGCCACCCCGGCCGCGCGACCGCGACGCCCCGGTCTCGCCAGCAGCTTCTCGAGCCGCCCTACGACGGTTTGTCGACGCGCGCCCCGGCCGGCGCCTTGATCGCGACCGAGCCGATCGCCCCCAGGTTCGCGAGTAGCGCGTCTCCGGCCACGCGCCGCGCGTCGTCGACATCGTCGGCCAGCGCAATCGAAGCCGGATAGAATGACGGCGGTGTGGAGGATCGTCCTCGCCGCCGACCGGGGGCGCCCGTTCCGCGTCCCCGCCGCGCTCGTCTGGCTCGGCGACGTCTCGTACTCGCTGTACCTGTGGCACGTCCTGCCGATCCGCCTCGTCCAGCGCATGGCCGATCCGCCGCGCGGGCCGCTCGCGTTCGTTGCCGTGATCGCCGCGTCGCTCGCCCTCGCGGCGCTGTCGTATCGTTTCCTCGAGCGCGGGCTCGCGGAGCGCGTGCGGCGGGCGCTCTACGCGTAGCGCACGGCGTAGATCGGCGGCAGGTTCGCCGCCACCGCGTGCCAGTGGTCGCCCTGATCGGCGGTGACCCACAGGTTGCCCGTCGTCGAGCCGAAGCCGAGCTGATCGCCGTCGGGCGCGATCGACAGCGCGTGGCGGTAGACGAGGTCGTACGCGTGCTGCTGCGGCAGGCCCGCGGTGACCTCGTGGAACGTCGCGCCGCCGTCGCGGGTGCGCGTCACGACCACGCGCCCGTCGATGGGCGCCCGCTTCTGATCCGAGTGCGCCGGCACGAACCACGCGGTGTCGGCGTCGCCCGGGTGCACGGCGACCGGGAAGCCGAAGCTCGACGGTTGCGCGTGGAGCTGCGTCCACGTCGCGAGGTCGTCGGTGGAGCGCCAGATGCCCATGTGGTGCTGGCACCAGAACACGTTCGGCGCCGACGGCGCCTGCACGACGCGGTGCGGATCCTGGTTCTCGGGCCAGTCGGCCTGCTCGGGCGGCACGTAGCCCGCGACCATCCCGACGGTGTGCGGGTCCCAGGTCGCGCCGGCGTCGCGCGTGCGCCACACGCCGCCGCTCGACACCGCGACGACGACGGTGCGCGGATCGCGCGGGTCGACGCAGATCGAGTGGATCGCCGCGTGATCGGCCCCGCCGCCGTTCCACTTGAGCCGGTTGGGCATCGTCCACAGCGCCTCGCACAGCGTCCACGTGGCGCCGCGGTCCTCGCTGCGGAACAGGCCGCCCGGCAGCGTGCCACACCACAGCGCGCCGTCGCGATCCGGGGCCGCCTCGAGCGCCCAGATGCCCTTCGTCGACCACTCGCGGTCCTTGCCCCACATGTCCTTGTCGACGAGCCCCTCGGGCTTGGGCGGGTACGCGGGCGTCGCGATCTCCATCCACGTCGCGCCGCGGTCGTCGGAGCGGTGCAGCTTGACGCCGAAGTGGCCGTGGTCGAGCACGGCGTACCAGGTGGCGTCGCGGCGATCGACGAACGCCAGCGTCACGTTGTCGCCCAAGAAGGCGGTGCGCGCGACGCGCGCCTCGGCGCCGTGCCCCTCGACGACGAACAGGCCCTTGCGGGTGGAGACGAGCAGCTCGGTCACACCGGCAAGCTACCAGATCACGGCACGATCAGCGTCCCGCCGAGGTTCGCACCGTCGACGCACAGGTCCTCGGGCGCCCTGCGGTAGTGCGTCCCCGCGAACGTGCGCACGTACGGATCGAAGCAGCCGCCGGTCCACATCGCATCCCACGACAGCGCCGCGACCTGGACGCCCGCGGGGAGGAGCGGATCGCCCGTGACCACGAAGCGGTTGCGCACCGGCGCGTTGCACAGCACGTCGGCGTCGAACTCGCGCACGATCGTCCGCAGCTTCTCGACGACGTCGGGGCAGCCGTCCGGGCAGTTGTAGGCGAGCACGATGCCGCCGTGCTCGAGGTTGTGCACGTAGTGACCGCGCGGCAGCTCGGTGTACTCGCGGTCCCACGCGGCCCAGATCGGGAAGTGCGGGCCGGTCACCGGCGGGTTCGTCGACCACTCGATCGCCGAGCCGATCGGCACGTGCACGCCGAGCTCGTCCTCGACCCGCGTCTGCGTGCCGTCGCACGCACCGACCTTGATCGTCGCCGGCGAAGGCTCGTCGGTACCGCACGCGATCAGCATCACCGCCGGCGACAGGAGCGCGAACACGGACGGGCGGCGCGGCACGCCGCATGATGACACGTCCGCGGCTACTCGACCGTGATCAGCTTCGACACCGTGCGGTCCGCGAGCGTCGCCGTGACGGTCGCCGCGCCGCTCGCCCGCGCCTTCACGAGGACCTCGCCGCTCTGCGGCGGCGCCGTCAGCTCGACGATGCCCGCCGGGCTCACCGACCAGCTGCCGACGAGGCCGGCCACCGGCGTGCTGCGGTCGTCGATCCCGACGAGCCCGAGGAACGCGACGCCGCCGGCGACGAGCGGGCGGCCGAGCTCGAGATCGACGAGGAACGGCGCCGCGATCACGTCGATCGGCAGCGTCGCCACGGCCGCGCCCGCCACGTTCGCCGTCAGCGTCGCGGCGCCGACCGCGCCGAACTCGACGCCGACGTCGAAGCCGAACGCCGGTGCGAGGCCGAACACGTCCGCGCCGAGGCGCTGCTGCGTCAGTGCCAGGTTGATGCGGGTGGCGCCGGCGAACGCGAGCTCGACCACGGCATCGCCGCCCGCGAGCGGCTGGTTCGCCGCGTCGAGCGCCGTGACGCGCACCTTCTCGCGCGCACCGGGCAGCGCCGCGAGGCGCGCGAGCGGCGCGCCCGCCGGGCCGAACGCGAAGCGCGCGCCGGCGACCGGGCGCACGTTCATCGGGTGCCGCGCGAACACGCGCGGGTCCGGCGTGAAGTCGGTCGCGAGCAGCTCCGCGTCGCCCTCGGCGAGCCCGTGCATGCGGAACTCGCCGGGCGCGACCTCGCGCACCTCGAGCACCTCGGGGTTCGACGACCGGATCGTCATCTGGAAGCCCTCGAGGACGAGCACCCCGACGGGCGCCGCGCCGCCGAGCGCGAGCGCGGTCTCGTCCTGCGAGAACGCGACCGGATGCGCGGCGTCGACGCACGGCCCGGGGAAGATCTGCCAGTCGCAGCCGCCGCCGAGATCGAGGTCAAACTCGAAGGGCTCGATGCAACCGGCGAACAGCGAGGCAGAGACGGCGAGGGCGGAGACAGCGGCACGCATGTCCGATGGTCCGAGCACCTCGCGTGCCGGCGCACATCCTCGCGAAATCCTTGCGGCGCCGCACGCGGGAGCGCCATGAAGCTGACAGAGGTGTCGCGGGTTTCGCCAGCCGCAGGTGGCAGACTCCTGGCGCGATGACGACCACCTACCGCCGCTGGACCCTCGCCGCCCGCCCTTCGGGGCTCCCCCGCCCCACCGACGTCGCCCTCGGCGAGGTCCCGATCCCGACGCCGGCGCCGGGCCAGGTGCTCGTCCGGGTCGAGTACATCTCGCTCGATCCCGCGATGCGCGGCTGGATGAACGACGCGCGCTCGTACGTGAAGCCGATCGCGATCGGCGAGGTGTTCCGCGCACTCGCGATCGGCCGCGTCGTCGCGTCCGGCCACCGCGCGTGGGCCGAGGGCGACGTCGTGTCGGGCATGTTCGGCGTGCAGGAGTACGCGTGCCTCGACGGCGGCGAGCTGACCCGCGTCGATACGTCACTCGCGCCGGCGCCGACGCACCTCGCGACGCTCGGCATGCCCGGCCTGACCGCGTACTTCGGCCTCCTCGACATCGGCAAGCCCGAGCCCGGGCAGACCGTCGTCGTCAGCGCCGCCGCCGGCGCCGTCGGCAGCGTCGTCGGGCAGATCGCGAAGCTCGAGGGCTGCCGCACCGTCGGCATCGCCGGCGGCGAGGCGAAGCGCGCATACCTCGTCGACACGCTCGGCTACGACGCCGGCATCGACTACAAGGCCGCCGACGTGAAGGCCGCGCTGCGCGAGGCGTGCCCGAACGGCATCGACGTGTATTTCGACAACGTCGGCGGCCCGATCCTCGACGCGGCGCTCGCGAACCTCGCGCGCCACGCGCGCATCGTCATCTGCGGCGCGGTGTCGCAGTACAACAGCGCCGCGGTCGTGGGCCCGAGCAACTACCTCGCGCTCCTCGTGCAGCGCGCGTCGATGACCGGCATGGTCGTGTTCGATTACCACGCGCGCTACGGCGAGGCGCTCGCCGAGATGGCCGGCTGGATGAAGGAGGGTCGCCTGACCTCGCGCGAGGACATCGCGCACGGCATCGAGACGTTCCCCGCCACGCTCCTGCGGCTGTTCAGCGGCGAGAACTTCGGCAAGCTCGTGCTGCAAGTCGCGTAGCCACGCCCGCGCCGGGTGGTAGCTTTTCGCGCATGCGCTGGACTCCTCTGTTCTTGCTCCTCGCGGCGTGCGGCGATGACGGTGGTGGCGGCGTGCAGGACTCCGCCCCGCCGATCGACACCGACAACGCGTCGTGCGGCGACCAGCTGCGCTACACGGGCGAGCTCGTCGACTGGGACGACGACACCACGTTCTGCGGCGTCAACGAGGCGCTGTTCCAGGAGGAGGACAACGGCGCGATGGACACGACCGCGCCGAACGGTCGCTTCGACATGTGCATCAGCGGCACCGCGCGCACGCGCCGCATCGACGTCACGCCGCCCGCCGACAACTCGCCGTGCGCGATGGCGCCCGGCATGTACGCGACGCCGATCATCGCGATCGCCGACCGCGCCGTGATCCGGGGCGGCGGCTTCCAGAGCATGCGCATGTTCACCACCGCGCGCGCCGCGGCGCTCGGCGTCGTGCTCGATCCGGCGAAGGCGCACGTGTTCGTGCACGTCGCCGGCGAGGCGCGCGCGGTGTCGCTCGGCAACGCGCACGGCCCGGCGCAGGCGAACGCCGCGACGACGTGGGCTCCCGGCGACACCGGGCACGACGTGTTCTTCCCGAACGTCGAGCTCGGCGGCGGCTCGACGACGCTCACCGCCGCGGGCGCGGGCGTCACCGGCGCCGGCACGATCCCGCTCGAGGCGGGCAAGATCACGGCCGCGACGCTGCTGGTGCAGTAGCCTTCGGGCGCAGGTAGCACGCGTCGGCGAGGAACTTCTTCAGCACGGCCGCGTACAGCTGATCGCGCACCGCCTCGGTCACCCGGTTCTTGAGGAAGCGCGGCGCCTCCCCGAGGACGTGGATGATGAAGTAGTCCTCGATGATCGACGCCTGCTGCTCCATCCCGTAGTCGGTGAGGTCGAGCTTGTCGTCGAGCGTGTACGGGTACGCGTCCTGGTAGTTGCCGCGCGTCGAGGTGAACTCGACGATGCCCTGCCCGATCAGGTCCATGCCGTTGCCGAACTGCCACACGTGCCCCATCTCGTGCACGAACACCGAGCGATCGTCCGGGCTGTGTGCGAAGTCCTCGCGGTACAGGCTCCCGGGCGCGTACACGTTCCCGCGCGGCGTCATGTACACGCCCTCGGGCTGGAACGGGAACGAGTTGTCGATCACGCGCACCTTGTCGTAGTCGATCGCGTTGCGAAAGATCGGCTGGAGCAGCGCGCGCTCGCCGGCGGTGAGCGCGCGGTTCGGCTCGGGGATCGGGAGGTCCTCCGCCGGATCGCGCGGCGCGACCGGGCACGGCAGCGGCCTCGGCGCGACGACCACGGGAGCGGCCTTCTCCGGCGCCGGCGCCGCCGGCGGCTTGTGACACGAGACGAGGAGCACCGCGAGCCACGCGCGCATCCCGTCAATCTAGCGCACGGAGGTGCGACCTACCCGAATGCCCGGTGGTCGCGGGAGCTCGCGGGCATCATCCTGATCTCATGCACGATCGCCAACGCAACTCGCGCGAGCTGCTCGCGTCCGCCGGCGGATCGCCGCAGCGGCCGATGGTCGTTCCGTCGGCGTCGGTGATCGAAGGCCGCGCCGCGCGCTCCCCGTGCCCGCACTGCGGCCCCGACTTCGAGGCGCGCGTCCTCGAGCACACGCGCCCGGCGCCGCGCCTCCGCCGCGTCGACATCGCGTGTCGCCAGTGCAGCCTGCCGCGCACGCTGTGGTTCACGATCGCGGCGCCCGAGCTCAACTAGGAGCTTCCCGTGCGCCGCGCGCGCGGCGGCGAGCGTCGTACACTCCCCACGCGTACGCGGCGGCGACGACGAGCGCGCACAGCCCGACGACGACGACGTAGCGATCGACGAGCTGCGCCGTCGTCCAGCCGTGGTCCTCGACGAGCCGCGACGGGTCCGAGCGGCCGACGCCCTCGATCTCGCCGAACGGGATGACGTCGCGGTCCGTGCGCGCGCGCCACCACGTCGCGGCGGTGTCGACGTACGCCGCGGCGCCGATGACGAGCAGGCCCCAGCGCAGGCCGCCGCGGCGCAGGCGCGACTCCTCGCCGACGAAGAAGCAGCACACGAGCGCGGTGCCGATCACCATCGCGCCGGCATCGCCGCCGAACGTGATCGCGAGGTGCGACGTCGTCGCGCTCGCCGTGGTCGCGAGGAGCTGCGCGGCCGCGAGCGCGACCGCCGCGAGCATCAGCCACGTGCGGTTCGCGCGCCAGCCGACGTACGCGCCGGCGGCCTCGAGCGCGCCGACGAGCACCGTCGGTGCGAGGCTGCGCACCTCGGGGATCGACGTCTTCCACAGCCCGGGGACGGCGGCGTAGCCGCTCCACCACCCGA
This sequence comes from Deltaproteobacteria bacterium, assembly GCA_019637375.1. GTDB lineage: Bacteria > Myxococcota_A > Polyangia > Haliangiales > Haliangiaceae > JABFXX01. The sequence goes on along the minus strand of JAHBVW010000031.1, from coordinate 67,667 downwards.
CGAGCGCGTGCCCGAGCTCGTGCGGGATCATCGTCAGGAACGTGCGCTGCAGCCAGTGCCCGGTCTCCCAGCGGTTGAACGCGACCGCGAGCGCGAACGCCACCGGGACCGCGACCGCGCGGAGCTTCCACTCCAGCGCCGGGTCCGCCTCGGGCGTGTCCATGTCCATGTCCATCACTTCTTCGCGGGCTTCACGGGCTTCACCGGGACCTCCGGGGCCTCCGGTGGCTCGGGGTCCGCCAGCTCCTCGAGCTGCTCGAGCTGCTCGAGCTGGAGGTCGATCGCCGGGACGAGCCCCGCCGGGAAGCCGCTCGCGCCGCGATCGCAGCGCAGGAGCTCGTCGATCGGGAACAGGCCCGCCTGGTCGACGGCGAGGCGCGCGTCGGTCATGCGCTCGGTGGTGCGGGCGATGCGGTCGCGCAGCTGGATCAGGCACGCGACGCGCTCGCGCGTGGCCGCGGTCTCCGGGCGCGCCGCGCACGCGCGCTTGAACGACGCGGTCCACCGCATCTCCATCTGGTCGAGGAGCGCGTACGGGCCGATCAGCGACAGGTGCTCCGCTCCCGCGCGCGCCCCGGTGATCGCCGCGCGCCGCTCCGGCGACCATGCGCGGGCGAACCCGCGCTCGGGTGCGCTGCACGCCTCGGCGACGCTCGGCTGCGAGCCGCCGCGCGTCGCGAACCACAGGGCGACTGCGCCGCCGGCGAGCGCGAGCGCGGCGACGGCGACCGCGATCCAGCGCAGGCGGCGCGGCCGCGGGCGGAGCGCCTCCTCGAAGGCGCGCACGAACGCGCGCATGTCGGGCCAGCGGTCGTCGGCCGCCGGCGCGAGGCCGCGCTGCAGCACGGCGCGCAGGCGCGGCGGGAGCTGCGGTGCGAGCGCCGTCACGCCGACGCCGACGGACTGCTCGAGCTCGGCGAGCGAGGTCCCGCCGAACGGGCGCGCGCCGGTGAGCGCCTCCCACGCGGTGACGCAGAACGCGAACTGATCCGTGCGGTGATCGGGCGCGCGCCCGACGAACTGCTCGGGAGCCATGTAGGCGGGCGTGCCGATCAGCACGCCGGTCTGCGTGAGCGGCGAGTCGAGCACCGAGTCGAGCGGGCGGCGCGCGCCGGAGCCCGACGCCATGCCGGAGACGTCGATCGGCACCGGGAGCTCGTCGCCGTCCTTGTCGATCTGACCGCGCGCGAGGCCGAAGTCGGTGACGTAGATGTGGCCGTCGCGCGCGCGCAGCACGTTGTGCGGCTTGAAGTCGCGGTGCACGAGGCCGGCGTCGTGCGCGGCCGTCAGGCCCTTCGCCGCGCCGAACAGCGCGTCGACGATCTCGGGGCGCGGCGGCACGCCACCGAGCCAGGTGTCGAGGTTCTCGCCCTCGACGAGCTCCATCGCGATGTAGTCGCGGTTGCGGTCGGTGTTGACCTCGTACACCGTGACGACGTTCGGGTGCTTGAGCCGCGCCATCGCGCGCGCCTCGCGCAGGAGGCGCGTGCGCAGCGTCGGTTCGCCGTCGGGCGAGTGCAGCACCTTGAGCGCGACCGCGCGCTCGAGGTCGGGGTCGAACGCCTGCCACACGACGCCCATGCCGCCGGAGCCGATGATGCGATCGAGTCGGTATTTGTTGATGGTGTCGCCCGGCTGCGGGTCGCGGCGCCCGCTCGCCGACGGCGCCGACGGCTCGGCCGCGGTCGCGGCCGTCGCAGCGTTCGCATCGTCGTCGGTCATACCCGGGGCCCCACGATAACCCGCCCGCACGGGGAGGCCATCAGGGCTCGGCTACCAACCGCACGCGCGCTCGGCGTCTTCCCGAGCCGAACACGATTCTCGCCGGTGCGAGCCGCAGCGCACCCGACCTGACACGCAGCCAGCGCACGAAGATCTCGGCGTACAGCGCCGCGAGGACAACGAGCGCACCGAGGTGCTGCTGGAGCAGTCCCTCGATGGGGTCCGCGGTGTGGAGGTGCCGCGCGACGGCGAGCTGGACGCAGTGCCACGCCGACCACGCGGCGCCCAGCGCCATGTAGATCCGTGCGAGGGCGATGCGCGGCGGCGCGAGCCGGCGCCACCACGCGAACGTCAGCGCGAGCCACGCCGGGAACCCGACGCAGCCGACCACGAGGAGGAGCTCCAGCACGACGCGGCGCGGTTGCAGTCCGCGCGCCACCGCGGAACCTCGCAGGATCGCGCGCGCGGCCGCTTCCTCCCGCGCCATCCTGGCAAGCGCGCACCGCGCGGCCGTGCAGGAGCGGCAGTATGCTCGCGGGATGAGCACGGTCGCCGATGGCTTCTGGGTCGCGCGCGCGGTGGTGCGCGTCATGGCCGACTCGACGCAGACACGCGAGATCCATCGCGTCGAGGAGATCACCGGGAGGCCGAGGTACCGCGCGCTCCTCGAGGTGCTCCCGCGCACCCCCGAGGGGCGGCGCATCCTCGCCGAGCGCCCGGAGCTGTCGAGCCAGCACGTCGACTACGATGCGCTGCGCGCGCTCCCGGCCGACACGCTCGGCGGCGCCTACGTGCGCCACCTCGACGACAACGGCATCACCGCCGACTACCAGGCCGCCGCGACCCGCCACGTCGACGACCCCGACATGGCCTACCTCATGCGGCGCTTCCGCCAGACGCACGACGTGTGGCACGCGCTCCTCGGCCTCGGCATCACCGGCCACGAGGAGGTGCTGATCCACTGGTTCTCGTACGGCCAGCTCCGCCTCCCCGTGTCCGCGATGATCATGCTGTTCGGCACCCTCAAGCACCTCGTCGCCGAGCGCCGCTGGGCCGCGCTCCGCCACTCCCTCTCCGAGGCCTACCGCGCCGGCCGCGACGCCGACCAGCTCCTCTCCGTCTACTGGGAGGACCTGTGGCGCGAGCCGCTCGCGGTGGTGCGCCAGCGCTACGCGATCACGCCGCTCGACCGCTCGCGGTTCGCAAGCTAGCTCGCTTTTTCGGCGCCAGGCCGCCGAGTGCGCTCTGGGATCCCGTCGCGTGCTGCCGGCGAGAGCGCCACGTGGTTCTCGCGAGCGCACGTGACCGGCTCGAAAGCGCCCTTGGCTCCGTCATGGCGCACTCGGGCGGCTTGGCGCCGAAAGCGGCGGCGTGATCATCGCGACTTTCTCGACTTCGGTCGGGGCGCCGAGCGTGTGGCGTGCGCGGCCTCGAGGATGGCGGTGACCTGCGACCAGGCGGCGTCGCGATCGAGGCGCACGCCGACCCAGCCGAGGTGGCCGACGTAGGCGGGGATGAAGTAGTGCGCGGGCTCGCTCTCGACGAGCATCGCCTGCGCGCCCTCGGGCGCGGCGCACCACAGGGCGATGCGGCCGTCGCCGTGGTGGTCGTCGCAGAAGTGCGCGTACACGCCCTGCTTGACGAACCAGGTCGGCGCGCCGTGCGAGAGCTTCTCGTCGCTGCCCGGCAGCGTCGCGCAGAACTCCCGCACCTGCGCGAGCTGCGCGGCGGCGAGCCGGCGGTCGGTCGTCGGTGCGCGCTTCACTGCGACGGCGCGCTTCGGCGGCTTCGCGCGCTTCGGCTTCGCCGCGGCCATCAGGCGAGGAAGGCCCGCAGATCGAACCCGGCGTCCTCTTCGCGGTCGTTCATGCCGGAGCCGTTGCGGAACGAGCGCGCCGCGCCGCACGCGTGGCACAGCCAGATGTCGCGCCCGCCGGTGCGCCCGAGGATCACGTACTTCGCGACCGCCTGCTCCCGGCACGCATCGCACGCGTGGAAGTACAGGTCGTCGCGGCGGAAGCCGCGCTTCCCGAGCTTGTACTCGAGGGTTTCCAGGTCGGCGAGCGGCATCGCCGACCAGGGTATCACCCGCGTACGATCGAGAAGAAGGCCGCGGCGCCGGCGATCCTCTCGACGGGCCGCTCGCCGGGCCGCTCGCCGGGCCGTGGCGCCGCGCACGCGCTGCGCTCGTGGCACTTCACGAGCACGGCGGCGAGCTCGCCCTCGTCGAACCACACGCCGTGGCCCGCGCCGCAGCGATCGACGTGCACGCCGAACAGCGCGGCCGTCTCCATCGGCTGCGCGCACGCGGCGCACGGGCGCGGCGCGCGCCGCACGGCTTGCCACACGAGCGGCCCCGGCGGCTCCGGGTGCTGCATCGCGGCCAGCCGTTCGCCGAGCGCGTGCTCGTCGAGCCAGGTGCCGTCGCAGCGGTGGCAGCGGTGCACGGTCGCGTCGTCGAGGTCGTGCTCGCGGCAGCGCGGACATCTCATCCGGGCCTGCACACGAAACGCGCACATACTTCTCCAGTATTCGGCCGCTCCCGGGTCCCTGCAAGGCGTGCTTAGCTTCCCTCTGCGTGACGGACACCGCACAGATCGTCGAGCTGCTGCGCGGCAGGCGCGTCGCGGTGCTGACGGGGGCCGGCTGCTCGACCGAGTCCGGCATCCCCGACTACCGCGGGCTCGACACGCCGCCGCGCTCGCGCCCCCCGATCCAGCACCGCGAGTTCGTCGACAAGCCCGACGCGCGCCGCCGCTACTGGGCGCGCTCGCTGCTCGGCTGGCCGCGCCTCGCCCACGCGCGCCCGAACGCCGGGCACGCGGCGCTCGCCCGCCTCGAGCGCGTCGGGTGCGTGACCGGGCTCATCACGCAGAACGTCGACGGCCTGCACGGCGCGGCCGGCAGCCACCACGTCGTCGAGCTGCACGGCGCGATCGCGCGCGTGCGCTGCCTCGCGTGCGGCGAGCTGACGTCGCGCGCCGCGCTGCAGGAGCGCCTGCTCGACGCGAACCCGGTGTGGCGCGCCGTCGCCGCACCGAGCGGCGCCACCGCCGGCGACCTCATCGGCCGCGCCGACGCGAACGCCGGCATCGTCCCCGGCGACCTCATCGGCCGCTCCGACGCGAACGCCGGCATCACTCCCGGCGACCTCATCGGCCGCTCCGACGCGAACGCCGGCCTCATCGGCCGCGCGGAGGATTCCGATCCGATCGCCGGCATCGCGCCCGACGGCGACGCCGACCTGCCCGACCGCCTGATCGCCGACTTCCGCATCGTCCCGTGCGCGGCGTGCGACGGGACGCTCATGCCCGACGTCGTGTTCTTCGGCGGCAGCGTGCCGCGCGCGACCCTCGACGCCGCGTGGCGCGCGTTCGACGACGGCGAGGTGCTGCTCGTCGTCGGCAGCTCGCTCGCCGTGTTCTCCGGCTACCGGTTCGTGCGCCGCGCCCACGAGCGCGGCATCCCGATCGCGATCCTCAACCGCGGCCCGACGCGCGGGGATCCGCACGCGACCCTCCGCGTCGACGCGCGCGCCGGCGATGCCCTCGCCGAGATCGCCGACCGCCTCGCGTAGCGCCTCATTTTCGATAGACGGCCGTCGACGGGGGCTCGCCCGCGAGCGACGCCTTCACGCTCTCGACGCGCGCGAGGAACGCGAGAAAGTTCTCGCCGAGGACTTTCCGGATCCGCGCCTCGCCGTGCCCGCGGCGCAGCAGCTCCTCGGTGAGCTTCGGCAACAGCGACACGTCCTCGAGCCCGGTCGGCGGATCGGAGATGCCGTCGAAGTCGCTGCCGAGGCCGACGGCGTCCTCGCCGGCGATCGCGATCACGTGCTCGATGTGGTCGACGACGCGCGTCCACGAGGCGCGCCCCGGCCCCGGGATCCGGCGCACCGCCGCCGCGAGCTCCGCGGCGAGGCGCTTCGGCTCGCCCTTCAGCTCCTCGCGCAGCCGCTTGCGCTCCGCCCGGTAGCGGGCGAGTCCTGCCTGGTAGGCGTCCCACACCTTCTGATCGAGGAAGCTCGACGCGAAGTTGATCATCACGACGCCGCCCTTCGCCGCGATCTTCTTGATGTGGTCGTCGCCGAGGTTGCGCGCGACGTTCGCGAGCGCGCGGCACGACGAGTGCGACGCCATGATCGGCGCGCGCGACACCGCGAGCGCCGCGTCGATCGTCGCGTCGGCGACGTGCGAGACGTCGACGATCATCCCGAGGCGGTTCATCTCCTTCACGACCGCGCGCCCGAAGTCCGTGAGCCCGCCGTGCACCGCGTGGCGCTTCGGATCCCAGTCGACCTCGTACACGGCGCCGGCGGAGTCCGCCCAGTGGTTCGTGTTCGTGTGCGTGAGCGTCAGGTAGCGCACGCCCGCGCGGTACATCTCGCGCAAGACGGGCAGCGAGTCCTCGATCGCGTGCCCGCCCTCGATGCCCATCAGCACGGCCATCTTGCCGTCGCGCTTCGCGGCGCGGATGTCGGCGACCGAGCCCGCGAGCGTGAGGTCCTTCGGGTGGCCGTCGACGACGCGCCGCGTGAGGTCGATCAGCTCGAGCGCGCGCCGCGACGCGCCGCGGTCCGCGTAGCCGCCGGCGACGAAGATCGAGAAGAACGGCGCGGTCAGCCCGCCCGCCCGCGCGCGCGGCAGGTCCCAGTGCGGCGTCGCGCCCTTCGCCGCGACATCCGCCCACCTCTCTGCGAGCTGATCGGGGATGTCCAGGTGCGTGTCGACGACGATCGCGCCCGCGTGCAGCGCGGCCACGCGCGCCGCCAGCTCGGCCTTGGTCTCGGCGGCGCTCGGCAGCGCGCAGAGCATGGCGAGCAGGACCGGCGACCACCGCATCGCCCGCAAGGATAGCAAGTCCGGTCATGCGCGCCGGGCGTGACCCCGGGCATGCTCGGCCCATGAAGCCCGTGCCGCCCGACCGCCTGCGCGACGTCGTCGACGCCGTGCTCGAGGCCCTCGACGACGGGCTCGACGGGCCGGCCGTGGCCGCGCGCGCGATGCTGAGCCCGTTCCACTTCCACCGGCTCGTGCGCGCCGGGATCGGCGAGGCGCCGGCGGCGTTCCGGCGCCGCCTCGTGCTCGAGCGCGCCGCGTGGCGGCTCGGCCGCGGCGCGACCGTCCTCGAGGCCGCGCACGAGGCCGGCTACGACGCCGTCGAGGCGTTCTCGCGCGCGTTCGCGCGGGCCCACGGCGTGCCGCCGAGCCGGTTCGCCGACGAGCCCCGCGAGTTCCGCCTCGCCGCGCCCAACGCCATCCACTTTCACCCGCCGGGCGGCCTCCTCCTGCCCGGGCAACCGAGGAGCGACGCGACCATGGACCTCTCCGACCGCCTCGTCGAACACGACCACTGGCACACCGTGCGCCTGCTCGAGCAGGCCGCGCAGCTCTCCGACGAGGCGCTCGATCGCCCCGTCAAGCCGGGCCACGTCATCCACGCCTTCGAGGGCCCCGAGCCCGACGTGCGCACCATGCTCGACCGCGTCGTGTTCACGAAGGAGGTGTGGACCGCCGCGATCGGCGGGCGCGAGTTCCCGGGCGAGCGCGACCGCAGCATCGCCGGCCAGCAGGCGCGCCTCGCCGCCGTGCAGCCGCAGTTCGCCGCGATCGTGCGCCGCATCCGCGATCGCAACGAGTGGGACGACGCGTTCGTCGACGCGCTGTGCACGCCGCCGGTGAGCTTCACGTTCGGCAGCGTCATCGCCCACATCGTGACGGTCAACGTCGTGCGGCGGCAGGCGATCGTCGAGGGTCTGCGCGCGCTCGGCGTCGAGGACGTCGAGATCCGCGACCCGATCGAGTGGGAGCGCCTGCTCGCGAGCCGGAGCTAGCCTACGGACGCACGATCGACGTCGCCACCGCGCCGTCGCGGTAGGCCGCGACGAGCAGCGCCGACCCGTTCCACGCGAGGCCCGGGACGGTCTCCGACGGCGCCTGCCACACGGCCTTCATCGCGCCCGTCCTGTCGACGACGCGCACGACCGGCTCGGGCTCGATGCCGTACGCGATCGCGACCTGCTTGCCGGCGCCGGCGGCGGTGACGCGCGTGCCCTCGGCCGCGCTCGGCAGCGGCCTCGTCCACTCGATCTTGCCGTTGCGGAGCCACATCCAGCTCGCCTGCAGCGCCGCCGCGGAGCGCGTCACGATCGCGCAGCCGTCGGAGGTGCAGCCGTAGCCGGCGATCTTGTGCCTGGCGTCGAGCTTCACGCGCTGCGCGCCGCCGCACCGCTTCGCGTCGCACACGGCGGAGAACGTGGCGCCGCCGCCGCGCCACAGCATCACGGTGCGGTCCTCGGCCGACGCGACGCCGCAGTAGTCCTCGGCGGCTTGGGCCCGGATGTCGTCGGTCGGCTCCGCGACCAGCTCCGCCGCCCCGCGCCGCGTCGGGCCGCGCACGATCCACAGCTGACCGTCGTGCTCGACCCACATCACCGCCCAGCGGTGCTGGTTCGTCGCCGTCTGCGCGCACATCTTCCGCACGTTGCGCCCGAACCTGTGCGGATCGAGCACCGAGCCATCGTCGTCGAGGAGCCCGACGACGACCTGCGTCCCGTCGCGGTACACGACGCCGGCGCCGCCGACCATGCCGACGACGTGCGTGTCGGGCGGCAGCGCCGCCGCCACGGTCTCGCGCACCGCGCCGCTCGCGTCGTACGTGACGATGCGCCGGCCGTCCTCGATCGTCGCGTAACCGTCGCTCAGCACGGCGGCCTGCAGCGTCGCCGGCACGCGCGCGCCTCCCGACGGCCACAGCCACCACGCGGCGAGCGCGCCCGCCGCGATCCATCGCATCGTCTTCGCCATCCGCGGAACGTACTCCGGAGCTCGGGGCGACGGTATCCTCGGCCCATGTCCGATCTCGCCCAGCGCTTCGCCGATGCCCAGGCCCGCATCAAGCCCGTCACCGGGCTCGGCAACGACGTGTTGCTCGAGCTGTACGCGCTGTACAAGCAGGGCACCGCCGGCGACGTCGCGGGGTCGCGGCCCGGCATGCTCGACGTGAAGGGGCGCGCGAAGTACGACGCGTGGGCGAAGCAGAAGGGCACGAGCCAGGACGCCGCGATGGAGGCGTACATCGCGCTCGTCGGGAAGCACGCGAAGTGAAGCGCGCGCCCGCGCGCACAGGCCCCGAGCTCGCGACGATGCTCGACGAGCGGCGGAAGGTCGTGAAGGACGGCGCGTTCCGATGAGCGTGTGGCGCCTCGACGGCAAGACCGCGCTCGTCACGGGCGGATCGCGCGGCATCGGGCGCGCGATCGCCGAGGAGCTCGCCGGGTTCGGCGCCCGCGTCGTCGTGGTCGCGCGCACGCCGGCCGGCGTCGACGAGGCCGTCGCCGGCATCGCGGGTGCGCGCGGCGTCGCGGCCGACGTCACGACCGCCGAGGGGCGCGCCGCGATCATGGCCGCCGTCGCCGCCGAGCCGCTGCACGTGCTCGTGCACAACGCGGGCGGCAACGTGCGCGGCCCGCTCGCGAGCTACGACGACGCGACGATCGAGCGCATGATCGCGCTCAACCTGACGTCGCCGCTGCTCCTGTCGCGCGACCTGCACCCGCGGCTGCGCGCGGCGAGCGGCGCGTCGGTCGTGCACGTCGGCTCGGTCGCCGGGCACGTCGCGCTGCCGACGGGCGTCGCCTACGCGAGCGCGAAGGCCGGGCTCGCGCAGGCCGCGCGCACGCTCGCGCTCGAGTGGGCGCGCGACGGCATCCGCGTCAACACCGTCGCGCCGTGGTACACGCGGACACCGCTCGTCGAGCCGGTGCTCGCCGATCCCGCGAAGCTCGCCGCGATCCTCGCGCGCACGCCGCTCGGCCGCATCGCCGAGCCGCGCGAGGTCGCCACCGCCGTCGCGTTCCTCGCGCTGCCCGCGTCGTCGTACATCACGGGGCAGGCGCTCGCCGTCGACGGCGGCATGACGATCCAGGGCCTCGCTCAGCCGTAGACGGCGGCGAGCCACGGCGCGAGGTGCGGCTCATCCGGCGCACGTCGTCGATGGTGCAGCCGAGCGCGAACGCGTAGCGCACGATCTCGGCGGCCTCGGCATCGGAGAGGTGGCCCTTCGCGGTCACGACGGAGATCGCGTCGGTGACGATCAGGCGCGCGAGCTCGCCAGCACCGCGCGCGCGTACAGCTCCGCGATGCCATGGTCCGCGATGCGCGCAACAGAAGAGACGACGGCCACCGTCTGCGAACGTACAACACTCAGCGCAGCGCGCCGAGGGAGAACGTCCGCGCGTACGCGTGCGACAGGTTCGCGATCGTGACGGAGATCGTGCCGTCGGCGGCGTACGTGTACGTCTCCGCGATCTCGTTGGCCAGAAGGTCGGTGCGGCGCACGCTCGCCATCCGCCCCAGATCACCGGCGGGAGCCGACGCGAGCGCCGGGTCGTACGGGAAGTACACGTCGGCCCACGGCACGATGTCCTGCACCGGCTGCCCGCCCTCGTCGAGCGCGCCGCACTCGAGGAAGCGCAGGTGGCCGATCGTGTGCGTCGGGCGGTAGCGCCGCTCGACGACGGCCGGCGCGCCGGCGCCCTTGCCGAGCAGCGGATCGAACACCTTGTCGACGCCGTCCTCGGCCTCGCGCCAGACGCCGAAGTGGCGCGTGATCGCCTCGCGGATGATCACGCTCGCGCCCGGGTCCGCGGCGATCGCGAGCCCGACGGCGGTCGCCGCGAACGGCTGCGGCGCGAGCTGCAGCTTCTTGCCGAAGCGCGCGCGCAGCGCCTTGCCGACCGCCGGGAACGCGGCCGCGCCGCCGACGAGGTAGATGCCGCCGAGCTCGCGCGGGTCGTCGGGATCGATGCCGCGGTCGCGCAGGCGGTTCATCAGGAGCTCGGTGTGCTCGAGCGTGCGATCGATCAGCGGCTGCGCGCGCTCGTACACGAGGTGGAGGTCGACGGCGACGGGTTCCCTGATCGTCGAGCTCGTGTCCTTCGCCGACGGCGTGTCCGGACGCTCCGGGCCGAGCTCCAGGTGCAGCTTGCGCGACGTGGGGCGCAGCGCCTCCTTCGCCTCGCGCGCGCGCTCGAGGTGGAACGGCGTGACCTCGACGCCCGCGGCCTCGAGGATGAGCTCGTCGAAGTCGTCGCCCCCGAGGCGCGCGACGCCCTCCGACGCGATCAGGTCGAACGAGCGGCCCTCGAGCGAGACCGCGGAGGCGTCGAACGTGCCGCCGCCGAGGTCGTACACGACGACGTAGCGCTTGGGGCTGCGCTTCGCGAGGTCGCCGAGGTGGCGGTGCGCGAGCTCGACGGCGGCGGCGGTCGGCTCGTTGAGCAGGCCGACCGGCTGAAAGCCCGCGCGGCGGAACGCCTCGAGCGTGAGCCAGCGCTGCCGCGACGCCGAGTTCGCCGGCACCGCGACCATCACCTCGAGCGGCTCGCCGGCCGCGACCTCGAGGTTCGAGCGGGTGAGGAGCTGCGTGCGCAGGTCGGCGAGGAACGCCACGACCAGCTCGAGCGCGGTCGTGCCGCCGAGGCCCGGCACCGGCTCGTCGGGCGCGAGGGCGCTCACGACGCGCTTGATCGATCGGATCGCGCCGCCGCCGCCGCCGGCGAGCGCGCGCGCCGCGGCCCAGCCGACGACCAGCTCGCCGTCGCACACGGCGGCCGTGCCGGGGACGTGCTCGCGGAACTCACCGCCGTCGTCGAACGCCACCACCGGATGCCGGCCGTCGAGCACCGCCGCGACGACGGTGCGCGTCGTGCCGAAGTCGATCCCCAGCCGCATGTCGTCAGCATGCCACCAACGGATCGCTAGTTCACCGGGCTTGCGTGCGGTGCGGTCAGGGAGATCGCGACCTGCACCTCCGGCGCGTGGCCGAGGAGCGGCGTCTGGATCCACGGCTCGTCCCCGCGCGCGCCCGGCGGCACGATCGGACGCCCGCGGGCGAGCTCGTCGCGCAGGGCGAGCTCGACGGTGACGTAGCGGGCCACGCGCGCGCGCAGCGCCACGCCGACCGCCAGCGCCGGCTCGCCGTCGACGATCGCGGCGCCCGCGATGAGGTCGAGGCGCAGCGGGTACGACAGCCGGTCGCCGTAGGTCGTGTCGAGACGGCCGTACGTGATCGTCCACGCGAGGCCGAGGTCGCCGACGAGCTCGTTGTCGGCGACGCCGCGCGTGCGCAGCTGACCGTCGAGCGCGAAGCGCTCGCTGAGCGCGAACCGCCCGGCGAGGCCGACCGACGGGGCGCCGTCGAACGTCACGCCGCCGAGGAGCCCGACCGAGTCGGGGCGCTCGCCCACGCCGTAGGGAACGTCGGTGTCGCCGTCCGCGCGCGCCGTGCGCACGAGCGCGAACGCCGCGACGGCGAAGGCCACGGCAGATGCCCGCACTCCCGATCCGACACGATGGCGCCGCGGAGGTTGCATCCCTCCCCGAGCGTGCCGGATCCGTGCCGGTCGGCTACCAGATCCTGACGCGCTCGGCGGGCGGGAGGAACAGCTCGCCGGCCTTCACGTCGAACGCCGCGTACCAGGCGTCGAGGTTGCGCGCGGTGCGTGCGCGCCACGGCCCGGGCGAGTGCCCGTCGGTGAGGATCCGCTTGCGCAGCGCGGGCTCGCGGTACTTCGTGCGCCACACCTGCGCGAACGACAGGAAGAACTGCTGATCGCCGGTGAAGCCGTCGACGGTGGGCGCGTCGCCGGCGAGCTTGTACGCGTCGTACGCGACGGCGAGGCCGGCGACGTCGGCGATGTTCTCGCCGAGCGTGAGCTTGCCGTTGATCGCCGCGTCGGGGAGCGGCTTGTACGCGTCGTACTGCGCGACGAGCTGCTTGCCGGACGCCTCGAAGTGCTCGAAGTCCTCCCTGGTCCACCAGTTCGCGAGCTTGCCGGTGGCGTCGAACAGCGCGCCCTGGTCGTCGAAGCTGTGGCTGATCTCGTGCCCGATCACCATGCCGATCGCGCCGTAGTCCATCGCGACCGGGCGCGACGGATCGAAGTACGGCGGCTGGAGGATCGCGGCCGGGAAGTTCATCGCGTTCATCGCCGGCAGGTTCACGGCGTTGACGAGCTGCGGCTCCATCACCCACTCGGTGCGGTCGACGGGCGTGCCGAGCTTCGCGAGGTTGCGCCGGTACTCGTGCTGCGACGCGCGGCGGGCGTTGCCGAGCGCGTCGTCGGGTGCGATCGCGAGCGCGCCGTAGTCGCGCCACTTGTCGGGGTAGCCGACGCCGACCTTCAGCACGGCGAGCTTGGCCTTCGCCTTCTGCTTCGTCGCGGGCGTCATCCACGCGAGCTGGTCGATGCGCCGCGAGAACGCGGCGAGCTCGTTGCGCACCATCTCCTCCGCGCGCGCCTTCTCCGACGGGGGGAAGTACTTCTGCACGTACAGCTTGCCGAGCGCGTGCGACAGCGCGCCGTTGACGCCGTCGATCGCGCGCTTCCAGCGCTCCGCCTGCTTCGGCGTGCCGGACAGGATGCCGTCGTGGAACGCGAAGCGCTCGGCGACGAACGCCTTCGGCAGGTACGGCGCCGCGCCGGTGATGACCTGGTACGCGAGGTACTCCTTCCACGCCGCGAGGGGCTCGGACCTGACGAGCGCCGCGAGGCCCGTCGCCGCGCCCGGGTGCCACATCACGAGGTGCGGCTCCTTGTCGAGGCCGGCCGCGGCGAGGAACGCGTCCCAGTCGAGGCCGGGCGCCTTCGTCGCGAGGTCCTTCACCGCCCAGTGGTTGTTGCCGTCCTTCACGACCGACGTCTGCTCGCGCGTCGCGTGCGTCTTCGCGATCTTCGTCTCGAGCGCGACGATGCGCGCGGCCTTCGCGGGCGCGTCGGGGATGCCGGCGAGCGCGAGCAGGGCGGCGACGTGCTTCGTGTAGTCCTCGCGGATCTTCACCATGCGCGGCGACGCGTCGAGGTAGTAGTCGCGATCGGGCATCGCGAGCCCGCCCTGCAGGAGGAACGCGCTGTAGCGCGACGGGTCGTCGAAGTCCTGCGCGATCCACACGCCGAACACGTTCGCGGTGTGGAGGTGCGTGTTGTTGATCGCGTCGACGTCGGCGCGCAGCTCGGCGCCGAGCGCGCGGGCCAGGCCCTTCGCGTCGGCGATCGCGGCGATCTCGTCGAGCTCGGCCTTGATCGGCGCGATGCCCTTGTTCTCGATGCCGGCCTCGTCCATGAACGCGGTGAAGTAGTCGCCGACCTTGCGCGCCTCGGTGCCCGCGGCCGCGGTGCGCGCGGCCTCGACGAGCTCGCGGTTGCGCTTCGCCGTCAGCTCCGAGACGATCGCGCCCGCGCCGTAGCTCGAGCGGTCCGCCGGGATCGAGATCGAGCGGTCCCACGCGCCGTTCGCGTACGCGTAGAAGTCGTCGCCCGGCGCGACGGTGGTGTCCATCGCGGCGCGCTCCACGCCGGCGCGCGGCAGCGCCTTGATCGCCGATCCGGCCGCCTGCTTCGGCGGCGGCGCCGGCGCGGCCGAGCCCGGGTCGGGCGACTTCGAGGACGAGCTACACGCAACGAGCACCACGCACGCGAGGACGCGTCTCATGCGGCGAACCTTATCCCGCATCGGCTAGAGTGCGGAGGTGCGTCTCGCGCTCGTCGCAACCGTCGCAGCCGTCGCAGCCTGGGGATGCGCCGCCCGCGCGCACTTTGCGCCGGCGGATGGTGCGGCGATCCGCCGCGTCCTCGACGCCCAGGTCGCGGCGTGGAACCGCGGCGACCTCGACGCGTACATGGACGGCTACGCGCGGACCGACGACCTCGTGTTCACCTCCGGCGGCAACGTGCGCCTCGGGTGGCAGGTCGCGTTCGACCACTACCGGAAGCGCTACGCCGAGGACCGCGCGGCGATGGGCACGCTGCGCTTCGAGATCACGCGCGTCGACCCGGTCGGCGCCGATGCGGCGGTCGTCCTCGGGACGTGGGTCCTGACCGGCAGCCCCGCCGACGGCCGGGGCGTGTTTTCCCTGGTCCTGGCGCGCCGGCCGGAGGGCTGGCGCGTCATCCACGATCACACGTCAGTAGCGCCGCCCGCGCCGTGACAGTAGATTCCGGGGATGCGCACCGCCCTCCTCGTCGCCGCCCTCCTGTTCGGCGCCGCCTGCAAGCGTGACCAGCCCCCCGGGACGCCGGCCGACCTGGGTGCGGGCGGGTTCCAGGAGCCCAACCGGCCGATGGCGCCCCCGAAGGACCCGAGCGATCCGGCGAACCCGTCGTCGGCGAACATGGGCGGCAACCCGCACGGCGGCATGGGCATGGGCGGCGGTGGCGGCGGCGATCAGCTGCCCGAGGGGCACCCGCCGATCGGCGACGACTCGCCGCCGCCGGGCACCCCGCCCGGTCACCCCCCGATGCAGGGCGGCGGCGGCAACTCGATGGCCGGCGCCGAGGACACGGCGCCGCGCGCGCTCGACAAGGCCGCCGACGGCCGCCACGTGCTCGGCCCGTTCACGCTCGCGGTGCCCGCCGACTGGATCGTCAAGCCGGTCACCAAGGGCATGCGCGTCGCGCACTTCGTGCTGAGCGCGGTGGCCGGCGAGGAAGCCGACATGATCGTCTTCTACCAGGGCGAGGGCGGCATGGGCCCGGTGAAGGACAACCTCGACCGCTGGGCGGGTCAGGTGCAGGGCAAGGCCGTCGTCGAGCAGGTGAAGTTCGCCGGCCAGGACGCGCACTACATGACGATCAGCGGCGACTACAAGAACGAGACGACGGGCGCGGCCGGCAAGGCGCAGTCCGTGGTCGGCGTGATCGTCCAGAGCCCGCAGGGGCCGTACTACTTCAAGCTCGTCGGTGCGAAGAAGACCGTGGACCCGCAGCTGGCGAAGGTCCGCGCGATGTTCGACGGCATGAAGCTGAAGTAGCTCAGCGGCGGCGGCGGCGCATCGCCGCGACGAGCGAGCACATCACGAGGCCGAGGCCGCCCGCACCGGCGCCGCCCGTCGCCGCGCAGCCGCCCGGCTCGTGGTGGACCGGCGGAGGCGGCGGCGGGAGCGGGTTGTTGCCGCCACCGCCACCACCGCCGCCTCCGCCACCACCGCCGCCCGGCGGGTTGCCGGCGACGGTCACCTGGATCGCGTCGTCGACGCCCTCGCCCTGCGCGTCGATCGCCGCGACCTGCACGACGTGGAGGCCGGGTGCGACGTTCTGGAGCGTGAAGCCCGTCGGCGCGCCGTCGAGCTGGCCGAGGATCTGGCCGTCGAGGCCGACGAACACCTTCACCGTGTTCGTGGAGGTGTTGAGGAACACGTCGAACGTCGACGGCACCGTTGCGCCGTTCACCGGCGACGTGATCGCGATGTCGAGCGCGGGCGTGCCCGGATCCGGCTGCGCGCCGAGGTTCGAGAACAGGAGCAGATTGGGCGAGCCCTGCACGTCGCTGATGCGGCCGGTCGTCGCCGCGTTGCGGATCGCGGTCTGGACCTGCGCCGGCGTCGCGTTCGGGTTCGCGCCGGCGAACAGCGCCGCGACGCCGGTGACGTGCGGCGTCGCCATCGACGTGCCGTCCAGCACCGCCGTCGCCGTGTCGAACGCGATGCCGGCCGACGTGATCTCGCTGCCGGGCGCGAACAGGTCGACGCACGTGCCGAAGTTCGAGAAGCTCGAGCGCTGGTCGAACACGGTCGTCGCACCGACGGTGATCGCGAGCGGCTCGCGCGCCGGCGACACGTTGCACGCGTTCTGGTTCTCGTTGCCGGCCGCGACCATCACGGTCACGCCGCTCGCGATCAGGTTGCGCACGGCCGCGTCGAGCGCCGGCGACGCACCGCCGCCGAGGCTCATGTTCGCCACCGAGCCGGCCGGGTGGTTCTGCGCGACGAAGTCGAGCGCGGCGATGATGCCGTCGGTCGAGCCGCTGCCGTTGCAGTCGAGCACGCGGATCGGGACGACCTTCGCGAGCTTCGCGACGCCGAACGTCGAGCCGGCGACGGTGCCCGCCACGTGCGTGCCGTGGCCGTTGCAGTCGCCGGTGCCGAAGCCGTCGTTGATCGCGGTCGCGCCGGGCAGCGCGCGGCCGGCGAATTCGACGTGCGTCGCGCGCAGGCCGGTGTCGATGATGAACGCCGTCGCGCCGGCGCCGTCGCCGGTGTGCTCGTAGCGGCCGTCGAGCGGCAGCGCGCGCTGGTCGATGCGGTCCAGGCCCTGCGTCGCGTTGTTCTGGATCGCGCTCGCGCGGAACGTCTGCACCTTCTCGACGAGCTCGACCTCGGGATCCGCGGCGAGCGCGCGGGCCGCCTCCGGCGACATGCGCGCCGAGAAGCCGCGCAGCGCCGACGTGTAGCGGTGGCCGACCGACGCCGCGTGCGCGACGGCGAGGCGATCGATCACCGCGTGCGCCGCGTCGTGCTCGCGCTTGGACAGCCGATCCGCCGGCGCGCCCTTCAGCACGACGACGTAGTCGTCACCGGCGCCCTCGGCCCTTGGCGTCGCGAGCGTCGTGTACGTCCTGGGAACGACGGTCGCCGTCGAAGCCGCGGCCGGCTCCGTCGGGTCGGCCGGCACCTCGGTCATGCAGGCGGCGAGGCTGAGTGCGGAGGCGAACGAGAAGAAGCGATGCATGTCCCGATGACGGGCCGCCGCCGCGCGCTTGCATCCCGCGCGTTCCGGCTCCGAAAAGCGCCATCGCGACCGTGCGTTACGCGCGGCGACAACGTGCGTTCAGGTCGTACCTCACGGCTTCTTCGCCGGCTCCGGCGGCTCGGGCTGCCCGCACGCGGCCTGCCGCGCGAGCGCCTCGAGCTCCGCGCGCACGCCCGTCGTCACCGGCGCGAGGACGAACACCCACAGCGCCCCGCCGCCCGGGCACGCGCGCCGCTCCGCCGTCCCGGTGAGGTCGAGCGGCAGCGACGTCTTGAACGGGTCGAACACGTGCGCCTCGATCGCGAAGCTCGCCCCGGCCGCGGCCACCTTCACCGCGATCGCGTCGCGGTCGCCGATCTTGCCGTCCTTGTCGACCGCATCGATCAGCCCGCGGAAGTACTCCGTGAGCTCCGCTCCGAGCGCCGCCGCATCGAGCGCCGCCGCATCCTCGGTGCGCCACACGAACGCATACGACCAGTACCCCGGCGCCGCGGGATCGAAGAACCCCGGCGCGAACCGCAGCTCCTCGGTGCCGCGGTGCGCGAGCTTCGGCGCGAAGCCGAGCGGGAACGGGATCGTCTCGCTCTTCCACGCCTGGGGCACCGGCCACGGCCCCGCCGGCGCGAGCGGTCGGTTCGGAGGATGCGGATCGCACGCGGCGAGCGCGAGCAACGAGATCAGGCGGCGCATCCGCGGAGAGTGCCACGCGGGCGACGACCTCACACACGCCGCGAAGGCCACGGAACGGCGCGCTACTTCCAGCGCCGGCCCTTCATCTCGAGCGTGCCGTCGACCTTCGCGCTCGCATCGTCCTGCTTGACGGTGCCGGTGAGGTCCATCTGGAGCAGCTCGGAGGTCGGGACCTCGACGATCGCGGTGCCCTTGAAGTCCATCGACATCTTCTGGTCGGGCTTCTTGCTCCGCATCTGGACCGCGATCGCGAACTTCGCGTTCGTGCCGTCCATGCCGAGGTACTCGAGCGTCAGCTTCCCGACCTCGAAGTCCGGGTTGTCGCCGCCGAACACGTCGTGGCCGTCCTCGGGCTTGAGCTCGACGACCTTGCCCTTCGTGTACTCCTTGCCGGCGACGGCGTTGCGCAGCTTGTCGGGCTTGCCGAAGCGCTTCTCCTCCTTGCGCACGGCCTCCGCGTCGGCGGCCGGCTCGACGCCGATCGGCGTGCCGGCGCTGATCGTGTAGGTCTTGCCCTCGAGCGGCGAGGCGCCGCCCTTCTCGTTCGCCCCGCTCTTCTGCACCTTCGTCTTCTTCTCGTAGGTGATCTTCGCTTTCGTGACGACGGCGTCCTTGACCGCGAGGACCACGACCTTCTTCCGCTCGGTCTCGGAGATGACCATCGGCACGGGCGGCTGGCCCTTCACCGTGATGTTCATCGCGAGGTTCGATGACTTCTCCTCGTTCCAGGTCTCGCCGGCGGTGGGTGCCTTGGTTCCGAGCTTCACCGAGTCGGCGGCGGCGATCGCGGGGACGAGCAGGACCAGCGAGAGCAAGATCAGGCTGCGCATCGGCGGAGCGTGCCATGTAAGCTCGCGGCGTGACACGCCCACGCTGTTCCGTGTTCGTGGCGACCAGCGCCGACGGCTACCTCGCCGGCCCCGACGGTGAGATCGACTGGCTCGAGCCCGTCAACGCGATGGCCGACGCCGAGAGCTATGGCTTCCACGCGTTCTACGCGACGGTCGACGCGCTCGTCATGGGCCGCCGCACGTACGAGGCCGCGCTGTCGTTCCCGAAGTGGCCGTATCCCGACAAGCGCGTGTACGTGATGACGAACCGCCCCGTCGCGCCGCGCCACGGAGAGCGCATGGTGTTCGGCGCACCGGACGCGGTGCTCGCGAGCCTCGAGGCGAAGCACGTCTACCTCGACGGCGGCGTCGTGATCCGGCAGTTCCTCGCCGCGAACCTCGTCGACGACCTCACGATCTCGATCGCGCCCGTCGTCCTCGGCGGCGGCGTGCGGCTGTTCGAGGGCGGCGAGCGCAAGCACGCGCTCGAGCTCGTCGGGACGCAGACCTGGCCGAGCGGCCTCGTGCAGCTGCGCTGGCGGCTCCCCGGGGTGCGCACGTAGCGAGCCCGGGATCGATCACGGCGACGTCGAAGCCAGGTTCAGACGTCGACGAACGCGTCGAGCGCGGTGAGCTCGCCGCGGTCGAAGAACAGGCGCTCGCAGCCCTCGCACCAGTCGTACTCGACCTCGCCGGCGCCGACGAGCGCGATCATGTCGCGGTCGCACTCGTGGCAGCGCGCCACCGTCGTGCGATCGCCGTGCGATGCCGTCACCCCGCCCTCGATCACGTTCGCGAGCCCGAGCGAGTCGATGACCTCGGTCTCGCCCTTGTCGAGCGCGATGCCGCCGCACGACGGGCAGCGATCGATCTCGATCGAGTGGACCTCGATCATCACCATGTCATTCGCGCAGCCGGGACACTTCATCACGCGCGAGCTTACCGCGACCGCGACTGCCACCACCGGCGCCAGGCCGCCGGGTCCGGGCCGAAATCGCGGCCGCGGGAGCGCGACCGCAGCGACGCGAGCGCGTTGTCGCGCACGACCTCGTCGGCGTCGGTGAGCGCCTCGATGAGCGCCGGGATCGCGAGCGCCGCCTCCTGGTGCACGAGGAGGATCGCGGCGCCGCGCCGCTCGAACACCTCGCCCGTCGCGAGCAGGCGCACGAGCGTCGCCGCGGCGTCGGGGTGCGAGACGAGCCCGAGGCCGTTGAGCGCGCTCGTGCGCACGCGCTCGTGCAGCGACTTGTCGGTCGCGCGTGCGATCATCTCCTTGATCGCGACGCTGCCGTCGGCGTAGCGGCGGCCGAGCGCCTCGGTCGCGAGGATGCCGACCTCGAGGTCGGGGTCGCGCGACGCGACGAGCAGCACCTGCGGATCGAGCTCCTTGTCGGCCGCGGCCTCCTTCACCGCCGCGCGCCGCACCTTCGGATCGTGATCGCGCAGGTCCGCGGCGAGCCCCGGCTCGACCGACCCCGTCGGTGCGGAGCGCCGCACCGACGGCGGCGGCGGGACGGACGCGCGCCCCGGGCGCACCGGCGCGGCCGCAGGTGCCGGCTCGGCGCCGCCGTTTGTGGGTGCCGAACCCGCGGCCGGCTGCGAGGCCTGCGACGGCGAGGCCGATCGCCCGAGCCACACGCCGAAGCCGAGCACCAGCGCCGCACCCAGCGCGAGCGCCCCGACTGCGACCGGCTTCGTCATCACTCGACGTTGAGGCAGCAGCGGCAGAACGACGACGTCGACGTGGCGCGCACGCCGTCGATGTTCTCGGCCGTGTTCGCGTTCACGAAGAACGCCTGGTCGTCGACGCTCTGGTCGTCGACCCAGTCGAGCAGGGTCGTGATGCTGAGCGTGACGCCCGACGCCATGACGGCGCGCATCTCGCCCGACGAGCACATGTGCGAGCCCGCCGCGCGGCAGCGGTTCGCGCACCCGGTGAACGTGAAGCCGCTCGCGTCCGGATCCTCGACGCACAGGCCGGGCCCGGCGCGGACGTGCCCGCCCGGGCAGCCGCGGTTCGTGACCCGCTGCTGGTTCATGTTGAGCGCGCCCGTCATCGTGTCGCCGGTGGCGTTGACGAAGCGCGGGTCGTAGCGCGCGTCGTAGCGCGTATCGAGGAAGTTGGTGTCGACGGACACCAGGTCCGCGCCGACGACGATGCCCGGGCCCGCGACGACGTCGAGCTGCACGGAGCCGCTCGTGCCACCGCCGACGAGGCCGTTGCCGGCGAGGACGTCGGTGATGTCGCCGCCCGAGTTCGTGTCGATGTCGTTCGCGCAGCCCCACGCGGTGCCGTTCCACTTGAGCAGCTGGCCCGCCGCGCAGCTCGTGAGCAGCGACAGCGCGACGTCGCCGGCGAGGGCGCCGCCGACGAGGCCGCTCGAGCCCGACGTCGTGACGGCGGTGATGTCGCCGCCGGAGTTCGTGTCGGTGTCGATGTCGTTCGCGCAGCCCCACGAGCTGCCGTTCCACTTGAGCAGCTGCCCCGGCGAGCACGTCGTGATGAGCGTCAGCGTGACGTCGCCCGACGTGCCGCCGCCGGCGAGTCCGCCCGCCGGACCGACGGTGACCCCCGTGATGTCGCCGCCGGAGTTCGCGTCGGCCGCGCACGCGTACGTGGTGCCGTTCGACTTCAGCACCTCGCCGGGGCCGCACGGCAGGAGGCCGAGCGTGACCGAGCCGGACGTGCCGCCGCCCGTCATGCCGAGGCCGGGCAGGACGTCGGTGATGTCGCCGCTGCCCGACAGGTCGGGCGCGCAGGTCACGGTGCCGTCGGCGTTGACGCCCGCGATGAAGTTGCCGGGCTGGCAGTTCTCGGTGATGCGGCGCTGCACCTGCTCGGCGGTGAGAACGCCGCCGAGGGTGTCCGCGCTCGCGGCCGCATCGGAGCGCAGCGCGTACGGCACGCTGCCGAGCGCGATGCGCGGCTCCATCACGACCTCGTCGTAGGCGACCTGGAGGAACAGCTTGCGGCCGTTGAACAGCGCGCCGTCGATCGCCTTGACCTCGCCGAGGTCGACGAACAGGAGGCCCTCCTCGATCGCGATGTCGCGGGCCTCGTTCCACACCGAGGTGCCGCCGGTCGCCGCGTCGTAGAGCTCGAACTTGAAGTTGTGCGAGCCCGTGACGAGATCGCCCGACTTGTCGTCGACGAGGCGCGCCGAGAAGCCGATCGTCGACGGCACGGCCGCCTGGACCTGCGCCGACATCGCGAGCGCGAGCGCCAGCAGAGGGAGCGCGCGCTTCACGGCGTCACCGGCTTGTTCGGCCTGGCCGTGGTCGTCGCGTTCTTCACCGGGGTCGTGGCGAACGCAGCTCCGACGGAGACATCCATCCGCACGCCGTTGCCGCGCACGCGGCCGGCACCGGTCACCACCTCGCGCGCCGGTGACGGCGACGCGTTGTCCTTCGACGCCGACGCACAAGCGCCGAGCGACACGACTACCAGGAGTCGAGCTACAAGCCTCATCGCCGCAGGTATATCGCTGCGTGGTCGATCTCCCTAGATGTTTCCCCGAGCCGGGCCACTGTTCAAACGCGCAGGTCCCGGCGCCAGAGCTAGTCTCCCGTCGGCACCACGGTCGCCGCCTCGACCATCAGCACCACGGTGCGTGACGGCGCGCGTGTGCGGTGGACGACACCGCGCGGGACGACCATGCCCTGGCGCGGGCCGAGTGCGTGGGTGCGATCGCCGGCCTCGTCGCGGAGGTCGAGCAGGAGCTCGCCGTCGAGCACGAAGAACAGCTCGTCCTCGCGATCGTGCTTGTGCCAGTGGAACTCGCCGCACAGCACGCCGAGCCGCGCGACGCTGTCGTTGATCCGGCACAGGCTCTGGTTCCACCACGGCTCCTTGCAGTCGTCGGCGAGGCGCCCGGCGTCGATCAGCTCGAGCGGCGCGAACTTCTCCTCCATGCGGATGTCGTAGGTCATCGCGTGCCTGTAGCACGTGATACGCAAGTTCGAGCGGGTGTCGGTGTACGCAGCGTCGCACCTCGAGGCGCGCGCCGAGGACGGTTACGCTCGCCGCATGCGCAAGATCATCCTCGTGCTCGCGCTGTTCGCGATCACGGCGCCCTCCACGCCGGCGCGCGCCGACGCCGCGATCGGCCTGTTCGTCGGCGAGCCGCTCGGGCTCGACCTCAAGTTCGGCGTCGGCCGGCGCAGCGCGCTCGACATCCTCGCGGGCGCGACGAGCTACCGCTCCGGGCGCGTGTCGTACGGGCACCTGACGTACCTCGTGACGGCCGCGGTCGGGCGCGGCGACAGCATGCTCATCCCGCTGCGGCTCGGCATCGGCGGCGCCGTGTACGGCAACTTCGACAACGACCTCAACCTCGCCGTGCGCGCGCCGATCCAGGTCGGCCTGCGCTTCCGCTCCGGGATCGAGCTGTACGGCGAGATCGCGATCAAGCTCACCCTGATCGACGGCAACAACAACAACGAGTTCGCGGACCTCGACGGCGGCATCGGGCTGCGCTTCTACTTCTGACGAGCTAGGGTTGGGGAAGGTGTGGGCGCGAGTTCACAAGGTCGATCGTGTGAGGCCGCTGCCGGCGGGCGGCGCGATCGTGTTCATCGACGACGAGCGCAACACACCGATGGTGGCGCGCGTGCCGAGCCTGTCGACGCTGATCGCGATCGCGCGCGTGCTCAACTCGCGGCGCGTGCTCGAGCTCAAGTTCGGCGGGCGCGGCGAGATCCACTACGCGATCGCGGCCGGCGCGCCGCCCGCGTTCCTGCTCGAGGCGGTGACGCGCGCGGGAGCGACGGTCACGAATGCGGCGGGCGACCGCACGATCATGCCGGCGGCGATCGCGTCGATCACGTCGTACATCGACAACGCGTTCGCGGAGCTCGCGCACCACGTCCGCACCGGCATGCAGATGCCGGACATGGTCAGCGCGCTGCGCACGCTCGAGCCGCGCCGGCGCGCGGCGCCGCTCGACAAGGACCAGCAGCCGGCCGCGTACTGGACCGCCGTGTTCGAGCTCGCGGCGATCGCCGGCGAGATCGCGCGGCAGAAGCGCGGCGTGTGGATCGACACCAAGGACATGCCCGTGCCGTTCGCGATCAAGATCGGCGCCGAGCTCGCGTTCCCGGCGAAGCGCGCGATCAGCATCGTCGAGAACGTCGCCGATCCGACACCGCCGCCGGCGGCGCCCGCGGAGCCCGACGAGCCCGCCTGACGTGCGATGATCCGCGGATGCGGGCCGGTGTGAGCCACGTCGGGCGGCGCGGCGTCGCGCGCACGGAGCCCCTCGCGATCGCCGCGCTGTGGCTCGGCGCCACCGCGGCGCTCGCCCTCGCGCTCGTGTGGGCACCCTCGCGTTTCACGTCCCTGGCGCACGGCATCGTCACGCCGCTCGCCGGCTGCGCGCTCGCGCTCCAGTGGGGGCTCGCGAAGTTCCCCGACTTCGAGCGCCGCACGATCTTTCCCACCGCCGGGCTGTTCGCGCTGTCCGCGGCGGGCCTGGGCACGCTCCTGACGCCCGGCGGCGGCTTCGTGTCGGCGCTGCTCGGCGCGCTCCTCTTGATCGCCGTCGTCTCCGCGTCGCGCCGCACGCGTCGCGCGGCTCGCATCTGCCGCCTGCTGTCGAGGCCCGTCGCACAACCGCGCGCCGGCGCCTTCGGCGTGTTCGTCGGCCGGGTCCTCGACGCCACGCCGATCCTCGTCGGCGGCGAGCCCGCCGCGATCGCGCAGCTCGACACCCTCACCGGCACCGGCGAGGACACCGGTGTCGACACGGAGATGCGCGGCTTCGACTCGGGGTTCGTGGTGCGCACCGGCTCCGTCGAGCTCGAGGTGAACCCGAAGGACATCGTGTGGCACTCCGACGTGATCACGCACAGGGAGGCGACGTGGGCGTGGCTCGTGCCGATCGGCGCCGAGGTCGTCGTCGCCGGCACGCCGGAGCTCGGCGCCCGCGGGAGCTTCACGCTGCGCAGCACCGGCGCCGAGTCGCTGGTCCTGTACGCGTCGGCGCCGGGGACGGACGTCCGCGCCGCGGTCGTACGCGCGCTGCGCGCGCGCCGGCTCGTGCTCGGCCTGGGGATGCTCGCCGTCGCCGCCGCCGCGGCGATGGCGACGCTCGGCATCACCCGCTGGGACTGACGACGGCGGGTCGCGGCGCGGACCGCATCGACTCCTGCACGTCGCGCAGGGCGCTCTGGCTGATCGCGAACAGCCGGCTGCCCGGGTTGTCGAGGTCGACGATCAGCGCCACGACCGCGGTGATCGCGAGGACGACCGCCGCCGTCGGCATGAGCGAGCGCGTGCGCGAGAGGCCGGTCGAGTAACCGAACACGCCGATCGAGAGGACGGCCGTCGTGTACAGCATCAGGAGGATCGTCGGCGGCAGGCGCTGGTGGAGCGCGACGGTGATGCGCGACTCGCGGAGGTCGAACATCGGGTTCAGCGTGACGACGAAGTTCGACACGGGCAGCGACTGCGGGTTCGCCACCGACGCCGCGGTCGCCTCGGACCACAGCGCGTTCTGGAGCGCGCTCGATCGCTCGATCGCGCGCTCCAGGTCATCGGAGTCCGTCCACAGGAGGCGCACGTCGACGTAGAGCTTCAGCAAGTCTCGCGTTCGCTCGCGGTGCGGCGGCGGGATCATGTCGGCGCGCAGGTAGGCTGTGCCGATCGCATTGGCCTCCTCGAGGACCAGCTTCTTGCGCTCGTGGAAGCGGCTCTCGACGATCCCGAAGCTGAACGCGAGCATCAGGCCGAGCAGGCCGAGCAGCGCGCCGACGGAGATGCCGGCGTGCGACTTCTTCTCGTCGAGGTGCTCGCTCGGGTGGCGCCGGCCGAGGAGGTGGCCGACCTCACCTACGAGGACGAGCCCGAGCGCGATCAGGAGCAGCTGCCACCAGCTCAGTACCGGGTCGAAGAGTGCACCGGCCATGCCCCCAGAGGCGATGCAGCCGAGATGCCGGTCAGCGCTTCGTCCACTTGTCGAGCCAGCCGAGCACCTCGTCGTGCCACAGCTTGCTGTTCTGCGGCTTCAGGACCCAGTGGTTCTCGTCGGGGAAGTGGATGAAGCGGCTCGGGACGCCCTTGCGCTGCAGCGCGGTGAACGTCGACATGCCGTGCGTGTCGACGACGCGGTAGTCGAGGCCGCCGTGGATGACGAGCGTCGGCGTCTTCCAGTTCTTCACGAGGTCGATCGGGTTGTGCTTGACGTAGCCGTCCGGCTTCTCCCACGGCACCGAGCCGTGCTCCCACTCCGGGAACCACAGCTCCTCGGTGTCGTAGTACGCCATGCGCTCGTCGAGGTTGCCGTCGTGGCAGACCAGCGCCTTGAAGCGATCGGTCTTGCCGTTGATCCAGTTGATCATGAAGCCGCCGTACGAGGCGCCGAGCGCGGTCATGCGCGTCTTGTCGAGCCACGGGAACTTCTCGAGCGCGTGGTCGAGGCCGAG
The DNA here is from genome assembly GCA_019637375.1 of Deltaproteobacteria bacterium. Classification (GTDB taxonomy): domain Bacteria; phylum Myxococcota_A; class Polyangia; order Haliangiales; family Haliangiaceae; genus JABFXX01. The sequence goes on along the minus strand of JAHBVW010000031.1, from coordinate 41,474 downwards.
CATCAGGTCCTCGTACGGCGCGCCGCCCCAGTCGCCGGTGATCGCGTCGGTGAACGCCTGGCCGTAGCCCGTCGAGCCGTGGAAGTCGATGAACACGACGCCGTAGCCGCGGCCGGCGTAGACCTCGGGGTTCCAGCGATAGTGGAAGTGATCGCCGAAGCTGCCCTGCGGGCCGCCGTGGATGAGGAACGCGACCGGCACCTTGCCGCCGCGCACGCCGCCGGCGGGCTTCATCGCGTAGCCGTAGACGGTGTCGCCCTTGGCGCCCTTGAACGAGAACTGCTCGTACTCGCCCCACTCGATCTTCTTCACGCGCTCGTCGTTGATGCGCGTGAGCTGGCGGAGGTCGCTGCCGTCGGGCCTGACCGTGTAGAGCTCGGCGGGCGAGCGCAGCGTGTCGCGCACGAACAGGAGGCGATCGCCGGCGATGCGCACCGAGTTGTTGGTGCCCTTGTCGACGACGACCCGCGCCTTGCCGGTCGCGACGTCGATCGCGAACAGCGAGTGGTTCCCGACGTTGTCGGCCGACGTGTAGATCGTGCGCCCGTCGGCGCTCCACCGGATCTCGCCGGCGGAGCGGTCCCACGCCTCGGTGAGCACGCGGAGCTTGCGCGTGGCGACGTCGTAGAGGCCGATCTTCTCGCGGTCGGCCTCGAAGCCGGGGCGCGACATCATGCGCACGGCGATCCAGCGCCCGTCGGGCGAGTACGACGGCTCGAAGTCGTAGCCGGGGTTCGTCGTGAGCACGGCGGGGCGGCCGCGGCCGTCGGTCGAGGTCAGGAACACCTCGGTGTTCGTCTTCCAAGCGTTCTCGCGGCCCGACGCGCGCGCGACGAACGCCATCGTCCTGCCGTCGGCGGACAGCGCGACCTCGTCCATGCCGCCGAACGGGTGCGTCGGCGAGTCGGTCGTCTGGCCCGGCGTGAGGTCGACGACGTCGGCGGGCTTCGCCTCGTCCCACGCGAACAGGTGCGAGTACTTGCCGTCCTCCCACTGGTCCCAGTGGCGGAACAGGAGCTGGTCGTAGACGCGCGCCTTGACCTTGGACCGGGCCTTCTCCTCGTCCCGCTTGTTCGAGTCGGCGAGCGACTTCGCGTCGGGCCACACGTCGATCGCGACGATCAGCTTCTTGCCGTCGGGAAACAGCTTGTAGCCGTTGAGGTCGGCGGGGACCTTCGTGACCTGCTCGGCCTCGCCGCCGGAGGGCGCGATGCGCCACACCTGCGACGAGCCGCCGCGCGACGACATGAAGTACACCCACTTGCCGTCGCGCGACCACGACGGCTCGGTGTCGTTGTCGGGGTGCGTGGTGAGGCGGCGCGCCGGCGTGGTGCCGTCGACGCTCGCGATCCAGATGTCGAAGCGGCCGCGGTTCGCCTCGTAGTCGGTGTCGCGCACCGAGAACGCGACCCAGCGCCCGTCGGGCGAGACCGCCGGATCGCTCACGCGCTGCATCGCGAGCATGTCGTCGACCGTGAGGCCCTTCGCGTGTGCGGGCGTCGCGAGGGCGATCGCGACCCCCGCGACGAGGGCGGACCAGGAGTGCCGGAGCTGCATGGCGTGCAGTATTGGCCAGCGCTCCCGCGGGTCAATGCCCGCGTCGGGAAAACGCGCCTGGGCTCGCCTTGTCGCCGGGGTCCGAACCATGCGGGCATGGTGTCGCCCGTGGTCGGCAACTCGATCAGGTCGCGTGACGTTGTTTCCGGCGGTTGCGGTGGCACCTCGTTCGCACCGAGACGGGCGATGCGCAACGAGATGAGTCTCATCGGGCAAGAACAGCTGGCCGTGGTGTCGGGCGGGATGCGATGGGAGGGCCTGCCGGCATCGACGAACGTGGAGGACCGGCGCGGCCTCTCGCTGCGCGAGAGCATGAGGGTGCGCTCGCCGGTGGTGCCGCCATCGCCGCCGGTGCCCCGCTACCCGGGCGACTTGCCCTCGCAGCTCGGCATCGACGACATCGGCCGCCGCCGCCGCTGAGCGAACGCACCGGCGCTGCGCGAGCGCATGCTCGGCCGCGATCGACGAGCGCTTTTCCTTTCGGCGGCATTCTAGGGGTGATCGCCATGGAGGACGTACGCCGAGCCGACGAGCTGGAGAAGCTGATGTCGGAGCTGTCGTGGCTCAGGCGCCTCGCGAGCGCGCTGGTCCGCGACGAAGGCGACGCCCATGACCTCGTCCAGGAGACGTGGTTGGTCGCGGTCGAGCACGCGCCGACGGATGGTCGGCCGCTGAAGCCGTGGCTGAGCCGGGTCGCCCTGAACCTGGTCAGGATGCGCAGTCGCGCGTCGAAGCGACGCCTCGCTCGCGAGGCCGCCGTCGAGCCGTTCACGGAGAGCTCGCCGACACCCGACGAGCTCGTCGGCCGTGTCCGGGCGCAGCGGGCCGTCACCGATGAAGTCCTGAGGCTCGCCGAGCCGTATCGAGAGACGGTGATCCTGCGCTACTTCGAGGATCTCTCCAGCGCCGAGATCGCGCGTCGCTCCGGGATTCCCGAAGGCACCGTGCGCCGAAGGCTGAAGGTCGCGCTCGACGAGCTGCGCGGTCGCCTGCACGCGGAAGAGCGCAAGACGGGCCGGGCCGTCGTCGCGTTCCTCGCACCCATCGCCGTCGAACAAGGCGCCGCCTCCGTGGGGAGCGCGGCCCTGGGAGTTGTCGTCGTGAAAAAGGCTATCGCACTCGCCGTCGTGGTCGTCGGTCTGCTCTTCCTCGGAGCCCAGCTCTACAGGCGTCACGCGCAGACGAGCGAGCCGGACATCGCCGCCGCCGCCCCCGAGGACGAGCTCGGGTCCGGCACGGCTCGATCGCCCGCCGCGCCGAGCGCTTCGCGGGCGGCGCGCATCGTCGTGGCCGTCACCGACGGCGCCGGGCCCGTCGCGCATGCACGGGTGCGCTGCGCTCCGGCGGAGGGTGACGTCGTGGTCGTCGAGACCGGGGGCGATGGGACCGCTGCGATCGAGCTCGCGCCCGGACCGTGGGCGATCGCCGCATCTGCGGACGGGCACGAGCCCGCCGCGACGAACCTCGCCGCCGCCGCGGGTCGGGATGACCGCGTGCGGCTGGTCCTCGCACCGGGCGGGCACGCGCTGACGGGCATCGTGACGGACGTGACCGGCGGCGTGATCGCAGGGGCGCGCGTCGACGCCGCCCGGCTCCGCCTCGGTGCCAAGGCCGACGGCGCGATCGCCGTGGCCTTCAGCGACGGTGCGGGCCGCTACAAGCTCGCCGTCGGAGCCGGCGAGGTCCTCGTCGCGGCGAGCCATCCCGAGTACGCCGCGCAGACGCGCTACGCCGACGTCGGTTCCGGCGGAGCGACCGCAGACTTCGCGCTCGTGCCCGGCGGTGCGATCGAGGGCGTCGTGCGCGACCTCCAGACGAACCAGCCCGTCGCCGGAGCCGCGGTCCGCGCGATGAGCGGCTCGCCGGCGGTCGAGATCGCGGAGGCGAACGAACGCGTCGTGATCGCCGATCTCGCGGGCAAGTTCCGCATCGCGGGCCTGCGGCCGGGCGCCTACGAGCTGTCGGCGCGGCAAGGTGCGCGCCACTCGCGCGTGCCCGTCGGGGTCGGCATCGGTGTCGCCGAGCAGCAGACGAACATCGTCGTGCTCGTCGGCGGCACGGCGATGATCCGCGGGAAGGTCGTCGACGACGCTGGCGCGGCGGTCTCCAAGGTCACCGTGAGCGCGTTCGGTGGCCCCGAGCCCGGCACCGCGATCTCCGGCGACGACGGTGCGTTCGTCCTCGCAGGCCTGGCGCCCGGCCGGTGGGCGCTCGGCGGGACGAGCGATGGCCACATCTCCGACGGACAGGCGATCGTGGAGCTCATGAAGACCGACGTCGACGGCGTCGCGGTGCGCGTGCGACGCGGGCTGGAGGTGAAGGGACACGTCGAGCCGCGCGAGGTCTGCGACGTCGAGATCTCGAATGCCGAGCGCGACGTGCCGCGCCGCTACGCGACGACGACGAGCGCCGATGGTGCGTTTCACTTTGCTCCCTTCGGACCGGGCCAGGCGACGCTCGTCGCGCGCTGCCCGAACGGCGACCAGGGCACGCTCGCCGTCGCGGTGGCGGCCGGCGGCGGCGAGAGCGTCGTGCCCCTCGCACCCGGCGGATCGATCGCAGGCCGGATCGTCGACACGTCCGGCAAGCCCGTCGCGGGCGTCATGGTCACCGCCGAACCCGGCAACGACGCGAGGAGGGTCGACGGCGGGCGCGTGATCAGCGGATCTGCGGCCGTGACGTCGGCGCGTGGTGCTTTCGAGATCGGCAGTCTCGGGGCGGCCAGCTATCGACTGTCCGTGCTCGAGACCGGCCGGCCGATGAAGGTGACGAGGCCCGTCAAGCTCGCGCTCTCGGCCGGCCAGCGCGCGACCGGCGTCGAGGTCGTCGTCGAGCGACCGACCGGCGTGATCCGGGGAACCGTGACGGGCCCGGACGGTGCGCCGATCGCCGAGGCCTGGGTCGTGGTGCGCCAGTCCCTCCAGGACCAGCTCGCCACGCTGAGTGCGTGCGACGATCCATCGGATTGCAAGATCATGGGATCGATCAGCACCGGCGCCCACCAACCACCGCCCGCCATGACCGACGCGCGCGGCCGGTTCGCGCTGACGAGCTTGCCGCGCGGCAGGTACCAGGTCTTCGCCGAGGCGCACGCCGGCAAGCTGCGCGGGGGCGTCGCGAACGTCACCACGGACGCCGAGATCTCGATCCGGCTCGCGAGCGCCGGCTCGCTGCGCGGCACCGTGCGCGGGCCGCGCGGACCGGCCGACCTGTTCCTGGTCGCGCTGTCCGGACCGTCGGGCGACGAGCGCTCCTTCACCGACGGCGCGTTCGTCTTCCCTCGCCTCGATCCGGGCGACTACGCGATCGAGGTCACCTCGGCCGACGGAACCGGGCAGGCGACCGTGCGCGTCTCGTCGGAGGAAGCCGCGTCCGTCGACATCGTGCTGGTGGCGAACGGGACGGTCACGGGCCGGGTCGTGGACCGGGCGGGCAAGCCCGTCTCCGGCGTCGGCGTCGCGCTCCTGCCCGAGCAGCCGCCCGGGCAACTCGACATCATGCTGCGCGAGCCACCTCCGAGCAGCGGCCCCGACGGACGCTTTCAGGTCGCAGGCCCGGCGGGTACGAGGACGCTCGTCATCCTCGGCAGCAAGCCGGCGCCGAAGCGAGGCGTCGCGGTCGCGGCCGGCACCACGATCGACGTCGGTGACGTGACGGTCGATGAGCCGCCGAAGTGACGCCCACCCGACGCGCTCAGCAGGGTGCCTTCGTCGGCCGCGGTGCGCCGGGCTCGACGTGCGTTCGGAGCGCGGCGTCCGCGATCACGTACCCAGTTGATCAGCGCGATCTTCTCGCGGTCGGCCTGGAAGCCGGGGCGCGACATCATGCGCACGGCGATCCAGCGCCCGTCGGGCGAGTACGACGGCTCGAAGTCGTAGCCGGGGTTCGTCGTGAGTACGAAAAGCCGGCTGCGGCCGTCGGTCGTCTTCCGCGCGTTCCTGTGACTCACCGGAGCGCTGTCCGCATCATGAAGCGCCGTTGTGGTGGGAGACTTCGCCGTCGGCCGACTTCGGCGGATCGGCCGGCGCGTGCGGCGTTCGACCTCGGGCCGCCGCGATCGCCGCCTCCGAGGCGCGCGGCGTCGCGCCCCGGCTGCGCGGAAAGGGCTGGATGTCGGCGTAGTAGCCCTCCACGAGCCAGTCGCGCTCGCCCCAGCCACCGAAGAAGTTGTTGCCCATGTGGAGCACGAAGTCGAAGTCGGTCTCCTGATCCGACAGCCAACCCACGACGTACGTGTTGCCCTGGCCGCGCTGCGGTCCGAGCCGGACCTCGTAACGGCGGATGCCGTCGGGGCGAGGCCGGTCGGCGAACGGGCGGATGATGCGGTCCTCGCGCCAGTTCGGTCCCCACTTGGCGACGCCTGTCGCGAATACCTGGATCGCGGGGTCGCGCGATGCACCGGCGGTCGCCGCGCGGTCGTTCGGAGGCGGCGTTGCCCCGTGGAGGGCGAGCAGGGCGACGACGTCGGCCGGCGAGGTCGCGTACGCGGCCGCGAGCCCGCGGGTCATCGACGCGAGGTCGACGTGCACCGCGGTGCGTCCGATGTCGACGTGCGGGACGAACGCGAGGTCGCTGACGATCGACAGCTCGAGTGTGAACGCGATCGCCGCGGCGACCCGCTGCCATCCGGTCACGCCAACCACGAGGCGGAGGCCGAACATCCCGAGGTCGAGTGGGAAGGTGAGGTTCCCTGTGGTCGGGATCGGTGGCGATGCGAACGACTGCCCCAGATACGTGGCCGCCACGTGGGCGATCAGCTCGCCGCCATCGTTCGCGACGCGCACACTCACCGAGAGCTCCTGACCGAGCAGCCGCGCGTGAAACGCGCGGTCGAACACGACGGTTGCGGCGCGCGCCGAGCTCGCGCGCACCGCCCGCGTGCGCTTGCGAGATCGGCGCCCCCCGGGCGACAGATACCTCACGTCGCCGTTCTCTGCGACGGGCGTCATGTTGTAGCCGCGCAGGGCCGGCTCGATGGCGAGCGCGGCATCCGTGAGGGTCGTGCCCGGCACCTCGCGGAGCCGGCGCAGGAACTCGTTCGTGAACGCGCCGTTGTCGCGCCCTCCGAAGCTCGTGTCGATCGCCAGCTGCCACGGCGAGACCGCCGAGAGGAACGCGACGCTCGGCGCCGTCTTGGCGATGCCCCGGAGTCCGAGCGGGACCGCACCGCGACGCCGCAGGTTCGGCGGCGGCGGCAACGTGCGCGGTCTTCCCTTCGGGATCAGGGCCCTCGCCTGATCGCCCGAATGGCACGAGTCGATCGTGACGACCATCCGGCGATCGAGCGGCAACGCGGCGAGCACGTCGAGCACCTCGTTGTCGGTGATCCCCGTCTCCGGCGTCCAGTCGAACTCGTGCGGGCACAGCACCTCGTCGAGCCCGTCGGGCTCTTCGGGATCGTCCGTCGGCATCTGGACGCCGTGGCCGCTGAAATGGAAGTACCCGCTGTCGCCGGGGGCGAGGCCGGCGATCATCTTGCGCAGGGCGCCGAGGATGTCGTGCTTCGTGGCCCTCGCGTCCAGCAACTCGACGATGTCCTCGGATCGGACATTCGCTCCTGCGGTCAGCGCGGCACCCACGTCGGTGCAATCGTTGATGCAGCCACGGAGTGCTGTCTGCTTTGCATAGCTGTTGACTCCAACCAGGAGTGCGCGGTTGCTCATGGCGGACCTCCCTACACCACCGACGTGGGGACGAACACGCCGGGAGCGATCCACAGCATGCTGATGTAAACCCCCTTGCCGCGATCGAGGCCGCGTAGCAACTGGAGCGCGCCTGCGACGAACACCGCCGCAAGCTTGATGAACGGCGCCGCCGGGCTCGGAATGCCGCCACCGATCGCACCGATGAGGGCATTGATCGGCGAGGCCGAGTTGAGGAAGGTCTGCAGGTCCTGGTGGGAGATCTGGACGTGCCATCCCCACCAGAACGCGCGCGCGATCGTACCGCCGCGCGACGCCGCGTGGGGCTTGCTCAACGCCTCGACGAAGTCCTGCTGCGAGGGGACCTCGACGTCGCTCGCGAGCATGGCGGCTCGCGCGGACCGAGCGAACAGCTCGCGGACCTGCTGCGCGAGCTCGGGGTTGCGGGCGAGCGCCGTCTCGAGCGTCGTCGCGAACTCGAGGAAGCTGGGTGCGGACGCGGCCTGGGACGAGGGGACCGCCCGCGAGGTCGAGGGACTCAGCGACCTCCATATCGTCTCCGCGATCGCGGTGGGGTCGGTGGACGTCTCGGAAGGGGCACTACCATTTGCGGTCGACATGCTTGGCTCCGTTGTCTGTTCGTCCGCTGTGGCGACCGAGCACACACGATCCCGACAAGCCGCGCGCGAAAACGTTCGACCTACTGCAAGAAGTCAGGGGGCACACGTGGCGGCGGCGGCCACGGGTTCTCTCCGGTCGCGACCAGGGTCGTCACGTCCCCGCTGATGATCTTGAAGGAGACGCCGGCCTGCGCGACGAAGCCGTGGATCGCGCCACGTCCGACGTTCATCGTCCACACGCCGGGCGGCTGGGGACGTCCGACGGCGGCCCCCGGCGGCGAGACGTTCGGGTCGTACCTGTACTCCTGGACGGACTCCCCGGGCGAGTTGACCTCGATCGTGGCTCCGGCAGTTCCGAGATCGACAAAGACGTATCTGACACGGGTCATGGTTCGCTCCTTTACTTGAGGTATCGCGTGAGGCGACGCACCGCGCGCGACTACGACACGCGAACTGTGTATGAAGATCGAGCGATGCGGGTGTGGGTGATCGTCGCGATGTTGGGCTGCCGGCAGACCACGACGTGCATGGACCTCGTCGAACGTCGCGCGTGGGCCGAGGCTGCCGCGACGTGCGAGGCGGAGCTCGCGCTCACCTGGAACCTCGAAGCTGGTGTTCAGGCGCTCCGCGCGAACGTCTACCTCGGCACCCACGACGGGGTCGATCGGATCGCCCCGGCGCTGCTGGGCGGCCCACGCGATGCGGACGCGCGGACGTGGCTAGGCGTGGCGGCGCGCGCGCGGCGGCGGTGCGGCCGAGCGCGCGCGCAGCTGGAGCAGGCGCTCGCGGCACACGAGCGCCTCGGTGCGCACGCCGCCGTCGCGCGCGACGCCCACCAGCTCGCGGGGATCGACTTCGAGCTCGGCGCGTATGCGCGCGCCGGAGCCCTGATCGCGAGGTCCCGCGAGGCGGCCCAGCGAGCGGGCGACCTGGCCATGCTGGTCTACGCGGGGGTGGCGGAGGCCGACCTGCTCTGCGCGGTGGGCGACCACCACGCGGCGCAGCGCGCGCTCGACGCGGTCATCCCGTTGATCGCACCGGGCGGGGACCGTGTCGTGCCCAGGTTGAAGCAGGCGGTGCTGTTCATCGATGAGGATCACCCGGAGCTCGCCCGCCTGCCCCTCGAGCAGGCGCTGCACGAGGAGCTCGCGGCGCGCTCTCCACGCCCCAGCCTCCTCGTCGCGATCTACTTCAACCTCGCCTACGTCGCGCGGCGCGCTGGCGCGCTCGGGGTCGCGCTGGCGCGGCTCGAGGATGCGCGCGCGCTCGAGGGAAGCGGCTTCGCCTACCACCTCAACCGCGGCCAGGTGCTGGAGGACCTCGGCGACCTCGCGGCCGCCGAGGCCGAGCTCGCGCGCGCCGCGGATGCTGCCCCCGAAGCGCAGTGGGCGATGTGGGTCCCGTACCGGCGTGCGATCATCGCCGCGCGGCGAGGTGACCGCGAGGCCGCGATGCGGTTCGATCGCGAGGCGATCGATCGCGTTGCCGATCTCGCGCGCGGATCGGGATCGCTCGGACCGACGCTGATCGCGACGCATCGCGAGCCGCACCTGCACCTGATCGGCCTCCTGGCGGACCACGAGCGCTGGCGCGACGCGCTGGCGGTCGTCGCGCGCCTGGACGCGCAGGCGCTGCTCGCATCGAGCGAAGGTTCCCGCGAGCTTGCTCCGGGCCAGCCGGCGCCACCGTCGTCGTGCGACGAGGCCATGGCGACGACCCCGCGCGCGTCCGAGGAACCCGACGTGGGCGGCATCGTGGCGGCGTGGCGCAGCCGACGGCTCGTCGTGCTCGTCCCCGGCGGCGCGAGGCTGTGGCGGCTCGACGTGCATCGCGGCACCGTCACCGGCGCGGACGTCGGTGACGCCGAGGCGCTCGCCGGGCTCGCGCGGACACTCGCGTCACGGCCAGACGATGCGGCCGCCGCGGCGGTGCTGGAGGCCGCGTTCGTGCCGCGCGATCTCGCACCAGACGAACGGTTACACGTACTGGCGATCGGCGCCGTCGCGCGCGCGCCGCTCGCTGCGCTCCGCAGCACCGCCACGCTCGTGCGGGTGCCGGGTGTGCGCCCGCGCGCCAGCGCTTCGACGGTCGCGGGTACGCCGATCGTCATCGGAGATCCGCGCGGCGACCTCCCAGCGTCCGCAGAGGAGGCTCGCCGTGTCGCCGCGCGGCTCGGTGTCTCGCCGCACGTCGGCGGCGCAGCGTCGCGCGGGCTCGTGCGCGGCGCAGGTCGCGCGAGCCTGCTCCACGTCGCAGCGCGCACGACGATGCCGCTCGACGGCGCCGCGCTCGAGCTCGCGGACGGTCCGCTCGCGGCCGCGGAGCTCGCCACGTTGCCGTCCGCGCCTCGCGTCGTCGTGCTCGCGAGCTGCGGCGCCGCCACCGGGCGTGACGACGCCGGCAACGGATCGATGGTCGCCGCGTTCCTCGACGCGGGGACGGAGGTGGTCGTCGGTACACGCTGGTCCGTGCCCGACGATGACGCCGCGACCGCGATCGAGGCGTTCTACGCAGCGGGGGGAGCGACCGATCAGGTCGGCGCGCTCCAGCGAGCGCGCGACGTGCTCGCATCGAAGGTCTCGGCACGCACGTGGGCGAGCCTCGAGATCACGGTGGCGCGACCGGCGCCCTCGCTCAACGAACCGTGACCTCGCGCAGCTGAACGATCTGTGCACCCGCGCGGCTCGCGGCGGCGAGATCGTCGTCGAGCCTGCCCAACGGCGGGGGGACGGCGTCACCCGTGATCAGGATGACCCGCACGAGTCCGGGGCTCGTCAGCGCGATCTCCCACACCACGGGAGGACCCATCGACGCGCATCCCCCATCGGGGCCACACCTCGCGAGGAGCACGCCGGCCTCGTCGTAGGTGCGGAGATCGAAGCGCTCGGGGAGGTCGCCGCGAACAACCAGCGTGTCGCCGATGCTCCCTTCATCGCCGCGGTGCACGACCGATCCGCGGCGGAGCTCCAGGCTCACCGCCGGTGCGGGGCGGCCGTGGCTCGGCCACAGCCACCATGCGGCGGCCGCCACGGCGGCGAGCACGAGCGCACTTGCGACCGCGGCGCGTGCGGCGCGGCGGCGGGGTGGGCTCGGCGCATCGAGTCGTGCGAGGAGGCGCTCTTCCCACCCGGCGGGTGGCACCGGATCGTCGAGGTCGGCGAGGTGGGCGGTCAGGCGTTCGTAGCGCGCGAGCTCGGACGCAGGGACGTCGACGACGCGCTCGCCCCGCTCGCGTGCGAGCAGCCATTCGTGGTCGCGATCACGCACCATTCCACCCCTTGCTCTCGAAGCACCGCCGCAACATCGGCAAGGCGCGCGCGACGCGCGCCTGAAGCGTGTCAGCCTTGGCACCGAGCGCGGCGGCCATCTCCTCGTACGACATCTCCGAACGAAAGCGCAGGAGCACCGCCGCGCGCGCCTCGAGAGAGAGGTGTTCGAGGCATCGTTCGAGCGCGGCATGGAGCCGTGCTCGGTCGAGGCGCTCGATCGGCGGAGCGTCTGTTCCGGGTGCACTCGCAACGGCCTGGTCGTCGGCCTCGATGCGTTCGTTGCGTCGACGCGTGGCCTTCATCGCGTCCCGGCAGCGGTGGCTCGCGATCGAGAGCAGCCACGTGCGCATCGCCGAGCGCCCCTGGAAGCGATCGAGATCGCGGCACGCCTCGAGGAACACCTGCTGCGAGACATCCTCGGCGAGCACGCGATCGCGCAGCATGCGCGCGCAGAACGCATACACGGCGCGGCCGTGGCTCGCCACGAGCAGCGTCATCGCGCCCTTTCGATCGCCGGCTGCGAGCAGCGCGATCGCCGGCTCGACAGTGTCCTCGCAGTTCTCTTTCGGGACCGACACCCGAGCACCAAGTCCGTTCGTCACGAGACCGATCGAATGTGCCGGGCCGATGGCGCACGGTCAAGCGCGCCCATCGGCAGGAGCCATCCTGGGCTGTGACCGCAGCGCGCAAAGCAAGTGTGACCCTGTTGCGTCAGGACCCGATGTCCGAGTCCGCCGGGCAACTCGGGTCCAGAGCGTTGCGATCGCGTTCGGGCCTCGGCCGGACGAGAGCACCGACCCGCACCGGCCCGCGGGCGCGGGGGCGCGTGTGCGAGTCGAGCTGCGACCACGGAGGCAAGCGAATGCGCTGGGTCCCGGTCAGCCGATCCGGATCTGGTCCACCGCGGCATCGGCGACGTGCGCCGGGGCGTCCCAGTCGCGGTGGCCGAGGACCTGGCCGTCGGCGCGGACGGCGTCGACGCGGGGGAGGTCGAGGTCGGCGACGAGGAGGTGGGGCGCGTTGAGGGGGCCGAGGGTGAGGATGCCGTCGTCGGGGAAGCCGCGATCGGCGGGGGTGAAGACGCCCGCGGCGCCGACGTTCTCGTCGAGGGCGATCGACCAGGGGGCGAGGCCGACGGTCGGGGCCTGGACGACGTAGCACTGGTTCTCGAGCGCGCGGGCCTGGGCGGCGATGCGGACGCGGTGATAGCCGGCGAGGCCGTCGGTGCAGCTGGGCACGGCGATGGCGTTGGCGCCGGCGGCGGCGAGGCGGCGCACGAGGAGCGGGAACTCGGCGTCGTAGCAGATGGCGACGCCGAGGCGGAGGTCGCCGAGCTCGACGATGACCTGGCCGCGGCCGGCGGCGATGCCCCACAGCTCGTGCTCGAACCGCGTCATCTGCAGCTTCTCGACGGCGGCGGTCGCGCCCGAGGGGCCGATCACGAGCGCGCGGTTGTGGTAGCGGCCGTCGGCGGCGCGCACCGGGAAGCTGCCGGCGACGATCGCCACGCCGTGGCGGGTCGCGGCCTCGCGGTAGACGGCGTCGTGGTCGGGGAGCAGGCGCTGCAGCGCCGCGATCTGCGTCTGCAGCGTCGCCTGTTCGTCCGGCGCGAGCAGCGCGGTCAGCTCCATCGCCGCGTACTCGGGTGCGACGAGCAGCGACGCCTCGCGCCGCGCGGCATCCGCCACGGCCCCGTCGATCTTCGCGGCCCACGCCGCGAACGAGGCGTGGCGCTCGATCGGGTACTGCCACGCGGCCACGCGCATCACGTCAGGTCCTTCACCCAGAACATCATCGGCTTCGGCGTCTCCTCCGCATCGTCGAGGTCGCGCCACGAGAACGTCGCCATCACATCCGGCCGCGCGACAAAGCCGTGGCGCTCCCACATCCGCGCGAGCGGCCGGTAGCCCGGCGGCCTCCGCGGATGCCCGTCGGGCCGCACCACGGCGCAGAACGCGGCGACGCCGAAGCCGCGCTCGCGCGCGTGCGCCTCGCGATGGGCGAAGAACGCGTCGCCGATGCGGCGCCCGCGGTACGCGGGATCGAGCACGGACTCGCCGAAGTAGAAGACGCGCTCCGGCGCGTACCCGGCCGCGGCGAGCGGCGGCAGCACCGCCTCCGAGTGCTGCACGAGCGGCATCGCCGTCGCCGCGCCGACGACGCGGTCGCCGTCGCGCGCGAGCACGACCAGGCTGTCCGCCGACGCCGCATACGTCGCGAGGTACGTGCGCTCGTACGCCTCGGTCCCCGCGTACAGGTACGGGTACTCGCGGAACACCGCGATCCGCAGCGCCGCGATCGCCCCGAGGTGCTCGGCGATCCCCGCGCCGACGACACGCTCGATCGCGAGGTCGCCCACTACGCGCCGACCTGCTTCAACCACGTCTGGAGGTTGTAGTAGTTCGTGACCCTCGCGATCTTGTCGCCGCGCAGCTCGAAGAACGCGCCGCCCGCGAGCGAGTACCGCTGCCCCTGCGCCGGCGGCAGCCCCTCGTCGGTCGCCAGGTACTCGCCGTCGACGACGTACTCCGCCGCGACGCGGCCCGCACCCCCACCCATGACCACGATGTCGCGCAGCTGCTCGCGATAGCTCCGGTTCATCCGGTCGAGGAACGCCCGGAACGTCGCCCGCCCGACCTCGCGCGCACCCTGGTTCAGGTCGTGCGCCACATCCTCGGTCAGGTACCCGCACATCCCATCCCAGTCCCCGCGGTTGAACGCTGCGTAGTAGGCGGTCACGACGTCGGTGTCGGTCACGCGCGCAGCATACTATGTCGGCCGTGAGGGTCGTGCCCGACCTCGACGTCGACGCCGTGCGCGCGGCGTACGTCGCGCAGCAGCGGACGCGCGCGTTCGACGTCGGGGGGTTGGCGCTGCAGGTCGGGACGATCGCGACGTACGTGGAGCGGTTTCACAGGAGCGATCGGGCCCAGCTGGTGGCGGTGATCGCGACGCAGGTGCACCGCGCGATGGCGAGCGAGGTGGCGTACGGGATGGACCACACCGTGCGCGCGGGGATCCGGATCTACACGTGCCTCGCCGTCCGGACGGCGGACCGCGTCGTCGTCGGCGTGCAGCCGAGCGCGCGGCGCAATCCGTTTCCGGATCCGGGGTGGCGCGTGAAGAGGTGGTTCGCCGAGCCCACGAAGAACATGAAGACGGCGGCCGCGTGGGCGGCGGAGGACGCGCGCGCCGCGGATGCGATCGCGTTCCCGATCGCCGTGCCCAGGCCTGCGCGCGAGGGCGGCGAGGAGCTGCTGGCCGCGGTGCGCGCGGATCCCGACGACATCGCCGCGCGCCTCGTGTACGCCGACTGGCTCCTCGAGCGCGGCGACGTGCGCGGCGAGCTGATCCGCTTGCAGTGCGAGCTCGCGGAGGTGCCGCTGCGCGATCCCCGGCGCGCCGCGATGCGCGCGCGGGAGGTGGAGGTGCTCGCGCGCGTGACGTCCGCGATCGCGGGGGACATCGACGGGATCGTCGAGGCGTGCGAGCTCCGGCGCGGCCTGCTCGAGGGGATCACGATCCGCGCGCCGATGCTCGCGCCGCACCTCGCGCGGCTCGCCGCGGTCCACCCGCTCCGCAGGGTGCGCATCCTCGTCGACAACGAGAAGCAGTTCGCGCAGCTCGGGGCGGTCGCGGCGCTCGCCGGGATCTCCGAGCTCGAGCTGTGCGGGCGCCCGAAGCCGACGGGCCGGCGCCGCCGCGTCGAGCCCGCGAGCCTCGCCGGCACGCGCATCTTCGCCGGCGCGCGGCGCCTCCTCCTCACCGACCTCGCCGTCGACGACGGCGGCTGGGCGCCGTTCCTGCACGCCCTCCACGCGCCGCGCCTGCGCGCGTTCGGCCTCGGCGAGTGCGACGCCGGCCCCGCCGAGCTGCGCTGGCTCGCGACCGCGCTGCCGGAGGCCACGGACATCTCCGTCGAGGGCGCGCACCTCGCCGGCGATGTGCGGCTCCTCTCCGACCTCGCGCGCCGCCCGCACCTGCACGCGCTCGCGCTGCGCATGATCCACACCGACCTCGCTCCCCTCCTCCGCGACCTCGCGACGGACGCCGCCGAGCTCGCGCAGCTCTCCCTCTCCTACTGCACCTTCGGCCCCGCCGCGCTCGACGCCCTCCTCCTCCTGCTCGCCGCGCGCCCCCTCGCGCGCCTCGCCCTCGAGGGCACCGACCTCACCGCCGACGTCATCGCCACCCTCCTGCGCACCCGCGAGCTCGCGCACGTCGCCGAGCTCGCGATCAACCCGTTCCCCGACCGGCGCGACCACCCTCTCTACCTCTCCGCCCTCCTCGCCGCTCCACCGACCACGCGCATCGACTGGCCCTGGGCCTCGCGCCTCCGCCCCGATCACCTCACACAGATCCTCGCCCACCTCGACCTCGTCCGCCGCCGCGCCGACGGCTCCGTCGACCTCATCGCCCCCGCGTAGTCGCGTGCAGCGATTTGCTGCGCCCCCGGCTCCGACGACGACTCCACGGTCCGTGGTACCGTCGCCGGCGCGTGGGGCCGTACCTCATGAAGCCGGTGATCCTCCTGGTCGAGGACAACGACGACGATGCGGAGCTGACGCGCATGGCCTTCGACCGTGCGCGCGTGGAGAACGCGCTGGTGCGCGTGTACGACGGCGTGGAGGCACTCGATTACCTGTTCCGGCGCGGGGCGCACGCGGAGCGCGGGCCGGACAGCGATCCGGCGGTCGTGTTGCTCGACATCAACCTGCCGCGGATCGACGGGCTCGAGGTGCTGCGCACCGTGCGCGCCGATCCGAGCACGAAGCACGTGCCGATCGTGATGCTCACGTCGTCGAACGCCGACCGCGACCGGCTCGCCGCGTACGAGGGCCACGCGAACAGCTTCATCCAGAAGCCGGTCGACTTCGATCGCTTCATCGTCGCGGCGCGCGAGATCGGGCTGTACTGGCTCGTCCTCAACCAGCGCGCGCCGAGGGCGCCGTGAAGCTGGCGCGCGACGACTGGTTCGACCTCGCACGCAAGCTCGACTGGACGTACGGCTACGTCGGCGAGCGCGACGTATTCCCCGAGGAGGCGAGCGGCGCACCGTGGCTGCCGCACGACGCGTGGGCCGGGTGGAACGAGCCGTTCCGCACCACGTACGCCGAGTACGTCGCGACGCAGGCGCAGAAGGAGGCGGCGGTGCACGCGGTGCGCGAGGCCGTCGGCCGCCCCGAGGACTTCCAGCGCCACGACCGGCGCTGGCTGAGCGCGCTGAAGCTGCATGCCGCGACGCTGCCGCTCGCCGAGTTCGCCGCGACGATCGGCAACCTCCGCGCGGCGCGCTTCGCCCGCGACAGCGCGTGGCGCGGCACGGCGCTGCTCGGCGCGCTCGACGAGCTCCGCCACACCCAGCTGCCGCTCGTCGCGCTGCACGACCTCGTCAAGTGGGACCGCCAGTTCGACTGGACGCACCGCTTCTATCACTCGAACGACTGGGTCGCGATCGCCGCGCGCCACGTGATGGACGAGATGCTCCTCGCCGCCGACCCGATCGAGCTCGCGGTCGCCACGAACTTCGTGTTCGAGACCGGCTTCACGAATCTACAGTTCGTCGGCCTGTCCGCGATGGCGCACGACGTCGGCGATCGCATGTTCGAGACGATGCTGAAGAGCATCCAGACCGACGAGGCGCGCCACGCGCAGATCGGCCCGACCGTCGTGCGCACGCTCGTCGCGCACGACCGCGCCCGCGCGCAGCGCCTCGTCGACAAGTGGTTCTGGCGGCACTGGCTCCTGTTCGCCGTCGTCACCGGCTTCGCGATGGACTACCTGACGCCGCTCGCGCACCGCCGCAGCTCGTTCAAGGAGTTCATGCAGGAGTGGGTGCTCGATCAGTTCGCGCGCTCGCTCGCCGACGTCGGCCTCGAGCTCCCCGCGTACTGGCCCACGTTCCTCGAGAGCCTCGACTGGTACCACCACATGGTGTACGCGAGCGCGTACACCTACCGCGCGACCGTGTGGTTCGACCTCGCGGTGCCCGGCCCCGACGAGCGCGCGTGGCTGCGCGCGAAGTACCCCGCCTCGTGGGACGCGCTCGATCCCGTGTGGGAGCGCGTCGCCGAGCGCTGGCGCGAGTCCGGCCCCGGCGTCGAGTGGTACACGCACGGCACCACGCCCGTCGGCTTCTGCAGCCTGTGCCAGCTCGTGCTGTGCGGCGGCACGCCCGCGCGCAACACGGCGCAGGTCGTCGACCGCGACGGCCGCCGCTACATCTTCTGCTCCGAGCCGTGCCGCACGATCTTCGAGGCCGAGCCCGAGCGCTACGCGGAGCACCGCGACGTCGTGAAGCAGATCCTCGCCGGCGAGGCGCCCGCGAACCTGCTCGAGCTCCTGCGCACTCACTTCGGCCTCACGCAGGACGAGTGGGGCAAGGACGTCGCGGGCGGTGACTATCCATGGTTGAGGCGCTGACCGACGATGCTCGTGCCGCTCTACGGCTTCGTCGCCGGTGACACGCTCGGCATCCTCGTGCTGGCCCGCGACGACGAGACGATCGCCTCGGTCGCCGCGCAGCTCCAGCGTGCGGCGACGGTGCGCGTCCGTCCCCGCGCGCGCGTGCGCGTGCTCGCGCGCGGCGCCGTGCTCGATCCGGCGGCCACCGTCAGCGCCTCGGGCCTGACCGCGCTCGATCGCATCGACGTCGTCGCCGCCGAGGAGCCGTGATGGCGTTCCATCGCGTCACCGCGCTCGCCGACCTGTGGAGCGGCGACCTCCTCGCCGCGAGGGTCGCCGGCGTCGCCGTGCTCGTCCTGCGCGTCGGCGACACCGTGCGCGCGTACGAGGACCGCTGCGCGCACCTCGGCGTCGCGCTCAGCGCCGGCACGCTCGCGGACAACGTGCTCACCTGCTCGGCGCACCACTGGCAGTACGACGCCTCCACCGGCCGCGGTCTCAACCCGGCCACCGCGTGCCTGCGCGCGTTCGCCGTCGAGATCCGCGACGGCGCCGTGTACGTCGACCCGGCGGTGCCCGCGTGACCGACGGCGTCGGGCCCGTCCTCGAGGCCAGCGACGGCGGGCGCGCCGTCGTCGAGGCGATCCGCGCAGACAACACCGGCGTCGTCGTGCTCGACCGCGGCGCGTACCTGCGCGTGCTCGTGCCGCACCGCTGCATCCTGCGCCGCGCGGCGATCGAGCGCGCCCTCGGGCGGCCGTTCGCGTTCCCCTCCGACCTCGAGCTCGTGATGCCGGCGTTCCAGGGCAACGTGACGATCACCGACGACGAGGTCGTGTGGGCGTGGAGCAGCTCCGGATGAAGCCGGCGCCGCGCACGTACTGGCACCTCGCACAGCTCGGGCGCCGCCCGAACGACTACGACGTCGGCAGCTCGCGCCTGCTGTTCTATCCCGAGCGCGGCCTGTCGACGGGCGCGGCGATCCGCCCGTGGCTGCGCCGCTACCAGATCGAGTCGCCGCTGCAGTGCCGCGACTGGGACGCCTTCCGCGATCCGCGCGAGACCACGTACGCCTCGTACGCGCAGCTCCAGCGCACGCAGGAGGCGTTCGTCGACGGTGTCCTCGACGCCGCCGACGATCGCCGCCTCGATCCCGCCTGGCTCGCGCGCCTCGGCAGCATCCTCCCCGTCCTCCGCTTCCCGTGCCACGCGCTGCAGATGGTCGCGTCGTACCTCGGCACGCTCGCCCCCGGCGGCCGCGTCGCGATCGCCTGCGCGTTCCACGCCGCCGACGAGCTGCGCCGCGTGCAGCGCCTCGCGTACCGCATGCGCCAGCTGCAGCACGTCGACGCGAGCTTCGGCGTCGCCGCGCGCGACCACTGGGAGACCGCGCCCGCGTGGCAGCCGCTGCGCGAGCTGATCGAGCGCCTGCTCGTCGCCTACGACCTCGGCGAGGCGCTGATCGCGCTCCACGTCGCCGTCCTCCCGCGCTTCGACGAGCTGTTCGTCGTCGAGCTCGCCGCCCTCGCCCGCCGCAACGGCGACGACGCGCTCGCGAACCTCCTGCACTCGCTCGGCGAGGACTGCCGCTGGCACCGTGCCTATGGCGGCGCGCTCGTCGAGCTCCTCGCGAACAAGCGCCCCGAGAACGCCGCCGCGATCGCGGCGTGGCAGGGGCGCTGGGAGCCGCTCGCCGCGCGCGCCGTCGCCGCCGCCGCGGCGCTGTTCGAGGCCGCGCCGTGACCGGCGACGCCGTCCTCGACGCCCTCGCGCACCCGGTGTTCGCGCTCGACCGCGACCTCCGCGTCACCGCGTGGAACCTGTGCGCGGCGCAGCTGTTCGCGATCCCGCGCGAGCGCGCCCTCGCCCGCCCGCTGTTCGAGCTGCTCGCCGACCGCGACGGCTGGCACGCGCGCCTCGCCGCCGACGCGCGCCGCGCCCTCGCCGGCGAGACCGCCGTCGCCGAGCTCGCGCTCCCTCCGCGCCCGCACGAGGCGACGATCACCCCGCTCGGATCGTCGGGCGTCGTCGTCGCGCTGCGCGACCTCGCCGGCGACGCGCAGCGCTTCCGCGTGATGGCCGACTCGTCGCCGGTCCTGCTGTGGCTCGCCGGCCGCGACGCGCTGTGCACGTTCTTCAACCAGCAGTGGCTCGCGTTCACCGGGCGCACGATGGCGCAGGAGCTCGGCAACGGCTGGGCCGAGGGCGTCCACCACGAGGACTTCCAGCCCGCGATGGACACGTACCTCGACGCGTTCGTCGCGCGGCGCCCGTTTCGCATGGAGTACCGCCTGCGCCGCGCCGACGGCGCCTACCGCTGGCTCCTCGACACCGGCGTGCCGCACTTCCTCCCGTCGGGCGAGTTCGCCGGCTACATCGGCAGCTGCATCGACATCACCGAGCAGAAGGCCGTGCGCGACGAGCTCGACCTGCGCGTCCGCGAGCGCACCGCCGAGCTCGAGGCGTTCGCGTACTCCGTGTCGCACGACCTGCGCACGCCGCTGCGCAGCATCGACGGCTTCGGGCGCGCGCTGGAGGAGGCGCACCACGACGTCCTCGACGAGCGCGGCCGCGACTACCTCGCGCGCGTGCGCGCCGCCGCGCAGCACATGGGCAAGCTGATCGACGGGCTGCTCCAGCTGTCGCGCATCGGGCGCAGCGAGCTCGAGCTGGGCCCGTGCGACCTGTCGCAGCTCGCGCGCGACGCGGCGCTCGTCCTGCGCGAGCAGAGCCCCGGGCGCACCGTCGACGTCGCGATCGAGGACGGCATCGCGGCGCCCGGCGACGCCGGCCTCCTCCGCATCGTGCTCGACAACCTGATCGGCAATGCGTGGAAGTTCACCGCGAAGGTCGCCGCGCCGCGCATCGAGGTGTTCGCCGAGCGCCGCGCCGACGCCGTCACGCTCGCCGTGCGCGACAACGGCGCCGGGTTCGACATGACGTACGCCGGCAAGCTGTTCGGCGCGTTCCAGCGCCTGCACCGCCAGTCCGAGTTTCCCGGAACCGGCATCGGGCTCGCCACCGTCGCGAAGATCGCGGGTCGCCACCGCGGCCGCGTGTGGGCGGAGTCCGCCGCGGGCGCCGGCGCGACGTTCTACGTGCAGCTGCCCTGCTGATCTAAGATGTCCCGGTGACGCGCGGGACGTCGACACCCGGCTCCGCGGGCAGCGGCCTCGGGCCCGCGGCGCAGGAGCGGATCGCGCGCCACCAGCACGCGGGCGAGGTGCTGCGCGCCCGCAGCATCATCGTCGTCGCGTGCCTGCTGTGGCTCGTCGTCGGCACGGCGCTCGACCTCGCGACGCACCACGCGATCGGCAGCGGCTCGCTCGCGTTCGTGCTCGCCGTGCGCTTCGCGACGACGGTGTTCCACATCGCCGCCGTCGCGCCGCTGTTCCGCAGCCCGCTGCCGCCGCCGCGCGTCGCGACCGCGCTCGCGTCGTCGGTGTTCCCGGTGACGTCGTTCGCGCTGATGCTGCTCGCCACGCACATGGGCGGCCTCACGTCGCCGTACGTGTCCGCCGTGTTCGTCGTGATCATGGGCGAGGCGATCGCCTTGCCGTCGCACTGGCGCTCGGGCGCGCTGCTCGCCGTCCTGTCGACGACCGCCTACCCCGCCGGCCTCCTCGCCGCGACGCAGCTCGATCCGGCGCTCGGCGCGCAGCTCCACGACGCGCACGCGATGTTCGTGTTCGGCACCTTCGTCGCGGTGCTCCTCGCCGCGGCGATCGTCGGCGTGTGGGGCGGGCACGTGATGTGGTCGCTGCGCCAGAGCGTGTTCGAGAGCCGCAAGCTCGGCCGCTACCGCCTGATCAAGCGCATCGGCCAGGGCGGCATGGGCGAGGTGTGGCGCGCCGAGGATCGCGCGCTGCGCCGCAGCGTCGCGCTGAAGATCCTGTCGCCCGAGCACGGGCGCAAGCCGTCGCGCGTCGCGCGCTTCGAGCGCGAGATCCAGGCGACCGCGTCGATCGTCCACCCCAGCGTCGTGCGCATCCACGACTGGGGCGTCACCGACGACGGCGTCTGGTACTACGCGATGGACCTCCTCGAGGGCTTCGACCTCGCGACGCTCGTGCGCAGGTGCGGCCCGCTGCCGCCCGCGCTCGCGGTGCACCTGTTCGTCCCCGCCGCCGACGGGCTCGCCGAGGCGCACCGCCGCGGCATCGTGCACCGCGACCTCAAGCCCGGGAACATGTTCGTCATCGCGCCCGATCAGGAGCCCCAGCGCCTCGAGCTGCTCGACTTCGGCATCGCGCGCATCGGCGACGGCGACGACGCCGAGCTCACGCACGCCGGCGCCGTCATGGGCACGCCCGGCTTCATGGCGCCCGAGGTGCTCGCCGGCGCGCCCGCCGGCAACGCCTCCGACGTCTACGGCTTCGCCGCCGCGCTGTACTTCGCGCTCACCGGCAAGACGCCGCGCGACACCAAGCACGCGCCCGTGTCGGCCGCGAACCCGACGATCCCCGCCGCGCTCGACGACGCGCTCGTCCTCGCCCTCGACGCCGAGCCGTCGCGCCGCCCGACCGCGACCGAGCTCGGCGAGAAGCTCGGCGCCGCGAACCTCGAGTGGACCGGCAGCTTCCGCGCCGATCGCAACCACGCGCTCGCCGCCACGACGTCCGACACGAGCGAGGACCCGTCGATCGACCCCGAGGAGCCGCCGACGCACGTCGACGGTGCAGGTCGCCCGTAACGTTTGGCACGCGTCCGACATCGATCTATACAGAGGACCGCATGGAACCGTTGTGCCTCGATGACCTCGACGACGCCGCGCTCGATCAGCTGCCCTTCGGCGTGATCCGCATCGGCCCGGGCGGCACCGTCGAACGCTTCAACCGCGCCGAGGCCGAGCGCACCGGCATCCAGCAGTGGCGCGCGATCGGCCGCGACTACTTCCGCGACGTCGCCGGCCCCGCCGCCGGCGACCTCGCCGCGCGCGTCGAGGCGCTCGCACCCGGCGACCGCGCGGTCGTGTTCCACACGTTCCGCGGCTTCCGCCACACCGACGACGCCGTCGTCGACATGTCGCGCTGCGAGGCCGGCCGCGTCTATCTCTGCATCCGCTCGACGTTCTCGTGACGCGCGGTACAGTGGCGTCATGAAGGTCACGATCCGCTACTGCAACTCCTGAGGCTACCGGCCCAAGGCCGCCCGGGTGGCGGCCCAGCTGAAGTCGGACCTCGACATCGACGCCGAGCTCGTGGTCGGCGGCTCCGGCGAGCTCAGCGTCTGGGTGGACGACCGGAAGGTCGCCGAGAAGTCGTGGGGGCGGTTCCCGGAGCCGGGCGCCGTCGTCACCGCCGTTCGCGACGCGATCCGGTAGGCACGCGGCTG
Organism: Deltaproteobacteria bacterium; assembly: GCA_019637375.1. Classification (GTDB taxonomy): domain Bacteria; phylum Myxococcota_A; class Polyangia; order Haliangiales; family Haliangiaceae; genus JABFXX01. The sequence goes on along the minus strand of JAHBVW010000031.1, from coordinate 18,647 downwards.
CGCATCGCGTGCAGCGCAAACGTCGGCGATCCCACCGCCGTTGCCGGGCGTGCGGACGGCCGTGGGCGCCCCCGGGGAACGTCTCCCAGCGCTGGGGACGAAAGACCCACGCAGGTGCGCGATGCGATGTGAGCCGAACGCCGGCACATCGGCTGCACACGGCGACGGCCCATGCGCCGTCTCCACGCCGTCTTCTTCGGGATCTCAGTTTGTGCAACCGCGTGCACCGTCGGTGACGAGTCGGAGGAAGCGACCTCCGGCGCCAGCGTCACCACGATCGAGGCCGGGCTCTCCGGCTGCAAGGGCAAGGCGTCGTCGGAGGTGCCCGCCAACGGTCGCTACACGATCACGACGTTCGGCGGCCCCGGCGATCACCAGCCGATGTCGTGCGGCGGCTACGCGAACGGCACCGGGTGGTACGCGGCGTCGCGCCAGCGCTACGGCTGCGGCGCGAAGCTGAAGATCGAGGCGAACGGCAAGTGCGCCGTCGTCACCGCGGATGACTACGGCCCCGACGTGTGCGTCGAGAAGGCCGCCGGCATGCCGATCATCGACGTGTCGCCGAAGGTCACGAAGCACCTGTTCGGCATGTCGGGCGCCGGCTGGAGCGACCGCGTCGTCGTCACCGTCGAGGAGGTGGCGGCCTCGACGCCGGTCGGCCCGTGCGTCGCGGGCCAGCCGCCCGCGCCGACGATGACCACGTGCAACTCGTCGACGCTCGAGCGCGACGTCGAGGAGGGCGTGTGCGTGCAGGCCGCGAGCGACGCGAAGTGGTACCAGTGCCGCGGCGGCGAGTGGGTCGCGAGGAGCTCCGCGACCGGCTGCGCGACGGCGTTCGGCTTCTGCAACTCGGCCACGCTCGGCAAGGACGTGCCGGCGCGCACGTGCGTCCAGGCGGCGTCGAACAGCGTCTGGTACCAGTGCAACGGTCAGAGCTGGGTCACGCCCGTCGACACCGCCGCTCGCTCCGGCGCGCTCGGCGCGTGCTCGTCGTGGAACCCGCTCTGAGGCGATGAGGCGATGAGGCGATGAGGGCGATGCGGCGACGCGCCTAGCGTCCCCAGATCTCGACGGTGGCGGCGCCTCCGCCCGGGACGTTCTTGTACAGCATCTCGATCGACTTGATCACGCGCTCGTCCCTGCCCGGCAGGTCGATGACGCGCGAGCGCGCACCCTCCTTGAAGTAGTGGCGGATGCCCGGGACCTTCCACGCCGGGCCGCGCGCGAAGCGGACCTCCATGTCGAGGAGCTCGAGGTCGTCGTCCTGGACGATGATCTGCAGCTTCTCGAACTTGCCCTTGTACGCGCCGACTGGATAGACGTCGCGATCGACGCGGCCATTGACCTTCTGCTCGCCGAGCTTCTGCCAGCCCGAGTTGTTCCACGCGTGGCGGCGCATGACCGGCTTCGGGGGCTCGGACTTCAGCCCCCACACCTCGACGGCCGCCTTGCCGCCGCCCGGGAGGTTCCGGTAGCTCAGCGTGATCGACTGGATGACGCGGTCGTCGCCCGGGAGGTCGATGATGCGCGTGCGCTGGTTCTCGCGGAACACGTGGCGCAGGCCCGGCGGCGACCACGTGCTGCCGTTGCCGAACTTGACGGTGAAGCCCTCGAGCTGGAGGTCGCTCTTCTCGACGACCAGCGTCAGCTTCGAGAACTTCCCCTCGTACCTGCCGACGACGATGGTGTCGGTGTCGACGCGGCCGCGACCGCCGTCGACGCTGCGCTCGCCGAGCTTGACCCAGCCCCTGGAGTCCCAGCGATCCGCGGAGGCGACGCCGCCGAGGAACAACAACGAGACGAACAGTGTCAGTAGAGTAGTTCGCATAGTGACCACGTTACACGCGATCCACCACCCTCGATCGTTGCGAACCTTTAAGCGTCACCCTCGGTCGTCGACGGTGGGGCAGTCTGCCCCGATGTGGAATCGATCGCATGATCTGCTTTGTGATCAGAGGCGATCGCGGATGGTGGTGAATACACGCTGGATCGCCGCGCCTTGCGCCGCTCGCGCCACGTCGACGCGCGATCGCCGAGCACGTAGAACGCCGGCACGACGAACAGCGACAGCACCGTCGACAGGATCAGCCCGCCGATGATCGCGATCGCCATCGGCCCGCGCGTCTCGCTCCCCGAGCCGAGGCCCGCCGCCGACGGCACCGCGGCCATCATCGTCGCGAGCGCGGTCATGAGGATCGGCCGCAGGCGCACCGGCCCCGCGAGCTGCATCGCGGCGCGCGCGTCGAGCACGACGCCATCGGGGCGCGGCTCGCGCCGCACCTCGTTCGCGTAGTCGACCAGGATGATCGAGTTCTTCTTCACGATCCCCATCAACAGCAACAATCCGATCATCGAGAAGATGTTGAGTGTCTTCCCGGAGATCCAGAGTGCCATCATCGCGCCGGCGAGCGAGAGTGGGAGGATCGTCAGGACCGTCACCGGGTGTAGCAGCGAGTTGAACTGCGACGCGAGCACCATGTACGCGACCGCGATGCCGACGATCAGCGCGAACACGAGGCTCGCCATCGAGTCGCCGAACTGCGAGCTCTGCCCCGACAGCACGAGGCTGTAGCCGAGCGGCAGCCCCTTCTTCAGCTCCTCGACGTACGCGAGCACGTCGCTCTGCGCGTGACCCGCCGCGACGTTGCCCGTCACGCGGATCGCGCGCTGCCGGTTCGCGTGGTTGATCGTCTGCAGCGCCGCGCGCTCGTCGTGCTTGACCACGCTCGACAGCGGCACGGGCGTCCCGTTCGTCGCGCGCACCTGCACGAGCTCGAGGTCCTCGGGCCGCGTGCGCTGCGCGGCCATCACGCGCATGCGGATGTCCATGCGCCGCCCCGCCGTCGAGTACTGCCCGAGCACCTGCCCGCCGATGAGCGTGTTGATCGTCGTCGCGATCTCGCTGACGTTGACGCCGACGTCCGCCGCGCTCGGCCGATCCGGCCACACCGCGAGCTCGGGCGGACCGAGGTCGTAGTCGGTGTCGACGTCGGCCGAGAGCCCGGAGTCGCGCAGCTTGTCCTGCACGCTCTTCGCGACGCTGATGAGGGTGTTCCAGTCCGGGCCGCGGACGCTCACGTCGATCGGCTTGCCGCGGCCGCCGCCGAAGCCCTGCTGCGACAGGTCCTGCACCGACGCCTTCAGCCCCGGGATCCCCGACAGCTCGCGCCGCAGCTTCGCCTGCAGCTCGAGCTGCGACATCGAGCGGTCCTTCGGCCCGACGAGCGTCAGCGACATCTGCGCGCTGCCGACGTTGACCGTCGTGAGCACGCGCGAGATCTCCGGGAACTTCGCGAGCAGCGCCTCCGCCTTCTTCACGAGGCGGTCGGTCTCCGCGAGGTCCGAGCCGACCGCGGCCGTGAGGCGCACCTGCAACCGGCTCTGGTCCTGCGACGGCACCATCTCCTGCTGCAGCTGCTTCATCGTCCACCACGCGCTGTACGTGACGCCGCACGCGATCAGGACGACGACCACCGGGATGCGCAGCGCCTGCTTCAGCGCGCTCCCGTAGCCGCGCTCGAGCGCCTGGAACCCGCGCTCGACGATCGCGCCGAAGCCCTTGCGCGAGTGCGACGCGACGACCAGCATCTGCGCGCAGCGCGCCGGCGCGAGCGTGATCGCCTCGATGTACGAGATCGCGACGGCGACCGACAGCGTCACGCCGAACTGCAGGAAGTACTTGCCGATGATCCCCTGCATGAACGCGACGGGCAAGAAGATCGCGATCACGGCGAGCGTCGCCGCGAGCGCCGCGAACGTGATCTCCTTCGTGCCCTCGCTCGACGCGCGCACGCGGTCCTTCCCCATCTCCGCGTGCCGGTAGATGTTCTCCATCACCATCACGGCGTCGTCGACGACGAGGCCGACGGCGAGCGACAGCGCGAGCAGCGTGAACGTGTTGAGCGTCCAGCCGAGGAAGTAGATCACCGCGACGGTGCCGAGCAGCGACATCGGGATCGCGAACAGCACGTTGAGCGTGCTCGACAAGGAGCCCAGGAACAGCCAGCACACGAGCGCCGTCAGGATCACGGCGAGCACGAGCTCGAAGAAGATGTGCTCGACCGCCTCCTCGATGAACTGCGTCGTGTCGAACAGGATGTCGACCTGCATCCCGGGCGGCAGCTGCGCCTGCACCTCCTCGCACACGCGCCGCACGGCGTGCGCCACCGTCACGGCGTTCGACCCGGGCTGCTTGAGGATGCCCATGCCCTGCACCGGCGTGCCGTTCATGCGCGCGACCGACGAGACGTCGACGAACCCGTCCTGGATCAGCGCGACGTCGCCGAGCCGGATCAGCGTCGAGCCGACGCGCTTCACGACGATCTGCCGCAGCGTCGCGAGGTCGGCGGCCTCGCCGATCACGCGCACGTCGATCGCGCGCTGCCCGTTCTGCATCTGCCCGCCGCTCGACGTCACGTGCTGCGCGCGCAGCGCCGCCGTGATGTCGGAGACCGTCACGTTCGTCGCGACGAGCTTCTTCGCGTCGACCCAGATCCGGATCGCGCGGTCGAGGTAGCCGGTCATCTGCACCTGACCGACGCCGTCGATCGTCTGCATCGCGGCCGCGAGCTGGTAGCGCGCGACGTCGGCGAGCAGCTGGCGCGAGAACGGCCCCGACACGCCGACGGTGATGATCGGCGTGTCGTCGGGGTTGCTCTTGGACACCGTCGGCGGCTCGACGCCCGTCGGCAAACGCCGCTGGATCTGCGCGATCTTCGCCTGCACGTCCTGCACGGCGAGGTCGATGTTGCGATCGATGTCGAACGTCGCCGTGACGCGCGCGGAGTTGTGGCGCGCCGACGACGTGATCTCGAGGACGCCCGTCACCTGCGACAGCACGTCCTCGATCGGCGTGATGAGCCCCGTCTCGACGTCCTCCGGCGACGCCCCCGGCCACGACACCGACACCGACACCGTCGGGTTGTTCACGTCGGGGAACTGGCTCACGCCGATCCGTCCGACGGCGATGATGCCGAACAGGATCGTGCCGAACATCAGCATCCACGCGAACACCGGCCGGCGCAGGCAGAGGTCGGTCAGGTTCACGGCTCGCTCCGCCGGCGTCGTCGCCCCGAGCCCGACCCCTCCGCGGGCGCGGCGCCCTCTGCAGACCCGGCGGCGCCCGATCCGGCGCCCGGTCCGACGCGGCTCGTCTCGTCCGCGACCTTCGCCGGGATGAGCGCCTGCTCGAGCGTGAGCCGGTTCGCGATCTTGACCGGCGCGCCGTCGCTGAGCGGCTCGATGCCGCGCATGACCATCAGGTCGCCGGCGCTCACGCCCTGGCGCAGCTCGACGCCGCCCTCGGACGTGTGCATGCCGACCTGCACGACCTTCGCCTTCACCGTCGACGTCTTCTCGTCGACGACGAACACCACGTTGCCCTGCTCCGTCGGCGCCACCGCGAGCGACGGCACGACGATGCCCTGGCGCGCGTCGCCGATCGGCACCGTGACCTCGCAGAACGCGCCCGGGCGGAGCCGGTACTGGTGCTCCGTCGGATCGAGCTGCGCCGTCACCGGCACCATGCGCGTCGCCGGGTCGGCCGCGCCCGCGACGAGCGTGATCTTCGCCGTGTACTCGCGCGTGCTCTCCTTGATCCGCAGCGACGCCGGCATGTCGGGCCTGAGGCGAGGCGCATCGGCCTCCGACACCTGGAAGCGCAGGAGCAGCGGCTCGCGCTGCAGGATCGTCGCGAGCACGGCGCCCGTCTGCAGGAACTGCCCCTGCTGCACCGTGCGCGTCTGCACGACGCCCTCGATCGGCGCGCGCACCGACGAGTCGCGCAGGTTCAGGTTCGCGACGCGCAGCGCCTGCCGCGCGAGGTCGAGGTCCGCCTTCGCGGTGTCGACCTGCGTGCGCTTCGTCTCGATCTCCTCGCCCGGCACCAGGCCCGGCGACGCCGCCTGCGCGTCGAGGCGCCGCTGCAGCGCGGCCTCCGCGGCCTTCTTCGTCGCCTCGGCCTTCGCGACCTGGTGGCGCGCCTGCTCGACGGCGATCGCGTAGCGCTCGCTCTCGATCACCGCGAGCGTGTCGCCGACCTTGACGTTCTGGCCCTCGCTGAACGTCACCTTGTCGACGGCGCCCGAGACGCGCGCCGTGATCTGCACCTGCTGGAACGCCTCGAGCGTGCCCGGCGCGTTCACGGTGTACTGCATCTTCTTCGCCTCGAGCGGGGCGACCTCGACGGGGTACTCGAGCTTCTGCCGGCCGCTGCCGCGCCCACCGCCGCCGCCGTCGCCGCCCTTCGAGCAAGCGGCCACCATCAGGAACAGGATCGCGCGCTTCATGGTTCCACCGGCTCCAGCCCCATCGCGAGGCGCAGGTTGAGGTACGCCGAGGTCACGTCGAACTCGGCGGTGGCGTAGTTGACCTCGGCGACGAAGCGCTGGTCGTTCGCGTCGACGAGCTCGATCGCCTTCGTGAGCTTCTGGCGGTACAGGATCGCGGCCTCGTCGGCACCCTTGCGCGCGGCGTCGCGGGCCTCGGCCGCCGCGACCAGCGCCTGCTGCGACCCGACGAGCTGCACGGCGGCGGACCGCACCTCCGCCTCGATCGAGCGCGCGAGCTGCGCGGCCGCGAGGTCGGCGATCGCCACCTGCGCGTCGCGGGCGCGGATGGTCGCGGCGCGCTCGCCGCCGTCGTAGATCAGCCAGCTCGCCGTCACCGCGAGCTGGCCGTCGACGTTGCGCCCGCTGCCCCCGGGGTTCGACGTCGCGTCGAGCTGCGCGCCGATCGACAGCGCCGGCAGGTACTGGCGGCGCGGCTCCTTCGCGGCCTCGCGCGCGGCGAGCGTCGTCTGCTTGCGCGCGACGAGGTCCGGCCGGTGCGACAGGCTCGTCGAGATCATCGCGTCGATCGCGCCGAGCCCGCGCTGCCCTTGCTCGAGCAGCGCGGCCGGCGGCACGAGGTCCGACGACACCGGCCCGTTGATCACGAACGCGAGCTGCACGGCCGCGGCGTCGAAGCGCGCCTGGTTCGCCGCGAGCTCGCGCGTCGCGCCGGCGAGGCTGATCTTCGCGCGCGTGACGTCGTTCGAGCTCACGAGCTGCGCGGCGACCTGCGCCTCGGTGTCGGCGAGGTTCGCCTTCGCGGTGCCGAGCTTGCGGGTCGACGCCTGCACGACCTGCTTCGCGAGCAGGACGGCGACGAACGCGCGCGCCGCATCGAACGCGACGCGGCGCCGCTCGTCGGCGGACTCCGCCCTCTGCCCGGCGAGCTGGTGGCGGGCGCGCGCGATGCGCGGGTACACGGCGGGGACGAGGAACGGCTGCGCCACGCTGAGCCGGCCGTTGACGACGTCGATCGGCGACCCAAGCGGGCGGATCGTGTTGCTCGCGCTCGCGTTGACCTCGGGGTACAGCGCCGTGCGCGCGCCCGCGAGGTTCGCCTCCGACACCGCCACGTCGAGGTCCGCGATCGCGGCGCGCTCGTTGCGGGCGAGCGCCCCCCGCACCGCATCCTCGATCGTCAGTGGGGCGTCGGCGTGCGCGGCGCGCGCGCATACCAGGAGGACGGCGACCCCGCAGTACACCTTCATCCCACGATGATGTGGTCAGGGGGCCCCTACCATCCAGGAGCTTTGCAGTCGTTCACACTGGCGTCAGGGGAGGTCCTTGCCGGCGAGGAGGTCCATGAGCTCCGCCTCGCTGATCACCCGCACGTTGTTCTTCTTCGCGGCCTCGATCTTCGTCGCGCCGGTGTCCTCGCCCGCGACCAGGTACGTCGTCTTCTTCGACACCGAGCCGCCGATCTTGCCGCCGGCCGACTCGATCATCTTCTGCACCTCGGCGCGCTGCCGCGACAGCGTGCCCGTCACGACGAGCGTCTTGCCGCTGAGCGGCCCCTCGGCGCGCGCGGAGACGAGCTGCTCCGGATCGAAGCCGAGCCCGGCGATCTTGTCCATCAGCGCCGCCGCCTGCGGGTCGCGCATGAAGCGATCGACGTGCTCGGCGAGGACGACGCCGAGGCCGTCCATGCTCGACAGCTCGGCGACGAAGCCGGCCGTGTCGGTCGCGGCGACCGCCGCGCGCAGCGCGCTCAGCTTGCCGTACTTCTCGGCGATCTTCGTCGCCATCACCGGCCCGACCATCGTGATGCCGAGCGCCGTCAGGAGGCGCGAGAAGTCGGCCGACGCGCGGCCCTTCGCGATCGCGTCGACGAGCTTCTTCGCCGACGTCTTGCCCTGGCGCTCGAGCTTCTCGATCTGCGGCGGCGTCAGCGTGAACAGGTCGGCGACGTCCTTCACGAGCCCGGCCTCGACGAGCTGCACGACCATCTTGTCGCCGAGCCCGTCGACGCCGAGCGCCTTCGCGAAGAACTCGACGGCGGCGAGCAGCTGCGCCGGGCACGACACCCGGTTCACGCACAGGAGCGCGACCTTGCCCGGCTCGCGCTCGAGGGTCGAGCCGCACGACGGACACGTCGCCGGCGCCTCGACGACCGGGCCCGCGCCCTTCTCCGTGACCTGCAGGATCTCCGGGATGATCTCGCCGGCCTTGCGGACGAGCACGCGGTCGCCGATCGAGAGCCCGAGCCGCGCGACCTGGTCCCAGTTGTGGACCGACACGCGCGACACCGTCGTGCCCGAGATCTCGACGGGCTCGAGCAGCGCGACGGGCGTGACCTGCCCCGTGCGACCCACGTTGAGCTCCATCTCGCGCAGCGTGGTCGTGACCTCGCGCGCCGGGAACTTGTAGGCGACGGCCCAGCGCGGCGCCTTCGCCGTCACGCCGAGCGCGCCGCGCTGCGCGAAGTCGTTGATCTTGAGCACGATGCCGTCGAGCTCGTACGGCAGCGCGTCGCGGCGGTCCTGCCACGCGTACAGCTTCTCGTGCAGCTCCTCCCACGACGACGCCGACGTGTTGTGCGTCGACACCGGCAGGCCGATCCGCCGCATCACCTCGAGCGACGCGAGGTGCCCGCTCGCGTAGCGCTCGCCGTCGACGACCTCGTACAGGATCGCGCCCATCGGGCGCTGCGCGACCTCGCGCGGGTCCTGCAGCTTGATCGCGCCCGCGACGGTGTTGCGCGGGTTCTTGAACAGATCGAGCCCGCGCTCCTCGCGCTCGGTGTTGATGCGCGCGAAGTCGGCCTTCGAGATGTAGACCTCGCCGCGCACGACGATGTCGACGGGCTCGCGCAGCCGCAGCTGCACGCCGCGCACCATCTTCGCGTTCTGCGTGACGTCCTCGCCGACGAGGCCGTCGCCGCGCGTCGCGCCGAGGACGAAGAGGCCCTTCTCGTAGGTCAGCTCGATGCTGATGCCGTCGATCTTCGGCTCGATCGAGAACGTCGGCACCTCGCCGTCGAGGCCCTTCACGCAGCGATCGAACCACGCGCGCAGGTCGGCCTCGTCGTACGAGTTGTCGAGCGACAGCATCGCCTGCGTGCGCGTGACCTTCGGGAACGACGACACCGGCGTGATGCCGGCGCGCTGCGACGGCGACCACGCGACGCGCCACTCGGGGTGCGCCTGCTCGGCGGCGGCGAGCTCGGCGTACAGCTTGTCGTACTCGACGTCGCTGATCGTCGGGCTCGCGTCGATGTAGTAGCGCCGATCGTGCTCGGTGATCTCCTCGACGAGCGTCAGGTACTCCTCGTGCGTGGCCGGCATGGGCGCACGCTAGCGCGGGCCCGTCTCAGTCGTCGAGGTGCGGTGGGCGCTTCTTGCCCTCGATGAAAGCGTCGAGCGCTTGCTCCGCGGGCGACTCGGGATCGAGCACGTAGTCCGCGTCGTCGATGACCTCTTCCTCGATCACGTCGAGCTCGTCGGCTTCCGACACGCGCACCGATCCGGCCGCGATCTTGTGCGGTGGGAGCGGCAGGCCGCTCTCGCTGTGCTCGGCGTACGCCGCGCCGCCGGTGATGTCCTGCTCGTCGCCGTCGCCGAGGTCGACGTCGATCGCGAACCCGCTCGACCCCAGCTCGCCGTCGAGGCGCAGCGGCGCCGACGAGATCGCGCGCGGCTCGTGCTTCGTGCCGATGATGCAGCCCGCCTTCACCGTGACCTGGAACGGCCGGCCGTCGAAGTAGGCGTCGATCGCCTCCTTGATGTACCAGAACACGTCCTGCATCTCCTGCCCGCCGCCGGCGATGTCCTTCCACTCGGCGAGCGGCCCGTACTCGATGACGGGGGCGAAGAAGAACTCGCGCGAGCTCTTGAACAGGAGCGTGAACTCCTCGATCTCGATGCCGCCGGAGAGCTGCGCCGTCTTCATGCAGCGCTCGACGTGATCGAGCGACGGGTAGTGCGCGATGTGCCGCTCGAGCCGGTCGAGCGCCTCGTGCTTGTCGTGCTTGATCAGCACCTCGCGGTACAGGTCGTGGAACTCTTGGAACGTGCCGGCGAGCGGCAGCGTGCAGCGCACCTCGCCGCCGAGCTTGCACACGCGCGCGAAGTCGCGCAGCGCGACCTCGAGGCTCGGCACCTCGTCGAGGCCGAGGTTGCACACGACGAGGTCGTAGACGTCGTCGGCGAACGACAGCTTCGGCACCGCGCTCTCGGTGCGGAAGAACACGCCCTTCTTGCCGAGCGGCCCGAGGTCGGCGACCTTGCGGCGCGCGACGTCGAGCATCGCGCTCGACGCGTCGATCGCGATCAGGCGGCTGCCGTCGCGCATGCGGCGCAGGATCTCGATCGTCGGGTACCCGGTGCCGCAGGAGATGTCGAGCACCTGCCCCTTGTCGGGGACGGCCAGGTTGCGCAGGAGCATCTTGCCGAAACGGCTCCCCCACACCGGCGCGATCTCGTCATCGTAGATGCGCGCGAGCTTCTCGACCTTGAGGGTTCGTTTCGACTGGACCGTCACAACAACGTCGCGGCCGTGAGTACAGGGGTCATTCTACCGAGCCAAGTGACGATTCGTGCAAGCTTTTTTCGCGTGACGCGGTGCGCCTGTGCAACGGCAGTACAGCAACGATTTCAGGGCCTTGCCGGGTTTGCCCTCGAACGCTTCACATTGTTTCACCCGGCTACGGCCGGAGATCGAGCTTGCCGATCTCCACGCCGCCGCGGACGCGCGCCGACACGACCTTGCTGTCCTTGTTCGTCGCCGTGCGGTACTCGAACGTGCACTCGCACACCGGCGCGCCCGGCCGATCGCTCAGGTCGTAGACCTCGAGCGTCACGCGCTCGCCCGCGATGCCGCCGCCGAGCTTGGGCTTGCACGACGCCGACGGGAACACGAGCGTGCCCTCGATCCACGTGATCGGCTTGGGCCGCTTGCCGGTGGTCGTGCCGGTGCCGGGCACGGCCGCGAACGACGTCCGCGGCGCGGACGACTTCACGCACGCCTGCTTCGACACCGTCGGGCCGATCGGCTGCTCGGGCGGCAGCGGCGACGTGTCGACCTTGGCCGGCGGCGGATCGAACACGGCGCTCGCCGGCAGGTGATCGACGCACGCGAGCTCGGCGCCGTCGGCGGCGCTCACCGTGCAGATGTAGTTCCCCGCCGCCTCGACGCCCTGGACCACGAGGATGTCGCCGTCGAGGAACGACGACAGCTTGTTGTAGTACTTCGAGTGCGCGACCGGGCCGATGCCGGTCAGGTGCCGGCGCCACAGCTCCTTGCCCGTCGTCGCGTCGAACGCGTAGGCGACGGCGCCGCTCGCGATCGCGTGGTGCGTCGTCAGGTAGACGCGGCCGTTGCCAGCGTGCAGCGTCACGTGCTGGAGGCGGAAGCGCTCGTCGGCGATGACGACGGTCGTCCACCCGCCGGCCCTGCGCACGACGAGGTCCGCGTCGTCCCAGCCGGCCTCGAACGCGCCCGCCTTCGCCGCGCCGTCGGCGGGCATCGCCGTGCGGTCCATCGCCGTGCGGATCGCACGCGCCGGGATGTCGCGCGGCGCCGACAGCGCGAGCGTCGCCGGATCGATCGTCACCGTCCAGCCGCGCCCGTCGGCGGCGAGCACGTGCAGGTACGTCCCGGCGCGCGCGCTATCTCGCGGCGCCTCGAGCAGCACGCGCGCCGCGCCCGCCGACGGAACGGACCTGCGCGCGAGCACCTTGCCGTCGGCGGCGTCGAGCGCGGCGAGCTCGACGGTGTCCTTGCCGACGGTCGCCACGATCGCCGACTTCGCCGCGAGCACCGTGACCGGATCGCCCGCCATGTCGAGCCGGCGCGTCCACGCCGGCGGCGCGCCCGCGTGGTCGCCGTTGTAGCGGGTCACCGACATCTTCGGATCGGCGCTCGTCGGCGGGTACGCGACGACGAGGAAGTCGCGCTGCGCGCACTTGTTGCCGTTCGAGCGGGCATCCCAGCCGGCGTTGCACGGCAGGGGCCCGGCGGAGAGGCGGAACGTGGGCCCGGCGGCCGAGGCCGGGGCGGCGGTGGCATCCGAGCAGGCCGCGAGGGCCACGGTTGCGAAGGCCAGGGTTGCGAAGGCCAGGGTTGCGAGAGGCGCGCGCATGCGGCGCCTATCAACGCACGTCCCGGCGGATCGGTCGGCGCCGTCGCACCCGTCAGTCGCGCGACGTCCGGACGCCCGGTCCGGCCACCGGCACCGGCGCGAGCTCGCGCTGCTCGACGAACCGGCCGTCGGCGTCGTACGTCACGACGAGCGCGAGGTCGGCGGCGTAGTCGCGCCGCGTCGACGTCACGATCGGCATCGGCGCCGGGCAGAAGCCCGGCGGGCCACCGCGCCGGTTGTACTTCGTGCACGGGCGCCCCGGGTGCTCCTCGACGCGCTCGCTCGCGCGCACGACGTGGCGCGCGTAGACGACGACGATGCGGCCGGCGGTCCACGTCGGCACGAACACGTCCTGGGGCGCCGTGCGCTCCTCGCCGACGGGCGCGCCCGGCGTGCGCTTGCCGGCCTCGACGAGCGCCGCCTCGACCGCACCCTCCTGGCGCTGCACGACGTCGTCCCACCGGCGCTTCGCATCGTCGAGGATGACCTCGAGATCGGCGCGCACCTCGTGGCGGCCGACGTTGGTGACGCCGTCGAACCAGTTGTGCTTCGGGCCGTCGTCGATCGTGAGGCGCACGATCAGCGGGTTCTTCACCCGGTCGAGGCCGCGCACCGACGGCGGCGCGTAGTAGACCTTGCCGCCCGCACCGACGACGACGCCCTCGGCCTGCATGCCGGCGACGCCGCGCATCTGCCCGAGCGCGAGCTGGCTGCCCCACTTCGTCGTCACCGGGATCGCGAACCCGACGCGCGGCGGCGTCTGCGTCTGCACCTCGACGGCGAGCGACGCGAGCACGTCGGTCGCCGTGCTCCGTGCCGAGAGGTGCGCCAGCGTGTCGTCACCGCCGCGCCCCGCGCATCCCGACGCGAGCGCGAGCACCAGGAACATCGCACGCTGCCGACGCATGACGCTCAATGGTGATGATCGTCGCTGCCGGCGTACAGCGTGCTGCCGGCGTCGCGGAACTCGGAGGACTTCGCGGCCATGCCCTGCTCGGCCATCGCGCGCACCTCCTCGGTGATCTTCATCGAGCAGAACTTGGGGCCGCACATCGAGCAGAAGTGCGCGCCCTTGGCCGCCGGCGCGGGCAGCGTCTCGTCGTGAAAGTCCTTCGCCGTGTCGGGATCGAGCGACAGGTTGAACTGGTCCTCCCAGCGGAACTCGAAGCGCGCCTTCGACAGCGCGTCGTCGCGCAGGCGCGCGCCCGGGTGGCCCTTCGCGAGGTCGGCCGCGTGCGCGGCGATCTTGTACGCGATGACGCCGTCCTTGACGTCGTCGCGGTTCGGCAGGCCGAGGTGCTCCTTCGGCGTGACGTAGCAGAGCATCGCCGTGCCGAACCAGCCGATCATCGCGGCGCCGATCGCGCTCGTGATGTGGTCGTAGCCGGGCGCGATGTCCGTGACGAGGGGCCCGAGCGTGTAGAACGGCGCCTCCTTGCACACCTTCATCTGGATCTCGACGTTCTCCTTGATCTTGTGCATCGGCACGTGGCCGGGGCCCTCGATCATCGTCTGCACGTCGTGCTTCCACGCGATGTCGGTGAGCTCGCCGAGCGTCTCGAGCTCCGCGAGCTGCGCGCGGTCGTTCGCGTCCGCCGTCGAGCCCGGGCGGAGGCCGTCGCCGAGCGAGAACGCGACGTCGTACTTCTTCATCACCTCGCAGATGCGCTCGAACTCGGTGTAGAGGAAGTTCTCCCGGTGGTGCGACAGGCACCACTTCGCCATGATCGAGCCGCCGCGCGACACGATGCCCGTCGTGCGGCTCGCCGTGAGCGGGATGTACGCGAGGCGGACGCCCGCGTGGATCGTGAAGTAGTCGACGCCCTGCTCGGCCTGCTCGATCAGCGTGTCGATGAACAGGTCGATGTTCAGCTTCTCGGGGTCGCCGTGGACCTTCTCGAGGCACTGGTAGATCGGCACCGTGCCGATGGGCACCGGCGAGTTGCGGATGATCCACTCGCGCGTCTCGTGGATGTTCTTGCCCGTCGACAGGTCCATGACCGTGTCGGCACCCCACTTGACGGCCCAGCGCAGCTTGTCGACCTCCTCGGCGATCGTCGACGTCACGGCGGAGTTGCCGATGTTCGCGTTGATCTTCACGAGGAAGTTCTTGCCGATGATCATCGGCTCGGACTCGGGGTGGTGGATGTTCGCCGGCAGGATCGCACGCCCGCTCGCGAGCTCGTCGCGCACGAACTCCGGAGTCACCGACTCGCGGATCGCGACGAACCGCATCTCCGGCGTGATCACGCCGCGCCGCGCGTAGTGCATCTGCGAGCGATTGCCCGTGTCGCCGTTCGCCAGGCGCCCGGCGATCCAGGGTGCGCGCAGCTTCGGGAGCCCGTGGTGCGGGTCGATGCCCTGCGGGCCCGACGTGTCGTAGACGTCGAACGGCGGGTTGTCACCCTGCAGGTGGATGCGGCGCACCGGCACGCGCAGGTCGTCCGCCTCGACGTACGCCTTCTCCGACGCCGGGAACCCGTCGATCGCCGGCAGGCCCGCGATCGGATCCGCACCGACGGTGGGGAGGGACTTCTTGCCGTTGCCGTTGCCGTTGCCGTTGCCGTTGCCGTTGCCGTTGCCGTTGCCGTGACTCATGCCGTCTCCCTTCGCGAGCATTACCTCGATCAGGTTCTGGGGTCGTGCGTGCGCACCTCTCAGCCCTCGCGTCGAGAGCTCCCCCGGTAGGTTTGCGTCGAGTGCGCGGACCCTACCACGCCGCGGCATGATGGGGATCTACTGGATCGCGTAGCTGATCGAGTACGGGCCGTTGCCCGTGAGGCCGAAGCCGTCGATGATCAGCCACTGGAGGTTCGCGCCGAGGGCGAGCGGTGCGTTCGTGATCCGCGACTGCAGGTTGTTGCCGCAGCCGGTGACGTCGTCGCTGCACGCGACGTCGGCGGTGGTGGCGTTGCCGGTGCGCAGGTAGAGGATCGTGTCGAACGCGGTGCCGGTGCACGTGTTCGCGCTGACCTTGACCGTCGTCGTCGGGCACGTGAGGAAGAAGTAGCCGACGTCGGGCTGCGACGTGTTCGGCTCGCACCCGGCGATCGACTGGTTCGTCTTGCCGGTGGTCGTGCCGGTGACGGTGCCGCTCGCGGCGGGGAGCGGCAGGCCGGTGCGGCCGCCGCGCCGGAACGTCAGCGTCGTCATCCCGGCGGTGGTCGTCGACGAGAACTGGTCGACGACGAGGCAGTACGTGCCGGCGGCGAGCTGCAGGGCGCCCTGGCTGCGCGTGCCGCCGCATGCATCGTCGCCGCACGCCAGCGTCGCGCCGAGCGCCGTGCACGCGCCGGCGAAGATGCGCACGACCGAGTCGTAGTTCGAGCCGAACGTGTCGAAGTAGACGACCTCGGCCGCCGGCAGCGTGAACTGGTAGAACACGTCGCGCCCGCCCTGGTTGCCGCAGTCGAGCTGCGGCGTCGTCGGCGCCCAGTTGTCGTCGTGCGCCGCCGACAGGTCGACGGTGAACGTGCCGCCGCCGGAGATGTCGATCGCGCCCGACGGCAGGTCGTTCGGCGGGCAGATCGCGTCGGCGCCGGTGCAGTCCTCGTCGATGCCGTTGCCGCACGTCTCGGGGGACGGCGCGCCCGGCACCGCGCTGCACACGACGCCCGTCTGCGCGCCGTTGCACACGAGCGCGCCGCTGCGCGCACACGCGCCGAGCCCGACGCTGCACGGCTGGCCGACCGGGAAGCCGTCGTCGACGCCGTTCATGCAGTCGTCGTCGACGCCGTTGCACTTCTCGACGTTGTCGCCGGTGTTGTCGGTGCACATCGTACCGCCGGCCCCGTCGCACGCGATCACGCCCTCGTTGCACGCATCGGCGTCGGGGCCGTCGCACGCCATGCCGAGGCTGAAGCCCTCGTCGACGGCGCCGTCGCAGTCGTTGTCGATGCCGTCGCAGATCTCGGGGTGCGTGCTGTCGTCGTCGGTGCACCGGGTCGACACCAGCCCGTCGCACACGATCATGCCGTCCTTGCATGTGTCGGCATCGGGGCCGTCGCACGCCGTGCCGATCGCGTAGTCCTCGTCGACGCGGCCGTCGCAGTCGTTGTCGATGCCGTCGCACAGCTCGCCGGCGGCGACGCCGCTCACGGCGCTGCACGCGAGGCCTCCGCTTGCGTCGCACGTGTACATCCCCGTCGCGGCGCACGCGCCGATGCCCGCGCCGCACGATTCGCCCTTCATGTCGAAGGTCTCGTCGATCTTCCCGTCGCAGTCGTCGTCGAGATCGTTGCAGATCTCCGATCTCGGGACGCACGCCGGTGCATCGATCTCGCCGAGTCCCGCATCGCCGCCGAGGCGCGCCTCGCCCGCCTGCGCGCAAGCTCCCACAAAGACCAGGGCCACGACCATCACGGCAACGAAGGGGCGCACGGCAGCATCCCTTGCACGTGGCGTTGTGCAAGAGCAAGCACAAGCCCGAAAGCGGCCCAACTGCCGTGCTAGGACATGCCCATGGAGAAGCTACCGGTCGTGGGGAACGCATCACAGCCCGAGGAGCTCGACCTCACCCCCGACGAGCTCGAGGCGGAGATCCGCCGCCTGAAGGTGGAGCGCAACGCGGTCCTCCTCGCCCACTACTACCAGGAGTCCGAGATCCAGGACCTCGCCGACTACGTCGGTGACTCGCTCCAGCTCTCGCAGGCGGCGGCCAAGACCGAGGCGGACGTGATCGTGTTCGCGGGCGTCCACTTCATGGCCGAGACCGCGAAGATCATCAACCCGAACAAGATCGTCGTGGTCCCCGACCTCGCCGCCGGCTGCTCGCTCGCGGACGGCTGCCCGGCGCCGGTGTTCCAGAAGTGGCTCGAGCAGTACCCGGGCCACACGGTGGTCAGCTACATCAACTGCTCCGCCGACGTGAAGGCGCTGTCCGACGTCATCTGCACGTCGTCGAACGCGGTCAAGATCGTGAAGGCGCTCGAGGGCCAGAAGGTCGTGTTCGCGCCCGACCGCCACCTCGCGGCGTTCGTCGCGAAGCAGGCGAACCGGCCCGACCTCGTCGCGTGGCAGGGCACCTGCATCGTGCACGAGACGTTCAGCGAGAAGCGCCTGCTCGAGCTGATGGCGAAGCACCCCGAGGCCGAGGTCATCGCGCACCCCGAGTGCCACGAGGGCATCCTGCGCCACGCGGTGCACGTCGCGTCGACGAGCGGCCTCATCGACTACGCCGTCAAGAGCCCGAAGACCGCGTTCATCGTCGCGACCGAGGCCGGCATCCTGCACCGCATGCAACAGGCGGCGCCCGGCAAGACGTTGATCGCCGCGCCCCCCGAGGACGAGAGCTGCTCCTGCAACGTCTGCCCCCACATGAAGCGCAACACGCTCGAGAAGCTGTACCTGTGCCTGCGCGACCTCGAGCCGCGCGTCGACGTCCCCGAGGCCGTGCGGGTGCGCGCGCTCGCTCCCATCCAGCGTATGCTCGCGATGTCATGAACCGCGCCGCCGCGGCGCTCGTCGTGGGCTTCGCCTTCCTGCTCCTCCTCGCGTGCCGCTCGTCCTCCGAGCCGGCGCCCGAGCCGATCGCGACGCCGGTGCGGCCGGCGTTCGCCGACGCCACGGTCATCGCGCCGGTCCTGCCCGAGGGGACCGCGCAGCTCGTCACCGCGATCGTCGACGACTGGACCGCGACCCGCGCGACCTTGCGCCTGTGGCGCCGCGAGTACGGCGCGTGGCACGCCGACGGCGAGGCGTGGGCCGGCGTCGTCGGGCGCAACGGCACCGCGTGGGGCGCGGGCCTGCACGGCGGCGGCGCACCGGCCGGGCGCGCCGGCCCGGTGAAGCGCGAGGGCGACGGCAAGGCGCCCGCGGGCGCGTTCACACTGCACCGCAGCTTCGGCTACGCCGCCGCGCCGCCGGCGGGCACGCGCCTGCCGTACGTCGCCGTCGATCCGTCGTGGAAGTGCGTCGACGACCCGGCGTCGGCGCACTACGCCGAGATCCTCGACGAGCGCGGCGTCACCGTCGACTGGAAGAGCGCCGAGGACATGCGCCGCAGGGACGAGCTGTACGCGTGGGTCGTCGACATCGGCCACAACGCGGCCCGCGCACCGAACGGCGGCAGCTGCATCTTCTTCCACGTGTGGCAGGGCGAGGACTCGGTCACCTCCGGCTGCACGGCGATGGCGGAGCCGCGCCTCGCGAAGCTGCTCGCCGGCCTCGACCCGACGGCCGTCTACGTGCTCCTGCCGCGCAGCGAGTACGCCGCGCTCGCCGCCGCCTGGGGCCTGCCT
>JAHBVW010000030.1 GCA_019637375.1 Deltaproteobacteria bacterium | reverse complement strand
GGGTGACCGCCCACGCGAACGCCCACCACCAGCGGTACCAGACGCGCGAGATCCCCGCAGACACCGCATCCGCCGGCGGCGCCGCCGCGAGCGCGGCGAGCTCCCCGGCGCGCGGGCGCGACGCCGCGGCGACCCACCGCCCGATCGCGTGCTCGAGCCCCATCAGGTGCTCGACGTCGTGCAGCCGCGCGAGCTCGTCGCACACGTCGTCGGCGCGGGGAACGCCGAGCACCCGCGCGAGCCGGCGCGCCCGCTCGCCGATCGCCCGCGCGGCCGCCGGATCCTCGTCGAGCGCGGCGCGCACCTCGCGCAGCAGCTGCCCACCCTCGGCGTTCGCGAGCTGCTCGTGCGCGTCCTGCCCGAACAGCGCCGGGAGCCGCGCCGCGAAGGCGCGCGCGTTCGCCGCGTCGAGGAAGTCCGCGAGCGTCGCGAGCCGGTAGTCGCCGCCGAACAGCTCCGTCGGCACGCGGTGCTCGCCGCTGTGGTGGTGAGCCGCCAGCCAGCGCGTCATCGCCGAGTCCGTCAGCTCGGCGAGCCCCGGCAGCTCGAGCACCACGTGCGCGCCCGGCTCGATCGGCACCCCGAGGAGCTCGTACGTCACCCCGTCGGGGACGAGGCGCACCTCCCGCAGGGGCTCGACGACGGCGATCACCCGCACGCCGGCACCCTCACGCGACGATGAACTTGACGGCCTTCCCGAGCAGGTACACCGCGTAGAGCATGAGGGCGACCCCGATCACCCGCGGGATCCACGCGGCCTTGTCGCCGAGGACGCTCTTGCCCTTCGTGGTCAGGTACGCGACGAGCGCGAACCACACGAAGCTCCCGATCACGACGCCGAGCGTGCACGCGAGGCCCTCCCACGTCGTCGTCGGCGGGATCATCGAGCCCATGATCACGACCCACGTCACGATCGCCGCCGGGTTGAGCACGATCAGCAGCAGCCCGACGCGGAACCCCGCCCACATCTCGCGCCGCATCGCGACCGACTCCGACGCCGCCGGGTCGTCCTCCGGATTCGTCGCCGGCTTGACCGGCTGGCTGCGCGCCGTGAGGAAGCCGTAGACGAGGAGCACGATCCCGCTGACGGCGTAGAGGATGGGCGGCACGCTCGCGTAGTTGCGCAGCACGGGCGTCACACCGAGCACCCCGAGCCCGGCGTAGAACCCGTCGGCGACCGCGCCGCCGAGCCCGACGGCGATCCCGCGCCGGAACGTGTACCTGTACGCCGCGTCGATCACCGCGACGTTGACCGGGCCGATCGGCACGCCCGTGAGCGCACCGGCCGCGACGCCGATCAGCAGGAACGTCAGCACGAGAGCCTCCGTGCTATAGCAGCACCGTGACCCCGGCTGCTAGAGAGCCCGGCGACGGCAAGCCCGCTGATGGCCAGGAAAAACCGGGTCCCGAGGGGGGGCCCGAAAACCACGACGCCGGCGAGGACGCCGGAGAGGTCCCCACAGGGCCCACAGGGCCCTCGGTGACCTGGCTCGGCCACGCCACCGCCGTGGCGGAGCTCGGGCGGGGGCGCGTCGTCTTCGATCCGTTCCTGCGCCGGCGGGCGCGCAAGGCCGGCCGCGTCGACGCCGTGCTCGTCACGCACTCGCACGTCGACCACCTGAACCGGTGGAGCCTCAAGGCCATCGACCGCGACACGCACCTGGTCATCCCCAAGGGCGCGCGCCACGTCGTCGCGGACCTCGGCTTCCGCGAGGTCAGCGAGGTCGAGGCCGGCGACCAGCTCGCCATCAACGGGCTCGAGGTCACCGCGGTCCCGACGCGCCACGACCACGGCCGCTGGAGCAAGCGCCACGAGCCGATCGCGGTCGGCTACGTCGTCGCCAGCGACGGCGTCGCACTCCACCACGCCGGTGACGTCGACTTCTCGGACCACACGATCTTCGACGACATCGGCAAGCACCACAAGCTCGATGCCGCACTCCTGCCCATCGGCGGGATGATGCCCGTGTGGTGGTACCGCCGCCGCCGCGCCCTGCTCGACCGCGGCATCCACATCGATCCCGACTGCGCGCTCGACATCTTCGAGCGCCTCGGCGCCAGCGCCCTGGTGCCCATCCACTGGGGCACCGTGAACCTGCGCCTCGGCCCGTCGAGCGCGCCGCGCCGCCGCCTCGAGCAGGTCGCCACGGAGCGCAACAACGATCGCGTCCGCATCCTCGCCCACGGCCAGCGCCTCGGCCTCGACGAGCAACCGAAGTAGCCTACATCACGCCGTGGGCGCGCAGGCATCCGAGGATGCCGACGACCCCGATGATGATGCCCATGACGTAGCCGAAGTGCTTGTCGCGCACGATCGGGTCGGAGCGGTCGGCGTTGCGAGTGCGGTACAGGTTGAAGGTGTCGTAGACGACCCAGGTGCCCGCGAGGCCGGCCGTCAGCGTGGTGACGAACCAGTGCAGCGCCGCGTCCGAGATGATGTTCATCGCGCGGCTTCTCCTCGGGCGGGCACGGCATCGAGGAGCATGCGCTTGGCATCGTGCAGCATGATCACGCCCTGGAGCGGGACGAACGCCCAGTAGTAGAACGCCACCTCGTAGCCCGCCGTCGCGAACCCGACGAGGTACCCCGTGTACGCGACGATGCGCTCCATCGCGTAGGACTTGTAGTTGACCGTGCGCCCCGCCCGGCGCCCGTAGACCAGGCGCATCCACGCGTTCGCGAGGCCCATGAGGATGATCAGCACGACGGGCGCGACCGGCGCCCAGCCGTACGCGGCGACGACGCTCAGCGCGAAGCCGTAGCAGAGGCCGTCGGTGATCGCGTCGAACACCTCACCGAACGCGCTCCGGCAGTCGAAGATCTTCGCGACGAACCCGTCGACCTTGTCGAGCAGGCCGCAGATCAGGATGAACAGCGTCGCCCACTGGTGGTACCCGTGATCGACGGCCCACACGAACGGCGGCAGCGTCAGGAAGCGCGACGCCGTGACCGCGTTGGCCGGGTTGAACGGCGAGACGACCTTGGCCATGGGGGGGCTTACGACGCCTCGGCCTCGGTGGCCGACTCCTCGTCGGCGACCTCGGCTCCCGCCAGGCCCGGATCGACGTGCCGGTAGCGCTTCCACGCGAACCGCACGCGCTGCAGGAGCGACACGTGGCTCATGATCGCGACGGCCCAGCACCCCGCGAGCAGCGGCCGCGGGTCGTGCAGGAGGGCCGTGAAGAACACGCCGGTGCCGTAGTAGATGAGGAACTCCGCCGAGCCGAACAGCCCGACGACGTCGACCGGGTGGCCGATCTTGCCTTTCTCGCGCCAGATGTCCTGCTGGCTCTCGGCGTAGATCGACAGCTTGATGATCACGTTCGTGAGCGCGCCCGTGATGCCGAAGCCGAGGACGATCAGGATGTGCGGATAGTCGTAGCTGAGGTTGAGGCAGCCGCCCGCGTACATGATGCCGAGCACCCAGCGGTCGCTGACGTCGTCCATGACGGCGCCGAACGTCGAGCGCTGGTTGAAGTTGCGGGCCTTGAAGCCATCGATGTGGTCGACGAGACCGCGCACCAAGAGCAGCGCGAGCCCGAGCCACCACTGGCCGTAGAAGAACACGACGCCGCCGACGAGCCCCATCAGCGCCCCGAGCAGCGTCCACGCGTTGGCGTGCAGCGGCAGGCGCGCGAGCGCGAGCAGCACGGGGTGCAGGAGCCGATCCAGCTGCTTGCGAAGAGCGAACAGGTTCATCGACGGTTGCGACTCTATCCAAAAACCCTGCGACAGATGGGGTTACTACGAGCCAGGCTGCACATCAGCCTGCGCGTACCGCGGCGAGGGTCTTCTGGAGCGCCGCGATGAACTGGTCGATTTGATTGGAGGTGATCGAGAGCGGGGGCTGGAGGCGGAGCACGTTACCGTGCCAGCCGGACACCGTGATCAGCATGCCCGCCGCGTGCAGGCCGTCCTTGACCTTGCCGACCTCGGTCTTGCCGAGGACCTCGCGCGAGGTGCGGTCCTTGACGAGCTCGATGCCGCCGAGGAGGCCCGTGAAGCGGACGTCGCCGACCCACGGGTCGTCGATCGCCCAGGCGGCCTCGGTGAAGTAGCGGCCCATCTTGGCCGCGTTCTCGACGAGGGCCTCGTCGATGATCGTCTCGATGAGCGCCAGGCCGGCCGCCGCCGAGACGGCGTTGCCGCCGGAGGTCGGGGTCGTGCCGCCGAAGAACTCCTTGCAGATCGCGTTCGAGGCGGCCGTCATCGCGAGCGAGCCGACGCCGCCCGAGAGGCCCTTGCCGCCCGTCATGATCTCGGGCTGGAGGCCGTAGTGCTCGACGGCGAACATCTTGCCGGTGCGCCCGAGGCCGGTCTGCACCTCGTCGGCGATGAGGAGGATGCCGTGCGCCTTGCGCGTGCGGTCCATGCGGTCCCACCACTTCTGCGGCGGCGCGAGCCCGCCGACGGCCTGCACGGGCTCGGCGATCACGGCGGCCGTGTTCGGGCGCGCCTGGAACTGCGCCTCGAGCCCGTCGAGGCACTCGACCTTGCACGTCGACGCCGGGCCGAACTTGCAGCGGTAGCAGTACGCCGTCGGGACCGCGTAGTTCTCGGACCCCATCGGCTTGCCGGCCGACTCGCGGTACTTCTCGCTCGCGGTGACTTCGAGCGAGCCGATCGAGAGGCCGTGGTAGCCGTTCTGGAGATAGGCGACGTCGGGCTTCTTCGTGAACTGGCGCGCCGCCTTCAGGGCGAACTCGTTCGCCTCGGAGCCGCCCGTCGAGAAGAACACCTTGTTCACCGACGGGGGCGCGAGCTTCACCAGCCGCTCGGCGAGGCGCACGGCGGCGATCGTGCCGTGCTTGCCGGAGACCTGGAGGACCTCGCCCATCTGCTTGGTGGCGGCCTCGACGATGCGGGGGTGGCAGTGACCGGCGTTGTTGACGAAGTAGCCGGCCGTGAGGTCGAGGTAGTCCTTGCCGTGGACGTCGGTGACGGTACAGCCGCGCGCCTTCGCGACGATCACCGGCTCGCCGGCCGGGTGCGTCCAGGGACGCATCACATAGGTGGAATCGGCCGCTTCGATCTGGACCGCGTCGGGGTGCTTGTCGCCCATGTCGTCTCCGTTAGGTCTGGTTGTCTTCTGCACCCGTCGCCAGTCCTACGCGAGGGGTGCCGTGCGTTTGCCGGTTATTCACGTGAAGCCCGCGTGAAAGAGTGTGCCTCGGGGTCCCAGACGCGGTCACCGTCGTCGCGGATGCGATCGCCGTCGATCTCGTAGATCCGGTAGCGGGCGGTGCGCTCCGGCTTGTTGTGGAAGTACGTCCCCGACGGCACGCCTCGCACGGGCACGGGCCCGCTCGGGCCCGCGAGCTCCTCGGTCATATCCCGATGCTCGTGGCCGTGGACGATCAGGTCGGCACCGGCGGTGGAGATCACCTCGGCGAACGCCGCATGGTCGCGCAGGCCGCGGATGCGGCTCGTCGCGCGCTTGCCGGCCGGGGGGTGGTGGATCGCGACGACGCGGACCTTGCCGGCGAGCCGGGGGTCGACGAGGGCGCGCTGCAGGCGCGCGAGCTGGCCTTTGCCGGCGCGGCCGTACGCCGTGAACCAGGGCGTCTGGCGGCTCGTCGACAGCCCGACGATCGCGAGGCTGCCGCGCACGCGGACGATCGGCCAGTGGAGGTCGTCGCGCGGGTCGTCGGGATCCCGGTCGTCCTCGGTCCACGCCCAGCCCTCGTCGGTCGCCGCGAACGGTGCGAACAGCTCGCCGAACAGGCCGACGCCCTCGGCGACGTACGCGTCGTGGTTGCCGGGGATGACGGTGACGTTCGCGAGCGCGCGCACCTCGCCGACGAGCTGATCGAACTTCCCGCGGGCGAACTCGAACTCCTGGCGCAGCGCGAGGTTCGTGACGTCGCCGGTGCACAGGATCTGCTCGACGCCCTGCGCGTTGAGATCGGCGATCATGTCGTCGAACGCCGCGACGTGGTAGTGGCGGCTGCGGTTCGAAAGCAGGTTCATGGCGCCGATCCAGCGCTTGTTCGCGAGGTCGAGCCAGCGCGCCCCGTCGTGGGACAAGAGGTGCAGGTCGGAGAAGTGCGCGAGCCGCATCCGGGTGGTGCGCATTGGTAGCACGCTCCGGGGTGGGTGATTCGGCCTGCGAAATTCCTCCACACGGCTATCCTGGGGCCGGCAAGACCATGAGCTCGCGGCGGGAGCAGCTCGAGAACGCGCTCGCGACGTGCTTCGCGCGCGGCGCGCGCATGGCGGGCGAGGCGCGCGAGATGCTCGCCGTGTACGCCGACGACCTGCAGTCCGAGGGCGATCCGCGCGGCGAGCTGATCGCGCTCGACCTCCTGATCGAGGCGCACGGCACCACGACCGAGCTCGTCGCGCGTCGCGCCTCGCTGCTGGCCGCATGGCTCGGTGCGTACCGCCCCGTCGACAACCCGCACCATGCGTGGGTGGGCGATACGTTCCGCCTCGGGTTCATCGAGGACCTCGAGCTCGACAGCCGCGACGCGAACACGATCGAGCGCCTGCCCGGCCTGCTCGCGAGCCCGGCCGGCCGGTACCTGCGCGGCGCGACGGTCCGGGGCGACGGCGCGTTCGTCGAGCGCGCGCTGCTCGTCCTCGCGGCCCACCACCACGCGTGGCTCGAGCGGCTGGCGATCGTGTCGCCCTGGGGGAGCTGGATGTCGGCGGAGACGGTGGATGCGATCATCGTGGCGACGCCGCGGCTCGAGCACCTCGTGGTCGGGGGGATGAGCGTGCTGCGGGCGTTCCCGCACCCGAACCTGCGCTCGCTCGAGGTCATCGGCACGACGGCGCTCGCCGCGCTCGCGGGGGTCGACGGGCCCGCGATGGAGATCGTCGAGCTCGCGCTCAACTTCAACGTGCCGCAGGAGCCGTACGGCGGGGAGCCGGAGGTCGACGACGAACCGCCTCCGGAGGACGGGCCCGACGAGCCGACGGCCGACGACGCCGCGCCCGCGCGCCGCTCGGCGCCGTCGATCGATCTCGATGCGTTCCTGGTGCCGGCGCGCTTCCCGGAGCTGCGCCGGCTGGATCTGTCGCTCAACGAGCCGACGGCGCCGGCGCAACCGAGCCACCTGTACGACGGCATGACCGTGTTCGCGCTGCTCGGGCGGCTGGCGATCCGCACGCAGCTCGCGTCGGTGAAGCTGCCGTCGCTGCGCGCGAAGCGCGACGTGCAGGACCTGGACAAGACGCTCGCGGGGATGCCGCGACTCGAGGAGCTGGAGATCGTGCGCGCGCAGCAGTTCCGTCCGCCGGACCTGCACCACGTGCGCGCGCGGATCGTCGTCGACGCGACGAAGTGGCCGTGGCCGCCGGCGCACGAGCGGCGCGGCGCCCAGGGCCTGCGCGTGCGCATCCCCGGCACGCGCGCGCCCGACGTCGTGGCGCTGCGCCACGCGTACACGGCGATGGAGTGGCGCTGGGCCGCCTTCCCCGCCGACGCGCGCGCCGCGTGGACCGCGCTGTGGGCGTTCCTCGAGCAGCTCGGCGACGGCGGGCCGCGCCCGTTCGCGATGGACACGCTGATCCGCGCCGTCGAGGCGTGCGGCGAGGCGCTCGACGAGGGCGGCTGGCGCGAGCTCCTCGAGGATATGCGCGACCGCCGCACCGGCCCGGGCGCCGCCGTCGCGATCGAGCGCTGCGTCGCCTGACAACTGTTGACTTCGGGTCAACACCGGCTACTGCGGTTGCCGCTGTCGCTTCCCGCGCACCACCGCATGGCTGAGGCCTGCGAAATCACGCAGGCCGGCGCTGGCACGCGCGATGCGTCCGGCAGGTGATCGTGTTGCTCGACCGCCTCGTGGACGCGAACCGCATCCTCCTCGTGACCCTCATCCTGACCGCGTGCGGCACCGACGGTGGAGGCGGCGACGACGCCGCGCCGCTCGAGATCGCGTACCGCGTGACGGCCGCGCCCGGCGAGGAGGTGTGGAAGTGCAACGTCACCGACCTCCCGATCGACCGGTACGTCAACGTGAACCGCGTCGAGTCCGAGCAGACCGACGCCGTGCACCACATGGACCTCATGGCCGTCGCGCTCGCGGCACCGGACCTGCAGCCCGGGTCGTACGACTGCGCCGACGTCTACGCGCAGTACCCGCGCCTCATGGACGACGGCATCCTGATCTACGCGGCCCAGCAGGCGCAGCAGGCGATCCAGCTCCCCGAGGGCGTGAGCGCCGAGCTGCTCCCGCGGCTGCGCGTCATGCACGAGATCCACTTCGTCAACCCGAGCGACGCGCCCGTCGAGGCGTACTCGAAGATCCTGGCGTACCCGTACGACGACACCAAGGTCACGACGACGATCTGGGGCGGCGCCGTGCGCGACGTCGACATCGCCGTGCCGCCGGGCGCGACCGACCATGTCGAGTGGACGCGCTGCACGATGAACGCCGACGTCGACGTGCTGTTCCTGTCGTCGCACACGCACCAGCTCGCCGACCGCACCGAGATCCGGCTGTTCGACGGCACGAGCGTCGGCGAGGTGCTGTACGCGAACACCGACTGGCACGCGCCGCCGCTGCAGGACCACACGGCGGCGCCGCTCCACGTCGCGAAGGGCACCGGCTTCGAGTTCGCCTGCCACTACGCGAACCGCGGCGCCGAGACGGTGCACTGGGGCTTCAACGCGAAGGACGAGATGTGCCAGATCGCGCTCGTCTACACGCCCGGCGAGACCTCGCGGAAGTGCGAGATCGTCGAGTCCGGCGTCCGCTAGTCAGCACGGCGGCCTCGTTCCTTCCGGATCAACCGCCGTCGCGTTCACGACTTCGGCGGCTCGTCCCAGTCGAGGAAGTCCTCGCCCTTCTCGCGGGACAGGATGTCGATCGCGGCGGCCGCGCCGTCGCCGGCGCTGATGATCGCCTGGCTGCGGCCCGGGCGCGCCGAGCGGCCGACGACGTAGACGCCGTCGAGCTTCGTCTTCGCGTTGCGGTCGGTCGCGATGCCGAGCTTGTCGTCGAACTCGAGCCCGAGCTGCTTCGCGAGCCGCGGGCCCTTGCCCTCCGACAGGATCAGGTACTTCGCGCTCAGCTTCTCGCCGCCCTCGAGCGCGACCTGCCAGCGCCCGTCGGACTCCGACAGCGACGCCACGCGGTCCGCGCGCAGCCGCGCCCCGACCGCCTCGACCTGCGCGCGCGCCGTCTTCTGGAACTCGGTGCCGAGGATCTCCGGCAACCCGAGGTAGTTGCGCAGCAGCGCCCAGTTCATCGCCGACTTGTCGTCGCCGAACACGACGGTGTCGACCTTGTTCTTCGCCAGGAACAGCGCGGCGGACATCCCACCGGGTCCATCACCGATCACGATCACATCGGGCATGCGCGGATACTAAGCAGGCCGGGTGTTCTAAGCTAGCGTCCCCAGCGTGCTGAAGTCGCTGCCCCTCCCCTGCGCCGTCTGCGGCGATACCCGGATGCACGCGCAGGACGTCCCGAACCACGTGCTGCACGCGGTGCTGACCGTGGTCACGGGCGGGCTGTGGGCGATCCCGTGGCTGATCTGGGCGTCGCAGGACAAGCCGGCGTCGTGCACGTCGTGCGGGACGCTGCGCAGCGGCAAGGTGCAGCTCCTGCTCGGGCCCGCGAGCGGCGGGCCGGCGATGACCGACAAGCAGCTCGAGGGCGCGCTCGACCTCGCGCTCACGAAGGTCAAGGGGCCGCTGCGGACGTGCCGCACGAAGCACGGGATCATCGGCGAGGTGACGTACCGGCTGCGCTACGAGGCGTCGGGCATGATCTCCGGCGTCACGATCGACAACGGCCCGCCGAACATCACGCCCGGGTTCATCAACGACTCGGCGACGATCATCAAGGGCATGCTCGTCCTCCCTCCGACGATGTCCGGCGGCGTCATGCACTTCACCGACCTCGACACCGGCGGGACGGAGCCGTATCGCTAGTCGAAGCGGACGCCGCCGCCGAAGCGCCGCGCGAGCCGCGCGCGCACGTCCTGGCCGAGCATCACGTCGACGAGCGAGAGCTCGCGCAGCTGCGCGAGGTGGGGCGAGTCGACGAACGCGAGCGCGCCGTCGTCGTCGATCGGGTTGCCGTCGAGGACGAGCCGCGTGAGGTTCGTCGTGAGCGGCGCGGCCGCGAGCGCGTGCGCGCCGGCGGGGCCGATGTGGCCCTTCGCGAGGACGAGCTCGCGGAGCCGCGGCATCGAGCCGGCGCGCGCGAGGGCGGCGATCGGCTCGTCGCGCAGCGCGCGGTAGCTCGCCGACAGATCGAGCCGCTCGAGGCCGGCGACGTGGGGCGACGACGCGAGCGCCGCGAGGTGCGCGACGCTGCCGTGGGCCTCGCGGATCGCGAGCGCGCGCAGGCGGGCGACGAACAGCGACGTCGGCACGCGCGCGATGTGCGCCGACTCGCCGATCAGCGTGAGCTCGCGCACCGGCTCGCGCGTGAACAGCCGCGACGCGAAGCCGGCGAAGTCGTCGGTCAGCGCCGTCGCGGCCTCGATGAAGCCGCGCCGCAGCTCGACGCCGCACGGGCTGCGGTAGAAGTTGTTGCGGACGACGCCGATGCCGGTCTGCGCGGCCCACCGGTTGCCGAACCGCTCGACGAGCTCGAAGTCGCGCGCCTTCAGCCGGTTGTGCTCGGCCGGGTCCTGCATCGTCTCGAGCGCGCACTGCACGACGATCAGCTCGCCGCGCGCCGCGAGCTCCGGCTCGGGGCGCGCCATCAGCCAGTCGGCGTAGACGAGGCGAGGCGCGTCGTCGTCCGGGTCGGCGAGGACGGCGTCGAGCATGCGCCGCTCGTCGGCGCCGATCGGCGCGCGCTCGGGCCGCAGGATCAGGCTGCCGTGCGCCGCCGCCCAGGTCATCGCGCGCTCAGCGGCGCGAGACGGCGAGCTGGTTCAGGATGTCGGCGGCGGGGTCGATGCGGCCCCACGCGAAGAACGGCGCGCCGTTCGAGGTCGCGGCGCCGATCGAGAGGCCGTCGAGGAGCGGGCCCATCGCGAGGCCGCTCGTGGTCCACGCGGCGCCCGACTTCTGCGCGACGTAGACGTCGGCCGACGTGCCGTCCTGGTACGCGATGTTCGGCGCGCCGTTGACGAGGATGATCGCGGCGGAGGCGCCGACCGAGTGCGGGCGGTCGCCGGCGCGCTGGCCGTCGTCGACGACCTCCGGGATGCCGGGCGCGCCGTTCCACGTCGTGTACTTCAGCTGGTCGCCGATCGCGTCCTGGTACGCGACGTGGACCACGCCGCTCGTGTCGGCGACGGCGCTCGCCCACAGCCCGGTGTCGCCGGCGAGGCCCATCGGGTCGCCGTCGAGCTGCATCGAGGTGAACGCGTTGCCGTTCTGCGCGTTCTCGACGGCGATGAACAGGCCGCGCTTCGACGCGTCGTAGTACGCCACCGCGAGCCGCCCGTCGGGGAGCAGCACGAGCGACGCGAACAGGCCGGTGCCCGTCGCGAGCGTCGCGACCTTGGGATCGACGAGCTCGGCGACGCACGCGGCCGCGTTGCACACCTGGCCGGTGCCGCAGCCGCCGCCGCAGTCCGACGACGGCGAGATGCAGCTCTCGCCCTCGAGGCCCGCGACGCACGCCTTGCCGGCGCCGCACAGGCCGGCGCACGTGCCGTTCGCCGACGCGATCGCCGACGTCGCCCAGTCGAACTCGCCCGGCGCCGCCGTCCCCGCGCGCGCGAGGCGCAGCTCGGTCACGCGGTGGCCGGCGCCGTCGGGGACGCCGAGCGCGATGTACGCGATCGCCGGGCGACCCTCGGCGTCGATCGCGATCGACGCGTAGCGGCCGACCTCCTCGCCGTTCTTGCTGCCGTCGACGATGTAGCTCGCCCACGTGCCCACCTTGAGCTCGTACGCGAACTTCAGCGCCCGGGTCTCGCGGTCCTGGTACGCGACGCGGGCGAGGCCGCCCGACAGCGCGATCGACGTCCACGCGCCGACGTTCGGGCCGGGCTCCTCGACGCCGCCGCGGTACGAGCCCGGGTCGTGCGTCGGGGTGACGCCGTCGGGGACGCCGTCGACGACCGTCAGCTTCAGGTTCGCCGGGTCGGTCGCCTCGGCGACGACGAGATCGCCCAGGTTCTGGTCGTACGTGGCGACGACGACGCGCGTGCCGTCGGCCGCGATGCTCGTGTAGCGGCCGAGGCCGCCGTGCGGGATGTCGCCCTCGAGGCACGCCTGGTCGCCGCACGGCGCGCTGCCGCAGCTGCAGCCGGGCAGCGACGCGAGCGCCGCGAACCACACGACCGCGCCGAGCTTCGCGAACGGGCGCACCACGCGCGCCATGCCCGCGACGAGCCGCTTCCACGCGATCGGCCGGCGCCGCCGCGCGCGGCGCGCCAGCGGCAGCAACGTCATCGCGACCACGAGCGCGAGCGGCGCCGCCGCGGCCGGGTCACCGCCCGCCTGGCAGTCGCAGCCGCCCTCGCCGGGCTGGCCATGGAACGGGCGTCCCCCCAGAGGAGAAGCCCGGCGCGTGTCCGCGAACGCCGCCTCGCCGAGGCGCACCGTCAGCACGGCCGGCGTCGGGTCGATCGTCTCCGGCTTGCCGACGACGCGCGCGCGGACCTCGATCTTGTGGTCGCCCGGCAGCCAGAACGACGGGTGCGTGATCGTGCGGTGCGGGTTCGCGCTCCACGCCGACCACGTGCCGTCGTTAAGCTTGATCGACCACTCGAGCGGGCCGCGGTCGTTCGTGCCGCCGAGGTCGAGGTCGATCATCGGGCCCTGGGCGCCCTTCCACTTGACCGGCGAGCGCGCGACGTCGACGGGCGGCTCGGTCACGTTGTGCAGCGCGACCACCGTCTGGACCGGCTGCGGCTTCATCGCCGGCGCGAGGTTCGCGAAGATCGCGAGGAACGACACGTCGTCGACGGCCGTGATGTCGGTGACCTGCAGGTTGAGCCCGCCGAGCGACGGCAGCGCGATCGGCGCGATGCCGTTCGACAGCTGCGGCAGCACGAGCCCGAGGAGGTTCGGGAACAGCGCGGCGAGGTCCGCCGGCGCCTCCGTGATCGCCTCGCTGTTCTTCACCGCGATGTTCGTGAACGCGTCCTGCGGGTTGCCGATGACCGGCGCGATCTCGCCCATCGCCGTCGGCTGCAGGCCGACCGGCAGGTGCACGTCGCTGACGACCGTGAACGTGCGGATGTACTGGTCGTCGATCGCCGCGTAGAAGTCGATCTCCATCCCCGTGAACTTGATGTCGAGGAGCGGCTCCTCGAGCATCTTCCCGCCCATGCCATCGTCGACGAACGTGTTGCGGCCGAGCGTGATCACCGGCGCGCTCTGCGGGCGCAGGCCGACGGCCATCGGCGAGTTCGTCTCGACGAGCTTGCCGAGCGAGCGCGACAGGAGCGCGAGCGTGTCCGTCGACAGCTGCGAGACCGTGTTGTGCGACAGCGTCAGGCACAGGAGGCCGCCGTCGTAGCCGGCGTAGGCGAACTCGTCGAGCTGCGACTTGTGCACGCCGATGCCGATGCCGAACGCCTGGCCGGTGTCGGGGCGCGTGTTGCCCTGGAAGAACGTCGACTGCGGGATCGAGACCGCTCCGGGCGCCCGCCCCGGCGGGCCGCAGCGGTCGCGCGCGACGCCGCCCGGCTGCATGCCGCCGAGGAGGCCGAGCGCGAGGCCGTTCGTGTTCGACGTCGCGTAGCCGCCGGCGACCTCGTAGATGTCGAGCGCGCCGGTGGTGCCGGGCGACAGCGACGCGAACAGCGCGTTGCCGCGCGCGCGCCCCGACAGGCCGAGCTCCTGGAGGCACTCGTTGCCCTTCATGCACACCTGGTCGGTGCACGCGGTCGCGAAGCTGCCGCAGTCGGACACGTTGCCCGACTCGCAGGTCTTGCACGTCGCGTCCTGGACCGCGCCCTTCACGGCGTCGGTGATCTGGCTCGTCAGCGTGCTGAGGAAGAAGCTCAGGCCGAGGTTCGCGATCTGGCACCCGAAGCCGCCGGTGAGCGAGACGTCCTCGTTCTGCAGGTTCGACAGCACGACTTCGCCGACGACGACCTTCGTCGTGCCGGCCTGCGCGTCCTGCTGGAAGGCGACCGGCACGTCGATCTTGATGTCCTTGATGCTGCCGGCGGTGGTGTCGATCTTCACGCCGCAGTTGCCGGCGATCGGCACCGTCACCGGGATGTCCATCCCG
Organism: Deltaproteobacteria bacterium; assembly: GCA_019637375.1. Taxonomy (GTDB): domain Bacteria; phylum Myxococcota_A; class Polyangia; order Haliangiales; family Haliangiaceae; genus JABFXX01. The sequence continues at coordinate 99,775 of JAHBVW010000030.1, read as the reverse complement.
GTCTTGATGCGCGCGCGCACCGTCACGTCGAGGCGCGACGCGCCCTGCGCCGGCCGCAGCTCCATGCGCGGCTGGTCGCCCGGCTGCTGGTTGAGATCGATCTTGATCGGGCCGCACGGGCTGACGGGCTGACCGTTGGGGCAGCAGATCGGCGTCGAGCCGCCGCAGCTCGCGGGCGCGCTGAACTCGATCACGCCGGGCGTGCCGCCGCCGCCGCCGGCGAGCCCGCCGATCAGCGCCGCCGGGTCGGCGGTGATCGCCGCGAGGCCCGTCTGCGTCACGCGCACCTGCACCGCGTTCGGCGTGCGCTTGCTCGGGTCGAACCCGCCCGGGATCGGCTCCATGCCGGCGCAGCCGCCGCACCCGCCGCCGCCGCACCCGAACGCCAGCCCGATCGCCAACGCGACGACGATCAGATCGATCCGTCTCAACATGCGCATGCCCCCGCTCATGAGGGCGATGTCACTCGTTAGCCCCGTCCGGGTCAAGCCGAATTCGGCCGCCGCCCGGAGGATTCTCCGTGGATGTAACGTGACGCGCACGGTCAGTGACCGCGCCCTCACGCACGCTCGGCGATCACTTGCCGGTCGGTGCGGCGCGGCCCGCGCCCGGCGGCGACGGCGACCCGCGGCCTTCGGCCGCTGCGTCCGCTTCGCGTCCACGCCCGGCTTCGCGTGGCGGCGACGGAGACGGCGACGGCGACCCACCTGGGGCTGGGCCCGAGGGGCTCGCGCCGAGCACCGGCGGCGCAGGGTGATCACCGACTCCGTCGGCTCGCTCGCCTCCCTCGGCTCCCTCGGCCGGGTCCGCGACGACACCGTTCGCGCGCTCCCGCCGCTCGCGGCGCTTGGCCGCGCGCCGCACTTCCTTGGCCTTCGCCTTGTCCCGCTTGTCCTGTTCGCGCTGTCGTTTTGCGAACGTCGGTCGTTGATCGGCCATGGTTACGACTCCGGATCCGGCTGAGAGAGCTCCTGCCACCCTTGCCGCGCGGCGAGGTTCGCGACGCGCGCGAGCTCCTCGAGGGCGTCGGTCGCCAGGCGCTCGTTGATGCGCGCCAGGACGCGCGCCTTGGCCTCGCGGAGGGTGCCCGGCCACGCGCCGATCACATCGCGATCCGCGGCGTGGAGGGACCGCATGAGCTCCGTGGCCCACGCATGTCCCACCTCGGTCGCGACCGACCGCTGATCGATAGTTGCTGGTATCGCCATCCCAAACCTCTCGAAACGGCAGGTGGTAGAAATGATCCACCCCTGCCGTCGGGGCGATGCCTCGGCCCAACGGGGGCCTCGTTCGCCTTCACAAGACGGTCGTGGGATTCTTACTGCCGACCGGCCCCCCTGGCAATCGGTCAAGCTCGGATCCGGAGGGCTACTGGATCTCGCCGTCGACGACGAGGTAGCCGTGCTGCTCCGCGATCGAGACGTTCGTCATCGACACGCCGCCGATGGACGGCATCGGGATGGCGCCGACGGCTCCGGAGCCGAACGCCACGATGCGCGACAGCGCGAACGACGTGACCGCCTCGAACTGCGCGTTCGAGAGCTGGTTCGCGCCGTCGATGTACTCGTCGAGGATGTCGACGAACACCTTCGGGGTGCCGACGTCGAAGCGCAGCGAGCCGTCGGCCTTGGTGACGACCTCGAGCTTCAGCGTCGCGTTGATCGCGATCTGCGTCGCGACGCTGTTCTTGTCCCGGAACGTCGCCATCAGGTCACCGATCGTGAGCACGAGGCCCTTGCCGGAGGCGTCGATGAACGGCGGGACGCGCGCCGCGAGCTCGACGCGGTCGTACAGCTTGCCGATCTCGCCGTAGGGGCCGGTCTTCAGGTCGAGCGCGAGCTCCATGCCCTTCGCGGCCCAGAAGCTGCCGAGCAGCTGGTTCGCGGCGTCGTCCGCGACCGCGAGCTGGAAGCCCTGGCTCTTGTCCATCGCCGGGACGACGTTCTCGACGTACACGTAGCCCGGCGAGCCCTCGTCGCCGTGCGCGCGCAGGACGGTGTCGAGCTCGACCAGCGCGCCCGTCACGTCGAACTCGACGCGCGACGGATGCACCGTGATGTCGATCGCCTTGCCGAGCACGTTGACCGTCTTCGTCTGGGTCAGGCTCTGCAGCGAGTTGTTGAGCATCGGCACGACGAAGCGCTCGGTCGCCCACGCGAGGACCGGGCCGAGGCGCGTGTCGAGCGACAGGAGGTCGACGATCGCGCCGGGGATGCCGCCGAGGTCGACGTCGAGCCCGACGAGCTGGACGTTCGGGTTCTGGAGCGCGATCTTGAACCGGCCGAGGTTGTCGAGCGACACGGCGAGCTTGCCGCGCACGCGCAGGCGCTGCGCCTTCGCGGTGACGTTGCGGCTGCCGTCGATGCACGCCGCCGCGTACTGGAGGTACATGCCGACCGACACGCCATCGAGCGTGACGTCGAGGCCGAGGCCGCCCGTCTGCGGGATGAGCTTCACGTCGGCCGCGGCGACGGACATGCTGGTGATGCGGCCCTGCGCGTACAGGCAGTCCGGCTGGCCGTTCGTGGTGCCGAGGTCGAGCACCGGGTTCATCGGCTGCACGAGCGCGCCGAGGTTGGAGGTCGTGATGAAGTTGCCGGCGCCGCGCCCGATCGCGTCGAACGTCTGCGTCGACATCGAGGCCGTGATCGCCTGGCCGACGACGCGGTCGATGCTCACCGTCGGACCGGCGACCACCGCGCGCGTCTCCTTGCCGGTGTTGCCCTGCGCGTCGGTCGCGATCGCGTGGAGGAGGTTCGTGCCCGCAGCGACGGGGACGCGCGCCGTCCACGAGCCGTCGGGGGCGACGGTCGCGTTCACGCCGTTGACGGTGACCGACGCGACGCCGGTGTCGTCGCTCGCGTTGCCCTTCACCTCGAGCGTCGCGACGTCGCCCGCGAACGCGCCGCGCTCCGGCGAGGTGATGTGCACCCGCGGGGCGTTCGGGTCCACCGCGGGACCGTCCGGATCGTACGGGTTGTCGCTGCACGCGGCAGCGGCGAGTACCGAGATCAGCGCGAACGAGATGGCGAGCTTGCGCATGCAGGGCCTCCGGTGGCCCCCAGCGTCAGCAAGAACGAAGCCACGCCGTCGTACCAGCGCCCCTGCGCCGGCGCCTCGGAGATCTGCACGCGATGACTCGCCCGATCCGTCCACGATATCCGCGTGGTGCGCGCGTCCGCGGACGCCAGCGACAGGGCGCCGCCGGACGGCAGCGCGTACGTCACGAGGACGACGACCATCGGCCGCTGGCCGCTCCCTTCGGTGCCGAGCTTGGTGCGGACCGACGTGGGCACCAGCGGCTTGCCGTCCACGCTGAGCGTGAGCGGCGCGAGCGCCTCGGTGGTGAGTGCGTCGCGCAGCGTCGCGAGCCCGAGTGATTTCGGCAGGCTGGACGCGCGCACGAGCAGCGCATCGGTCGACCTGCCGCTCGCCGGACGGTAGCCGACCAGGAGCGCGACCTCGCAGGACTCGACCTGGAGGACAGCCGTGCGCACCGGCGGAAACGTGTGGCCCCAGGCAGGCGGACCGGCCAGCGCGATGGCTAGCGCGCTAGCCAGGACCCCGCGGCCGATCACGGCGAGACCTCGGGCAGCGCGTCGAACTGCGCGCGGATGTCGGGGAGCGCCGCCGGCCTCGCCGCGGTCTTCTTCGGCAGCGGGGGCTTCGGCGGCGTCCAGCCGTTGCCGTCGACGTCGATCCAGATCGGGTTCGTGATCGCGTACGGCGTCGAGATGTGCGTGCGCTGCGGCTTCAGGTTCGACGCGATCGGCAGGGAGCCGAGGTCGAGGCCGATGCTGAGCGCCTGGATCACGACCGTCGCGTCGAGCGGCGGCAGCTCGGTCGGCGTGAGCACCGGGAACATGTTGCCGCTGCCCGTCGCCTCGGCGACGACCCACGCGTCCGCGGTCGGCCGCACGGTCACGACGCGCGTGTAGTCGGTGCCCTGGTCCGCCGGGACGTCGAACGCGCCGACGACGGCGCCGCCGGTCGTGTACAGCGTGACCTTGTCGACCTTGGCCCACGACGGCGCGCGCACGTGGATCTCGACCTCGACGGTCGAACCGACGACGGTGTCGCCGATCATCTTGTCGCCGACCCGCATCTCGAGCAGCGGCGCGTTCGTCGTGATCGCGCGGTGGCTGCGGATCGCGGTGATGACGTCGTCGCGCGTGAACGCGCCGAGCTCGTCCTTGCCCTGCCCGACGAACAGCATCGTGCGCGCGTAGCCCGGCTCGTCGCCGATCAGGCCGTGCGTGTCGGAGGTGCCCATGCCGGTCGCGCGGTGGCCGCGGTCGAGCATCGCGAACCACGTCTCGACCGTCCCCGGGAACTTCGCGCGCCCGTCGCCGTCGACGACGATCTGGCCCGGCACCGGCTGCGGGTCCGGGAACGGCCCCGGCGGGAGCGGGTTCGGCGCGCGGAACGAGTGGATGTCCTCGAAGTGGTTACCGGTGAGCAGCTCGATCGCGTCGAAGTCGTAGCTGAAGTTCTCGGCGCGGAACTCGTCGCCGTACGGCGCGAACACGCCGAGCAGGCCCGTCGGCGTGTACGGCTGCGCCGTCGCCGCATCGATGAAGAACTGCGCGAAGTACCCGAGCACCTGCTGGCGCGGGTGGTTGACCTGCACGATGCCCGTCGCCTTGTCGACGGCGAGGTCGCGCAGCTGGTCCATCAGCTTCTGCGGCGGCTGGTTCGCCCAGCGGAACTCGCCGCCGCGCGTGGAGCCCGGGTCGACGCGCAGCGGGTACGCGTTGAAGTGGCCCATCTCGAACGTCGTCAGCTCGATGCCGGGGATGCCGAGCAGCCAGCCGTCGAGCCCCGACGACGCGATCACCGGCGCGTAGTCGGTGATGAAGTTGTGGTCGGTCGCGACGGCGACCTCGAGCCCCTCGGCGGCGCAGCTCGCGACGCGCTGGTCGATCGGCAGGCCGGAGTCCGTCGACGGCGCCGCGTGGAGGTGGAAGTCGCCGGCGACCCAGCCGGGCGTCGCGAACGCGCGCTTGAGGGCCACGGCCTCGCTCACGAACGACCCGGCCTTGAGCGTCACCTGCTTCGTCACGACCTCGTACTCGGGGCCGCGCGACACGACGAGGTCGTACGTGCCCGGGCGCACCTTCGCCTCGAGCCGGCCGTCGACGGTCCACCACGCGCCCTCGATGAAGCGCTGGCCGCCGTCGAACGCGGTCGGCCGCTTGCGCTCGCCGAGCTTGAGCGAGTACAGGAACGTGCGCGCGTCGGGCGGGTTGCCGGCGCCGCCGGGTGCGGTGAACTTGCCGACGAGCTGCACCTTCGCGGGCGCGTGGCGGCCCAGCTCGTCGACGGCGGCCACGATGATCGTCGCCGGCGGCGCGACCTGCGCGAACACGCCGGTCGCCTCGCCCGCCACGACCGCGAACGGCTGCGGCGCCGTGGTCACGCGGTCGTCGCGGTGGATGATGAACCGGTACTGCCCGGGCGGCAGCTTGCCGAGGAACGCGCCGTTCGCGTCCGTCTCCATCTGCGAGACGATCTTCGCGCCGGGCGCGAGCGGGTCGCCGTCGCCGGTGAACACGAGCACGTTCGCCGCCGCGACGGGCGCGCCCGTGAGCTCGTCGGCGACGCGCCCGCCGAACGTCCCGGTCGGCTCGCCGCGGATCTCGAGGATCGTGTCGTAGACCGAGCCGACGTCGCCGTCGCCGATCACGAAGTACGACGTGAAGCTGAACTCCTCGCCGGGTCCGAGCCGATCGGGCGGCTTGGCCATGAACACCGCGGCGACGCCCGCGTACGTGAACGGCAGGAGCAGGGCGTGGTCGGTGACGTCCTGCATCGGGTACTGCGACCGGTACGCCTGGATGTAGTTGTTCGGCGACTTCGGGACGGTCAGGCCGTACGACACGCCGACGCCGCGGCTCGCGACGAAGTCGGCCGCCAGGCCCGGGAAGCCGGGGAAGCCGCCGGCGATCTTGTAGGCGTCCTCGATCGCGTACTGCACGTTGAAGCCGCCGACGCCGGGCGTGAACAGGTCCTGCTCGCCGCCGAGCAGCGGCAGCATGCCCATCGGCGTCGACAGCTGGAGGTTCTCGAGGCCCGGGATGTCGAGCCCGAGGTTCTTGATCTGCTGCGGCTGCAGGTACGGGAACGGGTGCGCGCCGTTCGAGACGTTCCTCACCGTCGTCTCGATCTCGACCCAGCGCTGCCCCGGCCGCAGGCGGTACACGGTCGACAGCTCGAGGTTCGACGGGAACACGAGGCCGGTGTTGAGCAGCGCGACCATCTGCAGGAGGTCGCCGCCCGTGCCCTTCACGAGGATCTCGGCGGGCCCGCCGTCGGAGCCGTCGCGCAGGAATTCGCCCGCCGCCTTCGGGCACGCGCCCTGCCGGTTCGGCACGCACACCTGCGTCGGGTCGATGACGGTGAACACGAACCCGGGCAGGAGCTCCGCGAGCTGGTCGTTGCCGCGGCCCTGCGAGCCGTGGAGGCGGCGCAGGTCCGCATCGACGAGCGTGCCGCCGTAGGTCGTGTTGACGCGGCCGAACGTCGACTGCGCCGGGTCCGCCGCCCGCCCGGTGTCGGCGATGACGACGCGGATCTGGTCGTTCTCGAGCAGGAAGTCGCCGACGCGGCCGATCGCGTGAGGCCCGCCGATCGCGTCGTCGAGCGAGCCGATGCGCTGCGCGCTCGACTGCGGCGCGGCCGTGCCGGTACACGCGGTCACGAGCGCGAGCAGCGCTGCGACCCTCACAGCGTCAGCTCCGCCGCGAGCTGCACGCGGTCGTTGGACAGCTCGCGGCCGACCTGCTCGATCACGTGCGTGCCCTGCAGCAGGAAGCGCATGCGCAAGCGTGGCACGCCGACCACCGCGGCCGCCGTATGCTCCATCACACGATCCGTCGTGACCAGGCTCGACGGATCGAGGATGCCGAACCGGTAGCCGATCGAGAACGGCCGCTCGGCGGTGCCGATCGACACCATCGCCTGCGCGTGCGCGCCGAACGCGTCGCTGTCGGGGCCGCCGACGCTCGGGAACGTCGTCCGCTGGAACACGGCGCCGGCGCCGAGCACGAAGCGCCCGGTGCCGATGTTCGCGTTGACGATCGCCTGCAGGTCGTTCTCGTCCTGGCGGAACGGCAGGTCCCCCGCCGTGCGCGGGTTGAAGCGCCCGGCGATCTGCAGGTCGGCGTGGAGCTTCCCGCCGCCGTTCGGCACGAGGCCGTCGCCGTCGTGCGTGCGGAACAGGAGCGCCGCCGAGATCGCCGGCTTGTCGTTGTTGTTGTTCGACGCGAGCTCGTCGGCGCCGTTCTGGATCGCGACCTCGAAGCCGATCGTCGAGCCGGCCTCGCGCCCCGGCTCGACGCGCAGCGCCGCGCCGAGCGAGCGCCCCGCCGTCAGGCCGCGCGTCTCGAAGCCCTCGGTCGCGCGCATGCCGCGGCTCTCGAGGCCGCGGTCGACGAACAGGCGGTGGATCTCGAGCAGCGGCTCGGTGTCGGTGCTCGTGCGGAAGAGGCCGGCGCGCACGACCATCGTCTTCGACAGGGCGACGTCGGTGAACGCGTCGCGCAGCCCGACGCGCAGCTTGCCGTCGGGGACGTTGACGCGGTCGCGCTCGTCGACGGCGCCGTCGAACGCGATCATGTACGTCGCGCGGCCGGCCAGCGTGCCGCGCACGCCGACGCGCACGTTCAGGAGCTCGAAGCCGTCGTCGCGCCCGATGAACTCGACGTTGGGGTCGTTCTGCACCGCGATGTACTGCAGGCGCAGGTAGCCCCACGGCTCCCACGTGAACTTCTCGGGCGCCGGGGCCGCGGGCCTCACCACCGGGGGCGCGGCCGGCTCGGGCGCCGCGTCGGTGGCGTCGACCTTGTCCTCGTCGTCGGCCCGCGCGGCCGCACCCATCGTGACCAGGGTCGCCGCGATCACGCCGCAGCGGAGCCGGAGCTTCATACCCTCGGTCGTATCACGCGCGCGTGACGGCCTGTCTCCACGACACGACTACAGGCGAAAGTGCACCTGCAGGAGCGCGTACCCGGCGTTCGGGCCGCCGTTGCCGAACGCGAGCATCTCGACGCGGGAGTTGAGGATCAGCTCGACGTGCGAGTCGACGAACCAGTGCACGTTGAGGTCGACGCAGTCGCGGTCGAGGTCGCGGATGCGCAGGTTCGAGTCGAAGTGGCCGATGCCGAGGTCGACGAGGAACTGGTCGTTCTTGCCGAACGGCTTGGACAGGACGAGGCTGCCGACCAGCTGCGTCGGCGCGCCCGTGCCGGCGCCGTTGCGCTTGTTCTCGACGAGCGTGTTCACGAACTGCAGCTCGCCCTGGAGGAGCAGGTCCTTCCCGAGCAGCTTCTTCGCGGTCACGCCGACCCGGTACTGCTTGTCGAGGTCGGGCGTGACCTTGACCATGCCCTCGACGCCGAGGGCCGTCCGCGGGTCGATCCGCGTCTCCGCGTACAGCGCGGCGCCGTTCGCGTTCTCGACCGGGTCGATGATCGGGTCGGCGATGAAGCCGGTCGCGTGGACCTCGTACCTGGGCTTCACGTACGCGACGCCCAGGCCGTAGGTCTCGGAGAACAGCTGCGTGCCGCCGAACCTGCGCGTGTACATCGGATGCTCGGCGAAGCGCAGGCCGAACGTCGGCATGAACCGGCCGAGGCGCACGTACAGGCCCTCGCTCTCCTCGGGCTTCTGCTGCCACATCACGTAGTGCTCGCGCGCCCACGCAAACGTGGCGGCCGCATTGCCCTCGGTCGTGGGGCGCAGGCCCGGCGTCGCGTAGAGCGAGAACGCGCCGAACACGAAGCGCACGTTCGTCTCGATCTGCATCGGGAACGCGACGAACGCCTGCTCGGGCGTCTGGATGAAGCCGGTCACGGCGCGGAGGTCGCCGGACAGCTGCAGCCACTTCGGCGTGTTCACCTTGTAGAGGAACTTCGCCGAGTGATCGAGCTGGCTCATGGCCTCGGCGGCGTTGAGGCCGTTCTCGTTGAGCATCCCGCCGCCCGACGGCGAGATGTGGCAGCCGGTGCACGTCTGGTCGCGCACCAGCTGGAACTGGGGATAGGCGTGGGCGACGCCCGCGGTCCCGAGGAGGCCCATGGCGATGACGAAGGCGATGACGAGGGTGCGCATCACAGGCCGTCCGCTCCCTCGGCGATCCAGCGGCGGACCAGCTCGATGTCGGCGTTCGGCAGCGGCTGGTCGTAGGGCATCTGCGGGAAGCCCATCGCGACACCCTCGGGGGTCAGGACCAGGTAGAGCGACGACAGCTCGGGCTCGCCCTTGGTCACGAGCACGTCCCCGGAGGCCTTCAGGTGCTCGGGCGTGTCGAACGCGTAGCCCTTGACCTGCCGGAAGGCGCTGTGGCACTGCGCATTGGCGCAGTTGGGCGCCAGGACCGACGAGACCACGTACTCGATCGTCGTCGGACGATCATCGTCCGTCGTGCCGCAGGCGGCGAGCACCGCCGTCCCGGCAAAAAACCCGGCAAGAACCCAAAGGCGACTCATGGCGCGCACGATAACGCACGCGCCCGACGGGTTCCCAGCAACGGGAGCTACTTCGTGGAGCGCGCGCGGGCCCGGCGCATCGACGAGCCGGCGCCGCTGGAGCGCGACAGCGTGCGGTGCGCGATGCGGGCCGGCGCGGACGACGGGCGGCGCATCCGGCGCGAGAGCGGCGGCGGGGGGATCGCGCGGTAGGCGACGGCGTCCCGGATGTCCTGCCGGAGCACGAGGCGCATCGCCGACCAGGTATCAAACGTGCAGACCTTGTTGTCGACCATGCCGGCGGCCAGGGCGATGCGGCGCACGACCTCGTCCGTGATGTCACAGCCGCGCACGGAGCGGAAGGCTACCCAGAACCCGCCGGCCGGGTGGAGCCGGGCTGCGATGTCCGCGAACCGCCGCTCGAGGTCCGCGATGCGGTCCACGAACAGCACGACCACGTCCACCGGGGGCAGGCGGAGGTCGTGGGTGATGCGGACCTCGTCCTGCGCGACCTGGCGCTCGAAGCTGCCGGGTGCGTTCAGGAGGCAGACCTTGTGCCCGGCCTTGATCCCCAGCTTCTTGGGTAGCGGCGTTCCCGGGTAGCCAGCCATGACAGGGGCATCATGCAGTCCCCGCGCGGGAGGTCAAACAGGAAGGCCAATCCTTCTTTCAAGCTCTCGAAACTCTTCGGATTAGACCGGATCTCACGACTCCCGCTTTTTTGTCAGGCCACCCACGAAACGACCCTCGGTTTCGGGGCTTTTTCGGGGCTTCGAAAATAGGTCCACTCCCGCGCGGTACCTACCTTGACTTTGGGGCCGCCGTACCTCCAGACGGGTACGGAACCGATGCGCCACGGCCTCCTCCTCCTCAATCTCGGCACCCCCGACGAGCCCACCACGCCCGCCGTCCGCCGGTACCTCCGCGAGTTCCTCGGTGACCCCCGGGTGCTCGACATCAACCCGGTCGGCCGCTCCCTGCTGCTGAACCTGATCATCCTGCCCCGGCGCCCGGCGAGGAGCGCCGAGGCCTACCGGATGATCTGGGACAAGGAGCGGGGGTCCCCCCTGCTCTATCACTCGCGCGACCTCGCCGCGGCCGTGGCGAAGAAGCTCGGGTCGGCGTGGGCGGTCGAGCTGGTGATGCGCTACGGGAGCCCGTCGATCGAGAGCGGGCTCGCCGCGCTCGAGCAGGCCGGCGTCGACCGGATCGTGGTGCTCCCGCTGTTCCCCCAGTACGCATCGTCGTCCACGGGCACGGCGGTCGCGCGGGTGATGGAGCTCGCCCGCGAGCGCTGGAACGTGCCGGCCCTCGACTTCGTTCCCGCCTTCTACGACGACCCGGGCTTCCTCGATGCCTTCGCCGCGGTCGGTGCCCCGGCGCTGGCGGCGGCCAAGCCGGACCACGTCCTGTTCTCGTTCCACGGACTCCCGGTCCGGCAGATCGTGAAGACGGACAAGGCCGGGTCGCACTGCTTCAAGTCGGACGCGTGCTGCGACACGCTCGCGAACCCGCACTGCTACCGCGCGCAGTCGTACGCGACGGCGCGCTCGCTCGCCCGGCAACTCGAGTTGCCACCCGAGACGTACACGGTGTGCTTCCAGTCGCGGCTCGGGCGCACACCCTGGATCCAGCCCTACACGGACGTCGTGATCGAGGAGCTGGCGAAGAAGGGCGTGAAGCGCCTCGCCGTGTTCTGCCCGGCGTTCGTCGCCGACTGCCTTGAGACGGTCGAGGAGATCGGCATGCGCGCGGTCGAGCAGTGGAGGGCCGCCGGCGGCGAGGAGCTCGTGCTGGTCCCGTCGCTCAACGCGACGCCCCGCTGGGTCGACGCGGTCGCGGCGATGGCCGAGCGCCACGCGGCCCGCAAGGCGCCGGTGGCGCCGTGAGCGTGCTCGGCGACGTGTACGGCGACACGCTGATCGTGCGCCCCCCGGTGCCGGCGACGCTCAACAAGGCCGGCGCGAACTACAAGTCCGAGGTCGCGCACCTGACCTACTCGCCGCGCCGCGCGTACGACGAGTGGCTGTCGATCCTCGACGGGATCCTCGCGTGCGGGGGCGACGCGGTGTTCGACTTCGAGGCCGCGGACGACCCGTACCTCGACCACGCGGCGCTCGAGGTCCGCGGCGACGGCGCGATCGTCCCGGCCGGCTCGCAGGAGGTGCTCGGGCGGATCGACGACGTCATGACCGGGCGCGTGTTCGCCGCGAACGGCCCGTGGGTGACCGTGCCGGACGGCGGCGGGGCGCTCACGGCGGTGATGCCGAACATGCTCGCGCACCGCCGCGGCGAGGCCCCGTACTACCGCGCGCTGCTCGAGCGGCTCGCCGAGGCCGCGCGCCTGCCGCTGACGGTCGTCGACAACCCGCACCGCTGGGAGGGGATGGCCGACGTCGCGGTGGTCGGCGAGCGCGTCGTGCTCACGTACGCCGTGCCCGGCCACTACGACCAGGCGACCGCGCCCAAGACCGAGCGCAGCTCGCGCGCCGGCGTCGCGTTCGCGGCCGATGCGAGCGGCGTCCCCGCGGCCGCGCGCGTCTACGCCGAGCTCGTCTATCCCCACTTCCACGGCGACACCGTCCACTTCGGCGCCCGCCCCGCAGAAGGTGCGCCGGTGCTCGTCCACTACGCGGGCGGCCTGTGGGGCGACGGCGCGAGCGTGGTCGCGCGCGAGCTCGGGCGCATCGTCGCGATCGATCGCGCGGACGCCGTCGACGCGTACGCGGGCAACTCGCGCCAGGTCGCCGGCGGCGTGCTCGTGCCCGGCGGCGTGTCGGACGCCTTCCTCGCGTCGCTGCGGCAGCTCGGCCTCGCGCCGCACCGCGTGCCCCTGTTCGAGCTGTTCGGGAAGGCCGGCGGCGGCCCCGCGTGCGCGACGCTGTATCTGCCGCGGACCCTCGAGCTGCCGCGCGATCTGCCTCAGCGTTATTCCGTCTCACGGAGCTCGACGAGGGCTCGCCGGGAGCGGATTCCCGAAGTTCTGCGTGTAGATCGGGCGTTTTTCGAGGGCCGAGCCCGAGGCTGACAGGCGGTAGCAGCGTTCGTTAAGCGACGTAGGAAGTTGCCCCAACCGGTGGAAACCGCATCGGGAAAGGCGATAAGACACGTTCACTACTTTTCGCAGAGGGACGCGTACCTCGCCGGTGGACGAGGGAATCGCGGCAACCAAAGGCAAAGGATCGCTTCCATGAATCGCTTGCTTCGACCCGCGGTGGTGACGCTCGCCGCCCTAAGCCTCACGACGTTGGCTCCAGCGCCGGCCCAGGCCGGCGTGGAGATCGGCGGCACCGCCGGCATCCACGTGTTCAGCCTGACCAACGAGCTCGGTGTCCCCGACATCTCGAAGGACACGTGCCCCGACATCGAGATGACGTGCGCGCCCTCGCAGCGCAACTCGGCGCTGTTCGGCCTGCGCATCGGCGTCTTCTTCGGCGACATGCTCGGCGTCGAGGCCGAGCTCGGCGTCGTCCCGAGCGAGGCGCGCCAGCTGGTGTTCGACGTCTGGAACCTCGTCACGCGCGCGCACCTCGTCGCGCAGTTCCGCGCGAAGGATCCGAACAACAAGCTCATCCCGTTCGGCCTCATCGGCGGCGGCGCGATGTCGGTCGTCTCGACGAGCGGCCCCGACACCATCGCCAAGGACACCGACGCGATGCTGTACGCCGGCGCCGGTATCAAGTACCGCGTCGACAACGGCTGGGGCCTCCGCCTCGACGCCCGCGTGCTGTTCCCGCCGAGCAGCAAGGACGAGGGCTTCACGCAGGACTTCGAGCTCCTTCTCTCCATCTACAAGGAGTTCGGTCGCAAGCAGCCCGAGAAGAAGCCGCCGCCGCCGGATCTCGATCCGGACAAGGACGGCATCATCGGCGACGCCGACAAGTGCCCGAACGAGCCTGAAGACAAGGACGGCTTCCAGGACGAGGACGGTTGCCCGGATCCGGACAACGACGGCGACGGCATCGCCGACGCCCAGGACAAGTGCCCGAACGAGCCCGAGGACATGGACGGCTTCAAGGACGACGACGGCTGCCCCGACCTCGACAACGACGGCGACGGCATCCCCGACGCCCAGGACAAGTGCCCGAACGAGCCCGAGGACAAGGACGGGTTCCAGGACGAGGACGGCTGCCCGGATCCGGACAACGACGGCGACGGCGTGCCCGACGAGCTCGACCAGTGCCCGACCGAGCAGGAGACGAAGAACGGCTACAAGGACGACGACGGTTGCCCGGACGAGGTCCCGGCGCCGATCAAGAAGTTCACCGGCGTGATCGCGGGCATCAACTTCGCGGTCAACGACGTCCGCTTCGTCGGCGGGTCGACCGGCACGCTCGACAAGGCCGTCGCGGTGCTCAAGGAGTACGGCGACCTCAAGCTCGAGATCCAGGGCCACACCGACGACCAGGCGATGGGCGCCGGCGGCAAGTTCACCGACAACCAGGCGCTCTCGCAGGCGCGCGCGGATGCGGTGAGGGACTACTTCAAGGCCAAGGGCATCGCGGAGGACCGCCTGACCGCGAAGGGCTACGGCGACACCGTGCCGGCCGTGCCGACGACGGCCGCGGACGGGACGCCGCTCAAGGGCGCCGCCCTCGAGGCCGCCCGTGCGAAGAACCGCCGCGTCGAGTTCAAGCTCGTCAGCGCGCTGACCTCGCCCTGATCTGGTAGATCTCGGTCCAGCCGTGCTGGACCACGAGTTCGTCGACATCCTCGTCTGCCCGCGCTCGAAGCAACCGCTGGTCTACTTCCCGCGCGGTGCAGGCGACGACGACGAGGCCCAGGCCTTCCTCCTCTCGCCGGCGGCGTGTCTGCGCTACCGGATCGTCGACGGCGTCCCCGTGATGCTGCCGGAGGAGGCCGAGCAGCTCACCGCGACGGCCACGGCCTCGCTGGTGGACCGCGCACGCGCGCTTGGACTTCGCGTTTCGACGTGATCCTGCAGCGTTAGGTCGCGGGTACGATTCGGGAGCCCTTGACGCAGGGGCCCACGGGCTGGTAGATCGCGGTTCCTTCGCCGCGGGACAGCAACGTGCTCAAGTCGCTCTCCATCTTCACGGGCAATTCGAACCGTGCGCTTGCGGACGAGATCTGCAAGTTCGTCGAGATCCCGCTCGGACGCGCCGACGTCACGCACTTCTCCGACGGGGAGATCTACGTCGAGGTCGGCGAGAACGTCCGCGGCGTGAACTGCTTCGTCGTCCAGCCGACGTGCTCGCCGCCGAACCAGTCGCTGATGGAGCTGCTGATCATGATCGACGCGCTCAAGCGCGCGTCGGCCGGCAGCATCGTCGCGATCATCCCGTACTTCGGGTACGCGCGGCAGGACCGCAAGGCCAAGCCGCGCACGCCGATCACGGCGAAGCTCGTCGCGAACCTCATCACCGCGGCCGGCGCCGACCGCGCGCTCGCGATGGACCTGCACGCCGGGCAGATCCAGGGCTTCTTCGACATCCCGTTCGATCACCTGTACGCGATGCCGGTGCTGATCGAGGAGCTGCGCGTGCTCGGCTTCGGCGGCGACCAGACGGTCGTCGTGTCGCCGGACGCCGGCGGCGTCGAGCGCGCCCGCGCGTTCTCCAAGCGCCTCGGCGCGGGCCTCGCGATCATCGACAAGCGCCGCCCGGCGCCGAACGTCTCCGAGATCATGAACATCGTCGGCGACGTCCGCGGCAAGAAGGCCGTGATCGTCGACGACATCATCGACACCGCCGGCACGCTGACGAACGGCGCGCAGGCGATCATCAACGCGGGCGCCGCGAGCGTGTCCGCGTGCTCGACGCACGCCGTGTTCAGCGGCAAGGCCGTCCAGCGGATCAACGAATCTCCCCTCCAGCACGTGGTCGTGACGAACACGATCCCGCAGTCGGAGACCTCGCTCGGATGCGCGAAGGTGCGCGTGCGGAGCGTCGGCAGGTTGCTCGGCGAAGCGATCAAGCGAATCCATCACGGTGACTCGATCAGCTCGCTGTTCGTGTAGAGACCCCGAAGAGCCAAGAGAGCCAAGAGAGAAGAGAGAGATCGTCATGGAAGTCGGAAAGCTCACCGTCACGCTTCGCAACGAGGGCAACAAGGGCAAGGGAGCGGCGCGCCGGCTGCGCGCGCAGGGGCTCGTCCCCGGCGTGTGCTACGGCGCCTCGCCCGATGGCCGCATCGACCCGGTGTCCATCACGGTCAACGTGAAGGCGCTGCGCGCTGCGCTCGACCCCGTGCGCAAGACCAACACCGTCATCAACCTGACGATCGAGGGCGGCGCGGCGGAGCGGTCGCTGCACGCGCTCGTGAAGGACTACCAGGTCGATGCGATCCGGCGCGACATCACGCACGTCGACCTGCTCGCGATCGATCCGAACAAGGAAGTGCTCGCGCCGGTGCCGCTCGAGTTCGTCGGCAAGCCCAAGGGCGCGATCGACGGCGGTCAGATCCGCATCGTGCTGCGCTCCCTCGAGGTGCGCGCGAAGCCGAGCGACATCCCGGTCAAGCTCGTGGTCGACGTCTCGCCGCTCGAGATCGGCGACGTCGTCCACGTGTCGACGATCGAGCTGCCGGCCGGCGTCACCGCCGTCACCGGTCGCGACCTCGCCGTCGTGACGTGCGCGGCTCCCGAGGAGGAGAAGGCCGCCGCCGCGACCGCCGAGGGCGCCGCGGGCGCCGAGGGTGCCGCCGCCGCGGCCGCTCCGGACGCGAAGGCCGCTGCGCCCGCCGCCGGCAAGGATGCCAAGGCTGCTCCGGCGGCCAAGGCCGCCGCGCCTGCGAAGCCCGCCGCGAAGAAGTAGTCGCGCGCCGTGTGGATCGTGGTTGGGCTCGGAAACCCGGGCGGGAAGTACGAGCGCAACCGCCACAACATCGGCTTCCTGGTCGTCGACGAGCTCGCGCGGAAGCACGGGCTGCCGTCGTGGAGTGACAAGCTCGGTGGTCAGACGACCGCCGGGGTGATCACGACCGAGCGCGGGCGCGAACGGGCCGTGCTCGCGAAGCCGATGGAGTACATGAACCTGTCCGGGTTCTGCGTGCAGCGCATGGCGCAGTTCCACAAGGTCGACGCGGCCGAGATCCTCGTCGTGCACGACGAGATCGACCTGCCGTTCGGGGTCGTGCGCCTGAAGAGCGGCGGCGGCCACGGCGGGCACAACGGGCTGCGCTCGATCATCGAGCAGCTCGGCAAGCCGGCGTTCGCGCGGGTGCGCATGGGCGTCGGGCGCGACCCGCAGGCGCGGCCCGGCGCCGACGTCGCGGGGTGGGTCCTCTCGGACTTTCCCTCGGCGCAGGCGACCGTCGTGACCGCCATGATCGCGGCCGGTTGCGAGGACGTCGAGGCGGTCCTGGCCAAGGGCATCGGCCCCGCGATGAATCAGCACAACAACCGTCCCTCTCTCGCACCGGGCGCACCGGCGTGATATAGACCCTGCCCTCACCGACCTCGCTCTCGCCGAGCCACGGCGCGGGCTTCACACCCACGAGGAACTCGACATGGCAAGACTGCAGTCGCTGCGCGACACGCCGAACACGGCGCGCGAATACGAGACCATCTACATCTTGCGGCCCAACACGCCCAACGAGGGTGTCGCCGAGGTGAACACCCGCATCAAGGGGATCATCGAGAACATGGGCGGCAAGATCATCAAGGTCGACAACTGGGGCAAGCGCCGCCTCGCCTACGAAGTGGCGAAGGAGCGCAAGGGCATCTACCTGTACTGGCAGTACCTGGCGCAGCCCGGCATCGTCGAGGAGACGGAGCGTAACCTGCGCATGCTCGACTCGGTGATCCGCTACCTGACCGTGAAGGTCGACGAGAACATCGACGTCACGGCGCGCCCGACCGAGATCGACGACACGTCCTACGAGAAGGCGGCGCAGACCGCGGCCGACGAGGAGGACATGTTCCTGTCGCGCGGCAACGACGAGGCAACGGCGTCGACCGACGACGAAGACGACTACACCGCCGAGGGCTTCGAGGACGTCCCGTCCGCGCCGCCCGCGGCCGAGCCGCCGAAGGAGAAGGAGTAACCCATGACCGCACGTATGGATGCACCCGACGATGGTCTCGATCGCGACGACGACCGGCGCGGCGGCAAGGGCCGCGGCACCTCGCGCCGCAAGCTCCTGTCCGACGAGATCGTGGCCAAGATCGACTACAAGAACCCGCAGATCCTGCGGTCGTTCATCACCGATCGCGGCAAGCTCATCCCGCGCCGCATCAGCGGCGCCAGTGCGCGCCAGCAGCGCGTGATCTCGACGGCGATCCGGCGCGCGCGCATGCTCGCGCTCCTGCCGTTCTCGGTGACCGGAGACTAGTCATGGCGATGCAGGTCATCCTCACGCAGGACGTGGACAACCTCGGCAAGGCCGGCGAGCTGGTCTCGGTCCGCCCCGGCTACGGCCGCAACTACCTCGTGCCGCGCGGCCTCGCCGTGTCGGCCACGGTCCGCAACAAGAACCGCCTCGACCACGAGAAGGCGGTCATCGAGCGCCGCGTCGCCAAGGAGCGCGCGTCGGCGACCGAGCTCGCGGGTCGCATCAACGGCATGACGCTCCAGTTCGAGCGCATGGTCGGCGAGGACGAGAAGCTGTTCGGCTCCGTCACGAACCGCGACATCACCGAGCAGCTCAAGAAGGCGGGCATCGACATCGACCACCGCTGGGTGCAGCTCGATCAGGCCGTCAAGGCGCTCGGCAAGTACGAGACGATCGTCCGCCTCGCGGCCGGCGTCAACGCGACCCTCAAGTTCTGGGTCGTCGGCAAGGACAAGTAGTCCCTACCGGCGCCCGAGCACGTCCGAGCACGTCCGAGCACGTCGCCGCGGCACCGCCGCCGGCGACGTGCTCGTTTTCGGCTCACGGTGAAGGCGGGCAGTAGCGCGCGAGGGCGGCCTCGTCGGCGGTGATCGCCGTCTGGGCGAGCCACACCTCGTCGAGCGCGCCGGCGTACGCGCCGGCGCCCGTGCCGCCCAGGCGGAGGGCGTCGAGCGCGAACGGGTCGACCACGTCGATCGCGGCGTCGGTGCGCACGCCGTCGACCCACAGGCGCAGGGTCGGCGCGCCGGCGGCGACGAGCACGTGGTGCCACGCGCCCGCGGCGACCGGCGCCGAGGTGACCGTCTTCGTCGTGGCGCCCGGGCCGGCGCTCTGGGCGACCGCGGCGGAGAAGCGCACCGTCGACGGGCTCGTCGCCGTGGAGGCGAGGTCGATGCGGCCGTCGCCGCTCGTCGCGAGGTGGCGCGCGCCGGCGGGAGCGTCGGGCCGCGCCCACAGCTCGAGCGTGAACGCGGGCTGGGCGGCGAGCGCGACCGGCCACGCGACGCGATCGCCGTCGGCCGCGACGAACGCGAGGCCGCCGCCGAAGCGGCCGGCCGTCGGCGTGGGATCGGCCGGCTCGACGGCGGCGGTGTCGCCGAGCGTGGCGGGCGCGCCGCCGGCGACCGCGTTCGCGAGGGTCTGCCCGGTGTCGTCGAGGTGGAGGAGGCCGGCGGCGCCGAGCGTGTCGGGCGCGGCGCACGCGACGGTCCACGCGCGCAGCTCCGTGCCGATGTTGCCGGCGACGTCGACGGCGCGCACGCGGAACTGGTGCGCGCCCGCCGGCAGGTTGAACGCGACCGGGCTCGTGCACGCGGCGAACGCCGCGCCGTCGAGGCTGCACGACACGGCGCCGTCGCTCGCGGTGAACGCGAAGGTCACGCGCGGCCCGCTCGTGCCGTTGGCGGCCGGGCCCACCGTGAGGGTCACGGTGGGTGCGACGGTGTCGATCGTCCACGTGCGCGTCGCCGGCGTCGCGTCCGTGTGGCCGGCGGCGTCGGTCGCGCGCACGGCGAACGTGTGCGCGCCCTGCGCGAGCGCCGTGGCGTTGAACGGCGACGTGCACGGCGCGAACGGCGCGCCGTCGAGGCTGCAGGAGAACGTGACGTCGGCCTCGTTCGACGAGAACGTGAACGCCGCGCTCGCCATCGGCACGACGCCCGACGGCCCGGTGTGGATCGTCGTCTCGGGCGGCGTCAGGTCGACGGTCCACGCGGCGGTCGCGGGCGTCGGATCGAGGTTGCCGACCGCGTCGCGCACGCGCACCGCGAACGTGTGCGCGCGCTCCGTCAGGTTCGTGTACGTGCGCGGTGAGGTGCACGCGGCGAACGCGGCGCCGTCGAGCGCGCACTGGTAGGTCGCGCCGGCGCCGGCGTCGGGCGAGGTGAACGTGAACGTCGCGTCGCGCGTCGGGACGGCCCCCGTCGGGCCGCTCACGAGCTGCGTGTCGGGCGTGCTCGTGTCGATCGTCCACGCGCGCACCGCCGGCGACGCATCGATGTTGCCGGCGCGGTCGCGCGCGCGCACCGAGAACACGTGGGTGCCGTCGGAGAACGGCCCGACCGTCGCGCCGCTCGTGCACGGCGAGAAGCTGCTGGCGTCGATCGCGCACTCGAACGTCGTGTTCGGCTCCGTCGCCTCGAACGCGAACTTCACGGTCACGCTGTTGTCGTTCGGCGGCGGGCCCATCGTGATCGCCGTGTCGGGCGCGACCGTATCGATCGACCACAGGTGCTCGGCCGGCGAGTCGTCGCTGTTGCCGGCGGGATCGATCGCGCGGACCGAGAACGCGTGCGCCCCGTCGCCGAGCGTGCGCGTGTGCGGCGACGTGCACGGCCCCGGATCCTCGCCGTCGACGCTGCACGCGAACGTGGCCGTCGGATCGTCGGACGTGAACCGGAACGTCGCCACGTTCGAGCTCGCGAACTCGGGCGGCGCCTCGACGATCACCGTGTCCGGCGCGACGTCGTCGACCTCCCCCTCCGGCCCCGCATCCGGCGGCGCCCCCGCATCCGGCGCATGCTTCTCCGGGACCGAGCACGCAGCGGCGACGGCGACGGCGACGGCGACGGCGAGTGTGCGTACGCGCATGCCCCAGGACCTAGCAACCGACACGCCATCCGAACCTTCCGCGCCACCACCACCTGCGCCACCGCGATCGGCGCCGGCGCCACGCCGCACACCACCCCGCCCCGCCGCCGTACGCGCGCCTACAACGATCGATCGTTCGAGGTCAGAACGTACCGGCGAGGACGGCGCCGGTGGTGTCGCGGGTGACGTCGGGGGTGATGACGAGGCGGCGCGGTGCACCCGCGTACCAGAGGACGACGGCGGTGAGGGCGGCGGCGCCGCCGGCGGCGTAGGACCAGTTGGCGCGGGTGGCGGCGGCGCGGGCGTCGCGGTTGAGGCGGAGGGCGGCGGGGTCGCTGCACGTCGCGAGCGGACAGAGCGTGTCGGCGCGCGTGCGGAGGTCGTCGGCGCGCGCTCCGGCGTAGAGGCCGTAGCCGAGCGCGCCGAGGGCGCCGGCGGCGAAGACGGCGGAGACGGCGCGCGTGCCCGTCCACGAGGTCGGCGACGGCGCGTGCGCGGCGACGGACGAGGCGGCGCGGGTCGGGCCGACGGTGACGGCGGTGCGCGGCGGCGGTGGCGGCAGGCGCTCGAGCGCCGGCACCACGACCTCGCGGCGCGCCGCGCCCTCGAGGGCGACGTCGACGCGCCACGGCCGGTGGCCCGGCGCCTCGGCGACGATCGCGTACGTCCCCGGATCGACCGGCACGGCCGTGTTCCACTCGCCGCGGTCGAGCGCGATCGCGTTGCGCCGCACGACCAGGCCGTCGACGGCCTTCGGCACGGCGACCGCGAGGTTCGGCATCCGCGGCGCGAGCTGGATCGCGCGCTTCTTCGCCTCGGCCTCGCGCTTCTCGTCGCCGCCCTTGCGGCGCGCCATCGCCTCGGCCTTCTTGAACGCGGCCCACGCGCTCGCCGTCTGCCCGAGCCGCTCGCGGCAATCGCCGAGGTTGAGCAGCGTGCCGACGCTGCTCTCCAGCCGGTCGCTCGCCTCGAGCTTGTCGCAACCCTCGGCGAGCTTGCCCCGCTTGATCAGCGCGCGCCCCTCGAGGAACAGCGCCTCGGCCTCGGCCGACTGCGCGCGCGCCGGCGCGTGGCACAGGGCCACCGCGACCAGCGCCGCGAGCGCCTCACCAGCGCGCGTCATACAGGTCCTCGCTGCGCGCGGTGGTCTGCGCCGGTGACGTCGACGACGGCGGCGTCTGCGACGGCGCCGCCTCCCCACCGCCGCGCGGGCGCGACGCCTCGCGCAGCGACGGCCAGCTCCGCGGTCGATCCGCCCACGGCGTCGACGTGCGGTCGCCGGAGCGCGCGGCGCGCTCGGTCCACGGGTTCGAGATGACCGCGTCCGGCGCCGGCCGGGTGCGCGCCGCCTTCGCGCGCGGCGGCGGTGCGGCCAGCGCGTTCGCGACGCCGGGCGTCGTCGCCGCCTTGCCGCGCGCCAGCGTCGCCCCGCTGGGGGCGCGCGGTGCGGTCGTCGCGTGCCGGCCTCCGGGCCGCAGGTGACGTGGACCGCCCGCGGCGCCCCCAGCGGGGTTCGCGTGGGCCAGGGTGGTCGCCGGTCGCGGTGCCGGCTTCGCCTTGGGCTCGGGCGCCGCGGCGGGAGCCAGCGGCGCCTCGAGCGCATCGTCGTGACGATCCGGTGCGAGCGCCTCGCCGGCCGCGGAGCCGGCGTCGTAGGGGCCGGCGCCGCCGAGCCGGCGCGCGAGCTCGCGCAGCATCGGCGCCCACACGGGCGACGCCCGGAGCGCCCGCGTCGCGCGCGCCTCGTGCTGCAGCGCCGGCAGCGCGCCGTGCGGCGGCGCGAGCTCGATCGGCGCGGCGATCACGCTCGGCTCGGGCGCGGCCGGCGCGACGGGCTCCGCCCGGATCGGCGCCGGGAACGTGCCGTCGTCGCCGCGCGCGGCCACGTACGCGCCGAGCGACGCGGCCGCGAACACCGCGCCGACGAACGCGATCCCGAGCACGCGCCGGCGCAGGCGCGCGTCGCCGGCCGGCTCGTCGATCCAGCGGTCCACCGCGGAGGCGTGCAGCGCCGGCTGCGATCCCGACGCGTCGCCCTCGGCGAACCACCGCGCACTGTGCGACAGCGCGCCGTGCGAGCTCCGCGAGCGCCGCGACGGCGTGCGCAGCTCGATCGGCTCGTCGCCGTCACCCCCGAGGGGGCCGGCCTCGTCCGCGGGCACGATCTCGATCTCCGGCTCGGCCGGCGACGATACGCCGATGCCGAGCACCGTCGGGTTGTGCGCGCCCTCGTCCGCGGCCTCGATGATCGAGATCTCCGGCTCGTCGTCGTCGCGCCGCGCGCCGTAGATGCACGTGGCGACCTCGCGCCGCGCCGCCGCCGCGGCGACCGCGACCTCGGCCTCGACGTCGGCGAGCCGCGTCGGCGTCGCCGGCCCGAGCGTCGTCGCGGTGTCGAGCTCGTGCACGACCGCCGCCGGCAGCGACAGCGCCCACAGGTCCGCGCCGACGCGCTCGATCGCCGCGATCAGGTCGCCCATCGACGCGAACCGATCGTCGGGCGCCTTCGCGAGGCAGCGCATGACCAGGTCGTCGACGGCGTCGGGCAGCGCGTCCATGCGCGAGCTCGGCCGCGGCGGCTCGACGAGCATGTGCGCGGCGATCACCTCGCCGAGGCCGTCGTGCGAGAACGGCGGATCCCCGACGAGCATCTCGAACATCATGCAGCCGAGCGCGTAGATGTCGGCCCGGTGGTCGACCGGCCCCGCGCCGCGGCACTGCTCCGGCGACATGTAGATCGGCGTGCCGAGCATCGTGTCGGGCAGCGTCATCAGCGGATCGCACGCGCGCTTGCAGATCCCGAAGTCGAACACCTTCGCGCGCTCGCCGCCGTCGACCTCCGCGTCGCGGATCAGGAACACGTTGTCGGGCTTGAGGTCGCGGTGGATGATGTCGCGCGCGTGCGCCGCGGCGAGCGAGCTCGCCACCTGCCGCGCGACCCGCAGCGTGTCCTGGATCGGCAGCTTGCCGAGCCGCCCGATGCGCGCACCGAGCCCCTCGCCCTCGAGCAGCTCCATCACGATGTACGCCGTCCCGTCGACGCTGTACCCGAAGTCGTAGACCTGCACGACGCCGGGATCCGCGATCGCCGACGTCGCGCGCGCTTCGTTGAAGAAGCGCTCCACGATCTCGCTCTGCGCGCACAGCTCGGGGCGCAGCGTCTTGATGGCCGCGCGCCTGCCGAGCAGGATGTGCTCGCCGAGCAGCACGGTCCCCATCCCGCCGGCGCCGAGCTTTTTCACGATCCGGTACTGGCCGATGTGGTGCACGCTGAGAACGTAGCTCTCGCTTCGACATTGTCTAATGAAAACATATAGTTGAGACATCAGCGCGCGGTGCGCGCTCATGTCTCGGGCGAACGTGTCCGGCGCGCGCGTAAGTGATTGGGACCAGGTGGCCGCACACTGTCCGAGAACCGGACAAGACCGAACGCAAGATCTGCGTCCATGAATTGCACACCTCGCGGCCCTCGCGATCGCGATTCACTCCGGAAGCGAACGTCAGAGCGCTTCCCTAAGATAACGCGATGTCGCGGGACCGGCGCGTACTGCCGCACTCGAGCGACGCCGAGGCTTCGATCCTCGGCGGCGTCATCCTGCGCAACGACGTCCTCATGCAGATCGAGACGCTCGAGGTCCAGGACTTCTACGAGCTGCGCCACCAGGTCGTGTTCCAGGCGATGCGCAACCTCGAGGCCGTCGGCCGGCCGATCGACGTCGTCACCCTCGAGAACGAGATCGCGAAGGCGGGCAAGCTCGACGCGATCGGCGGCGTCGCGTTCCTCGGCGAGCTCGCGCTGCGCGTGCCCACGCCCGACAACGTCGTCGCGTACACCGAGATCGTCGCCGACAAGAGCCAGGCGCGAAAGCTCATCCTCGCCTCCAGCGAGATCACGGAGAAGGGCTACGAGGAGGGCGTCGAGGTCCGCGACTACCTCGACGACGCCGAGGCGAAGATCTTCGAGGTGACGCAGCGCAAGGACAAGGCCGGGCCCGAGCCGCTGAAGGGCCTCGTCAAGAAGGTGTTCAGCTCGCTCGACGAGCGCTTCAAGTCGTCGGACGGCATCACCGGCGTGCCGACGGGCTTCACCGACCTCGACAACCGCACCGCCGGCCTCCAGCCGACCGAGCTCATCATCCTCGCGGCGCGCCCCGCGATGGGCAAGACGTCGTTCGCGCTGTCGCTCGCCCAGAACGCCGCGACCACCGGCGCCTGGCCGTGCCTCGTGTTCTCGCTCGAGATGTCGTCGACCCAGCTCGCCGAGCGCATGCTGTGCTCCGAGGCCAAGGTCGACTCGTCGGCGCTGCGCCGCGGCCAGCTCCAGCGCCAGGACATGACGAACCTGACGTACGCCGCGGCGACGCTGTCGAAGGCGCCGATCCTCATCGACGACACGCCGGCGCTGTCGCTGCGCGAGGTGCGCGCCCGCGCGCGCCGGTTCCGCTCGAACAAGGAGCTGTTCGCCGGCAAGAAGTTCGGGCTCATCCTCGTCGACTACCTCCAGCTCATGCGCGGGTCGCCGCAGGCGGCCAAGGCGTCGCGCGAGCAGGAGATCAGCGAGATCTCGCGCGGCCTGAAGAGCCTCGCGAAGGAGCTCGACTGCCCGGTGCTCGCGCTGTCGCAGCTCAACCGCTCCCTCGAGCAGCGCACCGACAAGCGCCCCCAGCTGTCGGACCTGCGCGAGTCGGGCGCGATCGAGCAGGACGCCGACGTCATCATGTTCATCTACCGGGACGTCATCTACAACAAGGAGACGGAGAACCCGCACGTCGCCGAGGTGATCATCGGCAAGAACCGCCACGGCGCGACCGGGACCGTCGAGACCCACTTCGAGGGCCGGTACACGCGGTTCGAGAATCTCTCGCAGCGATCCGAGGGGTCCGGCGGCGGCGGATACTGACGGGCGCAAACAAGCGCCCGTGGGGGCGTTTGGATAGAATGGCGCCGTGCCGAATCCGATGCCGGGGACGACCCTGGGCGCGTACCGCGTCGAGGGGACGATCGGAGCCGGCTCGATGGGCGAGGTGTTCCGCGGCGTCGACACCGGCCTCAACCGGCGCGTCGCGATCAAGATCCTCAGCGAGAAGCACCGCGACAGCCCCGAGCTGCGCGCCCGGTTCGTGCGCGAGGGGCGCGCGGTCGCCGCGATCAGCCACCCTAACGTGGTGCAGGTGTTCGCGACGGGGCAGTTCGACGAGCGCCCGTACATCGCGATGGAGCTGCTCGACGGGACCGACCTCGGCAGCATGGTCGAGAAGCGCGGGCCGCTCGACTCGCTGACCGCGGCGCACGCGGTCCTCGACGCGGCGCAGGGGCTCGCGGCGGCGTCGCGCGCCGGCCTCATCCACCGCGACGTCAAGCCGTCGAACCTCGTGCGGCTGTCGGACGGCAAGGTCAAGGTCACCGACTTCGGGCTCGCGAAGCCCGTCGATCCGGGCGCCGAGCCGGCGCTGACCGCGATGGGCGTCGTCGTCGGCACGCCCGACTACATCGCGCCCGAGCAGGCGCGCGGCGAGACGATCGACGAGCGCGTCGACGTGTACGCGCTCGGCGGGACGCTGTACTTCATCCTCACGGGGATCCCGCCCTTTCGCACCGGCAAGCCGGCCGAGGACAAGTACCTGAAGGTGGTCGCGCGCCACCTGCGCAACCCGCCTCCCGACGCGCACCAGACGAACCCGGGCGCCGACCGCGAGCTCGCCGACCTGGCGCGCACGATGATGGCGAAGAAGCCGGGCGAGCGGCCGCCGTACGACGCGCTGATCGCCCAGCTCACGCAGGTCGTGGCGCGGCTCGATCCGTCGGCGGTGCCCGTGCTGCTCGCGTCGCGCGAGCGCAGCCGGCCGAACTTCCTCCCCGGCCGCCCGGGCTCGCTCGACGACTCGGCGACGCTCGGCCCGGGCGTCTCGATCCAGAGCCACCCGGCCGGGTCGCTCGCGCCGCCGCCGCGGCCGTTCCCGGGCTGGCTGATCGCCCTCACCTTCCTGTGCCTCGCGACGTTCGTCGCCGGGCTCGTCGTCTACCTGCGCCGCGACACGGGCTCCTCGGCCGGGGCGACGACGCCGCCGCCCAAGGACGCCGCGTCGTCGGCCACCGACGCCGACCCGCCGCCCGCCGGGATGATCCCGGTCAAGCGCGCGAACGGCACGCCGATGTTCTACGTCGACCCGCGGCCGGTCACCGTCGCCGCGTTCCGCGAGGTGTTCGCGAGGCACGAGCAGAGCGACGCGGCCGACGCGCCGGTCACGAACGTCACGTACACCGAGGCGCGGTCCTACGCGAAGACGCGGCGCGGCCGCCTGCTCACGAAGGAGGAGTGGGACGTCGCCGTCGTCGCGTCGGGCGTCGTCGTGCAGGACGGCCTGTTCGAGTGGGTCGACTCGCCCGACGAGAAGCAGAAGACGGTGCGCTTCCACGGCAAGACCGACACGCGGCCCGACGCCAAGCAGAAGGACGTCACGTTCCGCATGGCGCGCGATCCGTAACCCTCTCCCTCTCCGATCCGGGGCGATCCGAGCAGAGCAGAGCGGCTTCGCTCAGGACGGTTGAGGGTGAGGCGCGAGGGTAAAAGGAGAGGGCGAGGGAGATGGAGAGGGGAGAGGGTTTTCGGCGATGTGGAAGATCGGCGGGAGCGAGGGGACGCGCGAGCTCGACGTGTGGAACGCGCCGAGCGGCTCGAACACCGCGAGGAGCGGGCGCGCGACGGCGAGGGCCTCGGTGCGGACGGCGCTCGTGCCGGCGACGAACGCGGTGCGGACCTCGCGCCCGTCGTCGTCGGTCCAGTCGAGCGCGACCAGCACGACCCACTGCGCCGGAAAGCACCGGCAGATGTCGCTCCACCGGGTGGGCTCCGAGACGCGGGTCATGCCTCGAACCTGCCGAGAGACGCGCGCACGGACAACTTTTCGGGAGGAAACCGGCGCAAGCGACCGTTGTCGCAGGGGCATGCGATGGTCGGTCCTCCTCGTGCTGGCGGCATGCGCCACCCGGCAGGCGGCCCCCGCCGAGCCCGGCGGCGGCCGCGACCTCGCGAGCTACGGGATCACGGCGGCCGCGCTGCGGTTCTTCGCGGACAGCCCCAACGACGGGACCGGCGCGATGGCCACGGCCGGCGTGCCGCCGGGCGAGCGCTCGGCCGTGGTGCGCCAGGTCCTGCGCGAGGGCAACCTCGGGTGCGGGATCCGCCGGCGCGGCTGCCGCGACGACCACGCCGCGTGGCCCGAGCCGTGGGACGACGCGACGCGGCCGTGCTTCCGGCGCTGGCTCGTGCTCGCGGTCGTGGCGACGTTGCGGCCCGAGGATCGGCTCGTGCTCGACGCCGACAACCTGCCCGTGGTGGCGCGGCTGGACGACGTGGTCGTCGCCGCGCTCGCCGGGCGCATGAGCGAGGAGCAGCGGATCGAGCTCGCGCACGCGCGCGTCCTCGCGAAGCGCGACGTGCCGTTCCGGCTCGTGCCGCTGTCGACCCAGAACGCGGCGCGCGCCGTCGGCGCGTACCACCTCGAGGACGCGGTGCGGGCGCTCGCCCTGCCCGACCACGCGGCGCTCCTCGGGTCCGTCGCGCGCGACCGCACGTTCGCGCCGTCGACGCGTGCCGATGCGCTGCGCATCCTCGACGACGCCGCGGCGCCGTGGGTGCGCGAGCTCCTCGCCGACGCGAGCTGCGAGGTCGCCGGGGTCGCCGCGTCGCTCGTCGCGCGCACGGACCCGAGCGCGACCCCGCGCCGCCCGCGCACCCGCGAGCCGGTGGTGCTGATGCGCGCCCTGTGCATGTACGCGCACGGCGGCGCGTGGCCCGACGGCGCAGAGCTCGCCGCGTCGTTCGCGCCGCGTGGGGTCGAGCTCGCATATCCCCAGGGCCGGCCGTTCGAGGAGCCGCGCCCCTCCGCGTGGCGCGTCGGGGGCCGCGACGCCACGCGCGACCCCGCGGCCGGCACCACCCCGCGGCTCGCCTCCCTCGAGACCGAGCTGCGCCGCGTCGGGCGCGCGACCTGCGCGGGCGTCGCGTGCCGCGAGGCCGACGACGGGCGCATCGACGTCGAGCTCGTCCCCGACGACCGCGGCGACCTGGTGATCTCGCGCCTGGTGTTCCCACGCGACCTCGCCGACGAGCAGGCGAAGGTGGCGGCGGCGGGAGCCGACTGTATCCCCTCGACTCGGTTATAGTTCGCCGGACATGAGCAGTGACGTCGACCAGCTCGTCGAGATCATCGCGCGCCGCGTCCAGGAGCGGCTGGGCGCGCAGCCGGCCGCCCGGCTCTCCCTCGCACCGCGCGACCGCGGCGAGTGCAACGACGACGCGGCCCCCGGCGAGGACTGCACGAGCTGCGGCGCGTGCGTCGTGCGCCGCCCGTGGTCGGTGCGCGCCGCCGAGGGCGCCGGGGCCACGCGCGTCGGCGCCGCGCCCGGCGTCGGCGCCGTGCCGGCCGACCTCGCGAAGCTGATCGACCACACGCTGCTCAAGCCCGAGGCCACGCGCGACGAGGTCGTGAAGCTGTGCGCCGAGGCCAAGCAGCACCGCTTCGCCTCGGTGTGCGTCAACACGACGTGGGTCCCGCTCGCGAAGGCCCTCCTGTCCGGCACCGACGTCATGGTGTGCGCGGTCGTCGGCTTCCCGCTCGGCGCGATGTCCCCGTCGGCGAAGGCGTACGAGGCGCGCGACGCCGTGCGCCAGGGTGCGCGCGAGATCGACATGGTGCTCAACATCGGCGCGCTCAAGTCGCGCGACTACGAGACGGTGTTCGAGGACATCTGCCGCGTCGTCAAGGCGTCGGCGCCCGCCGGCGTGAAGGTCATCCTCGAGACGAGCGCGCTCGACCTCGAGCAGAAGATCATCGCGTGCTCGCTGTCCAAGCTCGCCGGCGCCGCGTTCGTGAAGACGTCGACCGGCTTCGGCAAGGGCGGCGCCACCGTCGAGGACGTCGAGCTGATGCGCCGCATCGTCGGCACCGAGCTCGGCGTCAAGGCCTCCGGCGGCGTGCGCACCGCCGAGGACGCGATCAAGATGGCCCAGGCCGGCGCGAACCGGCTCGGCGCCTCCGCCTCCGTCGCGATCGTCACCGGCACCGCCGACGGCAAGTCCAAGGGCTACTAGCGTGCTGCCCGTCCAGCTGATCCGCAAGAAGCGCGAGGGCCACGCGCTCGCCGAGACCGAGATCCGCGCGTTCGTCGCCGGCGTGACCGACGGGACCATCCCGGACTACCAGGCCGCCGCGATGATGATGGCGATCTTCTTTCGCGGCCTCGACGACGCGGAGCTCGCGGTGTGGGCCGACGCGATGACGTGGTCGGGCGACGTGATCGACCTGTCTCGTGTCGCGCGCGCCAAGATCGACAAGCACTCGACCGGCGGCGTCGGCGACAAGATCTCGATCCCGCTCGCGCCCGCGGTCGCCGCGTGCGGCGTCGCCGTGCCGATGGTGTCGGGGCGCGGCCTCGGGCACACCGGCGGCACGCTCGACAAGCTCGAGTCGATCCCGGGCTTCCGCGTGGACCTGCCCGTCGAGCGGTTCGCGGAGCTCGTGGACGAGCTCGGCGTGTGCCTGATCGGGCAGACCGCGCGCATCGCGCCCGCCGACAAGAAGCTGTACGCGCTGCGCGACGTGACGGCCACCGTCGAGTCGCTGCCGATGATCGCGTCGTCGATCATGTCGAAGAAGCTCGCCGAGGGCATCGACGGGCTCGTCATCGACTGCAAGGTCGGCCGCGGCGCGTTCATGAAGACGATCGAGCGCGCCCGCGAGCTGTGCGGGCTCATGCGCGCGATCGGCACGCGCGCCGGCAAGCGCATCACCTGCGTGCTCACGGACATGGAGGCGCCGATCGGCCGCACGATCGGTAACGCCCTCGAGATCCGCGAGTCGATCGAGGTGATGAAGGGCGGCGGCCCCGTCGACACGCGCGAGCTCGTGCACGTGCTCGGCGCCGAGATGCTCGTCCTCGGCGGCGCGGCGCCCGACCAGGCGGCCGGGCGCGCGCGCATCGAGAAGGCGCTCGCCGACGGCAGCGCGCTCGAGGTGTTCCGCAAGCTCGTCGTCGCGCAGGGCGGCGACCCGTCGGTGTGCGACGGCGGCCGCAAGAGCGCGCTCCCCGTCGCGGCGACGCGCGAGGACCTGACGCTGGCGCCCGGGCGCATCGTGGCGATCGACAGCGAGGCGCTCGGGATCGCGGCGCTCATCCTCGGCGCGGGCCGGCGCAAGAAGGAGGACGAGATCGATCCCGCGGCCGGCCTCGTCGTCGACGCCTACCTCGGCGAGCTCGTCGAGCCCGGCGCGCCGCCGCACGTCGTCCTCCACCACAACCTGCCGGCCGGCGACGGGCGCCTCGCGCACGCCCGTGAGATGATCCAGGGTGCCTTCGTGCTCCAGCCCGCCGACGTTCCTTTCCCTGCGGTCCGCGACTCGCGCATCCTCGAGGTGATCCGGTGACCGACACGCTGTTCGATCGGGTCCACGAGGCCGCCGCCGCCGTGCGCGCCCGCGCCGGCGACTTCGCGCCGCAGGTCGGCCTCATCCTCGGCTCCGGCCTGGGCGGCTACGCCGCCGGCTTCGAGCGCGCGGCCGAGCTGCCGTTCGCCGAGGTCCCGCACTTCCCGGCGTCGCACGTCGTCGGGCACAAGGGCCGGCTCGTCCTCGGGACGCGCGCCGGCGCGCGCTGCATCGCGATGCAGGGTCGCGTGCACCTCTACGAGGGCCACAGCGCCGCGACCGCCGCGTTCCCGGCGCGCACGCTGATCGCGCTCGGGGCGAAGGTGCTGATCGTGACCAACGCCGCCGGCGGGCTGAATCCCGCCTGGGCACCCGGCACGCTGATGCTGATCCGCGACCACATCGACATGCTGCGCGACCACGCCCTGCGCGGCCCCAACGACGACCGGCTCGGGCCGCGCTTCCCCGACATGACGCGCGCGTACGCCCCCGAGCTGCGCGCGCTCGTGAAGGAGGCGGCCGCGGGCGCGAGCGTGGCGCTCGAGGAGGGCGTGTACGTCGCGATGCCCGGCCCCACGTACGAGACGCCGGCGGAGGTGCAGATGCTGCAGCGCCTCGGCGCCGACGCGACCGGGATGTCGACGATCCCCGAGGTCGTCGTCGCGCGGCACATGGGCGCGCGCGTGATCGGCGTCTCGTGCATCACGAACCAGGCGGCCGGCATCACCGGCGCGGCGCTGTCGCACGACGAGGTCACCGAGACCGCGAACAAGACGCGCGCGAAGTTCGAGGCGCTGCTCGACGCCGTGCTCGCGGCGCTCGTCGCGCGCGGGGAGCTCGCGTGAGCGGCGGCGGCGACGACGACCTGGCGGCGAAGGCGATCGCGGCGCAGAAGGGCGCGTACGCGCCGTACTCGAAGTTCCACGTCGGCGCGGCGATCCGCATGAGCGGGGGCACGTTCGTCGGGTCGAACGTCGAGAACGCGTCGTACTCGATGACGATGTGCGCCGAGCGCACCGCGATCTTCGCCGCCGTGGCAACGGGCGCGCGCGTGCTCGAGGCGGTCGCGGTGTGCTCCGACGCGTCGCCGCCGAGCTCGCCGTGCGGCGCGTGCCGGCAGGTGATGTCCGAGTTCACCCCGGATCCGACGGCGATGACGATCACCGCCGTCAACCCTGCGGGCGAGGCGAGGTCGTGGCTGCTGTCCGAGCTCCTCCCCGACGGCTTCTCGGGGAGAGAGCTCCCGTGAGCGAGGTCGTCTTCCGCGGCGGCACGATCCTGACGCTCGACCCGGACCACCGGGTCGTCGGCGGGGACGTCGCGGCGATCGACGGCGAGCTCGTGCACGTCGGCGGGCCCCACACGCCGCGCACGCGCGACTACCAGATCGTCGACTGCACCGGGTGCGTCGTGATGCCGGGGCTCGTGCAGGCGCACGTGCACACCTGCCAGACGCTCGCGCGCGGCCGCGCCGACGACATGGAGCTGATGGACTGGCTCCGCCGCGTGATCTGGCCGTACGAGGCGGCGCTCGACGCGGAGGCCACGGGCGCGAGCGCCGAGCTCGCGATGGCCGAGCTCCTCCTCGGCGGCACGACCGCGATCCTCGACATGGGCACGGTCCACCACACCGATGCGGTCTTCGAGGCCGCCGAGCGCAGCGGCATCCGCGCGACGATCGGCAAGGCGATGATGGACGAGCCCGACCCGCAGATCCCGCCGGGGCTGCGCGAGTCGACGTCGGCCTCGCTCGACGAGAGCGCGCGCCTCATCGGGCGCTGGCACGGCGCCGCCGGGAACCGCCTGCGCTACGCGTACGCGCCGCGGTTCGTGCTGTCGTGCACCGAGGAGCTGCTGCGCGAGGTCGGCGTGCAGGCGAAGGCGCGCGGGGTGCGCATCCACACGCACGCGAGCGAGAACGTCGGCGAGGTCGCGCTCGTGCGGGAGCGCTTCGGCCGCGACAACATCGTCGTCCTCGACGACCTGGGCCTGCTCGGCCCGGCGTGCTGCATCGCGCACTGCATCCACCTCACCGAGGAGGAGAAGCTGCTCCTCGCGCGCCGCGGGGCGCACGTGTGCCACTGCCCGTCGTCGAACCTGAAGCTCGCGAGCGGCATCGCGCAGGTGCCCGAGCTGATCGCCGCGGGCGTCGCGGTCGCGCTCGGCGCCGACGGCGCGCCGTGCAACAACAACCTCGACGGCTTCGTCGAGCTGCGGCTCGCCGCGCTCCTGCACAAGCATCGCCTCGGGCCGCGCGCGCTGCCGGCGCCCGAGGTCGTGCGCATGGCGACGCTCGGCGGTGCGGCGGCGCTCGGCCTCGAGGGCGCGATCGGCTCGCTCGAGGTCGGCAAGCGCGCCGACGTGATCGCCGTCGACGTGCTGGCGCTGCACAACGTGCCGACGGAGAGCCCGTGGTCGGCGATCGCGTACGGGGCGAAGAGCTGCGACGTGCTGCACGTGGCCGTCGACGGTGCGCTCGTGGTGCGCGACAAGAAGCTGCTCACCCTCGAGCTGCCGAAGGTGCGCGAGCGGGCGCGCAGGGCGGCGATGAAGCTGTTCCAGCCGTGAGGCTCGCGGCCGTCGCGGCGGCGCTCGTCGCCGCGGGCGCCCTGACCTCGGCGTGCCGCACGGCCGCGCCGGGAGATCCGACGATGCGCGCGCTGTTCCGCGACCTCGAGCGCCAGGTCACCGTCGCCGCGGCGACCGGCTGGGGTGCGGACCGGCTCGAGATCGACGCGCAGCTCGAGGCCGCGCTCGACTCGACGTGCCGCGTGGACCCGCTCGCGCGGCGCCTGTTGCGCCGCTGGCTCGACGACCGCATCGCGCTCGCCGGCGGCCCCGTCGAGCAGGCCTACCGCGCGCGCGGCAAGAACCTCGACCGTGTCGAGGGCCTGCTCGTCCTCACCCGCGTGAGGATGCTGCTCGATCGCGCCGAGGAGCACGCCCTCGACTGCCCGTTCTGGCTCGAGCCCGAGCACGACTTCCGCGGCCGCCAGGTCTCGCAGCACCGCTTCATCCTCACGTTCGGGGGCGGCGGCAAGGCGATCGCCGTCGCGCAGGGCGACCAGACGAACCTCAGCTTCGGTGGCGCCGGCCGCCTGCTCGTCGGGCGCATGTTCCGCGACGGCGACGGCCTGTTCACCGGCGTCGAGCTCGGCGGCAACGCCGTGTTCGCGCGCGCCGGTGCGGACGGCGAGCGCTCGCTCGAGCTCGGCGCCGACCTCGTCGTGCCGCTCGTGTACCGGCGCGCGATGACGAACACCTACGTCGAGCTCGCGGCCGGCTACCTCGGCCACACCAGCGAGGCCAACTTCGGGGCGTTCGACCACGGCATCCACCTCGGCCTGGGCGTGGGCGCCCGCGCCCTCCGAACGCGATTCTTGTTCCCGGGGGCCGCCTTCGGCATCTCGTGGGAGCGCACATTTGTCGCGGGCGACGACCTCACGAGCATCAAGGTCGGCTTCCGTGTCGCCTTCGACCTGCACCTGTAGTCGCGCGAGCGCGTACGTGCTAGGCAGTTGCCACGTTCGCGCTCGCCGTCCATGGGACGGCCAGCGGGAGCGGAGCGTGACCCGGCAGGGCACGTGGCCTTCGTTCCCCTTCCGTGCTCCGGGGATCCGTCGGAATACTCAGGAGCTCGACGAACGTGAACCATGTCCAATCGCCTGTATGTCGGTAACCTTCCGTTCCACGCCACCGAGGACCTCATCCAGAAGCACTTCGCCGCGACGGGCGAAGTGAGCGCGGTCCAGCTGATGCTCGACCGTGAGACCGGTCAATCCCGCGGCTTCTGCTTCGTCGAGATGGCGACCCCCGAGGGCGCCCAGAAGGCGATCGCCGACCTCAACGGCCGCGACTTCGCCGGCCGCTCGCTGCGCGTCGACGTCGCCGAGGAGCGCCGCGGTGGCGGCGGCGGTGGTGGTGGCGGCGGCGGCCGTGGTGGCCGCGGGGGCGGCGGCGGTGGTGGCGGTCGTGGTGGTGGTAGGTGGTAATGTCCGCCGAGCCGCGCCTGAAGGGCCGCCCCGACAAGATCTTCGTGTCGGTGGATGAAAGCAGCGGCCGCTCGACCGTCTCGTTCGCCCCCGCCGATTCCGGTGACCCGATCTCGTTCGACGACGATCGCACCGGTGATCGCGCGATGGCGGGCGCGACGACGATCGCGAAGCGCTTTCCCGGTTCGACAGTGAGCGGCCCGCACTTCCACACGGCGCGCCCTCCCGGCGCCCGCAAGCCGCGCCGGCGCGCCGCCGGCTAGCGCGCGAGGATCTCCTTCGGTCGAGGAGCTGTTCGGGCTATCCTACATCCCGAGATGCTGCTCACCCGCGAGGAGATGACGTTCGACTTCCAGGGCGCGAAGCTCGACCCGGTCCGCGACCGCGAGCTCCTGGAGTGGATGCTCAACCAGTTCCTCTACGGCGAGGTCACGGGCATCCAGGTCGGGCACTGGCTGTACGACGCGCCCGACATGGAGGCGGCGAAGTTCCTCGCGCGGCAGTCGCTCGAGGAGATGCAGCACGTCGACAACTTCCTGCGCATCATGACGATGCTGAACTGCCAGCCCAAGCCCGCGCACCCGGCGGTGCGGTTCCTCGCGACGGGCATGATGGGCGGATCGTGGGCCGAGCACGTCGCGCTCGAGATGGCGCAGGGCGAGGGGTTCGTGCTGCAGGCGTTCTACGCCGTGATCGACACGCTCGATCACAAGCCGTCCGTCGACATCCTGCGCCGCGCCGTGAAGCAGGAGGAGCGCCACGTCGAGTTCGGCGAGACGCAGACGAGGAAGGCGATCGAGGGCCGCCCGTGGCTGCGCCGCCGCCTGCTCGGGCTATCGCTCGTGTCGATGTGGGGCGTGAGCCGGC
The DNA here is from genome assembly GCA_019637375.1 of Deltaproteobacteria bacterium. Classification (GTDB taxonomy): domain Bacteria; phylum Myxococcota_A; class Polyangia; order Haliangiales; family Haliangiaceae; genus JABFXX01. Next base: position 64,138 of record JAHBVW010000030.1, on the reverse strand, counting down.
TCGCCGGCTACATGAAGAAGCGGCTGCCCGCCGACCACGTCGTGCTGAAGCACCTGCCGGCGTTCCTCGAGCATGCGAACCGGTGCGCCGAGCTGCGCCTGCAGCGCATCGGCGTCCTCGACCGCCCGCTCGCGGAGATCGGCGGCGCGAAGCGCGCGGCGCTCGTCGCCGAGGCGTACGGCGGCAAGGCGCTCGGCGGCCTCGGCTCCTTGCTCACGTTCCCGCTGCGCATCCTGCCGTTCTGGCCGAAGAAGAAGCGGCTCACCGACACGTACCTGCGCGACGTCCACGTCACCGGCTACGCGCTCCCCGCCGGCGAGCCGCCCGCGGTGCACACCGAGGCGTAGGCGGCTTCGACGATCGCGTGCTGCGCCACGGCGCGCACGAGCGAGCCACCCGCGGTGCACACCGAGGCGTAGGCGCCGTCAACGCGGCGCGGGGCGGCTGCCGTCGTCGCACGCGATCTGCAGCGGCTTCTCGGAGATGAGGGCCGTGCCGAACACGGTGTTCGCGAGATCGCGGTCGGAGATCGGGGCGCTGACGTGGCCCTGCACGAGCACCCAGTCGCAGTTGGTGTCGTTGACGATGCAGCTCGTCTGCTCGGGGTCCTGGCGCAGGTTCTTGACGCCGCGCTCGACGCCCTTCAGCGGGCGCGGCGCCTTGCCGGGCTCGACGGTGACGCGCCGGCGGCGCTCGAACACGAACGACGCGCGCAGCCGCGCCTTCCCGCGCGACGGCAGGTCCGCGGTGACGTTGCCGACCCAGTAGGCGATCGTCGCGGCGTCGAGCGTCGGGCCGATCGCGCCGACCAGGCGGTCCTCGAGCGTCATGTTGCCGGGGGCGAGCGCGGCGCCGAGGACGTCGGCGCCGTGCCACTCGGACGTGACGTCGGGGCCGAGCAGCAGGACCTCGCCGCCGGTGCCGATCACCTTCGGGATCTGGTCGAGCTTCCGGTACAGGATCGGCGACACGACGCGCGAGAGGTCGTCGACGAGGTCCTTCGTGATGACCTCCGAGCGGAACTGGCGCGGCGCGAGCTCGTCGGAGCGCATCGGCGCGGGCGGGCGCGCGTACGACAGGTGCTCGAACGCGAGCACCCAGCGATCGCCGGTGCGCGCGTACAGCGCGGTCATGCGCAGCGGGATCGCGGCGGTGCGCGGGCAGTCCTTCAGGTGCACGCGCCACGAGATCTCGTCGAACGCCCACGCGGACAGGCCGTCCTGCGACAGGTAGATCTCGAGGCGCTTCGAGCGCGCCTCGGTGAGCGCCGGGAGGCGCGGATCGGACTGCGGCGGCACGTCGAGCGGCCACCGGCTCGGCGGCTTCTCGAGCTGATCGGCGACGAGCACGTCGCCCGGCCCGACGCCGACGCGCACCGGACCGATGGGGTGCGGGATGCCCTGCGCGTCGACGCGCGGCAGCAGCATCGACGTCGCGAGCTCCGGCGGATCGTCGCGCTCGTAGTTCGCGAGGATCTCGCTGCGCAGCTCGGCGACGTACTGCGCGCGCAGCTCCGGGTTCGTGATCGCGAACGGCTCGGCCGCCTTCGCCGCCTCGGGCCGCCTCGGCCCGGGGCAGCCCGCGAGCACGAGGGCCGCCACGGCGAGCGCGCGCCTCACGCGACCTCCGTGGGGCCGGGGAGATCGCCTGGAAGATCGACGTCGCGGAGGACGCCCGGATCGTCGACGTCGACGTCGGCGACGTCCGCGTGCGCGAACACGGAGCGCGCACCGCCGGCGAGCGACGTGCAGCCGGCGAGCCGCGGCCACAGCGCGCGCGCGACGAGCGGCGGGTGGCCGCCGCGGCCCTCGAAGCGCGGGCGCGCCGCGTCGTGGGCGCCGATCGCGGCGGTGAGCTCGCGCAGCGTCGCGACCGCCACGCCCGGGTGATCGACGGGCCACAGCCACGCGGCGTCGGCCTCGCCCTCGGAGATCGCCGCGAAGCCGAGCGCGATCGAGCTGGCCATGCCGCGCTCGGGCTGGCCGTTGACCGCGACGCGCAGCCCGAGGTGGCGCGCGTGGCCGGCGACGGCGTCGCCGAACGGCGGCCCGACGACGGCGACCGCATCGACGATGCCGACCTCGCGCGCCGCGGCGACGATGTGCTCGAGGAACGTCCGCGCGCCGCGCGGGATGAGCGCCTTCGCCACACCCCCGAGGCGCCGGCCCGCGCCCGCGGCGGGGATCACGAGGCCGATTCGCATCGCGCTCCGCAAGGTGTGCGTCGTGCCGGAGTGTGCCGGATTGTTTCACGGCCAACCGGACCTTGCCGGCCCGCGGTCGTAGGGGGCGATGCCGTCGAGGCGCGACACGAGCGCATCACGTCTCCTCCGGACGCAGCGGGCGCCAGTCCCCCACCACCGAGCGGGTCCGCGGGGCGACGCCGCGGCGGCGCAGGGCGACGAGCTCGGCCGCGATGGCGATCGCGATCTCCTCCGGGGTCTCGGCGGCGATGTCGAGGCCGATCGGCGCGCGCAGGCGCTGCCAGCGGCGCGCGCCCTCGTCGCCGTCGAGCAGGCCCTTGGCCTCGAGCCGCTTCTTGAACCGGCCGACCTTGCCGCGGCTGCCGATCATCCCGAGGTACGCGATGTCCTCGCGCGCGATCAGCTGCTCGAGTAGCTTCTGATCGATCGCGTGGTCGCGCGTGACGATGAGGACGTGGTCGTCGGCGCGCAGGCCGCCGAGCTCGCGCTCGACCTCGGCCGGGTCGAACGACTCGATGAACCTCGCGGCCCACGCGGGCGCGGTGGCGCCGGTCTCGCCGTCGTCGCACGCGATGACCTCGAAGCCGAGCTGCGCGAGCAGCGGGCCGAGGTTGCGCGCGACGTGGCCGAGGCCGTAGACGATCGCGCGCTCGCGGACGCCGACCTTCTCGAGGAGCTCGCCGCCGGCGATCTTCGGGTGATGCAGCGGCGGATCGTCGTCGCGCACCGCGCGGACCGTGATCGGCGCGCCGTCGATCGGCGTGACGATCGTGTGCGGGCCCTTCGCCGCGGCGAGCTGCGCGATCGCCTCGCGCGACGGCGCGCCCGGCGTCAGCGCGACCTCCATCGATCCGCCGCAGCACATCGCGAGGTCGCGCACGAGGTGCTGCCGCACGACCCGCGGCGTCGCGCCGCGCGCCACCTCGCGCGCCGCCTCGACGACGAGCTGCTCGATCCGCCCGCCGCCGACCGTGCCCCACTGCTCGCCGTCGTCGGCGACGAGCATGCGCGCGCCGAGGTGCCGCGGCGTCGACCCGTGCGCGCCGACCACCGTCGCGATCGCGACGCCCCTCCCCTTCTCGAGGGCACCGAGGGCGATCGCGTAGAGGCTCGGCCGGGGCATCCGAGCCGACGCTAGCACGGCGGTCGCGGCGCGACTTCCCGTCGAGCTCCACGCCTCGTCGGGGCGGCCGTGGGACAATCTCCCAAGCCTTCGCGAGCCCATGATGTCCAAGCGTTCCATGCCTCGTAGGACCTTCATCGCCGCAGCGCTCGCGAGCTGGGTCGCGTGGGTGCCGCCGGCCCACCCGTGCGGGATGATGATCGCGCGCAACGACACGCTGCGCTTCAACGACGCCCTGCAGTTCGCCGTCGTCCGCGAGGGGACGAAGACGACGATGACGCTGCAGAACAAGTACCGCGGGCCGTCGGAGCAGTTCGCGCTGCTCGTGCCCGTGCCGGTCGTGCTGCGCGAGGGCGACGTGAAGACGCTCGACCTCGGCGTGTTCGAGGAGCTCGAGCGCATGACCGCGCCGACGCTGAGCCGGCTCGACGAGCGCGACCCGTGCGAGTCCGACGACGGCGACGGCGCGATGGCCGCCGCACCCGGCGGCGCGCCCGGCTCCGGTGCCGCGAACCGGGGCGCCGGCGTCACCGTCGAGTCGCAGTTCGTCGTCGGCGAGTACGAGGTCGCCGTGCTGTCGGCGACCGAGGCGACCGCCGTCGACAAATGGCTCACCGACCACGGCTACGTGCTGCCGCCGGCGCTCGCGTCGCAGCTGCGCCCGTACGTCGAGGCGGGCTCGAAGTTCTTCGTCGCGAAGGTCGATCCGGCGAAGGTGAAGCTGGTGGACGGCGCGGCCTTTCTGTCGCCGCTGCAGTTCACGTACGACGCGCCCGAGCTGCGCCTGCCGATCCGCCTGTCGGCGGCGAACTCGCCCGGCGTGCAGGACGTCATCGTCTATGCGTTCGCGCGCGACCAGAAGCAGCTGCGCGCGGCGAACCGCCCGAACCTGGCGATGCCGGCGAACGTCGAGATCACGAAGGAGGCCGCCGCCGAGTTCCCCGCCTTCTACGCGGCGCTGTTCGCGAAGCGCCTCGGCGACAAGCGCGACGCCGTCGTCACCGAGTGGGCGAACCGCACCTGGCCCACGCCCCAGATGCAGGCGCTCGGCGCGGCCTACCAGGCCGACGGCTGGACGCTCGCGCGCCTCCACTTCGCGGTCGACAAGCACGGCACCCAGGACGACCTCCTCCTCGCGGAGGGCCCCATGACGCCCACGTACACCTCGTTCACGCACAAGGTCCGCTGGACCGGCCGCGTCGCGTGCGACGAGCCGCGCTACGACCGCTACCGCTACCACCCCTCGACGGGCGGCGACCTCCAAGCACGCCGCGACACCCGACCCTCGACCACACCCCTCTCCCGCCTCGTCGCGGCGGACGTCCCCGACCTCGGCATCCTCTCCGAGGCCAAGCCCGCCCCCCGCATCTCCGACGACGACGCCCGCCCGCGCAAGCGCAGCTCGGGCGGTGGCTGCTGCGATTCCGGCGGCAGCGCGACCGGCGCCCTCACCGGGCTCGCGCTCGCCGTGCTCCTGCGCAAGCGTCGCGGCCGCTAGCGATTCGTGCGTAGCGACATCAGGTGCGCGATCAGCTCGCGGAGGCCGCGGCCCTCGGCGTGCTCGGTGAGGTAGGCGGGCTTGTGGGCGAGCTCGTCCCACCAGTGCTTGACGTTGGCGACGCCGACCGAGGTCGGGAGGCCGCCGAACATCGGCGCGTCGTTGAGGGCGTCGCCGACGAAGCAGTAGGGGGCGAGGTCGTCGACGTTGCCCTTGAGGACCTGGCGGATGACGGTCTTGCACGCCGACAGCTTGTCGAAGTGCGGCGGACCGAAGTTGACGTGCACGCTCGAGCGCACGGCGGTGAAGCCGGCGCGCCGGATCATGTCCACGCACAGCTCGGCGTCGTCGCGCGACAGCGAGGCCTCCTCGTTCCAGTCGATCGCGAGATCGACCTCGCGGTACTTGGAGTCGCTCGACAGGCGTGCGCCGGGGACCTTCGACATCACCTCGACGGCCGTGTCGTTCATGCGCCGCCGCCACTCGGGCAGGCTGGCCTGCGGGACGCCGTACAGCTTCTCGAGCTTGCGCCCGTTGCGCACGAACGTCACGCCGCCGTTCTCGCTCACCACCGCGAGCACCGGCGTCATCTTCATGAACGCTTGACCGAATCCCGCCGGGCGCCCGGTCACCATGATCACCGGGATGCCCGCCTCCCCCAGTCGCTCGAGGGCCTCGTACGTCGAGGCCTCGATACGGTCACCCGTCGTCATCGTCCCGTCGACATCCGAGAAGAGTGCGCGCACGGGGCCGCGCAGTTCAGACAACGGCAGAGTCATATGCGGCGCGGTTCATATCACGCGCGCGCGCCCGCGCAGCTGGGTGCTACGCGATCAGGCGCAGGCCCACGTCTTCCGCCGCGAGCGGCGCCGGCACCCGCATCGACCGGTCGCGCTGGCGGCCGAGCCAATCCTCGAGATCGGCATGGTTGAGTCGAACGATGCCGCCGACCTTGAACACCGGTAGCGGATCGCCAGCCCGGCGGGCCATGTAGCGGCACCAGCGCTCCGAACGGCCCAGGGCAGTGGCGATTCCCTTCCAGGTCTCGACGAAATTCGACATTTCCATTCCTCCGTTGTGGCCGAGCCCTCGTGCACTGGATGTGCCTAGATGGTCGGACCTCGGTAAGCGCTGGAATTGCTTCGAAATCGGAGATCGCGCTGGAGTGTCGGAGCGACGGACGTTAAACACTCGTCATCAGGTACCGACGCAAAACCTGACACACTTGTCGCCAAGTTGCCGCACCCCGGCGGCGGGGGTGTCCGGGCCGCAATGTCCGCGCTGGCAGAACGCCCCACGCCCCAGTAAGCTGATCGGACATGCGTGGAATCGTGCGGCTTTGTGCCGCCGTGGCAATGCTCGTGGTTGGGGCGGCAGCGAGTGCACCGGCACACGCCGCACCGATCGAGATCTACCCGCTGTCGAAGGTTCAGCGCGGACAAACCGGCTACGGGATGACCACGTTCGCCGGGACCAAGCCCGAACGGTTCACGTTCGAGGTGGTGTCGGTCGTTCACAACTTCCTCCCCAAGATGGACGTCATCCTCGTCAAGTCGGATGACCCCAAGCTGGCGGTGTCCGGCTTCTGGCAGGGGATGTCGGGGAGCCCGCTCTACATCGACGACAAGCTCGTCTGTGCGTTCTCGTACGGGTTCCGCTTCAACAAGATGTCGCTCGGCGGCTGCACGCCCATCGAGTACATGAAGAAGGACGGCGACGCGTACCGCCGCCAGCCCGGCGTCACGCTCCCCGGCGGCAAGGTCCAGCCGATGGCCGCCGCCGCGACGATGGACGACTGGCGCCGCCTGACGCCGCGCCTCGACGTCGCCGAGGCGATGGCCGCGCTCGGCCCCGCGCACAAGAACTGGCTGCTCTCGGCGCCGCTGCCGGCGCCGCTGCCCAAGCCGGCCGCCGTCAACGGCGACGTCATGGCCGCGTCGGTGCCGCTCACCGTCGCCGGGTTCTCGGCGCCGGCGTTCAACCAGCTCACGCAGATGTTCTCCGACTCGTCGATCGTGCCCGTGCGCGCCGGCGGCACCGCCGGCAACAAGCCCGAGGAGGGCCCCAAGCAGTTCGTGATGGGCGGCTCGATCGCCGTCGAGCTGATCCGCGGCGACATGGCCGCCGCCGCCGTCGGCACGGTCTCGTACATCGAGGGCCCCAAGGTCCTCGCGTTCGGCCACCCGATGTTCCAGAGCGGCGAGACCTACGCGCCGGTGTCGACGGTGTACGTCCACACGGTGGTCCCGTCGGCGCAGAGCGCGTTCGTGATGGGCTCGGCCGTCAACGAGATCGGCTCGCTCGTGCAGGACCGCCAGTCGGCGATCATGGCCGACCTCGGGCTGCGCTCGCCGACGATCCCGGTCGACATCGCGATCACGTCGACGTCCGGCAAGCACAGCGACAAGGGCACGTTCCACGTCGAGATCCTCGACAACAAGTTCCTCACGCCGCAGCTCACCGGCGCCGCGCTGATGAACGCGATCAACCACTACCTGCCCGACCGCGAGCACGTCACGGCGCGCGTCGACTCCGCGGTGCGCGTGAAGGGCATCGCCGATCCGATCACGTTCGTCGATTACATGTACGCGAACGACGGCGCCGCGAGCGTGATGGGCACCGTGCGCGGCCTGCGCGTGATCGCGCCGCTCCTCCTCAACCCGTTCTCGCCGGTGAAGATCGAGCGCGTCGACATCAACGTGAACCTCGACTTCAAGGCGAACTTCGGCGAGATCAAGGAGCTCCGCATCCCGACCGCCGAGCTCGCCGTCGGCCGCAACCTCGTCGACGTCCGCATGACGACGTACGACGGCAAGGACATCTACGAGCAGGTCCCGGTCGACGTCCCGGCGAACCTCGCAGGGTCGATCGTGCAGCTCGAGGTCACCGCCGGCGACACGGCGAAGCTCGACGCCGCCCCGCCGGTCGACCTGCCCTCGCTGGTCGCCGCGTTCCGCAAGCTCCTGCCCGGCAACGTCTGGGCGGCGACCATCTACCCGGCCGACGAGGGCGTCGCGATGGAGGGCAAGCTCGTGCGCGACCTCCCCGCGAGCGCTCTCGACAAGCTCCGTCCGCAGACCCACACCCAGCGCGCGGTCGCCTACAAGCCGATCGCGCGCACCATCGCGCCGGCGAACCGCGTCGTCGAGGGTACGACGACGATGCTCGTCCGCGTCCGCCGCTAGCTCGTTCTCTGCTCGTTCTTCCTGGGGGAATCGTGAAAGCCATCCGTTCGTCTTCGATTCGGGCCTCGCTGCTCGCCGCCGCCGGCCTGGGCCTCGTCGCCGCGCCCGCGGGCGCCGTCATCACCTCGACGTGGACCGTCGAGACCTATCAGCAGTTCGACGCCGGCGACGCCAGCTCGGCGTTCATCATGTCGGCCGGCGAGGTGCGCCCCGGCTGGGACACCAAGCGCACGCCCCTCGAGGGCGACGCCGTGTGGAGCTCGCTGCGCCTCACCGACGGCACCGTGCTGCTCGGCTCCGACGCGGGCGGCTCGATCTTCCGCGTCGGCGGCGACACCTCGCGCAAGGTCGCGAGCGTGCCGGGCGCGATCGCCATCGTCGCGCTCGCCCAGGCGAGCGACGGCAGCGTGTGGGCCGGCGCGATGCCCGGCAACAAGGTGTGGAAGATCGACCTCGCGAGCGGCAAGGCGACGCCCGGCCCGGAGCTGAAGGAGACCGAGACGGTGTGGTCGCTCGCCGCGTCGGGCACGACCGTGTACGCGGGCACCGGCCCGTCGGGCAAGGTGTTCGCGATCAACGGCGGCTCGGCGAAGGAGGTGTTCGACACCGACGACAAGCGCGTGACGTCGCTCGCCGTGACCTCCGACGGCGCGGTGTGGTTCGGCACGTCCGACCGCGCGCTCGTGTTCCGCTACGACCCCAAGAGCAACCAGACGCGCGCGATGGCCGACTTCGCCGGCAACGAGGTGTCGGCGATCGCCGCGTACCGCGACGGCGTGGTCGCCGCCGCGAACGACCTCGCGGAGCCGCCGGCCGCGGTCGGCAAGACGGCGAACCAGGTCGACGGCGCCGAGAAGCCGGCCGCCGCGAAGGGCCACCCGACGAAGGCGCCCGACGTCGGGAGCAAGCCCGGCGCGGACAAGGACCCGTCGCCGGTCACCGACCTCGGGCGCAAGGGCGCGCGCAAGGGCAAGGGCGCGCTGTTCCGCATCGCTCCCGACGGCCGCCTCGAGCAGCTCCACGCGCTGACGCAGACGTACTTCACGTCGGTCGTCGTGACGCCGGAGGCGGTGTTCGCGGGCGCGGCCGACAAGGGCCGCGTGTACATGGTCGACAACGAGGGCGCCGTCGGCACGGCGTTCGACGTCGACGAGCGCTCGGTCTCGCAGCTGTGGACCGACGGCAAGACGATCGGCTTTGCGACCGACGACGCCGCGGCGACGTACCGCGCGACGGGTCGCGCGAGCGCGGCGCGCTACGTCTCCGACGTCCTCGACGCGAAGGCGGTGTCGCGCTTCGGCAAGCTCGCGTGGATCGGCGCCGGCCGGCTCAAGATCGAGACGCGCAGCGGCAACACGGCGAAGCCCGGCGTCGGCTGGAGCGAGTGGGCGGCGCCCGCCGGCGCGGTCAAGCTCGGCGGCGGCAACGAGGGCGGCAAGATCGCGAGCCCGCCCGGCCGTTACCTCCAGTGGCGCGTCGCGCTCGAGGACGACTCCGCGCGCCTGCGCCGCGTGATGGCGTACTACGTGCCGCAGAACCTGCCGACGCTGGTCCAGGACGTCGGCGTCGAGCTCGCGTCGCGCGAGTCGATGCCGACGCTCAAGGACTCGGCCGGCAAGCCGCGCAGCCCGGTGATGAAGATCAAGTGGAAGGTCGAGAACCCGGACGGCGACGACACCACGTTCACGCTCGAGGCGCGCCGCGACGGCGAGGCGAACTGGCGCCCGATCTCGACGGGCAAGACGCCGCTGACGTCGACGTCGTGGGAGTGGAACACGGAGACCTACCCCGACGGCTGGTACCGCGTGCGCGTCACGGCGTCGGACGCGGCGGCGAACTCGCCGGACCGCGCGCTGACGTCGAGCCAGAGCTCGACGCTGTTCGCGATCGACAACACGCGCCCGTCGATCGACAACCTGACGATCTCGTACCCGCGCGCCACGGCGCGCGCGACGGACGCGCTCAACGCGATCAGCGAGATGGCGTACTCCGTCGACGACGGGCCGTGGCAGCTCGGCGCGACGGCGGACGGCCTGTTCGACGACCTGACCGAGGACCTGCGCATCGTGCTCCCCGACGGCCTCGCGCGCGGCACGCACACGCTCGCGGTGCGCGTCGCCGACGCGGCCGGCAACGTCGGGTCGACGTCGACGACGTTCGTCATCAAGTGACTCCGGCGACGCGCACCTCACGGCGCGCTCCCATCACGAAGGATCCGGGCTAGCGGCTCTCGTTCTCGGTCTCGGTGAGCGCGGCGACCTGGGACTCGCTCATGGTCACGTGCCCGACGATGTCGCTCTGCTCGCTCGAGACCTTGATGTTGTCGACGAGCGAGCCCTGCGAGAACGCCGACTGCAGCGCGGCCGCGACCTCGCGCGCCTGATCCGGCGAGGCGACGCGCATGCGCAGCGTCGCCTGGACGCCGTTCGCGAGGCTGATCGCGCCGGTCAGCGTGCGCGTCTGGACGCCGAGCTCGGCGAGGCGCGCGAACGCATTCTTCGCGTTCATCACGAACCACACCTCGCGGTTCGGCTCGATCTGCTTGTACAGCGCCTGGAACGCGGCCGACTTGCGCAGCGGCGCCCCGGCGGCGAACACCTTCGTGAGCTCGGTCGGCGACGCGGTCGGCCCGACGAGGACGACGAGCGTGCGGTCGTTCGCGAACCCGAACGCGACCGGATCCTCGCCGAGCTCCGGTTGCACGTACGCGATGTTGTCGTTGTAGATCTTGATGCGCCGCTCCGCCGTGAGGTTCTTCTTGAGGCAGCCCATCGTCCCCTTCTTGTCGAGGCCGCGCAGGACGAACACACCCGTGGCGCGCGGTGCATCGAGCCCGCGCATCGCGAACGTCACCCTCCCGAGCTGCGCGAGCGGGTCGAATCCGCACAGCTCGCGGAACCTCGCGAGATCCTCACCCGCGTGCCCGTACACGATCGGCTCGACGTGACGCCACAGCGCGCTGCTCTTCACGCGCGAGAGGTCCGCATCGATGACGATCTCGGAATCCGCCGGCAGGAACGCGAGGGGGTCCTTCACCGCTGCTTGCGTCGACGCCTCGGCGGAATGTGAGTGCCCGGCGCTGCGATAACACGCACCCGACGTGATCGTCGCGAGCGCACAGAGGGTGACGGCGAGCTTCATTCCGCGAAACGGGTGCAAGAAGGCGCCCTCAGCGGACGGCTGAGCGCGCGGGTTCAGCGTCGGGACACGGGCGCGTGCGTGCATCGCTCGAGGAGCGAGCCGTCGACGCGGCGCACGCACATCTCGACGTCCGTCGACGAGATCGTGACGACGACGTAGTGATGCTCGCGCGCGATCGCCGCCATGCCGTCGGGGACCTTGCACGCGGGCGTGCCGGCGGTGCCGCACAGGATCTGGTAGAGCGACGCGCCGCCGCCGCCGGTGACGACGTAGCGCAGGCCGCCGATCTCGCCGCGCTGGTAGATGTGGTCGTGCCCCGCGAACAGCGCGTCGACGCGGTGGCGCACGAGGATCGGCACGTAGCGGGCGCGCGCGAGCGCGTTGCCGCCGTGGTAGCCGCGCGAGTACGGGCCGTCGTGGGTGAACGCGAGGATCGCGCGCGCACCGCGGGCGCGGGCGGCGGCGAGGTCGCGCTCGAGCCACGCCTCCTGCTCGCTGCGCTCGTAGGCGTTCGAGTCGAGGAACACGAGGTGGACGTCGGCGACGTCGCGGCTGTACCAGTACGCGCCGTCGGGGCGGCCGGCGGGCGGCGCGGGGAACACGAACATCCGGTCGGCGTCCCAGCCGACGTCGTGGTTGCCGGCGGCCGGGTAGTACGGGAGCTGCGCGAGGAGCGTGCGCGCGAGCGCGAAGAACCGCTGCCAGTCGGCGTCGTCGGAGCCGCGCAGCACCAGGTCGCCGGTGACGGCGACGAGGTCGAGCCCCTCGCCGAGCATCTGGTCGAGGATGCGCGCGTGCGTCGCGTGCCCGCCGCGGACGTCGCCGTAGACGCCGATGCGCAGCGTCGCCCCCGCGGGCGGCATCGTGTGGAACGTGCGGCGCGGCGTGTCGGTCGCGCCGCAGCGGACGCGGTAGGAGACCCGCGCGTTCGCGGGGAGCCCGTCGAGCTTCCACACGTGGCGCCGGTGCGCGGGATCCGCGGCGCGGCTGGTCGCGCGGCGATCGAGCGTGCCGCCCGTGCCCCACTCGAGCGTGGCGTCGACGTCGGGGTCGGACTCCGCGACGATCGTCGCCGTCGTCGCGTCGACCTCGGCGAGGTGCGGCCCGCGCACCAGGCCGCGCGTGCGGCGCGCGACGAGCTCGGCGGTGAACGACGGGGTCCCGCGGCGCGCCGACGGATGCAGCTCGATCGCGAGCGTGTTCGCGCCCAGGCGCAACACGCCCGGCCCGACGGGCACGTAGAACGTCTCCCACTCCGGTCCGTGCGGGCGCGGCGCGAGCGCCGTCGCGCCGCCGCCGGGCGCCGCCTGCCGGAGGACCTCCATCCCGTTGAGCCACACCGCGATCCCGTCCTCGTAGCGCGCGCGCAGCTCGAGCATCGCGAACCCCTGGTCCACCTCCGTCAGCTCGAACGCCGCCACCCCGAACGCGACGGCGACGCGCTCGTCGTCATCCGCGGCTCTGCGGATCGCCGCCGCCGCCCCGCGATCGACCCCGAACGGCCACGCCTCCGGGCGCGCGACGTCGGGCCCCAGCGGCGACGCCAGGGCCGCGCCGTTCCTGCCCGCCACCACGTCCAGCGCGCTCACGGCCATCGCGCCGATCTGCGCCGGGATCCGCGGCGCGGTCGCGGTCTGCCAGCGCCACGCCGCGTCCCGGCGCAGCAGCACCTGCTCGTCGGCGCGCGCGTCGACGGGCAGCGCCGTCACCGTGACGACGGCCGCGAGGCCCGCGAGGCAGCACCGCACCATCGCGGAAGCTTATCGGCTCCAGCTGCGAGTGCGCGTCGCGCAGCGGCGCGCGCTTACGCGCGGCGCTCGGCGGACTTCGCGATGTCGACGAGCTGCGGGAGCGAGTACGAGCCGAGCCTGGTCAGGTAGTCCTGGTCCTTGCTCTTCTTCGCGGCGGCGCCGATCGCGGCGATCAGCTTCTCGCGGCTGCCCCACTTCTGCTTGACCGTCTCGGCGACGGCGGCGAGGCGGAGGAGCTGCGCGTTCGAGGCCGTCTTCAGACGGGTCTCGACGACGTCGGCCGACTCGTCGCCGATCGCGAGCGCGCCGGCGATCGACTTCGCGAGCGCGGCCTTGTCGCCGTGCTTCGCGACGACCTTGGCCCTCGGATGGCGCGGGCCCTGCGGCTTGGGCTCGGGCTTGGGGCCCTTCTTCGCCGTGGTCTTCTTCGCCGGCTTCGGCGTCGAGGCCGCACGGCTCTTCTTGCTGGGCACCGTCTTGACGGGCTTCTGGCCCCTGGCAGACGGCTCGGCCTTCGCGGTGGTCTTCTCGGTCTTCTTCGTCGCCATACGTGCCTTTGCGCCCGCTACGGGTTCTTCGGGCTCTCGGACGAGCCCGATCCGCTCGGGGGCGGTGAAACTTGCTCGGATGGGGCCTTCGCGTCAAGCGCGTTGAACACGCGATTGATCTCCTCGATCTCCGCGTTTCCCCGCAGCCACACGACGCTGCCCTCGCTCGTGATCTCGACCTTGCTGATGAGCTGCCCGAACGCCTGCGAGCCCTGGAGGATCGCCGCGAGCAGCTTCTTCTCCTCGGTCGCGTAGGATTCCAGCACCTTGGCGTCCTCGGGCGTCGCCGTGAGCACCCCGAGCTCGGCCTTCACGCCGTTCGAGGGGTCGAGGTTGGCGAGGAACGCCGACGGCCCCGCCTTCATCTTGCCCTTGGTGACCCGGACCATGCCCGGCTTCACGCGCTCGTCGACGCGGCCGACCGCCCAGATCGGCCCGTTCTGGTTGACCATCTTCAGGAGGCGCGACAGCTCCGGGTGATCGATCGCCTTGGCCCCGGTGCCGAGCGCCTCGACGACGAACGCCTCGTTGTTGCCGAGCACGACGGTGTCGGCGCGCCCGAACGCGAAGAACATCATCCGCTCGCCGTCCTTGACCTGGTACAGCGTGCGCCCGTTCGCGTCCTTGCCGCTGACGGTGCCGTTGCCCTTGCCGACGATCTTCTTCACGCACTCGGCGAGGTCGTGCTCGGGGATCTGGCCGGTCGCGACCGCGAGCAGCGGCCCGGTCCCCGGCTTGCCGCCCGCCGGCGTCGCGCCGATCGCGAGGGTGATGTGCTTGATCTGCTTCGAGATCTCGATCTTGCAGCCGTCGCGCATCGCCTGCCAGTTCGCGAGCAGCGACGGCTCGCGCAACAGCACCTGGTCGATCGCGCGCTCGACGACCTGCGACTGGCCGAGCTTGGGCACGTTCACGCCGATCACGACCTCGGCGCTGGCCGGCACCGCCGCCAGCCCGGTGAGCTCGGGCGACGGCCCGTTGTTCGAGTCGGACTTCTTGCCGCACGCGGCGCACGCGAGCGCGACACAGACTCCCAAAGAGATGACGAGGCGCTTCATTTCACCAGCGACTTCAGGCGATCGAGGTTGGCCGTGGCGACGACGAACCGCACGTCCGGGCCCTCCGTCGTGATCGTCACCTTGTCGGCGTAGTTCTTGAGGTAGCCCTCCGCCGTCGAACCCCAGCGCCCCTTGATCGACGCCGCGGTGTCCGCCGAGTCGAGGCGCATCCGCAGGTCGAGGCCGACGCTGTCGTTCGTGGCGAGCGTCCCGAACATGCCGGCCGCCGTGATGCCGAGCTGCTTGAGTCGATCGAACACCTTCCAGTTGCCGTTGACCATCACCCACATCGACTGCGTCGTATCGAGGCGGTTGTACATGTCGATGAACGTCGGCGACGTCTTCAGCGGCGACTTGCCGGCGGCGGCCTTGTTCACGCCCTCCTTCGTCGCGCGCGGGCCGATCACGACGATCGCCGTCGTGTCGTTCACGAACGTCACGCCCACGACGTCCTCGGGCTCGCCCTTGGCCGGGCGGAGGAACGCGACGTCGCCGTCGAGCGACGCGTCGAGGTCGTGCTTCGCGAGCGCGTCCTTCTTGTCGAAGCACGCCATCGTCTTGCCCTTGTCGAGGCCGTGCACGACGATCACGCCGTCGCGCGTTCCGCCGCCGAGCCCCTTCATGCCGACGGCGAGGCTCTTGATCTCCGCCATCGGATCGAAACCGCACGTCGCCTTCAGCTCGCCGAGCTTGCCGACGAAGTCGCCGTTGCCCGAGAGCTTCGGCTCGATCAGCTGCTTCCACGCCTCGCTCGTCTGGATCTGGGCGAAGTTGATGCCCATCACGACCTCGGCGTCGACCGGCAGGAGGCTCAGGTCCTCGCTGCTCGCGAGCTGCGCCGGCGTCGCGGCCAGCTTGCCGACCGCGACCGGCGGCGGCTTGGAGTCGTACGCCTTGGGGGCGCCCGGGTCCTTGGGGTCGGGGCTGTCGCTCCCGCCCTGCTTCCCTACCGGATCGTCGTCCTTCTTGCAGCCGACCGCTGCGGGGAGCGCGAGCGCGAACGCCCCCACAACGCACCAGCGACGAATGAGCATGCCCGGCTTATAACACCCGCTTCGGAGCGTGGCTATTCGCGTTCTGTCGACGGTGGGACGCCGTCCCGCACGGAATGCCGGAGGGTGCCGCGCCGGTTCGGGCATCACACCTGCGTGCTAGGGTCCGCGCCATGTCGTGGATCCGTCACCGCCTGCGCGACTCCGACGTGTGGGCCAAGGTCGACGCGCGCGGCGCGCTCATCACCGACGCCAACGGGCGCGTCGAGGTCGTGTACAAGCCCGCGGACGGCGCGCGCGTCTACCGCGCCGGCGCGCGCAACCTCGTGGCCGTCCCGAACGAGAAGCCCGTCGAGATCCAGGTCGGCGACCCGGCGCCCGAGCGCACCGCCGCCCCCGCGGCCGCCGTCGCGCCGCCGGCGAACGCGATCCACGTGTGGACGGACGGCGCGTGCACCGGCAACCCCGGCCCGTGCGGGCTCGGCGTCGTCATCGTCGACGGCGAGGGCACGCGCGAGCTCAGCGAGTTCCTCGGTCAGGGCACGAACAACATCGCCGAGCTCACCGCGATCCTGCGCGGCCTCGAGGAGGTCGCCGACAAGAAGCGCCCGGTCGTCGTCTACTCCGACTCGCAGTACTCGATCGGCGTCCTCACCAAGAACTGGAAGGCCAAGGCGAACGTCGAGCTCATCACCGAGCTGCGCGCGCTCCTCCGCCAGTTCGCCGACGTGCGCTTCGTCAAGGTCGCCGCCCACTCGGGCATCCCGCTCAACGAGCGCGTCGACCAGCTCGCCCGCGACTCGATCACGAACGGCTCCTAGCCGCTACGCGGTGCGCTGCACGTCGGCCGCGGCATCCGCCAGCGTCTGGAACGTCCACGTGCGCGCGAGCTCGTCGAGGATGCGCTCCAGCCGCGCGAGCTTCTCCGCGATCGGCAGGCGCAGGTCGGGCTGGCGCGCGACGAGCTCGCCGGGGATGCCGTCCTTCTCGGCGTCCGCGAAGTCGATCCCGTGGAGCTCGAAGTTGAACAGCGGGCGCTTCCCCATCGCCGCCATCGCGCGCGTGCGCAGGAGCTCCGGCGCGACGAGCAGCGACGTCCCGATCGCCGGGAGGCGCGACACCGGCGTGACCGCGATCGGCAGCTCGACGATCGGCGCCTGACCGCGGCGCCACGGCGCGCGCATCGCGGGGCGGTACGGATCCGCCGGCGCCGCGAGCGCCCGCGGGTTCGTGAGCACGGCGCCGCTCGGCCGGCGCGCGACCGCGAGCGCGGCCATCACGGCGGCCTTCGCGACGTAGTACCCCGGCGCCGGGAAGATCGACGAGTCGTAGCGGTAGCCGTGCTGCGCGAGCGCCTCGAGGATGTCCGGCGAGACGTCGTAGCCGGGCGCGCGAAAGCCGCGCGTGCGCGCCCCGGTGATCGCGCGCAGCACGCGGTCGCACTCCGCGATCTCCGCGTCGACGGCGGCGCGCCCGAGCTTCGCGAGCTCGTACGGGTGCGTGTAGGAGTGGTTGCCGAGCTCGTCGCCGCGCGCGGCCAGCTCGCCGAGCCGCGCGGCGTTCGCGGCCGGGGCCGCGCCGAGGCGCGCATCCGCGTCGCGCCCGACGACGAACCACGTCACCGGGATGCGCCGCTGCGCGAACAGCTGCGCCGCCCGCGGCAGCGCGCGCTCGTGGATCGCGTGCTCGAGCTCGGCGGGCGCCGCGCCGAGGCCGTGGATCCGGTAGTAACAGCTGATCGCGTCGAGGTCGACCGAGACGCAGCAGACCTTCACGGTTTGCCGCCGAACCGGATCACGTACGTGAGCTTCGCGAGCCCGCGCAGCACGTTCGGCACGCGGCGCACGAGGTTGATCGCCGGCGGGCGCTTCTCGTGCAGCTTGATCGGGATCTCGAGGACGTGCAGCCCCGCGCGCCCGGCGCGGATCACGAGCTCGCTCGCGAACAGGTCGCGATCGATCACGCACGCCTCGACGACCGGCAGCAGGGTCTCGCGGTGGAACGCCTTCAGGCCGTGCGTGTCGGTGCCGCGGAAGTCGAGCGCGGCGCGCAGCATGCCGTTGATGACCTTGGTCGCGGCGCGGCGCAGCAGCGGGCGCTCGTCGGAGGCGCCCTTCATCGCCTTGGACCCGACCACCATCTCGCAGTCGGCGTGGCGCAGGTGCTCGAGGGCGCGGCGGTGGAAGTCGAGATCGCACAGGTCGATCTCCTCGCAGATGACGTACTTCCCGCGCGCCTCGAGGATGCCGCGGCGGAGCGCCTTGCCGTAGTTCGGCTCGCCGAGCGAGAAGGTCCGGATCTCCTCGCGCTCGTCGGCGAGGTGCTGCGCGAGCTCGGCCGTGCGGTCGCGCGAGCCGTTCTCGGCGAGGACGATCTCGAAGCCGAGGCCCGGCTCGCCGAGCGCGGCGCGCACCGACGCCAGCCCGTCGAGCAGCTCGGTCACCGCCTCGCGGAGGATGCCCTCCTCGTTATAGACGGGGATGACGATCGAGACGTCGGGCGCGGCGGACATCTGGGGGCGTGTCTTATCACGCGGAGCCGGTCGAAACGACGAAGCGCTCGCTCTGCCCCGCCGCCATCACGAGGACGTGATCGCGGACACCGCGCGCCTTCGCCAGCTCGACGAGCCAGCGCGCGGGCTCGTCGAGCTGCTCGTACGACAGGGCGAACGCGCCGTGGTGGATCGGCACGAGCATGCGGGCGCGCAGGTCCTCGAACGCGTACAGCGCGTCGAGCGGCGACATGTGGCGCGACCGGAACGACGCCGGCAGGAAGCCGCCGATCGGCAGGCACGCCACGTCGGGTGCGTAGGTCCGGCCGAGGTCCGCGAAGCCCGAGAAGTACCCGCTGTCGCCGCACAGGTACACGCTGGGGCCGTCGCCGCGCAGCACGTACGAGAGGCCGCGCGCGAGGTCCGCGCCGCCGTGCGCGGTGGCCGCCGCGACGACCTGCACGCCGCGCAGCTCGAGGTCGGCCCCCGGCTGGAGCTCGATCACGCGCGCGAACCCGAGGCGGGCGACCTCGGCGGCGGCACCCGACGGCACGACCAGGGTCGCCGAGCGCGGGAGCAGGCTCAGCGTCGGCAGGTGCATGTGGTCGGCGTGGCGGTGCGAGATCAGCACGAGGCCGACGTCGCGGAAGTCGTCGGGGCGAACGCCCGGCTCGACGGCGCGCCGCACGCCTCCGACCCAGCGCCCGAGCATCGGGTCGAACGCGACGGCGAGCGTCGGGTAGCGCGCGATCACCGTCGCGTGCCCGCCGAACGTGAGCGCGACCTCGCCCGGCCCGATCGCCGGGACCGGCTCGTACGCGGCCGGCCGGGGCCTGCGGAACCAGCGCGCGAGCCAGTGGCCGACCAGGGTTCGGTAGCGCCGCACCGGGATCTTCCGATGCAGCCGGCGCAGCTCGAGCGCGCGCGCGGACGTGCCGACCACGCGCGCATTGTAGTCGGTTCGCGCGCGGGTCCCCACTTTGCGCCGGGCGAGTCGAGGTAACTTCCGGCCGTGCCGGTCCTGCGCGCCCTCTCCGTCCTCGGGCACAAGGTCGCGCGCGCGCTCGGGCGCTGGCCGGTCGCGCTGGCCGTGTGCGGCGTGCTGGCGGCCCTCGTGCTCGTCCCGTACGTCGGGCGGCCGGGCCTGTGGGAGCCGCAGGAGCGGCAGCTGTCGGACCGCGTCGCGCCGCCGCTCGTCGTCGAGGCCGAGCGCCCGCCGGCGCCGTCGCCGCCCCCGGCGGCCAAGGACGACTGCCAGCGGATCGTGCCCAAGGACGCGGTCGCGCGCTCGCTGTCGGCGCGGGCCATCGAGCTCGGCCGCGACACGTTCGGCGACGACGACGCCGGGCGGCGCCTGCCGTTCGCGCTGCTCGGCCTCGTCACGGCGCTCGCGACCGCGGGCATCGCGCTGCGCGCCGGCGGCGCGCGGGCCGCGCTCATCGCGACCGTCGTCGTGCTCGCGATGCCGCTGCTCGGCCTGCAGAGCCGCTCGCTGACCTCCGAGATCGGCACCGCGTGCGGCGCGGCGCTGATCGTGTACGGCCTCGTCGCGCTCGCGCTGCCCGCGGGCGGCCGGTGGGCGCGCGGCGGCCTGGCGATCCTCGACCGCGCGCTCGCGGCGCTCGTCCTCGTCGCCGGCATGGCGATCGGCTTCCTCGGCGGCGGCGCGCTGCTCGGGCTGCTCGTGCCGATCGGCGCGGTCGCGGCCGGCGGCTCGCTCGGCCTCCCGCTGATCGCGCGCCTGGTCCGGCGCGCCCCGCCCACCCCCGGCGAGCCCGGCACGGCGCTCCACGTCACGGCGCTCGTCGCGACCCTCGTGGCCGCGTCGCTCGTCGGGCTCCTCGCGTACCAGCTCTACGACCTCACGGATCCGTACCCGGGCATCATGCCGCCGCCGCGCCAGGTGTTCGGCAAGGCGATCGTCCCCGAGGGCTGCTACGCGTGGTCGCTCGGCGCGATCTGGAAGCCCGAGGACGACCTCCGCTACATCTACGACAGCACGTTCGAGCAGATCGCGTACGGCACGTACCCGTGGGGCCTCCTCGCACCCGTCGCGATGGCGGCGCTCCTGGTACCGCGAGGCTCCGGAGGAGCCGCCGGCGGAGGAGCCGAGCGGCGAGATGATCGCGATGGCCGGCGCCGCGTGATCGGCGCGATCTGCCTCGCGTGGGCGGGCGGCGCGTGGATCGCGGGCGAGGCGTTCCAGCGCCGCGTCGGGTTCACGCTGTACGGCGGCTTCCCCGCGTTCGCCGTCGCGATCGGCGTGTGGCTGGACGCGGCGTTCTCGCGCATCCGCGCCGGCGACCGCGACGCCCTGCCGCCGGGCGCCGCGCTGATCGGCGTGTTCGTGTTCGTCGGCGTCCTCGACCTCGGCAAGGACCTCCAGTCGTTCACCGAGAAGCTGACGTCGATCCTGATCGGCTCCGACGCGATCGCGTACCCGAAGGATGCGACGTGGCTGTTCCTGTCGGCGCGCCTGTGGATCCTCGTCCTCGGGATGACCGTCGCGCTCGGCCTCGCGCTCGCGTTCATCCTGTGGAAGCCGGATGCGACGCCGCGGCGCGTGCGCGCCGTCACGGCGTCGCTCGCGGCGGCGCTCGGCGCGAGCGTCGTGACGGCGGCGTTCTGGACGCTCGCGTGGCACCCGCGCCTGGCGCAGCACCTGTCGTCGAAGGTGCTGTTCGAGACGTACGAGGACCTGCGCGGCCCCAACGACGCGCTCGTCATCATGGGCGACCTCGGCCACGCGCCGCGCGCGTACACGGATCAGAAGCCGGAGGTCGCCACGACGCGCGAGCAGGTCGTGACCGCGCTCAAGCGGCCGGGCCGCGTGTTCGCGATCGCGCCGCAGGCGGAGATCTGTCCGATCCACCGCGAGATGGGCGACAAGCCGTACTTCGTCGTCGACGATCGCAACGTGCGCAGCCTCATGTTCTCGAACAGCGAGGAGGGCACGACCGACAAGAACTCGCTGCGCGAGATGATCCTGCACGAGCCGCCGGCGAACATCCCGTTCCGGCCCAACGGCGACATCGTGTGGGACGGCAAGATCCAGCTGCTCGGCTGGGACATCCCTCCGCGCGTGAAGCGCGGCGAGAAGTTCGAGGTCGTCACCTACTACAAGATCCTCGGCACCGTCGGCGGCGCGTGGACGATGCTCGTGCACATCGACGGCGCGCTGCGCTGGCAGGGCGGCGATCACAAGCCGATCAAGGACCGCTGCCCGACGTCGACCTGGCAGGTCGGCGACTACATCGTCGATCGCCACCCGATGGTGGCCGGTCAGGGCGCGAGCCCGCCCGGCTCGTACAAGGTGTGGATCGGCTTCTTCACCGGGCAGACGCCGAACTTCACGAACATGACCGTGACGAAGGCACCCGCGGATCAGCGCGATCAGACGAACCGTGTGAACATCACGGGCATCGAGCTCGACTGACGGTGCGACCGGCGCAGAACGCGCGTCGAGACCGCAATTGACCTCCGTCGCGCCCCCACGTTATGACGCCCGCGTGGGACTCAAGGTCAAGGGCGAGCAGCTCGCGGACGCCGAACACCGGCGCGCCCCACGCGTGCTCGTCGATCTCGAGGTCGACTACGCGAGCGAGGACAACTACCTGTTCGCGTACATCACCAACATCAGCGCGACCGGCATCTTCGTGCGCACCACGTCGCCCGAGCAGCCCGGCACGCACCTGAACCTCAGGTTCTCGCCCGACGACAGCGGCCCGCTCGAGGTCGAGGGCGAGGTCATCTGGGTCAATCCCTACCGCCCGGGTACGCCCGACAACCTCCATCCCGGGATGGGGATCCGCTTCGTCGGTCTCGACGACGACACGCGCGATCGCCTGCTCGAGCTGGTCCGTCGCTTCGCCTACCTCAGCTGAGGCTCGATGCGCATCACCGTCGGAACCGATCTCTCCCCGGCCAGCGCCGGCGCCCTCGGCGTCGCGCTCGCCCTCAGCAAGCTGTCGGCGGCCGCGGACCCGGTCGTGCTCGTGCACGTCGCCGACCGCGACCTCGACGAGCACCCGCACGGCCCGGTGGAGAAGGCCCGGCGCGAGCTCGAGGAGCAGGCGGGCCTCGGCGAGGCCGTCGGCATCGCCGTGCGCACGCAGCTCGTGTTCGGCGAGCCCGACGAGGCGCTGCTCGGCGTCGCGGAGACGGAGCACGCCGACCTCATCATCGTCGCCGCGGCGTCGAAGTCGGGGAAGCTCGGCCTCGGCACCACGGCGTCGCGCCTGATCGCGAAGACGCCGGTCCCCACGCTCGTCGTGCGCGACCCCGAGCCGTGGCTCGCGTTCGCCGCGGGCGAGCGCCCGATGCGCCTCATGCTCGGCATCGACGACTCCGCGACCTGCGCCCTCAGCATCCAGTGGGTGAAAGGCCTGCGCGCCCTCGGCCCGCAGGACGACCACGCCGGCCTCGAGATCGTCCTCGGCGCGATCTACTACCCCGACGAGGCGGCCGACTACTACGGGCTGCCGAAGGGCACGTTCGTCGACTCGAACCCCGAGGTCGAGCGGATGATGGCGCGCGACCTGTTGCGCCGGTTCGGCGACGGCGAGCACGGCAAGGGCGTGCGCGCATGCCCGCGCAAGGGCCTCGGACGGATCGGCGACCACATGGTCGAGCTCGCGAAGGCGGAGCACGTCGACGTGATCGTCGTCGGGACGAGCCAGAAGACGGGGCTCGGGCGGCTCGGGTCGGTGTCGTCCGTGATCGTCGACGACGCGCCGCAGTCGGTCGTGTGCGTGCCGCCGCAGGCGCACGTCGTGACGCAGTCGGTGCCGATCATCCGGACGGCGCTCGTGGCGACGGACCTGTCGCAGTTCTCGAACCGCGCCGTGCCGTACGCGTTCGGCGTCGTCGAGGCCGACGGCGAGGTCCACATCGTCCACTGCGTGAAGGACGACGACGACCACGACGCCCAGGACATCGTCGCCCAGCTGAAGGCGCTCGTCCCCGTCGGCGCGAAGCAGCGCGTGCACGTCGAGATCGTGTACGGCGACGACGCGGCGCTCGGCGTGGCCCAGTGCGCGGCGCGCAACGGCGTCGACGTGATCTGCCTCGCCTCGCACGGCCGCAGCGGCTGGACGCGCGCGCTCGTCGGCTCCGTCGCGGACCGCCTGCTGCGTGCAACGCGCCTGCCCGTCCTGGTATTGCGTCCGGCGTAGGCGACACCCGCGCGCGGGTCGACGACACGACATCGACCATGCAACCCAGGATCGCCCTCGCCGCCCTGTTCCTCGTCGTCACGGCCTCGCGACCGAGCGAGGCGTGCAAGACGCCGCACGCGACCCCGTTCCAGATGTTCGACGAGGCCGCGCACGTCGCGATCGGCACCGTCGCCTCGCTCCCGCCCCCGCGGCCCGGCGGCCGCGCCGGTGCCGGCGACGCGACGCTCGCGGTCGCGCGCACGCTGAAGGGCCCGGCGGGCAAGGAGCTGACGATCCGGATCAGCGACACGAGCTGCGGCGTCGAGCTCCGGCCCGCCGAGCGCCTCCTCGTGTTCACCACCGCCGACGGCTGGCCCGCCGGCGCGTACCAGGGCGTCGTGCGCGACGTCGCGCGCTGGGAGAAGGCGCTCGACGCCTGGAGCGCCGCCGGCACCGATGCGGCCGCGCGCGCCGCCGTGCTCGTCGATGCGATCGCGAGCGGCGACGACAAGCTCGCCGTCGAGGCCGCCGCGCACCTCGTCGACGAGCCCGCGCTGATCGCGGCGATCGATCCGGCCGGCCGCAAGAGGCTCGGCGCCGCGACGGTCGGCACGAGCGACTGGTCGTTCGGCTGGCTCCTCGTGCGCCTCCACGACCCGCGCGCCGCCCGCGTCGTCCCGCCGTGGGCCGGCCTCGCGAAGGGCATCGCCGCCGTCACCGCGTTCGAGGGCGTGTCCGACACCGCCGCGCTCGCCGGCGCCATCGAGCGCGGCCCCGCCGCCTCGCGCTTCGCCGCGTTCGACCGCTGCGAGCGCGTCCGCGGCCTCCGCCTCGCCCGCTTCTCCCGCTACGTCCAGGACCTCGACACGCCGAAGACGCCCGCCGCGTGGTCGGTGCTCGCGACCGCCTGTCGCCGCGGCACGCCCGTGCGCTAATCGCAGCTCGCGCCGCCGACCTTGCGGCACGGCGCGTCGGGGAAGCCGCCGGCGAGCGTGCCGACGACGACGCCGCTGACGATCGCGAGGACGACGGCGCCGGTGCCGACGACGTACCAGCGCCGGTACCACGGCGGGCGCTCGTAGATCACGGTGTCGCGCGCGATCGGCTTGCCCAGGAGGTCGCGCTTCACGATCGGGTACTGGTGCATCCCGACGGTGACGGGGGTGGTCTTGTTGTAGGGGACGTCGATGAAGCGCACGAAGTCGCTGTACTCGGGGTGGGTGACGCGCACGGCGTGGCGGCCGACCGGGAGGGCGACGTCGCCGGCCGCCGACGGGGCGGTCTTCGCGCCGTTCACGTAGATCGTGGCGCCCTTCACGTCGACGGCGAACCGCAGCGTGCCGCGGAAGCGGTCGGGCTCGAGGAGGCGCACGACGGCGCCGTGCGGGCCGCCGTCGGCATCGCGCGCCGCGGCGGCCGAGCCACCGACGGCGAGCGTCGTCGAGCGCAGCTCCTTGCCGGTCGCGACGTCGGTCGCGCCGAGGTACACGACGCGCGCGTCGCCGAGGCCGCCGATCTCGCCGGCGATCACGACGTGCGCGCCGACCAGCTT
Organism: Deltaproteobacteria bacterium; assembly: GCA_019637375.1. Taxonomy (GTDB): domain Bacteria; phylum Myxococcota_A; class Polyangia; order Haliangiales; family Haliangiaceae; genus JABFXX01. The sequence continues at coordinate 39,440 of JAHBVW010000030.1, read as the reverse complement.
GCCGACCTCGGCGAGGCACCGGGCCTCGCCCTCGCACGCGCGCAGCTGCGGCTTCTTCGCCTTCTTGATCGCGTCGGCGACCGCGGTCGACGTCACGACCTTCCAGTCGCCGCCGAGCGCGCCGACGGCCTGCTCGATCTGCGCGACCAGCGCGCGCGTGGACTGCGACGTGTCCTCGGTGCCGAGCGTCGACAGCGGCGTCACCGCGACGACGCGATCCGCGCGCGCGCCGCCCGCCGCACACGCGATCCCGACGGTGATCGCGAGCGCCCTCAGCATCCGATCTCCGCGCCGGTCACGCCGTCGACGCACTTCACGCGCCCGGCGGCGTACCCGATGAGGCCGCCGACGAGCACCGCGCCGAGGCTCGCGCCGACGATGAACCACGTCTTCGTGTAGATCGGCTTCTTCGCGACGACGCGCGTGACGCCGTTCGGCACGCTCGCGTTCGACGGCAGCAGGCGCACGAGCACCTGGCTCACCTTCTGGAAGCGGACGTCGACCTCCTCCTCGAACGCCGCGTACCCGGCGGCCTCGACGCGCAGCTTGTGCTTGCCGAGCCGCATCTTCGGGACCACGCCGAGGTTCGGCAGGGGCGTCTTGCCGCGCGCGTTGCCGTCGACGAACACCGCCGCGCCGATGAGGTCGCTCTGGACCTGGATCGCGCCGTGGAGCTGGTCCGGCGCGAGCAGCTTGTACGCGGCGACGCGCACGCTGTCGATCAGCTCGTCGGGGCTGCCGCGCAGCGGGTCGCTCGAGATGCGCTGCACCTGCTTCGCGGTCGCCGCGTCGACGGCCTTGATGTCGAGCACGTACGCGTTGCCGAGCTGACCGACGGTGCCGGTCACGACGATGTCGACGCCGAGCTTCTTGCCGATCGCGGCGAGGCACTTCTCCTCGCCCGTGCAGTTGCGCTGCTCCGCCGTGACGGCGCGCTCGATCTCGCGGCGCGTCGGCAGCGGCTGCTTGTCGAGCCGATCGAGCTCGAGGCGGAACAGGTTCTCGAGGCGCGCGACGAGCTCCGCATCGATGCCGAGGCTGTCGAACCGCCACACGGCGATCTTCTTGTCGAGCACCTCCTCCGGCCCGCCGACGTCCGCCCTCGCGATCCCGCCGCCGGCCGGCGCGAGCGTCGCCGCGGCGACGCACACGCTCGTGACGAGCGAGGTGACCTTGTTCCCCACGAGATCACCGATCCTACCATCGCTCCCCATGGACCCACGTGTTAGCGTGCGCACATGGGCTCGCGGTGTGTCCTCCCTGCGCTGGCGCTGGCGGCGCTCGCCCTCGGAGGCTGCTCCTCGATCTCGACGGTGCGCGTCCAGCCCGACAACGTGTACGTCGGCCCGAACCTGCGCCCGATCGCCGTGATCCACGCACAGGTCACGAGCGGCTACGTGCTGTTCATCCCGCTGCCCGGGCACGTCGATCTCGATCGCGTCGTCAACCAGATGCTGATCGCGACCGCGAAGTCGCTCGGCGCGGACAAGGTCGTCAACATCAAGGTCGAGCTCACGCCCGACGACGGCATCTGGGCGCTGCGCAAGCTGATCGGCTGGCGCAGCGCCGAGGCGAGCGGCGTCGCGGTCGTCGTCGAGGAGCCGGGCGCCCCCAAGCCATGAGCCTCGCCGACAAGCGCCTCATCCTCGTCGTCGGCAAGGGCGGCGTCGGCCGCAGCACCGTCGCCGCCGCGATCGCCGCGCGCACCGCACGCGCCGGCAAGCGCACGCTGCTCTACGAGACCAGCGCGAACGATCGCTTCGGTAACTACTTCGATAGGCCGCCGTGCGGCACCGAGATCAGCCAGCTCGGGCACAACCTGTTCGGCGTCAACGCGACGCCGCAGAGCGCGCTCGCCGAGTACGGGATGATGATCCTGCGCTGGAAGTCGGTCTACGAGATGGTGTTCGAGAACCGCGTCACGAAGGCGTTCCTGCGCGCCATCCCGGGGCTCGACGACTACGCGCTCCTCGGCAAGGCGTGGTTCCACACGACCGAGGACAAGCGCGGCAAGCCCGTGTGGGACACGATCGTGTTCGACATGCCGGCGTCGGGGCACGCGTCGTCGATGCTGCGCGTGCCGGCGGTGATCCTCGAGACGGTCCCCGAGGGCCCGCTGACGCGCGACGCGCGCGAGATCCAGGCGCTGCTGTCGGACCGCGCGCGCACGGCCGCGGTGCTCGTCACGCTCGCCGAGGAGATGCCGACGAACGAGGCGATCGAGCTCGAGCAGAAGCTGACCGCGCTCGGCATCGTGCCGCAGCAGCTGATCGTCAACCAGGTCTACCCCGACCACTTCCCGCACCACGCGCCCGTGAACAAGGTGCTCGACGCGATCGTCGGCGAGACCGCCTCACCGCTCGCGGAGCTCGCCGCGCACGGCACGCTCGCGCGCGATCGCCGCGCCCTCAACGCGCGCTACCTCGACGAGCTGCGCGCGCGCGCGAAGACGCCGCTGTTCGAGCTGCCGCTCCTGTTCACGCAGAAGCTCGGGTCGACGCACATCCACGAGCTCGGCGACCGCCTGCACGGGCTCGTGTAGCGCTACTCGCCGGCGGCGCGCATCGGGAACAGCGGCTCGCCGTGGATCTCGAGGCGGTACACGCTGTTCTCGGTCTCGACGTAGATCATCTTGCCGCCGGGCTCGCCGAGGACGCGCTTCACGGGCGTCGTGATCATGCGGTGGCCGTGCGGATCGCGGAAGATGACCATGCCGCGCCCGATGTACGGATACGAGATCAGGTAGCCTGTGTACAAACGTCCATTGGCGCCGGCGGGACGTTCGGTGCCGAGCTCACGAATCTTGCGGGCCGTGACGCTGACCATGGGATTGGGTCGCTACTCTGTAGTCTACGAGATGCTCGCCCCGAGGTCATCCCCTTTGCAAGCGGGGCTCGAAGACAATCCCGTGAGACGATCATGACCGCGGACGAGCGCAGCGTCGAATCTTTGTACGAACAGGTACGCGCCGTGGTTCCGGTGCATGCGTCTCCGGACGCGCCGGTGCTGGCTCGGGTAGCGCCGGGGGTTCGCGTGCTTGCCCTACGCACACCCACGCTCCCGCCGGCCGCCCACACCAACGTCTACCTGGTCGGGCCCGACGGCGGGCCGGTCGCCGTCGTCGATCCCGGTAGTCCCTATCCCGATCAGCAAGCCGCCCTCGACGCCGTCCTCGGCGAGATCGGCGGCCTCGCCCTGGTCTTGTTGACGCACCACCATGGCGACCACACGGGTGGTGCGGCGGCGCTCGCCGCGCGCTGGGGTGTGCCGATCGCTGCACACCCCGCGACGGCGCGGCGCCTGACGGGGCGCGTCGAGGTCACGCGGCTCGTCGAGGACGGTGACGTCGTGCACGGCGCGACCGCCGTGTTCACGCCCGGGCACGCCGACGGGCACCTGTGCTTCGAGGTCGGGGCCGCGACGATCGCCGGGGACATGGTCGCCGGCCTCGGGACGATCCTCATCGACCCGAGCGAGGGCGACATGGCGCTGTACCTGGCGTCGCTCGAGCGCCTGCTCGCGCGGCCGCCGGCGGTGCTGCTGCCGGCGCACGGCCCGGCGATCCCCGACGGTCCGGCCAAGCTGCGCGAGTACCTCGCCCACCGCCGCATGCGGGAGGACCGCGTCGCGGCCGCGCTGCCGGCACCGGGTGCGGGAGCGACGATCGATGACCTCGTCGCCCGGGCGTACAGCGACACACCGAGGGCGCTGTGGCCGCTCGCGGAGCGCTCGCTCCGCGCCCACCTCGACAAGCTGGTCCGCGAAGGACGCGCACGCGAGGTCGCCGGTCGCTGGTCGACGTGAGCGCGCACTGCTATCGTGCGCGGCGGTGGCGCTGACCTTCGATTCCCTCGCCGAAGTGGCGGTGGCGCGCGACCTGTTGCGCCGGTGGTGGGGCCTGGAGCTCGGCCTGACGGAGGGCGACGGCGGCGGCTACGTGCGCGTGTCGCATGCCACGTGCGAGACCGTGCGCGGCGCCGACGGCCCCGCGTGCACGGCCGCGATGAAGGCGATCGCCGCGGCGTTCGCGAAGTCGAAGTCGCGCGAGCCGGTCGCGCAGCGTTGCCACGCCGGGTTCACGATCCTCGCGGCGCCGGTGTTCGGCGCGAAGGGCCTCGCCGGCGTCGTCTACGCGAGCGGCGCGCGCCACGGCGAGCCGCCGAACCTCACGATGTGCAGCCCCGAGGAGGCCGCGACGCTCGCCGCCGCCACGCCCGCGCTGTCCGACGACGACCTCGCGCGCGCCCGCGACCTCGTCGCCGCGGCGGCCGCCGCCGTCGAGCGCAGCCAGCCGGCCGAGGTGCCGGCGACGACGCACGCGCACCCGTTCACCGAGATCGTCGGAGACGCGCCGGCGGTGCGCGACGTCGTGAAGCTCCTGCAGAAGGTCGTGAGGAGCGAGGCGACGGTGCTCGTGCACGGCGAGAGCGGCACCGGCAAGGAGCTGATCGCGCGCGCGATCCACTACCACGGGCCGCGCGCGAAGAAGCCGTTCGTCGTCCAGAACTGCTCCGCGTTCAACGACAACCTCCTCGAGAGCGCGCTGTTCGGCCACGTGCGCGGCGCGTTCACCGGCGCCGTGAAGGACCAGGCCGGCCTGTTCCAGGTCGCCGACGGCGGCACGTTCTTCCTCGACGAGATCGGCGACATGTCGTCGGCGCTGCAGGTCAAGCTGCTGCGCGTGCTGCAGGAGGGCACGTTCATGCCCGTCGGCGGCACCAAGCCGGTGAAGGTCGACGTCCGGATCATCGCCGCGTCCCACAAGGACCTCGCGGCGATGGTCGCGCACAAGCAGTTCCGCGAGGACCTGTTCTACCGCGTCAACGTGCTGAAGCTGACGGTGCCGCCGCTGCGCGAGCGCGCGAGCGACATCCCGCGCCTGGCGCAGCACTTCGTGAAGAAGCACTGGAAGAACGCGAGCCAGCAGGCGCCGCGCCTGTCGCAGGGCGCGCTCGCGCGGCTCGTCGCGTACCCGTGGCCGGGCAACATCCGCGAGCTCGAGAACGAGGTCGAGCGCATGCTCGTCCTCGCGGGCGACGCGACCGAGCTCACCGGCGGCATGGTGTCGGCGCGCGTCGCGGGCGGCGCCTCCGCGATCGGCAAGCCGCTGCGCGACGTCCTCGCGAACGCCGAGACCGATGCGATCGTCGCGGCGCTCGGCCGCCACGCCGGCGACCGCCCGGCCGCCGCCGCCGAGCTCGGCGTCAGCCACGCGTACCTCGACGCGCGCATCGCCGCGCTCGGCCTGGGCTCCTCGTCGTGACGTGCTCGATCTGCGGCACGCCGGTCGTGAAGCGCGCCGGCGACAAGGCGTTCCCGTTCTGCAGCCACCGCTGCCAGCTCATCGACCTCGGCCGCTGGCTCGGCGAGGAGTACCGCATCCCCGTCGAGCACGGGGACGGCGAGCCGCCGGTCGCGCCACCCTCACGCCGCGGCGACGACGGCTGACGACGGCTGACGACCCGCACAGACGCCACCGCGCGCCGGAGGCACAGGGTGGGCTTTTCCTCGACGGCGCGCTACCCACGTCCGATGACCCAGCCCGAACACCGCGTCGCCGCGCACCTCGGCCTCGCCGCGTCCGACTACGACGCCCAGATCCGGCGCTACATCCCCGAGTACGAGGCGGCGATCGCGACCGTCGTCGAGCTCGTCGCCGCGTTGCCCTCGCCGCGCGTCGTCGATCTCGGCGCCGGCACCGGCGCGCTCGGCGGCGCGATCCTCGACGCCGTTCCCGCGGCGCGCGTGCGCATGGTCGACATCGATCCCGCGATGCTCGAGGTCGCGCACACCCGCGTCGCGCGCCACGGCGATCGCGTGGAGCTCGTGCGCGCCGCGTTCGCGGATCCGCTCCCCGCGGACACCGGCGCCGTCGTGGCGTCGCTCTCGCTGCACCACATCGCGGATCCCGCCGAGAAGCGCGCCACCTACGCGCGCATCCGCGCCGCCCTCCGCCCCGGCGGCCTCGTCGCGATCGCCGACTGCGTGGTCCACGCCTCCGGCCCCGAGCGCGACCGCGGCTTCGCCGTGTGGTCCGCGTCGATGGCCCGCCACGGCATCGCCGCCGGCGAGGCGCAGCGCCTGTTCGCCGCGTGGGCCGCCGAGGACTTCTACCTCCCGCTCTCCACCGAGCTCCAGCTCCTCGCCGACGCCGGCTTCGCGCGCCCCGAGTGCTTCTGGAAGTACGGCCCGATCGCCGTCTACGGCGCGTACGCGTGACGGCGCGCGGCGCGTACATTCGGCGTCCTTCGCGCAAGCTTTCCCAGGAGAACCATGAGCGATCCCGATTCCGACCTGGCGCAGTTGCAGCGGTTTGCACCCATCCTGAGCCTCCACCCCGACGAGCAGAACCTACCCAGCTCCATCGACTGGTATGCCAGCCGGTGCAACTTGTTCGATGCGGATGGCCGGCCGATCACCCAGGGCGGCGCGTGCCCGGCCGACCTCGAGGACCGAGCTCCCGGCCAGCACGTCGGCTACTACCTGTCACCCATGGATGCGGGGACCACCTATCCCGGACAACCGATCGCCGAGCTCTCGACGGTGCCGTGCTACGGCTTCGTGCGCCGGCTCCATGACGCCCAGGGAAATCTCGTCAACCGAGACCTCGTCTATTGGTTCTTCTATCCCTACAACGGCAACGTCTTCAACCTCGGTGCCCTGGCGGGATTCTTGACCGGGGGCAACCTGCTGGTGGCCGGCATCAGCTCGATCTTCCTCCTGCCGATGTTTTCGCTACCGCTCATCGCCCTCGCGGCGACGGGCTCGATCGCGAAGCTGGCAGAGGCGGCCGGCGGGATGGGCATGCACGAGGGCGACTGGGAAGAGGTCACCATCCGGCTCGATGCGTCGAACCGGTTCGTGAAGATGCACCTGTCCGCACACGGCAAAGGTACGTGGGTCACCAGCGGCGACGTCACGTGGGGCGACGACGGAACGCGACCCTACGTCTTCGTCGCCAAGGCCTCACACGCCAACTACGCCGCACCCGGAACCTACGTCCGCCTGGGAGGCCTCGCCTCGGATGTGTGCGCGTTCGACCAGGGATCCGTCTGGGACACGAAGACGACGGTCGTCGACATCGGCTGGTACGATGGCCTCCTCACGCAATCCGTGCCCGCCTGGACCGCGCTGGCCGGGGCGCTACCGATGGGCAATCCGTCCATCGCGGTCAACAACAACAGGCTCTGGATCGCGGCCGGCTACGGCACGCAACCCGACCAGTCGACGTATCTCAACGTCGGGAGCTCGGTGCCGTACTGCCTCACCATGAACACGCCGATGCCGCCGTGGATCGCGACGGCGACGGTCACCCCGGGAGTCTCGATCAACGACTCGGGAGTCTTCATCGCCGCGGTCCAAGAAGGCTCCGACCAGCTCTACGCCATCGCCGGCGCGATGGACAGCATCGACCACGCGAACGTCGAGATCTGGACCCAGAGCCTGGTTCGCTACGATCCCGGCGCGACGAGCGGACCCGCGGCGATCGCGCTCTCCAACGCCGTCGGCGGCACGAAGAATGTCTGGGTGGCCGCACATCGTTATCAGAATCAGTATTTCTGGGATGCCGGAAGTATCGATGACGCGACCAAGTCGATCGTCTGCTGGGGTTCCAACACCCGCATCGATGTCGGCATCAGCGAGCCGGCGATCGCCATCAACGACCACGGCGTCGTGATCTCGGTCCACTCCGCCGTTCCCAACGGCAGCAACCAGTCGGCCCTGTTCTACAACATCGGCACGATCGACGTCACCACGCAGTCGATCCAGTGGACCGGTGGAACCAACTTCGGCGTGGGAGAGCTGCCGTCGATCGCGCTGACGAACTCCGGCACCGTCTTCTGCTCCTATCTCCTCAACGACAACGTGATGTATCGAACCGGTCAGCTCCAGCCGTTGACCGGCAAGATCGTCTGGGCCGGAACGACCGGGTCCCAGCTGTCCTACAACCTCGGCGTGTCGGCTCGAGGGGCCGGCACCAGCTGCGCGCTCCTCGAGGACGGCACCACGTTCGTCTGTTTCTGGTCGGCCTCGACGCGCGTGGGCAGCAATCCCTGCACCATCGTCGAGGGCAAGCTATCGGGTGACCTGTCGCAGTGGAACCCGCCGGCCGGCGCCGCCTGGACGACGTACAGCGGTCGCTGGGGCAAGCCGGGCGACGTGACGCTCCTGTCGCTCGGCAAGGAGGAGCTCGCTCCGACGACGAACGGTCCCGAAGGCCCCGTCCAGCGTCCGGACTACTTCTTCGGTCCGTGACTCGTCGATGATCTAGCGCATCAGCGCCCACAGCTGGTTGAGCCTGCGGTTCGCCGCGGCGAAGTCGCCGTCGCCGTACTTCTGGAGGACCTCCTTCATGCCCTCGGTGAGCTGCGAGGTCGTGGACTCGTCGAGCTTGCCGCCCGCGGTGACGCGGTTGTTGAGGCGCGTGTACTTGGCGCTGATGAAGTTGCGGTCGATCTTCACGGCGTCGACGGTCGCCGCGAGCTGGGCCGCGGCGAGGTAGGCCTTGCCCCAGTTGTTGTCGGCCATCGCCTTCGTCGACTCGCCCTCGAGGTTCGCGGCCGGGCCGAGGTCGTTCGGGAGGAGGCCCTTCTTCGCGATCGTGGCGCGCGCGCGGTTGAGGAGCGGCTCGATGTCCTTGCGCGTGTAGTTCTCGCCCCGGGGCGCGGCGACCTGCTGCACGATCACCGAGCCGCCTACGCCGCACGTCTCCTTCTCGCGCTGGGCGAGGTCGCGCTCGCGCTGGGCGAGCCGCTCCTCGCGATCCGCGAGCGACACCGCGAGCGCGTTCACGTTCTTCTCGCGCACGCTCATGTTCGTCTCGCGCGTGCTCATGCCGGCCTCGCGCGCCGCGACGCCGCCCTGCGCGACGACCTGGTCGAGCTTGCTCGTCAGGTTCGTGAACTCGCTCGTCTGATCCTTCAGCTGGCTGTCGAGCGCGTCGCGCTGCTTGGCCAGCTCGCTCGTGTCGCCGCCCTTCTCCTTGACCTTCTGGATCTCCGCATCGAGCTTGTCGCGCTCGCCCTCGAGCTTCTGGCGCTTCGCGACCAGCTCGTCGCGCCGCGCCATCAGCTCCTGCTGCGCCTTGATCGCGGCGGGATCCGGAGCTTGCGACGACGGATCGGCCTCGCTCTTACCCTTGCACCCGGTGGCGAGCGCGATGACGAGGGTGATGAGGAGCCCCGCGGTCCGCATGACCGGCGATTGTAGTAGATCCGGGCCTGCCCTGCCGAGTTTTGGGTACAGTCCGGCCATGCTCCTCTACCACGATCCGCGTGCGCCGAACCCACGGCGGGTCCGCATCTTCCTCGCCGAGAAGGGTGTGGCGTACGACACGATCGAGGTCTCGATCGCCGCGGCGGCGCACCAGACCGAGGAGTTCCGGCGCAAGAACCCGATCGCGCTCCTGCCGGTGCTCGAGCTCGCCGACGGGCGCGTGCTGCGCGAGTCGATGGCGATCTGTCGCTGGGTCGAGGAGTCGCACCCGACGCCGAACCTGATCGGCGTGGACGCGTGGGAGCGCGCGCAGATCGAGCAATGGAACCGCCACGCCGAGCTCGAGCTGCTGTGGCCGATCGCGCAGGTGTTCCGCAACACGAACGCGTTCTGGCAGGACCGCATCAAGCAGTCGCCGGAGTTCGGCGAGATCATGCGCGACCACGTCGGGCGCCGCTTCGACTGGCTCGATCGGGAGCTCGGCACGCGCGAGTACTTCGCGGGCGACCGCTTCACCGTCGCCGACATCACCGCGCTGTGCGGCATCGACTTCGGCAAGGTCTCGAACCTCCGCATCAACGCGGCGACGCACCCGAACCTCGCGGCGTGGCACCAGCGCGTGTCGAGCCGGCCGAGCGCGAAGGCCTAGTCCTCGACGAGGAAGTGCAGGCCGGCGCGCTGCGCGATGCCGGCGAGGCCGGCACGCAGCTCGGCGTGCACCGGGGGCGATGCGCGGACCGCGACGCGCGCGATGCCGGCGAGGTGCGGCGCGAGCGCGGTGACGATGCGGATCAGATCGCCGGGGTTGCGCGGCTCGGGCTCGAGCTCGAGCCGATCGCCCTCGACGGTCAGCGTCCCGGCCGCGTAGCTGCCCAGCTCGAACCGCCGCGCGCCGAGCGCGCGCAGCGCCGGGAACCACGCCTCGAGGTACTGCGTCTGCACGGCGAGCTCGCAGCGCGCCGCCGCGCCGGCGAGCCGCGCGATCCACGGCGGCGGCGCCCACAGGTGCCGCCCGTCGAGCGTGAGCCGGCGCAGCGCCGGCAAGCTCGCGAGCTCGTCCGCGATGCCGCGCTCGTCGCTCGGGTAGAGCAGGACCTCGAGCCGCTCGACGCGCGCGAGGATCGGGCGCGCGACGAGCTCGCGCACGAGCGCGACGTGCAGCCCGCCGAGGACGCGGACGCGCGACATCACGTCGTGCCCGAGCAGCTGCACGGTGCGGAAGGCGCTCACGTTGTGCGACGCGCGCACGAGGAGGTGCGTGACGAGCTGCCACGCCGGGTGGCCGACGTGCCGGTCGATCCCCGTGGTGCGCCTCCAGATCACGAGCTGCTCCGCGAACCCGCGCACGAGGATCGCGTCGATCGCGAGGTCGGCGAGCGGCCCGAGCGCGCGCCGGTCGGGGACCGCCGCCTGCGGCTGCGTCCGCGGCTGCGTGATGTCGGGCGGCGGCTCCGTCGAGCGCAGCTGGGCGATGATCAGCTCGCCGAGCTCGCCGCCGACGGCATCGGCGTAGACCTCGCGCGGCCCGTCGGCGTCCGGCTCGGCGTAGACCTGCGCGAGCAGCTCGTCGAGCGGGCGCGGGCGGGCGCGCGGCCGCGTGCCGAGCTCGCGCTCGAGCCCCGCGAGGATGCGCGCCTCGTCGGCGTCGAGCTGCGGCGGCGCCGGCGGCACGGTCGCGCGCGCCGCGGCGAGGCGCTCGTAGACGTCGTCGCCGACGCTCGAGTCGATCGCCTGGCCGACGAGCGGCAGCACGGCGTCGATCTCGTCGCGCACGCGCAGGTCGTGGAGCTGGAGGACGCAGTCGACGATCGCCTCCCACAGCTCGCGCGCGCTGCGCCACCGCTTGTCGGAGCCGCGCAGGAGGCCGAGCAGCGCCACGCCGAGCTGCGGATCGTCGCGCTCGGTGAGCGCGCGCAGCCGCTCGAGCGCCTGCGTGGTGCTCGACGTCGCGAGCCCGTCGACGAGCCGGCGCACGTCCGCCGGATCGCGCAGCTTCGCCACCGCGAGCCACTCGGTGTGGACGCGCTTCGTCGGCGCGAGCGCCGGGCGGCCGGCGGCGAGCTTGGCCGCGACGAGGTCGACGAGGTCCGCGATGCGCGGGTGCCGCACGTACTGCCACCACGCGACGAGCGCGAACAGCAGCTCGTGCTCGTCGGGTGCGAGCTCCGCGCGCGCGGCGGCCTGGGCGCGCGAGCTCAGCGGCCCTCGCCGCGATCGTACGCGCTGCGGCTGCGATCGATGACCTCGAGCGCCTCCTCGAGGTCGTACATCGCGCCGACGTCGACGTGCTCCTGCTTGCCCTCGAGCACCTTGTAGTCGCGGAAGAAGCGATCGAGCTCGACGAGGATGTGCGGCGGCAGCGCCTTCACCGTGCGGTAGTGCGCGTACGCGGGGTCGTCGATGCACACGCCGATGATCTTGTCGTCGCCGCCGTGCTCGTCGACCATGCGCATGCCGCCGAGCGGCCGGCAGCGCACGATCGTGAGCGGCTCGACGGGCTCCTGCATCAGCACGAGGATGTCGAGCGGGTCGCCGTCGTCGGCGTGCGTGCGCGGGATGAAGCCGTAGTTCGCCGGGTAGAACACGGCGCTGTACAGCACGCGATCCAGGCGCAGGAGGCCCGTCGGCTTGTCGATCTCGTACTTCAGGTGCGAGCCGCGCGGGATCTCGACGACCGCGGGGACGAAGGCCGCGATGTCGGCCGGGACCTCGATGTCGTGGACCGGGTGCATGGGCATCGGCCGCGAGCCTACTACTAGTTGCGCGGGACGTCGCCGAAGTACAGGTCGCGCGTCGACCCGCCGGCCCAGAAGCCGGCGCCGCCGATCACCGCGCCGTCGCGCAGGCACAGCGTCCAGCCGCCCTCGTCGCCGCCCCACGATCCCGACGACGCGCACCAGCCGCCGGCGTGCGCCTTCACGATCACGGCGCTCCCGTGGTCGGGGTTCTCGGTGTCCTTCGTCTCGACCTTGCCCTCCTTCGGCGCCGCGGCGAGCAGCATCTTCGTCGCGTCGAGCTTGGTGGCGTCGCCGTCGAACGCGTCGTCGACGCGCCACAGGCCCGCCGGCGTGCCGACGTACGTGCCCGCGGGCGAGTCCGGCGCCTCGACGCCGTCGGGGTCGCACGCGAGGCGCGCCGTCTTGCCGCCGGTGATCGCGCGCGCCTCCTCGACGTGGCACGTCATCGTGCCCTTCGCCGACGACGTCTGGCCGTCCATCGACGTCACGTACTCGGCCGGCAGCTTCCACGACTTGCCGGTCTCGAACAGGCCGGCGTACAGCGCGGGCAGGCCCGACGGATCCGTCTTGTGGTTGCCGACGTTGGCGGGCTTCGCGCCGGAGCCGCCGCACGCGGAGAGGAGGAGGATGGAGAGGGTGGCGGGGGACAGGCTAAGGAGCTTCATCATGGTTCAACGCCGGTCCTGGGTACCGTATTTGCGAGCTGCCCGCATGCCGCGCCGACATCGGATCCGCCGGAATATCGGCGGTGCGACGGCAGGCGCGCCGCGGACAGGCGCGCGCGGAACTCGACCATGCGCGGCGAGCGCCGGAACGGATCGCCCTCGCCGATCGCGTTGTAGTCGAGGATCGACAGGCGCGGGCGATGCCCGGTGGCGGCGACGAACGCGTGCACCCGCTCGATCAGCGCGTCGGCATCGGCGTCGCCGTCGTTGACGCCGTCGAGCAGCGTGATCGCCCACATCGGCGCGTGCCCCGTCGCGGCCGCGTGCTCGGCGGCGGCGGCGAGCACGTCGTCGAGCGAGAACCGCTCCGCGATCGGCATCGTGCGCGCGCGGTGCGCCGCGATCGCGCTCGACAGCGACAGCCCGAGCCGCACGTTCGGCGCCTCGCGCGCGAGGCGGCGGATGCCGGCCGGCAGCCCGGCGGTGCACACGGTGATCGCGCGCGCGTCGATGCCGAGCGCGCACGGCTCCGTCATCACCGCGATCGCGGCGAGCACGGCGTCGAGGTTCGCCATCGGCTCGCCCATGCCCTGGAACACGACGCCGTGCACGCGGCCGCGCGGCAGGCCGCGCGCGACGACGCGGACCTGCTCGACGATCTCCCACGCGGCGAGGTTGCGCCGGAGGCCGAGCCGCCCCGTCGCGCAGAACGCGCAGGCGAGCGCGCACCCGACCTGCGAGCTCACGCACGCGGTGAAGCGCTCGGGGTGCTCGAGCGGGATGCGCACCGTCTCGAAGCGCGCGCCGTCCGGAGCCGCGAGCAGGTACTTCACGAACGGATCGATCGCGCTCGGCGTCTCCGCGGCGATCGCGAGCTCCGGCACGTGCCCCGCGGCGCGGACCGCCGCGGCCGTCGTGCGCCGGATCGCGGACGTCGCGGCGACCGGCTCGCCGCGGTGCACGCGCGCCACGAGCTTGCGCGCCTCCGCGAGCGTGGTGCCCGGAACCGCCTCCGCGAGCTGCGCGGGAGTCGTCGCCTGGAGAGCCAGCACGGGCACGTTGTATCACCGTCGAGGACCCCGCTCGCTTTGCGGGTGGGCGGGGGGCACGGTAGGGTGAGCCGTGGCCTACCCCGAGGTAATTCGAGTCTTTGCGACCTCCCAGGACCCGGACTTCGACGGTCCGTGGCAGGCGCGGACCCCATCCAACTCGACCGGTTCGGCGGTCGTGATCGGCCCCGGCCTCCTCCTCACCGGCGCCCACGTCGTGGCGAACGCGACGTTCCTCCAGGTCCAGAAGCCGTCCCATCCGGATAAGGCGATCGCCCGGGTGCGCGCGGTCAGCCACGACTGCGACCTCGCGCTGCTCGAGGTCGTCGAGCCCGCCGAGTTCCTGTCCGACATCGAGCCCGCCGAGCTCGGGCCGATGCCGCGCCTGCGCGACGAGGTCGCTGTCGTCGGCTACCCCGTCGGCGGCGAGGAGATCTCGATCACCGAGGGCGTGGTGTCGCGCATCGAGGTGCAGCGCTACAGCCACTCGCAGCGCCACCTGCTCGCGGTCACCGTCGACGCGGCGATCAACGCCGGCAACAGCGGCGGCCCCGTGTTCGGCGACGGCAAGGTCGTCGGCATCGCGTTCCAGAAGCTGACGGGCGTCGACAACATCGGCGAGATGGTGCCGCCGCCGATCATCCGCGCGTTCCTCGACGGCGTCGGGCTCAACAAGCGCCCCGAGATCCCGGCGCTCGGCATCACGACGCAGAACCTGGAGAACCCGCTCCTGCGCCGGCAGCTCGGCCTCGGCCCGAACGAGCGCGGCGTCGCCGTGCTGCACGTCGACTACAGCGGCTCGGCGGAGGGCTACCTCGAGCCGCGCGACGTGATCACGTCGATCGACGGGTTGCCGATCGCGAACAACGGCACCGTGCAGTACATGGGCAACTATCGCACCCGCTACGACGTGGTGCTCGGCCACCGCTACATCGGCGACCGCATCAAGCTCGAGATCAAGCGCGGCGGTGTCGCGCGCAGCCTCGACCTCGAGCTGCGCCCGTGGAGCCCGCTCGTGCCGCGCTCGCGCTACGACCTGCCGCCGGCGTACTTCGTCTACGGCGGCCTCGTGTTCCAGACGCTGACGCGCGACTACCTGACCACGTGGGACAAGTGGTGGAACAAGGCGCCCAAGGAGTTCCTCAACTACTACTACCTGGGCCACCGCAGCGCGCAGCAGCACGAGGTCGTGATCCTGACGCAGATCCTCGCCGACGAGATCAACGTCGGCTACGGGCACCTGTACAACGAGGCGATCGCGAAGCTCGACGGCGTGTGCGCGCGCGACATGGAGGACTTCGTCGATCGCCTGTCGTCGGCGCGCGGCGTCGTCGAGATCGAGACGACGTCGGGCGGGCTCATCATCCTCGACGCCGAGGACGTGCGGAAGGCGACGCCGCGCATCCTCGCGCGCTACCACATCCCGCGCGACCGCACCCCCGGCCTCCCCGGCGCCACCGTCGCCCCTCAGGCGCTCCGCGCCTGATCACCGTACTCGTGCTCGTTGCCGGCCTCGCCTCCGGCACGCCGACCTCGGCCCGCCACATGTCCGTAGTCGCCTGTACGCGCTGATCGAGCACGCGTGCGAGGCGGACGCGTCAGAGCTCGATGAGGAGCACGACGACGAAGCGGACGCGTCAGGTCAGCTCGATGAGGACGTCGCCGGTCTCGACGGCCTGACCGGCGGTCTTGTGCACGGCGGCGACGGTGCCGCCGCGCTCGGCGACGATCTCGTTCTCCATCTTCATCGCCTCGAGCACGACGACGGCCGTGCCCGGCGCGACCTGGTCGCCCGGCGCGACCGCGACCTTCACGACCTTGCCGGCGATCGGCGCGCGCAGCGTCTCGCCGCGGGCGGACGAGCGCGTCCCGGCGGCGCTGGCGAGCCGGCGGTGGAGCGCGTCCTCGACGGTGAGCATCGCCTCCGAAGCGCCGACCGAGGCCGCGATCCCCCCGCGGCGCGGGTCGAGGTCGACGACGAAGCTCGCGCCGTCGAGCAGGATCGACCACGTCCCCGGGCGGATCGGGCGCGCGTCGACGTCGCGCTCCTTGCCGTCGAGCGTGATACGGAAGCGCCCGTCGGCCGTGGGCCCCTCGACGACGACCACCCGATCGCGTCCATTCGCCGCGATGATCAGCTCGCGTTTCACTGCGAGCGCCGTCATATCACGTGCTTCCGTTGCAGATGCCCGGCGATGCGTGTTTCTATCGTCGAGCGTGCCACCTCGTCGCCTGGTCGATGTCCTGCTGGAGCGACGGATCCTGGTCTGCGTCGGCTCCGGTGGCGTCGGCAAGACCACGACCGCGGCCACCCTCGCGCTCGCGGCCGCCCGGCGCGGCAAGCGCACGCTCGTCTTGACGATCGATCCGGCGCGGCGGCTCGCGAACTCGCTCGGGCTCGCGTCGCTCGGGCACGAGGTGCAGCAGGTCGATCCCGCGCTCGTGCGGGAGGGCGCCCCGAGCGCGACCGGCGAGCTCCACGCGATGATGCTCGACCAGAAGGCGGCATTCGACGAGGTCGTGGCGCGGCACGCGAAGGATCCGACCGCCGTGCAGCGGATCCTCGCGAACCCCGTGTACGCGCAGATCTCCGGATCGCTCGCGGGCGCGCAGGAGTACGCCGCGATGGCGAAGCTCCACGACTTCGACCGCACCGGGAACTGGGACCTGATCGTCGTCGACACGCCCCCGACCGCGCACGCGCTCGACTTCCTCGACGCCCCGCGGAAGCTGAGCGAGGCGATCGACTCGCCGGCGATCGACTGGTTCCGCAAGCTCCAGGGCGAGGGCGGCTCGCGGTGGTCGTTCGTCGGCAAGACGGGAGCGTTCGTGCTGAAGCGCCTGGCGAAGTTCGTCGGGAGCAAGTTCATCGACGACCTCGGCGTCTTCTTCACCGAGTTCAACGACATCCTCGGCGGGTTCCGCCAGCGCGCCGAGGAGACGTTCTCCCTCCTGCGCCAGCCGCGGGTCGGCTTCCTGCTCGTCGCGAGCCCCGAGCCGATGGCCGTGCACGAGGCGCTCGCCTTCCACGCGCGCCTGGTGAGCGCCGGCATGCCGTTCGTCGGCTTCGCCGTCAACAAGGTGCACCCCTCGCGCCCCCTCCCCGCAGGCACGACCACCGCCTCGATCGAAGCCGCCCTCGCCGCCAACCCCGCGGTCGCCGCCCTCGGCCTCTCGGCCACGAGCCACAAGATGGCCGCCACGGCCCTCGTGACCGCACACGACGAGCTCGAGACCCTCGCCGCCGCCGACCGCGACGCGGTCATGAACCTCAAGTCCGCCGGCGGCCCCGACGCCCTGCTCGTCGAGGTTCCCCTCCAGCGCGACGACGTCCACGACGTCGAGCGTCTCGTGGCCCTCGAGCGCTTCCTGCTGACCTGACGAACCGCCGACCTACGGAGCGAATGTGAGGCTGCCGAACTGGCGCGCGTCGCAGTAGGGGGCGGAGTCGGTGCCGGTGCAGCCGCAGGCGGGGCGGGTGCAGCGCTGGAACCAGACGAGCTCGGAGGACATGGTGACGCCGTTGCCGCCGACGAGGCCGATGTCGAAGCCGATCGTGGGGGCGAAGGCCGGGACGTTGAAGGTGGCGGGGGTGACGGAGAGCTCGATGGTGAACGTGGAGCCGTTCACGACGGCGGCGCTGGCGAAGTCGGAGAGCGGGATCAGGCCGGTGCCGGAGGCGAAGGCCTGCGAACGGTTCGCGTGATCGACGACGATCTGCGCGGCATCGGGGTCGTAGCGGGCGGTCAGGGACACGCCGTCGGCGTCGAAGTACACCGAGATCGCGTTGTTGAGATACACGTCGGGCGGGAGGTGGTCGCCGAGCGGCGGGAGGGTCGCGACCTCGGCCGCGACGTAGAGGCGCTTCCCGTCGGTGGCGACGGAGAACCGGCCCGGGGTGAAGCGGCCGCCGCCGTCCAGATCGCGGACGAGGCCGGCGGTGCTCGCGTCGACGGTGACGAAGCACATCGGCCAGTCGGCGAGATCCCCGTCGAGCGTGATCGGCGACGTCAACGGCGGCACCACGAGCGTGCCGGGCCCCGTCTGGATCGGCACGCACGGCGGCGCCGCCGCGAGGCACCGGCCGAAGTGGCACGCGAGCGGCGCGGGGCACTGGTCGTCGACGGAGCACGGCGCGCCGTCGGGGACCTCCGGCGCGTAGCACGCGGTCCAGCTCACGAGGAGCAGGACCGGTCGCAGCGCGCACGCCCTCATCTAGCCGACGATATCGCGCAACCGGGCGACGAGGCGGATTACCTCCGCCTCCCGCAAGCGCTTGCTGAGGTACGTGTGGTTCGCGGTGATCGTCGGGCCGCGCTCGACGACGGCGAGCGCGCACGGCTGGGACGGCATCGCGAACACGACGCGGCCGCGGCGGCGGTAGTGCACCTCGGCGCCGGGCACGGCCGCGAGCGAGACGTCGAGCACGAGCTCCACCGCGTGATCTTCCACGTAACCGTGGTGTGCGAGAGTGTAGTCGCCGCAAACAAATCGTAACAGGCGCCCGTCGACGACGCGCAGGTCGCGCCCCGTGACCTCGCGCGCGATCCGCACGATCCCCTCGGGCACGGGCACGCCCTCCGCGGCCTCGTAGCTCGCCTGATCGATGCGGCGATACCGCGCGTACGCGCCGCCCGACGCGCGCACGGCGGCCGCCTCCGCCTCCGTCACCGCGTCGCCGACGACGATCACGCGTAGAACCAGCCGGCCAGCGACAGCCGCATCCCGTCGAGCACCTCGCGCACCTGGTGCAGCGTCGTCTCGCCGACGTCGAACACGACCAGTCGGTTCGCGCGCGGCTCGATCACGCGCGCGACGCGCTGATCCTCGTCGAACAGATCCAGCTCGCCGCCCACCGGCGGCTCCGGCGACGGCAGGTAGTACGCGTACGCGAGCTGCCGCGCGAGCTCCACCTGATAATCGGTGTGCGGCAGCAGGTAGTGCCCGGCGCGGTACGCGAACGCGCGCATGTCCGCGCGCGCCACGTCCTTGCCCGTCACGCGCGCGAGCACCGGCGCGACCGCTCCGGCGAACCGGGCCCGCACCTTGCGGAACGCCTCGGTCGTCGGCTCCGGCGCCGTCGCATCGAAGTCGTACAGATCGGCGACGTAGCGCTCGACCGGCTCCTCCTCGAGCACGCCGAGCAGCGCCTCGGGCGCCACCACGGCCTCGTCGACGACCACGTGCGGAAACGGCCGCGCCGCGCGCCACGCCTCGGCGAGCGCGGCCTCGTCGCCGAGCCGCCACATCACGGGCGCGGCCGCAGCGGGCCCGGCGCGTCGCACAGCGGGCACGTTTGCGCGACCACCGCCGCATCGCAGCTCTCGCACGCGTACGCGACGACGTGATAGCCGGCGTCGCCGAAGTCGGCGAGCGGCTTCGGCTTCGGCGTCTCGCCGGCGACGTAGCGCGTCGTCGCCGGGATCAGCGCGATCGCGAGCAGCTCGAGCTCCTTGCACGACGCGCAGCGCTTGGGCACCACCACGCGGCTCGCCACGCCGAGCGCGCGCGAGAGACCGCCCTCGGCGTGGCACCGCGGGCACGCGTCGCTCGCGAAGACGACGTGCGCGCACGCCGTGCACGCGATGCGGTAGGTGCCGTCGACGAACTTCTCGCCGTCGTGCGCCCACTTGCCGGCGTCGTTCGGCTCGCCGGCCATCATCACGAGCGTGCGGTCGAGGAACGTCCGGATCTCGAGCGCGCGCTCACCGCACGCGGGGCAACCGCCGCCGATCGCAGTTTCGAACCGGGACTCGTCGAGCTGGCCCACGCCGGCGAACTCTTGCGCCGATCGAATCGCCAGTCAAACGTTGCCGGCCGCGATCCCGGCCGGCTCAGGGCTTCGCCGGTTTCGGCGCCTTCGCCGTGCCGACCCGCGCGACGGTCCAGATCTCGGCGGCGAGCGCATCCGCGGCCCACGCCGGCACGCCGTACACCATCACGAACGCCGGGCCCCTGCGCTCGATCCACGACACCGTGCCGTCGATCGCGAACCACCTCGTGCGCGTGGGCGTGTGCTCCACCGTCGGACCGACGACGGTCTGGTCGAGCGCCTTCACCCCGGCCTCGGCCGCCTCGATCGCATCGGCCTCGCTGTCCCAGTCGAGGCGCGCGATCCCGACGGCCTTCTCCGGCCGCCTGTCGCCGTCGCGCGCGAACACGACGACGCGGTCGCCGCCCCACCCCGCCGCGGCCTCGGTCGCCGTCGCCGGATCGATGCCGTGGCTGCGCAGGAACAGCGAGAAGCCGAGCTCGCCCCACACGGTCGTGTGCGCGGGCGCAAAGCCGCGCAGCGAGGCCGGCGGGTCGATCGCGATCGGCACCGGCCTGTCGTCGGCGAGGTAGCGCTCGGGGTGCAGGACCTGCTCCGTCGACGCCGGCGGGCGCGCGAACGCCGCGTCGACGGCGCTCCACGGCGAGCGCCGCCGCAGCGCCGCGACGAACGTGAACCCCGAGCGGTACGGAAAGATCATCGACTCGCGGATCACGATCGGCGCCTTGTCGAGCGCGTCGCCGTTGCCGGGGACCGACATCGCCTTCTCGATCGCATCGGCGACGTGCGGGTTCGACCAGGGCACGGGCGCGCCGTTGCGCGCGAGCATGACCTCGAGCATGAGCGCGATGCCGTCGCCCTCGACGAGCGCGCGCCGCGCGATCGAGGCGTCGCCCTCGGAGTCGGGGACCGCCTCGAACTTCTTCAGGTCGAACGCCTGGTCCTGGAGGCCGTGGTCGAGCTCGTGCGCGAGCACCATCTCGGCCCAGCTCGCGTCCTCGCCGGCGCTCTTCGAGATCGTGAGGCGCTTCGTGTCGGGGTCGTAGTAGCCGGCGATCTGCTCGGTGAGCAGGTCGACCATCATCGCCTCGTAGTCGGCGGCGATCGGGATCATCCCCCAGCGCGCGAGCGCGAGGCCCTCGGACAGCGTGCCCTTGTGCGTCTTCTCCTCGGCGGCCATCGCGAGCAGCCGCTTGCGCAGCTCCTCCCGGTCGACGACCTCGTTCGGGATCGGCTTCTTCAGCGGCAGGCCGCGGATGCGCGACACCTCCTTCGCGATCGCGTCGGTGCGTGCGAGCAGATCCGCGAGCGGATCGGTCCCGGCGGGCTCGGCCGCGGCGGGCTGCGCGGCGTGCGCGACGAGCGCGACGAGCGCCGCGGCGCCGAGGAGGTACCTCATCCGTCGCAGGATACACGCTATCCTCGGAGCGTGCGGCGGCTCCCGATCCTCGCGCTCGCGCTCGCACTCACGGCGTGCGGGCCGGGCCCCGACGACGGTACGTTCGGCTTCGCGGGAGAGCTGCGCGATCACCCGCAGCGGGCGAGCGTGATCTCGCTGTGGGTCGTCGGCACCGCGGATCCGCCGTACCTCTACAAGTTCGGCGACGGCACGACCGTCGTCAGCCAGTTCGACATGTCCTACCGCTCGGATCCGCCGGTCCGCGCGGTCAACGCCGACGGCATCGGCATCGCGATGATGGGCCTGCTCCCCGGGCTCGCGACGCTCCCCGAGGGCGAGACCAGCCTCGACCTGATCCGCCTCGACGGCATCTCCGCCGACCACGCGGTCGTGTGGAAGCGCCCCGGCGCGACATCTCCACCGGCCCCAACCTGGGCTGCGGCATTCCCCGACGGCTTCAGCTGCGCGCAATGCGTCCGCGGCGGCGTCGCCCTCGACACGCTGCAGCCGGTCGACTGCACGTTCGTGCTGCTCCAGGCGCCCGCGGCGAACCAGTGCGTCTACTACTGACGTAGGATGGCGCCGCCATGAAGCTCATCGCTGTCTCGCTCGCCGTGTTCCTGTGTGCCTGCGGTTCGAAGAAGGACGATCCGCCGAAGACCGAGCCCAAGACCGAGGCCAAGACGGAGACGAAGACCGAGAAGGCCGACCCGGTCGAGAAGGCGACCGAGAAGACGGAGAAGACGGAGAAGGCCGAGAAGACCGAGAAGACGGAGAAGACCGAGAAGACCGAGAAGACCGAGAAGACCGAGAAGACCGAGAAGGCCGAGGCGGGCTCCGGCGCGAAGAAGTTCGAGTTCGACGCGCTCTCCGAGGAGGAGAAGATCGACTTCATGAAGAAGAAGGTCGTGCCCGAGATGAAGATCGCGTTCCAGAAGCACGACGCGAAGGAGTTCGAGAAGTTCAACTGCAAGACCTGCCACGGCAAGGACCCGAAGGCGTCGAAGTACAAGATGCCGAACCCCGACCTGCCCAAGCTCGACTTCGAGGCGCTCAAGGCCGGCAAGGACGAGAAGCTGATGAAGGCGGCCAAGTGGATGGCCGAGGTCGTGACGCCGACGATGGCGAAGATCCTCGAGGAGGAGCCGTACAGCGAGAAGAACCCGAAGGGGTTCGGCTGCCTCGCGTGCCACGAGCAGAAGAAGTGAGCTAGTCGCCCAGGATGCGGTCTCGGATCGCGAGGATCGCGAGGATCGCGAGGATCTTCGTCGCCGCGGCCAGGATCGCGAGCATCGATGCGATCCCGAGGTACCGCAGGTCGCCGGTGCGATCGATCGTGAACGCGAGCGCGAAGATGGTGCCGAACACCAGCGTGCAGATCAGCACCACGAACACGCTGTAGGCGAGCACCACCCGCTGCCACCGCTTCATCGCGGCCACGATACCGCGACGTTCGCGCACGGTGCGGTCTGGTGACGCGCCCCGCGGATGCTAGGGTGCGCCGCCGATGCACGCCGAGCTCGAAGCGGCTCTCGCCTCCGGCGCACCCGTGGCCGTCCACGGTGCGACGGCCGGGTGGTGTGCGTGGCTCGCCGTGCAGCTCGCCGCGCGCGAGTCGCTCGTCGTCGTGGTCGGCGTCGACGACGCCCACGCGCGCCGGCTCGAGGAGGGCATCCGCTTCTGCTGGGGCGCCGGCATCGACGCGGGCGCGGAGCTCGATCCGATCGCGGTGATGCCCGGCATCGACGTGTCGCCGTACGCCGATCTGTCGCCGGACCGCGGCGCGCTCGTCGAGCGCATCGCGACGCAGTACCGGCTCGCGGTCCCGGCGCTGGCGCCACGCATCCTCGTGACGTCTGCGGAGGCGCTCGTGCGGCGCACGGTGCCGGCCGCCGAGCTCGCGCAGCGCGGGCGCACGGTCCGGCGCGGCGACACGGTCAACCGCGACGAGCTCGCGGCGCTGCTCGTCGCCGGCGGCTGGGCGCGCACGCCCGTCGTCGACGAGCCGGGCACGTTCGCGGTGCGCGGCGAGGTCATCGACCTGTACGCGCCGCTCGCGCCGCACCCGGTGCGCATCGAGCTGTTCGGCGACGAGGTCGAGTCGCTGCGCTGGTTCGACGCCGAGTCGCAGCGCACGCTGCGCGCGATCGAGCTCGTCCACCTGCACCCGGTGCGCGAGACGATCAACACCGGGACGCGCGACGTCCGCACGCGGCTGCGCGAGCGCGCCGACGAGATCGCGCACCCGTCGAAGGCCACGCGCCGCATCATCGAGCAGCTCGAGGCGGGCGAGGTCTTCGTCGGCATCGAGGCGCTGACGCCGGCGTTCCACGACGCCATGGTCGCGCCCGCCGCGTACATCCCCGCCGATGCGCGGTGGATCGTCGTCGACCCCGACGCCGGCCGGCGCGTCATCGACGACACGTGGGGCGACGCCGAGTCGCGCCACGCGGTGTCGACCGCGCACCACCACGCGCTGTACCCGCCGGCGGCGCACCTCGTCGACGCCGACGGCGCCGGTGCGTTCACCGCGCCGCGCCGGATCGAGCTGCCGACGCTCGAGGTCGTCGACACCGCGCACGCGTTCACGCACGTGCGCGCCGACGTCGACGACCTGCGCACGCTCGCGCAGCAGCTCGAGCACGCGCGCACGTTCGGCGACACCGAGCACGCGGCCGCGCTCCTCGAGCGGCTCGCCGCGTGGCGCCGGCGCGGCGTGCGCGTCGCGATCGCCGCCGACTCGCAGAGCCGCGCCGACCGGCTCGCCGGCGTCCTCGGGGCGCGCGGCATCGCCGTGCGGATCGCGCCCGACGGCGAGCGCCCGCTGCCGGCGCAGGCACCCTCCCCCACCTCCCACGAGACCGTCACGATCGTGCACGGCGCGCCGCCGCACGGCTTCGCGTCGCCCGCCGACGGCGTCGCGCTCGTCACCGCCACCGACATCTTCGGGGCGCGCGTCCACCACGGGAAGTCCCAGCGCAAGCGCGCGAAGGACGCGCTCCTCGGCGGCGTCAGCGACTTCTCCCAGCTCTCGCCCGGCGACTACCTCGTCCACCAGCGCCACGGCGTCGGCCGCTACCTGGGCCTGAGGCGCATCGAGATCGTGCGCCGCGAGGTCACGCCGATGCTCGAGAGCGTCAACGTCTCGACGGAGATCGACTCGCTCCAGCTCGAGTTCGACGGCGGCACGCTGTACCTGCCCGTGTACCGGCTCGGCGAGGTGCAGCGCTACGTCGGCGCCGAGGGTCACGCGCCCAAGCTCGACAAGCTCGGCGGCGTCACGTGGGAGGCGACGCGCAGCAAGGTCGCGCGCCACGTGCAGGCGCTCGCCGAGGAGCTGCTCCAGCTGTACGCGCAGCGCGCCTCGCTGCCGGGGCATCGCTTCCCGCCCGCCGACGACAGCTTCCGCGAGCTCGAGGCGACGTTCCCGTTCGACGAGACGCCCGACCAGGCCGCCGCGATCGAGGCCGTGCTCGGCGACATGGAGGCGCCGCGCGCGATGGACCGCCTCGTGTGCGGCGACGTCGGCTACGGCAAGACCGAGGTCGCGCTGCGCGCCGTGTTCCGCGCCGTGCAGGGCGGCAAGCAGGCGTGCATCCTCGCGCCGACGACGGTGCTCGTCGAGCAGCACTTCCGCACGATGACGGAGCGCTACGGCGGCTTCCCGCTCGCGCTCGGCAAGCTATCGCGCTTCCAGAGCAAGGGCGAGCAGCTCGACACCGTGCGCCGGATGGCCGAGGGCAAGCTCGACGTCGTCGTCGGCACGCACCGCCTGCTGTCACCCGACGTGCGCTGGAAGGACCTCGGCCTGCTCGTCATCGACGAGGAGCAGCGCTTCGGCGTCGCGCACAAGGAGAAGATCAAGAAGGCGCGCACGCAGGTCGACGTGCTGACGCTGACCGCGACGCCGATCCCGCGCACGCTGCACCTCGCGATGGCGAACCTGCGCGACCTCTCGATCATCGCGACGCCGCCGGCCGATCGCCGCGCCGTGCGCACGTTCGTGTCGCGCGTCGACGACGCCACGGTCAAGGAGGCGATCGAGCGCGAGCTCGCGCGCGGCGGCCAGGTCTTCTTCATCACGCCGACGATCGGATCGATGGGGCGGCGCGCCGCCGATCACCGGCTGCCGAACGACGATCGTCCCGAGGAGAAGCGGCGCAAGACGAAGCCGCGCGACGACGACCGCACGATCGACGACTGGGCCGCGTACCTCCAGCAGCTCGTCCCCACCGCGCGCATCGGCGTCGGCCATGGCGCGCTCACCGCCGAGCAGCTCGAGAAGGTGATGGTGCAGTTCGTCCAGGGCGAGCTCGACATCCTCGTCGCCACGACGATCGTCGAGAGCGGGCTCGACATCCCGCGCGCGAACACGATGTTCGTCGCGCGCGCCGACGCGTTCGGCCTGGCGCAGCTCTACCAGCTGCGCGGGCGCATCGGCCGCTCGAAGGACCGCGCGTACTGCTACCTGCTCGTCCCCGAGCCCGAGCACATCACCGACGAGGCGCGCCGCCGCCTCGAGACGCTGCAGCGCTTCACCGAGCTCGGCGCCGGCTTCCAGATCGCGTCGCAGGACCTCGAGATCCGCGGCGGCGGCGAGCTGCTCGGCGCGAAGCAGTCGGGCTCGATCGCGGCGGTCGGCTTCGACCAGTACGTGAAGATGCTCGACCGCGCCGTCGCCGAGCTCAACGGCAAGCCGATCCACAGCGAGATCGATCCGGAGCTCACGATCGAGGACCCCGGCTTCATCCCCGACGCGTACGTGCCGGATCCGGGGCAGCGGCTCGAGCTGTACAAGCGGCTGTCGGCCGTCGAGGGCGACGACGAGCTGCGCGACGTGATGGCCGAGATCTCCGACCGCTATGGCCCCGTGCCCGGCGACGTCGTCCTGCTCGGAGAGCTGATGGGCGTGAAGGCACTCGCCCGCTCGCTCGGGGCGCTCTCGCTCGAGATCTCGTCGACGCGTGTCGCGGTCGCACTCCCGCAGGCGAGCCCGCACGGCCTCGCGCTCGTCGGCGCCGGGTTTCGCCGGCTCCCCGACGGGCGGATGTCGATCGCGCCGCCGTCGCCCGGCGGTGCCGCGGGCGCGCGCAAGGCGCTGCTCGCCGCGCTTCAGCCGGGCGCGTAGCCCCGGTCACGAGCGGTGAGGTCGCCTCGACGACGGGCTTGGAACCGCCCGTGGGCCGTGCTACGTGAAACTATCGTGATGATTCGCTTTCCCGCCGCCGCGGTCATCGTCCTGGTCACCGCATGCCAGCATCGGGACAGCGAACGCATGGAGCGGGGTCGCGACCGCGTCGTCGAGCAGGACACCAGGCGCGACCGCGAGCGCGTCCCGTACGACGAGCGCGACCACGACTTCCCGCCCGTGCAGCTCCCCGGGGCGCCGAACCAGAGCACCGAGGAGCTGAGGACGCCGCTCGCGAAGATCGACGACGTCACGATCACGCTCGGCGAGTTCCAGGAGCGCATCAACCGGCAGTCGCCGTACATCCGCGCGCGCTACTCGTCGCTCGAGCAGAAGAAGGAGTTCCTCGACTCGCTCGTGCGCTTCGAGGTGCTCGCGAAGGAGGCCTACCGGCGCGGCTTCGACCGCGACCCCGAGGTCATCCGCACGATGAAGCAGGTGATGATCCAGAAGCTCATGCGCGACGAGTTCGACGCGAAGGCCACGGGCGACGTCGCCGAGGCCGAGATGAAGGCGTACTACGACGCGAACCTCGGCGAGTACCAGAAGCCCGAGGAGGTCCGCGTCTCGGCGATCATCGTCAAGAACCGCGCGCAGGCCGACCGCGTGGCGCTCGAGGCGCGCGGCGACGCGGGCAAGACGAACAAGGGCTTCCGCGACCTCGTCATGAAGTACTCCGCCGACGAGGAGACGAAGCTGCGCGGCGGCGACCTGCGCTACTTCGACGCCGCGAACAAGGACCTGCCGGCCGCGGTCGTGAAGGCCGGCCTGATGCTGTTCACGACGGGCGACGTCTCGCAGACCGTCGACGCCGGCAACGGCAACTTCTACGTCCTCAAGCAGACCGGGCGCCGCAGGCAGATGGTGCGCTCGTTCGAGGACGCGAAGCCGCAGATCCGGAACAAGCTGTTCCGCGAGAACCGGCTGAAGGCGCAGAAGGAGTTCATCGACAACCTGCGCGGCAAGTCGAAGATCGAGATCAACGAGGCGAACCTCGCGAAGGTCCGCATCGACACGTCCAACCAGGCCGCCGGCGACGACGGTCATGGTCACGACGTCGCGCCGCCGCCGCTGCCGCAGCAGGCTCCCATCAACCCGCCTCCCCCGCCGGCTCCCGGCTCGGCTGCTCCCTAGAGGTCCCCATGCGCCGCATCCTCGCCATCGTCATCCTCGCCGTCCTCGCCGGCACCGCGTTCGCTACTCCCGAGAAGAAAGAAGCTCCGGAGCACAAGGACGACGAGCCCAAGGAGCCCAAGGAGCCCACACCGAAGAAGGACGAGAGCAAGCCGACCTCGCCGAACGCGGGGCGCAAGGTCGTCGTCGAGCGCGTCGTCGCGATCGTGAACGACTCGATCATCCTCGCGAGCGAGCTCGAGGCGCGCATGGTGCCGATGCGCGCCGAGGCGATGCAGATCGCCGACGCGAAGGAGCGCGAGCGGCGCCTCGCGAAGCTCCAGACGCAGGTCCTCGACGAGATGGTCAACGAGGAGCTGATCGTGCAGGCCGGCGAGGCCGCGAAGATCGAGGTCGAGGCGAGCGAGGTGCAGGCCGCGCTCGACGAGATCAAGTCGCAGAACAGCCTCGACGACGCCGGCCTCGCGCAGGTGCTCGCGGCGCAGGGCTTCACGCTCGCGAACTACCGCACCGAGCTGCGCCGCCAGCTGATGCGCCTGCGCGCGCAGAACCAGCTCGTCGCGCCCAAGGTGCAGGTCACCGAGGAGGACGTGCGCGCGCGCTACGATCAGATGCAGCGCCGCAGCGAGGCGGTGAGCGCCGTCAACCTGTCGCACATGCTGTTCAAGCTGCCCGAGCACGCGACGGAGCAGCAGCTCACCGAGGCCAAGGCGAAGGCGGCCAAGGCGATCCAGCGCGTGAAGGCCGGC
Source organism: Deltaproteobacteria bacterium (assembly GCA_019637375.1). Taxonomy (GTDB): domain Bacteria; phylum Myxococcota_A; class Polyangia; order Haliangiales; family Haliangiaceae; genus JABFXX01. Next base: position 11,529 of record JAHBVW010000030.1, on the reverse strand, counting down.
GAGGAGTTCGCCACGGTCGCGGCGGAGGTCTCCGAGGACACCGGCACCTCGACGACGGGCGGCCAGCTCGGCTGGTTCCAGCGCGGCAGCATCAACCCCGAGTGGGAGCAGATCGTGTTCGCGATGGAGAAGGGCGACCTGCGCGGGCCGGTCACGGGGCCGCAGGGGCTCCACGTGTTCTTCGTCAACGAGGTGAAGAAGTCCGAGCTCAAGTCCTACGACCAGATGAAGGAGCCGCTGAGCCGCGAGCTGCGCCGCCGCGAGACGGAGAAGAAGACGCAGGAGTGGCTCGAGGAGCTCCGCAAGAAGGCGTACATCGACATCAAGGTCCGGTAATTCCTGGGGATCGCGGCGGGACAACCCGGTCCCTGCCCTGCGCGGTCTGATGGGCGTGCGCACGCTCCCGTTCCAGATCGCCCTCCTGGTCGTGGTCCCGCTCGTGACGGGCGCGCGCGCCGACGACAAGGTGCCACCGGCCCCGGCGGCGGCCCCGGCGGCGACCAAGGCCGCGCGGACGACGGTCGACCGCGTCGTCGCGGTCGTCAACGACGCCGTGATCCTGCAGAGCGAGCTCGAGCAGCGGATCGCGCCGGTGCGCGCCGCGGCGATGGAGATGCAGGACCTCGCGGAGCGGTCGCGGCGGCTCGCGAAGCTGCAGGGCCAGCTGCTCGAGGAGATGGTCAACGACGAGCTGATGCTGCAGGCGGCGGTGGCGGCGAAGATCACCGTCGAGCAGTCGGAGCTGCAGGCGACGATCGACTACATCAAGGAGCGCAACCAGCTCGACGACGCCCAGCTCGCCGACGCGATGAAGGCGCAGGGCCTGTCGTTCGACCACTTCCGGCGCGACCTCATGCGGCAGCGCGCGATCAACCAGCTCGTGATGCCGCGCATGCAGCTCGGCGAGGACGACATCAAGCGCCGCTACGACGAGCTGTCGCGCCGCGCCGCGAACGCGAGCCGCGTGCAGCTGTCGCAGATCGTGTTCGAGCTCCCCGAGCACCCGACGGAGCAGCAGCTCGCGGCGGCCAAGGCGCGCGCCCAGGCCGCCCTCGATCGGATCAAGGGCGGCGAGAAGTTCGCCGACGTCGCGACCGCGGTCACCGACGACGCCCGCACGCGCCCGACGGGCGGCCAGCTCGGCTGGTTCGACCCCGACACGATCGATCCGGCGTGGGAGCCGGTCGTGTTCGGCATGAGCAAGGGCGACGTGCGCGGCCCGATCCAGGGCAAGGGGTCGCTGATCCTGTTCCACGCCGACGAGGTGCAGGTGACGGCGATGAAGCCGTACGACCAGATGAAGGGCGAGCTCACGAAGCAGCTCAAGGAGAAGGAGCTGGCGAAGCTGACGACGACGTGGATCGCCGAGCTGCGCAAGAAGGCGCACGTCGAGCTCAAGATCTAGAGCGCGGCGCGCCAAAAACGCCGTAGGGCGAACGCCCAGAACGGGTAGGTGCGAAACGCCCATTCGGATCCATGCTTTGCGAGTGGATCTCGTCGCTTCCCGTGGTCGGGCGCATACAATGGGCCGTGGCCGACAATCGCCGCTCCTCGACACGTCACACGGTCTCGATTCCCACGAAGGTCACGATCGACGGCGCCGCACGCGAGCACACGATGGTCAACCTGTCGCTCGGTGGTGCGCTGATCGCCGGGGTGAAGCTCGCGATGGGCAAGCGGATCCACGTGGTGTTCTCGATCCCGACCGCGGAGGAGCCGATCGACATCGGCGCGACGGTGCGGTGGGCCGACGACCACGGAATCGGGCTGCAGTTCGACTCGATGCGCGCGCGTGACACATGGGCGCTGAACGAGTACTTCAAGCAGCTCTGACCGTCGCCGTCGTCGTCGCGTCGGCAGCGTCAGTGACGGTCGCGCACGCCGCGCCGAAGAAGACGCAGGAGCGCGTCGCGATCCTCGATCTCGGCCCGAACACGGGCGACGCGAAGTCCGAGGCGATCCGCAAGCAGCTCGCGATCGCCGTCGCGAATGCCGGGCTCGAGCTGCTCGGCCCCGGCGCCGAGGAGGCGCTCGCGGGGATCGGCGGCGACGACGACGGCGTGCAGCTCGCGGTCGCGATCGCCGAAGCGCAGCGCGCGTTCGGGGCGCTCGACTGCAAGGCGGCGACGGCCGCGGCGGCGAAGGCGGGCGGCATCGCGGCGGCGCGGCAGGCGTCGGGCCTCGCGGTGCCGGAGCTCGCGCGCGCGTGGGCGCTGCTGCTCCTGTGCGCGGACCGCGCCGGCGATGGGCCGGCGGCGTTCGAGGCGGCGGCGCGGCTGCGCGCGATCGGCGGCAGCCCCGACGTCCCGGCGGACGTGCTCGCACGCTATCCCGACGTCGACGTCGTCGCCGGGGTCGAGCTGATCCCGCTCGAGATCACGACGGACGTCGCGGGCGCGCAGGTGTGGATCGACCTCCGCTACGCGGGGAAGTCGCCGCTCACGGTGATGCTGCGCCCCGGCGAGCACGTCATCGCCGCCGCGTCCGGATCGCGGCGCGGCTGGGCCGCCGGCAGCGCCACGAAGACGCAGGCGCAGCTCGCGATCCCGATGAAGGACCACGCCGGTCCGTGGAACGAGGTCGCGCTGCGCGTGGCCGGGTGGAAGGGCCAGATGCCCGACCCGAAGGAGCTCGGCTGGGTGATGGCGAAGGTGCGGGCGCGTGTCGCGCTCGTGCGCCGCGGCGACGTCGTCGAGGCGTGGGGCCGCATCGGCCTCGCCGAGGCCCCGCACCGCCTGGGCGGCGACGACGCGACGGCTCCCGTCGCCGAGGCCGAGCGCCTCGTCGAGCTGGTGGTCGATCGCATCCACACCTGGAACGACCGCGCCCCCGACCCCGACCGCCCGCTGCTCGTCGAGGACCCGAAGCTCCGCGGCAAGGACGGCCGGCGCCGCGAGCTGCCGACCAAGTGGTGGGTCTACGCCAGCATCGGCGCCGCGATCGCCGCCGGCGTCACGATCATCTACCTCCAGGACGCCGGCGGCGACCGCCAGCGCGTGGAGCTGCACTACCCGTGACGGCGTTCGTCCTCTGGCTCGGGCGCCTCGCGGCGATCCTCGCGCTGCTGTTCGCCGCGCCCGCCCACGCCGATGCGGATGCCGCGAACGCTGCACCCCTCCCGGATCCCGGGTCGTCGGCGCGGGTGATCGCCGAGCCGGCGACGATGTCGGTGCCGTCGCAGGCCGTGGACCGCGCGGCCGTGCCGGTGACGCACGGCGGGCGGCCGAAGGTGGAGGTCGTCGCCGCGCCGGGGCTCGAGGACGTGGGTGCCAAGCTCGCGGCGGGTGCGGATGCGACGCTGGCGCGCATCGCCGGCGACCTCGTCGGCCTGCCGACGCCGGCGCGCATCGAGCTCCGCGTGGTGCGCGAGGCGGAGGACCTCGCGAAGGTGGCGCCCGCCGGGCGGGGCGCGCCGCCGTGGGCGGTCGGCGTCGCGTATCCCGACCTCGGGATCATCTCGATCGCGCTGCGCCGCGGGCACGAGGTGCTCGATGCCGACGCGACGATGCGCCACGAGCTCGCGCACCTCGCGCTCGGCGCGGCGCTCGGGCCGCGCGCGCCGCGCTGGCTGCACGAGGGCTTCGCGTACCAGCACTCGGCGGAGTGGACGTGGTCGCGCACCGAGACGCTCGCCGGCCTCGCGTGGTTCGGCGGCATCGCGCCGCTCGATCAGCTCGACGCGTCGTTCCCCGCCGAGGAGTCGCCGGCGCACCGCGCGTACGCGCAGAGCTACGACTTCGTCGGCTTCCTGTCGCGCCGCGGCTACTTCGAGGACGACAAGGACGACGGCGACCGCCGCCCGTTCCGCACGTTCCTCGCCGAGATCGCGCACGGCGCCACGCCCGACGCCGCCGCGGCGAAGTCGTTCGGGCGCCCGCTGCGCTTCCTCTTCGACGAGTGGAAGTCGGACCTCAACCGCCGCTTCCGGCTCATCCCGCTCGGGCTGCTCGGGCTCGCCGCGTGGTGCGTGGTCGCGATCCTCGTCGTCGCCGCGTGGTGGCGCCGCAAGCGCGCGAACCGGCGCCGCCTCGCCCAGTGGGACGCCGATGACGCCGCGCGCGCCGCCGCGGCCGCCGCCGAGGCACCGCTCGCACCGTCCACCGGCGGCACCCAGGTCATCGCCCCGCCGTACGTGCCGTGGCCGGGCGAGGACCCGTTCGACGTCGACCCCGATGACGAGCCGAAGCGCAACCCGCGCCTCCTGAACTAGCGAGCCCGCTCCCGGTTCGCCCTACAATCGCCGCCGTGGATCTCCCGCTCCGCCGCCTGGCGATCTCGGACAGCGCCTTCGCCGCGGCCGGCAGGGACCGCGTGCACACCGGCGCGGTCGGCTCCGAGCCGTGGTCGCTCGAGGTCACCGACCTCCACGCGATGAACCTGCTGTCGACGGAGCTGTGGATCGTCAGCGGCACGAACACGTCGCTGTCGCGCTACAGCGTGTTCCAGGCGACGCCGATCGCGGTGCCCGTCCTGCTCCCCGCCCAGCGCGCCGGCGCGCAGCTCGTGGCCGCGCCCGGCGACCAGGTGTCGATGTGGAACGCGAGCGACGTCGTCGAGATCGACGGGCGCAGCGCGAAGACGACCACGACGCCGCTGCCGGCGCGCACCTCGCTCGCGGTCCCGCTGCGCGCGGGGCGCTGGGTCGTCGCGCACGAGCGCTCGGTGCAGCTCGTCGACCGCACCGTCCTGTGGGAGTCGCGCACGATCCGCGACACGGCGCAGCCCGTCGTCGACGGCTCGTCGCTGCTCGGCGGGCGCCTCGTCGCGCTCGTCCTCGGGCGCAACCTGCAGCGCACGATCGTCGTGCTCGACGCGCCGACGGGCAAGGTGCTCCACCGCTACCCGCTGCAGAGCCTCGCGGACGCGCGCTTCGCGTCGAAGCAGCAGCTCGCGGCGCTGCGCTCGCCGAACGGCGACGTCATCGTGCTCAACCTGATGACCGGCCGCACGCGCGCGTTCCCCGGCGCGGGGGAGCACATCCTCGACGCGGCGATCAGCCCGAGCGGGCGCTGGCTCGCCGTGCTCGACTCCGTCGACGGGCGCCTCGTCGTGCGCGGCTGCGCCCTCGAGGACGCGCGGCCGTCGTGGTGGACCGTCGAGCTCGACGAGGCGGCGCCCGACCGGCCCGCGCCGCCCGCGCCCGTCGAGGCACCCGCGATCGCGCCGCCCGCGCCGGTCCAGGAGCTCGTGATCACCCGCGCCCCCGAGCCGGCGCGCGAGATGTCCGCCGACGCCGCGGCGCCCGGCGAGCCCGCCGCGCCGGCGCTCCCGCCCCCGGTCGTCGCGGCGCTGCGCCCGCGCCGCGGCGATCCCGGGCTCGAGCCGCGCGAGGCGCGCACGCTGCTCGAGCTCCAGCTGCGCTCGGTCGCGAGCTGGTGCGAGCTCGCGCTCGCCGCGGCGTTCGACAGCGGGCTCGTGCAGGTCCCGCCCGAGCACGCGGTCGAGTTCGTCCGCCGCCTCCAGGGCGATCAGGCGCAGATCGGCGAGCGCGTCCAGGTCGCGCGCCGCCACGTCGCCGGTGCGACGCTCGCGCTGCAGCGCGCCCGCAAGGCGCTCGGCGACCGGCGCGCCCCGCTCGACGACATCGTCCACGAGCTCGGGCTATCGCCGCTCGCCGCCGACATCCTGCTCGTCGTCGCGGCGCCCGTCCTGTGGGGCGAGCTCGTCGACGTCTACGCGATGATCGGCGATCGCAGCCGCTTCGCGTGCTACGAGCTGCTGGTCTGCAAGATCCTCGGCTTCCCGCCGAGCATGCGCCACGAGATCGCGTCCGAGCTCGAGCCGTGGTCGCCGCTCGTGCGCTCGGGCCTGGTGATCGTCGCCGACGACCGGCCCCGCCCGTTCGCGTCGCTGATCCCGGACTCGATCCTCGTCGACCGGCTGCGCGCGCTCCCCGTCGAGACCTACGCCGACGCGTGGGCGAGGCCGCGCGCGGCGACGTGCGACCTACAGGACCTCGTCGCGCCGCCGGGCACGATCGCGGCCCTGCGGGCGGCCGCGCCGCGCGGCGACCAGCCGCTGCGCCTGGTCGTGCGCGGCCGCCGGGGCAGCGGGCGCCGGACCGCGCTCGCCGCGCTCGCCGCGCTCGCCGGCCGCATCCTCGGCGACATCGACGCCGCGGCGCTCGCCGGCGAGGGGCGCGCGACCGCCGAGCACCTCGCGCGCGAGCTGCGGCGCGCCCGCATCCGCGGGTGGTTCCCGTGCGTGTCCGACCCCGGCGTCGCCGTCGACGACGAGACCGAGCGCCGCCACATCCGCCGCGTCCTCGACGAGTACCCCGGCCCGCTCGCGCTGCGCATGGACCCCGACGCGGCGCCGCCGCTCGCGCCCGGGTACACGCTCGTCGACCTGCCGAACCTGTCGGAGGCCGAGCGGCTCGCGCACTGGCGCACGGTGACGTCGGCCGTCGGCTACACCGTGCGCGACGTCGAAGCGCTGTCGGCGCGCTACCGCATCGGCCCCGGCGTGATCACGCACGTCGCGACCGGCGTCGCGCCGCGCCCCGAGCCCGTCGACGCGGAGCTCGGCGCCGCGATCGTGCAGCACCTCGACGACAGCCTCGGCGACGTCGCGCAGCGCGTGAAGCACCTCGCGACGTGGTCGAGCCTCATCCTCGTGCCCGACGTCGAGGACAGCCTGCGCGAGCTGATCAGCCGCATGCGCTGGTCGCGCCTCGTGTTCGAGCAGTGGGGCTTCGGGCACTCGGCCGGCGGCGCGCGCGGGATCGTGTCCCTGTTCCACGGCGTGCCCGGCACCGGCAAGACGATGGCCGCGGGCGCGATCGCGCGCGAGCTCGGCGTCGACCTCTACCGCATCGACCTGTCGCGCGTCGTGTCGAAGTGGATCGGCGAGACCGAGCGCAACCTCGCCAACGTGTTCCGCGCCGCCGAGGAGAGCCAGGCGATCGTCCTGTTCGACGAGGCCGACTCGCTGTTCGCGAAGCGCACCGAGGTGCGCTCGAGTGTTGATCGCTACGCCAATCTCGAGGTCAACTACATCCTGCAGCGGCTCGACACCTTCGAGGGCATCGCGATCTTGACGAGCAACCACCTCTCCGCGATCGACCCGGCGTTCCGCCGTCGCCTCACGGTCGAGGTGAACTTCCCGTTTCCCGACGAGGACACGCGCGAGCACCTGTGGCGCGTGCACCTCCCGGCCGACCTGCGCGACCGCGACGACCTCGACCTGCGCGACATCGCGCGGCGCTACCAGCTGTCGGGCGGCTACATCCGCAACGCCGCCCTGCGCGCCGCGTTCCTCGCCGCCGAGGAGGGCGTGCGCCCGTCGCGCGAGCACATCGAGCGCGCCGTGCGCCTGCAGTACACGCAGGCCGGCAAGTTCTCCTCCGGCGGGGCCCTCGAATGAGGGTGCTGGCGCTCGCGCTCGCGGCGACCCTCGCGGCCGCCTGTTCCACACCGCCGCGCAAGCCTCCGACCCGCAGCCGTGCCACGAAGAGCCATCCCATGGTGCCCATGCTCGACGAATCGCTCGATCCCGACGCTCCCGCCCTCCTCGCCTACCTGTCCGAGCGCATCGACGCCCCCGGCGGCCTGCTCGGCAACCTGCGCGCGGCCAAGCTCGTCGTGCGCGCGAAGGTCGCCGCGATGGGCGTCGAGGGCTCCGCGGTGCCGGCGCAGCTCGCCGCCGCGCCCGAGCTCGCGGGCTACGTCAGCGACGGCTTCCTCATGTGCAACGTCGCCGAGCTCGACGTCCTCGAGGACTACGTCGCCGGCGGCGCCGCGCGCCGCGTCCGGCTCGCGTTCGCGCAGCCGCTCGAGATGTCGACGCAGCACATCCTGCCGCCCGTCGGCGAGGAGCTCGTCGCGATCGCGCGCCCGCCGGCCTCCGCGCGCGGCCGCGCCGTCGGCGAGGCGGTGAAGAACGCGTTCGCGAGCGAGGACACGCCCGTGTTCATGCCGCCCGAGCTCGGCGCCGAGCTCGCGTGGCGCCGCGACGTCGCCGCCCGGCCGGCCGCCGCGCGCGTGAGCGCCGCGCTCGAGCGCCTCGCCGCGACGGCCGCGCAGGGCCGGCTCGCCATGCCGGCGCTCGACGCGCTGCTGCGCGAGTCGCGCACCGACCTCGCGCCGCTCGCCGGGTGGGTCGCGACGGCCGAGGGCCCGGGCATGCTGCTCGCGCGCGCCGTGCTGTGGCACGCCGGCGACCACGCCGCCGCCGCGGCGGGCCTCGACGTCGTGACCATCCCCGCCGCCTGGATCCACCAGATCGGCCTCAGCGTCGCCGAGGCCGACGGCGAGCGCCTCGGCATCCTCGGCCCGTCGCGCACCACACCGCTCCTCTAATCCAGCCAGCAAGGGACCATGTCCGACGACCCATCCGTTCCTGCCCCCACACCGCAACCCACGGTGGCGATGCCGTCGCCCGAGAGCGTCGCCCTCGAGCAGATGACGCGCCGCGCGATGATGACCGTCTACACGATGATCTCCCAGCGCATCCGCGATCATCACCACGCGTCGTCCGACATCGCCGCGCTGATCGACCTGCTCATCGCGAACGGGACGATCAGCTACCAGGAGATGGTGGAGCGCCGGAAGGCGTCCGAGGACCGACTCGCGAAGGCCCGCGCCGAGAACTGGGAGGGGCCGCAGCTCCACGTCAGCGCTCCCGCCCCGGAGGTCCGGATCGACTGCGACAGCCGGCAGCACGCGTGCCAGTCGGCGTGCTGCCGCCTGTACCGGGTCAACCTGACCGCGGAAGAGGTCCGGGAAGGGCAGGTCTTCTGGGACCTGGCCGTACCATACGCACTGCCCCGCCGGCCGAACGGCGACTGCGTCTACCTCGACCCCACCACGATCAAGTGCACCATCTGGGCGCAGCGTCCGTCGGTTTGCAGGCAGTACAGCTGTGACAAGGACGACCAGGTCTGGGCTGACTTCAACGGCATCATCAGCACCGATCGGGTCAAGGCGTTGACCCAGATCGTGCGGGAAAAGAAATGAACACCAAAGCAAAGGCTCAGGTCCAGGACAACGACCACCAGGCGCGCGCGGACGTGATCCGCAAGGCCGTCGGCGCCTACGCCGACGATGCGAGCGCCTTCACGCGCGACCTCGCGCAGGCGGAGATCAAGAACGGCGACGCCCACTCCGGCCTCGGCAAGGAGTGCCACTGCGGTCTGTGCGGCGCCGTCGCGCGCGCGGACATGTCCGAGATCCGCGCGAGCGCGCACCTGGTCGGCGCCGAGTGCGGCTGCGCGCGCTGCGCGGCCCTCGCGGCGCTCGCCGACGAGGCGAACTGCCCCGGCGCCCCGATGCCGCAGCTCGACGCCTCCGAGCTCCAGGAGAAGGCCGACGGCGGCGACAAGGGCGGCGGCGATCCCGCGGCCCCCGGCGCGCAGCCGGCTCCGGGCGCGCAGCCCGCGGCCCCGCCCGCCCACGCCGACGTCGCGAACGTCGCGAACGCCGACAGCGCGAGCGCCGAGGCCGGCCTCGCCGAGATCGACGTCGCCGAGGCCGAGATCATCCAGGCCGACGTCGCGGCGCAGTTCGCCGAGTCGCAGGGCGCCGGCGGCGGCAGCCCGTACATGAGCGCGTTCGCGAACATGGTGTCGGCCTCCGCCGAGGCGATGCAGGCGCACGCCGGCACCACCGTCCCCGGCTTCCCCGGCGGCTTCCCGAGCATCCTCGGCCTCACGTCGTGGACCTACGCGTCGTGGACCTACCCGAAGCTCGACCTCGACTCGAAGCAGCGGCTCCAGGCCGGCAACATGAACGCGGTCGCGGACTGGTTCGGCGCCGGCACGTACGAGTGGGTCACCAAGATCAAGCCGACCACGGTCGCCGACGCCACGCACAGCGCCGTCGCCGCGCCGACCGGCAAGCACAAGTACACGACCCAGTCGCTGAAGGTGAAGGGCAAGCCGACGACGTTCGACGTCCAGCTCGAGATCACGCCGGCGTACTACACGAAGATCTTCGACGCCGAGCAGGAGCACCTCGCCGACCTCCTCCACGCGTACAACCTGTCGATCAAGTCGGCCGGCGATGCCGTCAACAGCCTGACCGCGACCGAGTACGTCGCGGGATCGCAGGCGGCCTCCGAGGCCGCGGCCAAGGGCGCGGTCGCCGGCAAGCTGCACGCCAAGCTCGGCTCCGACCCGGCGAACTGGCGGGCGCAGCTGGTCGCGCTGTGCGGCATGACGGTCAGCGGCCGCGACGCGAAGGGTTGGCACACGTTCGGCCTCGTCAGCTCGGGCCCGACGGTCACCGTCGACGTCAAGTCCAAGACGATCACGCACGGCCTCAACGACGGCACCACGAACGTCAACACCGCCAACTCCGCGACGGTGGTCCACTACTAGCCGAGGTCGTCACGAGCGCGAGCGCAGCCGGTCGCCGAGCTCGCGCTGCGCCACCTCGAGCGCGAGCACGTCGGCGAACGCCGCGACGTCCTCCGGGACCCAGTCCGGAAACGGCGTCGTGAAGTTGCGGTGCTCGCCCGTCGGCATGTGCTCCTGCTGGATCGACTCGACGGCCGCGCGCGAGACCACGCCGGCGCGCGCGAGCACGACGAGCGCCGGCCACAGGCGCCGGTGGACGAACGTGATCTTGCCGTCGACGAGCTTGAAGCAGCGCACGTCGTCGTCGTCGTCGATCGTCGACAGCGCGTCGAAGATCTCCTGCGCCTTCGGGTGCGACCACCAGCTGCCGACGATCGGCTCGCCGGCGATCGCCTCGGCGACGCTCGGCACCGGCCCGCGGGCCGACGCGAGCACGATGCCGTGCTTCTCGACGAACGCCGGCCAGCGGTGCGGCGGCGGCTTGCGCGCCTTCGCCGGCTTGCGCCCCCGGAGCGCAGCCTTCTTCTTCGCCTGCGCCCCGCCGGACGCCGTCCTGGACTTCCTCGCCGTCGCCTTCCGCTTCACCGTGGGATGACGAAGAGGAAATCACGAGGCGGGACGAAACGGTAGCCGTCTTCGGTCACGCGGATGATCTCCGAGCCGTCCTCGCCGAGCAGGCGGCGGATGCGCATGATGTTCGTGAACAGCGCCGCGTCGTGCCGCAGCGGGTGGTACTCGACGTTCCACACGGCCTGCACGATCGCCTCCTTCGAGAACACCTTCCCCGGCGCCGACGCGAACAGGAACAGCAGGCGCTTGAGCAGGCTGCGGCGGCGCAGGTCGGCGAGCTCCTGGCCGTGGCGCCAGATCACCTCGCGGACGCCGTCGACGGCGAGCGCGCGGCCCGGCAGGCGCAGGATCTCGGGGTTCGCGTCGGCGACGTCGCTCGGCACGCCCTCGGCGTCGATCACCCGGAACGGGCGCTGCGCGGTCAGGCCGAGGTCGGTGAGCAGGCGCGCGGCGCCCTCGATCGCGGTCGGCGCCATCGTGGCGGCCGACGGCGCCGACGGATCGGCGACGGCCTCGTGGCCGGAGATCGCGTCGAGCGCGGCGTGCGCGACGAGGCGCTCGACGGGCAGGCCCGCGCCCATCGCGAGCTCGGCGGCGTCGCGCGCGTACGCGGCGGCGGCGGCCGCGTCGTCGTCGTCGCGCGCCAGCGCCGACAGCGCGAG
>JAHBVW010000003.1 GCA_019637375.1 Deltaproteobacteria bacterium | reverse complement strand
TCCTCCGGGTGGGCTCCGCTCCGCCTTCGAACTCCAACAACCCTTACGGGGTCAGGCTCCTAGGCGGCGGTGGTCTGCGCGGCGCGGGCGGCGGCGATGCGGGCGAGGCGGCGCTGGCGGGCGAAGGTGATCGTGGCGGTGGCGACGGCGATGGAGGCGACGCCGAGCATGGCGCCGAAGTAGATGCCGACGCGGGGGGTGAAGTCGCGGCCGCTCGCGACGAAGGCCGACCACATGGTGCCGGCGAGCACCATGCCGGCGGCGATCCACCACTGCGGGGTGGGCGCGACGAGGAGGGGCTTGCGCTCGGAGAACACGCCGCGGGCCAGCCACATGATGCCGCCGAGCACGACGAACACAGCGAGCGTGAAGCGGAGCGGCTGGGCCCACAGGGCGAACACCGTGCGGAGCACGAGGAGCCCGAACGCGACGCGCCACGCGTTGCGGCTGCGCCGCTGGAGCCCGCGGGCGACGAACAGCATGCCGCTGCCGGCGGCGACGGCCAGGATCTGCCCGACGTCGCCGAGGCGGTCGCCGACGGGCGACGCCGAGATCACCATGACGATCGCGCCGATCACGAACGTCAGGACGGCGAGCACCGTGGCCATCGCCTCGGCGATCCACGCCGGGCGCTCGCTCTTGCGGTCGCGCCGCACCTCCATCGTCACGAGCAGCACCGCGCCGACGAGCACCGGGAGGAGGTGCGTGAAGATCCGGTACACGAACAGCGACGCGATGATCACCGACGACATCTCCGGCCGCGCCGCGAACAGGAGGATCGTCGCCTCGAGGATGCCGATGCCCGCGGGCACCTGCGTGATCGAGCTCGTGATGCTCGACACCTGACACGCGATCACGATCTCGAAGTACGTGAGCCCGACGCCCGGCGGCAGGCACAGGTCGACGAGCGCCGCGACGCACGCGAGGTCCAGGATCGGCAGGCAGATCTGGCCGAGCAGCTGGCGCACGCTCGGCACGGGCAGCTTGAAGCCGCGGATCACGACGTCGCGGCCGCGCCGCGTCCAGCCGACGTAGGCCGTGACGAGCGACAGCATCACGATGCCGATCGCGCGCATCGCCGTCTCGCCGATCGACTCGGCGATCGCCTGCGGCACCGGCAGCACCGTGAACGTGAAGCCGAACTGCGACACGAGCCCGACCAGGAACACCGAGTTGTCGTAGACCGCGATGCGCGCGACGTCGTCGGTGTGCACGCCCCAGCCCTCGTAGATGCGCAGGCGCAGCCCGATCCCCGTGATCGACGACAGCCCGAGCGTCGACAGCGACCGGCTCACGACGGATGCGAACACGATGCGCGGCACCGACAGATCGGCGACGCCGGCGTAGCGCACCGCGAGCCACTCGCGCACCGAGTAGAACGTGTGCTGCGCCCCGACGACGCCGGCCACCGCGAACAGCACGTGCAGCGGCATCGCCCCGAGCGCGTCCGTGATCTCCTCGTACGTGAACGAGCGCAGCAGCTTGTTCAGCGCGAACATCATCGCGGCGAACGCGATGACGACGAACGCCTGCTTGCCCCAGGACAGGAGCCGGTTCTTGCCCTCCGGCGTCACGTGCGAGCCAGGCTACGGCAATCCGCGCAGCTGCGGTGCAGCTGCGCCGCACCAGGTGCACGTCCGTGCGCAACTCCTGAAAACACGCACTTGCCCCGGCATCGCCCTTGCTCTCGCCCCCGCCATGCTGACCGAGGGCGTCGACTACCTGTACTTCCCCCGCGCCTACCACTCCGGCGGCGCGGTCACGGGCCTCGCGAACAGCGAGGTCGCCGTGATCGCGACCCAGCGCTACCTGTTCCTCGTCCCCGAGCGCGAGGTCTCGCTCGGCCTCGGCTGGATCAAGACGCGCCGGCACTGGTTCCACGAGGCGGCGACCGAGCTCACCGTGCAGGGTGCCCTCGAGCGCTTCCTCGCGAACCCCGACCTCACGATCGATCAGGTCGAGACGGCGCTGCGCGACCTCGTCGGCCCCGGCGAGTACGTCGTGCCGCTCGCCGGCATCGCGAAGCTCACGGTGTGGTCGCGCTTCCTGCGCCAGGTCCGCTTCCGCCAGCACCACCGCCGCCAGACGCAGGTCCTCGCGCTGCGCGGCAAGGCGAACCACGAGCGCTTCCGCGACTTCTACGCCGCGGCCCTGACCTGAGCGATCGCCGCCGCCGGGCGGTGCGGCGCCGGCGTGTCGCGAAAGATGCCGCGGAACCGGTCAGCGGAGGCCGTGCATCACGATGGCTTGCCCCGGAGCATGCGCACGAGGCTGAGCTGGAGCTGCGAGACGACCATGCGCTCCATGCTGTGGACCTGCGACTCGCTGATCGACAGCTTGTGCATGAGCGCGGCGCGCGTCGCCTCGGCGAGCTTCTGCTCGACCTGCTTGAGCCAGCGGAACGCCGTCGACGGGTTGACGCGGTAGATGCGCCCGAGCGCGTCGATGTTGAGGTCGTCGAGGTAGCGCTGCCGCATGAGGTTGCGGTCGCGTTTGGACAGCCCGGCGAACGCCTGGTCGAGCGCGGCCTTGTACTCGGCGGCGCACGTGCGCCAGATGACCTCGAGCTCGGGGTCGTTCGGCGCGGGGAGCTGCGAGAGCGCGTCCTCGCCGTCGTCGGTGTGCTTCGCGTCGGCGCGCTTGATGTCGAGCGCGATGCGGCTCGCGACGACGCGCACCCAGCGCCCGAGCGGGCCGCTGCCGCGGTACTGCGTGATCGCGGGCGGCGAGGTGCCGTCGCCGACGAGCAGGCGGTCGCGCACGCGCTGCGAGACCTCGTCGACGAAGGCGCGCGTCGAGTCGACCCGGCCCGCGGACTGGCGCACCGCCGTCATCAGCTCCGCCTCGGACACCTCGACGGCGCGCGCGTCCTTCGCGGCGAGCGCACACGCGAGGTACAGGTCCGCGCCCTGGATGCGCTCGAGCTGCGCGACGGTGACGGCGCCCTCGCCGGTGAGCAGCGCGTCGGCGATGCGCTCGACGAACACGTCGTCGGGCACCGGGTTGTGCGGCAGGCGCGCCGTCCCCGCGTCGACGAGCGCGGCCAGCGCACGCTCGAGCCCGTCGTACTCCGCGAGCTCCCCCGCGCGGTCGCCGAGCTTCGCGATCAGCCGGTCACGGCGCTGGGTCATCTCGGAGGGCACCTCGCACACGATACAGCGTCGCCCGCAGCGCCTGAGCGCTGTACGCGTACGTTCGACCGTCGCCCGCGACGCGCAGCTGGGACGGCGGCAACAGGCCAGGGCCGGGCGCCTCGATCGCGAGCACCGGCTCGGCCTCGGCGGGGCGCGCGACCGGCACGCGCACGACCGCGAGCGGCCAGCGCAGCTCGGCGAGGTACACGTGCGCCCCGTCGGCGCTCCACCCGACGACCGTCCCGGCGTGCGGCAGGCGCGTGACGGCGAGCGTCGCGACCTCGATCAGCGCCGGCTTGCCCTCGCGGTCGGCGTCGCCGATGTACTTGCCGTCGGGCGACACGCGGAACGGCCCGCGCGTCGACGTCGACGGCCACGCGCCGACCCGGTGCGGCGGGCCGTCGACGGTGTGCGTGTAGACGTAGTTGCCGCGGTCGCCCATCGCGAGCACGACGAGGCGGTCGCCGGCCCAGCTCCCGACGAGGTAGTCGCGGATGTCGCCGGCCGGCAGCGCGCGGGTCTCGGCCGGCTCGCCCGGCGCGCGCTCCCACGGATCGGCGAGCCCCGTGAGGACGACGTGCCACGGCGCGGCCTGCGAGCGCGCCGCGACCCAGCGCCCGTCGGGCGACAGCAGGCCGCCGAGGCCGCGCCCCGCCGGTACCGCCTCGCGCCCGTCGAGCGCGCGCACGTAGATCGCCGGCGCGGCGTCGGCGCCGGCGCTCGTGTCGACCATCGCGAGGCGGCGCCCGTCGAGCGTGAGGTCGGCGAGCGCGGACCTGTCCGACCACGACACCTCGCGATCGCGCGGCCAGTCGGGGCGGCGCGCCCAGATGCGGTTCGCGAGGTCGAGCTCGGCGATGACGAGCTCGCGATCCGCGGTGACGTCCTCGAGCACGAACGGGTGCGGCGAGCTCCACAGGTGGCGCGGCGGCCCGGCGGCGTCGAGCGCCCACAGCGCGTTGTCGACGGTGCCGCGCCGCGCGGCGACGAGCAGGCGGTCGCCGTCCCACGCGACGGAGGTGACGTCGCGCCACACCCCGTCGTCGGCGAGCACGACCGGCGACCCGCCACGCGCGAGCGTGGTGATGCGCTGCCGGCCGTCGACGGCCTCGAGGAACGCGAGCCTGCCGGTTGCACTCGCGCGCAGCGACCACACGACGCCCTGCGCCTGGTACACGACCGCGCCGAGCGGCGCCTCGACGCGCGCGACGCCGGCGCGCACGCGCACGGCCGCGACGCCGCCGTCGGGCAGGAAGTCCGCACCGACGACGTCGGCGCCGTCGCCGGCGAGCGGCTGCGCGGCGCCGTCCGCATCGAGGAGCGCGAGCATGCCGCGCGTGTTCGTCCCGTCGTAGACGGGCTCGCGCAGGACGGCGAGGCGCGCCGCGCTCGCGGCCACGAGGACGGCGCCCTCGGTGTTCGGGACCCGCGCGAGCTCGCCGTCGGACGTGCGCTTGTGGACCGCGGACGTGTGGAACCCGTCGACGCCGTAGCCCTCGCCGAGCGCGATCGTCGCGTACAGGCCGCGCGGACCCCGGCGCGCGACGATGGCGTGGCCGCTGCGGTACACGAGCCGCGCGAGCGTGACCGGTTCGCGCGGCGACGGCGGTGCAGCCGGCAGAGGCTCCGGCGCGCGGCGCAGGGCGAGCCACACGGCCGCGGCGGCGGCGACGACGAGCGCCGGTGCGAGCAGCCACCACCGGCGACGCGGGAGCGCGGCGACGTGCACCGGCGAGGTCGGGGCGCTGTCGTCGCCCGGAGGCGCAAACGGCGCTGCGAGCTCGAGCGTGTCGAGGACGAACGCGAGCTCGCGGGCACTCGCGAACCGCGCCGACGGCGAGCGCGCGAGCGCGCGGCGGACGACGTGCGCGAACGCGGCGGGGACGCCGGGCGGGAACCGCGCGCCGTCGTCGGAGCCCTTGCCGAGCTGCGGATCGCCGCCGAGCAGCGCGTGCGCGATCGCGCCCCAGGCATGGACGTCGTCGCGCTCGGCGCCGCTGTTGGCGGCAACGAGGAGCCGCGCGACCGCGACGTCGGCGACCCGCGCGCGCGCGTCCGAGGCCTGCACGATCACGTCGGCCGGCGTCAGCCGCCCGTGCGCGAGGCCGCGGTCGTGCGCCGCCGCGAGCCCGCGCGCGATGCCGCGCAGCCAGCCGAGCGCCTGCTCGATCTCGACGGGTCTCGCCATGCGCGCGGCGAGCGGCTCGCCGTCGACGAGCTCGGTCACCGCGAACACCGCACCGCCGTGGCGCCCGGCGTCGAGCAGCGCGACGAGGTTCGGGTGCGCGACGCCGGCGCCGGGGCGCAGCACCTTCTCCGCGCGCTCCGCCTCGTCGGGCAGCATCTCGCCCTCGGCACCGCGGATCAGCTCGAGCACGACCTCGCGGGCGCGGCGCGGATCCATCGCGAGGTAGCGCTCGCGCGCGCCGGCGAGCCGCTCCTTGACCTCGTACCAGCCGACGCGCTCGGGCGGCGCGCGGAGGTCCTCGCCGACGGGCGCGTCACCGGCGGCGGCGGCCTCGCTGACGAGCCGGCGGCACGCCGTGCACGTGTCGAGGTGCCCCTCGATCTCGGCGGCCCGAGCCGGCGCGAGCTGGCCGTCGAGGAACGCCAGCACGGTATCGGCATCGAGGCAGCTCATCGCAGACGTGCGGGCGACGATACCCGAGTCACCGGTCGGCCCGGCGGCCGCTCGACGCTCGACCGCGCCGACGAAGGAGCGACGGCGGCGCGGGCGGCGAGCCGGCAGCCGGGCCCGACCGGAGAAGGAAAAGGAACGGTCGCGCTGGTGACGGCGGGCGCCGCCGCGGCTTGCAGAGAAATCAGGCGCGGCCGGTGGGCTCGTGCCGGATGCGCGGGAGGAGCATCACGAAGTTGCACGGCTTCAGCCGGTGATCGAGCTGCGGGATCAGGATCTTCTCGAGGCCGAGGCGGACGCCCCCGGTCGAGCCCGGGAGGAGGAAGACGTAGGTCGCGCCGCACAGCGCCGCCTCGGCGCGGCTCTGGATTGTGGAGGTGCCGATCTCCTCGAACGACAGCCAGCGGAACAGCTCGCCGAACCCGGGGATGGGCTTGGTCACGAGCGGGGCGAGCGCCTCGGGCGTGACGTCGCGCGGGGTGACGCCGGTGCCGCCGGTGGCGATCACGACGTCGACCCCCGGGTCGGCGATCCACGCGGCGAGCTGCGCGCGGATGTGGAGCTCCGAGTCCACGACGATCGCGCGTGCGGCGATGCGGTGGCCGACCTCGGTCAGCCGGTCGGCGATGAGTGCGCCCGAGGTGTCCGTGTCGATCGTCCGCGTGTCCGAGACCGTGAGGACGGCGACGTTGACCGGGATGAACTCGCGCTCCATGGCGGAAACACTAGCAGATTCACTCACAACGCGTCGCGTTAGAAGTTGTCACTGACGCGCAGCAGCATCGTAACGCGGTGCGTCTTAGGATCGCTACATGTCGAAGGACAACAGCATCACCCCCACGAAGTCTCTCCCAGCCGACGTCGCGACGAAGTCCGCCGAGCGCTCCGGCGGTGTCCTGCCGGGCCTCGTGTACCTGACGATCGACATCGCGGATCGCGGCCAGGCGACCGCGCTCCACGCCATCCAGGACGCCCGCGCCGAGCTGCGCACCGCGGTCGACCACGGTCTCGACCTCGCCGAGAAGCTCACCACCGGCCTCTTCCGCTTCGCGAAGAAGGTCGTGCAGCGCGTCGACGACTCCACCGCCGAGACGCTCCAGGGCGTCGAGCGTTTTTTGGCCGGCACGGCGAAGTCGGCGCGCGAGACGACGCGCGCCGCCCAGGAGCTCGCCCACACGGCGACCTCGGGCGTCACGGGCGCAGCCGCATGATGGCCGCTCTCGACGACCTCGTCGCCGACCACGCGCGCCGGGGCGAGCCGTTCATCGGCGTCGACCGGCTCGTCCGCGCCTGCGCCCTCCGCATCGTCCCGGAGGTCGCGCACCGCGCCTGGTTCTCGCTCCGCCCCGACGTCCCGCCTCACACCACCAGGTTGACCAGGCGTCCCTTGATGTAGATCTCGCGCTTGATCGCCTTGCCGGCGAGGAAGGGCTGGACGCCGTCGGCGGCCTTCGCCGCGGTGAGGATCGCCTGCTCGGTGGCGTCGGAGGGGACCTCGATCTGGGCGCGGAGCTTGCCCGACACCTGGACGCCGATGTGGAGCACGTCGCGCGCGAGCTTGGCCTCGTCGAAGGCGGGCCACGGCTCGGCGGTGATCGACGTCGTGTGGCCGAGGCGCTGCCAGATCTCCTCGGCGACGTGCGGCGCGAACGGGGCGAGGATCTTCACGAACGCCTCGAACCACGGGCGCGGGATCGCCGCCGCCGGGGTGGCGACGTTGACGAACACCATCATCTCGGAGATCGCCGTGTTGAAGCGCAGGTCCGCGACCGCCGCCGTGACCTTCTTGATCGCGGCGTGCAGGGTGCGCTCGAGCTCGCGGTTGTCGCCGCCGAGGTCGCCGACCTTGCCGCTCAGCGCATCCGTCTCCGGATCCACGAGCAGGCGCCACACGCGGTCGAGGAACCGGCGCGTGCCGGGGACGCCCTTCGTGTCCCACTCGACGCCGTCCTCGAGCGGCCCCATGAACAGCTCGTACAGACGCACGGCGTCCGCGCCGTACTCCGCGCACAGGTCGTCGGGGTTGACGACGTTGTAGCGGCTCTTCGACATCTTATCGAGCTTGGTCTCGACGGGCTCGCCGGTCTCCTTCACGACCCACTGGCCGTCGCGCTGCTCGACCTCGTGCGCGTGGAAGTACTTGCCCGCCGCCGAGCGGTACGACGTCTTGTGCACCATGCCCTGGTGGAACAGGCGCGGGAACGGCTCCTTCGTCGACACGAGCCCGGCGTCGTGCAGCACCTTGTGCCAGAAGCGCGCGTACAGGAGGTGCAGCACCGCGTGCTCGTTGCCGCCGACGTAGAGGTCGACGGGCATCCAGTACTTCTCCTCCTCGGGATCCCACGCCACGTCGTCGCGCTGCGGCGACAAGAAGCGCAGGTAGTACCAGCACGAGCCCGCCCACTGCGGCATCGTGTTCGTCTCGCGCGTCGCCGGCTGGCCGGCCGCGTCCGTCGCCTTCAGCCACGCCTCCGCGCGCGCGAGCGGCGGCTTGCCGTCGCGGGTCGGGCGGTACTCGTCGATCTGCGGCAGCACGATCGGCAGCTGGCCCTCCGGCACCGCCTCGAACGAGCCGTCCTGGCGCTGGATCAGCGGGAACGGCTCGCCCCAGTAGCGCTGCCGCGAGAACAGCCAGTCGCGCAGCTTGTAGCGGATGCTCGCCTCGCCGAGGCCGCGCTCCGCGAGCCACGCGATGACCTTCGTCTTCGCCTCCTCGTTGCGGAGCCCGTCGAGGAAGCCCGAGTTCACGTGCGGACCGTCGCCGGTGAACGGCTCCTTCTGCACGTCGGGCGAGCCCGTCACGACCTCGACGATGGGCAGCCCGAACTTCGTCGCGAATGCGTGGTCGCGCTCGTCGCCGGCCGGGCACGCGAACACCGCGCCGGTGCCGTAGCTCGCGAGCACGTAGTCCGCGATCCAGATCGGGATGTGCGCGCCGTTGACCGGGTTCACCGCGAACGCGCCCGTCGGCACGCCCGTCTTCGGCGCGTCGGCCGCCTCCATGGTGCGCTCGCGCTCGCTGCGCTTGCCGACCTCCTCGCGGTACACGGCGACCGCCGCGCGCTGCTCGGGCGTCGTGATCGCGTCGACGAGCGGGTGCTCGGGCGCGAGCACCACCCACGTCCCGCCGAACAGCGTGTCCGGCCGCGTCGTGAACACGGTGATCTTCTCGTCCGAGCCGACGACGCCGAACTTCACGTTCGCGCCGACGCTGCGCCCGATCCAGTCGCGCTGCTTCGTCATCGTGCCCGACGGCCAGTCGAGCCCGTCGAGGTCGTCGAGCAGCTTGTCCGCGTACTGCGTGATCTTGAGGACCCACTGGTGCATGAGGCGCCGCTCGACGGGGTCGCCCGTCTCGACGTACTTGCCCTCGTGGACCTCCTCGTTCGACAGCACCGTGCCGAGGGCCGGGCAGAAGTTGACCGGCATCTCCGCGCGGAACGCGAGGTCGCGCTCGAACATCATGCGGAAGATCCACTGCGTCCACTTGTAGAAGCGCGGATCGCTCGTCGCGAGCTCGCGGCTCCAGTCGTACGACAGCCCGAGCCGCTGCAGCTGCTTCTTGAAGATGCCGATGTTGCGCTCGGTGATCACCGACGGGTGCTCGCCCGTGCGCTCGGCGCGCCGCTCCGCCGGGAGGCCGAAGCTGTCCCAGCCCATCACGCGCAGCACGTTGAAGCCCATCATGCGCTTCGCGCGCGCGACGACGTCCGTCGCCGTGTACCCCTTCGGGTGGCCGACGTGGAGGCCGTCGCCCGACGGGTACGGGAACATGTCGAGGATGTAGTACTTCGGCTTCGTGCGGTCCGTCGGCGTCGCGTAGGTCTGGTCGCGCTCCCACTGCGCCTGCCACTTCGCGTCGACGAGCGTGTGGTCGAAGCCCGGCTTCTTGTCGACCTTGGTCTCGGTCATGGTCCTGTCTCCAGCACGGCGATGATCCGCTGCGTGATCGCGTCGGGATCACCGACGCCGTCGACGCGCTTCAGGATCCCCTTGTCCAGGTAGAAGGGAATGATCGGCGACGTCTCCGAGTGGTACTTCTGCACGCGCGTGTTCACCGCCTCGGCGGTGTCGTCCGGACGGTGCACGAGGCGGTCGACGATCTCCGCCGGCGGCGGGTTGTACTTCAGGTGATAGATCGCGCCCGTCACCGGGTCGCTGCGGCGGCCGACCGCGCGCTCCTCGAGGAGCGGGTCGGGCACCTCGATCAGCACGACCGCGTCGAGCGCGACCCCGGCCGCCACCATCGCGGCGTCGAGCGCCTCGGCCTGCGGCCGCGTGCGCGGGAAGCCGTCGAGCATGAAGCCCTTCGCGCAGTCGGGCTTCTTGATGCGCTCGAGGATCATCCCGATCACGACCTCGTCCGGCACGAGCTTGCCGAGCTTCATGAACCCGCCGGCCTGGACCCCGAGGGCGGTCCCCTCCTTCGCCGCGGCGCGCAACATGTCGCCCGAGGAGATGTGCGTGATGCTGTACCGTTCGACGAGCCGCGCCGCCTGCGTGCCCTTGCCCGCACCAGGAGGTCCGACGAGAATCATGCGCATTCGCGCATCCAAGCATGCGCGCCGATGGTGCGCAATCAGCGCGGCATCCGGAGCATCTCGAGATGCGGGATGCCGTCCTCGTCGTAGTTGTCCGAGGCGCGCGCGAAGCCGAATTCGCCGTAGAAGCGCTCGAGGTGCGCCTGCGCCCCGATCCTTACCGGCACGTTGCCAACCGCGGCGAGGCCCCGCCGGACAAGGTCTTTGCCTAACCCGGTGCCGCGCGCCCACGGCGCCGTGATGATCCGGCCGAGCGCGACCTCGTCGAACTTCGCGCCCGCCGGCACGATGCGCAGGTAGGCGGCGAGGGCGCCGTCCTCGCGCGCGGCCCACAGGTGCTCGGACGCCGGGTCGAGCCCGTCGGCGTCGAGGTACGGGCACGTCTGCTCGACGATGAACACCTGCTCGCGCAGGACGACGATCGCGTACAGCTCGGCCGCGGTGAGCTCCGCGAACGCGCACCGGTGCCACGTGAGCTGCACGGCGACAGGCTAGTATGCGCGGCGCATGGCGAGCAACGTGCGGCACGTGACCGTGTACCTGTCGTCGAGCCCCGGGCGGCCGGCCGACGTCGCCGCGATCGAGGGGCTCGGCCGCGAGCTGGCGCGGCGCGAGCTGACGCTGGTCTACGGCGGCGCGCACCGCGGCCTCATGGGCGTGCTCGCGGACGCCGCGCTCGGCGCCGGCGGGCGGGTGATCGGCGTGATCCCGCGGGCGCTCGTCGACCTCGAGGTCGCCCACACCGGGCTGACCGAGCTCCACGTCGTCGACACGATGCACCAGCGCAAGGCGATGATGTCGCGCCTCGCGGACGCGTTCGTCGTGGCGCCGGGCGGGTTCGGCACGCTCGAGGAGGCGTTCGAGCAGCTGACCGAGCTCCAGCTCGGCTACCACGCCAAGCCGGTCGTGTTCCTGGACGTCGACGCGTTCTGGGCGCCGCTCGAGCGGTTCCTCGATCACTCCGTGGAGGCCGGCGTCCTGCGCGGCGAGGTCCGCGCCCTGTTTCGCACCGCGTCGCCGGCGGCGTCGGCCCTGGACGCGCTGGTCGCGTGGTAACGTTCGGTCATGCTCTCGCGCTTCGGCAGCGCGGTCCTCGCGCTGGGTGCGACGGTCTTCTTTGGGTTGGCGATCGCGAGCGCGTGGTGGTCCGGCCACCCGTCGGTGAACGGCGGCGAGCCGTTCACGCGCAAGACGATGAGCGTGACCCTGTTCGGGGCCGAGGGCTGCAACGTCGACCGTGACGGCGTCGTGCAGACGTGCGAGAAGCTCCACCTCGCGGGTGGGTTCTCGGCGCAGGAGTACGTCGAGGCGGGCGCGATCGGGCTGGTCGCGCTCGTGGCGCTGGTGCTCGCGGTGCTCGCCGCGCTGCAGCGGCCGCAGCGGCGGGGCGTCGCGAAGGTCGCGATGACGCTCGCCGGGATCGCCGGCGTCGTCGCGATCGCGCTCGTGATCCAGGGCCCGCAGCTCGCCGAGAAGGGCGTGAAGAGCATCAGCGTGCCGTTCGGGCTCGGGCTGCCGATGTTCGGCTTCGCCGCGCTGTTCGCGATGATCGGCGGCGTCCTCGCGCTGCAACCCGACGCCGTGAAGAAGCCCCGGCCGGTGCGCGCGCCGCAGCCGCAGCAGGACTTCGCGCCGGCGCAGCTCGGCACCGGCGTGCCGCCGGGACCGCCGCCGCCGCAGCAGCAGGTCGACGTGCTCGCGCTGCTCCACGACGACGCGCTGCGCCCGGGGATGGCGCCGCCGTCGCCGTCGCAGCCGCACTACGCGCAGCCGTATCCGTCGCAGCCGTACGCGTCGCCGGCGCCGCAGCCGCTGTTCCAGGGCGCGCCGCAGCTGCGGCCGCTGTACGAAGCCGCGCCGAACCAGGGCGGCACGGGTGGGTTCGTGCCGGGGCCGGCGGCGCCGTTGCCGATGCGCCCGCCGACGCCGGTGCCGCGCGACGCGATCAGCGCGATGGCGGGGATCCCGACGCCGCCGTCGATCGAGGCGCAGCGCATGGCCGAGGCGTACGGCGTCGACGGCCCGCACTCCCCGCAGCACGCCGCGCCGCAGCCCGGCGTCGAGGCGCCGCGACCGCGGCCCAAGACGCTGCCGCCGCCGAACCGGAGCAAGTCGGTGTCGGTGCCGCCGCCGCTGCCGCCGCGCACGCCGGGATCGACGGCGCCGCCGCCGCTCCCGATGCCGGCCGGCTCGCGCATGCCGCCGATCCCGCCGCGCACGAACCCGACGTCGGTGTCGGCGGCCGTGCCGCCGCCGGTGGTGCCGTTCCCGACGGGGCCGCTACAGGGCAAGCTCCCACCGCGCGCCGAGACCGACGCCGACGAGGGCCTGCAGACCGTGCAGCACGAGAAGCCGGTGCTCGACCGGGCCGGCCCGGCGGCGCGCGAGTTCGACGCGTCGCTGCCCGGGAAGCCGGCCGTGGATCCGCTCGCGCCGACGGCGGAGAACACCGACGTCGGCCTCGAGCCGATCGTCACGAACGAGGTCACCGGCGCGAGCCAGCGCTTCGAGCTGCCGACGACGGAGTCGCGCCGCTTCGGCGAGGATCCCGCCGCGGATCCGCCGGCCGATCCGCCGGCGCCCACCGATCCCGACGAGCTGAAGACGGGGGCCGCCGAGAAGGTCGACCTCGACAAGGAGCCGTTCCCGGAGTCGGGCCCGCTCACGATCCCGGCGAAGCCCGCCGAGGCGATCCTCCAGCTCGCCGCGATCCCCGCGCCGCCGCCGCGCACGCCCGCCCTACCCACTCCGGCGAAGACGACGGGGCAGGTCCCGGTGCCGCCGCGCCCGAGCGCGCAGGTCGCCGCGGTCCCGGCGATCCCGACGCCACCCGCCCCGAAGACCACCGGGCAGGTCCAGATCCCGATCTCGACCGCACCCGAGTCCCTGCCGCCGCCAACCGCGAAGCAGACGACGACCTCCGGCCCATCCCCGGCGTGCCCGCAGTGCGAGGCGCCGATGGCCTGGGTCGAGGAGCACCTGCGCTTCTACTGCAAGAGCTGCAAGATGTACTTCTGACGCTCACCTGCGGCGGAGCAGGAAGACGGCCACGGCGACCGCGACGGCGACGCCGAGGCGCACGAGTTGCTCGCGAAGGTACGCGCGCCGGTCGTGCTCGGCCTCGTCGTCATCCGGCCGGGGCGGCTGCCATGGGAGGCGCGCCCACGCCGCGAGCTCCCGCAGCGCGCCGATGACCTGCTCGGCGGTCGGTGGTGCGAACGAGCGCGCCACGAGCCTGCCCGCGCGGCACCCGACGAAGACGAAGCCCGTATCGAGGCTCGGGATCCGGGGCGGCACGAGGTGCCACTCGGCGCCGTGGCGCACGACGGGATCCCGCGCGCTGGCGTTCGCGGCGAGGACGGTGACCTCGCACGGGACGTCGTGCGCCGGGCGGTACACGACGGCGGCGGCGAGGCCGCCGATCCGCGTCTCCAGGTGGCCGTGGCGGAGCGTGCCGCCGAGGACGAGCGCGAGGTCGGTGAGGCTCACCACCCGGCGCTCCTCCGGATCAGAGCGGGCCGTCGATCGGCTTGGGCGGGACGAGGAAGAACACGTTGCGCTTGTCGAGCTGCGTGACGCCGTCGCCGAACACCGAGATCGTCGCCCGGAACAGCTGCGGGACCTCGAGGGCGGGGACCGTCGTGTTCTTCTTCGACACGACCTTCCAGCACACCGGCGTGCCGGTGCGGACCTGGAGGAACTTGTCGGCGAACGTGTCGCCGTTCGTGTCGATCGCGGTGAGGCCGTTCGCGCACTCCGCGGTGCCGAGCTGCAGCGTCTCGAGGTGATCGACGAACGCCGCGATGGCGTCGACCGCGTCGCTCGGGTCGTCCTGGCTGACCGCGTTGATGTCGAGCGGCAGGCCGTTCGCGAGGCGCAGGATGCCGGTGCGGATCGCGGCCGCCGCGTTGGCGTTCGCGCCGTCGAACACGAGCGGCGCGTTGTTGTTCAGCGCGTCGACCGCGCCGGTGTCCGTCGCCATCTTGCGGAGGTCGGCCGTGACCTGTGCGCCGCCGTCGCCGTTGATGCCGACGAGGCGCGCCTTCGTGGCGAGGAACTGCGGCTTCACGACCGCGTCCCAGTTGGGGTTCGGGTTCGTGTCGCCCGGCGAGAGCGGCACCTCGTCGGTGGCGAGCATCACCACCGGCAGCGCGCCCTTGCGGAAGCACGGGTACCCGAACGTCTGGAAGCCCGCGTTCGCGGCCGGCGAGCCGTTGCACGTCGCGCGCGGCGCCACGGTGTTCGAGAAGCCCGCGAAGCCGGCGTTGCCGAGGCCGGTGACCGCGGCGTACGTCGAGAACACCAGCGGCTCGGCGCAGCAGCCGCTCGGCTCGTTCTGCACGAGCGTCGCGAAGTTCGCGTTCGGCTGGATGTCGATGTCGTTGATGTAGGCCTGGCCGTTGGTGCCCGAGTAGCCGACGCGGCCGGCGCCCGCCCACAGATCCGGGATGCAGTCCGTCGTCACGCCGGCCGGGCACTTGAGGCCGTTGATGACGCTCGTGAGGTTGTTCTTGATGCTGGTGAACTCGCCGTTCATCGAGCCCGAGCGATCGATGATGACGTAGATGTCGACGGCCTGGAGCTTCGTCGAGAAGTCGAGGTTCCGGTCGAGCGGCGACTGCACCTGCTGGAACGGCTCGACGAACACGAAGTCGCCGTTCGCCTGCGGGTTCGACGCCGGGTTCAGCGGGTCGGTGCCGGCGACGATCTCGACGAGGTCGGTCACGCCGTCGCCGTCGGAGTCCGCGTTGAGCGGGTTCGTCTCGCCGGGATCGACGACGCCGTTGCAGTTGGCGTCCTCGTCCGAGTCGAGCACGCCGTCGTCGTCGGAGTCGCGGTCGAGGTAGTCGGGGCGGCCGTCGCCGTCGGTGTCGACGGGCGGGATCCCGCGCGCCTCGATCGCGTCGGGGATGCAGTCGTCGTCGGAGTCGGTGTCGCGGAAGTTCGGGATGCCGTCGCCGTCGAAGTCGTTCTGCGTCTCGTAGATGTCGGGGATCGTGTCGTTGTCGCTGTCGGTGTCGCGGAAGTCGGGGATGCCGTCGCCGTCGGTGTCGAGCGGCGCGAGCGGGTTCGGCCCGAGCTCCTCGACGTCCGGGATGTTGTCGCCGTCGTCGTCGAGGTCGGCGAAGTCGGGGATGCCGTCGCCGTCGGTGTCGCCGGTGCCGTCGACGCCGTCCTCGCGCCCGTTGTTGTCGCTGTCCGTGTCGCGGAAGTCGGGGATGCCGTCGCCGTCGGAGTCGCGCGGCGGCGTCGACAGCAGCGCGTCGCCGGCCTCGCGGTAATCCGGGATGCCGTCGTTGTCGCTGTCCTCGTCGAGGTAGTCGGGGATGCCGTCGCCGTCGGTGTCGACGTTCGCGGCGCGACCCTCATCCTCGTCGGAGATGCCGTCTCCGTCCGCGTCGTTGCCGGGTGTGTCGTCGTCGCCTCCACCGTTGGTCGAGTTGCAGCCGACGAGGACGAGCGCGCATAAGAGGACCAGCTTCCCCAACTTCATACGCACCACGGTACCAAGGAACGTGCCACGCGCGCGACTCTCTCGTGGGGTTGCGATCGGGCGTGATCACGAGCGTAGGCTCGCCGCCCACATCTCCGGATCGAGCCCAATTTCGGCACCGGGGACACTCGACCCTCCGCCGCGTAACCCCAGCGCTCGTCGCCGTCGCGCGGGCCGGACCGGATGTAGGATGCCGGTCGCCGTGGGGACCCTCCTCTTGATTCGACACGGACAGGCCTCCTACGGCGAGGTCGACTACGACCGATTGTCGTCGCGCGGACACGAGCAAGCGCGCGCGATCGGGCGCTTCCTCGCTCGCTCCCGCCTCGACGCGACGTACGCCGGGCCGCTCCGCCGGCAGCAGGAGACGATCGCGACGGCGCGCGCCGAGGGCGGCGAGGCCATCCCGGCGCCGGTCACCGTCGACGAGCTCGCCGAGTACCCGGCGTTCGAGATGCTCCAGCACTTCATCCCCAGGCTCGCCGAGGGCGACCCCCGGTTCGCCGCGCTGACCACGGCGCCGACGCCGAAGCTGCTCGACGAGGCCTTCCATGCGATCCTCGGCCGCTGGGCGCGCGACGAGTGGAGCGTCGACGGCGTCGAGCGCATCGAGGCGTTCGTCGCCCGGGTGCGCGCCGGCCTCGACCGCATCATCCGCGCCGCCGCGTCGGGCGCGCGCATCGCCGTCGTCACCTCCGCCGGCCCGATCGGCGTCGCCGTCGGCCTCACCCTCGGCGTCACCGCCGAGCGCATGGTCCGCACGAGCGCCACGATCCGCAACGCCTCGATCAGCGAGCTCCTGTTCCGCGGCGCCGGCTTCGCGTGGCACCCGGACCAGATCTCGCTGCTGACGTTCAACCTGACCGCCCACCTCCCCGACGAGCTCCACACCCACAGGTAGCCCATGGACTTCGACCCCCCCGAGACCGTCAAGCCGCTGCTCGAGCGGATCGAGAAGTTCGTCGCCGACGTCGTCATCCCCGGCGAGCCCGAGGTCATGGAGCGCGGCTTCGCCGCCGCCGCCGCCCACCTCGAGGGGCTGCGCGCGAAGTGCCGCGAGGCCGGCCTGTGGGGCCCGCACATGCCGAAGGAGCTCGGCGGCCTCGGGCTGTCGCTCGTCGAGCACGGCCTCGTCTCCGAGCGCCTCGGCCGCTCGCCGATCGGCCACTTCGTGTTCGGCTGCCAGGCGCCCGACGCCGGCAACCTCGAGATCCTCCACAGGTACGGCACGCCCGAGCAGAAGGCGCGCTGGCTCGAGCCGCTCGCGCGCGGCGAGATCCGCTCGTGCTTCTCGATGACCGAGCCCGAGAACCCGGGCAGCAACCCGACGCTGCTGTCGTGCACGGCGCGCCGCGACGGGGGCGACTACGTGATCGACGGCCACAAGTGGTTCACGTCGTCGGCCGACGGCGCTGCGTTCGCGATCGTGATGGCCGTGACAAACCCCGACGCCCCGTCGCACGCGCGCGCGTCGATGATCATCGTCCCCACCGACGCGCCCGGCTTCGACCTGGTCCGCAACATCAAGATCATGGGCGACGAGGGCTCGGGCTGGGGCAGCCACTCCGAGATCTGGTACCGCGACGTGCGCGTTCCGGAGGGCAACCGCCTCGGCCCCGAGGGCGCCGGCTTCTTGATCGCGCAGGAGCGCCTCGGGCCGGGCCGCATCCACCACTGCATGCGCTGGATCGGCATCTGCGAGCGCGTGTTCGACACCGTGTGCCGCCACATCACGCGGCGCAGGATCGACGAGGACGGCAAGACCCTCGCGACGCGCCAGATCGCGCAGGCGTGGATCGCCGAGGCGCGCGCCGAGATCGAGGCGTCGCGCCTGATGGTGCTGCACGCCGCGTGGACGATCGAGAAGAAGGGCTTCTCCGCCGCGCGCGACCAGGTGTCGCTGATCAAGTTCTACGTCGCCGACGTCATGCTCCGCCTCGTCGACCGCGCGATCCAGCTGCACGGCGCGCTCGGCATCACGAGCGACACGATCCTCGCGCACTACTACGTGCACGAGCGCGGCGCGCGCATCTACGACGGCCCCGACGAGGTCCACAAGATGGTCGTCGCGAAGCGCATCCTCGCGAGGTACCCGTGAACGAGCCCGCGCCGGTCCGCCCCGGCGAGGAGCTCGCGCTCGCACCGCTCGCCGCCTACCTCGACCGCGAGCTCGGCGGCACGTCGCCGGTCACCGTCGAGCAGTTCCCCGGCGGACACTCGAACCTCACGTACCTCGTGCACCGCGGCGACCGCGAGATGGTGCTGCGGCGCCCGCCGTTCGGCTCGAAGGTGAAGTCGGCGCACGACATGGGCCGCGAGGTCGCCGTGCTGTCGAAGCTCGCGCCGGTGTACGCGCGCGCACCGCAGGTGTACGCGTACGAGGCCACCGGTGAGGTGCTCGGCGCGCCGTTCTACCTGATGGAGCGCCGGCGCGGCGTGATCCTGCGCAAGGACCTCTCCGCCGGGCCCGCCGGCCTCGCCGACGACCACCCGCGCGTGCGCCGGATCTGCGAGCTGCTCGTCGAGGCGCTCGTCGACCTGCACGCCGTCGACTACCGCGCCGCCGGCCTCGGCGACTTCGGCAAGCCGGCCGGCTACGTCGAGCGCCAGGTCACCGGCTGGACCGAGCGCTACGCCGGCTCGCAGACCGACGACATCCCGGCCGTCACCGAGGTCACGGCGTGGCTCGCCGCGCACCGCCCCGCCGACCACGCGCCGTCGCTGATCCACAACGACTTCAAGTTCGACAACGTCATCTTCACGCCGGAGCTCGACGCGATCGTCGGCGTCCTCGACTGGGAGATGGCGACCGTCGGCGACCCGCTCATGGACCTCGGCGCGTCGCTCGGCTACTGGGCGCAGGCCGACGATCCGCCCGCGTACCACCAGCTCCCGTTCGGTCCGACCGCGCGCCCGGGCATGCTCACGCGCAGCGAGGTCGCCCGCCGCTACGCCGAGCTGTCGGGGCGCGACGTCGACGACGTCGTCTTCTACTACGCGTTCGGCCTGTTCCGCACCGCCGTGATCGCGCAGCAGATCTACTACCGCTTCGCGAAGGGCCTCACGAAGGACCCGCGCTTCGCGACGATGATCTTCGCGGTGCGCCTCCTCGTCGAGCAGGCGCGTACGGCGATCCACCGCAACGCGATCTAGATCCGCTAGAACGAGCGGCCGAACGACAGCGCGCCGCCGCCGTTCGTGGGCTGCACGCTGAAGTACTCCTTCGTCTGCCCGCGGCTCCACAGGAAGGCCGTGACCGCGCCGGACACCACGAACGCGCCCGCCGAGGCGAACATCGCGGTGCGCCACTTGTCCATCTTGCCGGCGTAGTTGCCATCCTGCATGCCGGCGTGCGAGCTCGTGAACCCGACGCCGACCTTGTCGCTGTACCTGTCGTACTGCACGAACGAGACGACGAGCCCGACGCCGAACACCGCGGTCACGCTCCCGGCGATCAGCTCGGGCACCCGCGAGCCGCGCGGCCGCGCGACCAGCTGCGGCTTGTTCGAGTCGAGCTCCGCGAGCGCGGTCTTCGCGTTCGCGCGCGTGATCCACGGTAGCGCCGCGACCGTCGACATGTCCGGCGTCGAGCAGTCGCGGTAGGCACGGTTGCGCAGGTCGAGGTTGAGCGGGCCGGAGCCGGCGCACGGCACGCGCGACAGCGTCGGCGTCGGCGCCATCGGCAGCGGCTGCGCCCAGTTCGCGTTCGCGAGCGCCGAGCCCCTCGCCGCCAGGTTGCCGGGGCCCTCACCGCCCGAGCCGTTCGGGCCGACGCCGGCGCCGGCGGGGCCGTTCCTGCCGACGCCCGACGTCTGCCGGTTGAGGCGGTACATGCCGTCGTAGTCGACGGGGCGGCCGGACGCGGTGCCGCCGCCCTGGACGAGCCACCCCCACGACGGCCACTCCATGTTCCACACGATGTAGGTGCGCATCGGCTTGCCCTGCTTGTCGAGCGCCGGGTCGAACGTCAGCTTGAACGCCTCGTCGATCGCGATCTGATCGAGGTCGAAGCCCGGGCGCTTGAGCAGCTTGATGCGCTGCACGGTGCCGCGCTCGTCGATGTCGAGCAGGATGAACGCGCGCGCCCACGCGTCGCGCTCCATCGCCTGCGCGCTGTACGGGAGCGACTTGCGTACGTTCTCGTTCTGCGGCTTCGGCATCACCTCGGGCTGCGGCAGCGGCCGGTCGATGATCGTGATGACCTCGCCGCCGGGGATGGTCTCGACCTCGACGTCGAGCGTGGTCGGCGCGCTCGCGTTGACCAGCACCTGGCGGTACGTGTGGATCTGGTCGACGGCGATCACGACCGAGTACGCCCCGCCGACGGAGAGCGCCATCGTGTAGCGCCCGTCCTTGTCGGTCTCCGTCTGCAGGCGGCCGCCGCCGCGCGGCATCACGTAGACACGCGCGTTCGCGACCGGCTTGCCGGTGACGTCGGTGACCCGCCCGCCGAGCACCGCCTGCGTCTGCGGTTGTGCCGGTGGCGACGGCGCATCGTCCGCCGCCGCGACGCCGAACGAACCGAGAAGGAGCGCACAGACAACGACCCGCGCGAGACGCCTCATCCCCCGATCATGGTGCACCCCGGCGACCGCACACAAGTCAGAACGTCGTGCCGAACGACACGGCACCGCCGCCGTTCGTCGGCTGGACGCTGAAAGATTCCCGGGTTTGCCCGCGACTCCACAAGAAGGCCGTGACGGCGCCCGACACGACGAACGCCCCGGCCGACGCGAGCATGAGCGTGCGCCACTTCTCCATGCGCGCCGCGTCCGCTTCGTACGCGGGGGTGCGCGCGCCGTGCGACCCGCCGAACCCGAAGCCGACCTTGTCGCTGTACCTGTCGTACTGCACGAACGACACGATCGCCGTCGCGCCGAGCGCGAGGCTCGCACCGCCGGCGATCAGCTCGGGGACGCGCGAGCGGCGGGGCCTCAGCACGAGCTTCGGCGCGGCCGCGTCGAGCGCCGCGAGGACCTCCTTCGCGTTCGTGCGCGTGATCCAGGGCAGCGACGGCGCGAGCGACAGATCCGGCGTCGAGCAGTCGCGGTACGCGCGGTTGCGCAGGTCGAGGTCGAGCGGACCCGAGCCCGCGCACGGGACGCGGTCGAGCGACATCCCCGGCAGGACCGGGAGCGGCTGCGCCCAGCTGGTCGTCCCACCCGAGGCGGCGTTGGGCCGGGTCCCGGAGCCCTGGGGCCGCACGCGGTACGCCATGCCGTGGTCGGGTGGGCGGCCCGACGCGACGCCGGTGGTCTGGACGAGCCATCCCCACGACGGCCACTCCATCTTCCACAGGATGTGCGTGCGCATCGGCTTGTGGTCCTTGTCGAGCGCCGGATCGAACGTCAGCTTGAACCCGGCGTCGATCGCGATCTCGTCGAGGTCGAAGCCCGGGCGCTTGAGCAGCTTCAGGCGCGTCACCACGCCCTGCTCGTTGACGTCGAGGAGGACGTACGCGAGCGCCCACGCGTCGCGCAGCACCGCCTGCGTGCTGTACGGCAGCGACTTGGTGAAGCGCGTGTCCTTCGGCACCGGCATCACCGTCGGCTTGATGGGCTGGTCGACGATCTTGATGACCTCGCTGCCGGGCACCGTCTCGACCTGCACGTCGAGCGTGGTCCGCGCGTTCGGCTCGACCTGCACCATGCGCTGCGTGTGGACCTGGTCGACCGCGACCACGACCGAGTACGCGCCGGGGGTCGCGACGGGCACGGTGTAGCGGCCGTCCTTGTCGGTCCGCGCCTGCAGGCGCGCGCCGTCGTGGACGACGTAGATGCGCGCATTCGCGACCGGCCGGTTCGTGAGGTCGGTGATGCGCCCGGCGAGCACCGCCGGTCGGGATGCCACCGGTGCCGGTGGCGGATCCGGTGGCGGATCGTCTGCGACGGCGGTCCCCGCCGCGCCGCACAGGAGCGCGCACGCGGCGAGCTGCGCGAGGCGGCGGGGCATGCTGCGATCATCGCGAATGCCTCGTGGAGCGACAAGGAGGATCGACGCGGCGGAGGTCCTGCGGATCATCACCGCCGCGACAGCAAGGCATGTGCCTCGGCGTGTTCTGCAGATCGTCGACGAGCCGGTCGCGCGGCCGTCGCGGGACGACCGCACGCCGTCGCATGCGGATTCCGCAGCGCGCCCTGCAGAACTCGCAGTCAGCGCGGCTTGGCGAACATGCCGGCCTCGTACTCGACGATCTCGCCGGTGACGGCGGACGCCGCGACGGTGAGCGGCGACGCGAGGTACAGGCGGCCCGGGCCGGACCGGCCCTTGTAGTTGCGGTTGATCGCCGACACGGTGACCTGGTCGCCGCGGTCCGAGACGCCGGGCCCACAGCCGATGCACGCGCCGCAGCCGGGCTTGATCACCTCGACGCCGGTGCGCGCGAACAGGTCGGTGTAGCCCTGCGCGCGGGCGTACTGCTCGACCTCCTGCGACCCGAACTGGATGTAGAAGCGCACGCCCGTGGCGACGCGCTTACCGGCCTTCTCGGCGTCGGCCATCACGCGCGCGTACATGTCGACGTCGTCGCGCTTGCCGGCCGTGCACGAGCCGCCGTACGCGATGTCGATCTTCACGCGCCCGATCTCGGGGATGCGCGCGCCGTTCTTCGGATCGCTCGCGATGCCGCGGTCGGGGTCGCCCGGCGTCGCGACCATCGGCTCGATCGCGCCGAGGTCGATGCGGTGCACGCCGCCCGCGTGCTGCGCACCCGGATCCGGCGTCACGACCTTCGCGCGCAGATGCTCGACCGTCGCGTTCGGCCGGCGCGACGCGATCCACGCGAGCATCGTGTCGTCGACCTCCATCACGGCGCCGCGCGCGCTGCACTCGGTCGCCATGTTCGCGAGCGTCGCGCGCTCGTCGGGCGACAGCGCGAACAGCCCGGCGCCGCCGAACTCCATCACGCGGTTGAGCGTGTCCTCGCGCTTCGCGTACGTCGCGAGGATGTGCAGCATCACGTCCTTCGCCGACACGCCGGGGCGCAGCGCGCCGGTGAGCTCGAAGCGGATCGACTCGGGCACCGCGAGCGGCGTGAAGCCCCAGTACACGAGCGCCGCGTACTCCGTCGAGCCGACGCCCCACGCGAGCGCGCCCGAGGCGCCGCCCATGCACGTGTGGCTGTCGGTCGCCTGCACGAAGTCGCCGGGGTCGATGAACTGCTCGCGCGCGACCTGGTGGCAGATGCCCGGGGACACGCCGTCGACGGCGCTGTAGTTGCGCACGCCGGTGCGCGCCGCGAACGCGCGCTGCAGCTCGCGCAGCCGCCCGATCTTGTCGGCGAACCTCGCCATCGACGGCACGCCGGTCGCGTAGATGAGGTGGTCCTCGAACACGGCGAACTTCGGCGGGTCCTTGAGCTGGTAGTCGGCGCCGTACTCGGCGGCGAGGAAGAAGTCGACCTGCGCGGTCGTGAACTCGTGCGAGTAGCCGGCGTCGACGCGCACGAGCACGGCGTCGCCGGGCTTCACGTGCGTGCCCTGGCCGGGCAGGAGCTTGCCGGCGAGGATCTTCTCGGTGAGGTTCATCGCGCGCGGCGCGGTGCCCGTCGGCGGGATGGCGAGGTCGCCCTTCGCGAGCCGCGCGCAGAACGGCAACAGGCCGCCGCTCTCGATGATGAGCGCGGTGATCGCGTCGTGGCCCTGCGTGAACTCGGAGAGCGGGATCGACTCGCCCGCCTCGAGGCGGCGCAACATCGCGTGGTCGCCCATGAGCTGGCCGATGTTGATGTTGTTGCGCGCGTGGATCGGCGCGAACGAGCTCGCGATCGCGAGCCGGCTCCCCGAGAACACCTCGCACTGCGCCGCCGTCTCGCGGCTCGAGCCGACGCCCTTCTGCGCGCCCGAGACGATCACCTCGAAGCCGCCGTCGCGCAGGGCGTTCGCCGGGATCAGACGTTCACCGCCGACGACGAGGCCGGCGTACGCGTTGCGCGCGATGTCGGCGGGGTCGTGGTCGAAGCACACCCACGCGGGCGTCATCGCGTCGGTGTTGATGTCGTCGAGCAGCTCGTCGGGAGACAGCTCGGCGATCGACAGGCGCGCACCGTTCAGCTGATCGCGGATGCGCGCCGGATCCTTGGTCAGGTAGAGCACGCGCTTGCCAGGAGTGAGCGCGAAGCTGCGTTCCGACATCGGACGAGGTGTACCACGCTCGTGTCCCACGGCCTCATGGGACGCTGTCCCTTCGCTCGAGGGCAGCGGCGCAGTATCACCGCGTCATGACACGAGCACCGTACGTCGGGCTTCACGTCAGCTCCGGGGAGAGGAGGGCGACCGCCGCCGACATCGTCGCCAGCGTGCAGCGCGAGATCGCGAGCGGTGCGCTGCCGGCGGGGAGCCGCCTGCCGCCGGTGCGCGCGCTCGAGAAGCAGCTCGGGCTGTCGAAGAACACGGCGCAGGCCGCGTACGACGAGCTCGTCGCGCGCGGGCTCGTCGAGGCGCGCGAGCGCGAGGGCGTGTTCGTGCTCGCCGCGCAGCGCGTTGACGCTCTCGCGGTCACGACGCCGGCGCCGCTGCCGCGCCTCGTGCCGCCGCCGCTGTCGCGCCCGGACTTCATGCCGCGCGGCACCACGAACCTGTCGACGGTGTTCATCGACCCCGAGCTGCTGCCGACGGAGCGCATCGCCGAGTGCGCGCGCTCGGTCGTGCGCGAGCGCATCCCGGCGCAGTACGACGCGCAGGGCTACCGGCCGCTGCGCGAGGCGATCGCGAAGCGGCTGCGGGCGCGCGGCCTCGACGTCGAGGCCGACGAGGTCGTCGTGACGACGGGGTCGCAGCAGTCGCTCGACATCGTCGCGCGCGCGCTCGCGACCCCGCGCATCGCGCTCGAGTCGCCGGTCTACGCGTACGCGAAGCTCCTGTTCGAGAGC
The DNA here is from genome assembly GCA_019637375.1 of Deltaproteobacteria bacterium. Taxonomy (GTDB): domain Bacteria; phylum Myxococcota_A; class Polyangia; order Haliangiales; family Haliangiaceae; genus JABFXX01. The sequence goes on along the minus strand of JAHBVW010000003.1, from coordinate 386,006 downwards.
CTCGGCCACGAGCTCGTCGGGCTGCACCTCGATCCGTTCGCGGGCATCGACCTGGGGCGCTGGGACCGCGCGCTCGCGACGAAGCCGTCGCTCGCGTACCTGATCTCGAGCTTCCACAACCCGACCGGCTACTCGTACACGAGCGCCGAGCTGCGCGGCGTGCTCGACCTGTGCCGCGCGCACGGCGTCGCGATCCTCGAGGACGACTGGGGCAGCGACATGCTCTCCGACGGTGAGTACCGCCCGATGCTGCGCATGCTCGGCGGCAAGAGCGTGCTGTACGTGAACTCGTTCACGAAGAAGCTGCTGCCGTCATTGCGCGTCGGCTTCGTCGCGGCCTCGCCCGAGCTCGTGCCGACGCTCGTCGCGATGAAGCGGCTGTCGACGCTCGGCAACGCGTGGCTCACCGAGGCCGTCGTCGCCGAGTTCCTCGACCGCGGCTACTACGACACGCACCTCCAGGCCCTGCAGAAGGCGCTCGACGCGCGCTACACCTCGTGCCTCGCGCAGCTCGAGGACCTCATGCCCGACGGCGTCAGGTGGACGCGTCCGGGCGGCGGACCGACGCTCTGGCTCGAGCTCCCGCGCTCGATCGACGTCCCGGCGCTCGAGCAGCACCTCGCGCGGCGCGGCGTCGTCGTGTCCAACGCGTCCGCGGCGTTCGTCGGCGAGGCCCCGCACCTGAACGGCTTCCGCATCTCCTACGCGTGGCTGTCGGAGGCCGAGATGCGCTCGTCGCTGACGATCCTCGCCGACGCGCTGCGCACGCTCGCGCGCTAGTGCGGACCGAACGGAGCCCTCGCGCGGCCTTGCCGCGCGAGGAACAGCGGAGTGAGTGGACGCACGGAAGGAGAAGGTTAGGGGCTGGCCCTCGAGGGGCGAGCGCCGCGCGAGCCCCGAATAGGGACAGCCCCTAGTCGGTGACGCGGATCGCGACCGTCCGCAGCGCGGCGAGCCCGGCGCGCGACAGCCGGTTGCCGGGGACGTTGATCGCGTCGAGCGGCGGGCGCCCGAGGGCGCGGAGCCCGTCGGCGAGCGTGAGCGCGCCGCGGTCGGTCATCATCCCGGCCGGGAGGTCGAGGAGCTTCAGGCGCGCGCCAAGCGGCGTCGCCGGGAGCTCGCGGCAGAGGTCGTCGGTGAACGGGTTGTCGTGGAGGCGCAGGGCGGTCAGCGGGAGGTCGGTGCGCTCGAACAGCGGCCGCAGGTCGGCGATCCTCAGGTCCGGCAGGGCGAGGCGGACCTCCTCGAGGCGGGGCAGCGGCGCGGCGAGGAGGGGCGCGAGCGGGGAGAGCTGCCCGTCGAGCGCGAGCCGGCGCAGCTCCGGCAGCCGGATGTCGCCGAGCGCGAGCGGGAACAGCCCGGTGTGCTCCACCGACAGCGCGTGGATGCGCGCGAGCGCGGGCCACAGCGGCGCGAGGTCGCTCTCGGCGTGGACGTCGAGGGTGAGCGCGCGCAGCGAGCGCGGGCAGCGCTCGCGCAGCATCCCGGCGAGCTCCTGCGTCTCGGTGCCGAGCACCGCCCCCAGCTCGACGACGAAGCGCCCGGACGGGTGCGCGAGCAGCTCGCCGAGGGCGGCGACACCCTCCTCGTAGCCGGGCGCGGTGACGTGGTGTGCGAAGCCGTACCGCCACTGCATGTTGCCGGAGTGCCCGCGCACGAGGGTCGTGACCTCGACCCTGCGGTACGGCGCCGGGAAGAACGCCTCGCGATGCTCGTCGAGGTACGCGGCGAGCTTGCCCATCAGGTGCTCGCGCTTGTTCCGATCGGTGAGGCGCTCGAGCAGGATCATCATGCCGATCAGCCGGCCGCGCGGATCGCCGTTGCCCTCGAGCCAGTCTCCGTACACGCGGTAGTTCTCGACGTCGTACGGATCGTCGTCGATCGCGGCGGCGAGCTCGGTCTCGGTCGCATCGGCCATGTCCGACCTTAGTCGCGACCGGCGACGGCGTCGACGACGAGGTCGCGGAACATCGCGGCGCCGGCGTCGCCGTGCGTGCGCTCGTGCCAGTACAGCGCGATCGGCGCCGACCCGATCGTCGGCCCGACGAGCTGCAGCGGGAGCAAGCGGCTGATCGACTGCGCGAAGCGATGAGGCAGCACGGTGACGTGGTCGCAGCGGCTGACGGCGAGCGCCGCGCTCATGTAGTCGGGCATCACCATCGCGACGCGCACCCCCGGCGGCGCCGCACGCTCGCGCTCGCCGTGCACGACGATGCGCGCCGCCTTCGCGAGGCGCGCGGGTGCGCGGGCGTGCGGGTGGCCGCGGCGCACGACGCGCACGGTGCGGTCGGCGTAGAGGACGCGGCGCACGAGGCCGCCGCCGGCGCGCGCGACCGGGCCGAGCCCGGCGTCGGCCGCGCCCGCGACGAGCGCCGCGGCGAGGTCGTCGACGGTGACCAGGCGCAGCGTCGCCTCGGGGAAGCGGCGCGCGAACGCGCCGGCGAGGCGCGGCAGCTCGGACAGCTCCTCGCTGTCGGCGAGCGTGAACGTGCGCGCCGTCGTCGCGGCGTCGAAGCGCGGGTCGACCGCGGCCGCCAGCCCGCCGAGCGCGGCGCCGAGGCGCGGCATCATCTCGGCCGCGCGCGGTGTCGGCTCGAGCGTTCGCCCGCTGCGCACGACGAGCCGGTCGCCGAGCGCGGCCCGCAGCCGGGCGAGCGCGTTGCTCACCGCCGGCTGCGTCAGGTGCAGCCGCCGCGCGGCGCGCGTGACGCTGCGCTCCTCGAGCACCGTGTGCAGCACGAGCAGGAGGTTGAGGTCGATCGACGCGAGGCTCACGCGCGCGGGATTCACGCCGGTGATGATGCTTATCATGGAACATCACTGGTGCGGATGATGGGCCCCGGCGCATGGTTGCCTCCGTGAGACGGCTCGTCCTCGTGACCCTCGTGATCGCGCTCGCCGCCTGCGGGGCGGCGCCGCCGCGGCCGGCGCACGTCGTGATCGGCGAGGCGCGCGCGCACGACGAGCGCGGCCAGTTCGACGCCGGGAGGGCGGCGCTGGAGCGGGCCCTGCGCGACCGGCGCGGCCCCGTCGAGCGCGCCGCGCTGGCGGCGGAGCTCGCGCGGCTGGCGGCGTCGGATGCGTTCGCCCGCAACGCCGGGTACGAGGCCGCGCTGGCCCTCGCGGAGGCCGCCCGGGATGGGGCGGCGGAGGCCCGCGCGATCCGGGCGATGGCCGTCGCCACCGATGCCGTGGGCATGGTCGAGTACGCGCGGGTCCTGTGGTCCGGGCGGACCGACTTCCGCGTGGCGCGCGACGCGTTCGCTGCGGCGCTCGTCCTCTACAACGAGGCCGGCGATCTCGCGGGTGCCGCCGAGGCGCACTTCCACGCCGGGCTCACGTTCGAGCAGATGGGGCACCATCCCCTCGCCGCCGAGCGCTACACGGCGGCGCTGGCGCTCGCCGAGCGGGTGCAGGACCGCGGCGTGATCGCCTACGCCGAGCGCCACCTGGCCGGCATCGCCGACGAGCGCGGGGACCTCGCGGCGGCGCGCCGCGGCTTCGAGCGCTCGCTCGAGCTGCGCGAGGCGATGGGGGCGGCACGGCTCGTGCCGTACGCGCTGATCGCGCTCGCGGACCTCGACCTCGAGGAGGGCGCCGTCGCCGCGGCGCTCGCCCGCTACCGGCGCGCGCTCGCGCTCGCCGAGCAACTCGGGCAGAAGCCGGGCCTCGTGTGGGCGCACGTCGGGCTCGCCGGCGGCCTCGAGAAGGCCGGCGCGCCCGCCGAGGCGCTCGCCCACTACGAGCAGGCGCTCGCGCTCGCCGAGGCCGCGCAGGTCGCGATCGGCATCGTCGCGGCCGCGACCGCCGCGGCGAAGCTCGCCGCCCCCGAGCGCGCGCAGGTCCTGCTCGACGCGGCCGCGCGCGCCGCGCCGAAACCGTAGTCGCGGCGCAGGGCAAAATGCCTCGACCTCGGGGGGCGCGCTTGTGGATTTCGGGGGCCCGGGGCATCAATAGAGGGATGCGTCGCCGGGTCATCCTCGTCGCTGCCGCGCTCGCGGCGTGCAACCAGGCTCCCGCTGCGACGACCGAGTTCTTCGGGCCGACGATCGAGCCGCCGCGCGGCCTCGCGAAGATCCAGCCGGGCATGAGCGTCGCCGATGCGAGGAAGCTCCTGCCGGCGCTGCGCGACGACCCGCGCGCGATCCGCGACCAGCTCGTCCTCGACTCGGGTGTGTCGGACGTGAAGCTCGAGGTGCGCGCCGACTCGGGCACCGTCGCGAGCATCGTCGCGATCGTGTCGGGCCACGGCACGCGCGAGATGCTCACGCGCGCGTGGGGCGAGCCGACGATCACGCGCGACTCGCTCGGTCAGCCCGAGGTCACGTGGGCGAACGAGACGACGGGGTGGAAGGTCAAGCTCGACTGCCTCGAGCGCAACTGCATCGTCGAGTACGTGCCCTACCACGTGCTGACGTCGGACTTCTTCGGCGCGCACGTGGTGCCGCCGGGCGACCTCGCGAAGCTGCGCGTCGGCATGAAGGTGGCCGAGGCGCGCAAGCTCGCGCCCGGCCCGGTCGACGTGCGCAGCGGCGTCCCGACCGGCGTCGACGGCGTGCGCGAGTTCGTGTCGATCGACGACAAGCTCGGCATCCTCCGCGCGATCTACCTGAACCTGCCGCCGCACGCCGAGGAGCTCATCGCCGACGCGTGGGGCCCGGGCTCGCCCGCGACCGAGCCCGTCGGCAAGAGCGTGCTCGTGTGGCCCGACCCGACGACGGGGTGGCGCGCGACGCTGCGCCCGGCGCTCGGCTCGAGCCACGACCTCGCGTTCGACACGTACCTGCCCGCCGCGCAGCTGTTCGGCGAGCAGCCCGACGTCATGGACGCCGTCCCCGTCCTCGGCATGACCGTCGACGAGGTCAAGAAGGCGTTCCCCAAGGACGACGTCATCCCCGCCGGCAAGAACGGGCTCGTCATCCTGCTCCCGCCGACGGAGTGGGACCGCTCGGCGACGAAGATCAACCTCGAGATCGTGAACGGCCGCGTGCGCGAGCTCGCGTTCGCGATCCCGTACAAGGCGCACCCCGAGGCGCGCGACACGCTCCTCGAGCTGTTCACCCACAAGTGGGGCGTGCCGCGCCCCGCCGAGGACGAGAACGGCAAGCGCATCCTCGTGTTCCACGCCGGCCAGCCGCGCGTCGAGATCCTCGAGGACACCGCGCACGCGGCGTGGAAGATCGAGATCCGCTGAGCGCGCCCGTCAGCTCGCGCCGGGCTCGGTCGCCGCGCGGCCCTTCTTCGCCTGCAGGCTGAGCGGGTCGCGCGCGCGCCGGCCGATCCAGCCCTTGCGGCGGAACCACAGCAGGATCGACCCCGCGACGACGAGCATGAGGCCGAGCGCCGCCGGATAGCCGCCGACCCAGTCGAGCTCCGGCATGGTCTTGAAGTTCATCCCGTAGACGCCGGCGATGAACGTCAGCGGCAGCATCATCGTCGAGATCAGCGTGAGCGTCTTCATCACCTCGTTCATGCGGTTCGACTGCACCGACAGGAACGCGTCGAGCGCGGACGTCACGAGGTCGCGGTAGCCCTCGGCGATGTCCTGGATGCGCAGGAAGTGGTCGTAGACGTCGCGGAAGAACGGCAACGCGTCGGTCGGGATCTCGTCGAACTCGCCGCGCGCGAGGCGCAGGAGGATCTCGCGCTGGTGGATGCTCGTGCGGCGCAGCGTCTGCAGCATGCGCTTGAACTCGAGGATGCGGCGCAGCGTCGCACGGCCCTTCGGCGTGCCCGCGCGCTCGAGGACGTCGTTCTCGAGCTCGTCGATGTCGCTGTCGAGCTGGTCGATCACCGGCAGGTAGCGGTCGACGGCGCGGTCGAGCACCGCGTGCGCGAGCCACGCCGGGCCCTTCGCGAGCAGGCGCGGCGAGTGGTCGAGCTCGGTGCCGATGTCGTCGCACACGAGGCCCGAGCGGTCGTGCGTGACGAGCCAGTTCTTGCCGAACAGCACGTCGATCTCGACGAGCGAGAGCTCGTTCCCGTGCGCCGCGCCGACGCCATGGATGATCACGTACAGGTACGCCGGGAAGTCGTCGATCTTCGGATGCGCGCGCGGCCCCCAGATGTCCTCGATCGTGAGCGGGTGGATGCCGAGCCCGGTGAGGAACTTGCTCGCCTCGTCGGTCTCGCGCTCGAGCTCGACCCACACGCGCTTGCCCGCCGCGATCGCATCGAGCGCCTCCCGGCCGTCGGTGGACGTCACGATCGCGTCGTGGTCGAGGATGCGCGCGAGCATGCGCATCCATACACCCGGAGCTAGCCGAACTGCACCGACCGCCGCGTCATCGCGCCGTCCCACCAGAACCCGGTGATCGGGAACGTCACCGGCGCGTCGGCCGCGGCGCCCGCGGCGACGAGGACGGGGACGAAGTGCTCGTGCGTGGGGAGGGACTCGCGCACCCCGGGCGCCTTCGCGCGGTAGTCGAGGAGCGCGTCGTGATCGCGGCGCTGGAGAACCCCGGCCGCCCAGCTGTCGAAGTCGCTCGCCCACGCCGGCGTCTGCCGCAGGCTGAGCGCGCGCAGGTTGTGCGTGAGGAAGCCGCTGCCGATGAGGAGCACGCCCTCGCGGCGCAGCGGCGCGAGCGCGCGCCCGACCGCGTACAGCTCGTCGGGGCGCTCGCTCGGCAAGGAGATCTGCAGCACCGGGATGTCGGCCTGCGGGTACATGCACATGAGCGGGATGTACACGCCATGGTCGAGGCCGCGGTCCGGCTGGTCGATGGTCGCGATCGCCTGATCCGCGAGGAGGCCGCGGATGCGGGCGGCGACGCCGGGCGCGCCGGGCGCGGGGTAGGCGAGGCGGTAGAACCGCTCGGGGAACCCGTAGAAGTCGTAGATCAGCGGCACCGGGCGCGTCGCGCCGATCGCGACGGGGCGCTGCTCCCAGTGCGCCGACACGACGACGATCGCCTCGGGGCGCGGCAGCGCGCCGCCCCACGCGGCGAGCTCGCCGATCCACGCCGGATCGTCGAGCAGCGGGGGTGCGCCGTGCGCCTGGAACAGGACGGGCATCGTGGACGTGGGCATGGATCGACTCCGTCCGCACGCGGTCGCGGCGAGCACGGCGAGCACCGTGCGCCGGGTCGGCCGGGCCGCGTGGGACACGCTCCACCGTTCCTCGTCGGAGCCGACGGCACAAGCGGTCGCGGTGCAACAGACTGTCAGGCCGCGGGCGGTTTGTCGGCGCGCACCTGGCGGACGATCTCGCGGAGCATCGTCGTCAGCGCCTGCGAGTCCTGGCCCTTGCGGTAGACCGGGCGCCCGGGGGCGACGCTCGTCGGGTCGTCGCCGTCGTTCGACGACAGGAACACGACCCGGTCGAGCAGCCAGGGCTTGAACTCGCGCAGCCAGCGGTAGATGTCGGCGCCGCTCCCGTCGTCCATGTTCCAGTCGGCGACGATCGCGTCGAAGTCGCCGTGCTCGAGCTGCGCGATCGCCGAGTGTCCGCTCTCCGCACGGATGACGGAGTAGCCCACCTCCCCGAGGAGGTCGGCCATGACCATGAGCAGGACCGGCTCGTCGTCGGCCAGGAGCAGCGCGGGCTTGTCGTCGTCGAGGTCGGCGACGGCGGCGTCGCGCGCGGCCTCGAGCGCGGTGCGGCGTTTGATCGCAGCGACCGCGACGCGCACGACCTCGGCGGGCCGCGCCATCGAGACGGCGAGGCAGCGCCCGGCGACCAGCCGGTCGAACTCGGCGGGCACCTCGGACGCGATGAAGACGAACTGGTCGCGCAGGTCGTACCGGCGCTGCAGGGACCACCGATAGACGTCGCCGCCCACCTGGTGGGTTGCATCCCAGGGCGCGATGACGACGTCGATCGGGCGCTCGCCCTCCAGGTGCGCCTGCGCGCGGAAGCCGGTGACGGCGGTGAGGACCTCGAGGCCGCTCGCTTCGAACAGCCGCGTCAGCAGGTCGAGCGCGTCACCGTCGTCGTGGATGACGAGGGCGGTGGGGCGACTGTGCACGGTGGCGTCCATTATAGCCGTGCTAGTGTTTCGGGCATATGCGATGGATCCTCCTGCTCGGTGCGCTCACCGGGCTCGCGGGCTGCCCCGGCAACGGCCATAACGGAGGCAGCAGCACGATCGGCAAGGGCGGCGGCTCCGGTACGCTCCCTCCGGTCCCGAACGAGATCAAGGTCGATCTCCCGAACATTCCCTCGAAGATCGAGGTGACGCGAAGCGCCCCCACCGAGGGCAACACGCCCGACAAGCGCTCCGCGATCCTGGACGTCATGAAGGCGGAGAACGATCGCGAGATCGCGGTCCTGCGCAAGCAGAAAGACCCCGCGTATTATCTGGCGTACCAGCTCGTCGAGCAGCGCATCGTGAACATGGAGGCGGAGGGCGGCGCGCTCGTCACCGACGCCGACGACACGGCGCGCAACCTCGACGTCGAGGTCCGCGTCGGCTCGCCCGAGCTCGACAACACGCGCGCCCTCCAGGACGACAACAACAACTTCAACGCGCCCCTCACGCGCCGGGGCGCCGTCCCGTTCGGCGACGACAAGCAGGCGCTGTCGAACGCGCTGTGGCTCGAGACGGATCGGCGCTACCGCGAGGCCGTGTCGGCGCTCGGCTACGTGCGCCAGGACCAGGCGACGCTGAGCAAGCGCACGCAGGCGCCGGACTGGTCGGCGAGCAAGGCCGAGGTCTACGTCGGCGCGCCGGCGAAGCTGGTGTTCGACAAGTCGGTGTGGGTCGAGCGCCTGAAGCGGTGCTCGGCGAAGGCGCTCAAGGGCGCGGCGACGCGCGGCACGTGCGGCGTCACGTTCCAGCAGTACACGACGTACCTCGTCAACAGCGAGGGCAGCCAGATCCAGATGTCGTGGACGCACGCGCAGCTCGCGGTGTCCGCGGGGGTGAAGGCCGACGACGGTCAGAACCTGTCGCGCCTCGAGCAGCGGTTCGGGCGCCAGCCCGCCGACCTGCCGAGCGAGGCCGAGGTCGAGAAGGTGATCGCGACGGTGACCGGCGACCTCGACGCGCTCCACAAGGCGCCGCTCGCCGAGCCGTACGTCGGCCCGGCGATCCTCGAGGGGCGCGCGGCGGGCGTGTTCTTCCACGAGGTGTTCGGACACCGCATCGAGGGCCACCGTCAGAAGGACACGACGAGCGGGCAGACGTTCGCGAGCTACGTCGGCAAGGACATCGCGCCCGAGTGGCTGAGCGTCTACGACGACGCGCAGATCCAGACGCTCAACGGGCTCCAGCTCAACGGCTTCTACCGCTACGACGACGAGGGCGTCGCCGCGCGCCAGGTGAGCCTGATCGACAAGGGCAAGCTCGTCGGCTTTTTGATGGGGAGAAACCCGATCAAGGGCTTCGGGGCGTCGAACGGCCACGGCCGGCGCTCGCCGGGCCTGCCGCCGGTGGCGCGCCAGGGCAACCTCATCGTCGAGGTGGCGAAGAGCGTGCCGCGCACCGACCTCGAGAAGATGCTGCTCGAGGAGGTCAAGCGGCAGAAGCGCCCGTACGGCATGATCTTCACCGACATCAGCGGCGGCTTCACGAACACGTCGGCGTTCGCGCCGCAGGCGTTCAAGGTCAACCCGGTGATGGCGTACAAGCTCTATCCCGACGGGAAGAAGGAGCTCGTGCGCGGCATCGACATCGGCGGCACGCCGCTGATCGCGCTGCAGTCGATCCGCGCGGCGAGCCGCGAGATCGAGACGTTCAACGGGGTGTGCGGCGCCGAGAGCGGGTGGGTGCCGGTGTCGGCGTCGGCGCCGAGCCTCCTCATCGAGAAGCTCGAGATCGAGAAGGGCTTCATCCCGCACGACAGGCCGCCGGTGCTCGGCGCGCCCAGCATGAAGAAGGAGGCGCCGTGATGAGGATCCGGCTGTATCACGCGGCGCTCGCGCTGCTCGTCATCATGCCGGCGGCGGTCGGCGTCGAGGAAGATGCGCTGGCGAAGCCCGCGCCGGCGCCCGCGGCCGCGGGGCTCGGGCCGCCGTCGAAGGCCGTCACCGACGAGATCCTCGACGCGGTGTCGCAGGAGATGAACCGCGCGATGGCGCAGCTGCAGATCGGGCAGAACCCGAAGCCGTACTTCATCTCGTACAAGATCACCGAGGTCGACGTGAACGACGTCGCCGCGAACCTCGGCCACGTGACGAGCCGGCGCAACCGCCACTTCGTCAACCTCGAGGCGCGCGTGCGCGTCGGGCTCGATCCGTCGAACCCGCACAAGCTCGACAACGGCAACTACGTCGTGCCGCAGGCCGACGAGATCGACGCGGTGTCGACGATCAACCTGCCGCTCGAGGCGACCCCGCGGATCGCGCGGCGCGCCGCGTGGCTGGTGACCGACGGCGCGTACAAGGAGGCGCTGATCCAGCTGCGCGCGAAGCTCGAGGCGCGCAAGTCGAGCGGCGTCCGCAACATCGACGTGCCGTCGTGGACGACGGAGAAGCCGGTCGTCAGCGAGACGCCGGTGCTCGTGGTGCCGCTCGAGTCGCTCGACGAGCTCGAGGCGCGCGCGAGGCTCGTGTCGGCGAGCTTCCGCGACCATCCGGTGGTGCGCGACGCGCGCGTCGCCGTGACGAGCTACCTCGAGCGGCGCTGGTACATCACGACCGAGGGCACGGCCGTCACGGACACGCGGCGCGCGAGCGGCGTCGTGATCAACGCGAACGGTCAGGCCGACGACGGGTCCGCGCTGCACCAGTACTTCCTGCGCTACGGGCACACGGCCAAGGACCTGCCGACCGACGACGACCTCAAGGCCGAGGCGAAGAAGCTCGTCGACAACCTGACGGCGCTCGCGAAGGCGCCGATCATGGAGCACTACACCGGGCCCGTCCTGTTCGAGGGCGAGGGCGCGGTCGGCCTCATCCGTGCGACGCTCGCGCCGCACCTCGGCGGCACGCCGGTGCCCGAGGGCCTGAACCCGACGGAGGCGAAGAACTTCGGCGGCGCGCTGACCGACAAGGTCGGCGACCGCGTGGTGTCGCCGACGCTGACGATCGTCGACGACCCCACGGCGAAGGTCGGCGGCGGCAAGGCGCTGATCGGCGGGTACAAGATCGACGACGAGGGCGTCGCCGCGCAGCGGGTCGAGGTCATCAAGGACGGCTTCCTGAAGACGCTGCTGACGAGCCGCACGCCGTCGCAGAAGGGGCAGACGTCGAACGGCCACGCGCGGCGCACCGCCGACGGCGGCGTGTTCCACGGCAGCGCGACGAACCTGTTCGTGAGCGGCAAGGGCGGCGTCCCGAGGAAGACCCTCGAGGCGCAGCTGATCGCCGCGGCGCGCGCCGAGGGTCGCAAGTACGGCCTCATCATCAAGCAGTTCGACGACGCCGCGGTGAGCTCGGCCCCCGAGTTCAGCCGGCGCGAGCTCGTGCAGATGATCAAGACGACGGATCAGGCGCTGCCGCCGCAGGCGACCATCGCGTACCGCGTGTACCCCGACGGGCGGCGCGAGATCGTGCGCGGCGTGCAGCTGAAGGAGGTGGCGATCAAGGCGTGGAAGCAGGTGCTGGGCGTGTCCTCGGATACGACCACGTACAACTTCCTCAACGCGACGGAGAGCCAGCTCCAGCTGCGCCTCACCGGCGGCACCGACGACGGCTTCGTGCCGTCGGGCGGCATCGAGAGCAGCATCATCACGCCGGACCTCCTGGTCAACGACATGGACGTCAACGGCACGACCGCCGGCGAGCACCCGGTGCCGGTCGTTCCGAAACCGATCGTGAAGTGAACCTCCGGGTTCACGCCGTCGAGCTGCGCAGCCGCGCGAACGGGCCCGGCGCGCGGTTCGTCGTGTGGTTCCAGGGCTGCACCCTCGGCTGCCCCGGTTGCTTCAACCCGGCGACCCACGCCGCCGGCGGCAAGGGCATCGCCGTCGCCGACCTCGCCGCGCAGATCCCCGACGACGTCGAGGGCATCTCGCTGTCGGGCGGCGAGCCCCTCCAGCAACCCGAGGCCGCCGCCGCGCTCCTCGACGCGGCCCGGGCGCGCGGCCTCTCCACGCTCGCCTTCAGCGGCTACACCCTCGACGAGATCCGCGCCCTGCCCGGCGGCCCCGACGTCCTCGCTCGGCTCGACGTGCTGATCGACGGCCGCTACGTCGCATCCGCGCGGCTCGCCTCCGGCCTGCGCGGCTCCGCGAACCAGCACATCCACGTGCTCACCGACCGCTACCGCCGCTCCGACGTCGAGGCGACGCCCGTCGCCGAGATCCGCATCGGCCCGACCGGCGAGGTCGTGCTCACGGGCGTGAACCCGCTCAAGCTCAAGCGCTGACCCGAGCTATGGCTAGCTATCGCCCCCGGATAAGTCGCCATACCTTGTTCATCCGGGCACGTTATGGCGGTCACGGGGCCTTCGCGATCGCCTCGTCGAGCTTCTTCACGACGAAGCCATCGGGCGACGCCTTCGCGTCGTAGCCCTTCTTCAGCGCCTCGAGCTCGGCCTTGGTCGCGCCGAGGCCGGCGAGCGAGTCGATCGCACCCGTGCGCGACATCCAGTTGGTCTGCTTGTCGGCGACGACGGCGGCGAGGGCGCGCTTGACCTCGTCGGCCTTGAACCACGTCGCCTTCTTCTTCCATGCGGCGAGCTTCTCGTTCTTCGGGTCCCCCGCGTAGCCGAACAGGTTCATGAGCCGCCACGGCGGTGCCGCCTCCGAGCGCGGCGTCGCCGCGAGGCGCTTCAGGAACAGCCGGTACGCGGCCTCGTTGCTCGTCGGGTACAGCGGGAACTGGTGGAACATCGCGCCGAGGCCGAGCATGCACGCGGCATACATGTCCTTGTCGTCGGCCTTCGCGGTGAGCTTCTCGATCACCGGCAGCATCGCGGGCTGGCCGAGCTTGCCGCCGTACTCGCACGCCGCCTGGCGCACGCCGGGGACCGCGTCCTTCTCGGCGAGGACCGCGAGCTTCTCCGGGCCGCCCTTCATCGCCACGTTCCAGCCCGACGAGATCGCGTAGACCGCCTGCATGCGGACGTCCTTGTCCGCGTGGTCAGCGGCACCGAGCAGCAGCGCCGCGACCTTCGGGTTCTTCGCCCCGTCGTTCGCGACGACGCGGAGGAACGCCTGCAGCACCTGCGGGTCCTTCTCCTTCGCCGCCGCGGCGACGACCACATCCTGGCTGCTCGACGCCGTCCCGACGAAGCTGCTCATCAGCTCCGCCGCCTTCACGCGCACGGCGGGCGCGCTGTGGCCGATGAGCTTCGCTCCGAGGGCGGCATTCATCCCGACGAGGTCCTTCATCGGCGTCGTCGTGTCCTTCATCGCCTGCTGCATCGCCTTCACGGCGGGACACGCGGCGTCGATGCTGTAGCCCTTGAGCTTGCAGTCCGCGAGCCCGACGACCAGCTTCTCGTACGCCTCCTGCGTCAGCGCCGGCTTGAGCTTCGAATCCTCTGCAGCGGCGGGCGCGGTCGCGAGGAGGACGGGGAGCATGAGCCACGTGATCTTCATCTCCGCACCGCCCGAGCACCTCCCGCGCCACGGCAACCCCGCGTTCTGCGACCTCCACCCCTGCGCCGGCCCCGCGCGCTGCGCCACTCCAGCCCACACCCGTGCGCCGAACCGGCTCACACGGTTGAGCTATCGTTGATCGGGATGCGAACAGCGTGGACGGGAACTGGCAGCTTCGGCTCCATGTTCGGCTCGCCGAGCGGGGCTTCACCACAGTGGAAGCATCTGTGATGGCTCGCGAGGCCGCGACGTTCGTGCAGATGTCCCACGAGCTCGCACCCGACATCGCCCCTGTACAGATCGAGATGATGTACCTGCGAGATGCCGCGATGCAGGGCGCCTGGTGGGGGCCGCCGCGGTGTCTTGCCCGAACCATCATCGACCGGTTCCCCCGAGGTTGGGGCGCGGGTGTCCCGATGGACGGTGAGATCGCCAGTGCGCTCGCTGCGTGGCTATCGAACATGCTCCACAATGTCGGGTTGGCTCAGGACCCTCTGATTCAGCAGGCGTTCCACCTCGGTTTTGGAACGAACACGGATGGGCACCGATGGCCGTGTATCGTGCGGTCGCTGAGCGAACGCTACGCTCCACGGACTACGAGGGACTTGCTAACTATCATTCGAAGCGCCTTGACGACGATTTCTCCGCAAATCCCTACACCATCGTCCCCTTCGAGCTGCTGGCGATCGAGAAGTTGACGGGGGTCCCCCTCGAGAATCCGAAGCACGAGTGGCTAAGAACTCCGCTCGTGCGGCGACGCGAGGTTCCCGAGATCCCGATGCCGCCGGAGCTCGCGGCTGTCGTCGAGCGCAGCCAGCGTGATGAGCACACCGACACGTTAGAATGAGATATGCGCATTCCAATCTGGAACGGGACGAAGAAGGAGATGCTGCTCGGACTCGAACCCGAGGGCCACGCGCTGCCGATCGGGCCGGGCGAGAAACTCGTGCTCGTCGCTGCGAACGAGCTGTGCGAGACGCTCGAGATCGAGATCGAGGATGGACTGCTTTCGGTCTGCGTGATGGGGAGAAGGAACTCTGGCGAGGGAACACTCGCCTGGCATGAGCAAGGCCGAACGGGTCAGCTGATGACGCCGTAGACGTTCTTGGCCTGGCGCTGGATCTCGATGGAGTCGCGGAGCTGATCGAAGAGCTGGCGCGAGGGGGCACGCCCTCGTAGAACGTCTTGCGGTTCGACGGCGGCTCGTAGTCCGGATCAGCCGGCCTATACGCCAATCATCATGGCAGGTGCGAAGACCAACCTTGCTGAGTGATATGCTCGAACCAGATATGGGTTGGTGTGTCTGGGCTGCGTGTCGTTGATCGTGATCGGCCTTAGTTGAAAAACACATTGCTAACTTCCAGGTTCCTCGCGTGCGGACTGCGTAATGAATCCGACTTGACTCCCGGAGGAAGGGTCACAGAAGCTGTAGCGAGCGACGATAACGATCCGGATGCGGTCGCGGTGATTCTCAGTTTCGACCGCAAATGTGTTTGTGTCTGAGAAAGGATGCGCAATGAACCCTCGTCGAGGAGTAACTTGTCAGATCACGGCCTTTGAAGTTTCGAATCCGCCCTCAGATCCAAATGTGACTGAGCGCAAGTGGCTCGCACTCGCGAGCGCGCACGTATACGATCCGAATGTTAGAGTGCCCGGCTTGAAGCCAGGAGAAGAAGCCCTCGTGGGTGAAACGATGCGAGTTCTTGGTGGTCGCGCATTCGCGGACACAGAAGCACAGGCGATGTCAGCTGCGCTTGAGGCATTGTTATTCGAAATGACCCAAAAGGGATATTCTGCTAACCACGATGTGAAATTGTGGTGAGCGTCAACTGATGACGCCGTAGACGTTCTTGGCCTGGCGCTGGATCTCGATGGAGTCGCGGAGCTGCTCGAAGAGCTGGCGCGAGGAGGGCATGCCGACGATCTCGAGGTGCGGGGTGGTGGCGTCCTGGGCGAAGACCTCGATGTGGGCGATGCCGAGGATGCGGTCGACGAGGTTCTGCTTGTAGCGGACGTCGCGGCAGCGCCAGAGCTGGAGGACGTCGATGGACTTGGAGATGATGCCGCGCTCGGTCTCGATCGCGGAGTTGGTGATCCGGAACTTGATCGACTTGCGGTAGAGCGTGACGCCGAACATGAAGACGACGGCGACGGCGACGGGGATGACGACGTTGAGGAACTTCGTCGTCAGCGCGGCATCAGTTGACACTGCGTTGAGGATCGCGATCAGCGCCGCGGCCGAGAAGCCGGTGATGAGGTAGTAGCCGAGGAACGCCTTCCACGAGGGCACGCCCTCGTAGAACGTCTTGCGGTTCGACGGCGGCTCGTAGTCCGGATCTTTCGGAACGGCGCGGGCGAAGGGCGGCGCCGCCGACGACGACGATGTCGCCTGCGTGGGGGCGGATTCCTCGACCTTCGCGGGAGCTGGAGAGGCAGGCGCCGCGGCGCCCGGAGGGGCTGCGGAGAGGAAGGAGTTGCAGTAGCGGCACTTGATCGCGGCGTCCTGGATCTCCTCCGCGCAGAACGGGCATTTCTTCATAAGTAACGTCGCCTCGGCTACATCCGATAGCCGAGGCCTACCATGAAGTCGATCGTGGTGATCGACTTGATCTTCTCGGCGAAGCCGGTGGCGGCCGGGCTGTACGAGAAGGCGAACGGCGCCGCCGTCACGACGACGTTCGGCGTGATCGCGTAGTCGGCCGAGACGCCCGCGCGCACGTGGAAGACGGACAGCGCGCCGGTGGTCGGCTGGAAGGCCGTGAACGGGCTCTCGCTGATGCCCGACATCACGAGCACGCCGGCGCCGACGTCGGCGCGCACGCCGAGCTTCGGGATCACGTTGTAGGTCGCTCCGAGGTTCGCCATCGCGCCGATGAACTGGCCCGACTGGCTCTGTCCCATCGCGCCCTCGAACGGCATCGGCGAGAACGTGAAGGCGGCGCCGAGCTCGAGCCCGAGCTGCGGGCTCAGGGCGAGCGGGTAGCCCGCGATGAGCGCGCCGGAGGCCTGCGTCGGCACCGGCAGCTCGCCCGCCGAGTACACGGCGCCGCCGCCGAGGAGGCGCGCCGAGATCAGCTTCGGGGCCCCGGTGGCGCCCTTCACGACCTTGCCGCCGTCGTCGCCGTCGCCGTCACCGTCGCCGTCGCCGTTCTTCGTCGCGACGTCCTTGGTACCCGGCTTGGTGCCGTCGGGCTTGGCGCCGGGGCCGTCGGGCTGCATCGGCCCGTCGGGCTGCTTCTTCGCGACCGACTCGCACGCCTCGAGGTCCTTGATGAAGCCCTCGACCTCGGCGCGCTTCTCCGGGGTCAGCGGCTTCACCGTGTCCTGGCTCTTCAGGTCGAGGTAGCGGTTGTAGAAGAACCTCGCCTGGCCGCAGTCCATCTTCGACAGGCGGTACGCCTGCGCGATGTTGTAGAGGTATGCAGCCTTGTTGCGCTCGACGGGCTCCATCGCGAAGCCCTTCTTGAAGGCATCGATGGCGCCCTGGAAGTTGCCGAGGCTGAACTGGGTCTCTCCCTCCGAGTACCACTCACCGGCCGTCTTCGGCTCGGCCAGCGCCAGGGCGGGAGCGAGCAACACACACGCGATCGCGAGTCTACGCATCATGCCTCCAATGGATCGGTCCCCGTCCGATCACTCACTCAGTCGCCCGGCCGTTCGAGACCGGTACCCGTCTTGATACCGGATCCCTTGCCGGGAGTCGTCGTCGCCGAGCCCTTGCCCGGAGTCACCGACGACTGCGAGCCCTTGCCGGGCGGCGGCGTCACCTGCTGCGTCGTGTGCGAGCCCTTGCCCGGCGGGGGCGGGGGCGGCGTCACCGAGCCGCGGCGCGGCCTCAGCGTGTACGACTTCTCGACGTTCTCGTCGGCCTTCGCCTCGAACGCGACGTCCTCGTGCCCCGACAGGTGGATCCGGATCTTGACCGCCTTGCCCTTCGGCAGCTCGATCGGCTCCGGCGTCTTCACCTTCTGCAGCACCTCGTCGACGTAGATGTCCGCGCCCGCGGGCGTCGTCGCGATCTTCGCCGTCGACGCCTTCGGCTCCTCGATCACCGGCGGCTTCGTCGCCGATCCCGAGCTGCCGTCGCTGCCGTCGGCCTTCGTGGTCTTCGGCTCGGCGTCGGAGCCCTTCTCGGGCTTCTCGGGCTTCTCGGGCTTCTCGGGCGTCGCCGCCTGCTGCTGCGAGCCGTCGCCGGGCGGCTTGTCCTTCACCGGCTCGGTGCTGCTGCCGCTGTCACCCGACGGCGTCGTCGCCGCCTGCTTGCTGGCATCGTCACCGCCGCCCGACACCACCACGGCGATCGCGATCCCCGCCGCGATCACCACGACGGCCGCCGCCGCGATGAACCCGACCTTGCCGCCACGCTTGCCCTCGGTGACCTGGCCCGTCGCGCCGTTGAGCGTCGTCGGCGCCGCCGGCGCCTGGAGCATGCCCGGGCTGGGCGTCGGCATCGGCATCATGCCCTGGTGCAAGCTGCCCGGCGGCGGCGTCGACCCGGCGAGCGTCGGCGCCTGGCCCGGCATGCGCACGCCACCGGGCTCGATCGGCACGTTCGACGGCGTCAGCTGCCGCTGGCTGAACCCGATCACGCCGCCGTTCGCCTCGACGTACCCGACCGGGTCGGACATCGCGCGCATCATCTCGTCCATCGTCGGGTAGCGCATCTCCGGGCGCTTCTGCAGCGCCTTCATGATGACCGCCTCGATGTGCGGGTTCAGCATGTGGAACTGCGACGGCGGCGTCGGCGGCTGCGTGAGGTGCTGGACGAGGATCTCGCCGTAGCCCTCCCCGAGGAACGGCACGCGCCCGACCAGCATCTCGTAGAGCACGATGCCGAGCGCGTAGACGTCGGTGCGCGGATCGATGTTGCCGCGGCCGTCGCACTGCTCGGGCGACATGTACGCGGGCGTGCCCATGACGATGCCGGTGCGCGTGCGGCGCGAGCCGGCCGCGTTGTCACCGGTCAGCTTCGCGATGCCGAAGTCGAGCAGCTTCACGAAGTCGCGCTCGCGGCCGCGCGGCTGGAGCATGATGTTGTCGGGCTTGAGGTCGCGGTGGATGATGCCGCACTTGTGCGACGCCGACAGCGCGTCGGCGACCTGCAGCGTGATGCCGAGCGCGCGCTCCGGCGGCAGCGGCGCCTCGGCGCGGATCAGCTTCGACAGCGTGATCCCCGAGAGGTACTCCATGATGAAGTACACGAGCTGCTCGCGGCCCTGCGACGCCTGGAGGACGCCGTAGTCCACGATGTCGACGATGTTCGGGTGGCCGATGTTGTTGACGGCCTTCGCCTCGTTGAAGAAGCGCTCGGCGACCTCGCGGTTCGACGAGAACTCCCCGTGCAGCACCTTGAGCGCGACCTTCTTGCCGATGCTCGGGTGCTCGGCGAGGTAGACCGCGCCCATGCCGCCTTCGCCCAACTTCTGGGTCACCAGATAGTTGCCGATGGTCTGGCCGATGAGCAGGTCTGGCTGATTGGTCCCTGGCTGAGGCTCCATCGATTCTCCGCCGCGAAGGCTCATCTTAGCTCACAACCCTACGAAAAGTCGCGATGCGCGAAGGGCCGTGTCACGATGAGCCTGGATGCGTTCTTCCTTCTTGGGGGTGTTCGCACTGCTGGGTGTGCTCGCTCGTCCGACATACGCGGATCGGGCGGCCGTGCTGCCCGAGATCAAGTCGAAAGCGGCGTTCATCTTGGACGCAGCGACCGGCGCCGAGATCTTCGGGAAAGAAGCCGACGTCGCACGGCCGATCGCGTCGACGACCAAGATCTTCGTCGCGATGGTGGTCCGGAAGCGCAAGCTCGACCTGGACGCGTGGACGCCGATCACGAAGGTCGACGCCTCCTATGCCAGGGGCGGGGCGCGCACGCGCCTGGATGTCGGAGACGCATTCAGAAACCGCGACCTCCTGCGCGCGATGCTGATCGCCTCCGACAACCGCGCCCCGACCGCGCTCGGCCGGGCCGTCGGCCTCGACCCCGACCAGCTGATCGCGGCGATGAACAAGGTCGCGAAGGACCTGAAGCTCGCGCGCACCCGGTTCACCGACCCGAGCGGCCTGCGCGGCAACGTCTCGACGGCGCGCGAGCTCGCGATCGCGCTGCGCGTCGCCCTCGAGGACGACGTGCTCGCCGAGATCATGAAGACCGACCACGTGCGCGTCGTGTCGAAGAACGGCGACCGCATCGACTACACGAACACGAACCAGCCGCTGCTCGCGCAGCGCTACGACGTGCGCGGCGGCAAGACCGGGTACACCGACGCCGCCGGCTACTGCTTCGTCGCCGCCGCCCGCTTCGACTCGCACGACGTCGTGATGGCGTTCCTCGGCGCCGAGGAGAAGCTCACGCGGTGGGGCGACTTCAACCGCGCCGCGCACTGGCTCGACCTCGGCGCGCCCCGGCCCGCCGCCGCGGCGCCGGTCGCACCCGCGAAGAAGAAGCGCACGAAGCGTCCCGTCGACGACGAGTGAGCGTGGCATGCTGGCGCCGTGGTGACGTGGAACCGCCGCGAGCTGCTCGGTAGCTTCGGGATCGGGACCGCGTCGACGCTGCTGTGGACGTTCGGGTGCGGCGCACCGCCGCCGCCCGCCGCTCCCGCGTCGCCGCTCGAGGCCGCGCCGCAGGTGCGCGCGTGGCTGCGCGACGCCGTCGCCCGGCTCGCCGCCGTGTACCCGTCGGTGCACGCGCTCGCGGTCGCGCGGCGCCGCACGACCGCCGCCGTCGACGTGCTCGGCGCCGGCGTCGGGCACGCGCGCCGCGACGGTGTCGTCCTCACGGTGCGCGACGCGGCCGGCGTGTGGCGCGAGCAGGTGACCTCCGAGCTCACGCAGGCCGGCATCCTCGCGGCCGTGCGCACGCTCGGCGGCGCCGGCAAGCGCGCGCCCGTCGAGTTCGGCCCCGTGCCGCCGATGCCGCGCGCGCCCCGCGCGATGGACGCCCAGGAGCTGCGCAACCGCGCCGAGGCGCTCGACCGCAACGACAAGGCGATGAACAGCCGCGTCGTCTACGCGGCCGCGCTGATCGACGTCGAGGATGCGCACGTGTGGTCGATGCGCGCCGGCACGAAGGCGGCGCCCGGCCACGACCGCGAGCAGCGCCTCGTGCGCATGCGCAAGGTCGTCACGCGCGCCGCGTGGAACGGCACGCGCCCCGTGCTCAGCGAGGCCGAGCGCGCGTGGATCGGCGAGATCGACGACGTGCAGCTCGACGGCGCGACGGTGATGCAGACGACGCGCACCGCGCTCGAGCTGATGACGCCGGGCGCGTTCGACGACCGGATCCGCCCGGTCGTGCTCGATCCGTCGGTGGCGGCCAGCCTCGTCGACGCCGGCACGCGCGCGCTCCTCACGACGGCCACGATGCGCCGGCCCGAGGTCGCGCGCCGCGCCGCGCTGGGCGCCACCGTCGGCTCCGCGCAGCTCACGCTCGCCGATGACCCGACGGCGAAGGGCGCCTACGGCGGCTTCCAGTTCGACGACGCCGGCGCGCCCGCCGCCCGGCTCGCGCTGATCGAGGGCGGGCGCGCCGTGGCGCTGCTCGACCGCGCGCGCCGCCCCGGGCACGTCGGGCCCGTCGAGCCGTCGCCGTCGCACCTCGTGGTCGCGCCCGGGACGGCGCCCGCGGAGACGCTCGCCGAGGACGGCCTCGTCCTCGAGCACGGCACCGGCACCGTCGTCGATCCGAGCACCGGGCGCGTCGTCGTCGGCGCGGCGCGCGCGCGCGAGCTGCGCAAGGGCCGCCCGACGGGGCGCGTGTTCGCCGACGTCGAGCTCGTCGGCGACCTGCGCGCGCTGATGTCGTCGGTGACCGGCGCGTCGGTCGAGGTCCGCGCGACGGCGTACCGCGACGAGGACGCCGGCGAGCCGCGCTGGCGCTCGGTGCAGGCGCCGTTCCTGCGCGCCGAGGGCTTCGTGCGCGCCCGCCGCGCCGCCGCGAGGAAGCCGTGATCACGCGGCGCCTGCTCGCGCGCGCCCTGGCGCGCCGCAACGTCCCCGACTGGGTCGTCGTCGAGCGCCTCCAGGACATCGCGACCGTCGACGAGGGCGCCGGGCGACGGCGCCGCGAGACGGTCGTACACACCACCGTGTCCGTCCACGTCGACGTCACGCGCGGCCGCGGCAGCGCGCGCCTCGAGCTCGTCGGGCGCGAGGGCGACGCCGGTGCAATCGTCGACCAGGCGCTCGACCTCGCCGGCGCCGCGATCGGCCCGGCGTGGAAGGCGCTGCCGCCGGCGGCCCCCGCGCGCGTCGCGCTGATCGATCCCGCGCTCGAGAAGGGCGACCTGACCGAGGCCGCGCTCGCGTACCTCGGCGGCCTCGAGCGCACGGTGAAGCTGCCGCCGGGCGCGACGCTGCAGCCGTCGGTGTCGGTGATGCGCGAGCGCGTGTACCTGCAGTCGCGCATCGGGGCGCGCGCGGACTGGGCGGCGAGCAGCGTGCGCGCGCGGGCGCTCGTCGCGACCGCCGACCGCAGCCTCGAGGTCGTGCGCGAGGCGCGCCGCGCGCCGGACCTCGCGCTCGAGGTCGGCATCACGACGGCGCTCGGCGATCTCGACAAGCTCGCGACCGCCGGCGCGCCGGTGCCCGGGCCGTGCGCGGTCGTCCTCAGCGCGGACGCGCACCTCCACGGCGCCGGCCTCGGCGTGTGGGCCGCGTTCGCGGCGCAGGCCGACGGCGTCCTCGAGCGCAAGGGGCTCACGCGTTACCGGCTCGGCTCGACGATCGCGCCGGGCGCGGAGGCCGTCGCCGAGCCGCTGTCGATCGACTCCAACGGCGCGCTCGACTTCGCGACGCGGTCGTCCCCCGTCGGCGACGGCGGCGACGCCGTGCGCAGGTTCGGCATGGTCGAGCGCGGCCGCTGCACCGGCATCGGCCTCGACAGCCGCGAGGCGGCGCTGCGCAAGCGCGATCCCAACGGCGGCGTGCGCAACCTCGTCGTCGCCGCCGGCACGTGGGACGAGAAGCTGCCGACCGACCTGCGCGTCGTCGAGATCCGCCGGCTGCGCGCGCTCGCGATCGATCCGTACACCGGCGACGCGAGCCTCGAGCTCGGCCTCGCGATCGACCACACCGGCGGCGACGCGACGCCGTTCACCGGCGGCACCGTGCGCCTCGACCTGATCGCCGCGCTCGCGCGCGCGCGCCGCAGCCGGGGCGTGATCCGCCGCGGCCCGTACCAGGGCCCGTCGGCGGTGATGATCGACGACGCCGAGCTGATCGCCTAGCCGGCGCTCACGGCACGCACTTCGCGTCCTCGGCACAGGTGCCGTGCGTGTCGGTCTCGCACGTCAGCTTGTCCTGCATCTCGTACTGCACGGGATCGGACGCGAGCGCGCAGCAACACTTCGCCGGTGCGTTCGCCTTGTCGGACGCCGCGGAGCCGGGCGCGAGCATGCTGTCGTTCTTCGGGGTCTTCGGGGCGCCGCAGGCGGTGAGCGCGAGCGCGAGGAGGAGGAGGGTGGTGCGCATGCGGGGACCACACCGCAGGTCGGCGCGGCGTTCAAGCGCCGCGTGCTATGACCTGCGTCGCTGCGCGATGGCCGCTCCGGGCTCCCTCAAGACCGTCGTCATGGCGCTCGTCGGAAACGGCTTCGTCACGGCGATCAAGTTCGTCGGCTTCCTGCTCTCGGGGTCGGGCGCGATGCTGTCGGAGGCGATCCACAGCGCCGCCGACACGGGCAACCAGGGGCTGCTGCTCCTCGGGCTCGTGCGTGCGCGCCGCGCCCCCGACGACAAGTTCCCGTACGGCTACGGCGGCGAGCGCTTCGTGTTCGGCATGCTGTCGGCGTCGGGAATCTTCTTCGTCGGCTGCACCGTCACGGTGCTGCACGGCATCAGCGGCCTGCTCGATCCGCACGCGCCGCGCCTGGGCTTCGCGACGTTCGCGATCCTGGCGATCTCGTTTGTCATCGAGGGCAGCGTGCTGCTCGTCGCCGTGCGCTCGATCTGGCGCGCCCGCGGCACGACGCCGCTGTTCCGTTACGTGCGCGAGAGCGCGGACCCGGCGACGGTGGCGATCCTCCTCGAGGACGGCGCCGCGGTGCTGGGGCTCATCCTCGCCGCGCTCGGGATCCTCATGACGTACCTGACGGGGAACCCCGTGTGGGACTCGATCGCGTCGATCGTCGTCGGCGTGATCCTCGGCGTCGTCGCGATCGACCTCGTCGCGCAGAACCGCGCGCTGCTGCTCGGCAAGGCCGTCCCCGAGGGGACGGAGGACCGCTTCGTCCAGATCATCGAGCGCCGGCCGAGCGTCGGCGCCGTCGGCGGCGTCAAGGCGACGCAGCTCACGCCCGAGGAGTATCGGTTCAAGGCGCAGATCACGCTCGACAACGAGTACCTCGCCGCGCACCTCGGCAAGCAGGTGAAGGCGGGGCGCCCGCTCGACGCCGCGATGCTGCGCCGGATCGCAGCGCTCGCGACCGACTTCGTCGCGAACGAGATCGCGGCGATCGAGGTCGCGATCCGCGCCGAGATCCCCTATGCGCGCCACATCGACCTCGAGGTCACTCACCCCCTCGCGATCGAGGACGAGGACGACGACGCGGCCGAGAACGACGACGCGGTCGCGCTGTAGGTCAGTCGACCACGAGCGCGTCGACCTTGTTCGCGTGGAACGCGACGAAGTCCTTCACCGCCTCGGTCGCGCGCGCCGGGTCGTAGATCGTCCACGCGGCCCCCGAGATCTTCCGGTCTCCGACGGTGACGTCGAGGCCCTTCCAGCGGCCCTTGTGCTGGCACAGCGCGACGTCGACGCCGTCGGCGAGCGCGGCCTTCACGTCCTCCCGCGGCACGTAGTAGCGCGGCGGCTGGATGCCCTCGTAGAGCACCATGCCGCGCGTCGAATCGACGAACGTCTCGGTCCCGACGCGGACGCGGATGCGCTTCACCGACAGGATGCGGATGTACTCGAGCATGGTGTCGCGCAGTGTCGCACGGGGTTGCGGCGTGCGGCGCGCCGGATGTGTGGTCCAATGCGCCGCATGAAAGCGCTCCACGCCGCGTTCGCCGTCGCCGCGCTCGCCGTCGCCTCGCCGGTCGTCGCCTCGGCGGACAAGGCGACGATCAACAAGCCCGCGCCCGACTTCACGCTGAAGGACCTCGACGGGAAGGACGTCAAGCTGTCCTCGTTCAAGGGCAAGCCCGTCGTGCTCGAGTGGTTCAACCCGGGCTGCCCGTACGTGAAGAAGTCGCACACCGTCGGATCGCTCGTCGACACCGCGCAGCGCCACACGAAGGACGGCGTCGTGTGGCTCGCGATCAACAGCTCCGCGCCGGGCAAGCAGGGCAGCGACCCCAAGGACAACGTCGCCGCCGCGAAGACGTTCGGGCTCGCGCATCCGATCCTGCGCGACGAGAGCGGCGCCGTCGGCAAGATGTACGGCGCGACGAACACGCCGCACATGTTCGTGATCGACAAGGCCGGCGTGCTCCGCTACGCGGGCGCGATCGACAACTCGCCCGACGCCGAGAAGAAGTCGGCGCCCGACGGCAAGCTCGTCAACTACGTCGACGCCGCGTTCGAGGACCTCGCCGCCGGCCGCGCGGTGAAGACGAGCGAGACCAAGGCCTACGGCTGCGGCGTCAAGTATGGCTCGTGAGCTCGCGCTCGCCGTCCTGCTCCTGACCGCGTGCCGCGGCGAGAGCAAGCAGCCGCCGCCCGCACCGACGGGCGCGCCGCTCGCGCAGGCCGCGTTCTTCCGCGTCGACGCCACGCCGCTGCCGCCGTGCACCGCCGGGGCGCCCTGCGAGGCGCGCCTGCAGCTGACGGCGCTCGGCGACTACCACGTCAACGAGCAGTACCCGGTGAAGTTCGAGAGCGACACGGTCCCGGGCCTGTCCGTCGACGGCACCGGCACGTTCGTGCGCGAGAGCGCCAAGGTCGGCACGCTCACGATCCGCTTCGTCGCGGCGTCGCCGGGCAAGGCGCAGCTGAAGGGCACGTTCAAGCTCAGCGTGTGCACCGACGACAACTGCGAGATCGAGGCACCGGCGATCGCGTTCACCGTCGCCGCGAGCTAGCTCCGTAGATCGCGATCCGAGGTGCTCGCATGCGCGCGCCACCGTCGGAGGAGCCCGCACGCCGCGCCGCGGGCTCCGGATTTGCAGCGCACTCGGTGATGCCACCCGCCGCCGTCGCGCCTCGGAGATCACCCGTGGTCGTCGTGACAGGAGCCTCGAGCGGCGTCGGGCGAGCGATCGCGCGCCGGCTCGGGGGCCGCGGAGCGCGCGTCGGCCTGATCGCGCGCGGCGTCACGGGGCTGCTCGCGACGCGCGCCGAGATCGAGAGCTCCGGCGGCGAGGCGATGGTGCTGCCGCTCGACGTCGCCGACGCGGGCGCGGTCGACACCGCCGCCGAGCTCGTCGTCGAGCGCTGGGGCCACATCGACGTGTGGATCAACAACGCGATGGTGTCGGTGTTCGCGCCGGTCGCGCAGGTGACCGCCGAGGAGTACCGCCGCGTCACCGAGGTGACGTACCTGGGGACGGTGCACGGCACGTGCGCGGCGCTGCGCCACATGCGGCGCCGCGACCGCGGGACGATCCTCCAGATCGGCTCCGCGCTCGCGTACCGCTCGATCCCGCTGCAGAGCGCCTACTGCGCGGCGAAGGCGGCGATCCGCGGCTTCACCGACTCCCTGCGCTGCGAGCTCGACCACGATCACAGCGGCATCCGCGTGCAGATGCTGCAGCTGCCGGCGGTCAACACGCCGCAGTTCGACGTCGTGCGCAACAAGCTCGGCAAGCACGCGCAGCCGGTGCCGCCGATCTTCCAGCCCGAGCTGATCGCCGATGCCGTCGAGTACGCGCTCGCGCACCCGCGCCGCGAGCGCTGGATCGGCGCCTCGACGATCGCCGCGATCGTCGGCGAGCGCCTGTTCCCGGGCCTCCTCGATCGCTACCTCGCGCGCAAGGCGTGGGACGCGCAGACCACCGACGAGCTGCCGCCGCACGCGCGCGACAACCTCGAGGAGCCGCTCGAGCTCGACCTCGGCGCCCACGGCGCGTTCGATCCGGAGGCGCATGCGAACAGCGTCGCGTGGTGGCTGCGCACGCACGCGGCGCCGTTCGTCGCCGCGGGTGCGGCCGCGCTCGTCGGCCTCGGAGCCTACGCGTGGTCCAGGCGGTGACGCCGTCGCCGCGCCCACCGTGAACCGTGCGCCCGCGCGCACGGTGCGGCTCGGCGCGCCCGGCGCCGCGATCCTCGCGGGTTCGCGGGCGGTGGCATCACGCACGCCGCGTGCACGTCCCCTGGTCCATGGCGACTACAGGATTCGCCGAGCGCGTGGCGTTCGGCAGGGTTGTTGACCCGCTCCGCGACGAGAATCAGGCGTTCGCGGCGCCGCGGCCCGGCACGATGCTCGCCGGCCGCTTCCTCCTCGCGGCGATCTTCTTCGTCAGCGGCTACGCCAAGCTGACCGATCCCGCGGGCACGATCGCGCACATGACGGCGGCGGGCATCCCGGCGGCGGACGTCCTGGCCTACGTCGCGGGCTTCGCCGAGATCCTCGGTGCGGTGTCGCTCCTGTTCGGCTTCCTCACGCGCATCGGCGCGCTCGGGCTCATCCTGTTCATGATCCCGACGACGCTCGTGTTCCACAACTTCTGGGCGTACGAGGGCGCCGAGCAGCGGATGCAGCTGGTGAACTTCCTCAAGAACCTGGGCATCCTCGGCGGGCTGTCGCTGCTCGTCGCGTGCGGCGCGGGCCGCTACAGCGTCGACAGCAAGCTGCGCTGGCCGAACCCGCCCTAGCGCACGATCAGATCGACGCCTCGGCCATCAGCACGCCGCACGCGTGGATGCGCTCGAGGACGTCGCCGTGATCGATCTCCTCGAGCGCCGGGCCGAAGCTCAGCTGGCCGCCGGTGACGTTGAACGTGGAGTCGGTGAAGGCGAGGAAGATGCACATCTCGCCGTTGCCGTTGCCCCAGCCGACGGCGGTGTCGCGCGGGTTGTCGAAGTTGCACGAGAAGCGCAGCTTCGCGAACCCGCTCATCGAGAACGCCGGTGACAGGGCGCGGCCGAGCGCGTCGCCGACGTGCGAGGCATTCTCGAACAGGCGCACCTCGCTGCCGTCGGCGCGGATCGCGTCGAGCGTGATGCCGGTGCCGAGGTCGTGGTAGTGCGGCAGCACGTAGTGGACGTTGTAGTCCATCGGGCGCGACAGGACGTTGCGGTGCGCCTCGTCGAGCGGGCACTCGATCGTGAAGCGCGACTTGCGGCGCGGCGGCAGCTGGATGCCCTGGTTCTGGAACGCCATGCCGGCGAGCCGGATCCGCGGCTCGGCGATCGGCGTGATCGTCAGCGCCAGCGGCACCTCGCGCGGCTCGTCGCTCGGGTTGAGCAGGTGCGTACCGGCGACGATGCGCGAGCGCGGCGGGATCACGATCGCGATGCCGGGCTCGAACTGCTGGATCTCGTGCTGCGCCTGCGTCGACTGCGCGAACAGCACGCCGCCCTCGATGCCGGCGATGGCCTCGTCGAAGTCGCGGTCGCGGCAGCGCCACGTGCCGTCGGGGCCGCCGAACCTCGTCTCCGGCACCCAGAACCAGTTCGAGTGGTGGAAGCCGACACCCGTCGTCAGCTCGACGGAGTTGACGTACAGCGGCTCGTCGTTGTCGAGCGTCGCGCTCACGCACTGGCCGTTCATCTCCTGGCCCGGTGCGAGCGTGTAGGGGCCGAAGTGGTACGTGCGCGGCGACACGTCGGGGCCGGGACCGTCGCCGGTGCCGCTACACCCGACGAGCAGGACCAGGATCGCCGCGCGCATGGCGGCAGTATAGCTTCGCGCGGCCGCAGGTCACACGGTGGTCACCGAAGCGAGGCAGCGCGGTCCGCGGGTGCGCGTCCTCTCGGCGGCGCGCCGTCGATCCTCGGCGCTTTCGTGCGCTGGCTCGACGCGGCCTGATCTATCGTGCGCCCATGCGGAGCCTCGCGACGATCAGCCTCCTCGCTGTGGTCGGATGTGGGAGCGATGGTCCGACGCCGTCGGAGTTCGGTCTCGACACGCGGCCGTCGAACACGACGTGCCTCGCGCGCGCGCGGCCGACGCTCGACACCGGCGTCGTCGTCGCGCGGCAGTGGCAGAACATCACGTTCAACCAGCCGCTCGGGCTCGTGCAGGCGCCCGGCGACAACACGCGCTGGTACGTCGTCGAGCGCAACGGGCAGATCCGCACGTTCCTCGACAGCGCGACCTCGAACGCGCAGGTCCAGATGTTCGGCAGCGTCGCGGTCAACGCGTCGGGTGAGGGCGGCCTGCTCGGCTTCGCGTTCCATCCGGCGTGGCCGAACAAGCTCGAGGCGTACCTCTCGTACACGCGCAACCCGATCGGCGGCGATCCGGCGCCGCCGTCGTGCGCCGGCTCGGGCTTCCCGTTCTCGTCGGTGGTCGCGCGCTTCCGCAGCACGACGGGCGCCGCGCTCGACGGCGGCTCCGAGGAGATCCTGCGCGTCGGGCAGCCGTACTCGAACCACGACGGCGGCAACATCGGCTTTGGCCGCGACGGCTACCTGTACTTCGGCCTCGGCGACGGCGGCTCGGGCGACGACCCGTGCTCGGCGGGGCAGGACATGGGCTCTCTGCTCGGCAAGATGCTGCGCGTCGACGTCGACGTGGCGAACGGCTACAAGGTCCCCGCCGACAACCCGTTCGTCGGGATGGCGGGCGTCGCGCCGGAGATCTGGGCGAGCGGCCTGCGCAACCCGTGGCGGTGGAGCTTCGATCGCGACACCGGCGAGCTGTGGGTCGGCGACGTCGGGCAGGGCACGTGGGAGGAGATCGACCGCGTCGTGAAGGGCGGCAACTACGGCTGGAAGACGTGCGAGGGCTTCCACCGCCGCGGCAGCACGACGGCGATGTGCAACACGCCCGGCATGGCGGATCCCGTCGTCGTGCACGGCCGCGGCGACGCGCAGTCGATCACCGGCGGCTACGTGTACCGAGGCACCGCGATGCCGAGCCTCGTCGGCACGTACATCTACGGCGACTTCGCGACCGGCAACATCTGGGCGCTCCTGTTCGATGCCGAGAACCGCGCGACGCCGACGCTGCTCGGCAACGTCGGCGGCAACACGCTCGCGTCGTTCGGTCAGGGCCACGACGGCGAGATCTACACGGTGCAGATCAACGGCACGATCTCGAAGCTCGTGCCGGCGGCCCCGCAGCCGCCCGACACGTTCCCGAAGAAGCTGTCGGAGACCGGGTGCTTCGCCGCGGCCGATCCGCGCAAGCCCGTCGAGGCGCTCATCCCGTACGACGTCAACGCGCCGCTGTGGTCCGACGGCGCCGACAAGGAGCGCTTCCTCGCGATCCCCGACGGCACCACGATCGCGATCGGCGACGACGGCGACTGGGACCTGCCGATCGGCTCGGTCGTCGCGAAGACGTTCGCCGTCGGCGGTGCGCGCGTCGAGACGCGCCTGTTCATGCGCCACGACGACGGCGGCTGGGGCGGCTACACGTACGAGTGGGACGACGACGGCAAGGACGCGACGCTCCTGCCCGCGGGCAAGCTGCGCGAGCTCGCCGCGCAGGCGTGGATCTACCCGAGCCGCAACCAGTGCATCCAGTGCCACTCGAAGGCCGCCGGCGGCACGATCGGCCTCGAGACCGCGCAGCTCAACCGCGACGGTGTCTACCCGTCGACGAACCGCATCGCGAACCAGCTCGCGACGCTCGACCACATCGGCATGTTCGCGGCGCCGCTCGCCGCGAAGCCCGACACGCTCGCGAAGTTCCCCGACCCCGTCGCGGGCACCGACCCACTCGAGGCCCGGGCGCGCGCCTACCTGCACGCGAACTGCTCGCACTGCCACCGCCCGCAGGGCGGCGGCCAGGGCACGATGGACCTGCGCTTCGCGACGACGTTCGCCGACACCGACACCTGCAACGCGACGAACACGCAGGGCCCGATCGCCGGCGCGACGGTGCTCGTCGCGCCGGGCGCTCCCGGCGACAGCGTGCTGTCGCGGCGCCTGCACGCGACCGACGCCAAGCGCATGCCGCCGGTCTCGGTGAGCGTCGTCGACACGGACGGCGCGCGCGTGATCGACGACTGGATCACCTCGCTCACGACGTGCCCCTAGAAACCGCAGTAGGGTCGGGCATGACCACGATCATCGGAATCGCAGGGGCGCTGCGGCGCGGGTCGTACAACGCGGCGCTGCTCGCGGCGGCGGCGGAGCTGGCGCCGGAGATCCAGATCGCGACGATCCGCGGGATCCCGCTCTACGACGGCGACGTCGAGGCGGAGCAGGGAATCCCGCAGGTGGTGGCGGAGCTGAAGGACCGCATCGCGGCGGCGGACGGGGTGTTGATCGCGACGCCCGAGTACAACAACTCGATGCCGGGCGTGCTGAAGAATGCGATCGACTGGATGTCGCGGCCGGCGAAGGACATCCCGCGCGTGTGGGGCGACAAGGCGGTGGTGATGATCGGGGCGACGCCGGGGCCGGGCGGGACGAGGCTCTCGCAGACGGCGTGGCTGCCGGTGCTGCGCACGCTCGGGACGCGGCCGTACTTCGGGAGATCGCTGTACGTGGCGAACGCAGCGCAGGTGTTCGACGCAGAGGGGCGGCTCGTCGACGAGAAGGTCCGGAAGGTGCTCGGCGACCTGGTCGCCGGGTTCGTGAAGTTCGCCGCGACACGCTAGCTACGCGCGGCGGGCCCGGGACGCGAGGGCGGAGGGCGTGCGAGGCTCCGCGCAGGTAGCGAATGGCAGACCTGACTCGACCCGATGTCCCTCCCGTGACGATGCGCGCCCTGATCGCGGGACTCGTGTTCTCGGTCGTGCTGTGCGCCATGAACTCCTATCTGACGCTGTCGTTCGGCGTCATCGAGGAGGGGCCGACGATCGCGGCGCTGTTCTTCTTCGCCGTGTTCTTCCTGTCGAAGACGAAGATCACGACGACGGAGATGGTGATCGTCGCGACGATGGGTTCGGCCGGCGGCTCGTTCGGCTTCATCTCGAACTTCTACGCGGCGAAGGCGATGACCGGCACGCCGTACTCCGTCACGGACATGGCGCTGTTCGGCATCGTGTCGAGTCTCGTCGGGCTCGTGATGGCCGTGCCGCTGCGCCAGATGCTCATCCTGCGCGACAACCTGCCCTGGCCGGGCTCGAAGGCCGTCGAGGCCGTGATCCGCGCGCTCGTCGAGCACGGCGATCGCCGGCAGCCGCGCATCCTCCTCGGCGTGTTTCTCGTCGGCCTGGCCTACGTCGTGCTCAACAACGACGGCGGCTTCGGCGTCGTTCCGGCGGCGACCGTGATCCCCGGCCTCGCGGGGGTCGGCGGCGCGATCGCGTGGTCGCCGTTCGCGATCGGCGGCTCGTACCTGATGGGGATGCGCACGTGCGTCGGCTTCCTCGTCGGTGCGTCGGCGCTGATGATCATCGCGGGGCTCAACCCGGAGCTCCCGGGGGTCGCGGACGGGTCGCCGCACCGGTGGTACTGGCCGGGCCTCGGCTTCCTCACCGCGTCGGGCATGACGGTGATGGTGATCAACTGGCGCACGCTCACGAGCGCGATCGCATCGCTCGTGAGGCCGTCGAAGGCCGACGATCCGGATCCGGCGATGAACAGCCGCACGCTCGCGGCGTTCGCGACCTTCGCGTTCGGCGCGACCGTCGTCGTCCTCGGGTGGCGCTTCGCGATCCCGATCCTGATGACGGTGGTGCTGATCCTCGTCGCGGGCCTGATCCAGAACATCATCGCGACGCGCGCGGCCGCGCAGGCCGCGTTCAACCCGGCGCGCGTGATGGGCATCCTCCTCCAGGGCGTGACGTCGGCGCTGCCGGGCGGCAAGAGCGTCGACATCAACCTGACCGGTGCCGGCTTCGTCGCGGGGTCGGGCGGGCAGGCGTCGCTGCTGACCGGCGACATGGTGTACGGCGCTGCTTTCAGGGTGCCAACGAGGTGGCAGTTCTGGACGCAGACGCTGACGGTCGTCCCGTGCGCGATCGTGTCCGCGTACGCGTTCGAGATGATCAACGCGGACAAGCCGCTCGTCCTCGACGGGCCGGGGCATCCGGCGCCGGTCGCGAAGATGTGGGCGGAGAGCGCGCGCGTGTTCGAGAACGGCATCGGCGCGCTGTCGAACGACAAGCTGATCTGGCTCGGCATCGGCGCCGCGATCGGCGTGGTCTACGCGCTGCTCGAGCACATCCCCGCGATCCGCAAGTACCTGCCGGACGCGATCGGCATCGGCCTCGGGCTCGTGCTGTCGCCGGCGAACGGCCTGTCGTTCTTCCTCGGCGGCTTCCTCTTGTGGATCGTGCTCGGCCGCTGGCTGAAGTGGAGCGACACCACGCTCACGACGATCGCCGTCGGATCGATCGTGGCCGAGGGCATCGGCGGCGTCGCGCAGACCGGCCTCTTCAACGCGTTCGCCGCCCGCTTGCCCGGGGGCTGAGCCCGCTACGCGGTGATCTCGGCGATCTTGACGGTGAGCGCCTTCTGCGGCGCGCTCGGCTCGATCGTCTGCATCGCGACGACCTTCGCGAGGTCGCCCTCCACCTTCATCTCGCCCGCGAGGAACGCCTGGACGCCCGCGGCGACGTCGCCGGACACGAAGATCTTCCGCGCGATCTCTGCTGGCACGGTGACGGTAGCGATCGCGGACGGCTGATGTCCGCGCGTGAACAGGCCGTCGCGCATGAACAGCTGCACGTCGCCGCCCGGCCGCGTGACCGTGACGTTGACGTCGACCTTCATCGCGTCGGGGACCTGGAGGTCGCCGGCCGCGGCGATCAGGGCGTCGACACTCGCGAACCAGGGATCGGAGAGGAACTCGTGGCGCATGGCGACTACATACCGTAAGTCGCGCGCGGCTCGCTCCCTCAGACGGCGTGCGGCCACTTCTCGGCGAGCTGTGCGAGCGGCGCGCCCGTCAGGCGCTGCACGGTCCACTCGCTCATCGGCGCCGCGCCGAGGCTGCGGTAGAAGTCGAGCGCCGGTGCGTTCCAGTCGAGGACGGACCACTCGAAGCGGCCGTAGTCGCGCTGCACGGCGAGGCGCGCGAGCGCCGACATCAGCGCCGCGCCGATCCCGCGCTTGCGCGCCTGCGGGCGCACGAACAGGTCCTCGAGGTACAGGCCCGGCTTGCCGAGGAACGTCGAGTAGCTCTGGAAGAACAGCGCGAAGCCGACGGGCTCGCCGCCGGCCTCGGCGATCAGCACCTCGGCCGCGGGGCGCGTGCCGAACAGCGTCGCGCGCAGCTGCGCCTCGTCGGCGACGACCTCGTGCGAGAGCTTCTCGTACTCGGCGAGGTCCTTGATGAAGGCCAGGATCACCGGCGTGTCCGCGGCGACGGCGAAGCGGATCGAGAGGTCGGTGTCGGCGGTCATCGCGGTGATCTTAAGCGATCGACGACGGTCGTGAAGTCGGGCGGCAGCTCCGACGCGAGCGAGATCCTCTCGCCGGTGACCGGGTGCTCGAAGCCGAGCGTCGCCGCGTGCAGCAGCATGCGGGCCGAGGTGAGCGGCCGGCCGCCGGCGGCCTCGAAGTCGCGGATGTAGACCTCCTCGCCGACGAGCGGGTGCCCGGCCTCGGCGAGGTGGATCCGGATCTGGTGCGTCTTGCCGGTCTCGAGCCGGACGCGGCAGAGCGTCGCGTGGCGCAGCTCCTCGACGACCTCGACGTGCGTGACGGCGCGCTTGCCCTGCTCGGTCCGCGTCGTCGAGCCGCGCAGGCGATCGCCGCGATCCGCGACGAGGTACGACTCGATCCGCCGCGGCGTCACGCGGCCGTGCGCGACGCAGATGTACGTGCGCTCGAGGGCGTGCGCGCGGAACTGCGCCGCCAGGCCGAGCTCGGCGCGCTTGGTCTTCGCGAACGCGAGCAGGCCCGACGTGGCGCGGTCGATGCGGTGCACGACGTGCAGCGGCACCGACGTCGCATCGCGCCCCTCGCGCCGCCACGCGCCGCGCACGAGGTCCATCGCCGTGCCGCCCTCGCGGTCCTCGTACGGCACGCTCGACACGCCCGCGGGCTTGTCGATGACCACGACGTGCGCGTCGTCGTGGACGAGCACACCCTCGCGCTCGGGATCGCGCGGGCGCTGCGCGTTCGTGCGCAGCTCGACCGACTGCCCGGCGGCGAGGCGGTGGTCGATCGCGACCACGCACGCGCCGTCGACGAACACCTTGCCGGTCGTCACGTGCCGCTTCGCGAGCGACCACGGCACCCCCGCCTTCGCCTTCACGAAGGCGGCGAGCGTCACGCCCGGGACGTCGGCGATCCACGCCACGGCCGAGGCTGTACCACGACCGCACGCCGGCGGCGCGTGGTAGAGCGGTGCGCATGGACCGCACGCTGTTCGACGCCGACCACGAGAGCTTCCGGAAGGCGTTCCGCCAGTTCGTCGACCGCGAGATCAGGCCGAACCAGCAGCGCTGGCGCGATCAGGGGCAGGTCGATCGCGACGCGTGGCGCAAGGCCGGCGCCGCGGGCTTCCTGTGCCCGTGGCTCGAGGAGACGTACCAGGGGCAGGGCGGCGGCTTCCTGCACTCGGTGATCATCATGGAGGAGCTCGCGCGCGCCTACGAGAGCGGCTTCGCGATGGGCCTGCACTCCGACATCATCGTGCCGTACCTGCACTCGTTCGGCAGCGACGAGCAGAAGCGGCGGTGGCTGCCCGGCTGCGCGACCGGCGAGCTCGTCACCGCGATCGCGATGACCGAGCCCGGCACCGGCTCGGACCTCGCCGCGATCGCGACGACCGCGGTGCGCGACGGCGATGACTACGTGCTCAACGGCGCGAAGACGTTCATCTCGAACGGCCAGCTGTGCGACCTCGTCGTCGTCGCCGCGAAGACCGATCCGAACCCCGACAACGCGCACCGCGGGATCTCGCTGTTCGTCGTCGAGGCGAACCGCGCCGGCTTCGCGAAGGGCAAGCGCCTCCACAAGATGGGCATGGCCTCGCAGGACACCTCCGAGCTGTTCTTCGAGGACTGCCGCGTCCCGGCCACGAACCTGCTCGGCGCCGAGGGCGCGGGCTTCATGATGCTGATGCAGAAGCTGCAGCAGGAGCGGCTGTGCGTCGCGATCGGCGCGCAGGCGGCGAGCGAGCAGGTCCTCGCGGACACGATCGCGTACACGAAGGAGCGCAAGGCGTTCGGCAAGCCGATCAGCAAGTTCCAGAACACGCAGTTCAAGCTCGTCGAGTGCCTCGCGAAGGTCGAGGTCGGCCGCGCGTACGTCGACAAGGTCGTCGCCGAGCACGTCGCGGGCAAGCACCTCGTGAAGGAGTGCTCGATCGCGAAGTTCTGGATCACCGATACGGCGCAGGAGGTCGTCGACCAGTGCCTGCAGTTCTTCGGCGGCTACGGCTACATGCTCGAGTACGACGTCACGCGCGCGTTCATGGACGCGCGCGTGCAGCGCATCTACGCCGGCACGAACGAGATCATGAAGGTGATCGTCGCGAAGCAGCTCGGCCTGTAGTCACCACGTCTCAGGTCGGCGGGTGCAGCACCGGCGCGAGGTGATAGAGCATCAGGTACACCAGCACGCCGGTCACGGACACGTACATCCAGATCGGCCACGTGAACCTGACGACGCGCATGTGGCGGTCGTAGGCGCCGCCGAGCGCGAAGCGCAGCGCCTGCACGACGAGCGGGACGAGCACGACCGCGAGCACCATGTGGCTGAACAGGGTGATGAGGTAGATCGTCTTGTCGATCCCCTCGCCCGGGTACTTGTGCGCGCCCGTCGTCGCGAACCGGATCAGGTACGAGACGAGGAACACCGTCGAGGCGGTGAACGCCGTCAGCATGCGCCTGCGGTGCAGCGCGACGTCGCGGCGCGCGATCGCGACGCGCCCGAGGATCAGGAACACGAAGCACGTGAGGTTCAGGCAGGCGTTGATCGCCGGGTGGACCTGCTCCCACGTCATCGTCATCGCTACGCTCGCCCGTCGAGGACCATCACGGCGAACAGCACCGGCAGGTAGACGATCGACGCGAGGAACACGTCGCGCGCCCACTTCGAACCGCCGTTGCGCATGCCGCCGAGGCCCTGCAGCAGCACGCCGATGCCGAGCACGCCGGCCGTGACGAGGTACGGCAGGCCGGCGACGCCGAGCGGGTAGAGCGAGAGCGAGATCGCGACCTGGACGATCAGGTACAGCGCGATCTCGTGCCGCGCCGCCGCGACGCCGCGCGCGCCGGGCAGCGTCTTCAGGCCGGCCGCCTCGTAGTCGCGCTGGCGGTACATCGCGATCGCGTGGAAGTGGGGGACCTGCCAGAAGAACAGCACGCCGAACACGGCGAGCCCGCCGAGCTCGATGCGGCCCGTCGCGGCGGTCCAGCCCATGAGCGCGGGCATCGCGCCCGGCACGGAGCCGACCCACGTCGCCAGGTGCGAGCGCGCCTTCATCGGCGTGTACACGCCGACGTAGAGCAGCAGCGCGGCCATGCCGAGCGCCGCTGTTGGCACGTTGACCACGAGGAGCGCGGGGACGGCGAGCACGCCCTGCACGGCGCCGAACGCGAGCGCGGTCGACGCGGCGAGCCGGCCCTGCGGCAGCGGCCGCATGCGCGTGCGCGCCATCAGGCAGTCGACGTCGCGCTCGAGCCACATGTTGAGCGTGTTCGCGGCGCCGACGACGAGCGCCGTGCCGAGGAGGAGCCACGCGAGCGTCGGTGCTGGCACGGTGCCAGGAGCCAGGCTCGCGGCGCCGGCCGCGGTGAGGAGCGCCATCACCATGATGCGCGGCTTCATGAGCGCGACGAGGTCGACGACGGCGGGGATGCTGCGTACGGGTGCGTTCATCAGGTAACTGCCTCGGGCGCCAGGAGGATCTCCTCGCGCGCCGCCGACGGCGGACGCGTCATCAACCACGCCGAGATCCACAGCGCCCACAGGCTCGTGGCGCCGGCGAAGTGGCCGACGGCGAGCGGGACGTCGCGGCGCGACATCACCGTGAGGATGCCCAGGCCGATCTGCGCGAGCACGAGCAGCGGCGCGAGGATCGCGACGATGCGCAGCCGGGGCCAGTTGCGCGCGTGGCGCCACACCTGGACGGCGGCGACGGTTGTCACGATGCCAACGAGCACGCCGACCACGCGGTGGATCATGTGAAGCTGCTGGACCGACGCGTCCGGCCACCAGTCGCCGCCGAGCGTGCACGTCGGCATGCCGAGGCAGACGAGCGCCGCGCCGAGGTGGCGGACGAGCGCACCGACGAGCAGCTGCAGGAACACCGCGCTGCAGGCGACGACGATCCACGTGCGCGCGGGGCCGAGCTCGCGGCGCCGGCGCGCTTTTTGATCGAGTGCGACGACGCTCGTCGGGGGCGCGGTGCGGAAGGCGGTGTAGATGAGCGTCGCGAAGTAGCTCATGCCGAGGAGCAGGTGTCCGGTCGACACGTACCAGGGCAGCTTCGTGGCGACGGTGATCGCACCGAGCGTCGCCTGGATCGCGATCATCGCGAGCAGGAGGCCCGCCAGCCAGCGCAGGTCGGGCCGGCGCCGCCACAGCAGCACCGACAGGATCAGCTGGAGGATCCCGACCGTCTCGGCGACGAGCCGGTGACCGTGCTCGTAGAAGACGCCGCCGGTCATCGCCGGGAACAGCTCGCCGTTGCACACGAACGTGGGCTCGGGGCAGGCGAGCGAGCTACCGGTCGCGTTGACCGTACCGCCGATCACCAGAAGCACGAACGTCGCGAACGCGACGGCCTTGGCGAAGCGGTGCTCGAGCATCGACGTTCGGTTGGGTACCACAGATGGATACGGAGCGAGAGAGGCTCCCGCGCGCTGCGACAATGCACCGCCGCCGCGATATCGCGCCCTCGATGGCGAGCGATTTCGCCGCGTTGCGCCGGCTACAAGGTTGCCCGAGCCTGTGGCCTGGGCGTACATTCAGCCTGCGCGCGAGCCGCGCGCACGATGACCGACTCCTGGGCCGAAACGACGTCGATCGGCACGCTCCGGTCCGAGGACCTCGGCAAGCCGGCGAAGGTCTTCCGCTACAACCGCTTTGTCTACCGCACGAACGGCGTCCACCTGTCGAACGGCGGGATGGGCACGGTGTACGAGCTCGAGCGGCGCGACGACGCGACGGGAGCGATCGAGCGCGTCGTCGGAAAGGTGTTCCACTCGAGCTACCTCTACCAGCTGCGCACCGACGAGGTGACGCGGCGCGATCACCACAACAACCTCGCCGCGATGGCGCGGATCGCGGCGATCGAGCATCCGAACATCCTCCCGACCTACGTGTCGGCGCCGATCGGCGACAACTACCTGTTCGTCACGCCGCGCATGGGCATGACCCTGCTCGAGGCGATCACGAAGCACAACCTCACCGCGCGCGCCCGCGCGAAGCTGCTCGTGCAGGCGCTCGAGGGGCTGTCGACGCTGCACGCCGCGCGCCTCATCCACCGCGACTTCACGCTGCGCAACATCCTCGTCGACGACGGCGCGAACGTCGCGTACCTGTTCGACTTCGACCTGTCGATGTCGCTCGACGACATCGGCAATCAGACGTACCGCAGCTACTACAAGGGCCGGATCTTCGGCTCGCCCGGCTGGTCGGTCGCTCCCGAGACGATCGACCAGGCGCTGATGGACAGCAACATCAACACGTCGCTCGACGTGTACGCGATCGGCGGCGCGCTGCACGGCCTGTTCACCGAGCAGCTCCTGTACGGCCCGGCCGACGATATGTGGGCGCTGCTGATCCGGATCGCCGAGGGCGTCGTGATCGGCGGGCGCAGCAAGGTGTTCTATCCGGATGCCTTCCCGGTGCAGCTGAAGGGCGTGATCGAGGGTTGCCTCGAGCGCGACCCGGCGCAAAGGTTCCCGTCGGTGCAGGCCGTGATGCAGGAGCTGCGGAGCACGCTGCGCGAGCTACCCGACGAGCGCCCGCGCGAGTCGCGCCGCCGCGCCGTCGAGCCGTCCGTCGCCGAGCGCGCGCGCTCGAACGAGGTCGTCGTCTCGACGTCGAGCGACCCGAGCATCACGCGCGAGATCGTCGAGTCCGCCGAGCGCGCCGTGTACCCGTGGGGCTACAACATCGACCGCAGCCTCGGGCGCGCGCGCACGCATCCGATCTTCCTCGCGGTGCCGCGGCCCGACATGGTGCAGAGCGGCTCGTTCCCCGACGCGAACGTCTTCCCCAAGCTCGTCACGGTGATCGACCTGACGAAGGTCGCGGACCCGCGCAAGTTCGTCGAGGACTGGCAGCAGTACTTCTGGCCGATCCTGAAGAAGGTGCGGACGGGCCTCATGACGTCGCTGCACAAGGTCATCTACGACGCCGACTCGTCGTCGCTGCTCCTGTTCAGCGAGTTCGTCGACGAGCCGCGCTTCGGCGATCGCATCGCCGAGCTCGACCTGCACATGGACGGCGCGCTCGCGCTCGGCTTCCTCGTGACCCGCCAGGTCGCCGGGCTGCACGAGCACAAGATGGCGCACAACAACATCTCGCCGAACGCGCTCCTGTTCAAGGGCGTGCCCGCGACGCGCATGGTGATGCCGGCGATGATCGGCCTCGTCGAGCCGGCGATGGGCGCCGACGCGATGGCGAACGACTGCCGCGCGCTCGCCGGCATGGTGCTGCAGTGGCTGCGGCCGAACCGCGTCGTCGCGCTCCACATCCGCGTCAAGCCGATGTTCGAGGCGATGCGCAACAAGCTCAACGCGTGGGCGTTCGACAAGTCGGTGCGCACGCCCACGATCGACGAGCTGCTGTCGCTGATCAGCGACGCGCTCGCGCTCGTCGACTTCAACTTCTCGGTGCTGCGCGACTCGGGCGGCGACCTGCAGGAGTACGCGCTGCTCCTCATCAGCCTGCGCCTCTACCACCTCCTGTGGCCGACCACCCCCGCGGCCCGCCCGTCCTCCACGAACGTCAAGCGGTGACTCCCGACGACGAACCCGGCCGCAGTGGCAACGTGCCAGCAGCGTCCGGGCCGTCCGGCGAGGCTGTAACTGGCACGGTGACAACGCTGTCCGGCTGGCGCCGCGGGGTGCGGCTGGCGGTCGCGCTCGCGTGGACGGCGGTGTTCGCGGCGCTGTTCGCGATCGTGTTCCGCGCGAGCCTCGGGTGGGCGGTCGAGGCGCTCGGTGCGCCGGACGTCGTGACGATGATGCAGCGGGCGCCGTGGTGGCAGCGGATCGCGCTGCCCGTCGCCGGCGGCCTCGCGGTCGGGTTCCTGATGATCGCGATGGCGCGGCTGCGCGAGGGCGCGGGCGTCGGGTTCGTGATGGAGGCGATCGTCCTCGGGCGGGCGCGGTTGCCGCTCGCGCGCAGCGCGTTGCAGGCGCTCGGTGCGTGGCTCGCGATCGCGGCGGGTAACTCGCTCGGCCGCGAGGGTCCGCTGATCCAGGCGGGCGCCGCCGCGGGCGAGGCGTCGCGGCGCGTGCTCTCGCTCGACGACGGCTCGGCGCGCCTCGTGCTCGCCGCGGGCGTCGCGGCCGGGTTCGCGGCGGCGTACAACGCGCCGATCGCGGCGGTGCTGTTCGTCGTCGAGATCGTGACGGGCGTGCTCGTCCTCGAGGCGGTCGTGCCCGTGATGATCGCGGTCGTGATCTCGACCGTGATCGTGCGCGGCGCGCTCGGCGGGACGCCGCTCTACGGCCTGCGCGAGTTCGCGGTGACGCACGGGTGGGAGCTGCTCGCGTACGCCGGGCTCGGGATCATCGCGGCGCCCGTCGGCGTGATGTTCCTGCGCGGCCTCGGCCGGGTCGATCGCTGGTGGCGGCACGTGCCCGTGCCGTGGCGGCCGGCGTGCGGCGCGGCGGTGTGCGGCCTGATCCTCGTCGCGGTGCCCGAGGTCGCCGGCAACGGCTTCGAGCCGCTGTCGGCGCTGCTCGACGGCAGGTTCGCGATCGGCTTCGTCGCGTGGCTGCTCGTCGCGAAGGCCGTCGCGAGCGCCTCCTGCGTCGGCAGCGGCAACCCCGGCGGCGTGTTCACACCGACGCTGCTCCTCGGCGGCTGCACCGGCACGCTGTACGCGGCGCTCCTGCACGCGACGTTCGGCGACGCCGTCGGGCCGTACGGGAGCTATGCGCTCGTCGGGCTCGCCGCGGCGCTCGCGGCGACGACGCACGCGCCGCTGATGGCGACGGTGCTCGCGTGCGAGCTGTCGGGCGACTGGGCGCTCGTGGTGCCGCTCGTCCTCGCGTGTGCGTGCGCCGCCGGCATCGCCCGGCGCCTCTACATCGACTCGGTCTACACGGCGGAGCTGACGCGCCGGGGCCTGCGCTGGCGGCTCACGCTCGACGGCCGGCGCGTCATCCAGGACCAGCAGCGCGTCGTCGACGTGGTGTGAGCCGGCGGCTAACATCGCGAGACTCCTCCGGTGTCACAGACGCCGGGCTCGCGACATCTGCTCGTATGACCCAGCCGCAGGATCGAGATTTCGAACGGCTCGTCCACCGCTACCAGGGCGTCGTGTGTGCCGTCGCGTTCGCGGTGCTCCGCGATCGCGGGCGCAGCGAGGAGGTCGCGCAGGAGGCGTTCCTGATCGCCTGGCAGAAGCTGCCGGCGCTGCGCGAACCGCCCGCGATGCCCGGGTGGCTGTGCGGCATCGCGCGAAACCTCGCGACCAACGCGGCTCGGAAGAAGAAGGAGTCCGCGATGCCCGAGGTCACCCCGGAAC
This sequence comes from Deltaproteobacteria bacterium, assembly GCA_019637375.1. Classification (GTDB taxonomy): domain Bacteria; phylum Myxococcota_A; class Polyangia; order Haliangiales; family Haliangiaceae; genus JABFXX01. Next base: position 343,962 of record JAHBVW010000003.1, on the reverse strand, counting down.
CCGCCAGCGATGCCACGCCGCTCGACGCGGTGCTCGATCGCGAGGCCGACGCGCTCGCCGAGCGCGCGCTCGCGAGCCTGACCGACGCCGACCGCGAGGTCGTCGTCCTCTACTACCGCGGCAGCGGCTCGCACGACGAGGTCGCCGCCGCGCTCGGCGTGACGGCCGCCGCCGTGCGCAAGCGGCTCGAGCGCGCGCGCGTCCGCCTGCGCGCCGCGCTCGGCGCCGTCGAGACGTCGCTCGCCGGCTCGCGTCCGGGCGCCGCGTTCACCGCCGGCTGTGTCGCCGCGCTAGCCGCCGGGCTGCCGACGCCGAACGCCGAGGCCGCGTTCGCGAAGCCCGCGGCGGGCGGCGCGAAGCTCGCGCTGCCGATCGCGGCCGCCGGTGCGCTCGGCCTCGGCATCGCCGTCGCCGTCACGGCCGGATCGCCGAGCTCGCCCGCGACGGCGTCCGCCTCGGCGGCCCCACCTCCCGCCGCGGTCGCACCGGCGCCCTCCGGCGGCGGCGATGCCGGGACGCTCGTGCGCACGATCGACCGCGCGACCCGCGACAAGCTCGTCGAGCGCATCGCCCGCTCCCGCGCGGCCCGCCCGCTCGCGATCGGCGGCGCCACGACGACGCCAGCGACGACGGCGACGACGGGCGACCGCACGGTGGTCTACGACTTCTCCGGCGACGTGCTCACCACGCCGCTGCCGCCGCAGCCGGCACCGGCCGATCCGCGGGTGCTGTCGAAGTCCGTGCTGCGCTACGCGATCCGCACCGTCCAGCCGCTGCTGCTCGACTGCTACCGGGCCGGCGCCACGCGCCTGCCCGAGCCGGTCGCCGGCGAGAGCGACACGATCGAGGTCCGCCTGCACGTCGTCGCCGAGCCCGGGGTCGCCACGATCGTCGACACCGCCGAGATCGGCGGCAACGCGGCCGCGGCGCGCGACGCCGAGGTCGCCGAGTGCATGCGCGAGACGCTGCTGTCGATCGAGATGCCGGCGATGCGCGAGCCGATCAGCGTCGACATGCACTACCCGTTCGTCCTGCGCGGCCGCTGATGTTGTAGGCTCGACGTCGACCCGGGACGCGTCGAGCTAGCCTTCTGTCTCCGGTGTTACGCCGGGGCCGACGCCGACCGAACATGAAGAACGTGACAGACGCCGAGCACGAAGCGTGGACGACTCCACCGCACTGGCGTGCGCGTGCTCGGCGCTGTCTGGACTGCGAGCAAGTAGCCGCGTCCCGGGTCACCTGAAGCGGCCGCGCTCAGGCCTCGTCGATCAGCTGCGTCGGGTCCTCGGGCCAGCTGTGCCGCGGATAGCGCCGCGCGAGCTGGTTGCGCAGGCCGGGGTAGTGGCGCGTCCAGAACCCGGGCAGGTCCTGCGTGATCTGGACGGGCCGCTGGTTCGGTGCCAACAGGTGCAGGACGAGCGGGACGCGGCCGTCCGCGATCGCCGGCGCGCGCGCGAGGCCGAAGAAGTCCTGCATGCGCGAGGCGAGCCACGGCGGGCGATCGAGCTCGTAGTGGATCGGGACGCGCTTGCGGCGCGGCAGCGCGAGGTGCGTCGGGGCGAGGCGGTCGACGAGCGACTTGTGCTCGCCGAGCGACGCGTCGAGGAGATCGAGGAGCCCGGCGGCGCGCAGCTCGGCGAACGAGATCGCGCCCTCGCACGCGCGCGCGACGACCTGCGCGAGCGCGTCGTCGGTCGGCGCGACGAGCCCCGACGCGGGCGCGACCTGCGCGACGAGGGCGACCCGCGCGCGCCACTGCGCGAGCGCGTCCGCATCGACGAGCCGCTCGATGCCGGCGGCGATCGCCTGCTGCGCGAGGAGCTCGGCGGCGGCGCGGCCGGCGCGGCGCGCGCCCTCGACGTCGCGCTGCTCGTCGATCGCGAGCCCGTCGTACGTCATCTGCACGATCCGCTCGACGCGCTGCTTGTCGGCGTTCCACACGAGCTCGTCGCGCTCGTCGATGCGGTCGAGGTACAGGTCGAGCAGCCACGACGCGTCGATCGCGCTCGCCCGGCGGATCTGCACGCGGCTCGCCTGGCCGCGCGCGCCCGTCTCCGCGACGTCGACGGCGACCATCAGCTCCGCGTCGATCACCGCCGAGCTCGGCGCGAGCGTGCCCGCGCCGCCGCCGCTGAACACGACGTCGCTCGAGCGCGCCGCGCGCCGCTTGCCGACGCGGTCCGGGAAGCCCGTGAGGATCGCGAGCTGCAGCGCCCGATCGACGTCCTCGTCGCTCCCCGGCGGCCGTGCCTCGTCACGCGCGATCCGCGCGAGCTGCGTCGCCACGCGGTCGACCTCGTGGGCCGTGCCGATGTCGAGCCCGTCGCGGCGCAGCCGATCCGCGCGCATCCCGGCCGCGCGCGCGTCGAGGATCGCGTCGAGGTCGTCGATGACGTCCGACGGTGAGGCGATCCGCGCCGCGCCCGCGGGGCCGCGCCGCTCGAGCCGCAGCTCGCGCGTCCCGAGCAGCGCCGCGACGACGGCGGCCTCGCGCGCGACGCCGCGCGCCTCGCCCTCGCACACGACGCGCGCCTGCCGCGGGTGGATCGGGAAGCGCAGCAGGCGCCGCCCGAGCGCCGTGATCGCGCCGCCGGAGATCGCGCCGAGGCGCCCGAGCAGCTCGTCGGCCGCGGCGATCGCCGTCGCCGGCGGCGGCTCGTACCAGCGCAGCGCGCCGAGCCCGGCGAGGCCCGCGCCGTACAGCCCGAGCGCGGCGCCCGACAGCTCGCTGCGCGCGATCTCCGGCGTCTCGAACGCGCGGCGGTGATCGTGGTCGTGCTTCGTGTACAGGCGCACGACGCGGCCCGGGCGTGTGCGGCCGGCGCGGCCGGCGCGCTGCGCGCAGCTCGCGCGGCTCACCGGCTCGACCTGCAGCGACGGCAGCCCCGTCCACGGCGAGTGCCGCGCGATGCGCGCGAGCCCGCTGTCGATCACCGCGGTGACGCCGTCGATCGTCACCGACGTCTCGGCGACGTTCGTCGCGAGGATCACCTTGCGCCGCTTCGCCGGGCGCACCGCGCGGTCCTGCTCGTCGGCCGTGAGGTCGCCGTGCAGCGGCAGCACCTCGAGGTCGAACAGCGCCGCCGCGTCGCCGAGGTCCTCCGCGACGCGCCGGATCTCGCCCGCGCCGGGGAGGAACACGAGGACGTCGCCGTCGAGCCCGTCCCGCGCGAGGCGGCGCACCGTCGCCGCGACCTGCTTGCCGAGCGGGCGCCCATGGCCGAGATCGTCGGGTTGCTCGGCGTGCTCGATCGCGACGGGGAACGCGCGCCCCTCCGAGCGCACCGACGGCGCGCCGCCGAGGAACGCCGCGACCGGCTCGGCGTCGAGCGTCGCCGACATCACGACCAGCGCGAGCTCCGGCCGGCGCGCGCGCAGCCGCTCCACGAGCGCGAGCGCGAGGTCGCCGTCGAGGTGGCGCTCGTGGAACTCGTCGAGCACGACGCAGCCGACGCCGCGCAGCTCGGGCTCGACGAGCAGCCGCCGCGTCAGCACGCCCTCGGTCACGAACCGGATGCGCGTCGCCGCGCTCGCGCGCCGGTCGAAGCGGACCTCGTACCCGACCTCGGCGCCGAGCTCGCCGCCTCGCTCGTGCGCCACGCGCGCCGCCGCCATGCGCGCCGCGAGCCGCCGCGGCTGGAGCACGACGACCTCGCCGTCGACGGCGCCGGCATCCACGAGCGCGCCGGGCACGCGCGTCGTCTTGCCCGCGCCCGGCGGCGCCACCAGCACCGCGCACCGCCGGTCGCGCACGGCACCGACCACCGCGGGCAGCACGTCGTCGATCGGCAGCCGTTGCACCGCGATCAACTAGCGCGAAACGGATCCCGACGTTCGACTTCGCCCGCGAATTCAAAGCTGCAGAGGCCGCAGTCCTACCTGCGACCCCCGCATGAGAGATCCAGAGATTCCGACGAGATGTCAGCTGGTTACACGTGGCACGCGGGCTGCTCTATCCCGGTTCATCAACGCGGCGCTGCGGCGCCGAGGAGAATCGATATGAACAAGGCGCTCGTCACGGTCCTCATGCTCGCTTCGTCGTCGGTCGCGATGGCCAAGCCGGTCACGTACTCGGCCAGCGCCTCGGTGAGCATCGGTTACAACACGAACAGCCGCCCGGTGGTCGTCGACCACCGCCGCCCGGCGGCGAGCCACACGGCACCGGTCCCGTGGCAGCAGGCTCCGCAGGACCACTGCGCACCCGCCCCCGTGCTGCCGCCGCGCCCGCTCCAGCTGTTCCCGACGAACGTCGTGTCCGGCAACAACGCGAGCTCGTACACCGGCGGAAAGCCGTTCCTGAACGCCCCGCGCTACAACCAGAGCTGGGTCGCGATGACCGAGCCGACGCGCATCGAGATGGGGCGCGAGTTCTTCAACTTCGGCGCGCAGGACGGTTGGTTCCGCAAGATCCAGCTCGTCGAGAACGCGGGGAGCTCGTTCATCCAGCAGGTCGCGATCGAGTTCGTCGACGGTGGCCGTACGCAGGTCGTGAAGCCCAACCTCACCCTCCTGCCGAACCAGCCCTACACGATCGACCTCACCGGTGACGCCCGCCAGATCAAGCGCATCGTCGTGTACGGCACCACCGCCTACGGCTCGGCCTACCAGATCCTGGGCATGTAGCATCTGCTAGCTTCGGCGCGATGTCGTTGTTCCCCGCGCCCCCGGCGCCGAAGTTCGCCGACGACCAGCACGCCATCACGCGCGACCGGCTGCGCTACGAGGACGTGGCGCAGGACGGGCGCCTGATGCCGATCGCGATGCCGCCGGCGATGAGCGGGCTGTGGCACGCGGTGCTGCACCGTCATCCGGGGCATCGCGCCGCGCTCGCGCAGGGTGTGCTGCCGATCCTGACGCGCCTCACGATCGCGACGGCGGAGCAGGCGATCCGCATCGACCAGCCGATCGAGTCGCGCGCCGGGTTCGAGCTCGCACACGCGGCCTCCGGCGAGGCGCGGCTGTTCATGAACGTGTGGGCCGAGGTCCACGGCGCGTCGGGGCGCATCGGCCAGCGCGAGCCCGGGCCGCTCGCGCTCGCCGGCCGCCTGTTCGCGGAGCACACGTTCACGCGCCCGTTCGCGCCGCCGGGCCAGCGCCGCGTCGAGCGCCTCGACGTCCCCGGCTACCCGCCGGTCCCCGAGGCGAGCTACGAGCTCTCCGCACCGGCGACCGCCGCCGCCGCGCCCGACGGCGCGACCTGGCTCGACGAGCTCTCCGAGGATCCCCTGGACGTCGTGTTCACGCTCGACCAGACCGACTCGAACCAGCACGTGAACTCGCTCGTGTACGTGCGCGTGTTCCTCGAGGCCGCGCAGCGCCGCATCGCCGCCACGCGCGCGTGGCAGATCCGGTCGCGCGCCGTCGACATCGCGTACCGCAAGCCGTGCTTCGCCGGCGAGCGCGCCCGCATCTGGCTGCGCCTGTTCGCCTGGAACGACCTCGTCGGCGCGGCGGGCTTCTTCGCCGCGCCCGGCGAGCGCGATCGCCCGCGCTGCTTCGTGCGGGTGCTGTTCGGCACCTGAACGATCGGGTTGGAACCGCCTCGCTAAGCATCGCGCCCGCGCAGGTCAAGCGCTTGCGCGCGCGCCTCGTGTGCTTACGAGAGGAGGCGTTTCGAACAACCCACTTCTTCCCTACACAGGAGGAATCCCGATGTCTCTCGTGCTCCGCAACAGCAACAGCAACCGCGACTCGAACCACGTCACCCGCTACCGCGATCCCTTCTCGATGGCCCGCGAGCTCCTCGGCTGGGACCCCTTCTTCTCCGGCGTGTCCTCTCGGGCCGCCAGCGCGTTTGCCCCCGCGTTCGAGGTCAAGGAGACGCTCGACAGCTATGTCGTCCGGGCGGACATTCCCGGCGTCGCCGAGTCGGACCTCGACATCGCCGTCCACAACAACGTCCTGTCCGTGTCGGGGAACCGCGCGTCCGAGGAGCGCAAGGACGGCGAGGCCTACGCGCTGTACGAGCGCCAGTTCGGCTCGTTCACGCGCAGCTTCCAGCTGCCCGAGCTCGCCGACGGCGAGCGCATCGAGGCCAAGCTCGAGCACGGCGTCCTGACGCTGACGATCGCGAAGAAGGCCGAGGCGAGGCCGCGCAAGATCGCGCTGAAGAAGTAGCTCACCAGGTGTGCGTGATCGCGCCGAGGAAGCGCATCGCGACGAGCTCGAGGTCCTCGCGCGGCATCACGCGCGTCATCGCCGCGAGGCCCGCGAGCGGGTCGTCGGCGTACGACACCATCACGCGCGCCTGGTTGTTGCCGTCGTTGTAGTAGAGGGTGAACGCGTTCATGTAGCTGCCGGTCGTGTTCCCCTCGTCGTCCTTCTCGCCGAGGTTCGAGCCGAGCTGGTACGTGCCGATCACGGTCGCGCCGTTGAGCTTGTACTCGTCGATCGCGAACTTCGTGTTCTTGTGCTCGCGCAGCGCCGGGGTGATCGCCAGCTTCAGGGCGGCGGTCTTCTCGCGCCACGCGGCGAGGTCCATCTTCAGGCAGTCGAAGCACGGCGCGACGTTGACCGTCACCGCCATCTTCGGGCGCTCCTTGGTCTGGAACTTCACCTGGATGCCCTTGTCGTCGACGCCCTCGATGCGCTTGTCGAAGCTCGGGTACTCGAGCGCGCCGACGCGGTCGAACGCGGCGCGATCGAGACGCCCCGTCGTTGTCTTGGGCGGCGTGTCGGTCGGCTTCGGCAGCGTGACCGGCTCGCGCCGGTTCGCGGTCGGCGCGGGCGCGCTACCGGAGCCCGGCGCCGCGTCGGCGGTCGCGGCCGCCGCCGAGCCGCTCGCAGGGCCGGGATCGACGGGCGGTCCCGGCTTGTTGCCACACGCAGCGACGAGGATCAGGCTCGGCAGGAGACGATGCACGCCGGGAGCGTAGCACCAGTCAGCGCCGGAACAGGCCCGCCGCGCCCTGACCGCCGCCGATGCACATCGTCACGACGGCGTACTTCCCGTTGCGCCGGCGCAGCTCGTACAGCGCGCTGGCCGTGAGCTTCGCGCCGGTGCACCCGAGCGGGTGGCCGAGCGCGATCGCACCGCCGTTGACGTTGATCTTCTCGTCGGGGATCGCGAGCTCGCGCTGGCAGTACACCGACTGGCTCGCGAACGCCTCGTTGAGCTCGAACAGGTCGATGTCCGCGACGGTGAGCCCGTTCTTCGCGAGCAGCTTCCGCACCGCCGGTACCGGGCCGATGCCCATGATCTCCGGATCGACGCCGACGGTGACGAAGCTCTGGAACGTCGCGAGCGGGGCGACCCCGAGCTCGTCGCACTTCGCGCGCGTCGTCACGATGCACGCGGCGGCGCCGTCGGAGATCGGCGAGCTGTTGCCCGCCGTCACGCTGCCGCCCTGCGCGAACGCCGGGGGCAGCTTCGCGAGGCCCTCGAGCGTGGTCTCGGCGCGCGGCAGCTCGTCGACGGTGAAGTCGGCGTATCTGCGCTCGCCGCCGTCGTACGACACGGCGCGCACCGGCACGATCTCCTCGGCGAACACCTTCCTGTCGAGCGCGGCCTTCGCCTTCATCTGCGAGCCGTACGCGAACTTGTCCTGCGCCTCGCGCGAGACGCCGAACCGGTTCGCCACGTTCTCGGCGGTGATGCCCATCGGGGTGTTCGCGCCGGGGAGCTTCTGCATGAGCTCGGGTGACGCCGACAGGTGGAAGCCGGTCATCGGCACGTAGGTCATCGACTCGACGCCGCCCGCGAGGACGACGTCGTTCGAGCCGACGGCGATCGAGCCGGCCGCGATCGCGATCGCCTGCAGGCCCGACGAGCAGAACCGGTTGATGGTCTGCGCCGGCACGTCGGGGCCGAGGTCCGCGAGCAGCGCGATCAGGCGCGCGACGTTGAGGCCTTGCTCGCCCTCGGGCATCGCGCAGCCGAGGACGACGTCGTCGATCTTGCCCGCGAACTTCGGGGCGCGCGCGAGCAGGCCGCGGATGACGTCGGCCGCGAGCTCGTCGGGACGCTTGGTCGAGAGCGAGCCCTTGTGGCCGCGGCCCACCGCGGAGCGAACAGCTTCTGCAATGACGATGTCGGTCATGGTCAATTCCTCAGGGGCTTCTGGTTCATCAGGAAGTACTGCATGCGCGCCTGCGACAGCGGCTCGCCGCACAGCGACAGGAACGCCTCGCACTCGAGCTCGAGGATCTCGTCCTCGGTGACGGCGTGGGTCGAGCCCGACGTGCCGCCGCACAGCACGCGCGCGAGCTTCATCGCGATCGTGGCGTCGTGCGGCGTGGCGTACTTGCCGGCGACGAGCGTGTTGACGAGCATCTGCAGCGTCGCGATGCCGCTCTCGCCGGGCAGCTTGTACGCGCGCGGCACCGGCGGGTGGTGGCCCGCCTCGGCGAGGCCGATCGCGCGCCGGCACGCCTCGTGGAGCTGGCGCGCGCGGTCGAACGACACGCCGTCGCCCTGGCGGAAGAAGCCGCGCGCCTTCGCGTCCTCGGCGGACCACGCGCGCTCGGCGAGCGCGATGTTCTTGAACACCTGCGTGACGAACGCGTAGGTGTCGACGTCCGTCCCCTGCGGCACGCCCTCGAGCGCGCGCCACAGGAGGTTGAGCGTGCCGGCGCCGCCGGGGATGAGCCCGACGCCGACCTCGACGAGGCCGGCCACCGTCTCGGTGTACGCCTGCACGGCGGTCGCGCCGAGACAGATCTCGAGGCCGCCGCCGATCGTCGCGTACCACGGGGCCGCGACGACGGGGACCTGCGCGTACTTCATCCGCTGCGTCGCGCCCTGGTAGCCGCGCACCATCGTGCGGATGCCGTCCCACTCCTTGCGGCCGATCGCGCCGGCGAGCGAGAACAGGTCCGCGCCGACGCAGAAGTGCTCGCCCTGGTTCCAGATCACGAGCGCGCGGAAGTCCTGCTCCGCGCGCTCGACGCCCTCGTGCAGCATCTTGATGACGTTGTCGTCGATGGAGTTCATCTTCGTCTTGAACGTCAGGCCGAGGACGCCGTCGCCGAGGTCCCAGCACTCCGCACCCTTGTTCGCGAGCACGGGCGCGCCGCCGCGGCGCATGACCTCCCACGTCGCCTCGCGCGGATCGAGCTGGCGCGCGACGAGGTCGCCGCGCGACGGGTCCCAGATGCGATCGCCGGCGTAGAACGCGGTGGCGTTCGCGGCGCGCATCTTGTCGACCCACGCGGGCAGCGCGAGGCCGTCGGCCTTCATACGGTCGTACGTCTTCGCGAAGCCGAGGGCGTCCCACGTCTCGAACGGGCCGAGCTCCCAGGCGTAGCCCCACTTCATCGCGTCGTCGACGGCCTCGACGGAGTCGGTGATCTCCGGGATGCGGCGCGCGGCGTACGCGAGCGAGCGCGACAGCACCGTCCACGCGAACTTGCCGGCGGTGCCCTCGTCGGCGACGAGCTTCGCGACGCGCGCGCGCACGTCCTCGACGGACGCGATGCTCTTGCACGCCGACGCGATCGCCTTGTCGCCGCCCTTGGGCCGGTATGCGCCCGTCGCCGGGTCGAGCGTCTGGATGTCGCTGCCGACCTTCTTGTAGAAGCCGCCGCCGGTCTTGTCGCCGAGCTGGCTGTTCTCGATCATCTTCGTGATGTACGCGGGCGCCGCGAACGTCGCCCGGTCCTCGTCGTCGACGAGCGTCTTGTAGCAGTTCGCGGCGACGTGCCCGACGGTGTCGAGCCCGACGACGTCGGCGGTGCGGAACGTCGCGCTCCTCGGGTGGCCCATCGGCGCGCCGGTGATCGCGTCGACGTCCTCGGGCGCGAGGCCGCGCTCGAGCATCAGGTGGATCGTCGTCATCATCGAGTGCAGGCCGATGCGGTTGCCGATGAAGTTCGGCGTGTCCTTCGCCCACACGATGCCCTTGCCGAGCAGCTCGCGCCCGAAGTCCTCGACGCGCTTGCACACCTCCGGCCGCGTCTCGGGCCCGGCGACGAGCTCGAGCAGCTTCATGTAGCGCGGCGGGTTGAAGAAGTGCGTGACCACGAAGTGCTGGCGGAACCACTCGCTGCGCCCGGCGAGCATGTCGGAGATGCGCAGCCCCGACGTGTTCGACGCGATGATAGGCGAGGGTCCGGAGGAGCCGTCGGCGACCTGCTCGAGCTTCGCGAACAGCTGCTGCTTGACGTCGAGCCGCTCGACGATCGCCTCGACGATGAGGTCGCACGCGCCGGCCGCGGCGAGGTCGTCGTCGAAGTTGCCGACGGTGACGAGCGCCGCGTTGCGCGGATGCATGAAGGCGGGCGGCTTGGCCTTCGCGAGCTTCGCGAGGCCGCCGGCGGCGAACTTGTCGCGCACGGCCTTGGGGGCACCGGGCTTGGCATCCGGAGGGACGATGTCGAGCAGGAGCACGGGGATGCCGGCGTTGGCGCAATGGGCGGCGATGCCGCTGCCCATCACGCCCGCTCCGAGCACCGCGACACGGCGAATCGGGCTGAGCATGCGCGCACCATAGCGCGGGTGGAGTTACGATGACGCGCGGTGGCGGCGTTCTGCCCTCAGTGCGATCAGGTACCTCCCGCGAGTGCTGCAGCCGGCACGCCGTGCGCGAGCTGTGGCGCTCGGCTGATGACCGGCGAGGTCACCGATCCGCTGATCGGCGCGGTCATCGAGGGACGCTTCGAGGTCCTCGCATTCCTCGGCCAGGGCGGGATGGGCACGGTGTACCGCGGGCTCCAGCGATCGGTCGGGCGCGAGGTCGCGATCAAGGTGCTCGATCACCGCGCGGATCGCGAGCCGACGTCGGTCAAGCGCTTCTACCGCGAGGCGAAGGTCTCGGCGGCGCTCCAGCACCCGAACGTCGTACAGGTGATCGACTTCGGCCAGCACAGCAACGGCCGCCTGTACATCGCGATGGAGCTGCTGCGCGGGCGGACGCTGTTCGACGAGGCGCGCGCGATCGGGAGCCTGCCGGTCGCGCGGGTGCTCGACATCGGCGCGCAGCTGTGCGACGCGCTCGACGCCGCGCACCGGATGTCGATCGTCCACCGCGACCTCAAGCTCGAGAACGTGATGCTCGTCGACGGCCTGCCCGATCGCGACCACGTGAAGGTCCTCGACTTCGGCCTCGCGCGGATGCTCGACGATCCGAACACGCAGGCGACCGGCGCCGGCCTGATCTCGGGGACGCCGCGGTACATGGCGCCCGAGCTCGCGTTCGAGGCCGCCGCGCCGGCGCCGGCCCACGACATGTACGCCGTCGGCGTGATGCTCGCCGAGCTCGTCCTCGGGCGGCCGCTGTGGACCGCGCCGTCCCTCGAGCAGCTGTTCACGGCCAAGGTCGCGTCCTCGAGCGATCCGCAGTTCCTGTCCGAGGTCCCGCCGCAGCTGCGCACCCTCGTGCGCGCGCTGCTGTCCGAGGAACCGACGCGCCGGCCGACCGCCGCCGCCGCCCGCGAGACGCTGCGCGACGCCGCACTCGCGAGCCTCGTCGCGCCGTCTCCGGCGAAGGCGAAGCGCGGCGGGAAGGACGAGGAGAGCGAGTACGACGCGCCGGCGGTGCTGCCGAAGCTCGAGCTCGACGCCGGGTACTTGAAGGAGCGGGCGGCGAAGGAAGCCGCGCTCGCGGCCGAGGCGCGCCGGGCGCGGCGGCGCAGGGTGGTGAAGGCGATCGTGTGGCTCGTGGTGCTGGCCGGCCTCGCCGTCGGCGGGCTGTACGGCTATCGGCACCTTGCCAGGAAGTCGGACGTGCCGCCGGACAGGACCCCCGATGCCGGCCCGCGCGAGGTGCCTCGTCCGGGCAGCGGCGCCGGGGTGACCGTCAACGTCAAGTCGAAGGTCCGGCGCGCGGTCACGATCGACGGGCGCCGCGCCGGGTACGCGCCGTTCTCCATCAAGATGCCGCGCGGCACGAGGCCCGTGCTGATCGAGGCCGAGAACGCGGCGCCGTACCAGATCGTGCCGGACCGCGATCACGAGCTCGATCTCGATAGCCTCGAGCGCGACTGAGCCCCGCGCGCCGCACCGGGTCCGGATCTCTACGATCCAGATGATCAGTGGTGTCGCGGCCCGGAAAACTGGACGGGGATCCACGACCTCGGCAGTGTGTGTGGACTGATGACGATGGATCACGGCGCACGCGACCAGGCGGCAACGCAGCCGCGGAGGTGCGTGCCGTGCCTGCGCGTCTTCGCCGACACCCTCTACGTGGAGGACGGCAGCCGGCACGGGGACGAGGTCACGACCGCGCTCCTGCGCCTGGAGTTCGGGTATCCGTCTCCGGCGGCGTCGTCGGTGGGAGCGCCGGCGGGGGCCGAGCGCCGGGTGCGCCTCGGTGATCCGCGGCCCGCGGGGCGCGACCGCGATGCGGAGGCCCAGGCGTGCCGCGCGCTCGAGAGCTTCGGGGCGATCGAGCTGGCGCACCTCCACGACTGCGCGGTCGCGCCGGGCACGCAGGCCGACTACGTGGTGGCCGTCGACGGCGACGTGAACGCGCTGTGCGCGTTCGCGGCTTACGCGGTACCGCAGCTGCGCGCCCTGGGCTGGAGGATCGAGGTCGACAGCGAGTTCCCGTGGCAGGTCGTCGGCGGCGAGGTGCCGCTGTACGCGGCCGCGACGCCGGACGCCGAGCGCCCCGACTGGTTCGGGCTCGAGCTCGGCGTCGAGATCGAGGGCAAGCGTGTCAACCTACTACCCACGCTGCTGGAGCTGCTCGATGCGGCGGGCGACCTGGGCTCGCTGGTGCGCCCGGCGCGGCGCTGCGTGGCGGTGCGCGTCGACGAGAAGCACTGGCTGCCCGTGCCGCCGGCGCGCCTGCGGCTCCTCGCGAAGGTGCTGCTCGAGCTGTACCGCGACGGCAAGGGCGTGAAGGCGCCCGCGATCCGCGCGCCGCTGATCGCCGAGCTGTGCGCGACGATCCACGACGGCACGCGCCCGCTGCGCTGGGTCGGCGACACGAAGATCCGCGAGCAGGCGTACGCGCTCGCGCTCGGCCCCAAGCGCACCGCGCGGCTCGCCGAGCCGGTGGGCCTGCGCGCCGAGCTGCGCCCCTACCAGCGCGACGGCATCGCGTGGCTGCAGCACCTGCGCTCGAACGACGCCAACGGCGTGCTCGCCGACGACATGGGCCTCGGCAAGACGCTGCAGACGATCGCGCACATCCTGATCGAGAAGGAGGCCGGCCGCCTCGATCAGCCCGCGATGATCGTGACCCTGACCAGCCTCGTCGGGAACTGGCAGCGCGAGATCGGGCGCTTCGCCCCCGCGCTCAAGGTCGCGACCTACCACGGGCCGCACCGCTCGATGGAGGCGCTCGCCGGCGCCGACGTCATCATCTCGACGTACCCGATCGCGGCGCGCGACCGCGAGGAGCTGCGCACGCTCGCGCTGCACCTGCTCGTCCTCGACGAGGCCCACGCGATCAAGAACTGCGACGCGCAGGCGAGCGAGGCCGTGCGCTGCTTCGACGCGCGCCACCGCGTGTGCCTCTCGGGCACGCCGATCGAGAACCACCTCGGCGAGCTGTGGTCGCTGTTCGACTTCCTGTCGCCGGGCCTCCTCGGCGGCCGCGACGAGTTCACCTCCACGTTCCGCACGCCGATCGAGCAGGACGGCGACAAGAACCGCCTGCAGTCGCTGCGCGACCTCGTGCGCCCGTACATCCTGCGCCGCACGAAGGACTCCGTCGCACCCGACCTGCCGGGGAAGACGCAGCTGGTGCGCGCCGTCGAGCTGACCGGCGCCCAGCGCGAGCTCTACGAGGGCATCCGCGTCGCGGCCCACGCCGACGTGCGCGCCCACATCCGCCAGCGCGGCCTCGCCGGCTCGACGATCGCGATCCTCGACGCGCTGCTCAAGCTGCGCCAGGTGTGCTGCGACCCGCGCCTCGTCGGCTTCGAGGCCGCGCGCGACGTCAACGGCAGCGCGAAGCTGAACGTGTTCCTCGACCTCGTCACGCGCGGGCTCGCCGACGGACGCCGCATCCTCGTGTTCTCGCAGTTCGCGCGCATGCTCGGCCTCATCTCCGAGGCGCTTCTCGCTCGCGGCATCGGGCACGTGACGCTGACCGGCTCGACCCCGGACCGCCAGAAGCCGATCGACGCGTTCCAGCAGGGCCGCGCCGACATCTTCCTCATCTCGCTCAAGGCGGGCGGCGCCGGCCTCAACCTGGTCGGCGCCGACACGGTCATCCACTACGACCCGTGGTGGAACCCGGCGGCGCAGGCGCAGGCGACCGACCGCGCCCACCGCATCGGTCAGACCAAGCCCGTGTTCGTGTACGACCTGATCGCGGCGGGGTCGGTCGAGGAGCGCATGCTCGGCCTGCAGAAGCACAAGCGCGCGCTCGCCGACGCGATCCTCGACCACGGCGACCGCGCGGTGAACCAGCTCAGCGAGCGCGACGTCGACGACCTCCTGGCGCCGCTGTCCTGAGCGTCCCCAGCCCTGACACCGATGTCGCAGTTTCGGGCCGGCCGGACGGTCCTGGCACCGTGCAAGTAGCTGATCTCGCGTTGTCCGAGCTGGCTGGCAACTTGCCAATAGCTCGTTCCATGTTCCGTCTCGCCTGGGTTGGTGCCCTCCTCCTGACCGGCTGCTTCATGGACAACGCGCAGCCGGATCGCTACCTGCTCCCGTCGGATGCCCACTACGTCGCGGTGTTCGTGCCGTTCAGCTCGCCCGAGGACTGCCTCGCGAACGCGCAGGACCCGCGGTCGTGCGCGTTCGCGCTGACGTTCTGCGCCGACGGCCAGGCGGCGCGGCGCATGGGCGACGTCGTCGAGAGCGGCGACTACTACCTGGAGGGCTCGGTCGCGAACGCCTCGTACAACGACGGCGTGCAGCAGCTGCGCTTCGACGTCGACGCGGTCGTCGACCTCGAGAACCCGACGACCCACTGGATCGTCGACGACGCGCACCGCTGGGAGACGCTCGCGTTCGACACGATCAGCTGCTCGCCGGTGAACTGAGCGGCAGCGGCGCCATGTCGGCCCAGTTCGGGCCGGCCTTGAGGCTGACGCGCAGCGGGGCCTCGAGCCGGAACGCGTTGCGCATGGCGTCGGCGGCGATGCGCGCGGCCTCGGGGAGCTCGGCGGTCGGGACCTGGAACAGGACCTCGTCGAGGATCTGCAGGAGCGGCGCGGCGGCGAGGCCGGCGGCGCGCAGCGCGCGATCGGCGTCGAGGAGGCCGCGGCGCGAGACGTCGGCGACGGAGCCCTCGTGCGTGCCGCGCCGGGCGAGGCGCTCGGCGTACGAGCGGTCGTGCGGGTCGAGCGACTCGAGGCCGCCGACCGGCCAGTGGCGGCCGGCGATCGTCTGGATGTAGCCGCGCTCCTTCGCGAGCCGCAGCTGCTCGTCCTGGAACGTGCGCACCTGCGCGTACGTGCGATCGAAGCGGGCGATCAGGTCCTTCGCCTCCTGCGCGGGGACGCCGAGCTGCAGCGCGAGCGCGCTCGCACCCTGGCCGGCGAACGTGGCGAAGTTGACGACCTTGCCGAGCTGGCGGTCGTCCTTCGTGAGCTGATCGCGCGGCTTCTCGAGGAGCGCCGACGCGGTGATCGCGTGGAGGTCGTCCTCGCGGCGGAGCGGCTCGACGAGCGCCGGGTCCTTCGTGAGGTGCGCGAGCACGTGCAGGCCGAGCTGCTTGTAGTCGACGGACAGGAGCGTCATCCCGGGCGGCGCCACGAACGCGCGCCGGATGCGCGCCATCTCCGGCGTGCGGCCGGGGACGCGCCCGAGGTCGGGGTTCGAGTTGACGAGGCGCCCGGAGAACGAGCGCGCGGGGTGCGTGCGCGAGTGGACGCGCCCGTCGGGGGCGATGCACGCCTTGAGCGCGATGATCCACGCGTCGCGCAGGCGGCGCAGCGTGCGCCAGCGGATCACGAGCGGCACGATCGGGTGCGCGTGCTCGATGCGCTCGAGCGCCTCGTTCGCGACGCTCCACCCCGTCTTCGTGTGGCTCACGATCGGGAGCTTCAGCTGCTCGAACAGCACCTCGCCGAGCTGCTTGGACGAGTTGATGTTGAAGCTCTTGCCCGCGAGCTTCTCGATCTCCGCGGTGAGCTCCGCCTCGATCACCGCGAAGTCGGCCTGCGCGCCGTCGAGCTCGACGGGATCGACGATCAGCCCGACGAGCTCCATCCGCACGCACGTCTCGGCGAGCGCCTTGTACTCCGCGAGCAGCTCGCCGCTCACACCCGGCGCGAGCTTGCCCCACACCGCGGTCGCCGCATCCGCGTGCTGCGCCGCGTACTCGGCCGCGCGATCGACGCCGATCTTCTGCCACGGCAGCCGCTTCTGCCCGACACCGCGCACCGCATCCTCCTCGGGCAGCGCGCGCCCGAGCACCTGCTTCGCCACGATCGCGAGGTCCTGCGGCGCCCAGTTGCTCGGCTGCGTCAGGTGCGAGGCCCACACCGCGTCGCCCGCGACGCCGCGCAGGTCGATGCCGCGCCGCGCGAGCGCGACGATCGCCGGCCCGAGGTCGTGCCCGAGCTTCGGCGCGGCGTCGTCCTCGAGCCACGCGCGCAGCACCTCCGGAGGGTGCGTGGCGCCGATGCCGGCGAACGCGACGTACACGGCCTCGCCGGGCGCCGTCGCGAGCGCGATGCCGGCGAGGTCGCCGATCGGCTCGGCGTCCTCCATCGCCGCGTACATCGTCACGGTCGCGCCGGCGAAGCCCGCGACGGCGGCGGCGACGTCGGCGGCCGTCTCGAGCACGGTCGCGCGCACCTGCGCGCCCTCGGGCGCGAGCAGCTCGCGGAAGCCGAGCTGGTCGTAGAGCCGGTTGATCGTCGCCGCGGAGCATGGCTGCCACGCCAGGTCGGAGAGCGGCACCGGCAGCGGCCGCGCCGTGTCGAGCCGGGCGCGGGCGAGCTCGACGGGGACCTGGTCGACCGCGGCGCGCAGCGCGTTGCCGGTGCGGCCCTTCACGTTTGCGAGGTGCGCCATCGCCTCGGCGACGCTCCCGTACGTCTCGAGCAGGCCGGTCGCGCCCTTCGCGCCGATGCCGGCGATGCCGGGCAGCGCGTCCTCGTCGCCGACGAGCGCGAGCCACTCCGCGACGCGGTCGGGGCCGACGGCGAACCGCTTCTTCACGACGTCGGTCGTGTACCGGACGTCCTTGTTGGCGTCGTACCACCAGCACCGCTCGCCGACGAGCTGCGCGTAGCGCTTGTCGACACCCGCCACGATCACGTCGTCGCCGGCGTCGAGGGCCGCGCGCGCGTACGACGCCACGGCGTGGACCTCGTCGGGCGCTACGACGACGCGCAGGTTGAGCGCCTCGAGCAGCCCGGCGAGCGCCGGGAGCTGCTGCGCGAGCAGCGGCGGCCACCCGGCGGGAGCGCCCGCGTCGATCACCGCGACGGCGCGCGCCGGGAGCTTGAACGCGAGCACGCGGTGGAGCGCCCGCGCCAACGCGAACAGGCCGTTCGTCGGCTCTCCCGCCGGGGAGCGCCGGTCCGTCGGCACGACGAGAAACCCGCGCGCCATGAGGTTCGTGGCGGACGCGACGAGCGTGCGGTCGGGCATGCGCCCGCGATGCTACTTGACTATTGGACGATCGGCGCGTTGGTCGCGACGCCGGCGCCGAACCAGCGGACCGAGCTCGTCGAGAGCTCGATCGCGACGCCGGTGTTGATGTCGATCTGGATCATCGTGCCGCCGCCGCCCGCGCCCTGGTCGACGAAGCCGTAGATGATGCCGCTCCAGAAGCCGAGGCCGAAGATGCGGTCGTAGCCCGTGTCGACGTCAGGCCCACCCTGCAGCGCCGAGACCGGCGTCGCCTTCCAGCCGTTCGCCGGCTCCACCTTCGCGAGGAAGTCGTTGCCCGGGACGTCGCCGACCTCGACGGACGCGTACACGCCGAGGCCGTGCACCGCGAACAGATCGCCGCTCGACCTCACCTGCTTGCCCTTGTGCATGCCGTAGTTGCCGATCACCTTCGTCGTGCCCGTCACCGGGTCGATCTCGAGCACGTCGCCGAAGCTGTTCACCGAGACCAGGATCTCCTCGCTGTTCGGGTCGCCGAGCGTGCGCGGGACGTACGACAGGCTCGTCAGGTTGCTCGCGTCGAGGTTCTTGATCAGCGTCGCGGCACCGGTGTTCGCGTCGATGCTGTACAGCCGGTTCAGCGTGATCCCGACCATCCGATCGTCCTTGTCGATCGCCAGGTCGGTGAGGCTCTGATTGCCCTGCAGCCCCGTGATCGGGCCGATCTCCGCCTCCTTGAGCGTCAGGTTGTTCATCCGGTACAGCGTGCGGCCGCTGTGCGCGTAGACGCGCGAGTTGTCGACGGCCGGGCCATCCGGGATGACCGGCGGTGCATCCGGCTGCGACGGCGCATCCGTCGCAGGGTTGTCCCGATTCGACGGACCACATGCGACCAGAACGACCGTCGCGAGGAGGCGAGTTCGCATAGCGCCGCGGACACTACTCGAGGCCCGCAACAGATACAGCTGAATTCTGTCGTGACTCCGTCCACCAACCTGCGAGAATGGGAATCTCGAGGTGTGGTGGCAGGTTGAAGGCCACCCGCTTGCCCCCGTTTGCCACCGGGCGCCCCGCATGCCGCCACCGATCCCCGATCGCACCGAGACCCTGGCGCCGCGTCCGAGCTCGGCCGCCGAGGCCGGTGACGCGCCGGTGCGCGACCGCACGCAGGCCGGCGCGGACGATCCCGAGCGCTACGAACAGATCGCGGAGCACGGGCGCGGTGGCCTCGGCCGCGTCGTGCGCGCGGTCGATCGCAGGCTCGGCCGCACCGTCGCGGTGAAGGAGCTGCTGCGCAGCTCGCCGGCGACGGAGGCGCGCTTCGTGCGCGAGGCGCTGATCACCGCGCGCCTCGAGCACCCGGGCATCGTCCCCGTGCACGAGGCCGGGCGCTGGCCGAACGGCGACCCGTACTACGTGATGAAGCTCGTCGAGGGGCGCACCCTCAAGGAGCTGATCGAGGGCTCGCACACGCTGCGCGCGCGCATGAGCCTCCTGCCGCACGTCATCGCGATCGCCGACGCCGTCGGCTACGCGCACAGCGAGGGCGTGATCCACCGCGACCTCAAGCCGTCGAACGTCATCGTCGGCGAGTTCGGCGAGACGATCGTCATCGACTGGGGCCTCGCGCGCGACCGGAAGCACCAGGTGCCCGAGCCGAGCGAGGACGTGATCCTCGCGTCGGGCAGTGGCCTGTCGACGGTGAGCGGCAAGGTCGTCGGCACGCCCGCGTACATGTCGCCCGAGCAGGCGCGCGGCGAGCAGGTCGACGAGCGCGCGGACGTCTACGCGATCGGCGCCGTGCTGTACGAGGTGCTCGCCGGGCGCCCGCCGCACCACGACCACACGCCGCAGGCCACGCTCGAGCGCGTGATCGCCGGCCCGCCGTGCCCGGTCGGGCTCGCGCAGCCGCACATCCCGAGCGAGATCGCGACGATCGTCGGCAAGGCGATGGCGCGCGGCCCCGACGAGCGCTACGCGAACGCCGCCGAGGTCGCCGAGGACCTGCGCCGCTTCACGACCGGCAAGCTCGTCAGCGCGCACACGTACTCGACGCTGTCGCTGCTGCGGAAGAAGATCGCGCAGCACCGCGGCGTCGTCGCGGTCGCCGTCGCGAGCACGGTCGCGCTCGCCGCGGTCGGCGTGGAGTCGTTCCGGCGCGTCGTCGCCGAGCGCAACATCGCGCAGACCGAGCGCGCCGGCGCCGAGGACGCGCGCTCGCAGGCCGAGCGACGGCAGCGCGAGCTCGTGCTCCTGCAGGCGATGACGTCGCTGCGCAAGGACCCGACGGCCGCGCTCGCGTGGCTGAAGACGTACGAGATCGCGGATGCCGATCGCGGCCAGCTCGTCGACGTCATCGACGAGGCGCTCGCCCTCGGCGTGGCGCGCCACGTGTTCCGCCCCGGCGACTGGGTGCTCGACATCGCGTTCACGCCCGACGGCCAGACGGTGGTGGCCGCCGTGCGCGACGGCGTCGTGCGCGCGTACGACCTGCGGCGCGGCACCGAGACGTCACTCGGGCGCGCGTCGTCGGCGCCCGAGCTGCTCGCGATGTCGCGCGACGGCCGGTTCGTGGTCACCGGCGACACGCTCGGCGAGGTCGCCGTGTGGCCGCTGCGCGGCGGCACCCCGCGCGTGCTCGCGCGCGGCGGCGCGAAGGGGCGCGTGACGGCGCTGTCGCTCTCGCCCGACAACGCGCGCGTCCTCGTGCACCGCGAGAGCGGCGCGCCGCAGGTCCTGCCGATCCAGGGCGCCGCGCCGGTCATCCTCGGGCCGAAGTCGACGGACCGCACCGTCGTCGCGCAGGGCGACTGGTCGCGGCAGGTCGTGCGCACGTCGCTGAACGAGGTCGCCGCCGTCGAGCCGAGCGGCGAGCTGCGCCTGCTCGGGCAGGTCGCGAAGGCGATCTGGATGGTCGACCTGTCGCCGCGCGGCGACGCGGTGCTCGTGCACGACGGCAAGACGGTGTGGACCGTGCCGTTCGCCGGCGGGCCGATGACGAAGCTCGTCGACTACGCCGGCAGGATCCTCGACCTGTCGTGGTCGCCCGACGAGCGCACGCTCGCCGTCTCGGGCGAGCTGCACCACGTCGTGCTCGTCGACGTGGCGTCGAAGCAGGTGCGCGAGCTGCGCGGCCACACCGACCAGATCTACATGACGCAGTGGACGCGCGACGGGCGCCGCCTCTTGAGCGCCGGCGACGATAGCACGGCGCGCGTGTGGACGGTCGCCGACGGCACGGCATCCGTGCTGCGCGGCCACGACGACGACGTCTACCGCGCGCGGTTCTCCGCCGACGAGCGCCAGGTCGTGACCGCCGGGCTCGACGGCAGCGTCCGCGTGTGGTCGATCGATCAGCCGGGCGCGCGCACGCTCGTCGAGGGCCAGCAGATCGATCACATGGAGCTCGACGGCGACCGCGCGCTCGTGAAGACGCGCACCGAGGTCGCGCGCTGGGACCTCGCGTCGGGCCGCCGCGAGGCGCTGTTCTCGTGGGGCGCGGAGCGCGACGGCCTCGGTGTCGCCGTCCCGTCACCCGACGGCGAGCGCCTGCTCGTCCCGACGACGGACTGGTCGATCGAGGTGCGGCGGCGCAAGGGTCCGGCGATCGTCCTGCGCGGCCACCGGGCGCGCATCAGCCACGTCGAGTTCTCGCGCGACGGCACCACCCTGTTCACGTCGTCGTTCGACGGCACGCTGCGCCGCTGGGACCTCGAGACCGGCGCCGGCACGAAGCTCCTCGACGAGTCGCTGCGCGTGAACGGCTTCGCGGTCGCGCGCGACGGCCGCGTCGCCGCGCAGGTCGGCGAGGTCGTGAAGATGATCGCGCCCGACGGCGCGGTGACGGCGCTCGGCAGCGGCCCCGGGTGGTGCGTGCAGTACGCCGAGTTCGATCGCGTGCGCGACCGCCTGATCATGCGCCGCTGCGACCACTCCGCGGCGATCGTCGACGGCGACCGCGTGATCGAGCTGCCGACGGGCAACTACCTGCCGTCGCGCATCGCGGTGTCGCCCGACGGCTCGCGCATCGCCGGCGCCATGCGCGACCGCACCGTGCGCATGTGGGACGCGGCGACGGGCAGCGTGCTGAAGATCCTGCGCGGCCACTCCGACCTCACGCTGGACGTCGCGTTCTCGCCCGACGGCACGATGCTCGCGTCGTCGGCGTACGACAAGACGGTGCGCGTGTGGGAGCTCGCGACGGGCCGCTTCCGCGTGCTGCGCGGCCACACGCTCGCGGTCAACCGCGTGTTCTGGCGCGACGCCGAGCGGCTGGTGACGGCGTCGTCCGACGGCACGCTGCGCGTGTGGGACGTGCCGTCGATGGACGTGCCGAGCATCGCCTCGCTCGCGAAGCGCCTGACCGAGGCCACGAGCGCGCGCATCGACATCGACCGCCCGACGACGGCCGACCCCCTGCGGCACGGTACGTGACGTAGGCCGGCCTACGGCGTCTTCGTGACGAGCGAGTCCACGGCGTGGACCGGCGGGTTCGCGCCGTTGATGAGGTGCTTGATGGCGCCGAGGACCAGGCGCTGCTGCTCGAGCATGCTCTTGCCCGCGAAGGCCGTGCTGACCACGCGGATCGTGTAGTGCCCGCCGCCGCCCGACACCTCGACCTCGGCGTCGGGGAGCTTGTCGCGGACCCCGGTACGGATGGCTTCCTCGACGCTCCCGACGAAGTCGGTGGGGTGGTGGCTCATGGTGGGTGTCGTCGCACGCAACCAATACCGGGACAAGTGGGTCGCCCCAGACCCGACTATTTGTGTAGCCTGGGTCTGCGATCAGCCGGTCGGGCCAGGTGCCGCGACGAAGATCCGCGCTCTTGCGGATGGCAGGCTGGTTGCACTGGAGCGCCGCCAACATGAAGAAGCTGACCACCACCCTGTTCCTCTCTCTCGCCCTCTTCGCCACCGCCTGCGGAAAGGGCAAGGCCGGCGAGGTCATCAAGCTCAAGGACGAGCTGTGCGCCTGCAAGGACAAGAAGTGCGCCGAAGAGGTGAACAAGAAGCTCGACGCCGAGCTCGAGAAGTTCAAGACCGAGCCCGACGAGGAGACGACCGCCAAGCTCATGGGTGCCATGATCGAGGCCGGCGAGTGCCTCGCGAAGTTCGAGAAGGAAGGCAAGTCGGAGAAGTAAGCCCGACCGGGACCTGCTAGCTCATCAGCGAGCGCAGGTCCTCCTCCATCGCCGTGCGGATGTAATCGATCGTTCGCCCGCGCAGCCGCTGCTTCGTCGCCTTGTAGGGCGCGCGGGGCAGGGCGCCGAGCCGCGCCGCCTCCGCGAGGGCGCGCGGCATCAGCGCGTCGGCGGCGACGACCTCGTCGACGTAGCCGGCGACGGCTGCCTCGTCGGGGTTGTAGATCCGCGCGCCGAGCGTCGCGTGCGGCAGCGCCGCGGCGGTCAGGCGATCGCGCGCGAGCTCCATCGCGAGCACCGGCACGGGCAGGCCGATCGAGACCTCGTTGAGCCCGATCCGGAAGGCGCCGGCCGTCGCGATGCGCACGTCGCCCGTCAGCACGACGAGCGCGCCCCCGGCGAGCGCGTGGCCGGTGCACGCGACGACGAGCGGCAGCGGGATGCCGTACAGCCCGAGCAGCAGCTGCGAGCCCTTGTGCAGCAGCGCCTTCGCGTGCTCCGGGCCGCTCATCATCGTGCGCAGATCGAAGCCCGCGCAGAACTTGTCGGCGCGTCCGGCGAGCACGATCGCGGCCGCCTCGCCCTCCGCCTTCACGAGCGCGCCGAGGAGCGCGTCGATCATGGCATCGGACAGCGCGTTCGCCTTGCCGTCGTCCATCCTGATGACGGCGGTGGATCCTTCGAGGGTATACGAGACGGGTTCGGTGGACACGCCCGGACGTTAGGGCCAGGCGATCGGAAGATCCAGCGCGCGGCCCTACTTGAGGAGGCTCTCGATCACGGCCTCGACGGCGTCGAGGTTGCCGGCGCCGAGCGTCGTGTAGCGCACGACGCCCGCCCGGTCGACGACGACGAGCATCGGGATCGCCGTCGCGGTGTACTCCTTCGCGGTCGCGCCGTCCCGGTCGTGCGCGAGGGTGTACGCGATGCCGTGCTCGCTCGCGAACGGGAGCACGTCGTCCTGGTCCTCGCTCGTCAGGCCGACGATGCGCAGCCCGCGATCGCCGAACTTCTTCGACCACGCGTTCAGGCGCGGCACCGTCTCGCGGCACGGGCCGCACCACGTCGCCCAGAAGTCGACGATGACGACCTTCCCGGCGAGCGCCGCGAGGCTCGCGCGCGCCGGCGAGGCGCCCGTGGCGCCCGTGCCGACGACCTCGGCGTCGAAGGCCGGCGCCTTCGCACCGACGAGCTTCTTCACCTTCTTCATCAGCTCGGAGTCCTCGGCGTAGTCGTCGCTGAAGTCCGGAGTCGGCACCTGCGCGACCTCGAGGGTGGCGCCGAGCGACGGCCGGAACTTCGCGACGTCGGTCTCCTCGCCGGCGGGCTCGGACGTCTGGCGCAGCGCGTGCGTCGCGCGATCGATCCACAGCTTGATCGGCTGCGCCCCGCGCTTGCCCGACACGACCCAGCACGGCCGATCGTCGATCGTCTCCTCGCCCGCGACGGCGAGCTCGGTCAGCGCCGGTGCGCCGGCGGCGTCGGGGCGCAGGAGGCTCGCGACGGTCGTGAGCACGCCGAACGACGGCTTCGCGGCGACGGCGATCGCCGTGCCGAGCGCCGGGCCGTCGTCGGTCGTGCGCGACGGGCCATACCAGCGGCTGAACGTGTGCGTCCCGTCGGCCCACAGCACGAAGCCGCGCACCGGCTCGTTCTCGTCGCGGACCTCGAAGCGAAACCGCGCGCCGCGCACGAACGCCGTCTCGAAGCTCTTCGTCGCCACGACGCGGCGCTCGCCCTCCTCCTCTCCGTCTCCACCGTGGCCGCGCGTGACGTAGCCGCTGTCGGTGTACGTCGCCGCACCCGCGTACGCCGCCGTCATCGCCGCGACGATCGCCTTCGCGTCGGGCGCCTTCGCTCCCGCCCCGCCGGCCGTCCGCTTTCCGGACGACCCCGATGACCCACAACCGGCGATCGCGACGGCGATCAGGCACGCGCGCAGCATGCCCTCGACTATGCAACGCTACGCCGCGGTGTGCATGACGATCTTCATGACGTCGTGCTGCTTGTGCAGGAACCAGTCGTAGCCCTGCGCGACCTCCGACAGCTTCATGTGGTGCGACACGACGAAGCTCGGATCGATGTCGCCGGCCTCGATCGCGTCGAGCAGCCGGCGCATGTAGCGGTGCACGTGGCACTGCCCCGAGCGGATCGTGAGGCCGCGGTTCATGAGCGGCCCGAGCGGGAACTTGTCGACGTACCCGGCGTACACGCCGAGGATCGACACGATCCCGCCGTTGCGACACGCGAGGATCGCCTCGCGCAGCGCGAGCGGGCGGTCCATCTGCAGCTTCGCCGACTGCTTGACCTTGTCGTACGCGTACTGCAGCCCGTTGCCGTGCGCCTCGAGGCCGACGGCGTCGATGCACGCGTCGGGGCCGCGCCCGGCGGTCAGCTCCTCGAGCGCCTCGAGCACCGGCGTGTCCTCGTAGTTGATGATGTCGGTCGCGCCGGCGCGCTCCTGCGCGAGCTTCAGGCGGTACGGGAAGCGATCGATCGCGATGATGCGCTCGGCGCCGAGCATGCGCAGGCTCGCGATCGCCATCTGCCCGACGGGGCCGGCGCCCCACACGGCGATCACCTTGCGCGGGTTCGGCTCGCAGAACTCCGCGCCCATGTAGCCCGTCGGGAGGATATCCGACAGGAACAGCACCTGCTCGTCGGAGAGGTGCCGCGGCACGACGAGGGGCCCGACGTCGGCGTACGGCACGCGCACGTACTCGGCCTGCCCGCCGGCGAACCCGCCGCTCAGGTGCGAGTAGCCGAACGCGCCGCACGTCGCGTGGCCCATCAGCTTCTCGGGCAGCCGCGCGTTCGGGTTGGAGTTCTCGCAGCACGCGTACAGCTCCGCCTTGCACGACTCGCAGTCGCCGCACGCGATCGCGAACGGCACGACGACGCGATCGCCGGGGCGCAGGTCGTCGATCTCGGGCCCGACCTCGACGACCTCGCCCATGAACTCGTGCCCGAGGATGTCCCCGCGCTGCATCGTCGGCACGAAGCCGCTGTACAGGTGCAGGTCCGAGCCGCAGATCGTCGTCGCGGTGACCTTCACGATCGCGTCGCGCGCGTTGAGGATCCGCGGGTCCGGAACGTCCTCGAAGCTGACCTGCCGCCGGTTCATCCAGCACGCCGCCTTCATCGCAGGGCTCCGTGGTGAACCTCGCCGGGTGGCATCGCCGGGTGGCGGCCGCGGTGGATGCTCGCATCCGAGTGCAGGACCTCGCCGGTCTCGAGGATCTGCTTGAGGCGGCGCAGGTCGTCCTTGAGCTTGTCCTTCTCGAACAGCTTCGCGGCGCCGGTCGGCAGCAGCCGGGCGCGCCCGAGGACGAGCCGCGCGTGCAGCTCGGTCGCGTCGCGGCCGGGTGCCTGCACCAGCGCGACGTGCACGTCGATGGGCAGCGCGGACCGCTCCGTCGCGCGCCATGCGAGCTTCTCGGAGGGCCGCTCCTCGACCAGCTCGAGCTCCCATTCGGCCTGCGCGCTCGTCGGAAGCTCGAGCGTCCACGTCAGCCGGCGCGGGCCGCTCGAGCGGACGATGACGGCGCCTCCCATGAACGACGACAGCTGATCGAGGTGCTGGAGTGCGAGGAACACCTCGGGTCGCGGCCGGTTGATCGTGACGGCCGCCGACAGCGTCTCTCGCCGGCGGGGCCTCAGCGCATGGACGAGTGCGCCGAGAAGCCCCGGGCGCGCCTCCCGCTTCGTCGTGGTCGTGGTCATGGCCCCAGTGCCGAGCAAGCGTCGTTCCGCCCGCGCCATCGGTCACGCGGTGCGCGACCGCGCGCTTGCGCCCGTCACGGTGAGCTCGCCGCTGGTCTCCATGACGATCGACGACACCTCGCGGTGGTCGGGGACGTGGCCGCGCGAGCGCGCCGCCTCGTCGAGGTCGCCGCGGCTGATCCCGCCGAGGAGCAGCGCGCGCTCGTCGTACGAACCGTCGTGGTACAGCGTCGCCGCGTGGCCCTTCACGGCGCGCTCGAACCACGGCCAGCGCGCCGACGCGACCGACAGGATGCGGTGGATCACGACGAGCACCGTCGAGCCGATCACGGTCGGCCAGAACGGCGAGGCACCGACGACGGCGCGTGCCAGCACCGCGCCCAGCATGATCACGATGATCGAATCGAACGCCGACTTGCGGCCGAACGAGCGCATCCCCGCGATGCGGATGAGCGCGAGCGCGATGAGGAACATCAGCGCCGACCGCGCGCCCATGTTCAGGGCCGTCAGGTGCTCGCCCGATCCGAACAGCGTCTCGATCACATGATCTGGGCGGAGCACGTTCGGTGCCCGCGCCGCACCGTGCGCGCCCGCTCGCCGTGCACGTGCGCTCCACGCGCCGCGGTCACAGCAGCCACTGCCCGGCGCCGGCCATCGCGAGCACGACGCCCCACGCCGGCAGCTTCCCGTGCTCGAGCGCGGCGAACGCGGCGAGCGCGGCGACGACGTCGTGGTTCGTGCGGACGGTGTCGCCGAGCGTCGCGTGGAGCGCGGCGAGCAGGACGCCGACGACGGCGGCGTTCGCACCGGCGAGCGCGGCGCGCGCCCAGCCGCGGCGGCGCAGGTCGTGCCAGAAGGGGAGCGCGCCGCCGACGAGCAGCCAGCCGGGCAGGAAGATCGCGAACAGGCACCACAGGCCGTTGAGCCACGCGGGGATGCCGGCGGGGATCGACGCGCCGAGATAGGCGGCGAACGAGAACAGCGGGCCGGGCAGGGCCTGCGCCGCGCCGTACCCGGAGAGGAACGCGTCCTCGGAGAGCCAGCCGCGGGGGAGCAGCTCGCTGCGCAAGAGCGGCAGGACGACGTGGCCGCCGCCGAACACGAGCGCGCCGGCGCGGTAGAACGCGTCGAGCTCGTCGACGAGCTGGTGGCGCGCGAGCGCCGCGATCGCGGGGAGCACGGCGAGCAGCGCGATCGCGACGACGAGCGCGACCGCGCCGAGCGAGCGCCTCCCGGGTTCGGGGCCGGCGTCGTCGACCGGCTCGATCGGCTCGCGCCGGTACAGCCACCAGCCGAGGGCCGCTCCGGTGGCGATCGCGCCGAGCTGCACGAGGCCGCCGCCGATCGCGATCACCGCGGCCGCGGCGGCGAACGCGATCGTGATGCGCGCGCGATCCGGGCACAGCTTCTTGCCCATGCTCCACACGGCCTGCGCGATCACGGCCGCGGCGGCGAGCGTGAGGCCGTGCAGCCAGCCGGCGCGGCGCACGTCGAGTGCGGCGAGCCCGTACGCGGCGGCGATCATGAGCAGCGCCGACGGCAGGAGGAAGCACACCGACGCGGCGATCGCACCGGCGAGCCCGGCGCGGTGCCGCCCGACGGCGAACACCACCTGGCTGCTCGCCGGCCCCGGCAGGAACTGGGCGAGCGCGACGAGGTCGGCGTAGTGCGCGTCGTCGAGCCAGCGCCGGCGGTCGACGACCTCCGCGCGCACGTACCCGAGGTGCGCGATCGGCCCGCCGAACGAGGTGCACCCGAGGACGAGGAACGTTGCGGCGACCTCCGCCACGCCGCCGCGGCGCGGTGCCTCGCTCGCCACGGTGCATCCTACCAGCGGATCGCGTGAGGTCGCCGACGTGTTCGACGCACATCGTCGCGAGATCCTGTACGCGCGCTGCACATGAAGGCGCCGTCAGACGAAAGCTGCAACCACCGGCGGGGTGGAGCCCACTGGTCCCCCATGGTCACTCGAAGCTGGCTCCTCCTTGCGGCGCTCGCCGCGTGCAGCGGGATCGACGACGTCGGCGACGACGACGGCCCGCTCGGTGGATCGCTGACCGTGCGCGGCAGCGTCGTCGACTTCCCGACGGGCGATGCGATCACCTCGCCGGCGACGGTGTCGCTGTCGGGCCTCCTGGCGTCGCCGCGCATCACGGTGCAGGGGGCCGACTTCGTGATCGAGGGCATCCCCGAGCACTCGGCGTTCCAGATCCTCGCGGCGGCGCCGCCGACGCACCGCCCGACGTTCACGTCGGTGATCGAGCTGACCACCGTCGATCTCTCCGGCGCGAAGGCGCCGATCGTCGCGGAGTCGTACATCGCGGCGCTCGCGGCCGGCTTCGGCGTCACCCCATCGGCGGCGACCGGCATCCTGCTCGTGCACGTCGTCGACGGCACCACCGGGCGGCCGCGCGTCGGCATCCCCGCGCGCGACTTCGTCCTCGCGGCCGCCGCCGACGGCCCGCACTTCCTCGGCGACGACCTGCTGCCGGTGCCGAACGCGACCGCGAGCACGTCGTCGGGCTGGGCCGTGTTCTTCGAGGTGCCCGCCGGCGAGGCCAAGCTCGGCGCGCCGGCGAACGGCACCGTGTCGCTCGCGATGGCGACGTCGCCGATCAACGCGGGCACCGTCACGTTCGCGACCGCGGTCGCCGCCGACGGCGCGCCGAACCCGCCGAAGGACGTCTCGTTCTCCCAGCAGATCGTGCCGATCTTCAAGGCGCGCGGCTGCGTCGCGTGCCACGCGGGCGGCGGCCCCGGCAAGGACCTCGGCGGGCTCAACCTCGGCGGCGGCGCGAACCTCATCTACAAGGAGCTGGTCGACGAGCGCCCCGAGACGCGCGTGAAGAAGCTGGCGCCGGCGGAGAGCCTCGTCCTCACGATGCCGTCGCGCGAGACGCCGCCGGACCGCCACCCGAACATCACGTTCGCCGGCGACGCCGACCCCGACTACCAGAAACTCCTGGTCTGGATCCGCGAGGGCGCGAAGCAGAACTGACGCGGATCGGCCGCACATTGCCCGAAGATCGCCCGGAGATCCGCGCGGGCGATGCGTTATACAGCGGGCAGTGGTGGACACGGTCTACGTGGATTACTCGCGATCTGCCCCGGTGGCCGGGATGGTGATCGGCGGCATGACCGTGGCCGAGCGCGTGCTGCGCGACGCCGCGCGCTCCGGTGCCTCGCGCGCGATCGTGCGCGGCGACGGCGCCGTGCTGCCGTCGCTGGCCGCGCTGCCGCTCGCCGTCGAGATCGTCGGAGGCGACACGGCCGTGCCCGCGCACGCCGCGCCGATCGACGGCGACGTCGTCGCGGGCGTCAAGGTCTCCGACGAGGCGTCGCGCCGGCGCGCGGCGCACGCGCTGTTCCAGACGTGCCGCCGCCCGTACGACGGCCTCGGCGACCGCTACGTCATCCGCGCCGTGTCGCTGCGCATGACGAGCCTGTTCTGCCGCCTCGGGCTCACGCCGAACCAGGTCACGTCCGCGAACATCCTCATCGGCCTCGCCGCCTGCTACGCGGCCGCGCTCGGCACGGCGCTCGGGTTCGTGCTCGCCGGCGCGCTCATGTTCGTGCAGGTCGTCCTCGACTCCTCCGACGGCGAGCTCGCGCGCATCCGCCACATGCACAGCCGCTTCGGCATGTGGCTCGACAACACGTCCGACGACGTGATCGACAACCTGTTCCTCGCCGCGCTCGGCATCGGCATGGGCGGGACGTGGATGTGGATCGGCGTCGGCGCCGCCGCGCTGCGCGGGTTCGTCGCGCTGTGGACGCACACGGCCGTCGCGCTCATGGGCAAGCCCGGCGACGTCCTCGCGTTCAAGTGGTGGTTCGACGGCGCCGACGAGACGCTCGCCGAGCGCTTCGACACGAAGACGTCGTTCGTGGGCGTGCTGCGCTCCGTCGGGCGCCGCGACCTGTACTGCCTGATCTACGCGGCGTCGTGCATGGCGACCGTGCCCGTCGCCGGCCTGTTCATCGGCGTCGCGAACGCGATCGTCCACTTCGCGCTGCTCGTCGCGCACGTCGCGATCACGGCAGGGCGCGGGCGATCCTGACGAACTTCACGACCGCGGCGAGGTTGCCGAGCAGGCCGATGATCGCGCACCCGGCGAGCGCCGTCGCGATCACCGGCACGTCCCAGCGGTCGTGCAGGGCCGGCCCGACGAGCGGCACGAGGCCCGTCCCGAGGATCAGGTACAGCGCGCGCTCGTGGCGGCGCATCAGGCCGCGCGCGACGGTGACCTTCATCGCGTCGGCCATCACGCCAGCGTAGCTCACCATGAGCGACGCCACCGCCGCGGCGAGCACGATCACGAGCTGCCACGCGACGTCGCGCACGAACAGCGCGAACCCGACGAAGTAGATCATCTCGCAGTAGCGATCGATCGCCGAGTCGAGGACCTCGCCCTTCATCGAGCCGACGCCGGTCGCGCGCGCGACCTGACCGTCGAGGATGTCGAAGAACATCGCCCACGTGAGCGACAGGCACGCGAGCCCGAACCAGCCGTACGCCGCCGCGACCGCCGCCACGCTCGCGAGCACGAGCGAGCTCCACGTGAGCTGGTTCGGCGTGATGCGCAGGCGCAC
Source organism: Deltaproteobacteria bacterium (assembly GCA_019637375.1). Classification (GTDB taxonomy): domain Bacteria; phylum Myxococcota_A; class Polyangia; order Haliangiales; family Haliangiaceae; genus JABFXX01. The sequence goes on along the minus strand of JAHBVW010000003.1, from coordinate 313,099 downwards.
GAGCGCCTTCACGATCGGGTCGAGCACCCAGTACGCCATGTCCATCACGCCGCGCCCGACGAGCGCGGTCCCGCCGATCTTCGCGACGCGCTCGCTTCGCCAGGCCCCCCGGAGCGCGACGCGCACGGCGTAGAACGCGATCACCAGCGCCCAGAACGCGGCGTGCGCGTACGTGAAATACGCGTCGCGCATCTGCTCGCTACGCCACGGCGCGGGCGCTGGTCAGCAGCACCTTGCTGAACGCCGCCTTCAGGCCGGCGAGGTCGAGGTCGGTCAGGTCGCCCATCGTGCACAGCTGGAACATCGAGGGATCCTCGATGACACCGTACAGGATGTAGAAGCCCTCCTGCGCCATCAGCGCCTGGAGCTCCGGGTAGCGGAGGTGCGGCGGCAGCCGGAAGTTGACGACGACGTTCGCGCGGTAGCTCGGCTCGAGCAACGCCACCACGCCGAGGCCGTCGAGGTGCGCGATCATCTCCGCCATCTGCGTCTGCATGCGCGCGTGGTGGTTCGCGATGCCGACCTCGAGGAGGTGGATGCACGCGGCGCGCACCGCGGCGTGGAGCTCGACCGGCTGGCCGAAGCGCGGCGCGCTCTCCTTCATCTGCTTCTCGTACTCGCCGACGAGATCGAAGTAGTACGAGCTCGCCTTGCCCGCGGCCTTCAGCGCGGCCATCGCGCCGTGGCGGCACAGGACGAGGCCGAGGCCGGGGACGGCCATCAACCCCTTCGATGTCGTCGCGACGACGAGGTCCAGGCGCGCCCGCTCGATCTCGAGCTCGTACGCGAACGCGCTCGACACGCAGTCGGCGCCGACGAACAGGTCGTGCGCCTTCAGCGTGCGGCCGATCTCGACGAGCGGGTTGCGCAGCGTCGCGCGCGTCTCGTGGCTGACGAAGTAGGCCCACTTGAGGCCGGGCGTCGCTTTCAGGAACGCGTCGAGCGCGGCGACGTCGAGCGGCCGGTCGTGCGGCGCATCGAACACCACGTGGTCGAGGTTGCCGCGCACGCACTGGTCGACGAGGCGCTGACCGAAGAAGCCGTTGCGGACGATCACGCCCTTGCCGAGCGTGGACAGCGCGCGCATGCACGCCTCGTTGGAGCCCGTCCCCGACGCCAGCAACGTCGTCACGAAGAAGGCCGACGGTGCGCGCAGCCCGAGCAGCGCCTTGATGTCGCGCTGGTTGTCGTCGAACATCTTCTTGAAGCCGTCCTGCCGGTGGTAGTTGCAGGGCGGGTTCAGCAGGTACTCGCCGACGATTGCCGGGATCTTGACGGGCCCAGGCGTCACGAGGGTCAGCTTCTTCGACACGCTGGTCCGACAAGCAACCATCATGCCGCCGGCGCCCGACGACGCTTTCGCATCGGCGCGCGGTCGGGAGCAGTCGCAACAACACGGATCGTCGATCGTCGTCGGAGCGCCATGTCTGATGAAGAGCTGACACTCTCGATTGGCTTTCACCGGCCGGGCCACGCATCCACTGCAGTTCCGCGACGGAATGGATCGTGGTGTACAAGGACGCCGTGCCCGAGGCAGCCACGGAGCCCCTGTTCGCCGTCGTCATCGCCGCACCGCACGACGACGACCGGGTCGTGGCGGGCGTCGCCCTCGGCGAGCGCGGCCGCCGCTCCGCGATGTACGGCGGCGTCGACGCGTCGCGGGTGTTCGTGGTGCGCGACGACGGCGACCTCGCGCGCGCACGCGCGGCGGTCGTCGGCCCGGCCGTGGTGGTCGACGTCACGGCGCAGGTCGTGATGCCGGCGCTCGTCGAGAAGCTGGTCGCCGCCGGTGGGCCGTGCGTCGCCGTCGATGCGGCGGGAGCGTACGCCGGAGCGCTGCGCGTCGGCGCCGCGGAGCTGCCCGCGCTGTGGCGTGCGCTCGGCGCCGACCTCGCGGGCGGAGATGACGCGGTCGCGGCGAAGCTGCGCGCGGAGGCACCGGCGCTCGACGTCGGCGCGCTCGGCCGCCACCCGGCGCGCGCGGCGGACCTGCGCGCGGCGACGCGGTGGCTGTTCCAGTTCGCGTACAAGCCCGAGCTCGACTCGGCGATCGTGCGCCACGTCTACCGGCCGCTGTCGGCGCCGTTCACGCGGCTGTTCGTGAAGCTGCCGTTCACACCGAACCACATCACGATCGCGGCGATCCTCGTCGCGCAGCTCGGCTGCGTGGTCGCCGCGCGCCCCGGTTACCTGGCGCACGTCGCCGGCATCTTCCTCATCGCGTTCGTGAGCGGCATCCTCGATGCCGTCGACGGCGAGGTCGCGCGCGTGCGCCTGCAGCGCTCGAAGATCGGCGCCTGGCTCGACGCGATGGGCGACGACGTGCTGCGCGTGTCGCTCATCCTCGCGATCGGCGCGCACGTCGCGCCGTCCTATCCCGATCTGCCGATCTGGTGGATCACGATCGCGAGTGCGGTCCTCACCGTCGCGGCGATGGCGCCGATGTGGTGGTACTGCATCACGGTCCTGCACTCGCCGAACATCCAGACCTATCGCGCGGTGATGTCGGACTCGGACGGCGGCTCGTCGCTGAGCGATCGCCTCGGCAAGCTCGGCGCGGAGGTCGCGGGCCGCGACTTCATCGACCTCGCGACGTTCGCGCTCGCCGTCGCCGGGCTACCGGTGATCGCCGTGTTCGGGCTGGCGGCGGGCGGCGTGGTCGCGTTCGCGCTCGTGATCCCGATGCACCTGAAGGCGCTGCGCCTGCGCCGCCGGTCGGCCGCGTAGCGCGGCGAGCAGCGCGGGCCCGACGAGGATCGCCAGCGCGATGCACGACACCTCGCCGATCAGCGCCGCGAGCCCGAACGCGCGGATGCCGCCGTTCGCCGACAGGAGCAGCGTCGCGTAGCCGACCGTCGTCGTGAACGAGCACAGGACGACGGCGCTGCCCGCCGTCTCGAGGACGTGCGCGGGCCCGCGGTCGCCCTGCTCGACGTCGCGCGCCGCGATGTTGACCGCGTAGTCGATCCCGATGCCGATCGTGATCGGGAGGGCGATGAGGTCGAGGAAGTGCACGCGCAGCCCGGCGAGCGAGCACGCCGCGATCATCACGACCACGCCGGCGAGCCCGCACCCGAGCGTGACGAGGCCGTGGCGGCGCGGGCCGAGCGCGACGAGCACGACCAGCGCGGACCCGATCAGCGCGAACAGGATCATCCTCGGCGCGTCGCGCTGCATCGTCTCGATGATGTCGGCGACCACGATCGACTCGCCGGCGACGACGGCGCCGGGCGGCAGCTCGACGGCGCGCACGTCGCGCGCGAACTCGAGGCGGTGATCGACGTTGTACGCCGCGAACCGGCGCGCGCCGCGCACGACGATCAGGCGCCCCGCCGTGCCGTCGCGCTCGAGGTACGGCCACGCGAGCTCCGCGGGCACGTCGGCGTCGGTGAGCGGGCGCAGGTCGTCGGGCGGGCGCAGCGGCGCGAGCCGGTCGCGCTCGTCGGGCGTCAGCTGCACCGTGTCGAGGAGGCGCCGGATCTCCCCGAGGAGGGCCAGCTTCTCGCGCTGGTCGCCGGGCAGGAGGTCGTCGGTGCTGTGGGCGTCGAGGATCCACGGTGCGCCGCGCAGCCGCGCGACGAGCGGCGGTGCCTGCTCGCGCCGGTCGACGGCGATCACGACCTGGTACGCCTGCGCGGCGAGCATGCCGCGCGCGGGGAGCTCGCGGTTGAGGCGCGCCTCGACGGTGCGCACGCGCTCGATGTCGGCGGTCGACGACTGGAGGTCGCGCCAGTCGTGCAGGAACGGGTCGCGCACGATGAACCGCGTCGCGATCGCGGCCGCGGCGACCGTGAGCGCACCGCCGAGCGCGATCGCGGCGGCGAGCCGGCGGCGCGGCGCCGCGCGGGCGATCAGGCGGGCGAGCGCGGGCTCGCGCCCCGGGCGCACGGCGCGGCGGTGGACCAGCGCGTAGAGCAGCGCCGGCAGCACCGTGAACGTGGCGAGCCACGTCAGCGCCATGCCGATACCCGCGATCAGGCCGAACTCGCGGAAGCCGCGGAAGTCGGTGACGATCAGCGAGGCGTACGCGATCGCGGCGGTGGCGCTCGCGACGAACGTCCCGCGCAGCGCGCCCACCATCGCGGCGGCGACGGCGCCGTGCGGGTCCGCGCCGGCGCGCAGCTCCTCGAGGTAGCGCGCGACGAGGATCATGCCGGCGTTGAGCCCGTTGCCGACGATGATCGCGAACAGGAACGCGGTGATCACGTTGAGGTGGCCGACGACGAGCAGCGCCATCGCGAACGTGGCCGCCACGCCGGTCGCGAGCGCCCACAGCATCGCGGCGACCAGGCGCGCCGACCGGTAGTAGAGGAGGAGCGCGATCGCGCACAGCACCACGGTGATCGCGGCGGACGCGGCCATGCCGTCGAGCATCGAGTCGCGCTCGTGCAGGTTGAACGCGATGTTGCCGGCGAGCTCGACGGTGACGGCCGGGGCATCGCGCAGCGCCTCGGCGACGGCCTCGTCGATCCGCGCGACCAGCGCGCGCCCCGACACGGTGTCGGAGGCCGTGAACGGCGCCTGCACCGTGATCTGTTGCAGGTGGCCGTCGGCGCTCACCCAGGGCGGTGGATGCGCGGCCGCGCGCTCGGCGGCCGCGAGCTTCTCCAGCACGCCGTCGAGGCGATCCGGTGCCGCGGCTTCGTCCTCGTCCTCGTCGAGCTCCACGAACAGGGGGTTCGCGCGGCCGATCCGTTGGCGCAGGGCATCGTGCGCGGCGCGCAGGTCCGCGAGGTCGGCGAACAGGAACCGGTTGCGCCAGCCGTAGCGCAGCTGCGGGCCGTCGTCGCGGGCGACCTGCGCGACGAGCTGCGGGCCGAACCCCGCGATGCGGTCGGCGAGCGCGTCCGCCACGCGCCCGCGCTGCACCGGGTCGTCGGACGCGATCGCGATCTTCAGCGTGCCGAACGCCCGCGCGCGCGCACCGACGGCCTCGAGGTCGCGCACCGACCGCGTCGCGGCGGGCAAGAGGTTCGTGAGGTCCGACGCGAGGCGGATGTGGCTGCCGATCCACGCGCAGCCGAGCGCGACCACCACCGACGCGACGACGACGGCGATCCGGTGCCGGTCGAGCCGGCGGGCCAGGCGTTCGACGAAGCGCCGCAGCACGAGAGAAGCGTGGTCGCGGTCCGTCGCCGCGGGGAGACGCATCGCGCAGCGCCGTGATCGGCGTCGCGTGCGCTGCGGCGACAGCATGGCGGGCACGGCGCGCAACCGGTGCGCGGTGGCCCACCGGACCGTTTACGCTGCGCGCATGACGACCGGAAAGATCACGCTCGAGCGCCGCGGCCACGTCCTCGCGATGGGCCTCGACCGCGCCGCGAAGCGCAACGCGTTCGACCTCGAGATGTGGAACCAGCTCGCCCTCGCGTACGCCGAGCTCGAGCGCGACCCCGAGCTGCGCGTCGGCCTGCTCCACGCCGCGGGTGATCACTTCACCGGCGGCCTCGACCTCGCGCAGTGGGCGCCGGTATTTGCAAACGGCAAGTTCCCGCTCCCGGACGGCGGACGCGACCCGCTCGGTATTTGCACGTTGCCAGTGACCAAGCCCGTCGTGTCCGCCCTCCAGGGCATCTGCTACACGATCGGCATCGAGCTCGCGCTCGCGACCGACATCCGGATCGCCGCGCGCACCGCGCGGTTCGGACAGATCGAGATCAAGCGCGGCATCTACCCTGTCGGGGGCGCGACGATCCGCTTCCCGCGCGAGGTCGGGTGGGCGAACGCGATGCGCTGGCTGCTCACGGCCGACGACTTCGACGCGGCGGAGGCGCACCGCATGGGCCTCGTGCAGGAGGTCGTCGAGCCGGGCGAGCTGTTCGAGCGCGCGCTCGCGATCGCGACGACGATCGCGCAGCAGGCGCCGCTCGGCGTGTACGCGACGCTCGTGTCGTCGCGCGCCGCGCTCGCCGAGGCCGAGGCCGCCGCCGCGGCGCGCCTCCTGCCCGACCTCCAGCCCCTCATGCGCAGCGAGGACGTGCAGGAAGGCCTGCGCGCGTTCGCGTCCCGCCGGCCGGGCAACTTCACCGGGCGCTGACTTCGAGTAAGGTCCCAGCGATGAGCACTCCGAAGTCGATGGACAAGATCATGGCGCTCTGCAAGCGGCGCGGGTTCATCTACCAGGCGTCCGACATCTACGGCGGCCTGAACGGCTTCTGGGACTACGGCCCGCTCGGCGCTCAGCTGAAGAAGAACCTGCGCGACCTGTGGTGGCAGGACGTCGTCATGCACCCGGTCGGCGGAGCGCTCGGCCCCGACGGTAAGCCCGTCGACATCGTCCCTCTCGACAGCTGCATCATCCAGAGCCCCAAGGTCTGGGTCGCGAGCGGGCACGCCGAGACGTTCAACGACCCGATGATCGACTGCCGCGAGACGAAGGCGCGCTACCGCTTCGATCACGTGAGCGTGTACGTGCCGGAGGGCGAGCCCGAGGGGAACAGGCCGTTCTTCGCGTTCGTCGCCGACACGCCGAGCGAGGCGAAGCAGAAGAAGAAGGCGGAGAAGGCGTGGGGCGCGGTGAAGGTCGTGCCGCTGGCGACGCTGGCGCAGGACACGTGGGTACGCGTCCTCGCGCCCGAGGCGGAGAAGGTCGGCTCCTTGACCGAGCCGCGCGCGTTCAACCTGATGTTCAAGACGTACGTCGGCGCCACGGCGACCGAGGACGACGTCGCGTACCTGCGCCCCGAGACGGCGCAGGGCATCTTCATCCACTTCAAGAACGTCGTCGATTCGACGCGCGTGAAGGTGCCGTTCGGGATCGCGCAGACCGGCAAGGCGTTCCGCAACGAGGTCACGCCGCGCAACTTCACGTTCCGCTCGCGCGAGTTCGAGCAGATGGAGATCGAGTTCTTCTGCCACCCCGACGAGGCAGCCGCCTGGTACCGCTTCTGGCGCGACGCGCGCCTCGCGTGGTGGAAGAGCATCGGCCTCGCCGGCGAGAACCTGCGCATCCGCGAGCAGGGCAAGGACGAGCTCGCGCACTACGCGAAGGACGGCGCCGGCACGAGCGACATCGAGTATCGCTTCCCGTTCACCGCGCCGGACTTCGGCGAGATCGAGGGTGTCGCGCACCGCGCGAACTTCGACCTCGCAACGCACCAGCAGCACTCGAAGACCAAGCTCGAGTACTTCGACTCCGATCGCGGCGAGCCGCTCCCCAACGGCGGCAAGAAGGGCGAGCGCTACCTGCCGCACGTCATCGAGCCGTCCGCCGGCCTCGACCGCGGCGTCCTCGCCGTCTTGTGCGAGGCGTTCACCGAGGACCCGTCGCGCCCGAGCCCCGAGCTCCTCAGGCTCGACCCCAAGCTCGCGCCGATCAAGGCCGCCGTGTTCCCGCTCGTCGCGAAGGAGGGCATGCCCGAGGTCAGCGAGCGCCTGCACGCCGAGGTCTCGGCCGCGCTGCGCCGCTTCGGCGCCGTCGAACACGACGTCAAGGCCACGATCGGCAAGCGCTACGCGCGCATGGACGAGGCCGGCTGCCCGTCCTGCTTCACGATCGACGGCCAGACGCTCGCCGATCAGACGGTGACGGTGCGCGACCGCGACACCGGCGCGCAGCAGCGCATCGCGCTGACGGCCGTCGTGCCCTACCTTCGCGAGAAGTTGGCGCTATAAGAACCGGCCGCACGTTGTCGGATCCGGGTGGGCTCGCTCGTCGTCCCCGCAGAGGCCCCCGATGTGCTCCACGCCGATGAACGAGTCCACGGCCCACGTAGTCGACGAGACCCCGCCCCGCGCGACGCGCCGGGAATGGATCGGGCTCGCCGTCCTCGCGCTGCCCTGCCTCTTGTACGCGATGGACCTGACGAACCTGATGCTCGCGGTCCCCCACCTCACGGCGGACCTCGACCCGAGCAGCACGCAGCTGCTGTGGATCGTCGACGTCTACGGGTTCCTCGTCGCCGGCTCGCTGATCACGATGGGCACGCTCGGCGACCGCATCGGGCGCCGGCGGCTGCTCATGATCGGCGCCGTCGCGTTCGGCGCCGCGTCCGTGCTCGCGGCGTTCGCACCCACGGCCGAGCTGCTCATCCTCGCGCGCGCCGTGCTCGGCGTCGCCGCGGCGACGATCGCCCCGTCGACGCTGTCGCTCATCAGCAACATGTTCCGCGATCCGAAGCAGCGCACGGTCGCCGTCGGCGTGTGGGTGTCGAGCTTCTCCGTCGGCGGCGCGCTCGGCCCGGTCGTCGGCGGCATGCTGCTCGAGCACTTCTGGTGGGGCTCCGTGTTCCTGCTCGCGCTGCCCGTCATGGTGCTGCTGCTCGTCCTCGGGCCGCGCCTCCTGCCCGAGTTCCGCGACGACAACGCCGGCAAGCTCGACGTCCCGAGCGCCGGGCTCTCGATCGCCGCCGTGCTCGCCGTCATCTACGGCGTCAAGCGCATCGCCGCCGCGGACCCGCTGCCGCCGTCGCTGCTCGCGATCGCCGCCGGCGTCGCGCTCGCGCTTTTGTTCGTGCGGCGCCAGGGGCGCCTCGCGCACCCGCTGCTCGACCTGAACCTGTTCCGCCGGCGCTCGTTCGCGATCTGCCTGACCGTGTACGTCCTCGGCGCGTTCGCCGCGTTCGGCACGTTCCTCACCCTCGCGCAGTACCTCCAGCTCGTCGCGGGCCTCGGGCCGGCCGCGGCGGGCGCGTGGACCGCACCGTCGGGCGCGGCGTTCATCGCCGGCTCGCTCGTCGCGCCGCTGCTCCTGCGCTGGATGGACAAGGTCCACGTCCTCACGCTCGGCCTCGTGATCTCGGCGTCCGGCGCGCTCACCCTCACGCAGGTCGGCGCGACCACCTCGCTCGCGCTCCTCCTCACCGGCTACCTGCTGTTCTCGTTCGGGATGTCGCTCGCGTTCACGCACGCCGTCGATCTCGTCGTCGGCTCGGCGCCGCCGGAGCGCGCCGGTTCGGCCTCGGCGCTCGCGGAGACCGGCGCGGAGCTCGGCGGCGCCGTCGGCATCGCGATCCTCGGCAGCGTCGCGACGTTCCTCTACCGCGGCGCGATGGCCACCACCGCACCGCCGGCGACGCCGCCCGAGGCGATGGAGTCGCTCGCCGGCGCCGTCGAGGCCGCGCAGCGCCTCGCCGGGGCGCACGCCGCCGAGGTCCTCGCGACCGCGCGCGACGCGTTCTGCCGCTCGCTCGGCATCACGGCGACGGTGTGCGCGCTGGCCCTCGTCGCGGCGAGCATCGCCACGGCCGCGCTCCTGCCGAGGGAGCGCGGTAAGATGCCCGCAGTCGGGTGAGGACATGAAGATCCATCTGCGCGTCGTCGAGGGGCCGGATAGCGGGCGTGCGTTCTCGTTCGACGCGCGCGATCGCTTCGTGATCGGGCGCGCGCCGACCGCGCACTTCCAGATCCGCGACGACCCGTTCTTCTCGCGGCATCACCTGATGCTCGAGGTCGACCCGCCGAACGTGCTCCTCCAGGACCTGAAGAGCCGGAACGGCACGCACGTGAACGGCGCGAAGGTGCAGGCGCCGGTCGCGCTCGCGCACGGCGATCAGCTGTCGGGCGGCAAGACGCGCATCCAGCTCATCCTCGAGGAGGACGCCGTCGCGCCGACGCAGGGGCCGGCGCCGCGCGACGACAAGGTCGCGGTGCGCTGCCTGCGCTGCGATGCGCCGGCGGCGAACGAGCTGCCGCGCACGCGCGCCGAGAGCATGGCGTACTTCTGCGACGCGTGTCAGCGCGCGCTCCTCGACGAGCCCAGGCTCGTCCCCGGCTACCAGGTCGTGAAGGAGCTCGGCCGCGGCGGCATGGGCGCGGTGTACCTCGCCGTGCACGAGGTGCTGCGCCGCCGCCACGCGATCAAGATGATCCTGCCGCGCGCCGCGATCTCGCAGCGCGTGCGCGACATGTTCCTGCGCGAGGCCGCGGCGCAGGCGGCGCTCGATCACCCGCGCATCGTGCGCGTCCACGACTTCCAGGAGACGTCGCGCGGCATCTTCTGCCTCGTCATGGACTACGTCGACGGCAAGAACGCCGAGCAGCTCCTCGAGGCGTCGCCGGGCGGGCTCGAGCCGCGCCTCGCCGCGCAGATCGTCGCGCAGGGCCTCGAGGGGCTCGCGCACGCGCACGCCCGCGGCATCGTGCACCGCGACATCAAGGACGCGAACCTGCTCGTCGGCCGCGACGCGCAGGGCGGCCTCGACGTGAAGCTCTCCGACTTCGGCCTCGCGAAGTCGTACGAGACGACCGGCGCGAGCGGGTTCACGCGCTCGGGCGACGTGTCGGGGACGATGCCCTACATGCCGCCCGAGCAGATCCTCGACTTCAAGAACGTGCGCCCGCCGGCGGACCTGTACTCGATGGGCGCGACGCTCTACCACCTGCTCACGAACGAGTGCGCGTACAACTTCCGCCGCGAGATGGACCCGCTCGTGACGATCCTCGAGGAGGACATCGTCCCGATCGCGCGCCGCAGGTCCACCGTTCCGGCGGCGATCGCCGCGGTCGCCGAGCGCGCGCTGCGCAAGGACCCGGCGCAGCGCTACGCGAGCGCCGCCGAGATGCGCGCCGCCCTCATCGCCGCGGCGTCTTGATTGGCACGGGCGGTGAAACCCCGCATCGCCATGTGGAGAGAGTTCCGGGACTTCATCATCAAGGGAAATGCCTTTCAGCTCGCGATCGGCGTCGTCCTCGCGATCGCGTTCGGCGCCGTCGTCAAGTCGCTGACCGACGATGTCCTGATGGCGTTCATCGCCGCCGTGTTCGGCAAGCCCGACTTCAACGCGCTCGCGTTCAACGTCAACGGCACGCCGATCCACTACGGGCGCCTGCTGACGGCGATCGTCAACCTCTTGCTCGTCGGCGGCGTGCTGTTCCTCGTCGTGAAGGCGGTGAACCGCGTCGCGCCGCAGAAGGACCCGGCGACCGACCACGAGCTCCTCGCGCAGATCCGCGACGAGCTCAGGGAGCGCCCGGTGCCGGCCGCCGGCTGATCGGGCGCTGCGGATCAGGCGACGACGCGGATGTCGACCTCGTTGTCGCCGAGGATGTCCGCGTACTCGTCGGCGAACCGCTTCGCGTCGGCGAGCGAGGGCACCTCGAGGATCGAGAACCCGCCGACGAGCTCCTTGGACTCGGTGAACGGCCCGTCGGTCCAGCTGCGCTTGCCGGCGCGCAGGCGGCTGCGCGCGGCGGTCGAGCTCGGTGCGAGCGACACCTCCGACATGAGGATGCCGTCGCGCTTCCACGCCGCGAGCAGGTCGCGCGCGGCCGGCGCGAGCGGGCGCGTCCCCGCCTCGTAGGCGGCGTCGGCCTTGCGCAGGAGCAGGAAGCGGTACGGCGCGTCGGCGGGGCGCGGCTTGCCGGTCAGGTCCCACGCCTCGACGACGGGGCCGACCTCGAGCTCGCGGTCGCCGGCCGCCGCGCCGAGGTCCGCCGCGAGATCGATCGCGTGCTCGATCGACGTCGCGATCACGTGCGCGAACCCGGCGACGAGCTCGTTGCTCGCCTCGGCGTACGGGCCGCGCTCGACGGTGCGCCGGCCGCCGCCCTCGAGCTTCACGCGGGCGCGCGTCGCGCCGCGGTGCAGGCCGGCGCCGTCGAGGAAGATCTTCTCCTTCAGCGATCGGCCGATCAGCTGACCCATGTTCTCGATGATCCCGTCGGCGGGCGGCTCGCCGGCCTCGAGGCGGGCATCGACCTTGTGCATGACCATGAAGCGCATCTTTCGTGTCCTCCTGCGATGGCGACGAACAGCGGGATGCGCGTTCGACATCCGCCACCCGGAAAATACACGGGGTCGTTTCGCGCGGTTACAGGATCGGCGCGCGGATCGGGCTACGATATTTGCAACATGACGACCTGGCGCACGGATCCCCACCTCGCGGGGAGGTTCCATCCGCAGTACCCGGACGATCTTCAGGTGATGGTCCACGACGGGGAGCCGCGGCGGACCAAGCTGGCGCCGGAGGCGTGCTGGGTGCGCGTGACCGGCGTCGCCGGCGCGCTGTACATGCCGATCGCCGCGCCCGATGCGAGCCCCCCGATCTCGCAGAGCGCGGTGCGCTGGGATCAGCGCACCGTGTACCAGGGCACGCTGCTCAACGCCCCGCACAACCTCCGCACGATCCGGCAGAACGACACCGTCGCGTTCGTGTTCGCCCCGGGGCTGCCGCATCCGGTGCTGGTGACCTCGGAGTACGGCGGCGAGCGCCGCAACTGGTGCATCACGCCGTGCAACGGCTGCGGCGCGGATCAGACCCTCGATCCGATGACGACGATGGCGCGCACGCGCTTCCCCGATACGCCCGCCGGCACGGCGCCGCTCGCCTTCTCCGCGCTGTGTCCGTGCGGCGGAACGATGATGCTCGCGCTGGTCGGTCAATAGGCGCCGTCAGCGCCACACCCACGCAAAGCCGTTCCACACCCACCCGGTCTGGTACGGGTACCGATACGGGTACGTGTACGGGTAGTACGAGTACGGGTAGCCGTAGCCGTAGCCGTAGTTGTAGTAGTTCGGATACCGGCGGTAGGCGTAGGGATAGTTGTAAGCGCGGTAGTTGTATCCGTAGTTCGGGTAGCGGTAGTTGTAGCCATACTGCGGATATCGATAGTTGGACCCGTACTGGGGATATCGATAGCGAGCTCCGTAGTTGGGGTAGCGGTAGTTGTAGCCGCGCGCGGGCGCCCGGTAGGGATCCGCCGTCGCGGTCCCGACGGGAAGTGCCACCGCGGCGAGCAGCGCGAGGATGATGATGCGGCGCATTGGGTGACCCTCTCGATCACCGTCTACCTCGAGATTGCCACTCGTCGAGCGCCGTCACGGTCGTTAGCATTTGGTCATGGCGACCGCGATGCCGAAGATCCGCCTGCCCTGCGGGGAGCACATCCCCGTCCTGGGGCATGGGACGTGGCACCTCGGCCAGGACCCTCGGTACCGCGCGCAGGAGCTCGACGCGCTGCGCGTCGGCCTCGACCTCGGCATGACGGTGATCGACACCGCCGCCTACGGGAGCGGGGCGAGCGAGGTCCTCGTCGGCGCCGCGATCGCGGATCGGCGCGACGAGGTGTTCCTCGTCGACAAGGTGTTGCCCTCGCACGCGAGCATGCGCGGCACGATGTTCGCCTGCGAGCAGAGCCTCGCCCGCCTCGGGACCGATCGCATCGACCTCTACCTCCTGCACTGGCGCGGGCCGTTCCCGCTCGCGGACACGATCGAGGGCTTCGAGCGCCTGATCGAGGCCGGCAAGATCCGCATGTGGGGCGTCAGCAACTTCGACGTCGAGGACCTGGAGGAGCTGTCGTCGGTCCGCGGCGGCCGTGCGTGTCAGACGGACCAGGTGCTCTACAACCTCACGCGCCGCGGGATCGAGTGGGACCTGCATCCGTGGTGTCGCGAGCGCCGGATGCCGATCATGGCGTACTCGCCGATCGAGCACGGCCGGCTCGTCGAGGACCTCGCGCTCCTCGAGATCGCCCGCCGCCACCGCGCGACGCCGGCCCAGGTCGCGATCGCGTGGGTCCTGCGCCAGCACGACATGATCGCGATCCCGAAGGCCGCGACGCCGGACCACGTGCGCGAGAACCACGGTGCGCTCGCGATCACGCTGTCGCGGCTCGACGTCGAGGAGCTCGACGCCGTGTTCCCTCCGCCGGCGGACAAGGTCCCGCTCGAGGTGTACTGACGGGTGTACGGAGCGCGTGGCCTTGTTGTTGCTGTGACAGTTCCTCAGAAAGGAATGCGTCATGTCCGAAGAGAACAAGGCCGTCGTCCGTCGCGCCTTCGAGGAGCTGTTCAACCGCGGTGACCTGAGCGTCGCCGACGAGGTATTCGCCGCGGACTTCGTCGGCCACGATCCGGCGCTCGCGCAGGACATGCACGGCCCCGAGGAGTTCAAGCACTTCGTGCGCATGTACCGCAGCGCGTTCCCGGATCTGCAGCTCACGATCGAGGACCAGATCTCGGATCGCGACGAGGTCGTCACGCGCTTCACGGCGCGCGGCACGCACCTCGGCGAGCTCAACGGCATCCCGCCGACGGGCCGCAAGGTCGTCGTGTCCGGGATCTCCATCGACCGCATGGTCGGCGCGAAGACCGTCGAGAGCTGGACCAGCTACGACCTGATGTCGATGATGGAGCAGCTCGGGGTCGCGCCCGTGCCCGGAGCGAGCGCGGGTGCGCAGGAGCAACAGCCCCGGCACTAGGCGATGAACGACGCGGCGAAACGCGGCGACGAACCCGACGAACGGGCTTCGCCGCGCGGGTGCGGTCCGCGGGGGGCGGCCACCTGCACGTGCGGCGTTCGCCCGATGTGGATCGCGATCGCGCGCCGTGGCGCTACCCCGGCACCGTGCGCGTTCCTCGGACCTAGGGAACCTTCGGGGGCCGGGCCCGAACTGCTTGCTTCTGCGGTGCGAGCTTCTCCGTGCGCCGCCGGCCGATCCGACCGGCACGTGGGGTGCTCGGCAGACCGCGCATGTCGCCTCTGCCTGCCGCCGTGATCCTCGGAGACCTGTATCTGGTCCGGTGCTTCCACGGGACGGAGATCCCCCTCGTGATCGCCGGCTCCGATCCGACGGATCCGATCTTCCGGTCGCGGTACGCACGGCGCACGGCGATCATCGCGCCGTGGGAGCACCCCGAGAACGCGCTCGCCGACCTCGAGCGGCTCGCGGCGTCCTTCGACGAGCGGCCCGTGCTGCTCTACGACAACGACGAGCAGCTGAAGTTCGTGTCGCGCCACCGCGAGCAGCTGGCGCCGTTCTACCGGCTGCCGCTCCCGGCCGCCGACCTCGTCGAGGCGCTCGTCGACAAGCGGGAGTTCGGGCGCTTCGCGCGCGTGCGCGGCCTGCCGGTCCCGCGCCAGATCGCGTCGCGCGACGTCGACGGCCCCGAGGCCGCGCTCGCGAAGCTGCGCCTGCCGTGCGTGATCAAGCCGGACCTGCGCCGCGGCTGGTGGGCGCAGCCGGAGCTGTTCGTCGACGGCCCGCGCAAGGCCTTCCTCGTGAAGACGCCGGTCGAGCTGCGCACGCGCTGGACCGAGCTCGCGCGTGGCAGCGTCGCGAACTTTGTCGTTCAGGAGTACATTCCTGGCGGCGAGGATCGGATCTACAGCTTCCACGCCTACGTCGACGCAACGGGCGTGGTGAAGGGCTGGTTCCTCGGCAAGAAGATCCGGACCTTCCCGCGCAGCGCCGGCATCAGCACGTTCCTCGAGCTCGTCCACGAGCCGGGCCTCGCCGAGCTCGGCCTCGACATCGTCGAGCGCACCGGGATCGTCGGGCCGATGAAGATGGACTTCAAGCGCGACCCCGCGGGCCGGTTCCACCTCCTCGAGATCAACGCGCGCTTCAACCTGTGGCACCACCTCGGCGCGGCGTCCGGCGTGAACCTGCCGCTCGTCGCGTACCAGGATCTCACCGGTTCGTTCACCGACGACCCGCCCTGCTACACGACGGAGATCCGGTGGCTGTCGCTCGTCAACGACGTGCGGACGTTCCTGCGCAGCTACCGGCCGAGCGGCGCGCTGCGCTGGCGCGACTGGATCGGCTCGCTCCGCGGCCGCGTGATCTACGAACAGTTCCAGTGGGACGATCCGATGCCGTTCCTCACCGACCAGTACCGCTACGCGCGTGCGGTCGTGCGCCGGCTCGCCTCCGGCGCGAAGGCGGCGGCGGCGTGAGGTACGGCGTCATCTCCGACGTGCACGCCAACCTCGCCGCGCTCGACGCCGTGTGCCGCCGCTTCGACGCCGCGCGCGTCGACCGCATCATCTGCCTCGGCGACACCGTCGGGTACCACGCGCACCCGAACGAGTGCGTCGCGCGCATCCGCGAACGCTGCGACGTCGTGGTCGCCGGCAACCACGACCGCGCCGCCGCCGGCACGCTCGATCCCTTCGACTTCCCGCTCGTCGCCCGCCGCGCGATCGCGTGGACCCGCCGCGTCGCCGACCCGGCGCACCTCGCGTACCTCGCGCGCCTGCCGATCCTCGCCGCGCTCGACGCCGCCACGGCGCTCGTCCACGCGTCCCTCGCGCCCGAGCCGAACGATCGGCACTACATCTCCTCGCCCGAGCGGATCGCCGCGAACCTCGACGCGCTCGCGCACCGTCCGGAGCGGCTGTGCTGGTTCGGCCACACGCACCGCCCGATGGTCCACACCTCGCGCGACGGCCGCATCTGGTCGCAGCGCGGCGCGGACGCCGTCGCGCTCGACGCCGGCGCGCGCTACCTCATCAACCCCGGCAGCGTCGGCCAGCCGCGCGACCGCGACCCGCGTGCCGCCTGCGCGATCTTCGACGACGGCCGCGTCGAGTTCCTGCGCGTGGAGTTCGACACCGCCGCCACGCGCCGCGCCGCCGAGGCCGCGGGCCTCGCCTCGCCGCCCACCGCCCTCGCGACCGCGCGCGCCTTCGTGCGCCGCCTGCTGACGTAGCGCCTGCAAGACTCCCTGCTTTGACATCGCCGCCGGCCGGCCCAGTCTTGATCATGACCGCGGCCCGGTCCTCCCTCGCGACCTGGGCGCGGCGCATCGGCCTCGTCCTCGCCGTCGCGGGCCTCGTCTATCTCGTGGTGTCGATCTGGGACCGCGACGCGCTGATGCGGTGGATCGAGCATGCGTCGCCGACGCGCTTCTTCATCGCGATGGCGATCCTGCCGACGATCGGCGTCCCGATCACGCCGTTCTTCTTGCTCGCGGGGACGACGTTCGGCATCGCGCTCGGTCTCGTCGGATCTCTCGTCGCGCTGTTCGCGCAGCTCCTGATCGCGCACTGGATCGCGACGAGCCGGCTGCGCAGGCCGCTCGCGACGATCCTCCAGCGCTTCGACTACGAGCTCCCCGACTTCGAGGGGCGGTCGCGCAACGCGCTGCGCTTCTCGCTGATGGTCAAGCTCACACCCGGCGTCCCGAACGTCGTCAAGAACTACCTCCTCGCGAGCTCGGGCGTGCCGTTCGGGATCTTCGTCCTCGTCTCGATGGTGGTGACGGGCGTGTACGGAGCCGCGCTCGTCGTGCTCGGAGAGTCGCTGTTCCAGCACCGGTCGCTCCGCGCGATCCTCGCGGTCGCGGTCGTCGCCGCGCTGGGCTATGCGCTCGTGCGCTGGCTCCGGCAAACGCGTGGCACCTCCGATGCACCGCCTCGTCGGTGAGGTCGCCATGGATCCAGCTACGAATCAGCTCGAGCTGCGCGAGGAGCTCGAGCGCTTCACCACCCAGTTCGCCGACCGCGTCACGCAGGCGACGGAGACCCTCGAGCGCTCCGAGCGCGCGGAGGTCCGCGACGAGGCGATGCGCAAGCAGCTCCTCTACATCTCGTCCGCGCTCGAGATCGCGACCGGCCCGGCCGCGGTGATCAACCTGCTCGACATGATCGTCCTCGTAAGGCTGTGCCGCTCGACGCTCGAGCGACACTGGATCCCGCAGCTCTATCGCGCGCCCGGGCGCGAGCTCGCCGACGTGTTCGCGCGCTCGGATCGCGAGCTCGCGCAGATCGCCGAGCGCACGCTGTCGGAGGGCCACCGCGATCAGCTCGACAACCTCATCGCGACGTGGCTCGCCGAGAACCCGCAGCAGCTCCGCGTCGAGGGCATCCGCCTCGCCGACTTCGCGGTCGCCGCGGGGTCGGCCGCCGCCGACCGCGCCCTCAAGGTGCGCGGCCTCCTGTCGAGCATGAAGACCGCGACCGAGGCCGCGAACCAGGCGATGCTGCTCACCGAGCGCGCGATGTTCCTCGCGCATCGCCTCCCGTTCCTGTGGCGCCTGCAGGCGCGGCTCGGTGCGCGGGAGATCCTCGGCGATGCGATCGCGCAGGTCTCGCACGGACCCGAGTCGCCGGTGCAGCGCCTCGCGGTGCGGGCGCGTCACGTCGCGTTCCACGCGCTGGTCGCCGGCGGCCTCCTCGGCATCGCCGTGCTCTTCCTGCGGCGGCGGCGCTGACGGCGGCTCGCCCGCGCAAGGCATGCGCTGCGTGGTCGCGGCGCGCAGTCGCGGCGTGGGGTGTGCATCACCGCAGAGCGAACGCGGCCGGACTCCTCCATGGATATCGTCGACACCTTCGAGCGCGCCGGGAATAAAGTCCCCCACTCGGAGCTCGTCCTCGTCGACCACCGGCGCACCGGCGAGGTCTGCGGCGATCGCGCCGTCGAGATCGCGCAGCTCGTGCGGCGACGGCGCGAGAGGCTTCTCCTCGCTGCGAACCCGCGCGTCATCACCGGCAGGATCATCGCGCCTTCGCCGTCGGCGATCCGCCCGACCATCCGGCTCGGCCTCGCGTGCGCGGCGCTCGCGGTGAGCGCGGGGATCCGTGCGTCCGCCCGCACGAGCTTGTGACGATGGATGCGACCGCTCCACACGACTCCTCGATCGGCGAAGGCGGCCCGCTCCGCCGCTTCGAGGCCGTGTGTCACCTCACGACACTTCGCGGGCAGCTCGCGGCCGTCCTGTTGTTCACGTGGGTTCCGATCGTCGTGTTCTCGCTCCTGCACGAACGCGTGACCGGCGGGACGGCCGTGCTGCTCCATCACCCCGCGGTGCACGTACGCCTGCTCGTCGGCGCGCCCGTGCTCCTGCTCCTCGATCACATCTTTCCGAGCGCGTGCAACCACGTGCTGCGCCAGCTGTCGCGCCAGGGCTTCATCACCGAGGCGGCGCGCCCGCGCTGGGAGCGCCTGCTCCGCAGCGCGAAGCGCCTGTCGGACTCGGCGCTGCCGGAGATCGTGCTCGCGGTCGCGTGCGTCGCGCTCGGCGTCGCGGTGCTGAGCGGCGTCATCCCGGTCGCGGGCTTGATCGCGCGCGACTCGCTGACCGCCGCGCAGATCTGGTACGGCCTCACCGCGCTCCCGCTGTTCGAGTTCCTGCTCCTGCGCTCGCTGTGGCGCTGGATCATCTGGCTGCGCGTCCTCATCGGGCTCGCGCGCATCGACCTCGATCTCGATCCGACGAACCCCGACGGCCACGGCGGCATCGGCTTTCTGCGCGCGCCCTCCCTCAACTACTGCCTGTGCCTCCTGTTCACGATCGCGAGCGTGCTGTGCGCCGAGTGGGGCGCGCGCGGCGCGACGGATGCGACCCTCACGACGTTCCTGCCGCCGCTCCTCGCGTTCGCGATCCTCGGGACGCTGCTCGCCTACGGCCCGCTGTTGCTGTTCATCCCGCAGCTCGTGCGCGCGCGGCGCGAGGCCCGCGACGAGCTCGGCCGCATCTCCGCCGAGGCGGGGCGCTGGCTGCGGCGCACGCAGTTCGATCTGCCCGACACGGCGGCGGTGATCCAGCGCCCCGAGGTCCAGGGCCTCGCGGCGCTGTCCGCGATCTACCGCGAGGCGTCGTCGAGCATCGGCCTGTTCATGCTGAAGAAGCGCGACCTCGTCCTCGTCGTGCTCGTGACGCTGCTCCCGATGGTGCCGCTGATGGTGTGGAAGATCCCGTACGAGGATTGGGTGTCGATGGCGCGGATGGTCACGCGCGCCCTGCCGTGATCACGGCGCCACGCGCACGCGGCGCACCGACGCGAGCAGCCGCCCGCCGCCGGCGCCGAGGACGTTGAGCACCACGGCGAGGTTCCAGATCGGCAGCGCCCACGCCGGCATGCGCGCGATCAGGCCGAACCCGACGACGATCGCGACGAGGCCGAACGACACGAACACGTCCACGGCGAGCCCGAGCTCGCCGCGCAGCGCCAGCTCCGCCGTGCACACCGCGCCGATCCGGCGGTGCGCGACGAGCAGCGCGACGAGGTTGCCGGCGTTGAGCGCGAGGTCGAGCGCGCCGAGCGCGACGAGGACGTACCCGAGCACCGCGAACGGCGACTCGATCGCGATGAGCCCCGTCACGAGCTTGAACACGCAGAACGGGATCCCGACGGTGAGGATCTCGGCGGAGGGCAGCACCCACCTCTGCAGGGACGAGTCCGGCGACACGCCGCGAGCGTAGTCGGTCAGCCGGGGACCGTCACGCGCAGCCGCAGTCGTCCGTCGGCGGCGGGAGGCCGACGAGCTCGCGCGCGTCGTCGCAGTCGAGGTCGAGGTGCCGGTGCAGGAGGCGCGCGGCGGAGAGCAGGTGCTCGTCGCGGCGATCCTCGTCGGTGGCGAGGGCCGCGGCGAGCTGCGCGCGCGCACCTTCGGGGAGGTCGGAGCTGTGGAGGAGGAGGGGTACGAGCGAGAAGCTCATCGAGTCACCGTGGGGAGCAATCTAGGACGTCCCTGTCGATCGTCAAGGTACTTTCTTCGGGATAGTGGACGACCTATACTGCGACCGTGCGCCGCGGAGCCGACTCTCAGTGCCGCGCCTTCCAGG
Source organism: Deltaproteobacteria bacterium (assembly GCA_019637375.1). Classification (GTDB taxonomy): domain Bacteria; phylum Myxococcota_A; class Polyangia; order Haliangiales; family Haliangiaceae; genus JABFXX01. The sequence goes on along the minus strand of JAHBVW010000003.1, from coordinate 292,866 downwards.
AGGCGATCACGATCCTCGGCCGTCCGTGGACGGCGCTGATCCTGAACGTCCTCCAGGCCGGCCCGCTGCGCTTCAGCGAGCTCTCCGAGCAGGCCCGAGGGCCCGGCGACAAGGTGCTGTCCGCGCGGCTCAAGGAGCTCGAGCTGCGCGGCCTCATCCGCCGCAGCGTCGACCCCGGCCCGCCGGTGAAGGTCAGCTACGAGCTCAGCGAGAGCGGGCGCGCGTTCGAGGCCGTCGCCGTCGCGATCGAGAGCTGGGGGCGCACCCTCGTCCCCGAGGCTGTACGTCCGAAGCGGCGCTGATCTTCCTCGAGAGGCGCCGAACGATTCTCCACCCCGGCGACGGCGTCCGAGCTATGCTGAGTGGCCGTACATGCTGGATCGAGCCCCCCGAGACGAAGAAGCCCAAGCCCAGGACATCCTCGCCGAACGTGAGGAGCAGAGCTCGAAGAAGAAGGGAGCCGGCGCGGATGCACGTCTCGCCGCGCAGGCGCGGCAGGGGATGAAGGGCGGAGGCGGCGCGCTGCCGCACCAGGCCGCCATCCAGCGCTCGTTCGGCGCGTACGACGTCTCCGGCATCGGGGCGCACGTCGGCGGGCAGGCCGCCGAGGCGTGCGACGCGATCGGCGCCGAGGCGTACGCCTCGGGCGATCAGGTCGCGTTCCACGGCACACCGGATCTGTACACCGCCGCGCACGAGGCGGCGCACGTCGTCCAGCAGCGCGGCGGCGTGCAGCTGAAGGGCGGCGTCGGCGAGGAGGGCGATGCGCACGAGAGCCACGCCGATCAGGTCGCGGAGAAGGTCGTCGCCGGCGAGCCGGCCGACTACCTGCTGGCGCAGATGGCGGGACCCGGCGCGCAGAAGGCCGGCGGCACCGCCGGCGAGGGCGCGGTGCAGATGCGCCCGAAGCCGAAGCTGCCCGAGGGCGAGGAGGGCTTCGACAAGATGTGGGGGGCCCACCCGCACAACAACGGCGGCGACAGCGACACGTCGAGCGACGAGGTCCGCGAGGAGCACGGGCTGCCCGGCTACATCGACAACACGTGCGCGGTGCGCCTGTCGATCATGCTCAACGGCATCGGCGAGACGATCACGCCGGCGAAGACCGCGGCCGCCGGCCTCACGCGCAAGCCGCACTACAGCCCGAAGACGAAGCAGTACTACATCCTCGCCGCGCGCGAGATGTGGACGTACCTGAGCAAGTACTTCCGCTCGGCCGACATCGAGTTCCCCGGCGGCGGCAAGCGCTACAAGGACGACGGCGAGGCGTCGACGGGCATCAACGAGAAGGTCAAGCCGCACGTCGCCGGCAAGAAGGGCATCGTCGCGTTCGACAAGATCTTCGGCTACGGCGGCACGGGCCACGTCGACCTGTTCGACGGCGAGACCCTGTCCGACTCCTCGACGTGGTACCCGTCGCAGCGGATCATGCTGTGGTACATCGCCGTGCCGTGATCCGCGTCGCCGCCGCGCTCCTCCTCTGGGCCGCCTGCAGCAGCCCTTCCCACAAGCCCGCGCTCGAGAATGCGCCCACCATGCCCACCTCCACGTGGACCATCAAGTCCGGCGCCGTCGGCCCGCTCGTCCTCGGCGAGGGAGTCCCGGCGTCGATGCACGACCACCTCGAACGCACCTACGTCGGCAAGATGATCGCCGACGGCGTGGCGATCGACGGGTTCGAGCTCGCCGAGCCGGCGGTCCTCGTCGCGTTCGCGGACGGCCCGTTCGCGAAGCACGATCTCGACGGCACGCCGGTGCCGCCCCTCGACAAGCTGCGCGCGGAGGCGGCCGCCGCCGTGCGCGCGAAGCATCCGGTCACGCGGCTGTTCGTCCGCGGGGCGGGCCCGCGCACCGAGCGCGGCGTCGGCGTGGGCTCGGACCTCGCGGCGCTGCGCGCGGCGTATCGCGACCTCCGCGTGAACGCGCAGCCGGCCACGATGGGTGAGGATCGCTGCGCGGCGCACACGAAGGAGCTGCCCGACGTCGGGTTCATCTTCGCGAGCTGCGACGCAGCCGACGCGGGCGGGAAGGTCCTGCGCGTCGACCTGTGGATGCCGGAGTGACCGCGGCGAGCGACGAGTACGCCCTCCAGGTCCACCGCGCGTATCTGCGGGCCATGCGCGCGGTCATCCGTCGCGAGCTCCAGCCGCAGCTCGACGTGCGCGGCGAGCTCGAGCACGAGCTCGCGGAGGTCGAGCGCGCGATCGCCGCGCTCCCCGACGATCCCGCGGTGCGGCCGATGCGTGCGCTGGCCCGCGCGCTGGGGCTCGACGACGACCTCGTCGAGCTGGTGTGGGCGTCGGTGGCGCTCGCCGCGAACCCGCCGATGCGCGTGCACGCCGAGCAGCTCGACGACCGCGCGGCGTTCGGCATGACGCCGACGCTGTTCGCGCGCATGGTGGAGCTGCCGCCGGATCGCGCGCGCGCCCTCGGGTTCGCGTTCGTGGCGGACCATCCGCTCCTGCGCCGCGGCCTCCTGCAGGCCGGCGACGTCGACCGCGTTCCGTCGGCGTGGACCCTCGCCCCGGCGCGCGAGCTGGTGGCGCACCTCGCCGGGCAGCCGCGCGGCGAGCGCGACGGCGCGCTCCTCGCCGTTCCCGGCGCCGTGATCCACGACGAGGCGCAGCGCGCGGCGGTGACGTCGATCCGCGAGCCGCTCACCGCGGGCGTGCCGGTCGCGCTGTTCGTCGAGGGGCCGCCGCTCACCGGGCGCCGCACGGCGGTGGCGCTCGCGTCGCGCCGGCCCGTCCTCGGAATCGACCTCTCGCGCGCTCCGAGCGTGCCGGCGCTCGCCGCGCAGCTCCGCGCGCTCCACCGCGAGACGCTGCTCGGCGATGCCCTCCCGGTCATCGCCGGCGTCGACGAGCTCGCGGGCGACGGTGCACGCGACGAGCGCGCGCAGATGATCCGGCAGTTCGTCGACGATCTCGCCGGTCCGGTCGTGCTCGTGTCGAGCCGCCCCGGCCTCGACCTCGGCACGCGCACGCCGACGGTGCGCATCGCGTGGCCGGTGCCCGACGTCGCCACGCGCGAGGCGCTGTGGCTGTCCCAGGGGGCCGACGCCGAGGCCGCGCGCGCCCTCGCGATCCAGTATCCGTTCGGCGCCGGTGCGATCCGCCGCGCCGTCGAGAGCGCGCGCCTGCTCAACGCCGGCCGCGGCACGCCCGACCTCGGCGAGCTGATGGCCGGCGTGCGCCACAACATCGCCGAGAAGCTCGGCACGCTCGCCGACCGCATCACGGTGAAGCAGAGCTGGGCCGACCTCGTGCTCGCCGACGACGTGCTCGCGCAGGTGCGCGGCCTGAGCGGGCGCGTGCGCCACGCGCACCTCGTGTACGAGCAGTGGGGCTATCGCGCGAAGATGCCGCGCGGCGTCGGCGTCGCGGCGCTGTTCTCGGGGCCGCCCGGCACCGGCAAGACGATGGTCGCCGGCCTCATCGCCGCCGAGCTCGGGCTCGACCTGTACCAGGTCGATCTGTCGAAGGTCGTGAGCAAGTGGGTCGGCGAGACCGAGAAGCAGCTCGCGACGATCTTCGACGCCGCCGAGGCCGGTCACGCGCTCCTCCTGTTCGACGAGGCCGACGCGCTGTTCGGCCAGCGCACCGCCGACGTCAAGGGCGCGAACGATCGCTACGCGAACCTCGAGGTCAACTTCCTCCTCCAGCGCATCGAGCGCTTCGGCGGTGTTGTCATCCTGACAACGAACCTCGACACCGCGATCGACAAGGCGCTCAAGCGCCGGCTCGCCGCGCACATCGTGTTCCCGCACCCGGACGACGACGAGCGCGCTCTCTTGTGGCAGCGCCTGCTCTCCACCGACGGTGCGCCGCTGTCCCACGACCTCGACTTCCGCACGCTGTCCGACCGCTTCCCGCGCATGAGCGGCGCCAACATCCGCAACGCCGCGCTGTCCGCCGCGTTCCTCGCCGCCGCCGAGGGCCGCGCCACGATCGACCAGGCCACGGTGATCGCCGCCGCGCGCGGCGAGTACCTGTCGATGGGCCAGGTCCTCTCGACGACCGTCGCGCACGGCCTCTAGCACCGACGGGGTTTCCCGCGCGACGAAGGCGGAGTGCGGCGAGGCGCCGGCGCACGGTGGACGCGTCCGCGATCCGGAGTCCACACCTGGGGACCATGTCCACGCTTCGCATCCTCGTCGTCACCGCACTCGTGGCGTGTGTGTTCGGCTGCACCACCAAGCCGCCGCCGGTGTATCCCGCGTCGCCCCACCCGCGGAGCCCGATCCCGAACGTGGATCTGCCGTACCCGCCGCGCTGACGCTCCGCGCTTGCAACCGACCCGCGCGTGACGCCTCATGGAGGTGGTGGGGGATGACGTCCCGCGGCTCCGGCCTCGCGTGCGGCTCGCGCCGATCCTCGGCGGCGCGGCGGTCGCGGGTGCGATCGCCGTCGGCTTCGTCGTCATCCCGGCGCAGTCGCGGCCGGCGCCGGCGGCCGTCGCGGCGCCGCGCGAGCGTGCGGTCTACGTGCGGCCGATGCCGGCGCCGCGCGCCGACGCCTATCGGGCCGGCGGCGTGCCGCTGCGCGACGCCGAGGCCGAGCGCATCCTCGTCGAGCTCGCCGATGCGAGCGTGCGCGAGGCGCCGATCTCGCTCGCGGCGCCGGCGTCGTTCCTCGGCCCGGTCGCCGAGGCGTGGGGGCGCCTGCTCGCGGCGTGGGGCGCGTGGACGGCGCGCGAGCTCGACGATCCGGATCCGGAGACGGAGACGGAGCTGCGCGCCGCCGTGCGCGCCTTCGACGACGCGCTCGCCGCCGCGGGCCTCGGCTACTTCGTCGAGGCGCGCATCCGCGGCAAGCGCGGCGATCAGAAGGCGTTCCTGCGGACGTTCCTCGTCGAGGAGGTGACCCTCCTGAGCGCGGACGACCGCACCTACGCGATCCCGAGCCTGCGCCAGATCGACCACGTGTCGATCCGGCAGGGCGCGATGGGCCTCGAGTCGCCCGACCTCGGCGCGATCGTCATCGTCGACGCGATCGCGCGCTACGCGCTGACCGAGGTGCTGCCGGCGCTCGCGCGCGACGCCGCCTTCAACCTCGGCACGAAGGGCTGGCAGGTGACGCGGACGGGGACGCGGATGGGCAAGCTCGCCGGCGAGGTCGTGCGCCGCGAGCTGCTCGCCGCGCTCGGCGCGGACGCCGCGGCCGCGCAGACGATCGCCGAGCGTCTCGCGCGCCGCGGGGCCCTCGTCGCGGGCTGGCGCGTCGTGATGCGCAAGGGCGGCCTCTACCTGCCGGCGGACGAGCTCGCGCGCGTCGCCGACAAGGTCGCGCCCGCCGAGCACGCCGAGGTCCTCGCGATCGAGGACGAGCTCGAGCGCCTCGAGGCCCCGCGCATCCTCGCCGCACTCGAGGCGCTCGTCGCGGCGAGCGTCCGCCGCCACGAGCTCGCCCACGTCGTCGATCGCGCGCGCACCCCGCCGCTCCCGTACCCCGGGCTCCTCGAGGACGTCGCCGGCCCCGACCTCGAGGTCGGCACGAGCCGCGTGTTCCGCGCGCGCGGCGAGCTCGTCGGCTACCTGTCGCAGCTGATCGACGACCCGATCACGCCCCACCTGACCCTGTGGGGCGCGGCCACCGCCGCGTTCAGCACCGACGGCAGCGCCGAGGCGTCCGCCGGCACCGTGATCCTGCAGGGCCTCGCGAAGCAGCTCGACGTCGACGTCGAGCAGCGCCCCGACGAAGATCGGCGCCTCTACCTGACACGGCTCGCCGAGCCCCTCGCCGGCCTCGACGGCCCGCAGCTGCGCCGGTTCGCGCTCGCGCTCTGGCTCGAGCTCTACGACGTGCCCCACGTCCCCGTCTCCGACGGCTGAGCGGTGCGAGATCGAGGTTGCAGGGGTACACCCACCGCGCAGGCGCGATAGCGCCGCAGCTGCAACGCCACGCGCGTGCGCTTGGTGTGCACGCGCGATCACTTCGCGCGATCGCGGCGTTCCTCGACGGAAACCCCGGTAGCCACCGGGACGTGCAAACGGGCGAGCGCCGCGCGAGGCATGTGCCTTGCTGATTCCGGCCGCATGCGCACGCCCGTCCTTCTCGCCTTCGCCCTGGCCGCCTGCACGATCGGAGACGAGGCCTCGCCGCCCGAGGATGGCGACGGCGACGAGGTCGGCGACGACGGCGACGCCACCGCCGGCTCCGGCCTGACCGCGGCGGACAAGAACGCGACCGGCGAGGGCGACCACATCGCCGCGCGCGTCTGTCCCGGCGGCACGACGACGTTCGGCATCGACATCTCGAAGTGGCAGGGCACGATCAACTGGACGTCGGTGAAGAACGCCGGGGTCGTGTTCGCGTTCGTGCGCGTGTCCGACGGCGTCAACACCCCGGACGCGAAGTTCGCGAGCAACTGGTCCGGTGCCAAGAACGCCGGCATCATCCGCGGCGCGTACCAGTTCTTCCGGCCGGCGCAGAGCGTGACCGCGCAGGCCGACATGATGATCAACGCGCTCGGCGGCAGCTACACGCCCGGCGACCTCCCGCCGGTGATCGACGTCGAGGCCGACGGCGGGCTCGCGCCGGCGACCGTCGCGTCGCGCGTGCGCCAGTGGGTCGACCGCGTGCAGGGCGCGCTCGGCGTGACCCCGATCGTCTACACGGGCAAGTACTTCTGGCGCGACGAGGTCGGCAGCCCCGCGTCGTTCGCGCCGAACCCGCTGTGGATCGCGCAGTACACGTCGCTGTGCCCCGACCTCCCGGCGCCGTGGAGCAAGTGGACGTTCTGGCAGTACTCCGACAAGGGCACCGTCGCCGGCATCTCCGGCCCCGTCGACGTCAACAAGTTCAACGGCACGAAGGCCGATCTGCTCGCGTTCGCCAACGGCTCGATGATGCCGCCGCCGCCGCCGCCCCCGGCGACGTCCGGCTGCCACTCGGCCACGCTCGATCGCGACGTCGCCGAGGGCGTGTGCGTCCAGGCCGCGAGCGATGCGAAGTGGTACACGTGCACCGGCGGCATGTGGGTCGCGCGCTCCTCCTCCGCGGGCTGCGCGAGCGCCTTCGGCTTCTGCAGCTCCGCCACCCTCGGCAAGAACGTCGCGCCGCGCACGTGCGTGCAGGCCGCCTCGGATCAGATCTGGTACCAGTGCGACGGCAAGGACTGGGCGAAGCCGGTCAACACCTCGACGGGCATGGGCCCGGCGGGCGCGTGCTCGAGCTTGCACGCGCTGTAGTCACGCGCGGCCGAGCAGCCGGCGCTTCACGACCTCGACGAGCACGAGGTAGGTGACCACGGTGCCGGCGAGGAACGCGAAGTAGCCGGCGGGCAGCGGCTCGAAGCCGAGCCCGTGCGCGAGCGGGCTGTAGGGCAACAGGCATCCCACCGCGATCACCGCGAGCGTCGTGAGCACGAGCGGTGCGCTCGGCCGGCTGCGCAGCGGGTTGCCGGCGGTGCGGATCACGAAGATCACGGCGGTCTGCGTCGCGAGCGACTCGACGAACCAGCCGGTGTGGAACAGCACCGGGCCGGCGTGGAAGACGCGCAGCATCACGTAGAACGTCAAGAAGTCGTAGATCGAGCTGACCGGGCCGACCCAGATCATGAAGCGCCGGATCAGCGCGATGTCCCAGCGCCGCGGCTCGCGCAGCTGCGTCTGGTCGACGCGATCCGTCGGGATCGTGATCTGCGACAGGTCGTAGAGGAAGTTGTTGAGCAGGACCTGCTTCGGCAGCATCGGCAGGAACGGCAGGAACGCCGACGCACCGGCCATGCTGAACATGTTGCCGAAGTTCGAGCTCGTCCCCATGAGGAGGTACTTGGTGATGTTGCCGAGCGCGCGGCGCCCGGCGCGCACGCCGTCGCTCAGCGTGCCCAGGCCGGGCTCGAGCAGGACGATGTCCGCCGCCTCGCGCGCGACGTCGGTCGCGCCCGCGACGGAGATGCCGATATCGGCAGTGTGCAAAGAGGGCGCGTCGTTGATGCCGTCGCCGAGGAAGCCGACGACGCGGCCGCGCGCCTTGAGCGCGAGCAGGATCCGCGTCTTCTGCGCCGGGGCGACGCGCGCGAACACCTTCGCCCGCTCGACGCGCTGGACGAGCGCAGGGTCGGTCATCGCCGCGATCTCGTCGCCGGTGAGCATCTCCTCCGTCGAGATCCCGACCTCGCCGCAGACGTGACGGCTCACGATCGCGTTGTCGCCGGTCAGCACCTTGACCTCGATCCCGTCGCGCCGCAGCTGCTCGATCGCCTCGCGCGCATCGGCGCGCGTCGGGTCCGCGAACGCGAGGTACCCCGCGAGGACGAGGTCGCGCTCGTCGCGCTTGGTGTACGTGCCGTGCGGCGCGACCGCGCGCGAGGCCACCGCGATCACGCGCAGGCCGCGCGCGCACATCGCGTCGTCGGCGGCCTTCGCGATCCGCCGCGCCTCCGCATCGAGCGCGCGGCGCTCGCCGCCGGCTTCGTAGTGCGTGCACGCCGCGAGGACGGACTCCGACGCGCCCTTCGTGATGAGGATGCCGGCCTCGCCGCGCGCGGCGACCACGCTCACGCGCCGGCGCTCGAAGTCGAACGGGATCTCGTCGAGCTTGCGGAAGCCGGAGATGTCCGGGTGATCGTGGCGCAGGATCGCGGCGTCGATCGGATCGAGCTTGCCGTGGCGCCGGATCGCGACGTCGACCGGATTGTCGATGCCACTCTCGAAATAGCTATTGATGTACGCGAGGAGGAGTGGGCGCTCCGACGGTTGCCCGCGCGGATCGACGTACTGCTCCACCTCCATCTCGCCGGCCGTGAGCGTCCCCGTCTTGTCGCTGCACAGCACGTCCATGCTGCCGAAGTTCTGGATCGCGGCGAGGTCCTTCACGATCACGTGGGCGCGCGCCATCTGCGTCGCGCCGCGCGACAAGGTGACGGTCGTGATCATCGGCAGGAACTCCGGTGTGAGCCCGACCGCGAGCGCGACGGCGAACATGAGCGACTCGAGCGTGCCGTGGTGGTTCGCCGCCGCGACGACGAACACGAACAGCGCCAGGAACAGCACGACGCGCAGGATGAACGCGCCGAACCGCGCGATGCCGCGCTCGAACTCCGACGGCGGTCGCCGGTGCTGGAGCACCTGCGCGATCCCGCCGAACGAGGTCGCCGCGCCGGTCGCCGTGACCCGCGCCGTCGCCGTGCCGCTCACGACCGAGGAGCCGAGGAGCACGCCGTCGCCCGCTTGCTTCTCGACGGGCAGGGACTCGCCCGTCATCGCGGCCTCGTTGACGTGGAGGTCGTTCGACGCGAGGAGTGCGGCGTCCGCCGGCACGAGGTCGCCGGCCTCGAGGCGCAGGACGTCGCCGGGCACGACGTCGGCGCGCGGGACCTCGCGCCAGGCGTCGTCGCGCCGGACCGTCGCCACGAGCGCGACGCGTGCGCGCAGGGCCTCCGCCGCATGCTCGCTCCGCTCGGTCTGGAACATCTCGACGACGATGCTCACGAGCACGATCGCCATCACGATCGCCGCGTTGACCACGTCGCCGAGCGCGCCGGAGATGACGCTCGCGACGAGCAGGATCGCGACGAGCGGGCTCGCCAGCCGGCGCACGAGCTTGCCGGCGAGCGAGCGCCGGCGGTGCTCCACGACCTCGTTGCGCCCGTACGCATCGAGGCGGCGCGCGGCTTCCTCGCTCGACAGGCCCGGCTCGGGCCGGGACGGCGGATCTCGCGCGGCTGCCGGGGCCGTCACGGATCACGTCGGTGCAAGGCGTGTGCGCGGCGCGCACGGCGAACCGTGCGCCTCAGAGGGGAGGCGTCGTCGGATCTCGCGTCGGATCTCGCGGCAGATCGCGCGGAGGTGTCACCGACAGCACGCGCAGCCGGCGCACGCCGCCGGGCATCTTCCAGTCGATCTCCTGCCCGACCTGCAGCCCGAGGAGCGCGCAGCCGAGCGGTGCGAGCACGGAGATCTTGTTGTCGTGCGTGCTCGCATCGCCCGGATACACGAGCCACACCCGACGGCGATACCCCGTCGTGATGTCCTCGTACTCGATCTCGCTGTTCATCACCACGACGTTCGCCGGGACGTCGGACGACGGCAGGACCCGCGCGCGTTCGAGCTCGTCCTCGAGCGACTCGACGGTCGCGGCGGTGGTGTGCTCGATCAGGCGGCGCAGGCGATCGCGATCTTCGACGGAGACCAGGATGGGCGGAGACGGCATGGGAACCTCGATTCCGGAAGGGAGGAAGGAATGAGGCCGGGCAGCACGATGTCGCCCGGCCTCGTGGAAGCCGGGAGACGGGCGGGCCCTAGATCCGGGGCGCGCTGCCGTCCACCGGCGCCGAGGTGCGCGTGGGCGCAACCTCGGTCAGGAACAGCATGCGTGCCATGACCGCACCATAGCGCACTTGCCCGGCGCTGCCATCTGCGCCGCGACCGGAGAGGCAGGTTGGACGGGTGTCCCACCGCGCTGTGCTTGCGAGGCTCGTGCGTGCTCGCAGCTCGACGGCGTACACGCCGATGCACGAACGATCGCGACGCCGCGCATGAAGCTTGCTGGCAACCAGCCAGCAATGAGCGCTCACGGAAAAGCAGCGGTGGTTTGTCTGATGCTGTCTGCGGCGATCACGCTGTGGCCCCGCCGCGCCGGGGCCGACGAGCCCGCGGACACGGACGCGTGCGACGGCGTCTGCACCGACGAGGATGGGCCGCGAACGCTCGGTGGGCACACGTACGTACCGTCGCTGGTCGTCGACTGGGCGTTCATCGTGTCGCAGGCCGCGAGCACGAGCGCCGCGGGCATCGCCGACTTCGAGGTCGGGCAGCAGCGCATCGCACGGTTCCTCGGCGTCGAGGGCAAGCGCGAGTTCGTGTCGGCGGACCAGACCATCCTCGGCACGGTGGCCGTCTGCCCGTGGCTCGCGCTCTCGGTGCGCGCCGAGGGCTCGGCCATCATCCCGCGCGATCGCTTCGGCGCGGTGTTCGTCGGCGGGCACGTCGCCTACGGCGGCGACCTGATGGCCGCGGTCCGCCTGATCCGGCGCGACCGCTTCCAGGCCACGGTCATCGGCGACGTCGGCCACCTGTGGACCAACGAGCTCGTCCCGTCGCGCCTCCCGCGCTCGCCGCACGTCTCCGGCGACATCACCACGGTCCGGCCCGCGCTCGCGCTCGCCTACACGATCACGCCGCGCGTCGGCGTGCAGGGCAGCGCCAGCTTTGCGTGGCGGTGGTTCGACATCTCCGCGAAGGACCGCGTCGAGACGCTCGCCGGCAGCGCGGCCGTGACGGTCTCGCTCCACCCCGTCCCGTTCACGGTGCTCGTCGCCGGCCAGCTCTCGCAGGACTACGGCCGCGAGATCGCCACTCCGCTCTCCAATGCCGTCCTCGGCACCGGCGACACGCGCTTCTGGGGCGAGGTCGGCGTCGTCTATCGCGGCCGCAAGCACCTCGACCTCGGCGCCGGCTTCAACTGGAAGGTCGCCGACCCCGATCGCGACGCGCGCTGGTTCGGCGAGTTCCGCATCGCCTACTACTTCTGAGCGCGCGCTTCACGCGCCGCGCAGCCGGCGGCGATAGGCGCCGGGTGTCTCGCCGAGGTGGCGCTTGAACACCTTGGTGAACGCGCTCTCGGTCTCGTAGCCGACCTCGCCGGCGATGTCGCCGATCGTGCGCGCCGACGAGCCGAGCAGGTCGGAGGCGTGGTGGATGCGCCACTTCGTGAGGTACGCGAGCGGCGCGATGCCGAGGACCGCCTTGAACCGCGCGGCGAAGGCGGCGCGCGACATGCCGGCCTCGCGCGCGAGCGAGGCGACCGTCCACGGCTCGCCGGGGCGCGCGTGCATGCGCTGGAAGGCGACGCCGACCTGCGCGTCGCTGATCGCGGTCATCCAGCCGACCTCGCACGGGTTGCGCTTGACGTGGCTGCGCAGCGCGTGGACGAACAGCACGTCGGCGAGCCGGCTCGCGACGAGCTCGTAGCCGGGTTCCTGGCCGTCCATCTCCGTCGCGAGCAGGTACAGCGTCGAGTCGAGCCAGTGCACGACGGCGCGCGCGTCGCCGGGGACGTGGATCACCTCGGGCAGGCAGGCGACGAGCAGATCGAGCGCGTTCGAGTCGAACGCGATGGCACCGGAGATGAGCGTCGTGGGCGCGCCGCCGCCGCCGAACTGCACGATGCCGCCGCAGCGTCCGCCGCGCTGCGCGTACACCTGCGCGACGGGCGAGGCCCGCGAGCGGACGTGGTCCTTGATCGTGTGGGCGAGCCCTTTCCGCAGGAACACGAGGTCGCCGGCGCCGAGCTGGATGCGCGCGTCGCGGACGCCGAGCACGACGGCGCCGCGCACCACCGCGTAGAACGCGAGGTTGCGCGCACCGTCGACGCGCACGCCCCACGGCGCGGTCAGCTCGAGCCGGCCCTGCACGAGCGTGCGCGGCCGGCCGGCGCGGATGACTTCGGTGAGGACGTCCATCGGAGCGGACCCGCGCGAGACGAATCGACCAGAACTATGGACGCGTACACGGTACTCGTCCAGCGCGAATCCGTAGCGTGCACCCATGACGACAACCAAGCCGATCGGAGTCGGCGTGATCGGCGCGGGCGCCAACGCATGGGCGTCGCTCGCGCACCTCCCCGCACTCGCGGCGCTGCCGGCGTATCGCCTGGTCGCCGTGAGCACCACCCGGCAGGCGAGCGCCGACGAGACGGCCCGCCGCTTCGGTGTGCCCCATGCGTTCGCCGGCGCCGACGCGTTGATCGCTCACCCCGAGGTCGAGCTCGTCGTGGTGTCCGTGCGCGCGCCGGCACACGCACCGCTGGTCCGGGCCGCGCTCGCCGCCGGCAAGCACGTGTTCTGCGAGTGGCCGGTCGGGCCAACCACCGAGCACACCGTCGAGCTCGCCGAGCTCGCGGCGCGCGCCGGCGTGCACACGTTCACGGGGCTGCACCGGCGGTTCGCGCCGAGCGTCGTCCACCTGCGGTCGCTCCTCGCCGGCGGCTACCTCGGCACGCTGCGCTCGATCCACGTGCACGGGGCGATCCCGCTGCTCGGCGCGCGTCGCCCGTCCGCTTATGCGTACACGGCCGACCTCGCGAACGGTGCCAATGCACTCCACACCTTGACTCCGCATCTCCTCGATACTGCGCTGTCCGTCGTCGGCGAGCCGACGAGCCTGTCCGCGCTCGTGACGCGGCAGTTCGACAGCACCACGATCGAGGAGACCGGCGAGACCGTCCCGGTGACCGCGCCCGACCAGATCGCGGTGATCGGCACGCTGCCCGGCGGCGCCGTGCTCTCCGCGCGGATCGAGGCGGGCAAGGGCAGCGCCCACCTCGGCTGGACGCTCACCGGCACCGACGGCGACCTCGAGGTCGGCCCCGACCTCTCGCTCCGCGGCGCGCGCGCCGGCGGCGGGCCGCTCGCACCGATCGAGGTCCCGGCGACGGCCGCGCCCGTGCCGCGCGGCACCCTCGGCGACGACGCCCACCAGGTCGCGCAGCTCTACGCCGCGATCGCCGTCGCCCTGCGCGGAGGCGCCGCCGATCCGCTCGTGCCGACGTTTCGCGAGGCGGCGCGCATCCGGCGCTTCCTCGACGCGCTCCTTGAATCCTCGCGCACCGGCCGGCGCATCGAGTGGCAGCCGTGAAGGCCATCACCGTCGCCGCGGTTACCGTTTCGGGACGCAACGCCTCGCCCCGGACCGCTCGTCGCCCGAGGCTCGCGCTTCCGCCGGAAGCTCGCCGGTCCTCGGCGGCGAGCACATGCTCGGCGGGATTTGGGGCCGCGCCGTGACCGAGACGACCGACGAGCATCCGGCGGCGTGGCTCACCAGGTGATCGCGCGTGTCACTCGTACGGCGCGAACACTGCGCGCGAGCGGCGGAGCGCGTTCAGCTGGGCGAGCTCGTCGGACGCGAGCTCCAGCGCCGGCCGCATCGCGCGGATCGCCCCGACGAGGTAGGCGCGCACGCCGGCTCCCGCAACCACGAGCGCCTCGTCGCACGTCTCCGCGACGTCGTCCCACAGCTCGAACAGCGCCTGCTTGCGCGCCGCCGGATCAACGATCGCGCGCGCATCAGCCACCGTGCTCCGCGACCGATGTAGGATCGGGAGCATGGGCACGTGCACGTCGTGGATCGCGATCGAGGGCGCGAGTGTCGAGCAGGTCGCGCGGGAGCTTCGCCTCCGTCCGGCGCCCGCCGACGCAGCGGAGGATCCCGACGCGGGGATCTACATGGCTTCGGTGCTTCCCGGTGGCTGGGTCTTGCTCGTCCACAGGCTGGAGTACGACGGCGTCGTCGCGGATCGCGAGCAGCTCGAGAAGCTCTCGCGCGGGCGGCGCGTCGTCGGCTGTGATGAAGAGTCGCACGTCATGTACTCCGCAGCGTCCGAATGGCGTGAAGGACGCGAAGTGTGGGCGGTCATCCATTCCTCCGAGGAAGCCCTCGATCACCTCCACGCGCGAGGTGACCTTCCCGCCGGCTGGAGCTCGGTGAAGGACGAGCTCATGGCGCAGCACGCGGCGGCCGCGAAGGCAGGGGAGGGCGTCGACTACGCCTACGAAGTCCCTCTCGTCACGGCGAAGCTGGTCGTGGGCTACCGCTTCGCTTCCGAAGACGACGACGACCTGGAGGTCGTCGCGCTCGTCGCTGCGTCCGAGTAGTCGTCATGGCCTGGGTGATGCAGTGGTGCAGATAAACACCAACTCATCACCCAAGTCCATCCGATGCCCAGACTCAGTAAGCTCACAGCCCTCCTGCTTGCGAGTGGTTGTGCGTCCACCACAGCCGGCCGTGCGGTGGTGCCGTACGGCCAGGCGACGAACGAATCGACGCAAGCGCAGACGATGCAAGGCACGGCTCAGCCGACCACACAGCCGCCGCAGCAACAGCCGCAGCTACCCGCCAGCATCCCACCGATCTCGACGGAGGCGACCTCCGCCCAGACCGACCAGGCGCCGGTCCAGACCGAGGCCGCCGCACAGTCACAAGGCCAGTGGGTCTACACGGAACAGTACGGCTGGGTCTGGATGCCGTACTCCGACGCCTACGTGTACACGCCGGAGTATGCGACCGGCGGATACCCCTACCAGTACGTGTACTACCCCTCGTACGGGTGGACCTGGCTCGTCGCTCCGTGGATCTGGGGAATCGGAATCACGCCGTTCTTCGTGTTCGGCGGATTCCATCACAACTTCTTCGTCCATCTGCACCAGTTCCACGGTGGCGCCCACGTCGCGCACTTCCGCGGTGGCTTCCGCCAGCCGGCCGGCTTCCGCGCTCCCGTGGCCCGCACGGTCCCCGGGCACGCCTTCACCGGCGGCCACACGATGGGCAGTCGCCCGATGGGTGGCCCGATGATGGGCGGTCGCCCGATGGGCGGTCCCATGATGGGCGGTCACGCGATGGGCGGCCCCATGATGGGTGGTCACGGCATGGGCGGAGGCTTCGGCGGTGGCGGGGGCTTCCACGGCGGCGGCGGTGGCGGCGGCGGTCACCGGTAGCGCCTGTGCGACCCGTCGACCCAGCGAGCAGCCGCGCACGCTCCCCGAGCCGGTGAACGCACTGGCACGAGCGATGCTGCCTTGTGTCCGCATGGCGACGAGAAAAGGTGCAACCATGAAGATGGCGCGAGTCCCCGAGGCGCACGCCGACTTCGAGATCGTCGAGCTCGAGATTCCCACGCCGGGCGCCGGACAGGTTCGCATCAAGGTGCGCGCCTGCGGCGTCTGCCACAGCGACGTATTGACCAAGGAAGGCACGTGGCCCGGGATCCGATATCCGCGCGCGCCGGGGCACGAGATCGCCGGCGTGATCGACGAGGTCGGTGCGGGCGTGACCGAGTGGCGACAGGGGCAACGGGTCGGCGTCGGGTGGCATGGCGGGCAGGACGGCACGTGCCGCTGGTGCCGGCGCGGAGACTTTCTCAACTGCCGCAACCTCAAGATCACCGGGATCAGCTACGACGGCGGCTATCAAGAATACGTCGTGGTTCCGACGGAGGCGCTCGCGGCGATCCCCCCAGGCCTCAGCGACGTCGAGGCGGCGCCGCTGATGTGCGCCGGGGTCACGACCTACAACGCGCTCCGGCACAGCGGCGCGATGCCCGGCGACCTCGTCGCCGTGCTCGGCGTCGGCGGCCTCGGCCACCTCGCGATCCAGTTCGCGCACGCATCCGGCTACAACGTGGCCGCCGTCGGGCGAGGACCCCAGAACGCAGCGCTCGCCGAGAAGCTCGGTGCGAACACGTACATCGACAACAAGGCGACGGATGCGGCGGGTGCGCTGCGCGAGCTCGGCGGCGCGCAGGTGATCCTCGCGACCGCGCCGAGCTCGAAGGCGATGACGGAGATCATCGACGGCCTCGGTCCGAACGGGAAGCTCGTCGTGATCGGCGTGGCCCTCGAGCCCATCGAGGTCACACCCGTCCAGCTCGTCACCGGCAGTCGGGTGATCGAAGGCTGGGCGTCGGGAACCTCCGCCGATTCCGAGGACACGCTCCGCTTCGCCGCGCTGACCGGTGTGCGCCCCATGGTCGAGACCTTCCCGCTCGAGCGCGTGGGGGAAGCGTACGCCCGCATGATGAGCGGCAAGGCGGAGTTCCGTGTCGTCCTGACGATGTGACGCGGCGCGCGTCCGCGTCGACGCCGCTCGTCGGCGCGGAAGTTGCTCCGCTTGTGGAGCGACATGTCCGACCACCGCCGAATCGAGGAACATGCGGTCATCGGCGATCTCGACACGGTCGCGCTGGTCGCCGTCGACGGAACGATCAGCTTCCTGTGCGCGCCGCTGTTCGACTCGCCGACGGTGTTCGCGTCGCTGCTCGACCTCGAGCGCGGCGGTAGCTTCGAGCTCCACGCAGCCTACGACGACCCGACGCACACGCAGCTCTACCTGCCCGACACCAACGTCCTCCTCACGCGCTTCCTTCACGACGACGGCGTCGCCGAGGTCTCGGACTTCATGGTGATCGGCGACGCCGAGGCGCCGCACACGATCGTACGGCGCGTCAAGGCCGTGCGCGGCGACGTCCCGTTCGTGATGCGGTGTGCGCCGCGCTTCGACTACGCGCGCGCGGCCCACGTGGTCGAGCGCACCCACGAGGGCGTGGTGTTCTCGTCGCCGGCGGCGCGCATGGCGCTGCGCTTGCGCTCCTCGGTCCCGGTCGAGATCGACGGCGGCGACGCGACCGCGCGCTTCGTCCTGCGCTCCGGGGACACGGCGTCGTTCGTCCTCGAGCTCGTCGCGGATCAACGCCCCACGCCGTGCGGGCGTCCGCGGTACAGCGTCGAGGCGTTCAAGGACACGTCGAACTTCTGGCGCGCGTGGGCGGGGCGTGCGACGTACCGCGGCCGCTGGCGCGAGATGGTGCTGCGCTCGGCGCTCGTGCTGAAGCTGCTCACGTCGCAGCGCCACGGCTCGATCATCGCCGCGCCGACGCTCGGGCTCCCCGAGCGGATCGGCGGCTCGCGCAACTGGGACTACCGCTTCACGTGGATCCGCGACGCATCGTTCACGCTCTACGCGCTCATGCGCCTCGGCTACACCGACGAGTCGGCCGCGTTCATGCGGTGGCTCGAGGCGCGCTGCGCCGAGCTCGAGCCCGACGGCTCGCTGCAGATCATGTATCGCGTCGACGGCGGCCACGACGTCCCCGAGGAGGAGCTGCCGCACTTCGCCGGCTACAGGTCGTCGCGCCCCGTGCGCATCGGGAACAATGCAGTTCGCCAGCTCCAGCTCGACATCTACGGTGAGCTCCTCGACGCGATCTATCTCTATGACAAGTACGGCGCACAGATCTCGTTCGATCTCTGGAGCAACGTGCGGCGGCTCGTCGACTGGGTCGCCGAGAACTGGCGCCGCCCCGACCAGAGCATCTGGGAGGTGCGCGGCGAGCAGCGCGAGTTCCTCTACTCGCGGGTCAACTGCTGGGTCGCGATCGACCGCGCGATCCGCATCGCGATGCGCCGCTCGCTGCCGGCGCCGCTCGCGCGTTGGTATGACCAGCGCGACCAGATCTACGGCGACGTGCTCGCGCGCTTCTGGAATCCCGAGCTGAGGGCCTTCGTGCAGTCGCCGCACTCGAACGTCCTCGACGCGTCGGCGCTGCTGCTGCCGCTCGTGCGCTTCATCTCGCCGACCGATCCGCGCTGGCTGTCGACGCTCGCCGCGATCGAGCAGTCGCTGGTCGCCGACTCGCTCGTCTATCGCTACCGCGTCGACGACGCGTTCTCCGACGGCCTGCCCGGCGGCGAGGGCACGTTCTCGATGTGCTCGTTCTGGTACGTCGAGTGCGTGTCGCGGATGGGCGACGTCCTGAAGGCGCGCCACTTCATGGACAAGATGCTCGGCTACGCAAACCACGTCGGCCTGTACGGCGAGCAGCTCGGCCCGCGCGCGCAGCACCTCGGCAACTTCCCGCAGGCGTTCACGCACGTCGCGCTCATCAGCGCCGCCTTCGATCTCGACCGCCGACTCTCGGTCGCGGGCCATCCGAGCTGACGCGTGTCGCGGAACGGTTCGTGCGTGTCACTCGATCATGAGTGCGCGCACACCCGAGCTCCCGATCGAGCGGCCGGAGGCGACCTTTCCTGCGCTCACGGATGAGCAGGTGCGATGTATCGAGCCCTTCGGAGAGCAACTCGTGCTCCCCGCCGGCGCCATGCTCTACCGGCGAGGCGATCGCGACATCGCCTTCTTCGTGATCCTCGAGGGTGAAGCCGAGGCGTTCGGGGTCGACCGCTACGGGAACGAGCAGGTCTACGTCGTGCTCGACGCGCGGAACTTCACCGGCGAGCTCAACCTGTTCAGCAACGCGCGGAGCCTCGTCAGCACGCGTGCGGTGACGCCGCTCCGCGTCCTCCGGGTCGAGCGAAAGGGCCTGAGGCGCGTGATCAACACCGAGCCCGAGCTCGGCGAGATCCTCCTCCGCGCGTTCGTCCTGCGGCGCGGGACCTTCATCCGCATCGGTCGCGCGGGAATCTCGATCATCGGTGATCCTCGCGATTCCCGTACGCTCGAGTTGCGTCAGTTCTTGACCCGCAACGGCTATCCTCACGAGGTCGTCGGTCCCGATGTCCCGGGTGACGACGGCAGGACGGCGAGAGCATGTCTCTCCCTCGAGGGCGACGACCTTCCGGCGGTGTGGGACGGCAAGCAGCTGCTGCTGAAGAATCCGAGTCTCCTCGAGCTCTCGCAGGCGCTCGGGCTCCAGGACGAGCTGTCTCCCGAGCACGCCTTCGACGTGGCGATCGTCGGCGCCGGGCCGGCCGGGCTCTCCGCCGCCGTCTACGCCTCCTCGGAAGGGCTCGACACGATCCTCATCGACACCTTCGGTCCCGGCGGCCAGGCCGGGACGAGCTCGCGGATCGAGAACTACCTCGGGTTCCCGAACGGCCTCACCGGCCAGGACCTGGCCTCGCGCGCGCAGATCCAGGCCGTGAAGTTCGGCGTGCACCTCTCGGTCGCGCGCGCCGTCGTCGGGATCCGCACGATGGAAGATGGCCTGTTCGAGCTCGCCATGAACGAGGGCGCACCGGCTCACGCGCGCGCGGTGATCGTCGCGTCGGGCGCCGCGTACCGCAGGCTCGACATCCCGGAGTCGTCCCGCTTCGACGGGCACGGTGTCTACTACGCGGCGACGGCGATGGAGGCGGAGCTGTGCCGCAGGGAGGAGGTCGTGGTGGTCGGCGGCGGCAACTCCGCAGGGCAGGCGGCCGTCTATCTCAGCAACACCAGCTCCAAGGTCATCATGCTCGTTCGCGGCCGCAACCTCGCCGCCTCGATGTCCTCCTACCTCGTCGAGCGCATCGCCGCTTCGCCCAGGATCGAGCTCCACTTCGAATCCGAGATCACGCGGCTGATCGGCAATCGCACCCTCGAAGCTGTGGAGTGGAGACAGCGAGGCGACAAGGCTCCAAGGACCTCACCCATCCGGGCCGTGTTCGTGATGATCGGTGCGGTGCCGAACACGAGCTGGCTCCAAGGATGCGTCGAGCTGGACGCGAAGGGCTTCGTCGCCACCGGCGTGGCCTCCGGCGCGCCGCACCCGTCGCCCTTCGAGACCACCCGACCGGGGATCTTCGCCGTCGGCGACGTTCGCTCGGGCTCCGTGAAGCGCGTCGCTTCCGCGGTGGGTGAAGGCTCGGTGGTGCTCCAGTGGGTGCACGACTACCTCAGCCACGAGCAGCTCCCCTCGAGCCCACGCGAACCCGCTCCTCCGCCGCCGCGGGAGACCGCCCATCACATCCCCGCGTAGAGGAAGGCACCCCAGTGCTGGGACTCCGCGAACGGCGGGCTGTCCGGCGGCAGAGTCCGCAAGCTGTCCTCGAGCTCGACGAGCGTTCGGCGCGCCTCGCGCTGCGACGCCGCGATCCGCGCGCGCATCGTCGCGACCGCCTCGAGCAACGCCGGGGGCGTGGCGCCGCGCAGCCAGGTCTGTGCGCTGAACACCGCGGTCGCCGGTGATCGATGCTCGCCCACGAGGGCCTCGTAGAAGGCAAAGCAGAAGAACGCAGCCGCGGTGTCGTCGACCATCCAGGCCGTCGACACGACCGAGGCGGCCCCCGTCAGCAGCAGCGCCGTCGGAAAGCTCGTCAGCTCGTCCGGGAGGACGCGATACTCGCTCAGCGCGCTCTGACACGCCGAGAGCACGGCGAGCTGCAGAGGTCGTCGCTTGCCCTTGCTCGAGATCAGATCGCGCAGGAAGACCGTCTCGTCGCCGTCGAGGTGGAGCGTCGAGAGCATCGCGTCGGACGCGCGGAAGGTCCCGTGCGTGGCGACATGCAGGTGCGTGCACTCGTCGAGCGCCGCGAGCACGGCGTCGCGTGTCGCCGCCGACCTCGCCAGCGCCGTCGTCGGAGCGCCCGTCGCGAACCGATGCGCCACGTTCGCGACCTCGATCTCCGCGCATGCGAGCGCCGCAAAGCCGTTCGATTTCGCCGGACCGATCGTGGCGACCGAGAGCGCCGGGCCGCGCCGCGCGCCGGCTCCCACCGCGAGCGCCGCCGACCGTGCCGACGGAGCGACGCGGGTGATCAGCCCGGCCCGGTGCGTCACCACGTGCCACGGGAGCAGGCCGATCGTGCCGAGTGGAACGAAGATGACGTCGTCGCCACCGCGCCGGCGCACCATGGCCGCCACCGCCGCGATGCTCGGCGCCAGCTTCTCCTCGATGGCGTCGAGTGCCACTTGCAGCTTCTCGCGCCCTCGCAACATCGCAGCATCGATGTATCCGTCGCCGCCGTACAGCATGCGTCGGGTGTCGTCACTCGTGAGCTGCGCGAGGAGCTCGATCTCGAGCGCGCCGTCGGGAAACGCCGCCACGGCGACGCCGCCCCACAGCGTGACGAGCAAGTAGACGACGGGCATCCCTGCGCGCGCCGCGACCCTGCTCACGTCGGCCGCCGACAACACCGCGGGCGCCAGGCCGTACTCGCCGGCGCGCGCTTCACGCAGGAGCTCGCGCAACCGCACGCGCAGCGCCGCCAGCCGCGCCTCCGTCTCGGCGACCTCTCTCCGATGGGTCTCCGCATCGAACCGCCCGGGATCGGTGACGCGGATCTTCGCGATCGACGGATCCACGCCGGCGAAGTCTGCCAGGCGCGCGATGGCTCCCTGTGCCTGGCCGATCGGGCTCTCGCGCTCGAGCGCCGCCAGCTCCTCCTCGGCCGCGTGCACGCCGGCCAAGGTCTCGCGCGCAGCGACGCGCAGCGCCTCGTCGGCCTCGCTCTCGATGAGCTCCGCCACGCCGAGCTCGTCGACGATCAGCCGGGCGCGCCCGAGCTCGGCGAGCTCGACCGCGCGCGCCGCGTCACCCAGGCGCGCCGCCGCATAGGCCCCGAGGATCGCCAGCCGGCGATCGATCGCGAGCTCGCGGCGCCGCGCCGCCGCGCTGTCGGCTCCGTTCACCACGGCGTCGCCGAGCACGACCGCCTCGCCGTGCGCGCGCAGCGACCCCTCCCACGCGCCGATGCCGTGATACAGGGCGCCGGTGCACTGGAGCAATCGTCGCCGCAGCCGCGGCGCGCGCTCGACGGTCGCGACCTCGAGCGCCTGCGCAAACCCTCCGGCGGTGTCCTCGAGCGGCCTCGGCTCGTGGACACTCTGGAGGCGCACCAACCACGCCTTGCCTCCCATCCACTCCGCCCACGCCAGCGGCTCTCGTTCCCGATCGATTTCGGCGAGGACGCGCTCGTGGTGCGCGACCATCGCCGCAAGCGCACGCGCGTTGCCGGGATCCGCCGCGAAGTCCTCGAGCTCGTCGTCGAACAGCGCCGAGCGCTGCCGCTCGACGGCGGCGCGACCCGGCGAAGGCCGCTGCTCGGTCGCGAGCCGGGCTTCGATCGCCTCCGCTTCCGCCCGCGCGCTCGCGGCGAGCGCGTGCGCCTCCGCGAGCGACGCCGGCCGCGATGCCTCGGGATACACGACGGCGAGCGCGCGCAGCGTCCGCGCCCGACCCACGGGATCGACGCCCTCGGGGCGCAGCTCGAGCGCGGCGAGGAGCGCCGTGAGCGCGTCGTCGAGGTTCTGCGACCTGTTGCCGAACGGCGCCTCGACATAGAAACAACCGAGGTTGTGCAGGGTGCGACCGCGCGTGGCATCGGTCTCCGGCGACCTCGGCCGGCGTTCGAGCCGGTCGCGCGCCTCGCGCAGCAGCTCGAGCGCGCGTCGTCGGTTCGTCCACTCGTCGCTTTGCTGAGCTCGCCACAGGAGCTGCGCCAGGTTGATGCGGATCGAGATCGCGACGTCCTCGTACACCGGGTCGCGATCCGCCGCCTCGAGCGCGCCGGCATACAAGGTCTGCGCCGCGGCGAGTCCTGCGGGCGTGGTCGTCGGATTCGACGCGATCGCATTGGCGAGCTCGTGCGCCGCGACGAGCTGCAGCCGCGGCTCGTCGAGCGACTTGCTGATCGTGAAGGCCATATGTGCCGCGTGCTGCGCGCGCGCGAACAGCTCGGCGCGTTCGCCGTCCCGGCGCACCATGAGATTCACGGCCGTCGCGAGCAAGTCCTCCGCCTGCCGCTTGCGCACGGCGGAACGAAGCCGTTCGATGCGCGCGCCGCGCGGGGCGTCGTGCACGAGGCTCGCGCGGAACAGCAGCAGAGCGAGCTCCTGCACCAGCTCCTCGTCCACGGCTTCCTGCCACGCCTCATCTGCGTCGGCCGCATCGAGCAGCCGCCGCTCGAGCGCAGCGAGCCTGACGATCTCGTCGGGGCCGCGCTCGCGCAACCGCTCGAGGCAGCTCCCGAGATGCGCCATCACCTCCGCGACGGCCGCGCCTCCGTCTTCCTCCCGCGTCTTCGCCTCCACCTCCTCGCGCATCGCCGCGAACACCTCGGCGGCCTCCCCCGACACCAGCCACGTATCGTTCACGATGATCTGGCCGGCCTCCGCCCAGCTCGTCGCCGTCACGAACGCAGCCACCCGCGTGCGCGCCTCGTCGCTGATCATGGATACCGGACCTCTCCCCACTCCTCCGGCGGTTCCTCCTGGCCCGTTCCGCGAAACACCGTCCCCAGCAGGAGTCTGCGCTTGACGCCACGCGCCTTGAACAGCGGCGTCAGTCCGTGCTCGCCGAGGGACCGCAGCGCGAACGACCCCGAGATCGACGTCTTCGCGCTCGCGTCGGAACCGAGCCGGAGGGTCGCCGAGGCGCCATATCCACCCGACACCAGGATCGTGGCGTCGTCGGCCTCGACCACCTCGGTGACGACGACGTCGTCGCGGTCCCACTTGCCCACCTTCGACCACGCAAGGATCTGCGCCCCGATCCCATCGAGCCCCTCCAGTTGCCGGACGAAGCAACGGCGCAGGCGCAGGTACACCGCCGACTCGCGCAGGAAGCCGAGCCGGATCTCGGCGTCGGCGCCCTGGGCATCGATGTCGGCCGACACGTCCACCGCGCCCTTCGTCGCGTAGTCGAACTGCGCCTCGCGTTCCGCGCTCCCATCCTTGCGCGCCTCGACGGCGATGCCGAGGTCCCGAAGGTGAGTGCGGTAGTGAAAGATGTTATTCTCGAGATACCCGACGTCGCCGAGCCGCACCCGCTGGTTGATCGGCCATGCCGAGAGGAACCCGAGACCCTCGAGGATCTCGGCCGTGTACTTCCGATAAGCATCCATGTCCCCGTCCTCCTATTGACGATCCAATGACCGTCATTGAAAAAATGCCTAACAGAGCTCGATAACAAACTTGTTTGGAATCTACGAGTCGTCGGGCCGCAGCAAGTGAAAGCGACGCATCCAGCGGCGGATCTGCGTGCGGTCCTTGCCGAGCGCGCGCGCGACGGCGGCGACGTTGCCCGCGTGCTCGGCGAGGGCGGCGGCGAGCTGGTCGCGGAGGCGGCGCTCGTCGTCGGTGAGCGCGCCGGGCGAGGTGAGCACGCGCGGGGACGGAATGCTGGCGCGCACCGACTCGGGAAGGTGCTCGAGGTCGATGACGTCGCGGGCGAGCGCGCACGCCGCGGCCAGCGTACGCTCGAGCTCGCGGATGTTGCGGGGCCACGCGTGGGCGTAGAGCGTGCGCACGACGTCGGGCGTCATCCGGATGCGCGCGGACGGCGAGGCGCGGTCGAGCAGCTGCGCGACGAGCATCCCGAGGTCCTCGCGACGCTCGCGCAGGGGCGGCAGGCGCACCGCGAGCCCGAGCAATCGGCCGAGGAGATCTCCACGGAAGCGGCCGTGCGCGACCTCCTCGTCGAGATCGCGCAGCGTCGCGGTCACCAGCCGCACGTCGACGGAGATCGCGCGGTCTGCGCCGACCGGCGTCACCTCGCCCTCCTGGAGCACCCGGAGCAACGCCGCCTGGGCCTGGCCCGGCAGCTCGCCGATCTCGTCGAGGAACAACGTGCCGCCGTGCGCGCTCCGGATCAGCCCGGTGCGCTCGTCGCCGGCGCCGGTGAATGCGCCCTTGCGGTGCCCGAACAGCTCCGCCTCGACGAGCGTCGCGGGCACAGCTCCGCAGTTCACCGCCACGAACGGCCCGGTGCGCCCCGAGAGCGCGTGAACGGCGCGCGCGATCAGCTCCTTTCCCGTGCCGGTCTCGCCGCCGATCATCACCGGTACCGACGAGCGTGCCCCGCGCGCGACGCTCGCGAACTGCTGTGCGAGCGCGGGCGACAGGGTCGCCAGTCCCGGCGCGTCCGCGTCGGGCGCGCCGTCGAGATCGCCCGCCTCGCCGCCGTGGTCGCGGAACACGAGCATCGTGTGCCCGACCTCGATGACGTCGCCGTCGTCGAGCGTGTGCTGCTGGACCGCGTCGCCGCCGATCCACGTGCCGTTCTTCGAGCCGAGGTCCTCGAGGACCCAGCGTGCGCCGAGTCGCGTCATCCGCGCGTGCTGCGTCGACAGGCGTGCGTCGTCGAGCGCGATCGCCAGCGTCGAAGCACGGCGCTCCGCGGCCCGCGCGCCGCCGCGACCGAGCGTGATCGTGTCGACGTCGTCGAGGCCGAACCGCGCCGGGCCGCGGTGTGGAGCATCCGCGCACAGCCCGACGAACAGGGTGGCGCGTGCCCGCGGCGCGCGCGGCTTGCTGACGATCGCGCTCAGCGTGTCGGGCATCGCTCCGAACGTCGACACTAGCACCTTCACTGCTTGTGAAACGTCGGCCCGAGGTGGTCGAGGTCGCCGTTGAGCAGCGCGACCTCGCCGTTCGCGCCGCGCCAGAACCGCACCAGCGCCGTGGCGCCGAACATCGCGAGCTCGAACGTGTCCTCGCCCACCGGCGACAGCGTGAACGCCTGGCCCTCGAACCTGCCGGTGAGCGCTGGTCCGTCGATCTCGACGGTGCGCGGCGGCGAGCTCAGCGCGTCGACGAACTCGCCGCTGTACTCACCCAGGCGCGCCGCGGGCAGCGGTCGCAGCGGGTCGACGTACGTGTGAGGCGTGCGCGCCGCGATGATCGCGTCGGTGAACGCCGGCGTGAAGCTCTGGGCGTTCTCGAGGAACACGACCGCATAGCCGTCGTCGAACACGTCGATCTCCGCGCCGGTGCCGTCGAACGCACCGTCGGTGAACGTCATCCGCGTCACGCCGTCGTACACGAGGCTCTGCACCCCGAAGCCGCGGCGGAGCTCGACGAAGAAGTCCTTGCCGTCCACGCTGCGCATGAGGTCGAACATCGCGGCCGACAGGACGGCCGGATTGCCCTGCCGGAGGAAGCGCGCGAGTGCGATCGCGTCGGCGAGGTCGACGTACAGTTGCTGCGTCGGCTCCCACACGCCGCAGGGTTCGCGGTCCAGGATCTGACCGCCCGGTGACGTCCCGCGCCCGTGCGTGCCGGCGAGGAACTCGTCGTGATCGAACGTCGCCGACATGCCGAGCGGCGAGAGCACGCGCTGCCGCATCGCCTGGCGGTACGGCACGCCCGCGAGGCGCTCGATCACCGCCCCCTGCACGCTCAGCTCCTCGTCCCACAGCCCGACCGCCGCGCCCGGTGCGTGCTCGAGCGCCGCGCGCGGGACCGACCAGTATCCGGCGAGATCCTGCGAGGGACAGGCGTCGTCGAAGCCGGCGAGGTACAGCCCGGCGCTGTGGTCGAGCACGCGGCGGATGGTGACCCCCGCGGCATCGCCCTGCGTGACGCCGAAGCCCGGCAGGATCGATGCCACGGGCGTGTCGAGCGTGATCGCCCCGCGCGCCACCTCCTGGAGCACGGCGATCGCGTCGAGGGCGCGCAGCGCCGGACCGAAGCGCACGCGCGTCGACGCCGTGAACGGCTCGCACGCCCCCAGCTCGCGCACGCCGAGAGCTCGCTGCTCGATCACCACACCATCCTTGAGGACCGCGTAGGCGAGCCCGGGCACGTGCTCGGCGGCCATCGCGGCCTCGAGACGCTGGAGCAGCGCCTCGACGGCGGGATCCGGATCCGGCGCACGCGGCGTCGCGCACGCCGGTGCGTCGGGAGGGTGGTCGGGCGGAGCTCCGTCGGCGGCGACGGACGCATCGTCGCCGCACGCGGTCACCAGCAGGAGGATCGAGAGGAGGCGCATGGCGCGCCGCGGTTGCAGCGCGCGTGCCGCCGTAACCTCGCCGGCGTCGCGCGGACGTCGTGTCCCGGGACACCGCACGTCAGAACCTGCCGGCGACGCCGGCACCGAGCGCCTCCGGCCCGAGCGCCGGCACGATCGCAGGCCGGCGCGCATCGCCTCCGCGATCGAACCAGTACAGCGCCGCACCCGTCGCCGCGGCCGCCGCCGCGCCGAGGCCAAGCGCGACCGCCGCGCCGCGCAGCTCGTCGCGCCGCGCGAGGGCGTCGCGGTAACGGTCGAGGTCCGCGGCGGTGCGGCGCGGCGGCTCGGGGATCGCCGTCGCATCGCGCTGCGCGAGCATCGCCCAGCCACCCGCCACGGCCGCGAGAGCCGTCAGGCAGCCGGCGCCGAGCATCGTGTAGCGCGCCGCGCGCCGCTGGAGCGTCGGCACCAGCGCGACGTCGAGCACGCGCGTCTCGCCGGCAGCGGCCTCGAGCGCGAGGCTCGCCGCCACGTGCCCCGGCGCCGCGACGAGGACGTGGTGCGCGCCCGGCGCGAGCGTCGCGTCGCGCCCGACGACGTGACCGTCGATCTCGACGCGCGCGTCGCGACGCGTCCGGATCGCGAGGCGCGCGGGCCGCGGTACCGGCGACGCCGGCACGACGACCAGGCGCTCGGCGACGGCGAGCGCGCGCGTGTCGATCGGATCGTGGCCCGGCGCCGCGATCCGGACCCGGTGATCGCCGGGCTCGACCTCGACGAGCCGGGGCAAGCGCTCCGGGGCATCGCCGTCGATCGACGCCGTCGCGCCGGGAGCGTCGGCCGTGACGAGGAGCTGGGTGCGCGCGTCGGGCCGAGGCGCATCGATGGCGACGGGGAGGGTCTCGAGCAACACCTGCAGCGTCTCGGCGTGGAGTCGCGCGTGGCGGGCGCGCGGTCCCGCCGGTGCTTCGTCGAGGTACTGACGGTACAGCGCGAACGCGCGCCGGAGGTGCATCGCGTCGTGGTCGACGAAGAACTGGTTGCGGTGCGCCTGCGCGAGCGTGAAGGCGGTCTCGGGGCGCGGGTCTCGCCGGTACACCTCCTCGAACGCGGCGATCGCGGCGGTGAGGTTCCCGGCCTTGTACGCGGCCGTCCCGGCGCGGAAGACCTCGGCGGGTGTCTCGTCGGAGGTCTGCGCGCGCGCGACGGTCGATGCGCACGCGAGCAGCGCAATCGCCGCCCACCTCACCGCGGCACCTGCGGGATCGAGATGAGGCGCGTGACGAGGTTGCCGTCGCCGATCGCGAGGTCATCGAGCCCGTCTCCGTCGAGGTCGCCGGCGCGGACCCGCACGGGGTCGCCGGCGAGCCGCAGCGTCGCGACCACGCCGAGCGTGTCGCCGTCGATGATCGCCAGGTCGCGGCCGGCGAGCGCGGCGATCTCGAGGCCCGGATCGTCGTCGAACTGCCCCACGGTCACGGAGGAGGCGGCGATCGGCAGCGGCGCCGTCGCGCCGTCGCGCCACCGCACGGCCCCGGTGGTCCCGGCGATCACGAGCTCGGCGCGACCGTCGCGGTCGAGATCGCCGGCGACGAGGTCGAGCACGATGCCGACGCCCGGGTCGAAGCTCTCGATCGACGGGGTCGCGCCGAGGCGTGCGATGACGACGCGTCCGCCGGTTGCGTCCGCACCTGCGGCGACGAGCTCGTCGACGCCGTCGCCGTCGAGGTCGGCGGAGCTCATCCGGTGAACGTCGAGCGTCGCGAGCGCGCCGAGACGCTCCGTGACGAGCGCGTCGGAGGTCGCGTAGGCGGCGCCCGCCGCGCCGGCGAGCACCCACAGCGCGCGCCTGCCGTCGCGCATCACGGCGATCGCCGCGAGGTCGGGCGGCGTATCGTGGTGCAGGAACCGACCCGCGGCGACGGCGAGCGGCAGATCGAGGCGTCGCCCGGCGGTGAGGAACAGGCCGGAGCGCAGCCGGCGATCGCCGGCACCGTCGATGAACGCGACTCCCGAGCGGGCCTCCTGGAGGGTGACGAGGACGAGGTCATCGGCCGCCTCGGCGACGCCGCGCGGATCGCGGAA
This sequence comes from Deltaproteobacteria bacterium, assembly GCA_019637375.1. Lineage (GTDB taxonomy): Bacteria > Myxococcota_A > Polyangia > Haliangiales > Haliangiaceae > JABFXX01. The sequence goes on along the minus strand of JAHBVW010000003.1, from coordinate 263,896 downwards.
CCGCCCGACCTCGAGGTGCTCGATCGTCGCGGCGCTCGTCACCGCGAGCGGCGGCGCGAACGGGCCGACCGCACCGAACAGCACGCAGAGCCGGTCGCGTGCGGCGACGCGCTCGCGGTAGGCGACGTCGAGGAGGCCGTCGCCGTCGAAGTCACCGACCCGGAGCAGGTCGGCAGGTCCCGCCGTGTCGATCGCCACGCGCGTGAACCCGAGCGCCGCGTGGCGGAGGACGTCGAGGGCGCCCGCCGCGCTCGCGACCACGACGTCGCGCCGGCCCCCGCGGTCGAGCAGCGCGGCCTCGACCCAGGGCTCGTTCGTGGTGCGCCGCGCCGCGACGCGGAACGCGCCGGTGGCGTCGCCGAGGAACACCGCGTCGGGCGACACCGCGTCGAGGCGGCCGTCGCCGTCGAGGTCGCCGATCGCGAGTGGGAACGGGCGCGCCGCCGAAGGCACGCCCGGCGCGGCGGCGGGCACCGCCAGCGCGCCGAACCGCGCGTCCACGGCGACCGTCCCCGGGAGTCCGCCGCGGTTCTCGATCGCGACGACGGCGGCGGTGCCGTCCGGCCTCGTGACGCCGACGAGCAGGTCGACGTCGCCGTCGCCGTCGAGATCCGCGCCGGCGACGTCGCCATCCGCCGTCGTTCCGTCGGGGAGCGCGACGGCGGTCGTGACCGCGGCGAGCTCGCCGAACAGGGAGCGCACCGGCTTCACGATCCACACCTCGCGCTGCCCGGCGGCGGCGAGGACCAGCTCGTCCTCCGCCGACGGTGCGTCGAAGTCCGCGCGCAGCGCGCGCCGGCCGAGCGACGAGGGAGCTGCGGTGGCCGACAGCGGCAGCGTGAGCTGGCGCGCCCCCGACGGGATCAGCGTCAGCGTGACCGCCGTGCCAGCGCTCTGGGCGAGCACGGCGACCGCCGCGTCGGTCTCCTCGCCCGGGACGCGCAGGGGCAACGCCCACGCGCCGGGCGCGCCGGGGAACGGCGCGTAGCCGACCTGCGTGACGGTGTGGTCGGGCTCGCCGCGCGCGACGACGACGGCCACGCCGATCGGCGTCGCGATGTCGATCCGGCCGTCGCCGTCGAGGTCCGCGACCGCGATCGGGCCCGAGACCACGTCGGGACTCGCCGCCGCGGTGCCGCCCGCACCGAACACGACGCGCGTGCCGCGCGGGTCGCTGCCGATCACGTCGCCCACGCCGTCGCCGTCGACGTCCGCGATCGCGAGGTCCGCGTGCCGGAGCGCGAACGGAGCGCCGACCGCGAACTGCCCGGTGGCGTGGCGGCACGTCGCGTCGGCACCGCACACCCATCCGTCGGGACACGCGGCGGTCGCGCACGTGAACCGGCACTGCGCCGCATCGCCGGCGGGCGCGCACGCCAGGCCCGGCGGCGCGGCGCCGTCGCAGTCCTCACCGGGCTCGACCACGCCGTTGCCACACGCACCGTGCGGCAACGCGGGGAGGTCGGCGCACGCGGCGAGCGCGGCGAGCGCGACGAGCGCGGTCTCAGCGCGCATACGGATCCTCGATGTCCTCGGGCGTGACCGACGCGCGGCGGGGTGGGGTGGTGTGCCTCGCCGGTGCGACGTCGACCTCGCGCCGGATCGCGACGGGCGCGTCCTCGGCCATCACGCCCGCGTCGGGTGCGATGATCGGCGCGGGTGTCGGTGCGGGCGCGGCGGCGATCGGCGGCAGCGATGCCGAGCTCTCCCGCGTCGCGCCCACCGCGATCAGCGCGGCGGATCCGACGCCGAGCGCGACCGCGCCGACGACGCGGCGCCACCGATGCGGCGATACGTGTGGCGCCGGCGACGCCGATGCGTCGCACAGCCGATCGACGACGGGTACCAGGCGCTCCGGGCGCGCTGCCGGCGGCTTCGCGAGGAGCTCGGCCAGGATCGGGTCGAGGCGCGGGGGCACCTCCGCGCAACGCTCCGACGGTGGCTCGACCTCGTCGTGGACGTGCGCGAGCAGCGTCGCGATCGCGTCGTCGCCGGCGTGCGGCACGCTGCCGGTCAGGACCTCGTACGTGACCACGCCGAACGCGTACGTATCGCACCGCGCGTCGACCGCGCCGCCGCGGCATTGCTCCGGTGCCATGTACGCCGGCGTCCCGATGATCACACCGCTCTGCGTCGGGGCCTGCGCCGTCGGCCCCATGTGCTTGGCGAGCCCGAAGTCGATCAGCTTCGCCACCTCGCCTTCGGGCCCGACGTGGAGGAACACGTTCTCGGGCTTGACGTCGCGATGCACGATCCCGGCGTCGTGGGCCGCATCGAGCGCGGCGGCGATGGCGCGCAGGATCGGCGCCGCGTCGGCGATCGGGAGCCGGCCCCGTGCGCGCAGCCGCGCGCGCAGCGTCTCGCCGCGCAGCCGTTCCATGACGTAGTAGTAGCGGCCGTCGTCGAGCCGACCGAAGTCGACGACCTCGATGATGCTGGGGTGGCGGACCGCCGTCACGGCCCGGGCCTCGGCGACGAACCGCCGGATCGAGTCGTCGTCGTCGCACCACTTCGGGTGCAGCACCTTGATCGCGACCTCGCGCCCCAGCACGTCGTGCACGGCCGCGACCACCTCACCGAAGCCGCCGCGCCCGATCGCCTCCATCACCCTGTACCCACCGATTCGGGCCTCCATCGAGACGTCGAGTATATCGAGGCACTCGCACGAGTCCACGCCCGAGCAGGCGGCGGGCCAGCGCGCGCCGCGTGGAACCATCGGGTTGCGGTCGCGCCGCACCACGCCGGATCGTGCGGGATGTCCCGCTCGCCTGTCCCGGGACATCACCGGAGGGACGAACTGCAGCTCGCGCCCTCGTCGCGAATGGCACGTCCGCTGCTCGGCGCCGCCGCATGAGCCGTTCTCTCCCGCGCGTTCTTCTCCTCATCTCGTTCGCACTCGCCGCGAGCGCCGCACCGGCCTCCGCCGACGAGGTCTCGCTCGAGCAGTGCACCGACACCGTCGACAACGACGGCGACGGCCTGATCGACTGCGCGGATCCCCAGTGCGCGTACGTCTGCTCGCGCCTCGCGCCCGTCACCGCTCCCCCGGCCGCCTCCTCCACGGCGACGCCGATCGCCTCCACGTGGATCCTCGCGTCACTCGGCGCGCACGGCGGTGACTTCGTGGGGCTCGCCGCCGACCTCCAGCTCGGCTTCGGAGGCTCGGGCCTGTGGGGCATCGCCGGCGTGCACGCCGCGGGCGGCACCGGCGTCGCGAGTGACAACCAATTCGGTGTCGGCTCGGCGTACCTCGGGCTCCGCACCCTCTCGCGCTCGTCACGCGGGACCGCGACCTCCGCATCGATCGCCGCGGGCATCGGCTACATCCACGAGCAAGAAGGCCTGCTCGAGTACCAGTACGTGTGGCCCCACGCGCGGCTCGGACTCGGACTGCTGCGCGGGCGCGGCCGCACTCCCGGCTTCGGCGTCGAGGTCGTCGGCGCCGCCGGCTACGCGTTCGAGGTGGGACCGCTGCACTTCGAGACCGACTACAGCTCCTTCTGGAAGTCGCTCGAGCTCCAGCTCACGTTCTCGTTGTGAGGCGCTTCAAGCGCCGGGTGCGGCCCGCACGACCTGGTGCACGGTCGCCCCATGGGTGTTGAGCGCCGTGGAGAACGAGGTCGCAGCTGGAGGTTTGGTCACTCGACACGAGCCGGAGCTCGAGCGCCTCGAGCGATTCCTTGGCTCCCAGGACTTCGAACGGCGTGCTGCTCAGAGCTTCACGTCGAAGCCCGAGCGCAGCGTTCCGATCCAGCCCAGCAAGATCTTCCCCACGGCGGCGCGACCCGCTTGAGGGTCCTCCGATGCAGCGATCGCAGCTCCAGCCTCGGCGAAAGCCCCGCCAAGCATCCGGGCCACGATCGCGATGGTGGTGCGGCTCATCGAGCCTGCACCGATCCAGCGTGTGAGGAGCTCCGTCACGAGCGGCTCGTTCGCGCCGTGGTCGATCGCATCGAAGGTGTCGCTGGTGAGCACGCGTGGGCCGTCGCGGAACAAGATCGCTTGAACGTCCGGATCGGTGCACGCATCGAGATAGGTGTCGCACGCCGCTTCGACCTGTGCCCAACCGGCGGTGTGCTCCGTCGCCCGACGAACCTTGGCGGCGACCTCGTGCGTCAGCTCGTCAAACACGGCGACGAAGAGATCGAGCTTGCTCGGGAAGTGGTGATACAGCGCGCCATGGGTCGTGCGCGCGGCCCGGCAGAGCATCGCCACGCTCGTCACATCGAAGCCGTGCTTCGCGAACACCCGGCGCCCGACTTTCAAGAAGAGCGCCCGCGTCGCTGCCTTCTGGTCCTGCCTCGAGAGGGCCTGCCGCGTCATGCCGTTTGACATGATAGCATCATGCGAATACATTACGCCATCATGTCAAACGACGCCTTGGAGTCCGCCTACCAGGCGGCCCACATCTCCTGGGGCTACGACGCGCTGGCGTGGCTCTTGTTCGCGCCGGTCGGCGGTGTGGAGCGCCTCAGGCGGCAAGCGCTGGAGCACCTCGGCGTGACCCCGGCGACGCGCGTCCTGGAGCTCGGCTGCGGTTCAGGCGGGGTGACGCGCCGGCTCGTCGGGCTGGGGGCGTCGGTGACGGCCGTCGATTGGTCCGAGCCCATGCTCGAGAAGGCGGCGCGCCGTGCACCAGCGGCGCGCTTCGAGCGCTCGGAGCTCACGGCGTACACGCCGAGCCCACCGGCGACCTTCGACCTCGTCCTCTTTTGCTTCGTCTTGCACGAGCTTGACCACGAAGCGAGAGCGGCGGCCCTTGGTGTCGCTGCACGTGCGCTGTCTCCCGGAGGCCGCGTCGCGATCGTCGACCACGCCCTGCCGCGGCGAGGGCTCGTCGCGCGAGCCTTGAGCCGTTTCGTGCACGGCTTCGAGCCGCCATCGAGCCGCGCCTGGCTTCGCGACGGCGAGGCGGAACAAGTGCTGCGCGACGCCGGCTTCGAGCCCGGGCCTCGCCTCCTCCTGGCGTCGGGGTTGGCGTTTGCGCTTGAGGCGAGGCGTTCGGAGACCCGCGCCTGAGGCAGGGTTGTAAATCGGCGAGTGGGCTGTCCCGGTCGATCGTCGGGTGCCGAAGGTCGTGCAAGCACACCGACCGTCCGGCGTACGTCGTCAACCAACTCGCGCTGGGTGAAGTCCTGATCGAGGTTCAGATCCGCAGCACCGGCGCTCGATCGGCCGGAGACGTTCGCACGCAATCGATCCAGACCGTCGAGCCACATGGCAGCCGAAACGAAGACACACGAGACCCGTTAAGTTCTCGTTGGTTAGGTCGCGGAGCGGACGGGACTCGAACCCTAGTTTGGCGAATGAAGCCAACCAACTAGATCGCGTACCTGCAATGACAACGATGGGTTGCCGAACTGGTGTTCCCGTCCCGTCCCGCTCCGTACCCCTGTTTTCACGCTGTCTGGCAGCATCGCGGCAGCGGGATCCGGTCCCGTCCGGACCGTTTCGTGGCAGCAGTGCTGCCACGGATCCGGACGGGACGATTTTCCCGTCCGGAAATCGTCCTCGATTTGGTCATACTTCCACGCTGCTGCCACGACCGTCGCGCTTCCAGTCATTCAAAAACCTCTAATAGCTGCGGTGCCGACGGAAGCCGGCGTTCGATCAGGGCCTCCACGCGTCGGCGAGATCGGCAGCGCGAAGAAAGTCCTTGAGCGTGACCATCTAGGTCAGTACGTTGGCCGAATGGCTGGATGCACAGCACCCGTGAGAGGGCACCAATCGGCGAGCGCTGCAGCGAGGTGTCCCGCATGCAGCAGCCGGCACGGCAGGTCGTACGCACCATCGTACTCGTCGTACTCGTCGTACTCACCTTCGCCGGTTTCTTCGCCTCGGAGCACTGGAGGCTCGTCGCGCAGCGGATCCAGCGGCGGTCGGGTGCGGGCGAGTTGGTCTCCAGCGGGCTCTTCGATGATGTACACGCCTATCGAGGTGGCGGCCCTTTCGCCTGTCCGCCGCAACGTCGAGCAACGGGCGCGGCTGCCCGACCTTCGAGACGTTTTCCTCTGTCATGCGTGGGGCGATCGGGCGGGTGCTGCCAAGGAACTCTATGAGCTGCTTGTCGCACGCGGTGTTAGTGTCTGGTTCAGCGAGAAGGATGTGCCGCTTGGGATGCCCCTAATGCGAGAACTCGACAAGGGCCTGGCGAAATCCCGAGTCGGACTCGTGCTAGTGACGCCAGCGCTCATTCAACGTCTGAGAGTTGAGAGCATCGTCGACAAGGAGCTGTCGGTGCTATTAGCACGCGAGCTCCTCGTGCCGGTGGTGCACACGACGACGTATGAAGCACTCCGAGAGGTCAGTCCGCTGCTCGCCTCGAGAACTGGGCTAAGCACCGCGGAGGAACCCATGGCGGACGTCGCCACCAAGCTTGCAGAGTTGGTCACCGTGCCTAGTTCTCCTAGCTCAACCTGACGCTCGGCTCGAACATGTCTGGCCAAACGGATCATCGGCTGCTTGGGTATGCTTCACGCCGGCCGGCCGGCGATCTCAATCAGTGAAAGCGTTGCGTCGACCAATTCCTTAGTTGTGGCGCCTGCGTCATTCAGCTTGGTCAGAAGTCTCGTCGCAGCGGTCGGGTCGCTCGGAAAGTATGTTCCCACCGCGTTGCTGACTTCCGACCAGATCTGAGCGGCTGCGTGTCCGGTACATCCGATGGGTATGGGAGTTCTGCGGAGGGCTTTCGCGATCTCAAACTCTTCAAGACAACCGTTGGCGATGATGACCTGGCCATCTACGACCTTGTTGCCAGCAATGAACACCACGGGGCCCGCGTGAGCGAGCATCTCCTCGCGATACCGTCGCCACACCTCCGGTAGCGTCATGCCTTCAGGAGCTTCTTGTGGGAACGGACGAAGAGTTAGACGTTCGTCGACTCTTCCGCCTCGTAAGCGGTAGAGAGATTCGAGAGCGCCGAGTACGATGTCGCCGCCGACGCCGACGCCCATGCCGGAAGTGATGTTCTTGCCGCTTTGAATCACCGATTTGCCCAGCGCATAGCAAAGCTCGGCTAGCCGCTGTTCACCAAGAGGATCCGGATCGGCGGCACTCCCTGACACGAAAACATTCTTCCGGTAGACGAGATTGTTGAGTTCCCCGAGCAGCGTCGTGATCTCGCCGTAGGAGTTGAGAAGCAGCGTCCGGATCCCGTACCGCTTCAAGTCTCCGACGAGTAGCTCCTGCCGACGCTTGTTGTACTCGAACTCGGCCTTCGCTGCTGGAGAGTCCTCTGACGGAGGATCGACATGCTTGAGGAAGCAGTAGTGCTCCCGGACGTTCTTCCCCATCAACCCGCGAATACGTGACAAGAGGTAGTCGATGTTCGGGTCCGTGAAGCTGAAGCCAATGAACAGGAACGTCTTCGAGACCAAGTCGCCTTGCAGCTTGAACGAGAATAGTTGGCGCGACGCTTCGTAGGTTTCGTAGTCCTCCTTGACGAGGACGGCTTGGTCTGGCGCGGAGATGTCGCCGTGCATCTTGTAGAGCGTTACGTGTCTTCCCGGCATGCTCGTCGCGAGCTGCTCGGGTCGGTGCTTAACATCAACGCGCTTGTACTCCGCTCCCAGCGCATGCTCGATCATCGTGTCGTAGTTCGTCGTCCAGATCGTATCGATCGGTAGGCGGGCCAACAGCTCGTGGTTCTTGTTAGGCGTTGCGTCTTTCGTGAACTCTTCGATCAGGAGTTGATTGAGATGCCCGCGGTTTCCGGCCCGTTCGTTGACGCTGTACTGCGCTGCGGCCACGAGGTTGTTTTCTGCGCCGGGGTCGAGCTTGAGGTCGCGGATGATATCGGCCAGCAACGCCCTCCAGTCGACGAAGCCCGACGGCTTCGAGAGACCAGCACCAGCAAAAACGGCGGCTGTACCTTCCTCGAGAGCTTTGAGGAAGGAGTTCAGGAACGACTGCTGCGCTATCGGCACGGCGTCACACCGACCGCGCGGAGATCGCCGTGTCGATCCACGTCGCAAGGTTGTTTGCGATGTAGCGATAGGTGTCGGAGCTATCGGCGTACGGCGGGTCGTAGACAGATACGTACTTGGCGAGCGAGGAGCCGTCCTTCATCGAGAAGTGCGCGAATGGGTTCTCGCCTTTGTACGATTGGTTGCCACGACTGTCTTTGAGACGGTGGATGTAGACACCAAGTACGCCCTTCCCGTCGTTCCAAGACTTCTCAATCTCGTAGTCGACCCAGAAGCGCTTCGCGGTCTGCGCGCCGATGAGCACCACAGTGCAAGAACGACCTTGGAGCTGGCCGTCGATCCAGCGCTGAATGGCCGGCTTCCCGCCGCGCTTGACGGACTCCCAGTCGTTATCGGTCGCCGGCTTGTTGCCATCAATGGCGCCGATGTTGCGGACCTGCGAAGCGCGCCACGCATCCGCATCGTAGTGAAAGCTGAAGAACGCCCGTCTCGCCATTGGCACCCATTCTAAACCATCGAAGCACGTCCGTCTGACGTCCGCTTGTTCTTTAAGAGATCCTCTATACTTAGCCGTTTAGGCGAACCGCCTTGCGCCCCCGAGCTTGTGCCGCCAAATTTCTCCGTCTCCGTCGCCGTTCTCCGTGACAGTTATCCAGCTGTTACGGGGCGCGCCTGTTGATGGGATGCGCGACCGCGTGAGCGATGGCCATCGCCTCGTCGATGATCGCCATGCACGGTGTCGATGGACATCGCGCGCAGCGATGCAGCCCCGGCGCGACGACGATGGCCATCGCGTCATGCATGTCGCGCGTCGCTGAGAATGAGGTCAGCGATCGCGTTCGCGGGTGTCGGCTTCGATGACCCCAGCAACGACATCGCGCTCGACGATCTTTCGCTTGCGGCGAGCGGTCTCGCGGAGCGCGGCAGCAGCGAGGCGGTCGAGGTCGCGCATCGCACCGACCGTGGCCTCGTGGAGGAGCACGGTAGCATCGGAGGCGAAGACCTCACGCGTGCAGCCGGCGCGCTCCATGCGGAGTCGCAGATACTCGGCCGTGTCCTCGGGACTGAGGGCTGTGATCTCGAGTCGGTGGTGGAGGCGCGAGTGCAGCGAGCGATTGCGCCGGAGCGCGAGACGCTCGCGGAACTCGGGCAGCCCGACGAGGACGAGCGACAACAACCGCGGCTGTCCCAGGCGTAGTTGAGCAGGATGTGCAGGTGGTCGAGCGTGTCCTGGTGCAGGAGGTGCGCTTCGTCGAGGAGGAACACAGGATGGATGCGCTCTTCGGCCCGCCCTTCGACGTGTTTGCTGACAGCGTAGAACAGGCTGCCAGAGGTCGCCGCCGGCGAGAGCCCGAGTGCGTGGCAGAGCTGCCGGTAGAAGTCGCGACGACCGAGCGTGGCGTTGTGGCAGTAGGTGAGCCGAAACCCGGCAGCTGGGATGCGGTGGCGAAGCGCGCGGAGAACGCATGTCTTGCCGACACCCGGCTCGCCGACGAGGACGACGCTCGCGTGCTCGGTCAGCGCGTCGAGCAGCGTCTCGACGACCGTCTGTTTGGAGGCCGGGAGCCAGAGCTCGGCGTCGGGGACCTCCTTCGAGAACGGCGGCTCGCGAAGCGCGAAGTGTGCGAGGTAGGCCGAGCTCATCTCAATCCTCCTCGGGTGAACGGTGGCGCGGCGACCGACCAGCGAGCCGGTCGAGCAAAGCGCCCGCGGGATCGAAGGGAATGCTCGTGTCCACGCCCGAAGCGCGGGCCGGCGGCGTGTCTTCGCCGCGGCTACCGGGTCGACCGGTCGCAGCACGTACCGTCGCGCGTCGTGCTCGACGAACGGGATCTCGGCGCCGGTCATGTCGACGGCGACCGTCACCAAGCAGCCGGCGAGGAAGCTCTGGTCGAGCTGCCAGGACGCGCCGGCGATGTCGAGCGTGCCGTCCTTGCGCACGCGGCGCCGGGCGCGGACGGTGAGGGCGGCGGTGAGCTCGGCCTCGTCGAGCGGGCGCGTCTTCGCGTCGGTCCACGCCTCGGTGGGCGTCTTGCCGAGCAGCCCGCCGTGCGGCGCGCGATGGTAGTGCGTGTCGAGGAACGCGAGCATGCAGAACGCGTGCGCGAGGGTGTTGTCGCGCATCGCGGTGACGACCGTCGCGCCGACCGCGCCGCCAAGCTCCTCGAGCCAGCGACTCATCGTGCCGCGATCGATGCGCGCCCCGAGCCGCGCGAAGCGATCTTCCTGTCGATGGAGCGGCAGCCCGTCGCAGAACTTGTCGGTGGCGACGTGCGCGAGCAGCGACGGCGCCGCGAGCGCGGGTGATCAGCTCGCGCGGCACCTCGGTGGTTGCGACCGTCGCGACGTCGCTGTCACCGGCCTTGTACTTGACGCGGGCGACGACGAGGCGGACGTAGCCGGCGCGGCGCCACATGAGCTTGTAGCTGTCCTCGGTGCCGATGCGCTCGGCACTTCCCTCGAGCGCCGGATCCGTCAGCTCGACGCGCTCCTCGGGGACGTCGAGCTCGGACAGCCGGCGACGGCCCTTGGGCTTCGAGGCGTGCTTCTTCTTGCTGCCCGACGGTCCGGAGGCATCGCCGACGTCCGAATCGGCGGCGCTGCCGGGATCGAGCCCGGCGAGCCGGTCGAGCTCGCGCAGCTTGGCCGCGAACTCGAGCTCGAGCTGGGCGGTGTCGACACGCTCGGCCTTGGCCACGACGAGGCGACGCCGCATCAGCTCGACCTCGAGCTGCAGGTGACGGTAGCCCTCGCGCAGGCGATCGCGTTCGGCCGTCGCCTCGTCGGCGCGCTGGCGCTCCTCGTCGGCGCGCGACTGTGCGGCGTCGGCCCGCGCTCGCTCCTTCGCGAGCGCCGCCTCGAGCTCCGCGACGCGCGCCGCGAGCGCATCGCTCGTCGAACCGCTCGCGTCCTCGATCACGGATCTGCTCTACTGATGCGCGCGCGATCTGTCGAGATCTCGCGATCAGAATCGACGCGTCAGTGCGTCGTCGCACGCCGTCTCGTGGGCGGCGGTTCAAGATCAACGCCGTCGAGCAGATCGTCGAGCACGCGCTCCTCGATGAAGAGCTGGGTCGTGCCATCCGGGACGGGCGGGATCCGAAACGTGCCGGCGTCGAGCCGCTTGTAGAACTGGCACATGCCGGTGCCGTCGAAGAACAGCACCTTGAGGCAGTCACGGCGCTTGCCGAAGAACGAACAACGCGCCGCTCCGCGCATCGTGCCCGAGCGCGTCGCCGACCACGCCGGCCAGTCGGTCGAAGCCCCAGCGAAGATCGATCGGCTGGAGCGCCATGAAGATCTCGACGCCGTGCGGGATCACGCCCGCCCTCCGCGCACGACGGCGAGCACCATCGCGAGCATGGCCGGGTCGGTGCCTGGCTCGACGGCGATGCGAACACCGGCGTCGACGACCTCGAGCACCAAGCCTGGCGCATGCGCCTCGGGCGCTGTTGCGGTCGGCGTCCGGAGCACTCGCGCGAGCTGCACCGTCGCCGGCGTCGGCCGCGCGGCCGCCATCTCTCGCTTGAGCTTCGAGGCCCACCAGCGCAGCGTGCTTGCCGCGTAGCCGCCGCGGCGGCTGAATGTCTCGGCGCGCTCGCCGCTCGCCCGCCAAGCGGACACGCGCTCGGCCCAGATCTCCGTCGTCGTACTCGACTCCATGCCGAGCACCATGCGCTACCCCGCGATCAGCTCGCTAGACGGGGCTCGTGCAGCGCATAGTGCGCCGGGATAAACCGGCAGAGAGGAGAGAATGAAAGAGTCTCACGTCGAAGGAGTAGCGATCCACGACGACCCCGAGTCCTGCATCGGCATCCGCGAAGATGACGGTGAAGCGTTGGACAGGGGCACGTGCGGGCTGGGTATTGAGCCGCGAAATGCACGATCCAGAGCGCCGACACCGTTAAGCGAGGTGGCCAGGCAACACGAGCGGTATCGCTATCGCGAGATGCGGCTCGGCTCTGCGCGGTCGGAGACCCCATGCGCGTACGGAACCTCTCTGCACGAGAACCGGGAGGTCTCCGGAACGCCCATTGCGATGGTGCGATGGGCCGCGTCGAAAAGGCCGAGTGCCGCGAGTCGACGATGAACGGACCGGAGAAGTCAGACGGGCTCGTAGTACCGATGAAGTCGCCGAACGACGCCGGCTTGCCGACGAAGGAGGTGGCAGAGGGAAGGAGCCCGGCCAAGGGGAACACGGGAGAGCAAAACGCGCTCCGGACACAGAGCCGGATCGGCGCGCCCAGTGCGCTCGACCGTGTGCGCGAAGCAGCGACAAAGGATAGGAAGAAGCGGTTCACCGCGCTCCTGCATCACGTGACGATCGATCGACTTCGTGCGGCGTACCTGGCGCTTCAACGCAAGGCCGCTGCTGGCGTCGACGGCGTGACGTGGGACGAGTACGGGCACGATCTTGAGGCTCGCCTCGCAGATCTGCACGCGCGCGTTCATCGTGGGGCGTATCGAGCGAAGCCGTCGCGACGTGTCTACATCCCGAAACCGGACGGCCGACAACGGCCGCTCGGGATCGCAGCGCTGGAGGACAAGATCGTCCAGCGCGCGATTGTCGAGGTGTTGAACGCGATCTACGAGGTCGACTTCGTCGGGTTCTCGTACGGATTCCGGCCCGGGCGCAGCCAGCATCATGCGCTGGATGCGCTCGCGTTCGCGATCATGTGCAAGAAGGTGAACTGGGTGCTCGACGCGGACATCCGTGGGTTCTTCGACACCATCGATCATGGATGGCTGGTGAAGTTCGTCGAGCACCGGATCGGGGACAAGAGAATCGTGCGGCTCATCCAGAGGTGGCTGGCCGCCGGAGTTCTCGAAGATGGGATCTGGTCGAACACCGACGAAGGAACGCCGCAAGGAGCGACGATCTCGCCGCTCCTCGCGAACATCTACCTTCACTACGTGTTCGATCTGTGGGTACAGCAGTGGCGACGACGTGGAACTCGCGGCGAGGTGATCGTCGTGAGGTACGCGGACGATCTCGTTCTGGGATTCCAGCATGAGAGCGATGTCGGTCGGTTTCGTGCCGACCTGCGTCGACGCTTCGAACAGTTCGGTCTCGAGTTGCACCGCGACAAGACACGACACCTTCGCTTCGGCACGTTTGCGCAGGAGCGACGTCGTGAACGCGGGCAGGGCAAGCCGGAGGTCTTCGACTTCCTCGGCTTCACGCACATCTGCGGGAAGACGAGGGCGGGAAAGTTCCTGCTCGTCCGTCATACCTCGAAGCACCGCATGCGAACGAAGCTACGGTCGATTCGCGAGGAGCTCATGCGTCGACGACACCTCCCGATCCCACTACAAGGGAAATGGGTCGGTGCCGTCGTGCGTGGATACTTCGCGTACCACGCGGTCCCGACGAACAGTCAGGCCATGGGCAGCTTTCGCTTCGAAGTGACACGCGCCTGGCTCCATGCGCTTCGGCGCCGGAGCCAGAGGCATCGCGTGAACTGGCAGCGCATGCACGCACTGGCCGAGCGCTGGCTCCCAGCACCCAGTGTCCTTCACCCCTATCCCTGGGACCGCTTCGAAGATCGAACCCGAGGCAGGAGCCGAGTGCGTTAGCAGCGCACGCTCGGATCTGTGCGGGGGGCGGCCCGAGCCGAAAGGCGAAGGGCCGTCCCTACCGCGATCGGTTGACCGACCAGACCCGTAGCGTCGGTGGATGGCGACGAACAGCGCGGCGAAGGCCGAACTTCAACATCCACCACTTGCACGCGACGCTCAGGGCAACCTCGTCGCAGTTCCGGACGACGCGACGGCGTGGCGCCTCTGCCGACAGACGACAGGACGCCCGAAGGAGATCGTAGGTCCCGACAAACGGACTGCGGTTCCCGCTGGAGACGATAGCTGAGGAGCTCGCGGAGCTGTGCGGGCCCGACGTGTACCGCATGTACGCGCTCGACGAGGTCGGCAAGGTGCTCGACTACGTCGTCACGGTCGACACGCGCGAGACGCGCGAGTTGCTGCGCAACGCGGGGGCGGAGCCGTCGTTGCTGCCGGCGGTGCGTACGTCGGCCGTTCCGTCGAGCGATCTGCGTTTCGCGCTCGAGACGATGGGGCAGATGATGCGCGCGAACAGCGAGGCGCTGCGCGCGGTCACGGAGGCGCAAGCGGGTTGGGTGAAGTCGATAGCGTCAACGCGCGGGTTCTTCCGCAATGGATCGATGCCGACGCCGATGCCGATGCCCGAGGCGACGCGCGTGGAAGAAGACGAGGGCGACGACGATGCGGAGCCGGTGCAGGGCAAGACGATCTTCGACGTGCTCGCGCCGCTCGCGGAGCACTGGGCGCCGTCGGTGAAGTCGCTCATGTCGATGCTTGCGGAGGGAGCCGGGGCGAAGGCGCTCGTCACGGGCGCGACGAGGCCGGGCTTAGAGCTTCGCGAGCTCGTCGATTTGCGCTACGCGGCGGAGAAGGGCACGGCGAGGAGAGAGGCGAAGCAGACGGCGGCGACGAAGTCGTCGCTGAAGGCGCGGGTTGTGGCGGACCCGAACCTGATGGCGCACTTCCTCGCGATCAAGGAGCTGCACGAACCCGAGGAGGCGGAGAAGATCCTCGCGCTCGGCGAGCGCATCAGCGAGGAGCAGCAGGACTGGCTGCTCGCACAGGTGAGCGCGGTCAACCCGGCCGAGGCGGCAGCTGTGCTGCGGACGATGCTCGCCGAGTTGAGCGCGGTGAAGGTGTCCATGGACTCGGTCGAGTGACGGGAGGAACGAACATGACGAACACACAACAAACGAAGGTGTTGAAGGTCGCGCACGCCGCGACGGTCGCCACGTTGATGGAGGCGACGAAGGATCCGATCGACGCGATGCGACTCGCCGCGGATCTGTTCGCGATGAGCGCCTACCGCGCGGAGAGGGCCGTCGCCCTCGAGGCGGGGATGGAAAGCCCGCGCGCACCGAGGCCGATCTCGAAGTACCTGCGCGCGTTCATAGTGGGCTTGAAGGCGAGACTGAACGCGATCGGCGGGATGCTCGACGCCGACGAGCTCGATCGGCTGACGGTGATCGCGCCTGCGCTCGCCGAGCGACTGGAGCACAACGACCTGGCTCTCATCGAGGAGGTCTACAAGGTCGTCGTCGGTATGCACCCGGCGGAGGCGGCCGAGTGGATCCGCGAGCACCTCGATGCGATCGAGTCGAGGTTCGCGTTGTGATCGACCTGACCGCCGAGCTGACGGCGTGGTTGAGGTCGACCGACGCGCGCACGCTGATGCGTGAGATCGTCGCGGAGGCGGTGCAGAGCGAGATCAGGAGCGCCCTCGAGGACGAGATGATCGACGTCGAAGCGGCCGCCGCGATGATGGCGATGACCGAGGGCGCGCTCAGGAAGGCTGTCGAGCGTGGGCAGATCCCGTGTCAGCGCGTTGGCAAGCGTTTGTGTTTCCGCAGAACGGACTTGCTTCGCCAGCCACCGCCCGCAAACGCAACCGGGACTCGACGGCTGAATGGTTGACCTACGGGACGCTCGTTTTCGAGCCGTCGAGGTAGGTCACCAAAACCGAGGTCACGTGCTCCCACTCGAGGGCGAGGAACCGTGTCGATGTCTTGTCGACGAGCGTCACCTGCGGGACGTAGCCACCGGCCCCCCACTGGTGAACACGCCCGACAAAGCTCTGGCCGTTGTTGAAGGTCACACGCACCTCGACGATCTGATCAAGCTCAACCATCGCGGTTGCGGCACGGTGTGCGGTTGGTTCGTCCATGTAGAAATGATAGGTCGTCGTCGATAGAGACCCAAGGTGGCGGATGGTACGCTTCAGCGTTTCATTGGAACGACACGACTGCCGTCTTGGCGCGCGCCGAGACCGAGACCCGCCCGCAGCTTCGGCGAGAACGAGCGGCGCACGTAGTGATCGTAGAATCGCTTTGTGACGACCGGCGACGAGTGGCCGACGGCGGCGCTGACCTCGTCGAGCGAGGCGCCGCGCGAGAGGTGGCGGCTGACGAAGCTGTGACGCGTGGCCTGGTACCAGGTCATCGTCGGCTTCAGCTCGTTCGCGACCTTGTCGCCGTTCTTCTTGAGCAGGCGCTCGCGACCGCCGACGTGCGCCGGTGCCGCTTCTTCCCAGCAGGACTCGATGTTCTCCTTGCGGAAGCAGAGGCCCTTCCGCCGCGCGCACGGGAACACGCGGTCTTCGGGGTTCGCGCCCTGCGCCTTGCGCTGGTCGAGCCAGGGGCCGAGGAACTCGGCGTAGTCTTCGGGCGCGGGGACCCTCTTCACCTTGCCTTCGCCCTTCTTGTCCTCCTTGAGCGGGCCGTCGTAGGAGAACCGGACGCGGATGAGGCCCTCGTCGACGAAGGCCATGTCCGACATGCGAAGACCGGCGGCCTCGCCGGTTCGGAGGCCCGAGCGGTTGCAGAGGTAGAACATGAAACTGATCGGCTCCTCGAGATCCGAGATCAGCTTCCGGACGATCGCGTCGTCATCGAGCCAGGGCGTGTCGGACTTCACCGTCTGCGTCGGACGTGACCCCATCGGGATCTGGCGGACCGGGTTGATCGACGCCTTGTCACGGGCGATCGCCCACGAGAAGAAGCGGGACAGCAGGTTCATGTTGTGCCGGATCGACGCCTCGCTCAGCTCGCCGGCGGCGCGCTGGTCGTCGATCCACTCCATGACCGCGGCGAGCGTGACGTCCGCGAGCCTGAGCTTCGAGAAGCGCGGCGCGAGGTGCCGGCGTCCGCGGCTGCGGTCGTCGTCCGCGTTGCGGTTCGTGAGCCCCTTCAGGAAGGCTTCGAGCTCGGTCGCGAAGGCCGGGGCGTCCGCGGAGTCCTCGATGCCGACCTGGCCGTTCGCGATGCGCGACTCGATCTCCTGGACCCAGCGCTTCGCCTGCGCCTTGGTCGGCTGGTGCGACGGCTTGTAGACCCAACGGCCGCCGTCCCGGTACCCGACGTACCAGTTCAGCTTGTCCTTTGGTGCCTCGGTTGAACACCGTCCCTATGCAGCCTCCGCTTACTACACGGATACTACGGAGACACGACGGACTTCTCGGGCGACTCCGATGACCCCTGTCAAGTCTTCGAAATCAAGCCACTATGTGGCGGAGCGGACGGGACTCGAACCCGCGGCCTCCGGCGTGACAGGCCGGCGTTATAACCGACTTAACTACCGCTCCAAAATCTTTCTAGTTTTCAGTGGGCGAAGCAGGGTTCGAACCTGCGGCCACCGCCTTGTAAGGGCGACGCTCTTCCGCTGAGCTATTCGCCCTGCATCCGAGAGCTGGCTTTGTAGATGGCAGGGTGGCGGAAGTCAAGCGGGACCGTGCGAAGTCGGTGGAATTCGATCGGGTCACGGCGCGCAACGGCTTCGCGTTAGCATGGGGTCATGGTGGCGGCGGCGGCGGTGGAGCTGAGGCTCCGGGATGAAGGCGCGAAGCAACCGGTGACGCTCGTCGTGAGCCCGGGGCTTGCGGAGACGATCGAGCTCGCGGACGCGGTGGGGCGGCAGAGGCGGCAGCGTGTCGACCCGAGCGTGTCGTTCACGTCGCTGTTCGTGGCGCTGGCCGCATCCGACGCGTGGCTGCGCGAGAAGCTCGAGGGCGCTGGCGCGCTCGAGGAGCTGCTCGGGCGCGCGGCGATCGAGCTGCCCGAGATGAGCACGGCGGCGCTCGTGGACTACCTGGAGCGCCGCGGGGCGGGCCGTCGCGAGCGCCGGACCGAGGTGCCCGTACGCACGGTGTCGGCGCGGCGCGCGTTCGAGAGAGCGACCGAGCTCGCGGAAGGGCCGATCGAGACCCACCACCTGATCCGAGCGTTCCTCGAGCTGCCGGACTTCCACGACGACGACTTCCGGACACTGGGCATCGATCGCGCGGCGTGGAGCGCCGAGCTTGCGCACGGCGGTGCCCCGAGCTCGGCGGCGCCGCCTGTGCCGCTCTACCTCGACGAGGGTAGCGCGAGACGCCACGTGGTGCGCGCACTCGCCGAGGCGTGCGCACTTGCCGGCGGCGGTGTGGCGCAGCCGTCCCACGTGCTGTCCGCCGTCGTGAACCTCGCCGCGCACGTCGACTCCGCGGCGTTTCCGCGGTTCGCCGGGCTCGTGCCGCTCGTCGCGCAGCGTCCGGGAACGAACACGGCGGTCGAGCAGACACGTCTGGCGCCGGCCCTCGTGCGACAGCTCCAGCGGGCGCAACAGCCGCGCGCGGCGGCGTCCGGTCCGACGGAGATCCGGGGGCGCGACCTGGTGACCGCCGCGCTGCTCGCCGGCGACGAGCCAGCGGCGCTGCTCGCATCCGCGAACCGGAGCCTCGCGGAGGTGCGCGACGCCTGGTTCGGCTTCGTCACCGCGACCGCCGAGCATCGGACGCACGCCGAGTGGTCGGCGTGGTGGCGCGACGCCGGCGTCGTTCCCGCCGCGCACGTGCTGTCGGGGCTGGCGCTCGAGACCGCGGTCGGGGATGACAAGCTCGGCGTCGAGGACGAGGCCGCGGCGTTTGCGCGCCTCATCCTCGACCGCAAGGTGCCGGCGCCGCTGTCGATCGGCCTCCTCGGTGACTGGGGCTCCGGCAAGTCGTTCTTCATCGGTCAGATCCGGAAGCAGATCCAGGCCGTGCGAGAACGACCGAGGCCCGAGCTGTACGGCGATCCGATCGAGATCGCGTTCAACGCGTGGCACGCCTCCGACGCGAACCTGTGGGCGAGCCTGGTCACGCACATCTTCGACGAGATCTGGAAGAAGGTCTCCGATCCCGACGGCGGGAACGCCGCGCGCGCACGGCAGGCGCTCCTCGAGGAGATCCAGAAGGCCGAGGGCGCGGTGCACGAGGCGGAGGCGCAGGTCCTCGCCGGCAAGCGCGCCGTGGCCGCCGCCGAGGACCAGCTTCAGGCGGCGCGACAGGGCCTCGGCTGGAGCGGCTATGCCAAGGCGGTCGCGAAGGACGAGCTCGCGGCGCTCGCCCGCGCGGCGGACTGGGACCAGCCTCTCGATACGATCGCCGAGGTGCGGACGGCGGCGCGCGAGCTCGCGGCCTCGGGCGGGCGCCTGCGCGGCGCGGTGAACGCGATCATCGACCGGCCGCTGGGCACGGTCGTCGTCCCGGCGGTCGTGCTCACCGCCACCGCCACCGCGCTGTGGATCGGCCTCGGCAACGACTCGTTCGCGGCGACGACGGCGCGGTGGTCGTCGGCTGCGGCCGCGGCGGCGGGCATGCTCCTCGCGCCGCCTCGGCGGCGGCAAGCTCTCGAAGCTCGCCGTCGCCCTCGACAAGATCCGGATCGAGTACGACGCGAAGACCGCGACGCTGACCCAGGAGGAGCGCGCCGCCCTCGCGAAGAAGGAGACGGACCTCGCGACCGCGCAGGAGAAGGTCGCGCGCGCGAAGGACGAGCTCGCCCGGCTCGTCGCACAGCAGGCCGGACTCGAACCCGAGCGGCGGCTCGGCGCGTTCCTGCAGGAGCGCGTCCAGTCGACGGTGTATCGCTCGCAGCAGGGCATCATCTCGCTCGTCCATCGCGACTTCGCGAAGCTGTCGCAGATCATGTGCGAGCTGCGCGAGTCGAAGAAGCCCGACATCAAGCCGTTCGATCGCATCATCCTCTACGTCGACGACCTCGATCGCTGCCGGCCGCAACAGGTGGTGCAGATGCTCGAGGCGGTCCACCTGCTCCTCGCCCTCGACCTGTTCATCGTGGTGGTCGCCGTCGATTCGCGATGGCTCACCCGTGCCCTCGAGGTCCACTACAAGGAGCTCCTCGACGTGAACGCGTCGACACCGCACAACTACCTCGAGAAGATCTTCCAGATCACCTACGCACTCGGCCCGATGGATCCGAGGAGCTTTGGTCGCTACGTGGCCGCGCTCGCCGGTGCCGACGCGCCGCGCTCGATGGAAGCCGCGCCCGCGCCGGCGACCGGCTCCGCGCCACGGTCCGAGGCTCGATCGCCGGCACCCTCGACGGTGGCGCGGACGACCCCCGACACGCCCGCCCCGGCGCCGCCGCCGCGCGCCTCGGCCGCAGAGGCGCCCCGCGTGCGCATCGAGCCCGCCGAGCAGGCGCTGATCGAGCAGGTCGTCTCGCTGCTGCCGACCCCGCGCGTCGCGAAGCGCCTGGTCAACGTGTACCGCCTCATCAAGGCCGGCATGAACGCCGCGGAGCGCGAGGCGTTCGCCCGCGAGGACCGGCCGACGTCGTGCCTCGTCATGCTGGCGATCCTGTTCGGCCGCCCGGGCGTCGCCGGCGAGATCCTGCGCTCGATCCAGGAGCGGACCCCACCGTTCGACCAGGGCGACGCCGCGCTGGCGGACGCGGTCCGCACCCGCGCGTCCCGCACCGCTGATCCCGCACACGTCGCCGCCGAGTGGAAGCGGATCTCGGCCAACCTCGACGCGTTGAACCTGAAGCTCACGATCGCCGCGTGCGCGCGAGAGCCGCTCGTGATCGCACGCTATTCGCTCGTGACCGGTCACGACTGGCATACGTGGAAGCGGTACGAGACTCGCGGGGATCGAGCGTCGCCTTGACAGACCGCGGGGGAGCATCTAGTTTTCGCAGTCGAGGTTTGCCATGACGACACGACATCTCCACCGTGAACGGCGCGAGTACGCGCTGCTCTGCGGCTGTTGTGCGTTCGCGGCAGCTCGTCCCTGAGGCGCGGGGAGCCCAGTCCACTGCGCGGTGCCTTCGTCGGGCGCCGCGGCGTTCGTGCTCCTGCGCGCGGGTGCGTTCGCATGAACGCGATGCGAGGAGACGCGAGCCGGAAGGCTCGTCGTATCGCTACCCGTTTGTCTTCAGGGAATGTGTATGAGTAGACGATTGGATATCGAACGGATTCGCAACATCGGCATCATCGCGCACGTCGACGCCGGCAAGACCACGCTGACCGAGGAGGTGCTGTTCCACACGGGGCACATCCACGCGATCGGCACGATCAAGGCCGGAAGCACGACGACCGATAGCCATCCGCTCGAGCAGAAGCGCGGGATCACGATCCTGGCGGCGGCGGTGACCTGCGAGTGGCAGGGGCACCGCATCCACCTGATCGACACCCCCGGCCACGTCGACTTCACGATCGAGGTGGAGCGCTCGCTGCGCGTGCTGGATGGTGCGGTGGTCGTGCTCGACGGCGTGGCCGGCGTGGAGCCCCAGACCGAGACGGTGTGGCGACAGGCGGACCGACACCGCGTCCCGCGGATCGTGTTCGTGAACAAGCTGGACCGGCCGGGCGCGGACTTCGCGCGCTGCGTGCGCGACGTCGCGACGCGCCTGCGCGCGCGCCCCGTGCCCGTGGTGTGGCCCCTGTACGACGGCCCGGGTGAAGAAGAGCTGATCGGCGTCGTCGACCTCGTCGAGCGCCGCAGCATCGTGTGGCGCGGCGACGGCCCTTCTCGTGACAAGACGGGCGCGCCCGTCGTCACGCCGCTCGAGAAGCTCTCTGACAACTTGCAGACTGCTCATAACCAGATCCTCGAGGTCTGCGCCGACGAGGATCCCGCGATCCTCGAGGCGTACGTCGCAGGCCGCAAGGTCGCGCCGGACGCGCTGTGGGCGGCCCTGCGCCGCGCCACCGCGCGCGGCCGCATCGCCCCGGTGTACGCGGGCTCCGCGTTCAAGCACCGCGGCGTCGAGCCCTTGCTCGACGGCGTGGTCGCGCTGTTGCCGTCGCCCCGCGACCGCGGGGCGGTGGAGGCCGCCGACGGCGTAGAGCACCGCGAGGCCGACGTCGCGGCGCCGCTGGCCGCACTCGCGTTCAAGGTCGTGTTCGACGAGCACGGTCAGCTGACGTTCGTGCGCGTGTACAGCGGCACGCTCGAGAAGGGCATGTACGTGCTGGCGCCGCGGTCCGGCAAGAAGGTCCGCGTCGGTCGCATCGTGCAGCTCGTCGCCGAGAAGCGCATCGAGGTCGACGCCCTCGGTGCGGGCGAGATCGGTGCGGTGATCGGCCTCGCGGTCGCCGGCGGCGAGACGCTGTGCTCGCCGGATGCGCCGATCGTCCTCGAGACGATCCGCGCACCCGAGCCGGTGATGCGCATCGCCCTCGAGGCGAAGACGGCCGACGGCCGCGACAAGCTCGGCATCGCGCTCGGTCGCATGGTCGCGGCGGACCCCTCGCTGCGCCTCGAGACCAGCGCCGAGACCGGACAGACGCTGCTCGCCGGCATGGGGCAGCTCCACCTCGAGATCGCGGTGGAGCGCCTCCTCTCCGAGCACCGCGTCGCCGTGGCGACGGGCGAGCCGCTCGTGGCGTATCGCTCGACGCTGCGCCGCGCGGTGCGCACGACGTATCGCCACGTCAAGCAGACCGGCGGCCCCGGTCAGCGCGCCGATGTCACGATCGAGCTCGCCCCCGGCGAGCCCGGCAGCGGCATCACGTTCGAGGACCGCATCAAGGGCGGCGCCCTCACCCGCGAGTACATCCGCGGCGTCGAGAGCGGCATCCGCGAGGCGGCCGAGCGCGGCCTGTTCGGCGGCGGTTACCCCGTCGTCGACGTCCGCGCGACGCTGCTCGACGGCGCGATGCACTCGAACGACTCGAGCGAGCTCGCGTTCCACATCGCCGGCACGCTGGCGTTTCGCCAGGCGGCCGACGAGGCGGCACCGTGCGTGCTCGAGCCCGTCATGAGCCTCGAGGTGGTGTGCCCCGAGGAGCACGTCGGGACCGTGGTCGGCGACGTCCTGCGCCGCGGCGGCAAGATGCTCGGCATCGACGTGCGCGGCGACGATCGCGCCGTGCGCGCCGAGGTCCCGCTCGCGGAGTCGTTCGGCTACGCGAACGCGCTCAGCGCGATGACGCACGGCCGCGGCCGGTTCACGCTCGAGCCGGCGCGCTACGAGCAGGTACCCGAGGGACGCGCGCGCGCCCTCATGATGTAGAAGAGCCAGGCCCGGTGAGGACACTCACCGGGCCATGTTGTTTTCGGCGCTCCGCGCTACCTTGGGCGCATGGTCGAGCTGGTGACGTGGAACGTCCTGCACCGCATCCACGCGGTGAACTGGAACGAGCCCGTCCTCGACGCGCACCCCGACGAGCGCGCCCGCATCGCGGCGATCGCGCAGATCGTCGCCGACCTCGTGCGCGCCGGCGCCATCATCTGCCTCCAGGAGGTCAGCGGCGACCAGCTCGCCGCGCTGGCGGCGCTGCCCGGCGTCCACGCGGCCGAGCACGCGCGCGTCCCGCACCTGCGCCTGGCCGTGCCGCCGCCGCTCGACGATCCGCGCGAGCTCCTCGTCACGATCGGCGGCGAGCTCCTCCACGCCGAGACGTTCCCGACCGACCGCGGCAAGGGCTTCCTCGCGACGCGCCATGGCGACCTCGTCGTCGTCAACACGCACGTCACGTACGGCGGCGAGCACGCCGACCAGTGCGCGCGCCTCGCCGCGTTCGCGCGCGCCCACGCACCGGCCGTCGTCGCCGGCGACTTCAACGCCGACGCCGCGACGACGTCCGCCGACCTCGGCTTCCCGACGGCGCCGTTCCCTGCTGGCACATTGCCAACAAGGCCGCGCCAGAAGCCGGCCGACAAGTCCCAGGTCATCGACCACGTCGCGCCCCTCGGGGTGCGCGTCACCGCCCTCGAGGTGCTCGACGGGCGCGGCCTCTCCGACCACAACCCGGTGCGCGCGCAGCTTCAGTGAGCGTCGCGCGGGTCGCTCGGCGGCATCGTCTCGACGATGCGCCAGTCGACCACCGACGACGGCTCCTGCAGGAACGCCTCGGGCTGCGGATGCGCGAGCGCGTGGCGCAGGACCTCGTCCATGTGCTTCACCGGGATCACGGCGAGCTGCTCGAGCACCGACTCCGGGACGTCCTTCATGTCCTTCTTGTTGTCGTCGGGGATCAGCACGGTCGTCACGCCCGCGCGGTGGGCCGCGAGGATCTTCTCCTTCAGCCCGCCGATCGGCAGCACGCGCCCGCGCAGCGTGACCTCGCCGGTCATCGCGATCGTCTGGCGCACCGGGATGCGCAAGAGCGCGCTCGCCATCGCGGTCGCCATCGTGATGCCCGCGCTCGGCCCGTCCTTCGGGATCGCGCCCTCGGGGAAGTGCACGTGCACGTCGACCTTGTTCTGGAAGTCGTTGGACAGCCCGAACGTGCCGGCGCGCGAGCGCAGGTAGCTCATCGCCGCCTGCGCGCTCTCCTGCATGACCTCGCCGAGCTTGCCGGTCAGCGTCAGCTTGCCCTTGCCGGGGACGATCGTGACCTCGGCCGTGAGCAGGTCGCCGCCGAACATCGTGACGGCGAGCCCGTTCGCGAGCCCGATCTCGTCATCCTTCTCGCGGCGCGCCTCGCGGTACTTCTCGACGCCGAGCCACGCCGTCAGCTTGTCGGTGGTGACGTCGAACGTCGACTGCGACCGCCCGCCCGCGAGCCACTCCTTCGCGATCTTGCGGCACACCGTCGCGACCTCGCGCTCGAGCGAGCGCACGCCCGCCTCCTTCGTGTAGCGGTGGATGATCGTGATCAGCGCGTCGTCGGTCCACGTGACCGCGAGGTTCGGGCCCTTGTTCGCGCCGCCGTCGGTGGGACGGCGCAGGCCGTTCGCCTCCTCCTGCTTCGGGATCAGGTACTGGCGCGCGATCGCGAGCTTCTCCCACTCGGTGTAGCCGGGCAGCTCGATGATCTCGAGGCGGTCCTGCAGCGGCAGCGGGATCGCGTGCTGCTGGTTCGCCGTCGTCACGAACATCGTGTCCGACAGGTCGTAGTCGAGATCGAGGTAGTGGTCGTTGAACGTGTTGTTCTGCTCGGGGTCGAGGACCTCGAGGAGCGCGCTCGCCGGGTCGCCCCGGAAGTCCATCGACATCTTGTCGATCTCGTCGAGCAGGAACACCGGGTTCTGCGAGCCGACCTTCTTCAGCGACTGGATCACCTTGCCCGGCAGCGCGCCGATGTACGTGCGCCGGTGGCCGCGGATCTCGGCCTCGTCGCGCACGCCGCCGAGCGACTGCCGCACGAACTTGCGGCCGGTCGCGTGTGCGATCGAGCGCGCGAGCGACGTCTTGCCGACGCCGGGCGGTCCGACGAGGCACAGGATCGGTCCGCGCTGCCGCGGCACGAGCGCCTGCACGGCGAGGTACTCGAGGATGCGCTCCTTCACCTTCTTCAGGCCGTAGTGCTCGGCCTCGAGGATGCGCTCCGCCTCGTTGATGTCGTGGCGGTCCTCGGTCTTGTCCTCCCACGGAAGCGCGATCACCCAGTCGAGGTAGTTGCGCACCACCGTCGCCTCGGCGCTCATCGGAGACATCTGCTTGAGCTTCTTCAGCTCCTTCAGGCAGCGCTCCTTCGCCTCCTTGCTCATCTTCTTCTGCTTGATCTTCTGCTCGAGCTCGTTGAGCTCGTTCTTGAACTCGTCGCGCTCGCCACCCAGCTCCTTCTGGATGGCCTGCATCTGCTCGTTCAGATAGAACTCTTTTTGCTGCTTCTCCATCTGCTTCTTCACGCGGGAGCGCAGCTTCTTCTCGACCTGGCGGATCTCGATCTCGCCCTGCATGAGCTCGCCGAGCCGCTCGAGGCGGCGCAACGGCGACGGCGTCTCGAGGAGCTCCTGCTTGTCCTTCAGCTTCAGCGCGACGTGCGCGACGATCGTGTCGGCGAGCCGCCCCGCATCCTCGATCGTGCGGACGGAGACGAGCATCTCCGGCGGGATCCTGGTGTTGAGCTTGGCGTAGTCGTCGAACACGTCCTGCACCGAGCGCATGAGCGCCTGGGTCTGCGCGCCGTCGTCGTCGGTCTCGTCGACGTCCTCGACGTCGCACACGAAGAACGGCTCGGTCTGGTGGAAGCCGCGGATGCGCGCGCGCGCGCGACCCTCGACGAGCACCTTCACCGGTCCCTTGGGGAACCGCAAAAGCTGGATGATGTGTCCGACGGTGCCGATCGCGAAGATGTCCTCCGCGGACGGGTCGTCGGTCTTGGGCCGCCGCTGGGCAGCCAGCAGCAGCTGCTTGTCGCCGGCCATCGCCTCCTCGAGCGCCGACAGCGACTTCTCGCGACCGACGTAGAGCGGCACGACCATGTGGGGAAACACAATGATGTCGCGCAGCGGAAGCAGGGGGAGCCGATACCCCATCCCCCTGGATTCGTCGGATTTCATGGAGCGATACTTTAGGCTCGACGCGCACTTGCGCAACAATTCCTGTGCAATCGTGGCATCCTTGCCATGAACAGCGTGGTGTTATCACCCTACTCCCGCCGCAAAACGCTACATCTTCGGTCAAGGATCTCCCGATGATCCGGATCCGGCTGTAAGCGTCCTTCCCGCTCACCCCCGTGGCATCCGCGATGCTGTCGTGGGCGAGCGTGGTACCACCGCTCGTCGAGGCGTTTCTCGTCGTCGATCAACCGAGGCAGCGCCTGGGGCACTGGCTCCAGACACTCGCCGCCCTCGACGATCGGCGCGCGCCGCCGCTCGCCGCGATCAGCGCGTACTACGAGCCCGAGGCCGACCAGGCGCTGATCGCGCTGCGCTACGACGAGCTGGCCCTCGGTGCGGAGCGCCTGGGCTACATCGTCGAGATCGCGCTCCTCGCCGAGATCGGGATGATCCAGCCGCACGAGCTGTCGGACGGCGATCGCAAGCGCTTCCTCAGCGAGCGCCTCGCGCGCTGCACGCTGATCGTCGCCGACCAACGCAACCTCGCCGCGACGATGACCGAGCTCGCGCGCATGATCAAGGATCAGCGGCTCGCCCCGCGCACGCACGTCGGCAACCTGCCGCCGCGCCCGGCGCACGGCGCGCTGATCCCGGCCGCGGCGCGCATCGTCGATCCCGCGCCGCCGGATCGACCGCCGCTGCCGCGCACCCTGTCGAAGCAGCGCGCGCTGACGCCGCCGCCGCGGCCGGTGCCCACCGGCGACGACGAGCCGATCCTCCTCGTGCAGCCGAAGTCGACGCGCGACCTGCGCGACGACGAGCTACCGCAGCCGCGCACGCGCACGCCGAACCTCATCCCGCGCAGCGCCGGCGGATCGCAGCCGCTGCCGAGGACGCCGCTGCCGACCGACAACGAGCCGACGGCCGTCCGCCCGACGCCGCCCGAGGACCTCCTCGAGGCGCCGCCGGTGATGATCCACGCGCGCTACCTGCGCGGCGGCCGCTGGGTCGCGGCGCGCGTCGGTGCGCTCAGCCTGCGCGGCGGGGCGCTGCTCTCGGGCGCGCTGCCGCGCCTCGGCGATCACGTCGACGTCGCGCTCGCGTTCGACGCGCACCGCACCCTCGTGCGCGGCCCCGTCACGAAGGTGTCGTCGGCCGACGAGGTCGCCGCGAGCGGCACCGCGACGTTCAGCGTCGCGTTCGAGCTCGACCCGGCGTCGAAGCGCCAGCTCGCCGCGCTGCTCACGGCGGCGCGCTCGGCGAACGTCACGATCAAGCCGCCGCCGTCGCGCCAGGACCGCCGCTTCCCCGTCGACTGGCCGGTGTGCCTCGGCACACCGAGCGGCGCGATCCGTGCCGAGGCGCTCGACGTCTCGAACGGCGGCATGTTCGTGCGCCCGGTCACCGCGCTCGACGTGGGCGCCGTCCTCAACTTCTCGGTCATCCTCGACGACGCGCTGTCGCCGGTCGCCGGCCGCGCGCGCGTCGCCCGCCAGGTGCGCGACGCCGAGGCCAGCGCGTGCGGCTTCGTGCCGGGGTTCGGCCTGCACATCGTCGAGATGTCACCGGCGGATCGCGCGCGCTGGTCGCAGTTCGTCGCGCGCATCGAGCGCCGCGCCGAGAAGCGCGTGCTCGTCGGCGCCTCTCCGGAGCGCCTCGCCGAGCTGCAGGCGCACCTCGCCGCCGCCGGCTACGCCGTCACGGGGGGCACCGACCCGGGCGCGCTCGTGCAGCTCGCGGGCACCGACACGCGCCCCGTCGACGTCGCGATCATCGACGCCGGCTTCACGCAGACCCTCCCCGCGGCCGAGATCGAGTCCGTGTTCGCCGCGCGCTCGGTGCCCTGCCTCACGCACCACGGCGACGCGCGCCGCGCCAGGCAGGCCGTGGACCGCGTCCTCTCCGTCGGCGGGGCCGGGGCTGGCACACCTACATCGCGATCGTGAACGAGCGTCCATAACGTGCTGAACAATCACACGGCCGCTGTGAACGGAACGCCGCTAACTCCGCGCCGACAGACGGGTGCGTGGAACTTTCGTGCTGGCCTGAGGCTTGCGATGATTCTCCCGCAGAGACACTCGTCCAACCGGGGTTCCCACATGAAGCCTATCAAGTCCTTGTTGATCCTCCTCGTCCTCCTGGCCCCGTCGGCGGCGTTCGCCCAGGGCTACTACGGCGGCCCGCGCGGCGGCGGCTACTACCAGCAGCCCCCGCCGACGCTCCCCGGCGGCTTCCACGACCGCTCGAACCGCCTCATCTTCGGCTTCAGCCTCGGCCTCGGCGGCATGTCCGACAAGGGCGGCGACCTCGAGTGCGCCGGCTGCGACTACAACCCGCTCGCGGCCGCGGTCTCGGCGCACATCGGTGGCTTCGTCGGCCCGCGGCTCGCGCTCATGGCCGAGCTCCAGGGCAACGTGCAGACGATCGCGCAGGACTCGTTCGGCCCCGGCAGCGGCGTCGATACCTCGCTCGTGCAGGCCGCGCTGATGGGCGCCGCGCAGTACTGGCTCACGCCGCAGCTCTGGATCAAGGGCGGCATCGGCTTCGCGTCGGTGCAGGTGCAGGACGAGGACTTCTTCGGCGTCGTCGCCGAGTCGCGCCCCCAGAACGGCATCGCGCTCCTCGGCGCGGTCGGCTTCGAGCTGCTGTCGTCGAAGTACTTCTCGGTCGACCTCCAGGGCCGCATCCTGAACGGCTCGTACAAGTCGCTCGACAACCACATCACGGCCGCGAGCATCGGCATCGGCATCAACTGGTTCTGATCCCGACCTCGTGACCTCCTGACTCGACGCCCGGTCCCGCGACCGGGCGTCGGCGTTTTCGGATCCGTGTTCTTGGGAGCGAGGTAGGCAGTGGGGAAGGAGGCACGGCCATGAAGATCGGCATCATCGGCGCGGGGCGCATCGGCGGCACGCTGACGCGCCGGCTGCGCAAGCTCGGACACGACGTCTGGGTCGCGAACGCGCACGGACCGGACACGCTCGCGGAGCTCGCGGAGGAGACGGGCGCGGTCGCGGTCACCGTCGAGCAGGCGGTGCGCGGCAAGGACCTCATCATCCTCACGATCCCCGAGGGGCGCGTGCGCGAGCTGCCGCGCGATCTGTTCGCCGGCGTGCCGGCGGACGTGCCCGTCATCGACACGGGCAACTACTACCCGCGGCAGCGCGACGGCCTGATCGACGACATCGAGCGCGGCACCACCGAGAGCCGGTGGGTGGCGCGCCAGCTCGGCCGGCAGGTGATCAAGGTGTTCAACAACATCTACGCGCAGCACCTGCTCGAGCACGGGCGCCCGAAGGGCAGCCCCGGGCGCATCGCGCTCCCCGTCGCCGGCGACGATCCGGCGGCGAAGGCGCTCGTCATGCAGCTCGTGGATCAGCTCGGCTTCGACCCCGTCGACGCCGGCGGCCTCGACGACTCGTGGCGCCAGCAACCGGGCACGCCCGTGTACACGACCGACCACGATCGCGACGGCGTGCGGACGGCGCTAGCGCGTGCGCTGCCCGAGCGCCCGCAGGAGTTCCGCAGCCCGCCGTGAGCTCGCTCAGTCGTCGCCGTGGTCGTCGACGATCGGCGATGCGAGATCGATCTCGACGATGCCGATCGGATCGGAGCCGAACACGACGGCGACCCGCGCGCGATCCGCGACCGGACCGGCGTAGTCGACGGCCGCCGTCTGCTCGACGACGTCCATGCTGATCGGCAGCGCGCCGAGGTTCGCGAACTCCTCGCGGCAGGTGATCGCGGTCGCCGTCGCCGTGCAGCGCCCGACGCCCTGCGCGCCGCCGAGGTCGAGGGACGTGGCGCCGGGCGCGAGCGTGCCGGTGAACGTGACGTCGAGGTCCCCGCCGACGAGGCCGACCGGCAGGTCGTAGTGCAGCGTGACCGTGGTGCCGGCGACGATCCACTCGACGTGATCGACGGCGTAGTCCGCGGCCGCCGCGAGCTCGGGCGCGACGGGCACGCGGTAGCGTCCGGCGTACGTGCCGCTCGTGGCAGGCAGCTTGACGAGAAGAGGATCGTCGACGCCGTCCGCGGCGCACGCGGCGAGGGCGAGGAACACGAGCGGTCCGAACATGGCAGGCTTCATCGCGGCGAGGCTCCGGTTACTGGCACGATGCAAACTACGGTGCAAGCGGGTGGTCGCGCTCGTAACAGTTGCTCGCGATGATGACGCGGTTTCAGAGTTACCTTGCAAGATCGAGAAGTTAATCGCGTCACGGCCGAGATCGATCCGCGCGAGGTCGCGTTGCTCGACGAGGCCGCCTGGTACCGCCGCGTGTACCGGCCGGACGAGCCGCAGCTGACGGCAAGGGCGCTCGCGACCGGGCTTTTCCTCGGCTTCTTGCTGTCGTTCGCGAACGTCTACATCGGCCTGAAGACGGGCTGGTTCTTCAGCATGGCGCTCGCGGCGTGCCTGGCGTCGTTCGGTGTGTGGCGCTTGCTCACCGCTGTACGGATCGTGCGCTCCCCGCTGTCGCTGCTCGAGAGCAACTGCATGCAGTCGACCGCGTCGTCGGCCGCGTACGCGACCGGCAACATGGCCGTCGGTGTGATCCCGGCGCTGCTCCTCCTCGACGGCGCGCAGCCGGCGGCGGCGGCGGTCGCGGCGTGGATCGCGTGCATCGCGGCGCTCGGCGTCGCGCTCGCGATCCCGCTCAAGCGCCAGCTCATCAACCGCGAGCGCCTGCCGTTTCCGTCGGGGACGGCGGCCGCGGTGATGCTGCACGGCCTGCACCGCGGCACCTCCGCCGTCCGCGGCAGCGCCCGCGTGCTCGCGGCGGCGATCGCGTCGGGTGCGCTGCTCGCCGTCGTGCGCGACCTGCGCGGCGCCGGCTGGATCGGGCGCAGCTCGCGCGCCTTCGACTGGCTGCCGTCGTGGTCGCGCCACGCGCCGAGCGACGCCGGCCTGGTGCTCGATCACAGCCTCCTGCTCGTCGGCGCCGGCGCGTTCGTCGGCCTGCGCACCGCCGCGTGGATGCTCGCCGGCGGGCTCGTCACCGCGCTCGTCCTCGGGCCGATCGCCATCGCACCCGACGTCGCCGCCGCGACCTCGCTCGGCACCGCGTGGGCCGAGGTCGGCATCTGGCTCGGCGCGCCGATGCTCGTCGGCGCATCGCTCGTGGCGCTCGCGGCGAAGTGGCGCGCCTTCGGCCGGACCTTCGCGTTCCGCCGGCGCCGCGACGACGATCCGCTCGCCGCGCGCATCGAGATCCCGCTGCGCTGGTTCTGGATCGGCTTCGCCCTGTGCGGCGCGCTCGCCGTGACGCTCGGCCGCGCGCTGTTCGACATCCCGATCGCGCTCGGCGTCCTCGCCGTCGCGGCGAGCCTCGTGTTCGGCATGGTCGCGTGCCGGATCACCGGCGAGACCGACGTCACGCCGGGCGGACCGATGGGCAAGCTGACGCAGCTCGCGTTCGGCGCGCTCCACCCGCAGCACCCGTCGACGAACCTCATGACGGCGGCGATGACGCACGCGTCGTCGGTGGCGAGCGCGGATCTACTCAACGACCTGAAGAGCGGCTACCTGCTCGGCGCCGATCCGCGGCGCCAGCTCGTCGCGCAGGCGGCGGGCATCGTCGCCGGCACCGCGGCCTCCGTGCTCGCGTACTTCCTGCTCGTCCCCGACGCGAGCGTCCTCACCGGCACCGCCGACCAGCCCGCGCAGTTCGCGGCGCCGGGTGCGCACCAGTTCCGCGCGATCGCCGAGGTCGTGCAGCACGGGTTCGGCACGCTGCACCCGATGCACCGCGCGCTCGTCGCGATCGGCCTCGGCGCCGGCGTGGTGCTCGGCCTCGTCGAGCAGCTCGCGCCCGCGGCGGCGCGCCGCTGGCTGCCGTCGCCGGCGGGGCTCGGGCTCGGTTTCCTCCTGCCGGTGTCGTCGTCGCTGTCGATGCTGATCGGCGCCGCGCTCGCCGCGCTCGCGGTGCGGCGCGATCGCGAGGCCGGCGCGCGCATCGTGTGGCCGGCGGCGGCCGGCGTCCTGGCCGGCGAGAGCCTCGCCGGTGTCGCGGTGACGCTCGCGAACACGCTCACCGGGTGACGGCGGGGCGGTAGCGCGTCGCCCGCGCGAAGCCGAGCCGCTCCACGCGCCGCTCGGCGACGAGCTCGCGCAGCGCGCGCAGCACGGTGCTCGCCGACAGCTCGAGCGCGCGCGCCAGCTGCGGCACGCTCGCCTGCTCGAGGTCATCGAGGCGCGCGAGCACGAGCTCCTTGGCCTCCGCGGCCTTCGGCTCGGCGGTGCGCACGGTGGCGCGCGATGGGGCGCGCGCGGGCGTGACGTCGGGAACGCGCCCTTCCTCCCACACGGGCGCCGCCGGCTCGCCGAGCTCGGTGCCGCCGACGACGTGGATCGGCACCGCCGAGCGGTAGCCGCCGTCGCCGACGGTGATCCAGCTCGTGAACGGCGCGAGGAACGTGCGCAGGCGGTGGATCGTCGTGCGCACCGGCGGGTCGTGGAGCTCGGGGTGATACGCGCGGATGCCCCACATCGTGTGGACGATGCGCTCCTTCGTCGCGGCGCCGCTCGCGAGCAGGCGCAGCAGCACCGGGCACCAGCGCGGCACCCGCTCGCGCGGGACGACGTCGCCGCAGTCCTCGAGCAGCATCAGCTCCTCGGCGGGGATCCAGATGATGCGGCGCGCGGGCTCGAGCCCGAGCAGCTCGGGGACCACGCCGAAGAAGCCGAGCGCGGCGATGCGCGACAGCGCCGCGAGGTCGCGCCGGGCGACCGCGCGCAGGTGCGGCGCGATGCCGTCCTCGTCGAACGCGCTCGCGCGCGCGTCGTCGCCGGCCTGCACGAGCGCCGACTTCGCGAGGAAGTGGTGCGACGCGCGCCAGATCCCGCGCAGCTCGGCGAGCGCGTCGCCGGCGCGCACGAGGTCGCCGGTCGCGCGGGCCGACGCGATCTCGAACCCGAGCAGGCGCGCGCGGAACGCGATGTCGCGCGGCTCGACGAGCGGCCGCGCCTGCTCGATCAGCGGCGCGCACGCGGCCGGGCCGCGCTGCCAGCGCGTCACCGCGATCCGCGCGAGGAGGCTCGTGACCTTGCCGCGCCGCGTGTCGCCGCGCAGCGCATCGCGGTCGGCGTCCTCGAGCGCCTGCACCGCCTCGCTGCGGCGCCCGCGCAGCGCGTACTGGATCGCGGCCTCGGTGAGCAGTGCGCGGCGCGAGTACGAGTCGTGCGCGCGCCGGCGCAGCAGCGACTCGATCCGGTCGAGCGCCTCCGCGTGCGGATCGAACTGCGCGACGTACGTCGCGATCGACGTGTCGACGGCGAACGCGTTGTTCGTGAGCCCGAGCCGGCGCGCCTGCACGCCCGCCTGCTCGAGCATCGCGACGCCGCGCTGCAGCTGCCCGACCTGCACGAGCGCGTGGCCGCGCAGGTCCGTGCCGAGCATCGCGATGTACAGGAACTTCGCCTCGTGCGCGCTCTGCAGCGCCCGCAGCGCGTGCGCCGCGGCGGCGGGATAGCGGCCCGTGAAGTAGCACTGGCACGCGAGCCCCTGGAACACGAACGCGCGCACCCACGGATCCTCGTCGTGGCGCGCGCGGAACGCCTCGCCGACGAGCAGCGGCTGCGAGCGATCGAAGTACCCGGCGCGCGCGGCCGCGAGCCCGAGGAAGAAGCGGCCCGCGGCGATCGTGCGCGGCGACGGATCCGCGGCGCGGGCGCGCCAGCCGTCGAACAGCCCGCGCGCCTCGTCGACGCGATCCACGAACGTTAGTGCGCCGACGACGAACGCCGTGTCGACGTCCGCGATCCCCGCGTCCGCATCGAACGTCTCGGCCACGATCTCGGCGTACTGGCCGGCGTAGAACCGGTGCGCGAGCAGCGAGTCGCCCACGGTCGCGTCGTCGGCCATCAGCGACGCGATTATGCACGCGAGTTCACGTGCAGATCCACGAATCACGTCACTTGCACACCCATCGCGAGAGCGGGGGTTACTCGGTTCCTTGGTGGCGCGGAGTTAGTGCTTGGACATGCAACTGACTCACTCCCTTCGCATCGCCCTCCTCACCCTCACCGCGTCGGCGTGCACCGCCGACGACCTGTCCTCCGCCGACCGCGCCATCCTCGACACGCCGTGCGCGGCCGACGCCGACTGCCCGTCCGGCTTCGAGTGCGAGGTCGAGCACGGCACGAGCTTCTGCCAGGCCCACGACACCAGCGGCACGTGCCCCGCCGGCTACGAGCTCGAGATCGAGCACGGCCAGGCCTACTGCAAGCCGCACGGCGGTGGCGGTGGCGGCGGCGGCGGCGCGACGTGCGCGACCGATGCCGACTGCCCGGCCGGGCAGGAGTGCGAGGTCGAGGTCGAGCACGGCCAGACGTCGTCGTACTGCAAGCCGCACGGCGGCGCCTGAGCGGCCCTCGTCAGCGGCGTCGTCGCCGGCCTCGCCTCGACGAGCCGGCAGGTCGGCGCTCGGCGTCGCGCTCGCCGGCTCGATCGCCGCCCACGATCCCGCCTTCGCCGCCGCCACGCGCCTCGTCGAAGGCTAGCGCGACGCTACACCTCGGCGGCGGCCTTCGCGTCCTTGCTGTAGGTGATCAGCGGCGAGGCGTGCTTCTCGATCACGTCCTCGTTGATGATCACCTCGTTCACGCTCTGCCCGGGCGTGTCGTACATGATGTCGAGCAGCGCGCTCTCGAGGATCGCGCGCAGCCCGCGCGCACCGCTCTTCTGGTTCGCCGCCATCGACGCGACCTTCGTCAGCGCGCCCTTGCCGAACTTGAGCTTCACGCCGTCCATCTCGAACAGCTTCTGGTACTGCTTCACGAGCGCGTTCTTCGGCTGCGTGAGGATCTGGACGAGCGCCTCCTCGGACAGCTCGTGCAGCGGCGCGATCACCGGCAGGCGCCCGATGAACTCGGGGATCATGCCGTACTTGAGGAGGTCCTCCGGTTCGACCTCCTGGATCAGCTCCCACTGCGAGCGCTCGACCTTCTTGTTCATTCCGGCGCCGAAGCCGATCAGCTTCTGACCGATGCGGTTCTCGATGATGTCCTCGAGCCCGGTGAACGCGCCGCCGCAGATGAACAGGATGTTCGTCGTGTCGACCTGCAGGAACTCCTGCTGCGGGTGCTTGCGGCCGCCCTTCGGAGGCACGGATGCCGTCGTGCCTTCGATGATCTTGAGCAGCGCCTGCTGCACGCCCTCACCGCTGACGTCGCGCGTGATCGACGGGTTGTCGCTCTTGCGCGCGATCTTGTCGATCTCGTCGATGTAGACGATGCCGCGCTGCGCCCGCTCGATGTCGTGATCCGCGTTCTGCAGCAGCGAGACGATGATGTTCTCGACGTCCTCGCCGACGTAGCCGGCCTCGGTGAGGTTCGTGGCGTCCGCGATCGCGAACGGCACGTTGAGGATCCGCGCCAGCGTCTGCGCGAGCAACGTCTTGCCGCTGCCCGTCGGGCCGAGCAGGAGGATGTTCGACTTCTGCAGCTCGACGTCCTCGTCGCCGCCCGTCGCCGCGCCCACCGCCGGCGTGTGCTTGTGGTCGATGCGCTTGTAGTGGTTGTGCACCGCGACCGCGAGGATCTTCTTCGCGCGGTCCTGCCCGATCACGTACTCGTCGAGGACCTTCTTGATCTGCGCCGGCTTGGGGATCGACGAGGAGCCGTACGCCTGGTCCTCCTTCTCGATCTCCTCGGCGATGATGTCGTTGCACAGCCCGATGCACTCGTCGCAGATGTAGACGGTGGGGCCGGCGATCAGCTTCTTGACCTCCTTCTGCGCTTTCCCGCAAAAGGAGCAGGTCAGCGAAGCTCCGTCGCGCTTCTCGATGGGCATCTGTCTGGCAACGGTACCGCACCCGCCGCCCCGAGGCACGGGGCGGCGCACGCTGACGAGAACTACTTCTTGTCGTCGGGCTTCTTCTTCGCCGTGACCAGCACCTCGTCGATGATCCCGTACTCCTTGGCCTGGATCGACGACATGAAGTTGTCGCGGTCGGTGTCGTTCTTGATCCGGTCGACGCTCTGGTTGGTGTGCTTGGCGTACAGCTCGTTCAGCGTGTCGCGCGTCTTCAAGATCTCCTTGGTGTGGATCTCGATGTCCGTCGCTTGACCCTGGAACCCGGCGAGGGGCTGGTGGATCATCACGCGCGAGTGCGGCAGCGCGTAGCGCTTGCCCTTGGTGCCGGCCGCGAGGAGGAAGCTACCCATCGACGCCGCCTGGCCCATGCAGATCGTCGCCACGTCGCAGTGCAGGTACTGCATCGTGTCGTAGATCGCGAGGCCGGCGGAGACGTGGCCGCCGGGCGAGTTGATGTAGAGCATGATGTCCTTCTCCGGCTCCTCGGAGTCGAGGAACAGGAGCTGCGCGATCACGACGTTCGCGACGTCGTCGTTGATCGGCGTCCCGAGGAAGATGATGCGGTCCTTGAGGAGGCGGGAGAAGATGTCCCAGCCGCGCTCGCCGCGGTGGGTCTGCTCGATGACCGTCGGGACGAGGTAGCTCAGCGTCGGCTTCATGTTTCCCCGACTGTACGAGCGCCCTCAGGCCCACGCAACGCCGCGCGCAGTGAGCTGCCAGATCAGCCAGGTGCGCTGAATCGCGTTACCTGCCGGACTTCGAGTACGTCACGAGCTTGGCCTCGACCTCGTTGGTCGTGCCGTGGTGCGCGTAGTGAAACCGCGCCACACCCGTGCCCGGCGCGAGCTCGAACGTCTGCTCGTCGGGGCCGGTATAGAACGACAGCTTGTAGCCGGTCTCGAGTGCGGTGACCTGCCAGCAATAGACCATCTCCGCCGACGGGCAGATCTTCTGTCCGTCGATCACGGGCCACGAGAACCAGCCCTCGGCACCGTCGAGCGACGGCTCGGCGGACGCGCCGAACAAGAAGCTGTTGCCGTGGCGCAGGATCGTCTTCTCCGTCGCGGGAGGCGTCGCGCTCCCGGTCGTCGCGTCGATGTCGGCGAGGTCGGTGGGCCACCCGCGCACGCGGAACGCCGTCACGCCGTTGCTCTCCTTCGCGTCGAGGACCTCGGTGGTCCACGAGAGAGAGCGGGTCGTCTCCTTGTCGGCGTCGGGATCGAAACGCTTGACCGTCACCGTGTACGTCCACTTCGAACCCTTTGCGAGGGGAAGCGGGTCCATGGCGATCATGTCCTGCTGGGTGAGCTGCTTCTTCTTGGCGGGACTACTACAACCGCCAGACAGCGCGAGGGCCGCGATCGCGGCGACACGCGCGAGGCGTCGGGATGCGTTCATGGGAACCTCGTCATCCTACTCCCACCAAAGATGCACGGGGGACTCCGTCGGGGCACGAATTCCCCTTTCGGGCGTGACCGATCTGATAGGGTCCCGCCGATGTCCTTCGCCGACCGCCTCAGTCCCCTGGCCCGGCTTCTCCCGAAACGCCGCATCGACGGCGGGCGCAACCTGATCGCGCAGGCCTGGGACCTCCTGTCGGGGATGCCCGGCGGCAAGGCTGTGTTCTCGCGGCTCGTCGGCCGTATGGCCCCGTACACCGGCACGATCCACGCCACGGTGACCGTCCTGCGGACCGGCTACGCCGAGGTGCAGATGACCGATCGGCGCGGCCTGCGCAACCACCTCGAGAGCATCCACGCGATCGCGCTGGCGAACCTCGCCGAGCTGGCCGGCAACCTGGCGCTCGCGTACTCGCTGCCCGACGACGCGCGCTTCATCGTGAGCGGGCTCGAGATCGAGTACACGAAGAAGGCGCGCGGCACGATCACGGCGATCGCCGAGCCGCCCATCCCGCGCACGGCCACGCGCGCCCAGTACGACATCCCGGTCGTGCTCCGGGACGCCTCCGGAGACGACGTCGTGCGGGTGGTCCTCCACAGCCTGGTGGGGCCCAAGCCGGGGTCGCCGAGCGACCGCGGTGACGTGAATTAGCCAGGAAATGGCGCCGTCGATCCGGCCGTCATATTTCTCTTGGAGGTCACGATGAGAAGCATCTGGGTGGTCACGCTGGTCGTGCTGGGCGGTCTCGGGACCGCGCGCGCCGACGACGCCGTCGACTACATCAAGGACGCGAAGCTGTTCTATCGCGTCGTCGCCTGCCGCGGGTCCGACCCGCTGCCGCCGGGGATCGATACGGCGACGGTCGACAAGCACTGCGCCGAGCAGAACAAGCGCTACGAGGCGCTCGAGAAGCGCTACCTGAAGCCGGCGGCCGAGTTCTTCGCGCCGCTCCGCCCCGCGAAGCTCCCGACGACGGTCGTCTACGCGTTCGGCGGCGGCGACCTGATGAGCGCGCTGCTCACGTACCCCGATGCGAGGGAGATCACGACGATCTCCCTCGAGCACGCCGGCGACCCGACGCGCCTGGCCGGCCTCGACAAGCCCAGGCTCGCGGTCGCGCTGCAGGCGTACCGCGATGCGAGCTCGGGACTTTTGACCCTCCACGACTCGACGTCCGAGAACATGCGCAAGCTGGAGAAGGGCGGCATCCCGGGCCAGCTGTCGTTCCACATCACGGGCATGGCCGTGATGGGCTACGAGCCGGTGTCGCTGAAGTTCTTCAAGCTCAACACCGACGGCACGCTGCACTACTACACGCAGACGGAGATCGAGGCCCTCGCGAAGTCGATCGCGAAGAAGGTGAAGTACGGCTGGGTCGACACCGACTTCTCCGAGGCTTTCAACAACATGGAGTTGACGATCCGCAAGGCGGGTGACCCGAAGGCGCCGCTGATCGTCCACCGTCACTTCGCGGCCAATCTTGCGAACAAGCCGTTCGTCGACACCGGCCTCGAAAAGCATCTCGTGGCGAAGGGCAAGATTGCCGCACTGACCAAGGCGGCGAGCTACCTGATTCACGATGATGGATTCACGAAGGTGCGCGACTACCTGCTCGCGAACATGGTGTGGATGCCGTCGGACTCGACGGGCATCGACCCGCGCGCGGCGAAGAAGGCCGGCTTCGAGCAGGTGACCTACGGCGCGTACAAGGGTGCGTTCCTGAAGGAAGCCAACGTGGATGTGGCGAACGCCATGATGAAGCTGTGGTCGTCTCAGCCGTACCGTAAGCTGCCTTTCCGCTACGGGTATCCCGATAGCGATAGCAACATTCACCTGATGATCACGCAGCCCGCCTCGCCTCCGGAGCCGAAGAAATGAAGCGTCTGCTCGTCGCCGCGTCCGCCATCGCCTTCGCCCTCTCGACGTCCGTCACCGCGCGTGCGGAAGAACCGGCGTCCACCTGGGAGAGCGAGCTCGATGACACGCCGGCGCCGAGCAAGGACGAGCCCGGCAAGCCGGGCGAGAACGCTCCGCCGCCGGCGGCGCCCGCGCCGAAGGCTCCCGCGCCCGCCCCGAAGAAGCCGGCGACGGCGACGAAGACGCGCTCGGGTCGGCTCGCGGCGCCGGCGGTGCGCTCGCTGACGTCGACGGCGCGCGTCCGCGACGACGGCGAGAGCCGGCTCGAGAAGAGCGAGGACACCGTCCTCGGCGGGCGGCACTGGCGGATCAAGACGGCGCAGGGCGCGGTGCACGTGTGGGTCCCCGACGGCTACGACCGCGACACCGCCGGCACCGTCGTCTACGTGCACGGCTACTACACCGACGCCGACGGCGCGTGGCGCGACTACGAGCTGGCCAAGCAGTTCAAGAAGAGCCGGCAGAACGCGATGTTCATCGTCCCCGACGCGCCGGCGAGCAACGCGCAGAGCGTCCACTGGCCCGCGCTGACCGACCTGCGCAAGGCGGTGCGCCGCGCGAACATCAAGCTCCCCGAGGGGCCGATCGTCGTGATGGGCCACTCGGGCGCGTTCCGCACGGTCATGCAGTGGGTCGACCACAAGCTCGTCGACCAGATCATCCTGCTCGACGCGATGTACGCCGGCGAGCAGGCGTTCGACGAGTTCATCAAGAGCGGCAAGCGCGCCGACGACCACAAGATGATCGTCGTCGGGGCGAGCACGGCAGGCGCGTCGGGCGC
Source organism: Deltaproteobacteria bacterium (assembly GCA_019637375.1). Lineage (GTDB taxonomy): Bacteria > Myxococcota_A > Polyangia > Haliangiales > Haliangiaceae > JABFXX01. The sequence continues at coordinate 224,002 of JAHBVW010000003.1, read as the reverse complement.
GTTCGCCGGCGCGTACAAGTTCGCGGTCGGTCGCGAGGGCTTCCCGGACTCGCTGACGTCGTTCACGAAGAAGGAGCGGCAGGCCAAGCTCCTCTACGTGCGCTCGCAGTACGACCACATGTCGATCGTGACGAGCCAGAAGGTCATCCCGCTGCTCCTCCGCGTCACGCCGCTCAAGGCGCTGTAGCGACTTCGCGCGGCGTGCGGCATCGCCCGGATGGATGTGAACCGCCGTCGAGGGCGTCCGCCTGATACCATGGACGGGTGAGCGTGCTGATCGCGATCCCGGGGAACGAAGCGCACGCGGCTCGCCTCGGAGAGCGACTCGGCGTCGAGGTGCTCGTCCCCGAGGTGCGGCACTTCCCCGACGGTGAGATGTACGTGCGGCTGCCGCGCGAGGCGATCGCGGGCGACGTCGCGATCGTCGGCAACCTCGAGGCGAACAGCTTCCTCCAGGTCGCGTTCCTCGCCGGGACCGCGCGCGACCTCGGCGCCGTGCGCGTCGGGCTCGTCGCGCCGTACCTCGCGTACATGCGGCAGGACGCGTGCTTCAACGCGGGGGAGGGCGTCACGGCGCGCTACTTCGCGCGCCTGGTGTCGAGCACCGTCGACTGGCTCGTCACCGTCGATCCGCACCTGCACCGCCTCGACTCGCTCGACCGCGTGTACTCGATCCCGACGACGATCGCGCGCGCGGCCCCGGCGATCGCGCGGTGGATCGCCGACGAGGTGCGCGACCCGGTGCTCGTCGGGCCGGATGCCGAGAGCGCGCAGTGGGTGTCGGCGGTCGCCGACCGCCTGGGCGCGCCGTACGTGATCCTCGAGAAGACCCGGCGCGGCGATCGCGACGTCTCGGTCGCGTGGGCCGGCGCGGGCCCGGCGGCGCCGCCGCAGCTCGACGGCCACACGCCCGTGCTCATCGACGACATCGTCTCGACGGGGCGCACGATGCTCGAGGCGACGCGCCGCCTGCGCGCGGCCGGGACCGCGGCGCCGATGTGCATCGCGATCCACGCCGTGTTCGCCGACGCCGTCGGTGACGAGCTCGTCGCGGCCGGCGCCTCCGGCATCATCACGTGCGACACGATCGCCCACGCCTCGAACCGGATCTGCGTCGCGGATCCGATCGCCGACGCCGTGCGCAGCCGGCTGTAACGTTTGTGGCAGCGACCGATCCCCGTGCTTGACGGGGCCGATCCGGCGTGGCGCAGTCTACGCATGGTGCTCGTGCACGGGATCGCCAGCATTCTTCACCGCGAGACGATCGCGGTGATCGTCGGCAGCCGGATGTTCGAGCGCGGCGAGGCCTGCTTCAAGGAGGGCCGCGTCACGGCGTTCGAGAACGCGGGCGGCGAGCTGCGCGGCACGGTGCGGCCGAACGAGGCCGGCCGCGCGCCGTACACGATCCGCATCTGGGTGCGCGACGACGGCCTCGCCTACGAGTGCACGTGCCCGATCGGCGAGAAGCGCCAGTTCTGCAAGCACGCCGTCGCGATCGCGCTCGCGCACCTCGACAACGAGCGCAAGGAGGCCGCCTCCGGGCTCAACGTCCTGCGCGAGGCGCTCATGACCGTCCCCCAGCCGGCCCTCGTGTCGCAGCTCGTCCAGCTCGCGCGCCGCGATCCCGCGATGTCCGACGCGCTGAAGCGCGTGGCGCTCGACGCGCTGTCGACGCTGTAGCCCGGCGCTGGCACTATCGCGGCGTGAATCCCGACGCCCAGGAGCGCCACGCCGTGAAGGTGGCGCGCATCGTCGCGCAGCTGCGCGCGCACACGAACGGTAAGCCCCTCTCGCTGCGCAAGAAGGCGGTGTCGCATCAGGTGCCCAAGCCCGGCGACCTGCGCCACCGCGACGACAAGATCGACATCTCCGACCTGACCGAGATCCTCGAGATCGATCCGGTGCGGCGCGTGTGCGTCGCCGAGTCGGGCGTGACGTTCGTCGACCTCGTCGCGGCGACGCTCGCGCACGGCCTCGTGCCGATCGTCGTCCCCGAGCTCAAGACGATCACGATCGGCGGCGCCGTCGCCGGGTGCTCGATCGAATCGATGTCGTTCGTGCGCGGCGGCTTCCACGACACGTGCCGCGCGTACGAGGTGATCACGGCGAAGGGCGACGTCCTCCACTGCACGCCGGAGAACGAGCACGCGCTCGTGTTCCAGATGGTGCACGGCGCGTTCGGCACGCTCGGCATCCTGTCGAAGCTGACGTTCGAGCTCGTGCCCGCGAAGAAGTACGTGCACCTCCGCTACGAGCGCTACACGACGCTCGCCGACTACCAGGCGGCGATCGCCGATCACGCGGAGCGCCGCGACGTCGACTTCATGGACGGCATCATCCACTCGCCGCAGCTGTACGTGCTCGCGGCGGGCCGCTTCGTCGATCGCGCGCCGTACACGAACCGTTACGACTGGGTGAAGGTCTACTACACGTCGACGGCGCGCCGCTTCGAGGACTACCTCGAGACGCCGCACTACTTCTTCCGCTACGACCGCGGCGTCACGAACGTGCGGCCGAAGTCGTTCGTCGGGCGCCTCCTGTTCGGCAAGCTGCTCGCGTCGTCGGAGTGGCTGCGCATCGCCGAGAAGGTGCACTTCCTCCTGCCGCGCGAGAAGCCGACCGTCACGCTCGACGTGTTCGTGCCGTTCTCGAAGGTCCCCGAGTTCCTCGCCTGGTACGAGCGCGAGCTCGACTTCTATCCGCTGTGGTGCGTGCCGTATCGCCGCGTCCACGACTACGAGTGGCTCACCGACGGCTACTGGAAGGCGCTCGGCGACGAGATGTTCCTCGACCTCGCGATCTACGGCATGAAGCAGCGCGGGCCGCGCAACGCGCACCGCATGATGGAGGAGAAGCTGCGCGAGCTGGGTGGCATCAAGACGCTGATCTCCCACAACTACTACCCCGAGGAGGAGTTCTGGCAGATCTTCAACAAGCCGAACTACGACGCGGTGAAGCAGCTCGTCGACCCCGACAACGCGTTTCGCGACCTCTACACGAAGACGTGCAAGGCGGCGATGGGCAAAGTCTGAGTGCGCACGCGTCGCGCCGCCGTGCACGGTGAGCGCACGGTGCGCGCAGAGCGGCAACGCCGCACGCGACATCTCGCGGAGTTCGGCGCGGAGTGTGCTGGCGCGCTCGATGCAATCCGTCGTCGGTCATGCACACCAGCACGATCCGTAGAAGGCTGATGCGGCGTCGTCGCGAGCTCCTGCTGCGTTACCGCGACGAGCTCGACCGGGCCGACGAGGAGCTCAGCGAGCGCCAGCCGGAGGACGTCCAGCGCGCAACCGAGCTGTGGGACGCGACGGTGCTCGCGCACCTCGGCGAGTCGGATGCACGCGCCCTCCTCGAGGTCGTCCAGGCGCTGCGCCGGCTCGATACGGGCGACTACGGAGTCTGCGTGACGTGCGGTGAAGACATCGCGCCGGCGCGACTGGATGCGTTACCGACGGCGGCCACGTGTATCGAGTGCGCGACGATCGGCGACCGCGACCGGCGCCACCGCCGGGATCTCCGTCCGTCGGCATAGCCTCTCTCACGACTTGCCACGCGGCGCCTCGCTGCCGCGCCGCACCGCGTGAGCGTACGAGCGGGGCAGGTTGTACTCGTGCAACCTGTACTGGATCGTGCGCACGCTGATCCCGAGGATCTCCGCCGCCTTGGACGTCGAGCCGCCGGTCGCCTCGAGCGTATGGAGGATCGCGTAGCGCTCGAGCTCCGCCATCGACGCACCGGGCACGTGCGGCATGGGCTCGCGTGCGGCGCGCCGCACCAGCTCGGTGTGGCGCAGCTCCTCCTCGACCTCGAGGACGCGGTCGATGACGAGCAAGAGCTCGTCGATCAGCGTCGGCTGCACGACACACACGGCGGCCGTATCGGTGCGCACGAGCACGGAGTCGCCGGGACGCCGCACGTGCCGGATGTCGTCGGGCTCACCGACCACGATGTGCGGTGAGAAGGCATCCGAGCGCTCGGACGCCTCTGCGACCGGTATCACCGCGATCTCGAACCCGTCGGTGCGCAGCAGGCCCGCGAGCGATTCGCGCCCTGGGGCTTCCGCGTCGAGGACCAGGATGCGTCCGCTTCGAGGCATGTCGATCGTCATTGCCATCGCCATGCCGGCACCGGTTGCGCACCGATGCACGAGATGCGCGCAGACGGACCGGCATTCCCGATGCAGAAGGTCGCAGCATGAGGGAACCGAGGAAACCGCAGCAGGTCGTGGTCGCCTATGACTTCTCGCCGAGCGCGACGCACGCCCTGGCGCGCGCGGTCGCGGTCGCGCTGCGCGCCCCCGAGCACGTGCTGCACATCGTGAGCGCGATCGATCGCAGCGGGCCGGCGCTCGACCCGCCGGCGCACGCGAACCTCGAGGACGTCGAGCGCGTGCGCGCGCGCGTCGTCGAGGACATCGTCGCGGTGTTCCGCGGGCGCGAGGCCGCCGCGGAGGTCGAGTTCTTCGTGCACGTGAGGATCGGCAAACCCTCGGAGGAGATCCTGTCGCTCGCGCGCGACGTCGGCGCCGACCTCGTGTTCGTCGGGTCGCACGGCAAGAGCGGCGTCGAGCGGTTCCTCCTCGGCTCGACGTCCGAGCGCGTGGTGCGCGAGGCGCACTGCCCGGTGATCGTGGCGAAGCCCAAGACGTACGAGGACGTGAAGCTGATGAAGGTCATCCCCGACGACCATCCGCACCGCCCGTACCATCCGCCGCACCGCTACGCGTACGTCGACACGCGCGTCGTGATGCGCCCCGATCTGTGGCCGATCCCGTAGCTACTTCTCGTCGCGACCCTTCAGTCCTGGTCGCCGCCCTTGAGGCCGTGGCGCTTGAGCAGCTCGCGCAGGTGGTAGCGGGTCAGGCCGGCTTCCTGCGCGGAGCGCGTGATGTTGCCGTCGTTGCGGATCATCAGCGCCTGGAGGTACGCGATCTCGAACGCATCGACGACCGACTGCTTCGCCTGCTTGAAGCCGAGGCCGGCCTTGAGCAGCGCGGCGTCGAACGTCGCCGGCCCCTGCTGCTGCGGGAGGTCGACGCCCGACATCTGCGCGGCCGCGCGCTGCGCCGCCTGCGCGCCCGCCTGGGCGAGGTCGTGCGCGACGACGATGGACGGGCCCATCTCGCGGCCGAACACGAGGTCCGAGCGCGTGATCACCGGGCCGTCGCTGAGCGCGGCCGCGCGCTCGACGACGTTGCGCATCTCGCGGACGTTGCCCGGCCACGAGTGCGAGATCAGGGCGGCCATCGCGTCCTGCGAGAACGACATCGTCATCCCGCGGCGGCTCGCGATCTCGCGGAGGAAGTGGTTCGTGAGGCTCGGGATGTCCTCGCGGCGCTCGCGCATCGGCGGCAGCTCGACGTGCACCACGCTGAGGCGGAAGTACAGGTCCTCGCGGAACGTGCCCTTGTTGACCTCCTCGCGGAGGTCGCGGTTCGTCGCGGCGAGCACGCGGACGTCGACCTTGTGCGTGCGGTCGCCGCCGACGCGCTTGATCTCGCGCTGCTCGAGCACGCGCAGCAGCTTCGGCTGCAGCGAGATGTCGAGCTCGCCGATCTCGTCGAGGAAGATCGTGCCGCCGTTCGCCTGCTCGAAGCAGCCCACGTGCTGCGCGACGGCGCCGGTGAAGCTGCCCTTCTCGTGGCCGAACAGCGTCGACTCGATCAGCTCGCGCGGGATCGATCCGCAGTCGAGCACCACGAACGGCTTGCTCTTGCGCTGCGACGCGTTGTGCAGCGCCCGCGCGACCATCTCCTTGCCGGTGCCCGTCTCGCCGGTGATGAGGCACGTCAGCTCGCTCGGCGCGACCTTCTCGAGGTGCGCGAAGATCTCGCGCATGGCGGGCGATCCGCCCAGCATCATGTCGAAGCGATCCTTCTTCGACAGCTCGATCTCGACGACATCCTGCGTCGACTGGAACTGGATGTTCGTGTGCCCGATCCGGAACACCGTCCCCGGCCGCAGGTACGCCTCGCGCACCCTCAGGTCCCCGACGAAGATCCCGTTGCGCGAGTTCAGGTCCCTCAACCTGTACCCGTCGTCGCGCGCGCTCACCTCGAAGTGCGTCCCCGACACCGCCTTGTCCTGCACCACCAGGTCGCTGATGATGCTCCGGCCGCCGGTCACGCGCGGCTTGATCATCTCGATCTCTTTGTTCTGATCGGGCCCGTTCAGGACGACCAGCTTGCCCTTGCGCAGGCGGCGGACCGTGGCCCACTCACCCTCGAACAGGGTGGTCAGACCCGTGCCGGACTCGAACTGTGGGCCATCCTCTTCCATCCGCCCCACGGTACCATGCGTCCGGATTCCCGGCGTAGCTAGCCGCCGTACCACCCGTCGGGCCCGAGGAAGCCTCGGTCACGCACGAACGTCGGCGCGTCGAGCGCCGCCTCGCGAATCAACGCGGCGGCCGCGATCCGTGCGTCGTCGGTGACGTTCGCGACGTCGACGAGACCGGGCACCTTCGCGAGCACGCTGTCGATCGTCGCTCCCGGAGCGAGCACGTCCGCGCGCGCCCATCCACCGAGCCGCCTCGCGAGCCATCGCCGATGCGCGATGAGGACGCGCGACGGGTCGACGTACTCGCACGCACGGACGCTCCGGTAGTCGAGCCGCGCCGGTCGGGCATACTTCGCGTTGCGCCGGAGCACGCCCACGACACCGCGGTCGTCGTCCGCCGTCACCCGGTACCACCGCTCACCTTCGATCCCCTCGAAGCTGTCGAAGAAGGGCGTCGTGACCTCGGCGGGTGGCATCGCATAGCGAGGCGACACGACCCAGTCCGCCACGCGCCACGTCGCCGCATCGCGTCCGCCGACGACGACATCCTCGACGAAGCTCGTCGCATCGCCAAGCCCGATCGCTTCCACGATGAAGTACACGAAGCTCACCGTCGCGTTCCGATCGAGCTTCCACATCGCACGCATGACCCCCAACACCTCCTCCGTGACGTCGTTCACCGTCTCGATCGATCCGCGCTCCGACTCCTCGAGCTCCCGCCCGACGATGGCCCGATAGCACTGGTACCGCCCTCCGGCGGTGCTCATGGCTTCCTCGCGGTCACGTTGATCGTGGGCGGTACCGGACGGACTCCGAGGGAACCGCCGAGATCGGCAGAAATGGGTGGCTCGTCGGGTCGAAATGTTACCTCGAAGTCCGTGAACCCGAGCGCAATGCGGTGCTTACCGAAGGAGATCTCCTTCACGGCAGCGACTCGTGCGTCCCCCTCGGGAACCTTGGCGTCGAGCAATCGCACGTATTCGCGCCAGAAGTTGAGCTTGTTCTCGAACGCCAGAGTTCCTTTCCACGCCTTGAGGTCCTGTTTGAACCGTTGCTTGTAGGCAAGCTCGAACTCTCTGAGTACATGGGTCGTGATGGACGTGCGTGCTCCTTTGGGTTCGGGAACGCCACCAGGTTGCGATGATGGAATCACGTCATCGTAAATGTTCAATGCGTGTTCCACACCGTTGTGTGCAGTGTAGTTTCCGAGAGTAAGGGCGGGCGCCTCTGCGGGCGCACCTTCTGGTGTGATCTCCATCGTGGCGTAGCCGAACGAGACCTTCTTGCCATCGGCCGTCTCACCGACGTACTCGACTTCGAAATGCCGAGGATCAGCGCCGACTTCGTGAGCCATGATCGTCGACTTCTTGATCGGATACTCGGGCAGTCCTCGAGCTGCGACGAAACCACGGCCAGGTTCATAGCTGTCGATGCGACGTGCGTGGTGCTCGAGTTGCTCCTGGATGCCGGCGAGCTCATGGTCGATGTCGATGCGCTCGTTCCGTGAGACCGCGCCCGCGCGCTCGGCGAGCTGCGCCTTGAGAGCCTCGAGCTCTTCCATGATCGCGGAGAGCTTCTTGACCTCGATGCGCGCTTCGAATCCAACGGTCCCGTAGCCTGGTGAGCGTGTGAGCTTGGCGCGGATCGTGGAGATCAACCTGCGAATGAAGCCAAGCGGCCCCTGGAACTTGAGCAGCTGCCGTGCAGCGTCGACGTGGTATTTCACGTGGCGCGGCTCTGCGTTCGGGCCGACCTCGATTCGGATCTCTCCGTCTCCGTAGACGACGTGAACACCTGCACCGGCGATCTGGTTGCTTTCGCGGATCGGAATCTCGGACCGCAACTCCGGCGGAAGTTGCTGACTCAGAAGGTTCAATCGGCCCGAGCCTGCGACCGCCTTGGGGTTGGTGGTCTGGGGAGTGGCCCCGTGCGGTGGTCGCGCCTCGCTCTTGGGTGGCGTCGGCACGGCTGACTCGGGCGCCGGTCGTGGTTCAGGTGTGGCGAGCTGGTGCTCGAGATACGTGCGCTCTGCCGCGGTGAGCTTGACCCGCTCGTGACCGTGCTGGAACGAGTCGTACGCCAGCGCGTCCGCGGCCTGGTCGCGCGTGAAGTGGTCGAGCGGTTCGCGGATCGTGAAGTTGCGGCCCACGCGCGAGACGACGATCTGCTTGATGCCGCCCCCGAGGGAGATCAGGATGAAGCCACCGCCGACCATCGCACCGCCGATCAGCTCGGCGACCTGGCGGTCGCGCTGCGCGTGGATCGCGGCGCGTTGCTCGTCGGTGGTGGCCGCGGTGAGAGCGAGCGCGATGTTCGCATCGACGAGCTGCAGCTGGTGGCGGACGTCGAGCGCGAGCATGAACCCCTGCGCTGCGTCGAAGGAGGCCATGCACAGCACGAAGCGAGACTTCCCGACGGCGGTGGCGGCGGCGAGGGTCTTCGTCAGGGCGGTGAACGGCAGTGCGGTCGATGCGACCTGCAGGACGTCCATGACCAGGCGGCGGTCGAACTTGAGCTCGCCTTCCTTGGCGATGCGATCCTCGAGCTCGAGCGCGAGCGCGGCAGTTCCCGCGACGGTGGTGGCCACGATGAGGCCGACCGAGACGGAGCTGCCACCCGGGACGATGAGGAGCGCGATGCCGCCGACCATCGCGATCTTGCCCAGCACCTTCTTCGCCTTCTTGCGGGTGTTGTTGGTGTCGAGCGTCCGCTCCCAGACGTCCACGGTGGTCAAACGCTCGACCGCGAGGTGCACGGTGCCCTTCGGATAGTCGTTGTGGGCGTGCAGGTGCGCGGCGGCATCCGCGAGAGCCTCGAGCTCGGTGCTGCCGCTGCCCGGATGCTGGACCGCCTCGCCGAGCGTCGTGTCGTGGAGGATCACGTCGAAGCGCGTCGCGGAGCCGTCGACGACGTGCAGCAGCAGCCGCAGCGGCATGGACGTCGAGTCCTCGCGGCTCGTGAAGGTGCCACGCACGAGGTACGGACGCCCCTTGCGCGTCTTCTCCTCGACCTTGACGAGCGCGGCACGCTGCTTGTCGAGCTCCGCCTCGAGGACCTTGCGATGCGAGTCCAGGAGCTTTCCCTGGCGCGCGAGCGCCTCGATCCCGCCGCGCGTGATGTCGAGCGCCTCGATCTCCTCCCTCGCCGTGAGCGCCGTCTGGCCCTTGCGGACGCGGAGCTTCCCCTTCTCGTCGCGCTCGAACGCGGCTTCGGGCCCCGCCACGTGCGCAGCGTCGAATGCCTTCCGATCCGCCTCCTCCTCGGTGACGACCGTGACCGGAAGGTACGTGTTGAACGCATTCCTGTCGGCCTCGAAGTGCCTGCTCGTTGCCTCGACGCCGATCTGGTAGACGCCGGGCTCCTTGCCGAAATCGAAGCTCGCCGTGCGGTCGTTCGCGAAGATCGAACCGCCCGCGCGGTCGACGATCGGGCCGCCGGCACGACGCAGGTTCCAGGCGTAGTCGCAGTGAGCCTTGAGCAAGATCTGATCGGCGCGCGGATGGACCGTGAGGTCCCAGACGAGCTCGACCTCGACCGTCGCGCCGGCGACGTACGTGTCCTGCTTCGGCGCGAGCTTGATGTAGCCCTTGGGGACCCACTTCAGCCAGCCCCACTTGCTGCCGTCCTCGTCACCGTAGATCGATCCACGGCTGCTGCCGCCGGGCTTCCGCTGGCGCTCGTCACCGTGGCGACCACCGTCCTTGTGGCCGTCGCGCTTGCCCTTCTCGTGGCCGTCCTCGAAGGCGCCCTGGAGGATCCCGTTGCGGTGTGACTCGACGTGCTTCTCGAACGCCTCGAGCACCCGCTTCATCCCCTCGATCGAGAGCGCTGCGCTGCTCTTGCCGGTCCAGCCGAGCTTCTTCAGCTCCTCTGCGTGATCTGCGACCCATGCGAGCAACTCGGGCCAGGCGGACCTGCCGTGAAGGCTCAGCGCTGCGGGGAACGTCTTGCGCAGGCGCTCGAACAGGTCGCGGGTCGACTCGACCTTGTCCTCGGCGGCATCGTGCTGCGGAGCCGCGGCTGGCTTGGGGGGCGCACCGGCTGCGCCCGACTTGGGAGCGGGGCTCGCAACGGTGGCACCACCGCCGGCCACACTCCGAGTCCGGATCCCGTCGCCTCCCTCTCGCAGGGGCTGCGCGCGGAGCTTGTGGTGCGACATCATCCAGGCCACGGTGACCTCGTGGATCTCGCGCGGGATGCGCACCTCGTAGATCTTGTCGGGCTCCTTCGCGACGGCGACGGCGTCGCTTCCGAGGACGAGCCCCTGGGCGCGCGTCGCCTCCGCGATGACCGCCTCGTTCGCGGCCGGAAACCAATCGAGCAGGTAGGCGCGAAACGCGAGGGTGACCGCGCGATTCGGGTCGTCGCCGAGGTCGGCCGTGTTGAGGTGGACGACGATCTCCTCGCCGCGCACGAAGATCCGGTGTCCGCCGCGCGGCGGGGGCGCTAGATCCTTCCGCTGGACGACGGCCGTCGCGGATCCGGTCCCTCCGAACGCCTCGAGCAGGTGCGCCACGGGGCGCCCGGCCACGACACCGTCGGCGACCGCGTCGGCGTGCTGCTCGTGGCGCGCGTCGGCCGTGGCACCGCGTCGCTGCTGGACGACGTGAGCCGCTTCGTGCGCGGCGGTGTGGAGGTCCGGGGGCTCGGCGAAGGCGACGCGGTCGCCGTGTGCGAAGGCCTGCGCGCCGAGCGCGTGGGCTTCGTCGCGGGCCGGGCCGCCGATGTCGGCGCGGACGTTGCGGATGTCGTGGTGGCCGAAGAGCTGCTGGATGAGGTCGAGGTGCGGCAGCGGATGGTCGGAGTGCGGTGCGGCATCGCCGAGCCAGCGCGCCTTCTCGGCCTCCCACGTCGGCCGTGGTCCCGAGGCGTGGAAGCGCTCCTGGTACGCGCGCAGGTTTTCGGCGGGAGCTTGCGCGAGCAGCGGTGCGAGCTCGGCCTCGAGCGCGGCGAGGCGCGCGGCGCCGTCGTGGACGGAGCGGGCGGTCGCGCGGGCTTCCTCGAGCGAGCGGCGAGCGCCGAGCGCGGCGACGAACGCCTGCTCGAAGTTACGGGCGGTGATCGCCGCGCCGAGCCTGGCGGCCTGCGCCTGTCCGTCGGCGACGGCGAGCTCGAAGCGCCGGGCCGGGTCGGGGCCGTGGACCTGCGCGACGACGGTGCGCTTGCCGATCGCCGGTCGCGCCTCGTCGCTCGCTGGCTCGCCGCCCTCGTGCGCGGGCCCGGTGCGCCATGCGCGTGACATCACCGCGCGCGCATCGACACCCGACCGGTGCGGTTGCGCGGAAAGTTCGCGCAACGCTCCGACAGCGCAAGGTCACCGCATTCGCCACCCATGCCCGAGCCTGCATCGTATCGCTCGGCGCGGCGCGAAACTAGCGGGTCAGTTGAGCCACTTCTGCTCTTTGTCGCGCGGCCTCTTGGGGGCGCCGCCCTCGATGACGGAGAGCCGGGCGCGGGCGCGGGCGATGCGCCAGCGGCGCCAGGCGAGGCCGGGGGAGAGGCGCTTGGAGGTCATGATGGCGGCGGCGCCCATCGAGGCGGTGTAGGCGGCGCCGAGCTCCCAGAGGCCTTGGAGAAGGATGAAGAGGCCGGAGAAGGCGATGAAGCCGTACATGAGCTGGCGGCCGGTGAGGGGGAGGACGCCGAAGAACTGCACGGGCTGGCGCGCGTAGACGATGCCGAACGCCACGATCGAGGCGTTGATGAACGGATCGAGGCCGTTGATCGGCGCGTCGAGGCGGCCGGTGACGAGGCCCATCGCGGAGCCGGCGACGGTGCCGGCGACCGCCGTGATCGCGGCGAAGCGCAGGAACCGCGGTGTGCCCCAGAACCGCTCGAGGGTCGGGACGAACATGAAGAGCACGAAGCCGTGGATCAGGAGCGAGAGGAACTTCTCCTGCAGGAACGGGCTCGTGACGAGCGTCCATATTTTTGCGTCGTGGAACACGTTGCGCGCGGTCGCGAGCGTGAAGTCGGCGAGCTGCGCGCGCGTCGGCAGATCCGACATCAGCCACACGAGCGACAGGCCGATCTCCAGCCCGAGGATCACCATCGCGCCTCGGGTGATGCTCACCCCTGCAAAGCGGCTACGTCGTCGGCTCACGCACCGCAGACCTTAGCACACGCTGCGATCCTCGCAGTCAGCGGCTTTCGCCGCGGCGCCGCGGCCGAAAACCACTGCGGCCCTCGAGGGAGGGCCGCAGGTGTCCGATCGCGATCGGCTTCGAGGCTCAGATGCCGTCGATGGGTACGACGATCGTGCCGAGCTCGGTGACCTGGTTCCGGTCCTTGATGTCCGTGTTCTGCGCGGCGCTGACGCCGACGGCAGCGTTCGCAGAATTGAGAGCGGCCACGGAGGCGACGTAGCTGTCCTCGAGGAGGGCGTCGGTGACCGCGCCGCCGTCGCCGCACGGGAACTTCACGCTCCTGAGGTCGTTGGTACCTGTGACGGTGACGGCGAGCTCGACGTTGCTCGCGCCGGCGCCGTTGCAGCTCACCGGGGCGTTGTTCGACGCCGCGCGGAGGTCCCACGCGAACGCGAAGTAGCCCGCGTCGTTGAAGATCGTGTAGTCGAACGTGTCGTCGCCCGCCGTGAGGTCGAAGAACTCGGACAGCGACTGGGCGTAGAGGTTGCCGTTGGCGCCCTGGCGGATCTCGAGGAAGATCTGGTAGAGGCCCGGGTCGTAGCTGACGAGGTCGCCCGAGGCGCCGTCGGCGCAGTCGAGGAGGTCGGTGAACGAGTCACCGACGCGGTTGCCGGCCGCGTCGACGGGAATGGCGATGACCTTCACGGTGTCGAAGCCCGCGGGGCAACCCGTGACGGCGTTGGTGGCGAGGTCCTTGAAGACCCATCCGAGGTCGGCGACGATTTCACCGTCGCCGCCGCCACCACCTCCACAACCGGCAGCGTTGGTTGCCGTGACAGCAACGGCGAGGCTCAAGACTAGTTTGTTCATGTTATGTGCTCCCTCCTGGTTCGTGACGTTATCAGACTTCAGCTTCCGATCGCGCAGACGGTGACGCCCGCCGAGTGAGACATCGGCGGGCGTCACGTCGTGAAGGATATCGCTGTGTCGGGCGCGGGGTTACTTTCCGTCGATGGGAATGAGGATGTGACCCAGGTCCGTGACGGCGTTGCGGTCGTTGATCGTTTTCGTCACAGCGGGCGCGGTGCCCACGGCGCGGTCGCCCGCGCCGAGCGCGGCGATCGACACCGTGTACGACCCCTGCACGAGGCCGCCCGTGACGCCGACGTGATCGCCGCACGTGAACTTGTCGCTGATCGCGCTGTCGGGCGTCGCGACCGACGTCGAGATGAGCTCGATGCCGGCGAGGCCGTCGACCTGGTTGCACTGCAGGCGCGCGTTCGAGCTCGCACCGACGAGGTCCCACGACATCGCGAAGTAACCGCCGTCGTTGAGGATGGTCGTGTCGACCGTGGCGTCGCGCTCGATGATGTCGACGGTCGCCGACAGGCCCTCGGCGTAGACCTTCGAGCCGCTCGCGTTCGTCACGCGGAGGAACGTCCCGTAGACGTCGGGGTAGAGGCCGCCCGTCGTGCCGCCGCCGTCGATGCAGTCGAACAGATCGATGACGTCGTCGCCGATGCGCTGGCCCTCGGTGTCGACGGGGAACGAGTGCACGGCGACGGTGTTGAAGCCGGCGGGGCAGCCGGTCAGCGTCTGCGTCGCCTCGTCCTTGAACGTCCAGCGCGCCGTGATCAGCGCGTCTTCCCCGTCGATGGGGCCGTGACCGCCGCGACCCCGGTTGTCGTAGATGATGCATCCGGCCGCCTGCGACAGGAGCAGGGCGGCGAACCCGTACATAGCCAGCTTCTTCATGATCGACCCCTGTAGGTGGGGCTGCGCTTGGACGGCGCACAGCCCGGTTGCTTCACGCCGACGAATGGAGGCAATCCGCGCGCCAGCCATGTGCCAGGTGGTGTGACCTCACTGGCAGATGCAAGGTTGGTCGTCGCAGTACGAGACTACCACCACGATCTCGACCGCACCCAAGCTCACGGTATCGCCCAGGATCACGTTCCGCTGCTCGGGGGCGGGGGCGATGTAGGTGTCGAGCGCCGCGGCGCCCTCCGCGCACCTCGGCGACACCGAAAGCAGCGCCGTGCCGGGAGGAAGCGCGAATCGGGTCACCCCGGAGTTGTCGCTGCACGGCCACTCGTCGAAGCCCATGTCGTCGCCGACAGTCCAGTCGAGCCGAATCGCCGTCACCGGGCGCGTCCCGGGCTTGCCGGAGGCGCAGTCGACGAACTTGTCGGGGTCCGAGGAGCTCGCGGGGCGCAGCTTCCACGACAGCTCGACCGCGCCACCGTCGACGTCGCTACACGCGCCACCGAGAACGGCCAGACACACCAGTGTCGCCATCGCGAAACGCTTGCCCGAGGAAGGAGTGGGGCGATTTGACCGCGTGTCGCACCGCATGTTACTGCCCTACCAAGTATGCCAGGGTTTTCGACGACTCCGTCGGTGCTCGGCGCTGCGACCCTCGACATCGCCGAGCTGTTCGATCACGCGCACTGGATCGTGAAGCTCGTGATGGTGCTGCTGGCGGTGATGTTTGTCGTGGGCCTGTACATCATCATCTACAAGACGCTCTACATCCGGCGTGCCGCCGCCGAGTCGCAGAAGTTCACCGACTCGTTCTGGCGATCGCGCGACATCGAGCAGATCTACAAGCAGGCACAGGCGCTGCGGAACAGCCCCATCTCGCAGATGTTCGTCGCCGGGTACACCGAGCTCGCGAAGCTCGCGTCCGACGAGAACCTGCGCGGGGATCGCGAGGGCAACCTCGCGAACATCGAGCGTGCGCTGCGGCGCGCGCAGACCGTCGAGACGACGAAGCTCGAGTCGATGGTGCCGTTCCTCGCGACCACCGGCTCCGCGGCGCCGTTCATCGGCCTGTTCGGCACCGTCATCGGCATCCTGTTCGCGTTCCTCGAGCTCGGGAAGCCGCCCGAGCCCGGCAAGAAGGCCGCCGACGCGACGCTGCAGGCCGTCGGCCCGCACATCGCCGAGGCGCTGTTCGCCACCGCGATCGGCCTCGTCGCCGCGATCCCGGCCGTGATGGCGTTCAACTACTTCACGCGTCGCATCCGCGTCCTGCGCTCCGAGATGGAGACGTTCGAGCAGGACTACCTCAACATCATCAAGCGCCACTTCTTGCGGTGAGGTGATCCATGGGGATGTCCGGCAGCACCGACGATCTCAACTCGGAGATCAACGTCACGCCGATGGTCGACATCATGCTGGTGCTGCTGATCATCTTCATGGTCACGGCGCCGCTGCTCAACCAGAACCAGGCCGTCGACATCAACCTGCCTCAGGCGGAGGCGGAGAACGTCCACGACAACGAGGGCAAGCCGACGCTCACGATCAAGCTCGACGGCAACCGTGCCAAGCTCAAGCTCAACGGCGTCGACGTCACGTGGGTTGAGCTCGACGCGAAGCTGCAGGCCGACGAGAAGGTGAAGAAGTTCGGCGAGCTCTACATCGGCGCCGATAACGTCCTGCCGTACCAGATTGTTCTCGTGGCGATGGCCCAGGCGCGCAAGGCCAAGATCGGCAAGGTGATGCTCCTCACCGAGCAGGGCGAAAACGTCAACCTCCCCGAGCTCGACAAGAACATCGGGTCCCTGGGCACGTCAAAGTAACGCATGTCCGCGATCCTCGACACGCTGGTGGATGTGGTGGGGTTGTTCGTCGGGACGCCCCTGCGCGCCGTCATCACGATCTCGGCGCTGTCGCTCGGCTTCATCAACTTCATCTGGTACGTGGCGACGAAGAAGCAGGGCCGCGACGTCGAGCACCACGCGCTCGCGATGGGCATCGTGCTCGTCGCCTCGCTCGGCCTCCTGTTCGGGATGGACGCGGTCGCGAGCGCGAGCAGCAAGTCGACGAACGACAACGAGCCGCCGATCGACAAGGTGAACGCGATCGAGGCGGGCCTCGCGGCGCCGTCGCGCGAGCAGAAGAAGCTCCCCGACAAGAAGACGCGCGCGCCCGAGCCCGAGCAGAAGAAGGAGGGCCTCATCAAGGAGAAGCCCCCCGAGAAGAAGGAAGAGAAGAAGAAGGAAGAGAAGAAGGAAGAGGTCAAGCGTCCGCCGATCAAGAAGGAGGCGGACCCCGAGACCGAGATCAAGCGCCGCCCCGATCCCGACGCGAACCCCGACACGAGGGTCGGCCCCGTCGTGACGCCGAACCTCGGCCCGCCGAACAACAACACCGCGGGCAACCGCGCCGTGAACACCGGTGACCCGTTCTGGGCGCGGTTGTCGACGGACATTCACGCCAACTTCTCGTACCCGGCCGTGCTCGAGACGAAGAAGATCGCGATGGGATGCTTCTACTTCAACGCCGACGGCACCCCGGCCGGCTGGCGGCTGATCCCGCGCAGCGAAGACGATACACTCGACGACGCCGTCGAGCGTGCCCTGAAGTCGGTCGACAGGCTCCGGAAGTCCAACCCGGAGCCGATCCCGAACCACCTCCTCAACCAGGCGACTACCCAATGGAACTGCTTCCCGCTCGGCAACCTCAAGCGCGAAGGCTAGCCGCGGCCTCGGTCGTCGCGGTCGCCCTCGCGGCCCTCGCCACGACCCTCGCCGGCGGCAGCGCTCGCGCCGACGACCCGAAGGCACCGCCCGCCGGCAGCGGCAGCACGGTCGCCATCAACATGGGTGGGTCGGTGACGCGCACGCTGTATCCGATCGCGCTCCCCCAGGGCGTCGCCGGTGACGCGAAGATGCTCGCCGACATCTACGGCATCCAGAGCTTCGACCTCTCCGTCGCCGGCGTGTTCCGCGTCGTCGATCCGGGGCTGTACGTCGCCGACCTGAAGACCGAGGGGATGGGCCTCGACCCGCAGAAGTGGAAGGACGTCGGCGCGTTCGGCGTCGTGAAGTTCCAGGTCACGGGCGACACGATCGAGTTCAAGCTCTACGAGGTCTCGAAGGGCAACACGCCGTCGCTGACGCGCTCGTACAAGAAGGGCACCGACACGCGCTCCATCGTCCACAAGTGGTGCAACGAGGTCGTGAAGTTCATCGCGAAGGAGCCCGGCTTCTTCGGCTCGAAGCTCCTGTTCACCGCCAAGGGCAAGGCGAGCTCGATCATGGCGATGGACTTCGACGGCGCGAACGCGTTCGCCGTGTCGCGCAACTCGTCGACGAACATGCTCGGCGCGTGGGGGCCGGGCGGCGTCGTCGCGTACACCTCGTTCATGCGCGACAACCCGGACCTCTACGTCGGCACGCCGGGCGGCCGCCCGAAGCGCCTGTCGTTCCACCCGGGGATGAACACCGGCGCCGCGTGGTCGCCGAGCGGCAACGAGATCGCGCTCACCCTGTCGAAGGACGGCAACGCCGAGATCTACGTGATCAGCGCGAGCGACGGAAAGATCCTGCGCCGCATCACGAACAACAAGGCGATCGACACGTCGCCGGCGTGGTCGCCCGACGGCAGCCAGATCGCGTTCGTCTCCGACCGCAACGGCGGCCCGCAGATCTTCGTCGCGCCCGCGGGCGGCGGCGCCGCCACGCTCGTCACCACGGTCGGCGCGTACAACACGACGCCCGCGTGGTCGCCGCGCGCCGGCAAGCGCATCCTCGCGTACACGACGCGCGACGGCGGCAGGTACGACATCGTCACGCTCGACCTCGACACGAAGCAGCTGACGCGCATCACGCAGGGCGAGGGCTCCAACGAGGAGCCGTCGTTCTCGCCGAACGGGCGCGCGATCGCGTTCGCCCGCGCGGGCGTCGGCGTGTTCATCGCGAACGCCGACGGCACCGGCAAGGCGGTCAAGGTGTGGAGCGGCTCGGCGACCGGGGTCGACTGGGGCCCGGCGCCGAAGGAGTAGCGAGCGCGCGCGACAGCGCCCTCGCTACCGTGCGAGGTGATGCCGTTGCCGCGCACGTCGAGCGCGCCCACGGCGGGTTCGTCGCGAGCACGCGTGCGCACCTGGATCGCCGATCGCACGGCTGCACGACCGGCACCGCGACGGCCGAGCGGTGCGTCTTCACCATGGCGCGGGCTCGTAGTCCTTGAAGAACGCACCGGCGATCGGCGCGCCGCGCACGCCGCGCAGGATCGGCGCGAGGACGCGCGCCGCGCCGTCGACGACGTCGAGGGGCGGGCAGAACCCGGCGCTCTCGAGGCGAACCTTCTTCGGCTCGGGGTTCTCCTGCGTGATCCACCCGGTGTCGACGCTGTTCATGTAGATGCCGTCGGCGACGTAGTCCTGCGCCGACGTGCGCGTGAACATGTTGAGCGCGGCCTTGGCCATGTTCGTGTGCGGGTGGCGCGCCTGCTTGTTGGCGTACGCGAACACGCCCTCCATCGCGGACACGTTCACGATGTAGCGGTCGCGGAAGGTGCTCTTCACCATGAGCGGCCGCAGGCGCTGCGCGAGCAGGAACGGCACCATCGCGTTCACGAGGTGGACCTCGACGAGCTCGACCGGCTCGACGCCGGCGGCGTCGAGGGTCCAGCTGTTGATCGGGCGCAGGTCGACGGGCTTGCCCTCCTCGTCGAGGCGCGGCGGGAACAGGAGGGCGTGCGCCTCCTCGAGCGCGGGCGGTAGCTCGCCGCGCTCGGCGGCCGCGAGCGCCGCGTAGTAGGCGGGTGGGCGCCGCACCGTCTGGGCCGCGTTGTTGACGAGGATGTCGAGCGGCTCGCCGCGCGCGAGCTCGCGCTCGATCCAGGCGAGCACGCCGCGCAGGTCGAGGAAGTCGAGCCCGACGATCGACAGCCGGTCGCGGTGCCCCTCGAGGTCGGCGCACGCGGCGAACCGCTCCTCGGCGTCGCGCGGGAACCGCGTCGTGATCGTGACGCTCGCGCCGGCGCGCAGGAGGCCGATCGCCGCGAGGCAGCCGATCTTGACGCGGCCGCCGGTGACGATCGCGCGCCGCCCCGTGAGGTCGACGCTGTCGCCGCGCGCCGCGAAGTTCCGCTCCGCGCAGGCGGTGCACAGCATGTGATAGAAGCCGTGCACGCGCCGGTACGGCTGCTTGCACACGTAGCAGCGGCGCTGGTTGCGCAGCATGCGCGCGCCGAGCGCCGGGGCGTCGCCGCGCGCGCCGTAGTACGCCTGCACGCGCCCGGTGTGCGCGAGCTCCGCGCGGTCCGCGGTGCGCGCATCCCGTTGCCGCTCGACGCGGCGCCGCTTCTTCGCCGTCTTCCTCAGGTGCGCGGCGGCGCGCTCGACGGCGACGTACGCCGGATCATCCGGGTCGACGTCGCGGAGCGCCTCGAGCGTCGCGATGCACGCGGCGATGTGTGGTGGAAGCGGATCGGATTCGAACCGACGTCCTCCGGTACTGGCAACCGGCGCGTCAACCTCTGCGCTACCGCTCCCCCGACGGATCACGATGCCCAATCTACCAGATGGTGTCGACGGGATTCGAACCGATGTCGACAACGCCGCCGCGACGCTAGGGTGTGGCGACGACGGTCGCGGTGCCGGTGCGCGCCAGCGTGCCGAGGAACTCCGAGGTCTGCCGCCTCGCGCGCTCGATGTCGAAGACCACGAAGTGGCCGTCCGAGCCCGCCCGCTGCTTGAACTGCGCGAGCACCGCCGTGACGCCGTTGAGGTTCTTCGCGATCGGCGCCGCGACGACCTCGCGCCCGCGCAGCGTCGTCAGCCCCTCGATCGCCGTGGTGTCGGGCAGGTCGACGATGTCGCCGCCGGCCGCGGTCGCGAATGCCTCGATGCACGGGTTCGGCGTGAAGTTGTCGGTGAAGCCCTCCGACTGGTAGAGGTTGCGCGGCGGGTTGCCGGCCGGCGGCGTGCGCGCGATCAGCGGCGCGTAGTTGGTGCCGTCGGAGCGCTCGACCCACATCTGCGCCAGCGCGAGCGACGGGTTGTCCTCGTCGATCGGCGCGTCGCGCAGGAACGACGCCACGATCGTCGGGATGTCGAACGGCTGCGTCTTGTGCAGGAGCGAGATGTAGAGCAGGCCGCCGGTGCCCGACATGACGGCCGCCGACAGCGACGGCTCGAACGCGGCGAAGCCCGGGCCGGTGAGCCCGCCCTGCGAGTGGCCGAAGAAGTAGACCTTCGCCGGATCGAGCTTGATCGTGCGCTCCTCGTGGGAGAACTCCAGGCCGGTCGCGAGGCGCAGCTGCGAGAACGCGTCGGCGGTGCCCTGCAGCGCGTTGTCGCGCATCGCGTACGGGTTGCCGAAGTTGAAGAAGTCGAGCTCCGGGTTGCCGCCGGGGTTGCGCGGGCCGTGCAGCACCTGGTCCGTCGAGATGACGGCGATGCCCTGCACGGCGAGGGCGTCCGCGGTGCCGTCGCGCACGAACGACGTGAAGTCGCCGCCGGTGCCGTGCGCGTAGATCGCGACGGGGAACCCGTTCGGCGGCACGTCGCCGAGCGGCACCGTCACGTCGAAGCGCATCGTCTCCATGCGCTGCACGACCGCGGCGCCGTCGCCGCCGATCGAGATGCGCCCGCTCGGCGCCACGCGGTACGGGACGTCGCCCTCCTGGAAGTTCGGCGCCGTGTACGTGCCCTGGAAGTTCGCGAACGTGGTCGTCGCGCCGGTGAAGTGGACGTCCGTCGATGCCGGCGCCGGCAGCGCGAAGATCGCTTGGCGCAGCGCGGGCACGACAGCGGTCACCGACTGCGTCGTGAACACGGCGGCCGACACGACGTCGCCGCGCTCGTCGTCGCCGGGCTCGTCGAGGTACGCGATCAGCGGCGCGTACGCGGCGCGCACCTGTTGCGCGCCCGCGCCGCCGCCGCCGCCGTTGCCCATGACCTCGCGGAACGACGCCGGCGCCGCGACGTCCGCGCCGCTCGCCGACCGCAGGCGGTCCGTGATGACGAGCGCGTACGTCGTCCCACCGTCGAGCGGGAAGCCCGGGTACGGGCGCGCGGTGAGGCTGTTCGCGCCGAGCGTCTGCGTGCCCTCCGCGCGGAAGCGCAGGAGGAGCGGCGTGCGCTGGCCCTTGTTCGGCGAGCGCGCGTCGACGTTGACGAGGTACACGGCCGCGCCCGGCTGCGCCGACGCGGCGGGGTCGGGGAGGCTGTCCGGATCGAGCGCGCCGTCGAAGCGCGCGAAGATCGCCTGGTTCGTGCCGAAGCCGTCGAGGTCCTGCGCCGCGACGCGGTAGGCGTCGACGGTCATGCTGTTCGCCGGGAACGTCGACAGGTCGACGCGCCCACCCACGCGGTAGACGTCGTTCGGGAAGGGCAGCGCGTAGAAGTTGTCGGCGAGCGCCGGGTCGCCGGGCAGCGCGAACAGCGACGTCGCGGGCTCACCGCCGCAGGCGGCGAGTGCGAGGACCAGGGCTACGGGGCGCATCCGCGCGACCGTAACATCGCGCCGGGCTCCCGCACGTGTGATCTACGACTCGTCGACCTGCGTGATGAACTGCTTCATCAGCCCGTCGATCATCAGGTTGCGCTCGTTCGTCTGGTGCTTGCCGTCGCGCCAGCCGTTCTGCACGTCGTCGAACTTCTTCGACGTCTCGGCGATCGCGGTCTTGTACTTGTTGACCTTCTTGATGATGTCGCGCTGGTTGCGGATGAAGTACGACACCATCGAGGCGCCGGCGGCGACGGTGAGCACGAGCCCGAGCGGGCCGCCGAGCGCGTACTTGAGGCCGAAGCGCAGTGCGACGAGCAGGCCGGCGCCGAGCGCGACCTTCTTCGTCCCGGTGCCGTCGACGACCGAGTCCTTCGCGAGCGCGAACGACGTCGTTCCGGACGCGATCAAGAGCGCGATGAAGTTGCCCCGCCGGGTCGTCCAGCCGCGGTCGTAGTACTCGCGGATGCCCTGCTTGAGGAAGGCGTCGAACGAGGTGTAGATGCCCTCGTTGGCCGCGCTTTCCTTGGAGACCGTTTCCACGTGCACCACCATAGCGTCTGCACGGATCGGTGTCACTTCCACCTGGCCGAGAGGGTGGGTCGTCGGCTCCCGGCGAGCCTTCGGCCGCGGTCTTCGCCGCCGGTGCGCGTCGAGTCCACGAGGCACGTCGTCACCCACGGCATGACCGGCGCGCCGTAGACGATGATCCCGGCGAGCGGCGCGGAGTGCGGCGGACAGCTCGCACAGACTCCACACCGGGAGTCCCGCGAGGCTCGCGATCACGTCACCCACGACGACGCCACCGCGCGCCGCCATGCCGTCGTCGGCGACACCCGCGATGCGCACGCCGTCCTCGCCGAACGCGATGCCGTCCTCGGGCAGCTCGGCGCCGAGGAACGCTCGTCGCGGCAGGGCGCTCACGCTTTCCGCTCAGGATTACATGGGCTTCGGCGTGAAGCGAGCACACGCTCGGATCGGCTGCGACGCGTACTTCGGCAGCGACGGCTCGCGACACAAGAGGAACGTCGTTCCGTGGGCCGAGGTCACGAGGCGCAGGTGCACGCAGCGGTGACACAAGCTTTCGGGAAAGGGCGGAGGGTCCACGTTTGACTAAGGGGATCATGTCGCACAGATTCGAGGGCATGCGCACGATGAGGATGCTCGTGGCCCCGCTGCTCGCGGTGGCCCTCGCCGGTAGCAGCGCGCGCGCGGACCTGGGGACGGGCCGCGACAAGCTGACCTCGGGTGACTACACGGGTGCGATCACCGAGCTGAAGAAGGTGAAGGGCAAGGACGAGACGACGGCGAAGGTGCTCCTCGCGCGCGCGCAGATCCTCACGGGCGACTACGCAGGTGCCGAGGCGACGCTCGCGCCGATCTCGTCGGGGCACACGGATGAAGCGACGGAGGCGCGCATCGCGTTCGCCGAGCTGCGCAAGCTGACCGGCCGCCTGCAGGACGCGAAGAAGGACCTCGAGGCGCTGATGAAGGACCGCCCGAACGACCGCGCGGTGCGCACCGAGGTCGGGATGGTGCGGCACGCGCTCGGCGACATCCTCGGCGCGAAGGCGATGTTCGACCCGACGATCAAGGAGTCGGACGCGAACAAGCTCGACCTCGACGATCCGATCCAGATGTACCAGCTCGCGCTCGCCGCGCGGTTCACGTCGCAGTTCCAGCTCTCGAACGACGCGTTCCGCGAGGCGCTCAACAAGCGCCCGCAGATGACGGACGCGGCGATCGCGTGGGCGGACCTGTTCCTCCAGAAGTACTCGGCGCCGAACGCCGAGCAGACGCTCGAGGAGATCTTCAAGATCAACAAGAACCACCCCGAGGCGCACGCGGCGATGGCCGAGGTCCTCGTCGAGACGACGTACGACCTCGCGAACGTGCGCCACCACCTCGACGCGGCGCTCGCGATCAACCCGAAGAATGCGCGCGCGCTCAAGGTCCGCGCGTCGATCGAGATCGACGGCAACCAGTGGGACAACGCGAACAAGACGCTCGACGGCGTCCTCGCCGTCAACAAGGACGACGTCGAGGCGATCGCGATGAAGGCGACGATCCGCTGGCTGCGCGACGACCTGTCCGGCTACGACACGGAGAAGAAGCGCGCGTTCGCGATCAACCCGGCGTACGCCGAGCTGTACCGCATCGTCGCGCGCTCGGCCGTGCGCGAGCACCGCTACGTCGAGGCGATCGACCTCGAGAAGGAGGCGGTCAAGCTCAAGCCGGACTTCTACGAGGCGATGTCGGGCGTCGGGCTCGGCTACCTGCGCCTCGGCATGGAGAAGGAGGGCGTCGACTGGATCGAGAAGTCGTGGGGCGGCGACCAGTACAACGTCCGCGCCTACAACACGCGCCGGCTGTTCCGCGACACGATCCCGAAGGAATACACGGTCCAGATGACCAAGAGCTTCCGGATCCGCTACCACAACGAGGAGAAGGCGGTCCTGTCGCGCTACCTCGAGCCGACGATGGAGCGGGCGTTCGCGGAGATGGTCAAGCGCTACGGCTTCACGCCGAAGACGCCCATCACGCTCGAGCTGTACCAGGATCGGACCGACTACGGCATCCGCACCGTCGGCCTGCCCGACATCGGCGCGCTCGGCGTGTGCTTCGGCCAGGTCATCACGGCGATGTCCCCGTCGAACGGCGACATCAACTGGGGCATGGTGATGTGGCACGAGCTCGGCCACGTGTTCGCGATCCAGCTGTCGAAGTCGCGCGTGCCGCGGTGGTTCACCGAGGGGCTGTCGGAGTACGAGACGCTGATCGCGCACCCGACGTGGCGGCGCGAGAACGATGCGGACCTGTACGGCGCGGTCGCGAACGGCACGCTGCCGTCGATCGGCGCGCTGAACTCGGAGTTCATGCAGCCGGACCAGAGCGCGGTGATCGTCGCGTACTACCAGTCCGCGGTGACGATCGAGTTCCTCGTCTCGCAGTACGGCTTCCCGAAGATCGTCGAGGCGCTGAAGCTGTACGGCCAGGGCAAGGAGACGCCCGAGGTGCTGAAGACGATCACGGGCAAGGCGATCGCGCAGCTCGACGCCGACTTCCGCGCGTACCTCGACATCCGCCTCGCCCCGTACAAGGGCACGTTCAAGTTGCCGACGCGCGGCTTCGACAACGTGACGAAGCTCGAGATCGCCGCGGACGCGCTGCCGAAGGACGGCAAGCTGCGCGCGTACGTGGCGCTCGGCTACTACTACGGCGGCGACGCCGTGAAGGCGGGCGCGGCGGCGAAGCAGGCGCTCGACCTCGACGCGAAGCAGCCGATCGCGCGCTACATCCTCGCCGAGATCGCGCTGCACAAGAACGATGCGGCGACGGCGAAGGGCTTCTACGAGGCGCTGATCGCCGACGGGCACGACAGCGCCGACCTGCGCAGCCGCCTGTCGCAGCTCGCCGAGAAGGCGGGGCGCACCGACGAGGTCGAGAAGCACATGTGCGCGGCGAAGAAGCTCGATCCCGAGCGCAGCTTCCCGTACCAGGAGCTCGCGCAGCTGTACGAGAAGAAGGGCGACACGAAGCGCGCCCTCCAGGAGCTCGAGCACTACGCGATGCTCGAGCAGATGGAGCTCGCGCCGCTGAAGAAGCTCGCGCAGGAGCACGGCAAGCTCGGCAACTGGGCCAAGGCACGGATGTTCGCCGAGATGGCGATGTACATCATGCCGACGGACGTCGACATCCTGTCGGCGCTCGGGCGCGCGTACACCGAGACCGGCGCACCCGACAAGGCGCTGTTCACGTACGAGACGATGCTGATGCTGAAGCCGGAGGTGCGGCGCCCGGCGCTCGTGCACCTCGGGCGCGCGAAGGCGTTCCTCGCGCTCAACAGGAAGGCCGAGGCCAAGGCGGCGCTCGGCCTCGCGCTGAAGACGGAGCCCGAGCACCCGGACGCGCTCGAGCTGAAGGGCAAGCTGCCCTAGCGATCGCTCGCTAGTACCAGCCGCCCTCGACGCTCACGTACACGCCGTCGCGCTGGACCCAGCTGCGGTCGCGCCAGCGGTGGCCGGCGCGCACGCGCTCGTGGTGGCCGGGGACCCAGACCCACGAGCCGCGCCAGTCCCAGTGGCCGCGGACCCACACGAAGCCGGGTCGGGTCACGACGCGCTCGAAGCGCAGGGCGGGAGGTGCGACGGTCGGAC
Source organism: Deltaproteobacteria bacterium (assembly GCA_019637375.1). Lineage (GTDB taxonomy): Bacteria > Myxococcota_A > Polyangia > Haliangiales > Haliangiaceae > JABFXX01. The sequence continues at coordinate 198,236 of JAHBVW010000003.1, read as the reverse complement.
CGATGGAGATCCAGCCACCGTCGATCCGGGTGTACACGCCGTCGCGGATCTCCCAGCGGTGATCGCGCCAGCGGTAGCCGGCGCGCTCGCGCTCGTAGCGGCCGCCGACCCACGTGTAGTTGCCGCCGACCCAGTCGTAGTGCCCGTTGATCCACACGTGGCCGGGCCGGTGCGCGTGCGCCTCGACGCGGACGGCGGGAGGCGCGCGCCGTGGGCGGTGATCGCGATGGTCGCGATGATCGCGGTGCCGATCGGCAACCACGGAGGTCGGCGCCGCGGCGAGCAACGCGATGATCAGGAGTCTGGCTGGAGTTCTCATATCCCTCCTTTGGACGGAGGACGAATCTATCGTCTCGTCGTGTAAGGGATCGAGACTCGCTGTCGGTCGTGCCGGGAGTCGCGACCACACACGCTCCCGATTGACGATCGACCCAGGAAGATCCTATGGGTTACTGCGTAGTCGGAGAAGTTCGGAGAGCGAGGATGAAGAGGCGACCGTCGTCCAGCACGCCCCCCAGCAACCAGCCGCTGACGGAAGCGGCGTTCCAGCGCCGTGTGAACGAGCTGCTCGAGGCGTTCGCCGAGAAGGCGACCGCCGAGGCACCGCCACCGCTGCCGCCGCCGTCGATGGCGGCACGCCGGCGCGCGCCGACGAACCGCTCGCTCGCCGAGGCGACGCGCGAGTTCCAGCGCGACGTCGTGAAGCGGGCGCTCGAGGAGCACGCGACGCCCGACGGGCGCTGGAACATCTCGGCGACGGCGCGCGCCCTCGGCGTCGCCCGCTCGCACATCTACACGCTGCTCGACGAGCTCGGTCTCGAGCAGGAGGGCCTGCGCCGCCGCCGGCGCGGCACCGCGGATCCGACCGACCCCGACGACCTCGCCGCCGATGCCGCGGACGCTGCCGAGGCCGCCGACGTCGCGGCCGGGCCGCGCGCGCAGGGCAGCGCCGAGCACCTCGTGCCGCAGCAGGTGCTGCCGCTCGACGTGGCCCCGCCGCCGCAGCCGCGCCTCGACGTGCCGCAGGCGCTGGATCGCGTCGACGACCGGACGTAGCCGCAGCTCGTCAGACGTGCAGCAGGCGCTGGATCGTGTCGATGACCTGACGTAGCCGCATCGGCTTGTCGAGGAAGATGTTCGCGCCGGCCTCGAGGGCCGAGCGCCGTGCCGCATCGCCGCCGGCGGACACGGCGATGATCGGCAGCGCCTCGAGGCCGAGCTCGGTGCGCGCGTGGGCGATCACCTTGGGGCCGTCGAGGACGGGGAGGTAGACGTCGATGATGAGCGCGTCGAACGGCTCGCGGCGCAGGATCTCGACGGCGGCGCGCCCGTCCTCGGCGTTGCGGAACACGAACGAGATGCCGCCGCCGAAGTCGCGGCGCGTCGAGCCGCGCAGGCCCTCCTGGATCAGGGCGGCGACGTGGCGGTTGTCCTCGACGACGAGCACGCGGAACAGGCGCGAGACCATGCGCGGATCGCGGGCGCGGATGCGCTCGATCACCGACGCGAGGGTGTCGCGGCCCGGGCCGGGCTCGAACTCGATGCCGGCGCCGGCGTCGCCCTCGAGGCCGTCGACGCGCGTCCACCGCACGGTGCCCTCGATCGCGATCGGCTCGAGGAGGCCCGGGAACGACAGCACGAGCTGGACGCGCGTCCCCGTCGGCAGCTCGCGGTTCGTGGCGACGAACGTGCCGCCCGTCGACAGGTTCTCGGTGAAGTCGCCGATGAGGTCGTCCGCGCCTTCGTACTCGACGAACAGCGTCACCGCCTCGCGGCCGTCGCGCCGCTTCTCGTCGGCGGAGCTCGCCTCGCCACTCCGCCGCATCTCCTCGTGGCCGGACATTCGAGCTGTGGATGATCGTACGCAGCTCCGCCGATCGCAACCTCGGCCGACCCCCGACTACGCCACCACGCCGCCCGCACCTACAGGACCCCCCACCGGCACGCTCAGCGTGAAGGTCGTACCCCGCCCGACGGTGCTCACGACCTGGAGGTCGCCGCCGTGGTCGCGGACGATCTGCTGCGTCAGGGCGAGGCCCAGGCCGTTGCCGCTCTCCTTCGTCGAGAAGAAGGGATCGAACAGCTTGGCCTGCACGTCCGGTGGGATGCCGGTGCCGTCGTCCTCCACGTCGATCGAGACCCGGCGGGCGGTCTGGCGGGTGCGCACGACCACCGTGCCGGCGCTGCCGCCCGCCTTGTGCTTCGCCGTGACCGCGTCCGCGGCGTTGCGCACGAGGTTGATCAGGCATTGCCGGATCTGGCCCGCGTCGATGCGCGCGATCGGGTCGCCCGGGGCGAGCTCGACGACGAGGGAGATGTTGTTCGCGGCGAGGTCCTCGCGGACGAACGCGACGAGCGCCCCGACGAGTGTGTTCACGGCCTCGGGCGCGACCTTGGGCTTGGGCAGGCGCGCGAACGCCAGGTACTCCTCGGTGATCGCGGTCAGGCGGTCGACCTCGCGGTGGATCGCGCGGCACAGGTTGCGCGCCTCGACGGCCTGGTCGCCGAGCTCGTCCTCGAGGAGCTCCGCGTTGAGGCCGATCGAGGACAGCGGGTTGCGGACCTCGTGCGTGATCATCGCCGCCATCTTGCCGACGGCGGCGAGGCGCTCGGCGCGCACGCGCTCGCGCTCGCGATCCTCGATGCCGCGCCCCATCGAGTTGAACTCGCGCGCGAGCTCCGCGATCTCGGACGGCCCCTTCTCGGGGATGCGGCTCGCGTAGTCGCCGGCGGCGATGCGGCGCGCGCCCTCGCGGAGCCGGCGCAGCGGGCGCAGCGTGAACACGACCCACAGCGTGATGAGCAGGCCGGCGGCGACGGCGGCGATGCCGAAGTACAGCGTGCGCATGCGCAGCGTCAGCTCGTTCTGCTGCAGGTAGTAGCGGGTGGTCGCGACGTTGTGCTCGAGCTGCTCGGACAGGTTGCTCGCGGTCGCCGCGAGCTTGCGCTCCTCGTTGCGGAGCTTGATCAGCGTCTCGAGCCGGATCGGGTCGACGAGGGGGCGCTGGGCGAGCTCGAGCCACTCGTCGACGTCGGACGCGCCGATGAACACGAGCGCGAGGTTGTGCGCGAGGTCGCGCGCGCGCTCGGCCTCGGTGGGGTCCTTGCTCTCGAGGACCTTCTCGTACAGCGGCGCGAGCCCCGCGACGGCGCGCTCGAGCGACTCGATCTTGGGGCGCGACTGCACGAACTGGCGCGGGTCGATGTCGACCTTCTTCGACAGCGCCTCGAGGATGCCGCGGGTGTTCTTGAGCGCGTTGTCGCGCTCGCGCCGGTAGCGCCCCATCGCGACGTTCGACACGCGGAGCGGCTGGCCGACCTGTCCCTCCTTGGGGATGTTCTCGCCGGTCTCGAGGTACTTGCGCAGGTCGTCCTGGCGGCTCTTCAGGTCCTTGCTCTCGAGGGCGAGCGGGACGTAGCCCTCGAAGATCAAGACCACCTGATCCTCGACCTGGCGCATGTACCCGACGATCGTCGCGGTGATCACACCGAACGTGAGCGTCAGCGCCGCAAAGCCGAGGAGGATCCGGGCCGAGAGCGTGCGCATGGTTGGGCCAACCGAACGCTAGCGCGCTTGCTTCCCGTTTTCGACCCTACGATTTCACCGCGTGTATACTGGCGCGCGAGGGACTCCATGACGACTCGTGCATGTCTTCTGGTCACGCTCGTTGTCGCGCTGACACACGCTTCTCCCGCGCGGGCGGGCAAGCCAAGGCTGTCCGTCCTCGGCCTCGAGGTGATCAACAAGAGCGGCGGCGCCGTCGAGCAATCGATCACCGTCGCGGCGCACGACCTGACGCAGGGCCTGCGCAGCCGGGTCGACGCGACCGGCGCGTACGCCGTCGCGACGACGGGCGAGCGCGAGCTCATCGACGAGAAGCTCATGCACAACTGCGAGGACGAGCGCGCGGTGTGCATGGTCGAGATCGCGAACGACCTCAAGGCCGACGCGATCATGTACGGCAGCCTCGAGAAGACGACCGACAAGGGCAAGCCGGGCTACCTCATCACCGTCAAGCTGTTCAGCGTCGCGAAGAAGTCGAACGTGCAGACGCACTCCGGCTTCGTGCCGTTCCCGGCGGCGAGCAGCGAGCAGGAGCTGAAGTCGTGGGCGCGCAACGCGTTCAACCGGCTCACCGGTCAGGACTCGCGCGGCACGCTCGTCATCCGCGCGAACGTCGAGCGCGGCACGGTGCTCATCGACGACGTCGAGAAGGACACGCTGAAGAGCGGGCAGGCCACGATCCCGCTCGACGAGGGCCGCTACAAGCTCGCGATCGAGGCCGAGGGCTACAAGCGCTGGGACCTCGGCGACCCGCTCACGATCCGCGCGGGCCAGACGACGAGCAAGGCGGCCGACCTCGAGAAGGCGCCCAAGGCGGGCCCGGGCCCCGGTCCGGGCCCCGATCCCGGGCCCGACATCTCGCACGAGGTCAGCGGCTCGCTCTCGCACCACAAGACGTACGGCGGCGCGAAGGCGCTCGCCGGCGTGTCGCTCGCCCTCGCGGCCGGCGCGGCGGGCCTGTTCGCGTTCGACTACTTCAACGCGATCAAGCCGTACGCCGACAAGCAGGGGCTCGGCAAGCAGGCGAAGGCGAACGACGCCATGGGCAACCCGACGATCGACCTCGGCCACGAGCAGTGCGACCGAGCGGCGGCGGCCCGTCCCGACATCGCCGTTGCCGGGGCCTCGACGGAGTGGCGCAAGGCGTGCGCCGCCCGCGGGCGCCAGCAGATCGCGGCGATCGGCGGCGGCATCCTCCTGGCGGTCGGGATCGGGACCGTGATCTATGTCGCGACCCGGAGTGACGGGGTGGATGGGTCGAAGGAGCGCATGGGAGCGCGCCGGAAGCGCCCGCAGCGCCAGGTCGCGTTCGACCCCGTGGTCACTCCCGACACGGCCGGTGCGCTGGTGCGCATGTCCTGGTAGTTGCCGGCACGCAAGATGGTGTACGATCTGGGGAAATGCCGGTCCGACGCAGCCTCTCCGCGTTTGTCTCGGCCGGCGTCCTCGTCGCCCTCGCGGGCGTCGCGTCGGCGGACAAGCCGCGCATTGCGGTGCTCGGGCTCGAGGCAGGGCTCGACAACGGCGTGGTCGACCAGGCCACGACGCGCGTCGCCAAGACGCTGACGAACGGCCTGCGCAGCCACGCGGCGTCGGTGAAGAGCACGTACCAGCTCGCCCCGGGCAGCAACCGCGAGCTCCTCGACGAGAAGCTCATGAAGTCGTGCGACTCGGAGAAGCCCGAGTGCATGGCGCCGATCGGCACCGAGCTGACGACGGATTACTTGCTGTTCGGCCGCGTCGACAAGGCGACCGAGGGCGGCGTCCAGGGCTACCGCCTGCAGATCAAGCTGCTCGACGTGAAGAAGCGCAACGAGCAGGGTCCGTGGAAGAAGTTCGTCGCGGCCGGTCAGGCAACCGCGGCGTGGGCCGAGGATGTCTATGCCGAGGTCACCGGCGAGGTGAAGGAGACGGTCATCGTCGGGCCGGCGCCGCCGCGGCCCAAGCCGAAGGGCGACGGCAACGGCTGGAAGACGATGGCGTACGTGAGCGGCGCGACCACGCTCGTCCTCGGCAGCGCGTTCGCCGCGAGCGCCCTGATCCTGCGCGACGTGAACTACGGCAAGACGACCGACGGCGTCGCAAACTGCCCCATCACCCCGAAGCCGGACGAGCCGTTCGGGTGCCGGCACGGCGAAGCGCTGGCGACGACGACGAAGGTCGCCGGTTGGGGCGCCGTCCTGGGCGCGGCGGTCACCGCGGGCGCCGCCGGCGTCGCGATCTACAAGAGCTCGCGCGGCGACAAGGAGCGCGCGACGCAGGCCGGCCGCGAGCGCCGGCGCAACCTGACCGTGACGCCGATCCTCGCCCCCGACGGCGGCGGCGCGACCGTCCGCATCGACTGGTAGCGGCGGTCGCTCGCGATCAGCGCGGGCGGATGCGGATAACGACCGACTTGGACGTCGGCGTGTTCGAGCGATCCGCGACGCTGTCGAGCGGGACCAGCGGGTTCGCCTCGGGGAAGTAGGTCGCGGCGTTGCCGCGCGGGAGGTCGTAGGGGAGGACGATGAACGCCTCCGCCACGCGCTCCTCGCCGTCGCGCCCGTCGGGGGGCCAGATCGAGACGAGGTCGACGACCTGGCGCTCGGCGAGGCCGAGCTCGGCGAGGTCCGCGGCGTTCACGAGGACGACGCGGCGCTCGCCGCGGATGCCGCGGTAGCGGTCGTCGAGGCCGTAGATCGTCGTGTTGTACTGGTCGTGGGTGCGGATCGTCATCATCCGCAGGTGGCCGGGTGGGAGCGTCAGGTCGGGCGGCGTGGAGATCGTGAACTTCGCGCGGCCGCCGATCGATGCGAACGAGCGGTCGCGGGCGACGTTCGGGAGCTGGAAGCCGTCGGGTGCGGCGACGCGCTCGTTGAAGTCGTCGAAGCCGGGGACGACGAGCGAGATCACGTCGCGCACGCGGCCGTAGTCGCCGGCGAGCTCCGCCCATGGGACGCGCGCGCCGTGCAGCGCCTGCCCGAGCGCGGCGACGATCGCGACCTCGCTGCGCAGGTCGGGGCTCGCGGGCGGGAGCACGCCCTGCGAGCGGTGCACCATGCTCATCGAGTCCTCGACGGTGACGAACTGCCGCCCCGACGCCTGGACGTCGAGCTCGGAGCGGCCGAGGCACGGCAGGATGAGCGCGCGCGCGCCGGCGTGGAGGTGCGTGCGGTTGAGCTTCGTCGACACGCTCACCGTCAGCGCGCAGCGCTCGAGGCCGCGCGCGACGCGGTCGGTGTCGGGCGTCGCGGACAGGAAGTTGCCGCCGAGCGCGCAGAACACGTCGACGTCGCCGCGCTCGAGGGCGCGCACGGCGCCGACGGTGTCGTACCCGGGCGCGCGCGGCGGCTCGAAGCCGAACGCGGCGCCGAGCGCGTCGAGGAACGCGGGGCGCGGCAGGTGGTAGATGCCCATCGTGCGGTCGCCCTGCACGTTCGAGTGTCCGCGCACCGGACACAAACCGGCGCCGCGGCGGCCGACGTTGCCGCGCAGGAGCATCAGGTTGACGATCTCCTGGATCGTCGCGACGGCGTGCTTGTGCTGCGTGAGCCCCATCGCCCAGCACGCGATCGTGGCCTTCGCGCTAGCGTAGAGATCGGCGACGAGGCGGATCTGCTCCTCGGAGACGCCGCTGCGCGCGAGGATCGTCGACCACGGCATGGCCTCGACGTGCGCGCGCCACGCGACGAAGCCGTCCGTGAGCTCGCCGAGGAACATGCGGTCGAGGACGGGTGAGATCGGCTCGACGGCGGTCGGCTTGTCGGCGGCGGCGCGGTCGCCGCTTCCGCTACCTCCTTCGCGCTCGAGGAGGGCCTTCGAGACGCCGAGGAAGAACGCCTGGTCGCCGCCGATCGGGATCTGGATGTAGTGCTTCGCGAGCGCGACGCCGCCGAGCAGGTCGAGCGGCTTCTGCGGGTGGGCGAACCGCGTGAACCCGACCTCGCGCAGCGGGTTGATCGCGACGATCGTGGCGCCGCGTTTGGCCGCCTCGCGCAGCGTCGCGAGCATGCGCGGGTGGTTCGTGCCGGGGTTCTGCCCGACGACGAGGATCAGGTCGGCGTGGTCGAAGTCCGACAGCGAGACGCTGCCCTTGTTGACGCCGACGACCTCCGACAGCGCGACGCCGCTCGAGTCGTGGCACATGTTCGAGCAGTCGGGGAAGTTGTTCGTGCCGAACATGCGCCCGACGAGCTGGTACAGGAACGCGGCCTCGTTGCTCGTGCGGCCGCTCGTGTAGAACACGCTGCGCGCCGGGCCGGCGCGGCGCAGCTCGTCGGCGAGGAGCGCGATCGCGCGGTCCCACGTGATCGCGCGGTAGCGGCGGTCGTCGCCCTCGAGGACGACCGGGTGCGTGAGGCGGCCGAGCCGGCCGAGCTCGAAGTCGGAGAGCTGGCGCAGCTCCTCGACGGTGGCCTGCTCGAGGAGCTCGGGCGTGCAGCGCACCGTCGTCGTCTCCTCGGCCATCGCCTTCGCGCCGTTCTCGCAGAACTCGAAGCGGCTGCGCCTTTCGTGCGAGGGCTCGGGCCACGCGCAGCCCGGGCAGTCGAAGCCGTCGGGCTGGTTCATCGCGAGGAGCGCGCGCGTGCCGCGGCGCACGGCCCCGTCGCGCTGGAGGTGCTTCGCCGTCGCCCACAGCGCGCCGAAGCCGCCCGCGGCGCGCGGTGGTTCGCGCACGTCGAGCGGCGACTCGTCGTCGTGCGGATCGGACGCCACGGTGGAGGCGTACCACGCCTACGGCGCGGGGACGGGCTCGACGTAGAAGACGTAGTCGAACCAGGCGGTCATGCCGAACGTGCGCAGGCCGATGCGGCCGTCGGGGAAGTCGTTGCTGCGGTTCGTCACGACCTGCGTCGCCTGGGCCTGTGCGGTGCACGTGAGGTCGGTGTCGCCGGTGTTGGGGAGGGTGCCGTTGACGCGCAGGCCGAGGCCCGTGAAGTGGATCGCGGTGTTCACGACGCCGCCGGACCAGGCGGCGGAGGCGTCGTCGCGGTTGTCGTCGTTGAGGAGCGCGGTGGCGATCACCACGTCGGCGGAGGTGTCGACGTTCCGGCGCACGCCGCAGTTGAAGTAGAAGTCGTTGCTGCCGTTGCGCAGGTAGCCGTAGGACACGCTCGCCGAGCGCAGGTTCGACATGACGTCGGCGGCGGCGACGGACTCGATGATGATCGAGGTGTCGATGTAGTGCTCGCGGCGGTTGCCGTCGAGGATCAGCTGGTGGCGCCGGCTGCCGTCGAGGACGGACTGGCGCCAGCCGATGCGGCCGTCGTCGCGGCGCACGACCACCCAGTCGGACTTCATGCCGGCGCCGGCCGGCGAGGACCACGCGGCGCCGGGCTCGTCGTAGAAGCCGTCGAACACGGCGGGCGGGTTCTTCACGTTCGGCTCGGGGTCGCACGCGTTGCCGATGCCGTCGCCGTCGGGGTCGGCCTCGTCGACGCCGGCCAGGTGCGGGCACGGATCGCACGCGTCGCCGCGGCCGTCGCCGTCGTGGTCGCGCTGGATCGGCGCGGGCTCGCCGAGCGTCGGGAGCGGCGGGTTCGGGGTGTCGGGGCAGTTGTCGCAGGCGTCGCCGACGCCGTCGCCGTCGCGATCCATCTGGTCGGCGTTGGGCACGGTCGGGCAGTTGTCTCCCGCGCCGACGCCGTCGCCGTCGGGGTCGTTCGGGTCGCTCGGGTCGGGCGCGTCGACCTCGACGTCGTCGTCGCCGCTCCCGATCGCGCCGTCCTGGCGCGTGAAGTTGCACGCCGCGAGGGCGAGCGGGAGGATCCACTTCCTCATCGGGGGCATGCTCGCCCGGACGGCGCCCGCGCGGACAACTTCCTGCCGGCCCGTCCTTACAAGCGCTGCGGTCTCGAGGCCGCAGCGGCCTACGTGCGATCCTGGTGCCACATCGGGCCGAACCGCTGCTCGAGGCGCGCGCGCGTGGCCTCGGCGAACACGAACGGGTTCCCGTCGAGGCGGAGGCGCCGGATCGCGCGCAGGTGGGGGGCGTCCGCGAGCGCGAGCAGGGCCGCCTCGTCGAGCTCGACCTCGCGCACGTCGAGCGTGGCGAGGCGCGGCGGCAGCGCGGTGGCGCGGGTGAGCGCGGCGATCGCCGGCACGCCGCAGCGGCGCAGCGCGAGCGTCTCGAGGGCGCGCAGCGACGGCGCGGCGAGCAGCGGCACGACCGCGGCGCCGAGCGTGTTGCCCGAGAGGTCGAGCGCGCGCAGCCGCGGCGTGCGCGCGCGGGCGAGCAGCTCGACGCCGTCGCCGGTGAGCTGGCAGTCGCGCAGCGCGAGCCGCTGCAGCGCCGGGGCCGGCTTCATCGCGGCGAAGCGCTCGAGGCCGGCGTCGGTGATCGGGTTGCCCGACAGGTCGAGCTCGACGAGGAACGGCCAGAAGCGCGAGATCGCCACGGCCTCCGTGCGCTCGAGCCCGCACGAGGCGAGCGCGAGCCGGCGCATCGCCTCGGGCGCGGTCCCGCGTGAGCGTTCGATCGTGCGCAGCGCGCCGCCGCCGCGGCGCAGGATGTTGCCCGACAGGTCGAGCTCGGAGAGCCGCCCGAGCCACGACACCTTCGCGAGCGCCTCGCCGCCGGTCTCGTCGAGGTCGGCGTCAGCGAGCGCGAGCGCGTGCAGCTGCTTCGGCGGCGGCGCCGCGGCGAGCGCGCGGACGGCGGAGGCGCCGAGCGGGTTGCGCGACAGGTCGAGGCGGCGCAGCGTGTGCCACGACGGCGACTTGCTCAGCTCGGCGAGCCCGAGCGACTCGATCTCGCACGTGTCGAGGACCAGGCGCTCGAGCGCGGCGGTGCGCTCGCCCTTCGCGATCGCGCGCAGCCCGTCGGCGCCGAGCGCGTTCCGCGACAGGTCGAGGTCGACGAGGGAAGGGCCGGGGCCAAAGGCGATCTTGCGGACCAGGTTCTCGCGCGCCGACAGCGAGCGCAGCTCGGGCAGCGCCGCGACGAGCTTGCCGAGCGCGACGCCGCCGACGCGCTGGCGATCGATGTCGAGGCGGCGCAGCGCCTTCAGCTTCGCGAGCGGCTTCGTGCCGTCGGCGCCGAGGCGCGGATCGGCCTGGTAGCCGCTGTTGTCGTCGGAAAAGACGGTCGGGATCTCGAGCGTCTCGAGCTGCCTCGACCACGGCACGCGCCCGAGGAGGCGCGTGAGCTCCTCGCCGGCATCGCCGTGGGTCAGCGAGAGGCGCACGAGCGGCGTGGCGCCGTGGTCGCGCCCGAGCCCGCCGAGGTCGGCGCCGACGTCGTCGAGCTCGAGCTCCGCGGGCGTCGACCACAGCCGGTCCGCGGTCGCGGGCGAGCGCGCGGCGCGCAGGCAGCGCAGCCAGGCGAGGGGCGCGTCGTCGTCGAGCTCGCCGGTGCGCGCCGCGAGCTCGACGCGGGTCACCGCCGTGTGGTCCGCGAGGGTCGCCGCGGCCGCGCCGAGGCAGGCGAGGTCGCGGACGCGTGCGACGGCGACGTGGCCGCACGCGAAGTCGCCCCAGGTCACGCCGTCGAGCGCGGGGAGGTCGCCGCGCAGCGCCTCGCCGTGCTCGGCGAGCAACCACGCGATCTCGTCGTCGATCTCCGCCGCCTTGCGCTCCCACGCCGCGAGCTGCGCGCGCTCGCACTGGAGGTGCACGAGCTCGGCGCGCGCGGTGTGGCCCTCGCTCGCGAGCCAGTCGGCGTAGACGAGCAGCTCCGTGTGATCGCCGGTGGCGACGGCGGCGCGCACGAGCTGATGCGGATCCGGCCAGCGCGTCATGGGCGGCGCTTCCGGCGCAGCAGCGCGGCGAGGGCGAGCCCGGCGAGCGCGGCGGTGCCGCCGGCGGAGCCGCTGCAGCAGCCCTCGGGCGACGCGGCGACGCCGTCGACGAAGATGTGGCTGGTGACGACGATGCGGCGGTTCGCGTCGTCGATCAGCTCGATCCGGTAGCGGTGCGGCGCGGCGCCGGGGACGTCGGCGAACGTGTGCGTGAAGTCGGCGCCCTCGACGGGGACCTGGTCGAGCTTCTCGCCGTCGCGCCACAGCTGGGCGAACACGGTCTCGCCGCGCGGGTTGACGACGTGCACCGTCAGCTCGGCGCGCGCGACGCCGGCGACCTCGTCGCCGAGCTCGGCGATGCCGCCGCCGGGGCGCGCGAGGGTGAGCTCGACGAACGGGTCGTCGGGGCCGCGCAGCTGCACGATCGTGCGGCCGCGCCGGAGGCCGTCGAGGATCGCGGCCTCCGACAGGTCGTCGGCGAGGACGAGCGTCGTCGGGCTGCCGATCGGCGTGTCGGTCGCGCCGGTGCCCTCGCCGGCGCGGTGGTCGTCGCTGCCGCCGATCGCCGCGATGCGGTGGCCCGCGTCGAGCTGCGCGTCCCACAGCGCGATCGCCTGCGGGGTGAACAGCCGCTCGACGACGTCCCACCTGCCGGTGATGATCTCGAGGCCGGCGACGCGCTCCCACGGCGTCGCGTCGTGGCGCCACGCGCAGCCGATGCAGTTGCCGCCGAGGTCGAGCGCCGGGTGGTTGACGATGAACAGCGCCCCCTGTGCCGCGACGTCCTCGAGGACGGCCTGGATCGTGCGCCCCCGGTAGCCGATGCGGTGGTCGACGTAGCCGGGCAGGCCGACGGCGTTGCCGTGGCCGGCGTACGTCGTGATCTCGGCGCCGCGCAGGAACAGCACGTCGGGGTGGCCGGCCTGGTGCGCGGCGGCGAGGCCGAGCTGCGCGTCGGTGTTGTGGTCCGACAGGTTCACGAAGTCGAGGCCGCGCATGCGCGCGAGCGCGGCGATCTGGTCGAACGTCGCCGAGGCGTCGCCGCTCTCGTCGGAGTGGACGTGGAAGTCGCCCTTGTACCAGCGCCGGCCGGGGGCGAGCACGGCGGGGTCGAACGCGGCGCGCGGCCGCACGGGGAGCGTGGCGTCGTCGCGGCAGATGACGTCGACGGCGTAGCGGCCGCCGGTCGGATCGAGCTTCGCCTTGCCGATGACGAGCGTCCACGTCCCGGGCGCGATCGGCCCGATGCGGTAGCTGCGCGACGACTCGGCGACGCCGATGACCGCGTCCTCCGTGTTGCCGCCGCCCCAGCCGCGGAACGCGCCGGTGTCATCCCACACGCCCCAGTCGAGGATCACGCTGTCCGAGCCATCGCCGTGCGCGATCTGGATCTCGACGGTGCCGGCCGGGACCTCGAACGGGACGTCGACGAAGTCGCCGCCCGTGGGAGCCACGTCGCCCTCGTAGTGCATCGACGAGATCACGGCGAGGGCCGGGAGCAGCATGCGCGGAGCATCGCACGGGCGCGTCCGAATTTCGGACGCGAAATCGGGGGCTTCGCGTTGTCAGGGTGGGCTGGTAGGGTGGCGCGTGACGATGTGGACCAGCGAAGCACGCGAGAGCGCCGCGGCCGATCCGTCGGCCGTGTTCGCGCGGGCGCTCGCGCGCTTCGGGCACGACACGCTGCGGCCCGGCCAGTCCGAGGTGATCGCGGACGTGTTCGCCGGCCGCCCGGTGATCGCCGTGATGCCGACGGGCGCGGGCAAGTCGCTGTGCTACCAGCTGCCGGCGGTCGTCCTCGGCGAGCGCGGCGGCGTCACGCTCGTCGTGTCGCCCCTGATCGCGCTGATGAAGGACCAGGTCGATGCGCTCACGCAGCGCAGCGTCCCCGCCGTCGCGCTCACGTCGGCGGCGGGCCCCGAGGAGCAGCGCGAGATCCTCGACGGCATCCGCGCCGGGATGTACACGCTCGTGTACGTCGCGCCCGAGCGGTTCCGCAGCCCGCGCTTCGTCGACGCGCTGCGGGCGATCGCGTCGCGCATCGCGCTGATCGCCATCGACGAGGCGCACTGCATCTCGGAGTGGGGGCACGACTTCCGCCCGGACTACCGGCGCCTCGGCGAGGTCGTGCGCCAGCTCGGCGCGCCGCGCGTCGCCGCGTTCACCGCGACGGCCACGCCGGAGGTGCGGCGCGACATCGCGCACCAGCTCGGCCTCGACGGGGCCCGGCTGCACGTGCGCGGCTTCGACCGCCCGAACCTGCGCTACGACGTCGAGACGGTCGGCGCCACCAAGGCGCGCACGAAGGAGTCGGCGCTCGTCGACCTCGTGCGCACGCGCGAGGGCGGCGTGGCGCTCGTCTACGCGTCGACGCGCAAGAACGCCGAGAAGTACAGCGCGGAGCTCAAGGCGGCGGGCATGCTCGTGCGCCACTACCACGCCGGCCTCGAGGGTAAGTCGCGCGAGGCCGCGCAGGACGTGTTCATGGCGGGCAAGCTCGACGCGATCGTCGCGACGAACGCGTTCGGCATGGGCGTCGACAAGCGCGACATCCGGCTCGTCGTGCACGCCGACATCCCGCGCAGCCCCGAGGCCTACTACCAGGAGGCCGGCCGCGGCGGGCGCGACGGCAAGCCCACGCGCTGCGTGGTGCTGTTCAACCACAGCGACATCAAGCTGCAGGAGTTCCTCATCGACGCGTCGTACCCGTCGGCGGAGGTCCTGCGCGGCACGTGGAAGCTGCTGCGCGACCGCCCGAACCTCGGCGACCTGGGGCGCGACGACGACGAGCTCGAGGCGCGCATCCGGCGCAACCTCGGCGGCGACATCACCGGCGCGGCGATGGGCGCGGCGCTGCGCCTCCTCGAGCGCCACGGGATGCTGCAGCGGAGCGACGCGCGCCTCAGCGCGGCGCGCCCCGAGCCGGGCATCTATCCGCCCCTCGACGTCGAGTCGCTCGCGCGCCGCAAGGGCGTCGAGGTCGGCAAGCTGCGCACGATGGTCGAGTACGCGTACTACCCGCGCTGCCGGCGGCAGTTCGTCCTCGACTACTTCGGCGATCAGGACTGGAGCGATCGCGAGCGCAAGTGCGGTGCGTGCGACAACTGCGATGCGATCGCGCACGGGCGCGCGCCCGCCGGGCTGCACGAGCAGGAGGTGAAGGCGCTGCGCAGCCTGCTGCTCCTCGTCGGCGAGATGAACGGCCGCTTCGGCCGGACGAAGATCGCGGAGGCCGCGGTCGGCAAGTCCGACGATCCGCGCCTCGACGATCTCGTCGAGCGCGGCGCGCTCCGCCGCTTCACGGCGAAGCACGTGCTCGAGATGCTGCGCATGCTCGAGGGTGCGGGGCTCGTCGAGGCGTCGCGCGGTCAGTACCCGACGATCTCGACGACGAAGAAGGGCGATCAGGTCGCCGTCGGAACGATCGACGCGAACGTCCTCGGGCTCGCGATGCCGGCCGTGCCGTCGACGAAACGCCGTAAGCGCTGAGACACTTGCGAATCCGCACGACCGAGTTGCGTAATCGCAGCCACGTAACTCGGTGTTCCTGAGAATCGCGTTCGCAGGGTCCGGGAACGGTGAGACCGGTTACCCTGCGCGCCGTCCGGGTACCCTGCAGCTCGCCGAAGTCCACCGTCGCGACGAGCAGTTGCGCGCGGCTCCGAGAAACGCGCCCCGCGCTGCGCGTCCGGGTTTCTTCGTGAGGACGCTGACTTCGAACGATCGTGTGGAGTATGCACAACTTCTTGTGGCCTTATCGAGACCTTGAGACCCACCTCTCGATTTGTAGAGAGTGTGGGGCATGGGGCTCAATCAACACTCTCGAGTAGCTTGCGCGATCGCGCTCGCGTGCGGTGGCGCCGCGTGCTCGACGACGTTTTCGCCACAGACGTGCGCCATCGACACGGATTGCGGTAGCGGCTTCGTGTGCGAGCTGCGGGATCAGACACCCGTGTGCGTCGCGACCGAAGATGCGCCGATCCTGATCGGCCAGAGCGCGCCGGTCAGCGGGACGAACCAGGCGCTCGGCACCGGCATGAAGCTCGGCATCGAGCTCGCGATCAAGGAACAGAACGAGAAGGGCGGCGTGCGCGGCCGCAACATCGAGCTGGTGTTTCGCGACGACGCGTATCAGCCGGAGCTCGCCGAGCAGGCCGCGCGCGTGCTCGTCGACGCGCAGGAGACGCCGCTCGCACCGCGCTGCCCGACGACGACGGACTCGTCGCTGCTGGGTCAGGAGCTGATCTCGACGACGGCGCTCGACCGCGGGCCCGGCGCGGTGCTCGCGTTCCTCGGCAACGTCGGCACGCCGACGATGGTGCGCGCGGCGCCCGTCGCGATCGAGACGGGCACGATCTTCTTCGGCCCGTTCACGGGCGCGGAGACGATCCTCCGCGACAACAAGGCCGGCCCCTGCAAGAAGTACATCTTCAACATGCGCGCGAGCTACGCCGAGGAGGCGTTCGCGACGCTCGAGTACTTCAAGAAGAAGGG
The DNA here is from genome assembly GCA_019637375.1 of Deltaproteobacteria bacterium. Lineage (GTDB taxonomy): Bacteria > Myxococcota_A > Polyangia > Haliangiales > Haliangiaceae > JABFXX01. Next base: position 182,459 of record JAHBVW010000003.1, on the reverse strand, counting down.
CGTCAACGAGCACAAGCACCTCATCAGCTTCGACCAGAACGACTCGTTCGGTCAGGCGGGCTACGACGGGCTCGTCGCCGCGTACAAGCAGCTCATCGGCAACTTCCCGGGCAGCGCGGATCCGGTGAACCCGATCGTCCGCTTCCGCTACGTGCGCAACGACGACGCGAGCGTGCCGGCGCAGGTGCAGGGCGCCGCGAGCTACCTCGCGAACCTGCTGACGGGGAACTCGTCGACGCACGTCGTCGGCGTCCTCATGACGGACACGTACGGCGCGGGCAGCGCGTTCGTGCAGGGCCTCCGCGAGTGGCAGTACGCGAACGACACCCAGCAGCAGAGCCTCGACAAGGCGAACCGCCTGAAGCTGCACTTCAGCCACGTCTCGTTCGTCGGCCCCAACGCCCTGTCCGACCGGCTGGTCACCGCCGGCAGGGTGCAGGCTCCGAGCGGCGCGATGATGCCGCTCACCGACGGCGTCGTCGTCTCGCAGGTCGTGCCGAACTACCAGAGCGACTCGAGCGAGGTCGTGACGTCGTACAACCGGCTGATCGCGGCGGCGGGCGCGGTGCCGTCGTTCACGTCGCTCGAGGGCTACGTCGCGGCGCGCGTGTTCATCGCCGGCCTGCTCGCGCACAAGGGGCCGTTCACGCCCGAGACGCTGGTGAGCACGCTCGAGAAGCTGCCCGACCTCAGCCTCGGCATCGGGGCGTCGTCGGGGTTCTCGGCGGGCAACCACCAGTACTCGAGCGCGGTGTGGGGCACCAGCATCGAGGCGGACGGCAGCTTCCGGAACCTCTACTTCTGGAGCGAGGGGCTGCCGATCCAGTTCTTCGAGTGAGATCGCGAACCGTGTCGACAGGGCAAAACACGATGAGCGAATCGAAACCCGAGACCGAGAACGTCGTCACCATCGGCCGCTACGCGCTGCACCGGCAGATCGCGCGCGGCGGGATGGCGACGATCCACATGGCGCGCCTCGTCGGCGACGAGGGCTTCTCGCGCATCGTCGCGGCGAAGCGCCTCCTGCCGGAGTTCGCCGAGGACGCCGAGTTCGTCGCGATGTTCCTCGACGAGGCGCGCATCGCCTCGAAGGTGCACCACCAGAACGTCGTGCCGGTGCTCGACCTGGTCACGCAGAACGGCGAGGTCGTGCTCGTCCAGGAGTACGTGCACGGCGTGCCGCTCAGCTGGCTCGCGTCGCGCGCGCGGCACACGAAGACGCGCATCCCCGTGCGCATCGCGGTCGCGCTCGCGTGCCAGACGCTCGCGGGGCTGCACGCGGCGCACGAGACCGTCGACGAGCTCGGCATGCCGCTCGAGATCGTGCACCGCGACGTGTCGCCGCAGAACGTGATGGTGGCGAGCGACGGCACGGCGCGCCTGCTCGACTTCGGCGTCGCGAAGGCGACGATGGCGGCGCACATCACGCGCGAGGGCACGTACAAGGGCAAGCTCGCGTACTCGGCTCCCGAGCAGCTGCGCGGGCACGCCACGCGGCGCAGCGACGTGTACGCGCTGTCCGTGATGGTGTGGGAGCTGCTCGCCGGGCACCGCATGCACCGCGCGTGCGGCGAGGCCGAGCTCGTCGCGACGACGCTGTCGGGCGCGCTGCCGACGATCGTCGAGGCGCTCGCCGCCGAGCAGCAGTGGGATGGGATGCCGGCGGACCAGCGCGACCAGCTGATGGTGCTCGAGCCGATCGTGATGCGCGGGCTCGCGCTCGCCGAGGGCGATCGCTGGGGGACGGCGGCGGACATGGAGGAGGCGCTCGCGAATGCCGTGCGCCCGGCGAGCGCGAATGCGGTCGCGACGTGGATGCGCGCGCTCGGGGCGGAGTACCTCGAGCGCCAGGACGGCATCCTCGCCGCCGAGGAGCAGAGCTGGCGCAGGAGCGCGCGCTCGACGCGCACCGGCGTCGGGCTCGTCCCGCCGCGGCTGCCGACGACGAATTCGGACGCGCCGAGCGTGTCGCAGACGTCCGTGCCGCTGCCGATCGCGCCGCTGCGGCGCGGGATGTACTCGCTCGTCGCGCTGCTCAGCATGCTCGTCGTGGCGCTCGCGGTGGGCATCGTGATCGTCGTGACCGGCAGCCCGCACCCGCGCGCGGATGCGGCGCCGGCGTCGCCGGTGTCGCCCGCAACGGCGGCGCCGGTGACGACGCAGCCGCAGCCGGCGAGCGCGGCGAGTGCGGCGAAGCGCCCGGCGGAGCACGTGACCCCGACGACGATCACCACGTCGCCGCAGGCGCCCCGATCCGAGCTCGCGATCGGCAACGTCGAGGTCCAGGAGGTCAAGTCCCCGCCGCCGGCGCCGGCGGTCGCGAAGCCGGCGCCGCCGCCGGTGCGCCCGGCGCCGCGGCCGCGCCCGGCGCCGCAGCCGGTCCAGCGTCGCGTCGCGGAGAAGCCCGCGGCACCGAAGCCGCCGCCCGAGGTGGCGCGTCCCGATCCCGCGCCGGCCGACAAGCAGGACAAGCCGGCGGCGACCTCCGGGTCGCCTCGAGAGAGCTGCTCGCCCCCCTACTACTACGACGGCACGAAGAAGGTCTTCAAACCCGCGTGCCTGTGACCGAGGAGATGCACATGAGGAAGCAAGTCACGTTCGCATTCGCGACGATCATCGCGCTGGCCACGCCGGCGCTCGCCGAGCCGGTCTCGAAGGAGGCCTGCCTCGAATCCCACAGCCGCGGTCAGGACGCGCGCGATCAGGGCAAGCTGTCGCTCGCGCGCAAGCTGTTCGTGACGTGCGCGCAGGCCGCGTGCCCGGCGCTCGTGCAGAACGACTGCGCGCGCTACGCCGACGACCTGATGCGGCAGCAGCCGTCGATCAGCTTCGCGGCGCGCGACGCGTCGGGCGCGGATCTGCCCGACACGACCGTGTACGTCGACGGCGTGCTCGTCGTGACCCGGCTCGACGACGGGCGGCCGCACGACGTCGATCCCGGCCGGCACGTGGTGCGCTTCGTCCACAAGGGCGGCGAGCAGGAAGTGACGGTCGTCGTCGGCACCGGCGAGAAGGGTCGCGCCGTGACGGCGCGGTTCGCCGGCGAAGGCGCCGCGGCGCGCGCGGCCGAGCGGTCGCGGCCCCAGGACCGCACGAAGCACGCGGGCGGCTCGAAGGTGCTGCTCGGCGCGGGCGCGGCGGTCGCGATCGCGGGCACGGCGATCGCGCTGTACGGCCTGTCGAGCGTGCCGTCGGCGTGCTCGATCGGGTCGAACACGTGCGCCGCGCAGCCGGGCGATCCGGTGTTCGCGGATGCGAAGAGCGCGATGAACACCGCGAACCTCGGCTTCATGGCCGCGGGGCTCGGGGTGGCGGCGCTCGTCGGCGGCGTCGTCTGGTACAAGCGCAGCGCGACGACGGTCGGCGAGGCGCGCGAGCAGCAGGCGCGCCGGTTCGCGCCGTGGTTCACCCCGAACGGCGCCGGCATCGCGCTCGGTGGGCGGCTGTGATGGCGGTCGCGCGCGCCGCGCGCCGCACGACGGCGACCATGAGCGGCGTCCCGACGGTCGCGCTGCCGACGAACGTCGGTACGCTGGTCGTGCAGGCCCCGCACGAGAAGGGCACCGTGTCGTCGATCGCGCAGCTGTTCACGGTGCTCGGTGCGACCGTGCTCGACTCCGCGCACTTCAGCGATCCGGTGTCGCGCCGGCTGTTCCAGCGCATCCAGTTCGACCTCGGTCTCGGGCCGGACCGCGACGCGCTCGAGCGCGAGCTCGGCGCGCTCGCGTCGCAGCAGGCGCTGCAGTGGCGCGTCTGCTACGGCGACCGGCGCAAGCGCGTCGGGATCCTGGTGTCGAAGCAGGAGCACTGCCTGTACGACCTCTTGATCCGGCACCGCGCGGGCGAGCTCGCGTGCGACATCGCCGTGATCGTGTCGAACCACGCCGACGCGGCGAGCGTGGCGGCGCACTTCAACGTCCCGTTCCACCACGTCCCGGTGACGCAGGCGACGAAGGTGCAGGCCGAGCTCGCCGCGGCCGCGGTGCTCGAGAGCGCGGGCGTCGACCTCGTCGTGCTCGCGCGCTACATGCAGATCCTGTCGCCGGCGCTGGTCGCGCGGTTCCCGCACCGCATCATCAACGTCCACCACTCGTTCCTCCCGGCGTTCGTCGGCGGCAACGCCTACCGCCAGGCGCACGAGAAGGGCGTGAAGATGATCGGCGCGACGAGCCACTACGTCACCGCCGAGCTCGACCAGGGGCCGATCATCGAGCAGGCCACCATCCGCTGCGCGCACCGCGACACCGTCGACGACCTCGTCCGCAAGGGCCGCGACCTCGAGAAGCAGGTCCTCGCCGCCGCCGTGCGCTGGCACCTCGAGGACCGCGTGCAGGTCCACGACGGCAAGACCGTCGTGTTCGACTAGGCGTCGAGGAGGAACGCGCGCAGGGCCGCCGTGACGGCATCGGCCACGCGGCGCTCGGCGTGCGGGCAGTGGCCGCCGCCGGCGAGGACGGTGAACGTCGCGCGCGGCAGGGCGGCGCGGATGGCGTCGAGCTCGCCGGGCTCGGTGCGCGGGTCCTCCGCGCCGTGGAGGACGAGCGTGCGCGGCGCGAGCTCGGCGAGGCGCTCGTCGAAGAAGTCGTACGTCGCGGTCCGCGCGCGGGCGGCGATCTCGAGCCACGCCCGGCCGCCCATGCGCAGGACGTCCTCCCAGGTGTCGCCGTGGTCGGCGCGCAGGATCGCGGAGATGCGCTCGCCGAAGTCCGTCGGGGACGCGGCCATCTGCAGGAAGAACTCGCGCGACAGGGGCTTCAGGCGGTCGAGGTGCAGCGCCTCGAGGACGAGGCCGTCGTAGCGCTCCGGCCTGCGCAGGCCGCAGATCGCGGCGATCACGGCGCCGTCGCTGTGGCCCCACAGCACGCACCGCTCGATCCCGAGCGCGGCGAGCAGCGCCTCGGTCTCGATCGCCGCGGCGAGGTGGAACTTGCGCGGCAGCTCGTCGAGGCGCGGCGACTTGCCGTAGCCGGTGCGGTCGGGGATGAGCCAGCGCAGCTCGGGGAGCGCGTCGATCTGGCGCTGCGCCGCGTAGACCTCGTAGCCCCAGCCGCCGTGCAGGTGCACGATCGCCGGCGCCTGCGGGGCCGCGGCGCCGGCCTCGCGCACGTGCAGCGCGACGGGCTGCTCGGCGAACGGGCTGTCGATCGTGACGAACACGAAGAACTTCTACCAGGTGGTGCTACCTTCCGCGCGTGTTGAAGCGCATCGCCATCTGCCTCGCGCTCGTCGCGTGCAGCGGCCCGAAGTCCGGGAAGCTGCCCGTCGAGGAACCCAAGTCGATCGAGACCCCGAAGACCGCCGAGCCGGCGCCGCCGTCGGCGTACGAGGTCGCGAAGAACCAGGTGGTCGCCCTGACCGAAACGGCGAACAAGGACCCGCTGCTCGCGCCGTGGACCGGCCCGTTCGGCGGCGTGCCGCCGTGGGACAAGGTCGCCGCCGACAAGTTCCCGGCCGCGTTCGAGCTCGGCCTGAAGCTGATGCTCGCCGAGGTCGACGTCATCGCGGAGAACCCGGAGGCGCCGACGTTCGACAACACGATCGGCGCGCTCGACGACGCCGGCCGCCACGAGGACCGCGCCGAGACGCTGTTCGCCGTGATGTCGAGCAACCTCTCGACGGATGCGGTGCGCGCCGTCGAGAAGGAGTGGTCGCCGAAGCAGTCGGCCGCGAACGACAAGATCACGTTCAACCCGAAGCTGTTCGCGCGCATCGCCGCCGTGTACGACGCGCGCGACAAGCTCACCGACGCGCAGCAAAAGCGGCTCGCGGAGCGGCGCTACGAGGGCATGGTGCGCGCCGGCGCGAAGCTGTCGCCCGACGACAAGGCCAAGGTCGGCAAGATCAACGAGGAGCTCACGGCGCTCAACGTCGAGTTCGGCCAGAAGGTGCTCGCCGACGAGAACACCTGGACGGTCATCGACGACAAGAAGCAGCTCGCCGGGCTGTCGGAGTCGCTGACGAAGACCTACAAGGCCGCCGCGGACGGGCGCAAGCTCGAGGGCAAGTGGGCGGTCGTGAACACGCGGTCGAGCGTCGACCCGTTCCTCGCGAGCAGCGCCGATCGCGCGCTGCGCGAGAAGGTGTGGAAGGCGTTCAAGAACCGCGGCGACAACGGCGGCGCGAACGACACGAACGCGGCGATCGCGAAGATCGTGAAGCTGCGCGCCGAGCGCGCGAAGCTGCTCGGCTTCGCCACGCACGCCCACTGGCGCATGTTCGACACGATGGCGCGCGATCCCGAGAAGGCGAAGGCCCTCATGATGCGCGTGTGGCCGGCCGCCGTCGCCCGCGTGAAGGAGGAGGTCGCCGACATGCAGAAGCTCGCCGCGCGCGACGGCGTCAGGGGCGCGTTCGAGCCCTGGGACTACCTCTACTACGCGGAGAAGGTCCGCAAGCAGAAGTACGCGCTGTCCGAGGACGAGATCAAGCCGTACTTCGAGCTCGACAACATGATCAACGGCGCCTTCTTCATGGGCGAGCAGCTCTACGGCGTCACGTTCACGGAGATCACGGGGCGCGCCGACGTCCCGGTGTTCCTCCCCGACGTGCGCGTCTGGGAGGTGAAGGACAAGGCCACCGGCGCGCACCGCGGCCTGTTCTACGGCGACTACTTCGCGCGCGCCGGCAAGCGCAGCGGCGCGTGGGCGATGGGCTACCGCGGCCACGAGACGTTCACCGGCAAGGCGGTCACGGCGATCACGTCGAACAACAACAACTTCGTGCGCGGCGGCGCGGGCGACCCGATCCTGATCTCGCTCGACGACGCGCACACGCTGTTCCACGAGTTCGGCCACGCGCTGCACGGCCTCCTCTCCGAGGTGCGCTACCCGGGCCTCGCGACCACGCCGCGCGACTTCGTCGAGTACCCCTCGCAGGTCCACGAGATGTGGGTCCTGACGCGCCCCATCCTCGACAAGTTCGCGCTGCACTACAAGACGAAGAAGCCGATGCCCCAGGCGCTCGTCGACAAGATCGAGCGCTCGAGCAAGTTCAACACGGGCTACGGCACCGTCGAGTACCTGTCCTCGGCCATCGTCGACATGGAGCTCCACACGCTCCCCGGCGGCGACGTCGATCCCGACGCCTTCGAGCGCGACACCCTCACCAAGATCGGCGCACCCGCGCAGGTCGCGATGCGCCACCGCCTCCCCCAGTTCAACCACCTGTTCACGAGCGACTCCTACTCCGCCGGCTACTACAGCTACCTCTGGTCCGAGGTCATGGACGCCGACACGCGCGAGGCCTACGCCGAGGCCAAGAACGTCTTCGACCCCACCGTCGCCGCCAAGATGCGCCAGTTCATCCTCGCCCCCGGCAACTCCACCGACCGCAGCGAGGCCTACCGCCAGTTCCGCGGCCGCGATCCCGACGTCGCGGCCCTGCTGAAGAAGCGCGGCTTCCCGACGAAGTAGCGCCGCCGCTACTTCGCGATGGGCTCGCCGGCGGCTTCAAAGAGCTCGCGGACCCATGGCATCTCGCGGCGCTGCTCGAGCCAGCCCCGCGTCAGCTTCTTGATCGCAGCGCGTGCGTACAGCGTGCGCGCAGCGCCGGAGAGGCTCCGGAGCTCCTGCGCGACCTGGTGCGCGGCATTGTTTGGCTTCAGCCGCTCGGCGGCTTCGCGAGCGCGGGTCGCTTCCACGTGCTCGCGGCGCTCGGCCTCGGCGCGGCGCTCCTCGGCCGACTGGTAGTCGAGGCCGAGCCGGCCGTACCCCGAGGTGGTCTTCGCGCCGATGCCGAGCTCGGCGAGGCCCTGCCGGAGCAGGAGTAGCGCCGCGTCGCACCAGTCCGGATCGCCCTCGACGGCCACGAGGAAGCTGCCGGTGGTCGTCACGAACGCGATCGGCGTCGGACTGTCGGTGTCAGCCGGCGGAACGTCCTTGCCGCCGTAGTACGCGGCGTGGTGCACGGTCATCACGTCGGGCTCGAGCATGGGGCGCGGCGCGCCCGGCACCGCCCAGGCGTCGTGGAAGATCACCGCGGCGCGGTCGTCGGTGGTGCCGAACAGGTGGCGGAAGCTGTCGCCGCCCCGGTGCCAGCTCGCGTCCTCGGCGAGGCGGTGCGCCGCCGCCGCGGCGATACCCTTCAGCGCCGAGCCCGGAAGCACCGGCACGCCCCACGTGTGCTCGAGGTGGATCCCGGTCTCGAGCACGCCGCCGGCTCCGAGGCCGATCACGACCCGGTCTCGCGCACGCGCGACGGCGACGTGGGCGCCGCTCTCGTCGAAGATCCGCTTGCGGCGCGCGAACGCCACCGCGTAGTCGGGACTCGGGGACATGCCGCACGCCTCCTCGATGAGCGCGGCCTTCGCGCCCACACCGTCCTCCGTCCCGGCCACCGTCTGGGCGCGGAGGTAGCGATCGAGCCACAGTCCGGCGTGGGCCGTCGTCGACGTCAGGCCGTTCAGCGCGTTGCGGCGAGCGTTCATGGCGATCGCCTCTCGGCCGCGGGGAGCTCGCTCTGCGCGAACCGGCGAAGCCACGTGCTGGCGTCGATCACGTCCCGGGTGATCGCCATGTACAGCGCGAGCTCCGCCTGCTGCGCACGCGCGAGCAGCTCGGCACCGTCGCGGAGGCCATACACGACCGCGAGATCGTCGCAGTACGCCGCCGGCACCCCCTTGCGCGACCGGAGAAACGCGAGCGCCTGGACGAGGCCCGCCTGGTGCAGCAGCGCGGGTGTTCCGAGGCAATGCGTTCGGTACTCGCCGGCGCCGTCCTGCGATGCGGCGGCGCGCACCCGCTCGAGCGCTCGCGTCGCCCAGCTCTGGTGGCGGGTCACTTGCCACCTCCCGTGCGCGCCGCGAGATCGAAGACGACGCGGCATCGACCGCGCCCGACGGTGGCCTTGCCGCCGAGCTGGATCGACGGGCGCACGATCCGGTCGAGCTCGTCGAACATGGCATCCGGCGCGAGCGAGCGCGTCTTGTCGTTGGGCATCGCGGCCACGAGCGACACCAGGACCGTCTCGGTCGGGAGGTTCTCTTCGTGCCACAGCGCGGTGCCCTTCGCCGCCCCGGTCGCGTCGTCGATCGAGACGCGCGCCACGATGTCGGTCGCGTGTTGCGCGAGGAAGGTCATCGTGTCGTCGTGAACGATCGCGAGGCGGCTCGCGAGGCTCCTCTTCCACGCATCCTCGCCGGCGAAGATGCGGTCTCCGAGCCACGCCGCGAGTGCCGCGACGTTCGTGTCGGCGTCGTACGTGAAGTCGAGATCCTCGAAGATGACGCGCTCGCCGACGCGGATGACGGCGTCGCGGGCAACCCGGCACCGCTCGCAGCTCGCGGGCGCTTGCACGCGCGGCGGCACGGGGGCGCCGGCCTCGCTGCAGTCGCGCGCGAAGCGGTCGAGCAGGTACGGCGAGGTCGTCCACGCGAACGTGCCGGCGACCGAGCGCACCGGGAACAGCAGCAGGTTCGCGTCGCCGAAGGCGAGCGCGCCCGCGTGCTCGCTCGCGTTCGTGGTGTCGGGGCCGAACAGCTCGCGCACCAGCCTCGGATCGCGGTCGCGGTCGCGCGTGCGGTCGCGCAGCGCGCCCTTCAGCGAGGATCCCGGCAGGTAGGGGAAGCCGGTCGCCCGGTCTCGCGCGATCGCGAGCTCGACGGCACCGACGGACTGGCCCGTCCCGGCGTGCAGCGGGGACAGGGCGTGAACGAACGCGAGGCGACAGGTCATGGGCTACTCCTGAACTGGCGGTAGAGACGAAGGAACGCAGCGAGCGGATCCTGGTGCCCCTCCAGCGGCGTGATCCGGCGGGCCTCTTCGCGCGAGACCCGGCCGCGCAGGTTCGTCCATGGGCCACCGGGACCCCGGAGCTGAAGAGCTGGGATCGACGTCTCGAGGACCAGGGCGAGCGCGCCGAACACACCCTCGGCGACGCGGTACGGTCGCAGGAACAGCGGTGACGCGAACCGATCGGCCTCGGCGGGCCGGAGGGTCGTGTCCTCCGGCTCGCGGCGTGTGCGCTCGTCCTGGAACGCGAAGATGATCGGCAACCCGAACGCCGCGCGCGGGAACGCGTCGACGCCGACGAGGCGCTCCCGATGTCGGGGATGCGACCGGCCGGTGAGCTCGCGGATCGTCTCCGCCTCGGGCCAGCGGCTCCGGCCCTGACGGCGGTCTTCGCCGGGGTTGCGCCCGACTCCGACACCCTGCCGGAGTCGCTGGAGCGCACCCAGCCCGAACGCGAGTGCGCGATCGCCCCCCACGGGATCGGCGCTGAGGAAGCGCTGGTTCGCGATCTCCAGATGCGCGCCCCGCAGCGTCGGTACGCCGGGAAGCGTGGTCGTTCGCATCGAGCCCTGCAGCCGGTCGAGCAGCTGCTTCGGATCGGCGCCCCCGCGCTGGGCGATCGCACCGAACCCGCGCCGCGTGCGACCGCCGAGCCCTCCGAAGACGAGCCAGGCGTCGACGGCGTCGGTCACCGGCCCCTCGTGCGTCGTGGGTCCGGTCACCCGGATCGTGATCGGTCCGCGGATGCGGTGGAGCACGCCGGGATCGCGGTGGTTCTCGTCGGGCCGAAGCGGGAACGCGCCATACGCGATCTCCGCCATGCCGTCGCGTGGTCTGGGGCGGCCGTTGTCCAGCTTGAAGACGTCGACGTCCTCCACGTTGGTGGGCGCCGTGGGCGCCGCGAGCACCTGGACGACCACCGGCGACCGACGTGGCTCGCTGCCGGTGACACCGCCGAAGATCTCCTCCTCGCGCTGGCGCATCGCCTCGATGCTGGGTTCCGTGCAGCCGTGGATCGCGCGCCACCAGAAGCGCAGCTGGCCGCGGATCGCGGTCCCGCGGATCGGCGTCAGCGGGTCGAGGTCCTTGATGTGGCGTTCGCCGTCTCCGCGGAGACGCACACCGCCGCCGAAGACCGGCGAGATCACCTCGAACGTGCGCTCGAACGCGAATCGGTCGCTCGGCTTCGGAAACTGCAGGGGTGCGGGCTTCTTCACGCGACACCTCCCACGACGATGCCGAACCCGTCGCGGCGATCCTGTTCCTCATCGGCGATCGACTGCAGCCAGCGCTCGCGCAGCCACGCGGTCGCGTCGCCCTCGACGCGGACCCAGTACACGCTGCCCGCGGGGACGACACGCCGGCCCGGCTTGGGGCGTCCGTGCTCCATGTCCCAGCCGGAGACGACCTCGGGCCGCGGCACGATGCACGCGGTGACGCGGGCGCCCGCGCCGAACCTCGGCAAGAAGCCGTCGGTGAAGAGGCCGGGCGTCAGGAGGACGAGGCGCACCAGCGAGCCTTCGATCGCGGGCGGTTTCCCCGACCACGGGCTACGCGCCGGCCGCAGGGTCGCGAGCCGGCGCTCGCCGCCGAGCGTCACGACGCCGGTGCGCAGGTCGTCGCGGGCGCAATCGAACAGCACGCCGAGGCGGCGTCTCCCGGGCGCCGTGAAGCGGATCCCCTCGGTGGAGAACAGCATGCCGTCCGAGGCGGTCTGCTTCGCGGCGTCGATCGCGACGTGGGTCCGCAGCTCGCGCTCGAGGTGGTCGAGGCCGAGCCGCGCCATCGCCTCGGCGTCGAAGACGTCCTCGTCGGCGGGACGGGCGAGCCAGCGCGCGAGCTCGGACCAGCGCCAGTACCGCAGGCCGGGGATCGGCTTGTCGCGCTCGATCGGATCGTCCGTGCCCACGAGCTCGAGCCCGGAGAGGTCCGTCGCGGCACCTTCGGGGAGCCGCTGCGGCCGGAGCCGCCGGCGCACCCGCCGGTCATCGGGCCCGGTCCACGCGGCGTCGCGTGGACCGGGAACGAGGAGCTCGGCGATCTCCCCGGCGTCGTCGAGCTCGACGAGGAACGGGCCGCGCGTGGCGATCTGCTTGGCCTCGGCCCGCGCCGCGGCGAGGTCTCGCCCGTCGCGCGGTCGTCCGTCCTCGCCCCACAGGGCGCGGGTTCGCGCGAGCCCGGCGACCGTCGGCGGGAACGGCAGCTCGTGCGAACGGATGATGTTGGACAGCGCGACCGCGCGCCCGTCGCCGAACACGGCCGGGTCGCGGGGCTCGACGATCCACGATCTCATGGTCACCTCCATGCCTCCCGATAGGCGGACAGGAACACGCGCGCGATCTGGAGCTCCCCCGACAGCGCTCGCGCGCCGACCGCGGTGATCCGATCCTTTAGCCACGCGCGGTCCTCGCCGGCGAGTGGCTCCGCACCGCGACCCGCGCGGCTGCGCGTCAGCTCGGTGCCGACGAGTGACGCCAGGAGGTCCCCGTCGCAGCCCACGAGATCGCTCGCACGCTCGAGGTCGTACGCCAGGCCACCCGGGAGGCGGCCCTCGTCGAAGAGGCGCGCGTGGCGATAGATGCGGGCAGGCAGCGCCGGTGCCTCGCCCCACGTCCCGGTCGCCTGGAGCTCGGCGCCGCTGCGCGGCGCGACGATGATCCCGAGCGAGTTGCGCTCGCGCTTGGCGAGCCGCTCCGCGCGAACGGCGACGGCGCGCGCCTCGTTCATCGGCTGGAGGTGGTGGACGACCGCGAGGCCGACCGACAGCGTCGGCTTCTCCGCGAGCGTGCTGCACGCGTGACCCGTCGTCCGCGCGAACGCCTGCGCGAGCTCGGTCGCCGCGTCCAGCGCCGTGTGCAGCGGCAGCAGCGCGAGCACGTCGTCGCCGCCTGCGTAGACCGGACAACCACCGGCGCCCTCGACGAGCTTCGTCGCCTCGCGGGCGAAGTCTTCGAGCGCGGTGCTGAGACGCCGATGCGCGTCGAGATCGGCGAGCGCATCGATCGCCTTTCCCATCCGATCGCCATCGGCGATCAACAGGCCGTAGTACGGGACCGGCGTACGCCCGCCGAGCACCTCGCGCAGGCGCCGCTCGAGCCCGCGGAGCTCCTCGTCGGAGACATGGAGGAACCCGTCCTCGCGGTCGCGGAGACGTGCCTCGTAGAGCAGGCGCCCATCCAGGGCCGGCCGGCCCGGAGCTCGCCACGCGCCGAGCCCGGCCTCGACGCGGATCGCCGCCGTGCCGAACACCGGATCGACGGCTTCGTAGCCGCGCACGTCTCCCCGCGCGATCCGGTGGCGATCGATCACGCCGAGCCGGTCGATCTCGTCGAGGTAGTGATCGACGCGCTCGCGGGCGCCGGCTTCGCGAGCGAGCCGGACCAGCGTGGGTCCCGCGGCGAGGTGGGAGGTGCTGCGGAACGCCGGGCGCGGCCGTTCTCCGAAAACGAGGTCGGTCGTCTCGCCGACCCGCTTGAGGAGGCCGATGCCGCACAGGCGTTCGCGCCGGCGGACGTGGTAGTCGCGCCGAAGGTCCTCGACGGCAAGGCGGCCCGCTTCGACATCGGCGAAGAGCGATTCGTCGAGCGCCGACTCCCACTGGCCGTCGAGCGCCGACTTGCGCCTGCCGGTCCGCGCCGGTGCGCGCGACGAATGCCAGTCGCGCGTGTGCTTGCGGCGCGCGAGCAGCGCCTCGGCGTCACCGCGTGCCCGGGCATAGTCCGCGTCGCCGCCGACCGGGACGGCCACCCACTGCAGCTCCATGAGCTCGTCGACCTGCGCGCGTGCGAGCTCCTCGTCGAACCGTTCGGCTCGCCGGGAGTCGTTCGCACCGACCCGCGTGAACGCGTCCTCGGCGTAGTTGCGCAGGGCTCGTTCCATCGCCGTACGGCCGGCGTTGCCGGCGCGCTCGGGCGCGACACCGTCGGGGAGCACCGCGACGATCTTGTTCGCGACCGACGGCTTGTCGTTGCCCAGCGCGGCGGGGAACACGAGGCTCTGCCCTCCGGCCACGTCGTCGACGGCACGCGCGGTCTCGCGCGCGAGTGCGCTGAGCAGGTACGAGCCGAACCACAGGTCCTGGCACCGGCGCGCCGAGGCGATGAGGTACTGGACCGGACCAATGCAGACGATCAGCAGATGGCGCGACACCTCGAGCTCCTTTCCCAGGACACCGACGACCGAGGTGGGTCGTTGCCGGTTCCGGAGCGAGCTGGCGCTCCCGGTCGAGGCGTGCGGCTCATGTACGCGAGACGTCGGACCGTGCCCGGACCGGACAGCGTTCGTGCGTTTTTGGGACACGCGGCTGTCCGGTGACCGCCCACTCCGACGTCCACGCTGGGAGTGCCAAGGAGGATCCGATGGTGATCGCGTGTTCACCCAGACCCGGCGCGGCCGCGCCGACCGTGGCCTGGTTCGCGATCGGCGCGGCGGTGCGTCCGCCGATCACGCGCGCGATCGCGGTGGGGGACTGCGTGCGAAGGGCGCTGGTGGCGCACTCGGATGCACATCCGATCTTCGTCGGACGGAACGATGACGCGCCGAGCACGGGGCACCGGCACGCCTTCTTCCTGCCCGCCGACGACGATGGCGATGGGCGGCTCGATCGGGTCGTCGTCAGCGCGCGCGACGGCTTCGACGAGCGAGCGCAGGAGGCGCTCGATCGGCTGCAGCACACGCCCGTGTGGGGACACGGCGGCCCGGATCTGCGGATGACGCGGCTGGCGACGTGTCGCGCGTACGACGTGGGCGGCCTCGCGGGTGAGTCGATGCACGGGCGCGCGGCGCAGGTCGGGCTCGCCCGCGTGTGGGAGAGCCACACGCCGTTCGTGCCGCCCAGGTTCGCGCGCAACCGCCCCGAGGACGGCGTGGAGGCGCAGGCGAGGCGGATGATCCTCGGGCTGGGCCTCCCGTTGCCGGCGACGATCACGCCGCTCGCCGGCGAGGACACGCCGGCCGGCGTGCCATGGGAGAGCTTCCTGTTGCAGCGTCAGCGCGGCGGCGGCGCGTGCGGCACGGTGCGCGGCTACGGGTTGCGGCTCGTGTTCGATCGACCCGTGCGCGGCCCGATCGCGCTCGGCTACGGCGCGCACCAGGGGCTCGGTCAATTCGTGGCGGTCGCGCGCTGATCGATCGTCCGTTCGGTTCGAGCGCACGAGACGTCTGTCTCGCATGTCCCGCCATGAGACCCCGATCATCGTTCACCTCGACCTCTCCCGCGACAAGTCGCTCTCGATCCCCGAGATCGCGGCGCGCATTCCGAAGCGACCCCACGTGGAACACTGCGTGACCGCTTCGGAGTGCGGCGCACCGCAGAGCGGCGATGGCACGCCGTATTCCCAGCGAGAGTGGGCCGCGTGTCGCGAGGCCACGATCCGCCTCGCCGACGAGGTGAATCGCATCGCGAACGAGCTGCACAAGCGCGGCGAGACGGTGCGGTTGTGGGTCGGAGGTAGCGCGGCGGTCCCGGTGTGCTTCCACCTCGGCCTCGAGCTGTCCGGCTGGTGCCCCCACGTGACGTTCGTCCACCGCGACAAGCACGGGACCATGTGTAACTTCGCGCTGGATCAGTCCCCGTCGGTGGCGACCTACTTCGGCCCGGTCGAGGCGAGCCAGGGTGCCGGCGAAGCGGCCGCGCTGGTCGTGTCGGCGTTCGGAACGATCACTTCGGCGGAGGTGGCGCGCTACGAGGCCGTGACGGGCACCGGCTTCGGCGACGTGGTGAAGCTCCACAGCCCCGACAGGGTGACGGAGGAGACCTTCGGCGCCGCGTGTCGCGAGCTCGAGACCGCGTCGACGAAGCTGCCGTCGGGCCTGCCCTTGACGACGTTCATCTATGCCCCGTCGCCGCTCGCCTTCGCGCTCGGTCGCACGCTCACCCGCAGGCGGTTCGGCACCATCGCAGCGCCGCGGTACGACGCGCCGGGCTACCACCCGGCGTTGATCGTGCCGTCGGGCGCGCGCCGACCCTCGTCGCCGGTGCTGTCCGTCGCGTACTTCAGCGCCAACCCGGGAGGGCAGCAGCGGCTGAGCCTTCGCGAGGAGGGTGATCGGATCAAGCTCGGCCTGCGCGACGGCCGGCGGCGGCACACCTTCGAGAGCGTCACGAAGACCGATCCCGACAGCCTCATGGAGACGCTGCGGAGGACGACACCGTCGGTCCTCCACTTCAGCGGCCACGGCAGCTCCGAAGGCTGCATCATCCTCGAGTCCGAAGTGCACGGCCACGCGCGCATCACGCCCGAGATGCTGGCGACCGTCATCAAGCACGCGGGCCAGACGGTTCGCGTCGTCGTCCTCAACGCCTGCTACAGCGCTGCGATGGCGGCTGCGCTCCTCGACCACGTGGATTGCGTGATCGCGATCAGCGACGCGATCGACGACCGCGCCGCGATCGCGTTCTCGAGTGACTTCTATCGCGATCTCGGCAGCAAGGGCGTCCGCGCCGCGTACGTGATCGCGAGGAACCAGATGACCATGAACGGGATGCCCGACGCGGATGTCGTCGCGATCTATCCCGCACCGGGCGTCGATCTCGACGACATCTGGCCGTGAGCTACCGCGGGAACCCGGGGCCGAGGAGCGAGCGCCACCGGACGCTCGCGGTGTCGTGATCGCCGGTGAGCTCCGCGTCGACCGCGGCGCGCGCGAGCTCGGCGGCGCTGTGCAGCTGGCCGCGGGCGCGGGTTCGCTCCTGCGGCGTCAGGTCGTCGAGCGTCGGCCCGAGGCGCGCGGGATCCGGACACGGGAACTGCACCGCGCGGGTGAGGTGCTGGAAGAGGTCCCGGAGGCCGGTGCGCGTGTCCCTCGGCGGGGTCGAGAACGCCGCGTACGACATGACCTCGAGGTGGAAGCCGCTCAGCGGCTTGCCGCTCGCGCGGTTCCAGTGCTTGACGGCCTTGATGAGCCCGTCGAGCATGCCGCCGGCGAGCCGGTTGGCGGCGATGCACGCCTCCGCATGCCTGGGCGGCATGGCGGGGATCCAGGCCGAGAGGTGGCGATCGGCGATCTCGTAGTACGGCGGGTCGGTGTCGCGCGCGCCCGCCCACGTCGGCGCGAACGCCGGCGCGACGTCGTAGCCGATCCCGGTGCCCGAGAACGCGAGGTTGACGGATCGGGCCTGGATCCGCGGCTCGTGGTCCGGATAGGCCGCGCGGAGGGCGTCCGCGAGGGTCCGGAGGAGCGCGCTCGGCGCGTCGCGGCGATGCTGCCGCTCGTCCAGCACCACGAACACGTCGATGTCCTCGAGCGGGCGGATCGCGGTCCGGCGGGGATACGAGCCGACGAGGCGGCTGTCGATGACACCCGCGAGGGACGTGTGCAGCCGCTCGCGGAGCGCTTCCTGCCGATAAGCGGCCTCCTCGCGTTCGGGCTCGGTGAGCTCGAGGCTGGAGAGGTAGGACTGAAATCGGGCGGCGACGTTCATCATCGGGGAGGACGTCGCGCGACGCGCAACCGAACACCCGAAACGACGCATGCTTGCGCGATCGGCTGGTTCGCAGCGCGGAAACCGCGTTCGGTCGGCGCGCCGGCGGGCGACCATCGGGTACCCACGATCGGAAGGCGTAGGATGTCGGGGGAATGGTCGCACCAACCGACCGCGAAGCTGTTGACCTCGAGATCTACCGGGCGCTCGAGCGCGGTGACAAGGACGCGTTCTCTCGCCTCGTCCGGGAGCACGGAACGCACATCTACAACGTCAGCTACCGGATTCTGATGGATCGCGTGCGCGCGGAGGACGTCATGCAAGAGACCTTCATGAAGGCGTACAGCAGCATCGACACCCTCGAGGATCCGCGACGCCTCCGCGTGTGGCTGGTGAAGATCGCCCACAACAAGAGCGTCGACGTCCTGCGCCGGGACAAGCGCGCGGAAGCGCGCCGGACCGCGCACGAGCGCGAGGTGGCGATCGAGGACACCGCGCCGGACCGCGCGGTCGGCGACGGGGAGCGGCGCGCGCTCCGGGCGTGCCTCGAGGCGCTGCCGCCCGAGAAGCGCGCGGCCGTGCTGGGCCGGTTCGTCGACGAGCTGGAGTACGGCGAGCTGGCGGAGTCGAGCGGCGAGAAGATCGACACCGTGCGCATCCGGGTGGCGCGGACGTTGCCGGAGCTGCGCGAGTGCCTCGAGAAGAAGGGTGTGAAGCTGTGACGGAGCGCGATCGTTCGCAGCTGGACGCCGAGATCGTCGAGCGCATGGAGCGCGGGCTGCCCGCGCGGTCGCAGGAGGAGGAGGAGACGCGCGCGGCCTACCAGCGCCTGATCGACCGGATCGGCGACGTCGAGCAGGTCCAGCCACCCCCGGGCTGGGAAGACCGGGCGATGGAGCGCTGGCGACGCGAGGCCCAGCCCCGGCCCGCACGAAGGAGGGTGCCGTGGCGACCGATCGCCGGGGGCATCACGATCGCGGCGGTCGTCGCGACGGTGGTGCTGTGGAGCCGCTGCGGCGCTCGCGAGGCGCCCGCGCTCGAGGTCGCCGTGGATCGCACGGGGCCCCCGAGCCGGCAGGAGGCGGCCGCCGTCGGAGATACGCTGCGGGCGCGCGTGCGCGTGGACGAGCCGCACGTGGAGCTGCGCGTCTACCGCGACCAGGTGCTGATCGCGCGCTGTCCGGGTGACGATCGCTGTCGCCGCGACGGCGCGAGCCTCGCGATCGGCGTGGTGATGGATCGGCCGGGCAGCTACGAGGCGATCCGGCTGGCGAGCGGCGAGCCGCTGCCCGCGCCGCGGGCGGGGCTCGACGTGGACGAGCTTGTTGCGCGCGAGCACGGGGCGCAGGTCGCGCGCGAGCCGCCGATCACCGTCCGCTGATCACCGTCAACGGATCACCGCCCGCCGAGGCCGTCGAGGACGTCCTCGGGCATGGACTTGCCGCCGGCCGCCAGGCGCTGCGGCGCGATCCGGTTCCACGCGGCGGCGAGCTCCGTCGTGAACCACGTCTCGGACACGGTCGCGAGCGTGATCCGGCGCGGCGGCGGCGGCGGCGGCCACGGATCCTTGGGATCCTGGACGGCCGCCACCAGCGGTGGATCGGTGCGGAACGAGGTGCCGTCGAAGGCGGCGAGCTCGAGCGTCGTGTTCGGCGGGATCGGCCCGTAGTAGACGAAGTTGGGCGCGGTCTGGCCGACGGCGAGCTCGACGGAGATCGCCATCGCACCGGCGAGCCACGTCTCGACCTGGAGCTCGAGGATGTAGTCGCCGGCGTCGAGGTCCGCGGTCCACACGCCGTCGACGTTGGTGATGGAGGACGAGCCGACGCCGCGGCGCAGGCAGGACATCGCGGGTGTGCCGACGTCGCCGCTCACGTGGATGCGGGTCGGACTCGGGTCGGTCGTCTGGATGGCGAAGATCAGTCGCGTCAGGGTCACGGGCATGCGGATCCTCCGGCCGGATCGCCGCGATGGCGTCGTGCCATCAGGGGCGAGATCGCGGTTCGCGATCCTGACGACCGACGGCGCGCGCACCGAACACGGGATCCACCGTGACGGCGACCTCACAGCCCGACACGCCCCACGCGGCGAAGCTCGCCCACACCGTCGCCGGCACCCGCGTCGCGACGGCGCGCTGCGCGGCCGCGAGGCGCGCGATCGGATCGAGCGCGGCCGGCTGCGCATAGAACGCGCGCATCACGGTCGCGGCCGCCTCGTCGTCGACGGAGCGCGCGGTCGCGATCACGAAGTGCGAGCCCGCCGCGAGAAACGCCGACGGAAACGCCGTCCACGTCTCGACGTCGGCGCCGGCCGCGGTCGAGCACCCGGCGAGCACCACCACACCCGGCGCGAGGTGCTCGCGCGCGACGGCCGCGGTGTCGAACGGGCCGTCCCGCAGCGACAGCGTGCCGCCCTCGCCGCCGACGCCGCCGTGGACGGCGAGGTGGAGCCACGCGGCGTCGCGGCTCGCCACGAGGGCGGCGCGGGTCGCGTCGGCGCCGAGCCGCGCGGGGACGCGATGTGCCGCGGCCAGCGCGCGGACCTCGGCGGCCGCGTGGGGGAGGTCGCCGGCCGCGTCGCCGATGAACACGGGCGGGCCGCCGGGTGCGGCGGGCGGGCACCCCGCGGCGGCGAGGCCGGGTAGCCGCGCGATCGCGCGATCCTCGACGAGCGCGCGCGATCCGCGCCGCAGGGCGGCGTACGGCAGGTCTCCGAACCGCCCCGACGCGACGACGACGAGCGGGCCGCCGGCGCCGAGCTCGCGCGGCAGGAGCAGCGCCGCGGCGGCGGACGCGGCGTCGCGGCGATCGGGCTCGCTGCGAAACGCGGCGGCGGCGGCGAACGCGGCGGCCGGCAGGCGCTCGACGCGCACGGCACCACCGACGGCGACGTGGGCGCGCCACGCGGTCGACCCCAGGTCGAGGAACACGAGGGCCTCGCGACCGCCCAGGCGCGCGAGCAGCGCCGCGCGGTCGAGCGGACCGGTCGCGGCCGGCTCCGTGGCGTCGAGCCAGGCGCGGGCGTGACGCGCCTCGATCACCGCGAGCGCATCGGCGGCGCGGTCCTCGTCGACCAGCAGCTCGATCAGCGCCTCGTACGGCGCCGCGCGGTGCGCGAGGATCCACGGCCGGAGCTCGAGCGATCCCTCACCGCGCAGGGCCTCGACGTGCTCGACGGCCCGGCGCAGCGCGCGCTCGGCATCGGCGAGCCGCCCCTTCGCGCGCCACACCTGCGCGAGCTCGACCTCGACCCGCGCGGCGTAGTCGCCCGACACGCCGTCCGCGAGCGGCCGGTCGAAGTAGGCGAGCGCGACGCCGGTGTCGCCGCGCCGGGCCGCGGCGATCCCCGCGATCATCTGGAACATCGCGTGGTCGCGCTCGGTCGCCGGCAGCGCCGCGAGCGCCGCGAGCGCGTCGTCGTCGCGGCCCAGCCGGCTCAGGGCGGCGGCGCGGTTGAACGGGATCGCCACGTCGAGCGCGGCGACGCTCTCGGCCCGCCCCGCGCGCACGGCCTCGCCGGCGTTGCGCGCCGCAGCGGCGAGGAAGTCGAGGGCGGCGCTCGCATCGTCATCGGCCTGCAGCTCGAGCAGGAACACGGCGTGCTTGAAGTAGACCCACGCCAGCTCGGCGGGCCGCCCCGCGAGGATCTCCGCCGCGGCGCGGAACGAGGCGCGCGCATCCTCGGCGCGGCCGATGACGGAGTGCGTGGCGGCGAGCGCCACGAGCGCGGCCCCGCGCCGCCCCGGCTCGGCCGTCGCGTCCGCGAGCTCGACGGCCCGGCGCGCGTACGCGAGCGCGTCGTCGAAGCGCCGCTGGTGCAGCACGACCGGGACCAGCGTCGACGCGATGTCGGCGGCGCGCTGCGCTTCGGCGGCCGCCGCGAACAGCTCCAGCGCGCCCTCCATCAGGCGCCGCCCCTCCTCGACGCGATCGGGCCGCCGCGTCAGGATGAGGCCGCCGAGGTACCGCGCCTCGGCGCGCTCGCTCGAGTCGAACAGCTCCGCCGCCTCCGCGAGCGCCTCCTCGTTGTGGCCGCTGTAGAGCTGCGCCCACGCGTGGCGCACGCGGCCGTCATCGCCGCTCTCCGGACCGCACGCCTCGAGCGCGGCGGGCCAGTCGCGCGCCGCGAACGCGGTGCGGCAGCTCGACTCCGCGCGCGGGCCGTCGACCACGCCGCACAGGCACACCAGGCCCGCGACGTGCGCGAGGCGGGTGAGCACGGGCACCGCACCCATCCGCTCACGCTATCACGCGTGTTCGGTCCGGGCCGCGGCCGTCGTCCATGTGTCGGAGCCGCTTGTGCCCGACGACGCGACCGAACCCACGTCCCTCGCGCGCGCCCGTGCGTTCGTCGGCCGCGGCCACTTCCTGCGCGGGGCGGGTGGGCGCGATCCGGCGGCGCCCGGGCCGGAGGGAGCGTGCGCCGGGCGCGTCGGGTGTGACGCGTCCGGGTTCGTCGCGTGGTGCCTGGGCTACGACCGCTACCAGCCGGCGTTCGCCGGCGGCTGGGACTGGGTCGAGCCCGACGGGATGATCCTCGAGGCCGAGACGACCGGGCGCTGGTTCCAGTCGCTGGCGACGCCCGAGCTCGGTGCGGTGATCGTGTATCCGTCGATCGAGCTGGTGCGGGCGGGGCGGGTCGATCGCTGCGGCCACGTCGGGCTCGTCGCCGCCGCGCCTCCCGACTGGGGCCGCGGCGACGCGCGGTGGCTCGCGCTGCGCGTGATCCACTGCGCCGCCAGCCTGCAGCGCCGGCACGGCTACGCGATCGGCGAGACCCACGCGGTCGCGTGGTCCGCGCGCGCGACGTTCCAGGGCCAGTCGCACCCGCGCTGGCGCACCCGCTTCCTCCGCTACGTCCGCGACCGCCTCCACCCCCGTTGAAAGGATGTCCATGCCCCAAGCGATCTCGATCCACCTCGGACTCAACGCCGTCGACCCCCGCTCCTACCGCGGGTGGGCGGGGCCGCTGCGCGCGTGCGAGAACGATGCGCGCGCGATGAGCGCCCTCGCCGATGCGCGCGGGTTCCGCCCGCAGCTGCTCCTCGGCGAGGACGCGACCCGCACGAACCTCGTCGCGACGATGGACCGCGCCGTGGGCGAGCTCGCGAAGGGCGACCTCCTGCTCCTCACGTACTCGGGGCACGGCGCCTCGGTGCCGGACCGCGACGGCGACGAGCCCGACGGGCGCGACGAGGCCTGGTGCCTCCGCGACGGGCTGCTCCTCGACGACGAGATCCACGAGCAGCTGTGCAAGCTCGCCGCGGGCGTGCGGGTGCTGGTCGTGTCCGACAGCTGCTTCAGCGGCTCGGTGATCCGCGATCTGCAGACGGTCCGCGCGACGGGCCCGGCCGTGCGTGCGCCGCTGCGCGAGGCCCGCGCGGCCGTCCCCGATCGGCGCGCACCCGCCGCACACATCCGCGCGGTCCTGCGCGCGCACGCCGCCGAGTACGCGGAGCGCAAGGCGGCGGCGGTCGCCGCGACGCAGGGGATGGAGCCGCGCGCCGGCATCATCCTCCTCGCCGCGTGCGAGGATCGCCAGCCGGCCTACGACGGCGACGTCCACGGCCGGTTCACCGGGGCGCTCCTCGCGATCTGGGACGGAGGCGCCTTCGCGGGCAGCCACGACGAGCTCCACGCGGCGATCCGGGTCCGGCTCGAAGGCGTGCAGAGCCCGACGCTGTTCCTCTCGGGCGCGGTCGATCCCGCCTTCCGGGCGGGGCGCCCCTTCACGCCGTGACGCCGCGGTCAGTACGGCGCGAAGTGCTGCGCCGAGCCGCGCGCACCGTCGAGCTTCGCGATCTCGGCCGCGGTGTACGCGCCCGGCGATCCGGCGGGGAGGTGCGTGCGGATCCAGCCGAGCACCATCGCGCGGGCGCGCAGGCCGGCCTCGTCCTCGGTGCACTCGTCCCACATCGCGAACAGCGCGGCGCGGCGCTCGGCGGGATCGGTGCGCGCGCGCCACAGGGCCGCGAGGTTGCGCTGCACGAGCTCGGCGCTGCGCGCCTGCTGCTCGGCGCGGAACGCCGTGCCCGTGGCGATGCGCTCCTCGCGCGTCTCGTCGAGGAGCTTCAGCTTGCGCGCCGCGTACGGATCGCCGGCGAGCTTCTCCATCAGGTAGCCGGAGATGTCGAGCTTGCCCCACCCGAGCGGCAACACGCCGGTCTCGCCGCCGCCGACGAGCCGGCCGCGCGGCGGCGCGCCGTCGGCGGGCATCGGCTCGCAGCTCGCATCGCCCCACGACGAGCACGCGCCCTCCGTCGCCGTCTGGTGGCGCGGCAGGTCCTGCATGCGCCCGACGTTGTCGCGGCGCTTGTACGGGTTCTCGTACCACTCGGCGATCTGCCGCCCGGCGACGCGCAGGTCCTCCATCGTGGGAATCGGCGGGCCGACGCGGATGCTCGCGTGGGGCTTGCCCTTCAGGTCGACGGTGCCGTCGGCGTGCACGCGCACGGTCGCGACGGTGTCGTCGATCTTCCCCTCGGCGCCGCGCCGCTGGATCTTGCCCGTCGGCGTCACCGGATCCGGAACCTCCGGCCCGCCGTCGAGGATCCGCGCCATCGCCTCGGCGGACAGCGACAGGTCGTGCCGCCGCCCGCGCATGCCGAGCAGGCCGGTGCCGGTACCCGTGCCCGTGCCGGCCGGCTCCCCACCCGACGGACCCGGCATGGTCCCGCCGGTGCCGCGTGCGCCGCGTCCGCCGGCGACCGCGACCACCGTCGCCGGCGCCGCCGCCATCGTCGCCGTGGTCGCCGACGCTGCCGCCGACGACGCAGGCACGAGTGTCACCAGCTCGATGCCCGAGACCACGGCGAGCCCGTCGGGCCGCACGAGCGCCACCGCAAACGGATCGCCGTCCTCCTCCTCGTCTTCGTCGTCGGGAGGGCGTGGGCGGTCGAACGCGCGCACGATCGCGACGACGACGGCGCCGTGGAGGACGAGCGAGCCGGCGAGCGCGACCTGCGACCAACCGCGATGCGCCGGCACGTCCCTGGGACCGCGGCGTGCCTCCGAAGGTTGCCTACGTCGAGGCCCCGCTCACTGGCGCTGCAGGAGCAGCGACCCGAGCGAGTAGCCGGCGCCGAACGACGCCATCATCCCGTAGCTCCCGGCGGGGAGGTCCACGTTGTGGCGCGAGAACGCGATCAGCGAGCCGGCGGACGCGGTGTTCGCGAACTCGTCGAGGATGATCGGCGCCTCCTCGCGGGTCGCGTCGCGGCCGAGGAGCCGCTTCGAGATCAGCGCGTTCATCGGGCCGTTCGCCTGGTGCAG
Source organism: Deltaproteobacteria bacterium (assembly GCA_019637375.1). Lineage (GTDB taxonomy): Bacteria > Myxococcota_A > Polyangia > Haliangiales > Haliangiaceae > JABFXX01. Next base: position 158,037 of record JAHBVW010000003.1, on the reverse strand, counting down.
CCAGTAGCGCGCGACCTGCGTCGGCTGGAGGTCGTGCGCCGAGGCGTGCTCCTTGATGAACTTCTCGGCGAGCGGCACGACGTCCTTGAACACGCGGCGACCCTGCTGGTGGAACAGCTTGTCGTCGTTGAACTGCGTCTGGGGATCGCAGCGATCGAGGTAGCCCTTGTTGTTGCGGATCGTGTTCGACCACTTCGACAGCATCTGCGTCGACAGGATCTCCCACGAGCCGGGCTTCGCGCGCGCGACGGGCTCGACGACGAGCGACACCGCGGCGTCGCCGAAGATGAAGTGGCTGTCGCGGTCGCGCCAGTTCATGTGGCCCGTCGTCAGCTCGGGCACGACGACGAGCGCGCACTGCGCCTGGCCGAGGCGCACCGCCTGACACGCGAGCTGGGTCGCGCCGGTGGCCGCCGAGCAGCCGAGCGAGAGGTCGAAGCCGTAGCCGCGCGCGCCGAGCGCGTTCTGCACCTCGATCGCGATCGCGGGATACATGCGCTGGAGGTTCGCGGCGCCGAGGACGACGAGGTCGACGTCCTCGCCGGTGCGGCCCGCGACCTCGAGCGCGCGCCTCGCGGCGTTCACCGCGTACTCGGCCTGGTAGCTGAGCTCGTCCTCGCGGCGATCCGGGATGTTCGGGCACATCCGCTCGGGATCGGTGAGGCCCGTGCGGTCCTGTACGTAGCGGCCCTTGATCCCCGAGGCCTTCTCGATGAACTCCGGCGAGGACTCGCGGAGCGCTTCGCGCGTTCCCGCGGCGATCGCGTCGGCGTGCTTCGCGTTCTCGCGCCGAACGAACTCGTTGAACGCGACGCAGAGGTCCTCGTTCGAGAGGACCGTCGGGGGATGCCACACGCCGTGGCCGGTGATGGCTGTTCCAGTGGTCGTGCGCGGCATGTTGGCGGGCACCTTATGGGACGGTTTTGACCATACCGGTCACCGCAACGCCAGGAGTTGGTCACACCCGATGACCGTGGCGGTCCGACCAGTCCCCTCTCCGAGACTTAGCCGCCGGACTTCGCGAGCTCGGCCATGACCTCGGCGAGTGCGATGCGTACGAACTTCGACTGCGGATCGGCCGCGGACGCCATCTTCAGCTGCAGCACGGCCGTCTTCAGCTCGCCCCGGCGCAGGGACATCTCGGCCTTGCGGTAGTGGAGCATGGCCTTGCTGTTCATCTGCCCGACGGGGCCGCCGGCCTGCGGTGCGGCCTCGGGCTCCTCGACGGGCGGCGGCGGCGGCACGTTGCGCGTGCCGTAGGCGCCCTTCACCTCGATGACCTTGGGGCGCGGCGCGAGCGCCAGCTGGCGGAAGTCCTGATACGCGCCGGCGACCTTCGCGTACGCGCTCGTGACGAGCTCGAGCTGCTCCGCGCTCAGCGAGTTGCGGTGGAGATCCGGGTGCGCCTGACGCGCGACCTTGTGGAACGCAGCCTGTGCGTCGTCGAGCCCGGACTCGGCCTTGATCTCGAGCAGCTGGTGCGGCTGCGGGTCGGCGCGGTGCACGATGCGCGTCGCCCACTCGATCAGCTCGTCCTGCGTCACAGCTCACCTCCGCCGCCGCCGTCCTCCGCTCCGTCGACCGAGGGCGCGCCGAGCACCTGCAGGTGCGCCTCCTGCCGCTGCTGCGACGCCTGATCGATCGCGCGCACGTGCAGGATGCCGTCGCTGTCGACCCGGAAGCACACCTCGATCTTCACCTCGCCGCGCGCCTTGGCGGCGATGTCCTCGAGGACGAGCGTGCCGAGCGGCTCGTTCTCGTCGTAGCGCCGGTTCTCGCCGCGGCAGCAGTCGATCTCGACGCGCGTCTGGTTGTCGCGCGCCGTCGTGAACACGCGGATCTTCTCGATCGGGATCGGCGAGTTCTTGTCGAGCAGGCGCTCGGAGAAGCCGCCGGCGGTGCCGATGCCGAGCGTCGCCGGGTTGACGTCGAGCAGGATCGGGCGCTTCGCCTGCTGTTGCTGCAGCTGGACGGCGCCGACGCCGTGCAGCGTCGTGTGCGCGCTGGTCGCGACCGCATCGCGCGCACCCATGCCGGTGCCGGCGTTGAGCGTGTTCGTGAGCGAGCCGGCCTGGATCGCGGCGCCCTGCGAGACGACCTCGTCGGGGTTGATGCGCGTGTTCGGCGGGCGGCCGAAGATCTCGGTGAGGCGCTGGCGGACGACGGGGATGCGCGTCGATCCGCCGACGCACAGGACCTCGCTGATGTGCTGCGGCGTGAGGCCGGCGGCGACGATCACCTGCCGCGTCACCTCCATCGTGCGCATCACGTAGCCGTTGATGAGGTCCTCGAACTGGCGGCGCGTGATCGAGAACGGCAGGCGCCCGGCCTGGCCGTTCGGCATGTCGAGGCCGTCGATCTCGCCCTCGGCCGCCTCGTTCTCGGAGAGGTGGCACTTGATCGCCTCGGCGCCCATCATGAGCTTCATCATGAGCGCGGCGTGCGGCCGCGGATCGACGCGCAGGATGCGGTTGCACTCCGCCGCGAGGAGCTCGGCGAGCGCGCGGTCGAGGTCGTCGCCGCCGAGGAAGAAGTCGCCGTCGGAGGCGAGCACCTCGAAGATCTCGCCGTTGAGGCGCAGGATGCTGACGTCGAACGTGCCGCCGCCGAAGTCGAACACGGCGACCAGCTGCTGCCGGTCGTGGCCGAAGCCGTACGCGAGCGCGGCCGCGGTCGGCTCGTTGATGAGGCGCATCACCTCGAGGCCGGCGAGGCGCCCGGCCTCCTTGGTGGCCTGGCGCTGCCCGTCGGTGAAGTTCGCCGGGACCGTGATGACGGCCTGCTGCACGTGCGTGCCGAGCTGGCGCTCGGCGCAGCGCTTGAGGTGCAGGAGGACGTGCGACGAGATCTCCGGCATCGTCATGCGGCGGTCGCGCACGACGACGATCGGCTGCTGGTTCGGGCCCTCGACGATCTTGTAGCGGACGCCCGTGAGCGCGAGCTGCACGAGCGGCGCGCGGATGTTCTGCCCGATGAACCGCTTCGCCGAGTGGATCACGTGGTGCGGCTCGGTGAGCCGGTAGCGCTTCGCATCGGGACCGACGACGACCCCGCCGCTCCCCGGGAACGCGACGACGGACGGGTGCACGCGCTCGCCGCGCGGACCGAGGATGAACTCGACGCCGGTCGGCGTCGCGATCGCCGCGCACGAGTTCGTGGTGCCGAGATCGATACCGAGCGCGACGGCCATCCTTCTTCAGTTAATCCGAGTTGCGCGAGCGTGTCGAGCGATTTCGAGCACTTAACATCCGGGTGAGACGGCTGGGGCGCCGGTCCGTCAGGTCGGTATGGGCAAGCAGCTCGAGCGCGTCGGTGCGGTCGTCTGGGGCATCGTGTTCCTCGTCGTCGGGATCGGCCTCGCCGGGCTGGTGGCGGCGGTGCCGCACGACGGGTGGAGCGCGTGGGACTGGACGTGGCGGATCGGCGGGATCCTGGTGCTCGTCGCGGCGGGGGTCGGGTCGCTGCTGCCGGACGACGTTGGCTAGCGCCAGTGGGGCGGGAACGTGCGGTCGTAGCCGGGGAGCTTCTCGACGCGCGCGATCCAGGCGCCGATGTTCGGGTACAGCTCCGCAAACGGGAACAGGTTCAGCTCGCGCGAGCGCGGCTCGGTGCGGGCGTTCGCGCGGACGAGCGTGCGCATCGGCGGGAACCACACGAGGTCGGCGGCCGTCGGCGCGTCGCCGACGAACCACGTCGCCGAGGCGAGGCGGGCGTCGACGCGCTGGATCTCCGGGACCACCTTCGCGAGCGCCTCGTCGATGTCGGGCGTGCGCGGCTTGTCGCCGAACAGCCAGCGGGTCACCGCCGTGAGCGGCTCGCGCACGTATGCGTCGAGCTCGGAGGTCGCGAGCGTGATGCGCCCGGCCTCCTCGGGCGTGCGCCCGAACAGCGGCGGGTCGGGGTACTTGCGATCGAGGTACGCGAGGATCGCCATCGACTCGGCGAGCGTGACGTCGCCGTCGCGGATCACCGGCACCTTGCCGCGCGGGTTCAGCGCGAGGAACTCGGGCGTCCTCAGGTGGCCCTTGCTGAACTCGAGCAGCTTCGACTCGTACGGGATGCGCTTCAGCTCGGCGGCGAGCAGCACGCGCCACGCGTACGGACTCCCGGAGCCCCAGTAGATTTCGAGCGTCATGCGGCGACGCTACCCGGTCACAGGAGCTCGAGGAATGCGAGGAGCGCTGCCCGATCGGCCGGGGTGAGGTGCGCGGCGCCGGCGGGAGCGGCGTCGTGGAACGCGGCGTCGGGCGTCCACGCGAAGCGCGCGAGCACGTCGGCGAGCGTCGGCGCGCTGCCGTTCGTGAAGTACGGCCACTTCTTGTACAGGCGGCGCAGCGACGGGACGCGCGCACCCTGCTTGTCGTGCACGTACGGCTCGACGCCGGTCCTGCGGTACTCGGCGTTGCTCCACACGAGCGCGCCGGCCGGGGACATGACGAGCGACTCCCACGTCTCGAACGGGGCCGCGGTGCGCGGCTCGTCGGCGACGAGGCGCGGCGCGTGGCAGGCGGCGCAGCGATCGCGGAAGGCGAGGGCGCCGGCGCGCTCGACGTCGGTGAACGTGCGGCGCTCGGCGGCGGCCGGGTTCGAGCGGTGCGTGAAGTCCATGAGGAAGGACATGAACGCCTCGCGCAGCGCCTCCGGTGGCACCTGCCAGGGCGCGCCGAGCTCGGCGAGCACGGGCGCGTCGGCGTAGGTGAGCGTGAACCACGGGTCGCGGCCGTTGTGGCGGTTCGCGACGCGGAACTCCGCGTGCACCATCTGCGTCATCGTCTTGTCGAGCGCGCGCGAGAAGTGCGGCCGGTTGTTGAACAGGCCCAGCAGCGGGCGCGACGCCGCGTGGACCTTGCCGCGCCCCGTGAAGTGCACGCGCCCGTCGGAGTAGCCCTCGTGGTGGCACGTCTCGCACGTGAAGCGGCTGAGCTTGCCGTCGGTGCGGTTCCACGGCGCCATCGCCGTCGTGAAGAACAGCGCCTCGCCGAGGCGCGACGGCAGCGCGCGCCGGGTGCGCGAGGCGACGGCGACCGTGCGCGGCGGCTGGTTCGGCGCGGCGACGATCCATGCATCGAGCAGGGGGTTCGCGGCGACGAGCGTGCCGTCGGCCGCGAGGTCGGCGGCCGCGGTCCCGGGCGGCAGCTCCGCGCGCGTGACGGCCGGCGCACCGACGAGGTCGGCGTCGCGCCACGCGAGCGTGTACAGCCCGGCGCTGCCGTAGCCCGCGACCGCGAGCGATCGGTCGTCGCGCCACGCGAGCCACTTCGGCGTCACCGCGCCGAGCTCGGACGCGTTCACCATCGCCACGCGCACCGCGGTCCGCGCGCCGGGCGCGAGCTTGTACACGAACACGTGCGAGTCGATGTAGCCGAACCCGCCGTCCTCGCGGAGCAGCGGATGGTCCTCGACGCCGCCCGCCGCGATCGCGAGCTCGCCGCCGGCGTCGCGCCGGATCGCCGTGCCCCAGATCGGCCCGTCGTGGTGGATGCGCACGACCTCGTCGCCGTCGCCGCGCCGGATCTCGATCGCGTGATCGAGGAGGCAGTTCGTCGCGACGTACCCGACACCCGCATCGACGCGCAGCGGCCCGTGGCACCGCCCGAGCTCGCGCACGCTCGCCTCGCCGTCGAGGGCCACGGCGAGCAGGCGGCCCTCGCGCTCTTCGACGACGTACGCCGTCTTGCCGTCGGGGGCGATCGCGACGTCGCGCATCCCGAGCGCGCCGGCGGTGCGCCCCTGGGTGCGCTCGAGCCCGGCGGCGGTGCGCCGGTAGCGCCACAGCTCGCGCGCCCCCTCGCCGACGACGAACGCCGTGCCGTCGGGGCCGATCGCGAGCCCGCTCGGCGACGGCGGCGCCTCCGCACGCGCGAGCTCGGCGCCGGCGGCGTCGAGCAGCACCACGGCCGCGTCGCCGCGCAGGATGCCGATCCGCGTTCCGCCGCCGAACGGCGCGATCCGGTACGGATCCGGGCCGAGCGCGACGTTCGACGGCGGCAGCGCCGCGAAGTCCGTCGCCGCGCGGCGCTCGTTCTCGAACGCGAGCAGCCGCGCCAGCGCGCGGTCCTGGAGCGCCTCGAGCTCGGCCTGCGTCGGCGCCGGCGGCGGAGGAGGCGGCTCCTCACCACCGCCGCAGGCCGCGGCGGCCAGGATCGCGATCGCCACCGGGATGCGCACGACGGCGTTCATAGCCCGAAACGGAAAACGGCGGGCCGCAAACCGGGCCCGCCGTCGTCGTGACGAGAGAAATGGCTTCAGTGGCCGCGCGGGCTCACCAGCCGCCTTCCTTCTTCGGCTCTTCCTTCTTGGCCGCGCCGTCGTCCTTCTTCTCCTCGGCCTTGGGCTCTTCCTTCTTCATCTCCTCCTTGGCCGGCTCCTCCTGCTTCGCCTCTTCCTTCTTCGGCTCGTCCTGCTTCGCCTCTTCCTTCTTCGGCTCGTCCTTCTTGACGGCCTCGGTGGCGATCTTGGTCGTGCACTCCGTCATCTTCTTCGTCGCCTCTTCGGTGGCCTTCTTGTCGGCCTCGCTCGGCGCCTCGGCGGTCTTGCCGGCGTTGTTCTTCGCCCACTCCGCCATCTCCTTGCCGTACGCCTCGGTCTGCTTCGTGATACACTCCGTGTCCTTGCACGCGCAGAGCTTGTCGACGTGAGACTTGAACTTCTCCATCGCCTCGTTGCCGCCCTTCTTCTTGCAGCCAACGAGCGAGAAGGCGGAAGCGATGGCGAGAATCAGCGTGATCTTCTTCATGGCGCGGAGCATGGAGCATCTCCGGCCCGGCCACAATCGCTCATGTCGGGTTCTGCCCCGTGAGCTGTTTCGCGATGATGCGTCGCTGGATCTGCCCCGTACCCTCGAAGATGTCGTAGATCTTCGCGTCCCTGTACCACTTCTCGACGGGGTGGCCCGGCTCGAGCGCCTCCTCGCCGAGGAGGACCATCGCGCGGTTCGTGACGGCCTGCGCGACTCTCGCACCGTACGCCTTCGCCATCGACGACTCCATCACGTTCTCGATGTGGTGATCGGCCATCCACGCGGCCTTGTGCGCCATCAGGCGCGCGGCGTGGATCTCCATCGCCATGTCGGCGAGCTCGAACATGATGTGCTGGTGCGACGCCATCGGCGTGCCGTGCAGCGATCCGCCGCGCACGCGGTCGAGGAGGAACTCGTACGCGGCGCGCGCGATGCCCGTCGCCTGCGCGCCGACCATCGGGCGCGTCGAGTCGAGCATCTTCTTCGTGTCGGCGAGGCCCGCCGACTCGCCGCCGACGCCGAGCATCATGTCGCCGTGCACGCGCACGTCCTCGAAGTGGACCTGCGCCGTCTCCGACGCGCGGATCCCGAGCTTCGTCTCCTTCTTCCCCGGCACGAGGCCCGGCGTCCCGCGCCCGACGATGAACCCGCGCACGCCGGCGCGCCCGGCGTCGGGCTCGGTCTGCGCCCACACCACGAACACCGACGCGCTCTGCCCGTTCGTGATCCACTGCTTGCTGCCGCGGATGATCCAGTGATGATCGCCGTCGCGGCGCGCAGACGTCTTCAGGCCCGAGATGTCCGAGCCCGTGCCCGGCTCCGACAGCGCCATCGCGGCGACGCGGATCCGCCCGTGCTCGTCGTTGCCGCTCAGCAGCTTCTTGAACTCGGCCTTCTGCTCGTCGTTGCCCATGCGCGACACCGGCGACGCGGCGAGGCCCGATCCGCCGAGCGCGAGCGCGATCCCCGCGCAGCCCCACGCGAGCTCCTCCGACGCGGCGACGCCGAGGCGCGCCATCGTGCGCGGCTTCTTCGGGTCGGGATCGTCCTCGACGCCCGTCAGCTTCTTGCGCCCGTCCTGCATCGCCGATTGCGTCATGCCGAGCGCCTGCGCCGAGCGCATCAGGTCCCACGGCATCGACTCCTCGGTGTCGTGCTTCATCGCGATCGGGCGCATCTGCTGCTTCGCGAACGCGCCGAGCATCTGGCGCACGCCGGAGAACAGCGGGTTGTCGTGGAAGATGTCCATGTTACTTGGCTCCCTTCGCGGCGAGGATGCGGCCGAGGCGCTCGTCGCCGTGCAGCGCCTCGAAGGCGCGCGCGTCGCGCATGAGCTTCTCGACGGGGAAATCGGTGACGAAGCCGTAGCCGCCGTAGATCTGCACGGCGTCGACGGTGGCCTTCGCGACGGCGTCGCCGGCGAGCACGCGCGCGCGGCTCGCCAGGTCCGCGGCCTCGGGGCGGCGCGCATCGATCGCCCACGCCGCGTGCAGCGCGAACACGCGCGCCGCGATCGCGGACGTCATCGCGTCGTCGCGCAGCCGGATCAGCGCCTCGAACTGGCCGATCGGGTGCCCGAACTGCACGCGCTCGCGCGCGTACGCCTCCGCGTGGTCGAGCGCCGCCGTCGCGACGCCCGCCGCGCGCGCCGCGAGCGACACGCGCGCCCACGACAGCACCTCGGTGACCGCCGCGGCATCGCGCGCGAGCACCAGCTCCGCCGGCACGCGCTGCCCGTCGAGGTGCGCGATGCCCCACTTCGCCGCGCGCCAGCCCGACGGCACGATCGCCTCGCGCCGCACGCCGTCGAGCGAGATCACGACGAGCGCGTCGCGCACGGCGAGCACGAGGTGGCTCGCCACCCCGAGCGCGGGCAGCGGCCCGACCTTGCCGGTGATGCGCAGCTCGCCGCCGCTCTCGGTCACCTCGAGCGCGCCGCGGCTGTCGTGGCCGAACGTCGCGAGCCCGCCCGAGGCGAGCGCGCCGAACACCTGCTGCTTCGCGGCCGAAGTGCCCCACGCGCCGACGGCGAGCGCCGGCTCGACGTTCGTCTCGAGCAGCGCCGCGAGCGCCGCACAGCCGCGCCCGAGCTCGTACCCGCGCAGCGCGCGCGTGACGTGGGCGTAGTCGCCCTCGAGGAGCCCGTCGGCCGACGCCGGCACCGCGTCGAGGAAGAAGCCGAGCTCGCTCGCCGCGGCCGTCAGGCGATCCGGTGCCGCGCCGCTGCGATCGGCCTCGGCGCCCCAGCCGCGCAGGTCGCGGTCCGCGAAGCGGCGGACCGTCTGGACGATCATCTCTTGCTCGTCGTCGAGCTTTCCATCCATGCGGTAGCTGTACCGCAAAAGCAGTCAGCTTGGACTGTAAAGTGGTTACCAACCCGTGAACGGCCCTGCTACCGTTCGCGGGATGCGCACCGCGCTCGCCCTGATCGCGCTCGCCGCGCTCACGTCGCTCACCGCGCCGGCCGCCGCCGAGAGCCAGGCCGACCTCGCCGCGCGTCTCAACGAGGAGGGCAAGGAGCTCATGCTCGCCTCGAAGTTCGGCGAGGCCACGCGCAAGTTCCGGGAGGCCGTCGCGCGCGTGCCGGAGCCGAAGTACTTCTTCAACCTGTGCACCTCGCTGTTCCAGGAGGGCCGGTTCGCCGAGGCGATCGTCGCGTGCGAGGCCGTCGCGACCTCGGGCGGCGCACCCGAGCTCCGCGCGAAGGCCGACAAGCTGGCCGCGAAGGTCCGCGACGAGGCGCGCGCCCAGCACGTCGACGTGACGCCGGTGACCGGCAGTCTGGGGCCGCCGGCCTGCAGCGTGTTCGCGCACGTCCGCTTCGGCGCGAGCGTCGCGATCGCGGCGCGGCTCGGCCTGCGCCCGCCCGCGATGACCTGCCGCTAGTTGAAGCGGGGGCGCCGGCGGCGCCGCGGCCCGGCGGTGGACACGACGAACCAGCGTTCGACGTCCGCGGTCTTCTCGCGCTGCGCGATCGCCCAGGCGAGCCAGGCCAGGTCGCTGTCACCGTCGAAATCTGGCATGCCCTCGAGCGTTCCACGCGCCGTGCCAGCCGCGGCCACGACGGATCGCATACCTGGCGCGCCTGCGACCGAGCGCGGGGCGCACGCTGCGCGCGCCTCGGAACATGCACCGATCCGTGAACGCGCCGCCGTCCGCGGTCGCCGGGAACCTCGGCCTGGTATCGTGCGCGCCGCATGGCGTTTGTCCCGCTGGTACCGATCGGAGATGCGCTGAACCGGATCGCCGACGAGCGCACCGTGGCCGAGCACCGCGCCGCCGTGGGCGCGCTCGAGGAGCGGCTGCGCGTGCGGCGGCGCGAGGTCGAGGCCGGGTGGGGGGCGTCGTACGTCGAGCGCGTCCACAAGAAGGGCAAGCTCACCGCGCGCGAGCGGCTCGCGCGCCTCGCCGACCCGGGCACGCGCACGCTCGAGACCGGCACGTTCACGAACTACGGCGAGACGTTCCCGGGCGACCAGAAGTCGCCGGCCGCGGGCGTCGTCACCGCGTTCGCGCGCGTCGAGGGGCGCTGGTGCATGGTCATCGCGAACGACAACACCGTCGCGTCGGGCGCGTGGTGGCCGCGCACGCCGGAGAAGATCCAGCGCGCGCAGATGATGGCGCTGCGCCTGCGCCTGCCGACGATCTACCTCGTCGACTGCTCGGGCCTGTTCCTCCCCGAGCAGAGCAAGAGCTTCCCGGGCGCGCGCGGCGCCGGGCACATCTTCAAGATGAACAGCCTCCTGTCGGCGAGCGGCGTGCCGCAGCTCGCGGGCGTGTTCGGCGACTGCATCGCGGGCGGCGGCTACATGCCCATCATCTCCGACCGCGTGTACATGACGGAGCAGGCGTACATGGTGATCGCCGGCGCCGCGCTGATCAAAGGTGCGAAGAGCCAGAAGATCACGTCGCTCGACATCGGCGGCCCCGAGGTTCACGTGCACCAGTCGGGGTGCGCGGATGTCCGCGTTCCGGACGACGACACCCTGCTCGCGTGCCTGCGCCGCGACGTCGCGCGCCTGCCGACGAGCGGCGCCGCCTTCTACCGCGGCGAGGCCGCGCCGATCGATCCCCGGTTCGCGCCGTCGGAGCTCGCGGGGCTCCTGCCCGCCGATCACCGCGAGGCGTACGACGCGCACCAGGTGCTCGCGCGCCTCGTCGATCAGTCGCTGTTCTGGGAGGTCATGCCCGAGGTCGGCGAGGAGATGATCTGCGGTATCGGGCGCGTCGCCGGCCTGTACGCCGGCTTCGTGATCAACCGCCAGGGCCTCGTCGGCGATCCCGAGCATTTGGGGCGCCGGCGCCCGGCCGGCATCCTGTACCGCGGCGGCATCGCGAAGATCAGCGCGTTCTCGCGCGCGTGCAACGACGACGGCATCCCGCTCGTGTGGCTGCAGGACATCAGCGGCTTCGACATCGGGCGCGAGGCCGAGGCGCACGGCCTGCTCGCGTACGGCAGCTCGCTCATCTACACGAACTCGACGAACGCGACGCCGATGTTCACGGTGCTCCTGCGCAAGGCGTCGGGCGCCGGCTACTACGCGATGAGCGGCCTCCCGTACGACCCGGTCGTGCAGCTGTCGACGACGCTGTCGCGCCTGTCCGTCATGGAGGGGCGCACGCTCGCGATCGCCGCGTTCAACACGAAGCTCGACGACGACTTCCAGATCATGGCGACCGATCCCGCGGAGCGCGCGAAGATCGAGGCCGGCATGCGCGAGACCGAGGCGCGCATCGAGGGCGACATGGATCCGTTCGTCGCCGCGCGGCAGATGGACACCGACGAGATCGTCGAGCTCGGCGACCTGCGCACGTACCTCGCGGCGCTCGTAGAGATGTCCTACCAGGGCACCGGCTACCGGCGCGTGAAGAACCCGCGCATCTGGTCGATGCACGACCTGCGCGAGCTCGTCGGCGGCGTGCGAGGTGGCCGATGACGCCGGCCCTCACGCGCACGCGCGACGACGGTTGCATCGAGCTCGCGGCGCCGGCGCCGGGCCTGTTCCGCATCGCCGTCGCCGCCGGCGACGTGATCCGCGGCGGCAGCACGCTCGGCACGCTCGAGGCGCTCGGCCGCCTGACGCCCATCGTGGCACCGCCGTCGGTGAGCGGCACGGTGATCGCGACGGCCGACCCGGCGCTGGCGCGCCCCGCCGTCGAGTACGGCGCGCTGCTCGTGGCGATCGATCCGCGCGCCGGAGCGGCGGCCCAGGTGGTGACCGCGGCCGCGGCGGCGCCCTCCCACGCCGGGGGGCTCACGTTCCGCGCACCGACGAGCGGGCGCTTCTACGGCCGCCCGTCCCCCGACAAGCCGCCGTTCGTGTCCGCCGGTGACGAGCTGGCACCGGGCGTGACGATCTGTCTCCTCGAGGTCATGAAGTCGTTCCACCGCGTCACCTATGGCGGCGCCGACCTGCCGGAACGCACCAGAATTCGTGAGGTCCTCGTCGCCGACGGGGCGGACGTCAACGCGGGCGATCCGCTGCTCGCGCTCGAGCCGTAGCGTGCAACTCTCCCGCCTCGGGATCCGTCCGAGACGAACATGAACAACATGAAGCGTGCAGCAGCAGGTGGTCTCGCGGTCGTCGTCGCTTTCGGTGTTGCCCTCGGGGTTGCGTGGGCGGGCGCGAGCTGGAGTGACGCGAAGAGCAAGGTCGATGACTTCAAGCGCAAGGCCGACGAGGTCAAGCGGCTCGCCCCCGAGGAGTCCCGCAAGATCGTGGCGGCGATGTGCTCTGCGGACGACGATGGCCGCAAGAGCGCGGGCGAGAGCGCCGCGTCGAACGCGCGGTCGCGGGTCAACGACAAGTGGAGCGGCCTCGAGCGGTCCAAGCGCGAGGCGCTCGACGCGCTGCGCGACGTGCAGAACAACGACAAGGACCACCGCAGCGACGCGTCGCGCGAGGAGTCCGACGTGAAGTCGCGCTGGGACCGCCTCGAGGACCACACGCGCGCGATGCGCAACGGGACCCACCCCGTCGTCGATCAGATCCTGCGCGGCGGGGACTCGGCGCGCCGCGACCGCCGCGACCGCTGCGCCGCGAAGGACGTCTCGCTCGGCGGCGAGCGCGCCGACTGCGTGATGGTGAGCTCCGACACGTGCACCGTCGTCGCGCTCACCTCCGACAGCTCGCGCGCGATCGACCGCGGCCGCGACCGCGCCCGCCGCGCCGCCTCGCGCCTCGAGGAGGAGCTGAAGAAGAGCTCCTCCTCGCTGAACTCCAGCCTGTCGAAGTGCAAGCGCGTCGAGTCGCGCGTCGACTGCTTCAAGCTGTGCCCGGACATCGACGACGACAACCGCGTGCGCGACACGTCCGCGCGCTGGCGCGAGCGCTGCTAGTCACAGCACGTCGACGGAGAACACGGCGAGCCCGTCGTACGACACGTCGTCGGCGGGGATCGTGCCGCTGCCGCGCGTGTCGACCCGCGCGCCCTCCTCGACGTACCGCCGCAGGTTCACGCCGGGCTCGACGGCGAACTCCATCACCTCGACGGCGCCGGGGTTCGCGACGCTCGCGATCTTCACCTTCGGCAGCGTCGTGTTGGGGGCGCGGCTCGCGACGAACACCTCGACGGACTCGACGAAGCTCCAGTCGTCGGTGTCGCCGGGCGGCCGGCGCGTCGCCGTGATCGTCAGGCGCAGCGAGCTCAGCGTGATCTTGTCGACGGAGCCGGCGTTCTTCTGCTCCTTGATCTTCGCCTGCAGGTCGAGGTCGAGCGGGAGCGGGAACAGCGCGGCGAGCGGCGCCGGGATCCCGGAGCCCTGGATGGCCTGCTCGGGGATCGGTTGATCGACGTCGAACTCGTCGAGGCCGCACGCGGCGACGAGCGGGATCAGGAGGTAGGTGAGGCGAGGCATCCGACGAGCGTAGCGTCGCTCGTCGACGGCGACCGGTGAGGCGATCGGTGAGGCGACCGTGAGCGCCGCGCCTCGCCGTGCGCAGCTCACACGGTTACAATCCCCCACAGTGCCGACGCAGACGCTGCCCCTCGAGGAGGACGGTGAGGACGCCCCGTCGCGCGCGGACCACCTGTACCTCGCGCTGACGGCGGGCAAGCCGATCGGCGGCGCGCGCTGGTCGCTCGAGGGCGTCGACCGCGTCGAGGTCGGGCGCGGCGCGAAGCGCGAGGCGCGGCGCAGCGGGCGCACGATGCGCGTCGACGTCCCCGATCCGTGGATGTCGTCGTCGCACGTCGTGTTCGAGCGCGAGCGCGGCCACTGGGTCGCCGTCGACGCGGGCTCGCGCAACGGCATCCTCGTCAACGGTGCGAAGCAGGAGCGCGCGCTCGTCGGCATCTCGGCGAACGCAGCGGGCGGCGCCGCCGACGAGGTCGTCGAGGCCGGCCGCAGCTTCTTCATCCTGCGCACGGGCGAGCTCGCTGCGCAGCCGGCGCTCGACGCCACGGCCGCGCGCGGCGAGCTCGTCACGCTCGATCCGCTGCTCGCCGCCGCGTTCGACGAGCTGCGCCGCGTCGCGCGCTCCCACATCCCCGTGCTCGTCGGCGGGCCGACCGGCAGCGGCAAGGAGCGCATCGCGCAGGCCGTGCACGCGTCGTCGGGGCGCGGCGGCGCGTTCGTCCCCGTCAACTGCGGCGCGCTGCCGGCCGGGCTCGTCGAGAGCGAGCTGTTCGGCCACAAGCGCGGCGCCTTCTCCGGCGCGATCGCCGACCAGCCGGGCCTCGTCGCGAGCTCGAGCGGCGGCACGCTGTTCCTCGACGAGATCGGCGACCTCCCCGCGCCCGCGCAGGCCGCGCTCCTGCGCGTGCTCGAGGAGCACGAGGTGCGCGCCGTCGGCGCTCCCTCCGCGGTCCGCGTCGACCTGCGCGTCGTCGCCGCGACCCACCGCGACCTCGATGCGCTCGTCGAGGACGGCGCGTTCCGCGACGACCTGGTCGCGCGCCTCGCCGGCTTCGAGATCGAGCTGCCCCCGCTCGCCGAGCGCCGCGTCGACCTCGGCGTGATGCTGTCGGAGCTCGTGCCCCCGTCGACGCAGCTCGCGGGCGCCGCGGCGCGCGCCCTGTTCGCCTACGCGTGGCCGCGCAACGTGCGCGAGCTCGTGCGCGCGCTCGAGCGGGCCGTCGCGCTCTCCGGCTCGGGCGAGCTCGCGCCGGCGCACTTCACGGAGGAGATCGCGACCGCGCGCTTCGTCACCGTCACGGCGCCCGCCGCCGGCACCGACGCGCGCCGCGACGAGCTGGTCGCGCTCCTCGAGAAGCATCGCGGCAACGTCAGCAAGGTCGCCGTCGACCTCGGCCGCGTGCGCCAGCAGGTGCAGCGCTGGCTCAAGCGCTACAACCTCGATCCCGAGCGCTACCGGACCTGACTCAGTACGTGATGTACGGACCCGACGAACCGCCGACTTCCTCACCCTCCTCGGCCTCGTCGTCGATCACCGCGGGCGCGGCCAGCGCACCCTGCAGCACGAAGATCTTCACCGCCGATGCCGGGATGCGCGCGTTCGGCGCGACGCGCCGGAGGATCGACAGGATGTTGCGCTGGATGTCGTCGACCTCGGTCACCGCCGGACCCGGCTTGATGATCTTGCCGATCCAGCGCTCCTTGTCTTTTTCGTCGCCGATCTCCATGACCCGCAGGAACTCCTCGGAGCTGCCGTCGAAGTACTTCTTGTCTCCGGGCTTGGAGAGCGCGAGCCCCTCGCGAAGCTTGCTATCGATCTTGGTCGCGAAAAAAAGGGACGTGCTCTTGTCGAGTTTCATGAAGGCTTCCGTTCGGGGACAAGGATTCGAACCTTGATGAGCAGCTCCAAAGGCTGCTGTCCTGCCATTAGACGATCCCCGAGTGTGGGGCCAAGATAGCCCAACCCAGGTCGGTACGCCACCCATGTTCCTGATTTCCTTGGGACCTTGCAAGGCTTCGCCTCCGGCTCTTGCCAGCCACCATCGAACCCTTTAGGTTCACGCACCACTCGGCGGGGTAGCTCAGTGGTAGAGCAGGGGTCTCATAAGCCCTTGGTCGGCGGTTCAATCCCGCCCCCCGCCACGACCATCGATCTCGGGTGAGCATCGCGCGCCTGCGGTCTAGCATCGTTTCCGGCCACAGGTCCGGAGCTGGCTCGCGCCGTTGCAGCTCTCACTCCCGCACGGCTCCGCCGCGCCTGCTCATCAGGAGTCGTCACACCGCAACTGCCTGTCGCAAGTTGCGACACGATGCCCCCGAAGATCTGGAGTGCAACGGGCGTGAACACAGAGGTCGGCTGCTAATCCCGCGTGGGTTTGCTCGGCGAGCCGATGCGGAGCACGTTGCCGTCGGGATCGGCGACCTGCATCTCGCGCACGCCCCACGGCTTGTCGTCGGGCGGCGACAGGATGAGGGCGCCGCGCTGGACGAGCTCCTTGTGGAGGCGGTCGACGTCGGGCGTGAAGACCCAGAGCCACGAGCCGGGGTGGCCCTGGCAGCGCTGGCACATGAACAGCTGGGTGTGGCCGCGGCTGACGGCGCCGAAGTCGGCGGGGTCGCCGTCGGTCCAGTCGATCTTGAAGCCGAGCTTGTCGCGGTAGTAGCGCTGGCTGGTCGCGAGGTCGGCGACCCAGAGGATCGTGCGCGGGCAGCCGAGGTCGTGGGTGGCGTCGCAGGCGCGCGCCTCGTCGGCGAGGGGCCGCGCCTGGTCCGCGTCGCGCTTGCAGCCACCGGCGAGTGCGAGCGCGGCGGCGAGGATCCACGTGGTGCGCATGGGGTGAGTGTGGAACCGCCGGGTGGTGCGATCAACGCGCGTGCGCGCACACGGGAGTCGCGCGCGATCGCGTCGGTCGCGACGCGCCGTGGGACGTGCGAGGCCGGCGGTCGCCGATCGCACGCGCGATCCTGACGTTGCCGTGCGCACCGGCGCTGACCCGACGCCACCTGATCGGCGTTGGCCTCGGCGCGATCGGTCGCCGGCTCGGCGCGCGGCGGGATGGCGATGACCTATAGTGCGCGGCGATGGCGCCGTCGCTGTTTCATCGGATCCTGATCGCGAACCGCGGGGAGGTTGCCGTGCGCGTGGCGAGGGCGTGCGACAAGCTCGGGATCGTGCCGGTGTTCGCGACGAGCGAGGCCGATGCGGGGGCGCCGTACCTGAAGGGGCGCGAGCGGGTGGTGCTCGGGCCTGCGCGCGCGGCGCAGTCGTACCTGGACGTCGAGCGCGTGGTGCAGGCGGCGGTGCAGGCGAGGTGCTCCGCGCTGCATCCGGGGTGGGGATTCCTGTCGGAGAATCCCTTGCTCGCGACGCTGTGCGCGCAGCACGGCGTCACGTTCCTCGGGCCGCCGCCGCACGTGACGGCGCTGATGGGGTCCAAGACGCGCGCGAAGGCGGCGATGAAGGCGGCCGGGCTGCACGTCATCCCGGGCAGCGACGGGGTGCTCGCCGGGCCGGAGGATGCGCGCCGCGTCGCCGATGCGGTCGGGTATCCGGTGCTGTTCAAGGCGGAGAACGGCGGCGGCGGGCGCGGGATGCGCGTCGCGCGCGGCCCCGACGCGGTCGAGGGCGCGTATGCGGAGGCGCAGGCCGAGGCGCGCGCCGCGTTCGGCGGGGACCGCGTGTTCCTCGAGCGGCTGCTCGAGAGCGGGCGCCACGTCGAGATCCAGGTGTTCGCGGATCGCTACGGGCGCGCGGTGCACCTCGGCGAGCGCGACTGCACGGTGCAGCGCAATCACCAGAAGCTGATCGAGGAGAGCCCGTCGCCGGCGATCTCCGACGAGCTGCGCGCGGCGACGTGCGAGGCGGCGGCGCGCGCGGCCGCGGCCGTCGGGTACGTCGGCGCCGGCACGATCGAGCTGTTGTTCGACGGCGAGGTGCTGCGCTTCATGGAGATGAACTGCCGCCTGCAGGTCGAGCACACGGTCTCCGAGGAGCGCACCGGGCTCGACCTCGTGGTCGCGCAGATCGAGGTCGCCGCCGGGCGCCCGCTCGCGTGGACGCAGGACCGCATCGAGCTCCGCGGGCACGTCCTCGAGTGCCGCATCAACGCCGAGGATCCGGCCGCGAACTTCCAGCCGGCGCCCGGCGCGATCACTGCGTGGCGCCCGCCGGCCGGCGAGGGCGTGCGCGTCGACACGCACGCCCTGGCGGGCTACGTCGTCCCGCCGTTCTACGACTCCCTCCTCGCGAAGGTCATCGTCCGCGGGCGCGACCGCGACGACGCGATCGCCCGCATGATCGCCGCGCTGTCGGCGTTCGTCGTCGAGGGCGTCCCGACGACGATCCCGATGCACCTCGCGATCCTGCGCAGCGAGGCGTTCCGCACCGGCCGCTACGACACGCGCGCGATCCCGGGCTGGCCGCCGGCCGCGACCTGAGCGACCGCGTCTATCGGGCTCCGAGGCTCGGCGTGCGTGCACGTCCTCGCACGTAGGCATCGCTTGCCGCCTGCCGCCGCGTCGAGTTGCACCGTCGACACCAGGCCGACCGCGCCGGCGACCGCGCCGCGCCGCGCACGCCCCGAAGCGCGACGTCGCCTCGGCGCTGTTGTCACCATGAAAATAACGCGCGCGTGCGTGATCAGGAGCCCGATGTCCTCGAAGCACGCGTGCGCGACGGAACGGGGCTTGCTCCCTCCGATCGATCGTGGTGCACGAACCTCCCTTGCATGCACGGCCGGAGCCGGAGTTGCGCGGCGCGCCGTCGCCGGTCGTGAGCGGGCTGCGGAGCCTGGTCGTCGCGCTCGATCTCTCGCCGCTCTCCGATCGGCTCGTGGCGCGGGTCGCGCTCCTGCCTTTTGCCGAGGGCGCCCGCCTCACGCTCCTGCACGCGGTCCCGGAGAGCCTCCCGTCGCCCGCCCGGCGCCGCGCCGCACGCGATGCGCGCGACGCGCTCGAGGCCGAGGCCGAACAGTTCGCACGGACGCTGCCCGCGCACGTCGCGCTGCACTGTGCGGTCGAGACGGGCGCGGCCTCCGTCGAGATCGCGCGGTGCGCCGCGTCGGTGGGCGCGGAGATGCTCGTGATCGGGCGCGGCGGCGGCCGCGCGCTGCGCGATCTCTTCCTCGGGTCGACCGCGGAGCGCGTCCTCCGGCGAGGGCGGCTGCCGGTGCTCGTGGTTCGCCTCCCGGCCCGGACGCCGTACCGGTACCCGATGCTCGCGCTCGACTTCGATCAGGCCGCCCACCACGCGCTCGACCTCGTGCTCCGCGTCGTCCCGCCGCCGCGCCCACCCGTCGACGTCATCCACGCCTACGAGGTGCCGTACATGGGGCTGCGCTACGCGAGCCTGGCCGACGACGACACGCGCGAGGACCGAGAGGTGTCCCGCCGGCACGAGCGCGAGGAGCTCCACGCCTTCCTCGCGGCGGCGCTCGTGCAGGCGGGCATCGCACCCGCCGACGCGCCGGCGTGGCGCGTGCACGTCCTCCAGGGTGCGCCGAGGACAGTCATCGAGAAGGCCGTCGAGAAGGCGAGGCCCGACCTCCTGGTGCTCGGGACGCGCGGCCACGGCGGGGTCGCGAACGCCTTCCTCGGGACGGTCGCCGGCGACGTGCTGCGCGAGGTCACGTGCGACGTGCTGGTCGTGCCGCCGCGGCGCACACCTCCGGAGGCGGACGCGATGTGAGAGCTCAGCGCGAGGCCCACGCCAGGACGATGCCGAGCACGAGCAGCGCGACGCCGGTCGGCGCGAACCCCGACAACCCGTGCTCGAGCCGCGACGCCTCGCGCAACAACGTCTGCCGGCGCCGCGGCACGGCGACGCGACGCGCGAGCCACGCGCGCAGCGCGTCCTCCGCACGCACGCCGGCGCGTACCGCACCGGTGATGCGCGCTCGCAGCCACGCCCCGACGCGCTCGAAGACCACGAGGAGATCGCCGGGCGGGATCGCGAGGCCGCGCACGAGCCGGCGGCCGGCGAAGGCGATCGCGATGCCGGCGAGCACCGGCCAGGCCGCGCTCGCGACGCTCGCGGGATCGACGAGGAGCTCGAGCCGCTCGCGATCGATCGGAGGCGCGGCGAGGAGCGCCACGTCCAGCGCGAGCAGCAGGAGCCATGGCACCCAGGGGAGCGGCCGCCGTGCGACGGGGCCGCGCCGCGCGGCCGCGAGGCTCAACACCCGGACCATGAGGAGCGTGCTGCCGATGGCGCCGGCGGAGAGCAGCATGCCGAACGCCGCGCCGCGGTCGGCGGCCAGGTGCTTGAGCGAGATCTTCGCGAGCGCCCCGCTCGAGAGCGGCGCGCCGGCCAGGTCGAGCGCCGACACCAGCAGCCCCGCCAGGGCGAGGCGGCGCGGCCATCCGGTGGGCGCCGTCATCGCGATGCCGGTGCCGAGGAAGAGCGCGGCCTTCGCGAGCGCGTGATGGAGCACGTAGAAGAGGATCGCGGCGGTCGCGAGCGGCGCCGTCGACGGGGACGCGAGCGCGACGCCGAGCGCCGCGGTCACGAAGCCCATCTGGCTCACGCTCGAGTAGGCGAGCACCGTCTTGGGATCTCGCTGCGTCACGCCGACGGCGACGCCGTAGAACGCCGCCGCGAAGCCCGCGGCGAGACAGATCCGCCCTGCCCCCGGCAGCGCCACGATGCCGAGCGGGAGGAAGCGCAGCCAGCCGAGCACGCCGGCCGCGATCATCGCGCCGCTCAGCGCCGCACTCGCGGGCGTCGGCGCCGCCGGGTGCGCCACCGGCAACCAGACGTGCAGCACGATCGCGCCCGCCTTGACGCCGAACCCGGCGAGCAGGAGGCCGACCACGAGGTCGCGGTGCGGTGAGTCCGCGACGGCGCGAGGTGCCTCGTGGAGGGGCAGGTCGATGCGCGCGCCGACGAGGATCACGAACGCGGCGAGCAACAGCATCTCGCCGAGGAGCGCCATCTTCAGGTACACGGCGCCGGCCCGGCGCGCCTCCGCGGTCGACACGTGCGCGACGAGGCCGTACGCGCCGAACGTCATCACCGAGTAGAACAGGTAGAAGCTCGCGACGTCCTGCGCGAGCACGAGCCCGATGTTCCCCGACGCGGTGATCGACGCGAACACCCAGTAGCGCGCGCGGCGCGGATCCCAGGCCATGTAGGTCCGGGCGTACGCCGCGGAGGCGAGCCACACGGTCGCCGTGAGGACGAGGAACACCCGCGTGACGACATCCTCGACGCCGATCGTCGTCCCGAACAGGAGCGCATCCGCGTGGACCGAGCTCGCGCCTCCGTCGAGCGCGGCGACGAAGGCGGGCAGCGCCGTCCACGGCGCGGCGGCGAGCGCGGCCTCGCGCAGGGAGCGGATCCCGATCGCCACCCCGACCGCGAGAGGGAGCACGATCGCGGCGACGGCCAGCGCGTCGTTCGCCGTCACGGGTGGATCTCCCGCTCGGCGATCAACGCCGCCATCGCGAGCGGGCTGAGCTTCGTCGCCGCGAACAGCCCGACCCCGACCGAGGCCGCGGCCGTCACGATCGTCGGCAGGAGCAACCACAGCCCCACCTCGAACCGGCCCTTCCTCGCCGGCCACGGCGCGCTCGGCTCCCCGAACCACGCATCGCGGACGATCGGCAACAGGTAGGCCGCGTTGAGCAGGCTGCTCGCGATCAACACGGCGATCACCCACGAGGATCCGACCTCGACGGCCCCGGCGCCGAGGTACCACTTGGTGACGAACCCCGCGAGCGGCGGGATGCCGATCATCCCGAGCGAGGCGAGCGTGAAGGCGATCATCGTCAGCGGCATCCGGCGCCCGGCGCCGCGGAGCTCGCGGACGCCGTGGATCCCGAGCTCCTCGGCCAGGTTCCCGGCGCAGAAGAACAGGGTGATCTTCATCAGGCCCTGGTGGACGAGGTGCGCGATCCCGCCGATCGTCAGGAGCTTCCCGACGACGGTGACGCCGAGGACGATGAACGACACCTGGCTCACCGTCGAGTACGCGAGGCGCCGCTTGAGATCGTCCTGCGCCAGCGCCTTGAGCGATCCGTAGAGGATCGTCGCCGCCGCGACGACCGCGAGGACGCTCGTGACGCCGAGGCGATCCGCGAGGCGGATCCCGTACACGTCGTAGATGACGCGCGTGATCCCGAACGCACCGGCCTTGACGACGGCGACCGCGTGGAGGAGCGCGCTCACCGGGGCCGGGGCCACCATCGCGACGGGCAGCCACGTATGCAGCGGGATCAGCGCGGCCTTGACGCCGAGGCCCGCGATGAGGAGCGCGAACGCGGCGATGAGGAGGCCGCGCCGGCCGGCGAGCTCGCCGAGGACGCCGCCCGCGGTGAACTCGATCGATCCGGCGGCCGCGTACAGGATCGCGGTGCCGGTCAGCAGCAGCACGCCGCCCGACAGCGTGTAGCGGAGGTAGAGGTCGCCGGCCCGGACCGCCTCGGGCGTGCCGCGATGGACCACGAGCGGGTACGTCGAGAGCGTGAGCGTCTCGTAGAACACGAAGAACGTGAGCAGGTTCCCGGCGAGGGCGACGCCCATCGTCGAGGCCACGCTGATCGAGAAGAACCCGAAGAACCGGCTGCGGTGCGGCGAGCCCTCCAGGTAGCCGACCGCGTACACCGTGGTCACGAGCCACAACACGGCCGACAGCGAGACGAACAGGAGGCTGAGCGAGTCGGCGCGCAGCACGAGGTCGGCGCCGGGCACGAACGGCAGCCGGGTCTCGAAGATCTCGCCCGCGAGCACGCCGCGCCCGATCACCACGACGAGCGCGAGCTTCGCGATCGCCGCGGACAGGTTGAGCGTCGTCCGCAGGCGGGTGTCGCGCTCCGCGAGCCAGAAGATCGCGATCCCCGGCAACAAGGAGGTGAGCACGACGGCGAGCGGGAGGAGCGCGTCGAGCGTCACGGCGCGCTCCCCCCGCGGAGCAGGTCCAGCGCGAGGCCGGGAGCGAGGCCGAGCGCGATCGCGACGAGCGCGAGCGCGAGCGCCGCATGTCCGCCGGAGGATCGGGTGATGGCGATCGGCTCGCCCGCGGGTCGCGGGAGGAACGCGCGCCGGAGCAGCCGGAAGACGTAGGCCGCGGCGAGCAGGCCGCCGATCAGCATCACGGCGGCCCACAGCCGGTGCCCGGTCTCGAACGCGGCGCGCACGAGCAGCCACTTGCCGACGAAGCCGGAGCTCGGCGGCATCGCCATCGCGCTCGTGCCGGCGAGCGCCAGCGCGAAGAACGGGATCGGGAGGCGGTGGGCGAGGCCGGTCAGGCCCTCGACGCGATCGTGACCGAGCGCGCGCGCGATCGCGCCCGTGGCGAGGAACATCGACGCCGATGCCGCCGCGTGCGACATCACCACGAACAGCGCTCCCGCCAGCGCGTCGCGCGTGCCGAGCGCGAACCACATGAACAGGTAGCCGGTGTGCGCCACGCTCGAGTACGCGATCACGGCGCGCAGCCGCGGCTGCCACAGCGCGTGGAGCGAGCCCCACAGGATCGCACCGGCGGCGAGGGTCCCCAGCACCGGGCCGGCCGCCGACGTGAACGTCGCGGGGTACACCTCGAGCCACAGCCGGACCAGGACGAGGAAGGCCGCCTTGCCGACGAGCCCGGCCAGGAGGGCGCCGGCGACCGGCGAGGCACGGGTGTAGGCGAGCACCGGCCACGCGTGGAGCGGAAACAGCGCGGCCTTGAGGCACAGCCCCGCGGTCATGAGCGCCATCGCCGCGGTGTCGGGCGCGCTCGCGCCGACGTGTGCGCCGAGCGTCGCGGGATCGAGCGCGCCGTGTTCACCGTAGATCAGCGCGACGCCGAGCAGGTACAGGAGCGAGCCCGGCAGCGCGAACAGCAGGTAGCGCAGGGCCGCCCTCGGCGCGTCGGGCCCCTCGCCGTCGGCGACGAGCCCGACGGCGGCGAGCGTCGCGAGCTCCAGCGTGACGTAGAGGTTGAAGATGTCGCCCGAGACCACCAGGGCGTCGAGCGCGGCCCAAGTGAACAGCCACAGCGGACACGACCGGGCGCACGCCGCGGCGCGCGAGCGATCCGCGAGTGCGTGCGCCGCGACGAGCCCGGCGACGGCGGCGATCGTCAACAGCATCGTCGCCGCGAGGCCGTCCGCGCGCAGCTCGATCCCGAGCGGAGCCAGCCAGCCACCGGCGGGGTGCCGCGACGGGCCGTGGCGCGCGACCGATGCGGCGACGCCGATCGCCGCGCAGGTCGTCGCGGCGGCGGCGAGGGCGGCGATCCACCGGCTCGCGCGCTCGCCCGCGGCCGCGGCCAGGAGCGCGCCCCCGAGCGGGATCAGGATCGCCCAGCCGATCGCACCGGTCATCACGGGCCTCTGCCGGCGACCTCCGTGTCGTCGCTGCCGTCGTCGCCGTCGTCGCCGTCGTCGAGCGTGGTGCCCTCCAGCCGCCTCGCGAGCGCGAGTGCGCACGCGGTGGCGCTGACCGACACGACGATGCCGGTGAGCACGAGCGCGTGCGGCACCGGATCGATCCCGGCGGCCGGGCGGCGCGCGATCGCCACCAGGATCAGGAAGACGCCGCCGCCGAGGAGGTTCGCGGCGATGATCTTCCTCAGCACGTCGCCGGCGGTGAAGATGCGGTAGAGCGCGATCGCGAACACCGCGACCCCGGAGCTCGCGTACAGGAGCGGCGTCATCACGTGCCTTTCTCGCCGGAGGCGGGGAAGAACAGGACGAGCGTGAGCGCGATCGAGAACGTCAGCGCGACCTCGACCGCGACGATCAGGACCTTGGCCCAGCCCTCGGGATACTCGAGCACGTGCCGGCCCGCGATCAGCGGAACGGCCGCGATCAGGACGAACGCGCCCGGGCCGAACACGAGCCCTCGCCGCACCGCGCGCGCGTGGGGATCGGGGGCTCGACGCCCGGCGAGGATCGCGAGGATCCCGCCGCCCGCGAGCACCGCCGCGGCCTGGAACGCGCCGCCCGGCGCGAACGCGCCGCGCCAGAGGAGGTACCCGGCGACGAGGATGATCCCGGGCACGAGCAAGCGGGCGAGCACGGCGATGAGCGGCCGCGCCGGATCGTCGTCGGGCGCGGCGGGGCGCGCGGCCGGGCGGGCGGAGGGGCTCGGGGCGCGCGCGAGCACCGCGAGCACGGCGGCGACCAGGACGGCCATCTCGAGGAGCGTGTCGTAGCCGCGCACGTTGAGCAGGACCGCGGTGACCGTGTGCTGGACCCCGGTCTCGGGGAGCGAGGCGCGCACCAGCTCGCCGAGGCCCGGGGGCTCGGCCGGCAGGGCCGCGAGCGCGGCGCCGATCCCGAGCGCCGACGCGATCGTCAGCACCGCGAGCGCGATCCGCGCCCGGCGCGGTGCCGGCGACGCGGGCGGTCGCAGGCCGCGCGCGCGGAGCGTGGTCACGAACAGCGAGCCGGTGACGCCGGCGCCGACCGCCGCCTCGACGAGCGCGATGTCGGGCGCGTCGAGCCGCGCCCACGCCAGGGCCGCCACGAGGCCGAGCGCGATGAAGAACACGACGGCCTCGTGGAGGTCGTCGGTCGCGAGCGCGCGCCACGCGAGGACCGGCAGCGCGCCCGCGAGCAGGACGTCGAGGGCGGTCACGGCCGCCTCCACGGCCGCACGCCGGCGTTCATGGCCGTCCGCGCGACGAGCTGGCACGAGATGCTGCTCGAGACGAGGACGAGCGCCCAGGTGATGCCCAGCTTGAGCGCCACCGCGACGTCACCGACCTCGAGCGCGAGCCCGGCCACGGTGAAGCCCAGCCCGAGGTTGTCGGCCTTCGTCAGCGCGTGCAGCCGCGCGTACACGTCCGGGAAGCGAAGGAGCCCGACCGTGCCGGCGAGGAAGAAGGCCGCACCGGCGAGCAGCAGCGCGGCGGACGCCAGGTCGAGGAGGCTCACGCGTCGTCCCTCCGCGCCCAGTGTGCGGGCCCGCCGCGCGCGAACGCGGAGACCGTGATCGGCGCGAGCACGGCGAACACCAGCGCGACATCGCGCAGCGAGGTGCGCTCCGTATCCGTGGCGAGCACGAGCAACACCGCCACGCCCGTCGTGCCGAACAGCTGCGCGACGAGGAGTCGATCGGCGAACGTCGGGCCGCGCGCGACCCGGATCAGGCCCGCGAGCACGTTCGCGACGAGGAACGCCGCGAGCCCGATCCGCAGCTCATGCACGAGGCTCCTCCTCCAGACGCGCGCCCGTCGCCGCCGCGACCGCCGTCTCCAGATCTGCGATCTCGCCGGCGAGCCCCTCGCGCGCGGCGATCACGTGGAGCTCGAGGACGCGACCTTCACCGCCGATCGGCAGCGTGCCTGGCATGAGGCTCGACGCGCCGAGCAGCAGCTGGCGCGCGGCGCCTTCGGGCAGCCGCGTCCGGTACGCCATCACATCCGGATCGATCGCGAGCCGGGGGGCCAGCGCGCGGCGTGCGACGTCGAAGCCACCGCGCACGGATCCGGTGACGAAGACGTACGCGAACCGGAGCAGGCCGCGCAGGTGCCACGACGGTGGTGCCGGCGCCGGCGGTACGGCGAGGCTCGCGAGCAGCGCCAGCAGCACCAGGAATACGCCGAACACCACGCCGGGTCGCCCCTCCGCGAGCACCCACCATCCAATCGCGAGCACCACGATCCGGAGGGCGATCGTGCGCGGGTGGGATGCGCTCGCGCGAGCCCGGATCATCCGCCGTCGCGATGCGATCCGCGTGCCGCGCGATCCACGCGCGCTCGGGCACGATCGGCAGAACGCTCCCGCACCCGACGAGCCGCGGGAGCAGCCTCCGCACCGCCGCGAAGGAGCTCGCACGGTCGCGACGCTCGGCCGCCGATGCCGTCGGGGATCCCCACGGCCGCGAAGGAGCTCGCACGGTCGCGACGAAGCTCGGCGTGTCGCCGATGCCGTCGGGGAGGAGCTCGCACGGTCGCGACGCTCGGCCGCCGATGCCGTCGGGGATCCGGGCTGCCGAACGCTACGCGCGCGCGAGGCCGCGGGTTACGACTTGAGCGAGAGCAGACAGGCGTCGGCGCCCGACACCTCGAACTGGCCCGGCTGCTCGAGCTCGGCGTGCGTGCACGTGCCGTCCTCGAACGTGAACAGGCCGCGCTTCGAGCGCACGCCCAGGCCGGGGATGTCGAAGTCGATGCCGAGCGCCTTCGAGAACGTGGCGCTGCCGTCGGCGAGCATCGTGATCTTGCCGAGCGCGTCGTGCGCCTCGGCCCACGCCTTCATCACGAACGCGTCGTTGACCGACAGACACGCGACGATGTCGACGCCCTGCGCCTTGAGCTCGCCGAGCTTCTCGACGTAGCCCGGCAGGTGCTTCTGCGAGCACGTCGGCGTGAACGCGCCCGGCAGCGAGAACATCACGACCTTCTTTCCGGCGAACAGCGCCGCCGGATCGACGTCGGCGGGGCCCTCCGGCGTGGCCTGCTTGATGGTGACGGACGGGACCTTCTGGCCTTTGCTGATCATGGTGGCGATCGCTTACCACAGACGGTGTCGGCGAGTTTGCACGCGCGCAGGGTACGGTCGCGGTCGCCGCGCACCGCCGCGTCCGCGATCGCCCAGGTCGCGTCGCGGCAGGTCTTCGCGAGGTCGCGGTGCGGGCGCGCGACGGCGAACAGCGCCGCGCACGGCGGGTCGATCGCCTCCACCTTGCCGTGCACGACGGCACCGAGCCCCACGATCGCGCGCCACCGGCCGCCGTCGCGCAGCATCACGGCGTCGAGGGGCGCGCCGCCGATCGTCGCCACGCGGCTCGGGAACAGCGGCGGCACCGCCCACCGCGCGACCGCCTGGTCCCGCGTCAGCTCCGGATCGCCGGCGAAGTGCTCGCGGTCGGCGATCGCGCCGCCCGCGGCGAGCTGCTGCACGAGCCCGGGCACCGCCCGCTCGAAGTCGCGCGCGTAGTCGGCGTACAGCCCGCGGTACGGCTCGACCACGATCCGCCGCCACGCCGCCTCGTCGAGCCGCCACCCGGCCACGTCGCGCGCCTCGCGCAGGTACGCGCTCAGATCCTCCGGCTGCGCAGCCTCACCACCGCCACCGCCGCAACCGGCGAGCGCCACGGCAACGGCGACGGCGACGCGCCGCCGGATCAGGCGCCCTTCTTCGCGCGATCCGCGACGGTGAGGACGCGAGCCGTCTTGCAAGCGTTGCGTCAACTCGGCGGGATCGCAAACCGGGTTGGCCGCACCGCGGGAGTCGACCGCTCGGCTGCGCGTGCTACCGGGAGCGGTAGCCCGACCAGCAGCTTCACGGCGACCGAGGCCGCCGTCATGCCGAACACCGACGGCACGAACGCGACCGAGCCCTCGACGCGGTGCTTGTGCTCGCAGTCGTTCATGCCGTTCTGCCCGCCGGGGCACACGCAGCGGAACGCGCCGTCGTCGTACGCGAGCTCCTGCGGCGCGATCGGCATCTCCTCCGAGTACACGGCCCACACGCCGAGGTGCTGCGTGCAGTCGAGGTCGTGCTTGCGGCGCAGGTTGCGGCGCAGGTCGCGCGCGAACGGATCGACGCGCGTCTCCGACAGGTCCGCGATGCGCACCGCCGTCGGATCCATGCGCGCCGCCGCGCCCATCGCCGACACCAGGCGCACGCGCTCGCGCACGCACGTCGCGATCAGGTGCATCTTCGCCGCCATGTTGTCGATCGCGTCGACGATGACGTCGGGCTCCGGCACGAGCAGCCGCGCCGACGTCTCGGCGCTGTAGAACTCGGCGCGCGCCTCGATGACGGCGTCGGGGTTGATCGCGCGCAGCCGCTCCGCCATCACGTCGACCTTCGTCTTGCCGAGCGTCCCCTTCATCGCGTGGATCTGGCGGTTCACGTTCGTGACGCAGATCCGATCGTAGTCGACGAGGATCACGCGCCCCACGCCGCTGCGCACCAGCGCCTCGGCGGCGAACGAGCCGACCCCGCCCACACCGAACACCGTCACCGTCGAGCCCGCGAGCTTCGCGATCCCTGCATCGCCGACCAGGCGCGCCGCCCGGTCGAAGCGCCGGTGTGTGGACATCGGCGCCATTGTAACCAGGCCACTTCCGTAGCAAAGCGAATTCGGACAACACCGGACACGCTTAACCAGTCGAAGATACTGCCAAAACCGAAAACCCTTCCGGGGTTAAGGATCCCGATTCGGCAATGATTCTCAACAGATCTGGGTGTCCGAAAGTCTCGGACACCGGACATCACCAGTGGGATAACACCCTGAGAGTATTGGCAATCGTGGTGGCTAGCACCGTGGCCAGATCCTGTCCGCGGGCGGCCGCGAGCCCCGCGATCACCTCGCCGACGTAGGCCGGCTCGCTGCGGTGCCCGCGATGCGCGGCCGGTGCCTGGTCGGGGGCGTCGGTCTCGGCGAGCAGCAGCTCGGCCGGGACGGCGCGTGCGGATGCGAGTGGGCGGCGCGCGTTCGGGTAGGTCACGGGGCCGGCGAAGGAGAAGGCCATGCCGAGGTCGCGGTAGATGGGCACGAGCTCGGGGCCGCCGGAGTAGCTGTGGAGGATGCCGCCGGCGTCGGCGGCGCGCTCCTCGCGCAGGATCCGCGGTGCGGCGTCGTGCGCGCGGAGGATGTGGATCACGAGCGGCAGGCGGAGCTCGCGGGCGGCGCGGATGTGCGCGCGGAACAGCTGCTCCTGGAGCTCGCGCTCGCCGGTGCCGCCGTCGAGCCCGGTCTCCCCGATCGCGATCGCGCCGGCGCTCGCCTCGGCGAGCTGCCGCACCGGATCCGCGGCGAGCTCGCCGGCGTCGAGCTCGGGCACGACCTGCGGGTGGATGCCGACGGCCCAGCGCACGCCGGCGCCGCGCCGCGCCGCCGCGAGCTCGCGCAAGGCCGCCCACGTGCGCGGCCGGATCGCCGGGACGAGGATGCCGGTGACGCCGGCGTCCGCCGCGCGCGCGAGCACCTCGTCGCGGTCGGCCGCGAACGCCTCGACGTCGAGGTGGCAGTGGGTGTCGATCAATACATCGACCGATCCGGCTGCGGCGCGCCCGCGTGGCGCTCGAGCTCGGCGTTGAGGAAGCCGCCGATCACGATCGCGAGCGTCGACACGTAGAACCACAGCAGCACGACGACCACGCTGCCGAACGCGCCGTACCACACGTTGTAGTTCGCGACGTGGTCGACCCACAGCGACAGCAGGTACGACACGAGCACGAGCAGCAGCGTCGACAGCAGCGAGCCCGGCCACAGGTGGCGCTCCGTGCCGAGCGGCCGCGGCGACGGCGCGAAGCGGTACAGCAGCATGAGCGACAGGAACGCCACCAGCATCAGCACCGGCCAGCGCACCCAGTGCACGACGCCGTAATCGGCGAGGTTCATCATCGCGTAGATGCCGGGCAGCGCGACGACGGCCGCGACCATCACGACGAGCCCGACGAGCGTGGACGCCGCCATCGCGAGCGTCACGCCGATCTTGTGCAGCGTCCCGCGCCGCTCGCGCACGCGGTAGGCGCGGTTGAGCGAGTCGACGAGCCCGTTCGCCGCGCCGCGCGCCGACAGCACGGCGACGCCGACGCTGATCGCGAGGGCGAACCCGAGGTCCTGCTGCGAGCGGCTCGCCTGCCGCGCGAGCTGCTCGCCGAGGAAGTTGACCACGTTCTGCGGCAGGACCTCCTCGAGCCCCTTCAGGTGCGAGTTGATCTCCACCGGATCGGCGATGAAGCTGTACACCGCGACGACCGCCGCGAGCGTCGGCACCACCGCGAAGATCGCGAACAGCGCCGTCCCGCCCGCGAGCACCGGCATCTCGCCGAGCAGCGCCTCGCGCGCCGCGCGGAGCCAGTGCGCGACGAGCGAGTCGCTCGAGTCGAGCCACGCCATCGCGCGGTCGTACAGGTTCACGGGCGGATCCTACCGCCTCCGTCGACCGGCGCCGACCCGGCGCCCGACCCGAACCCGACCAGGGTCCGAAACGTGCGACGGCGGCCGCCTCTGGGAGGAGAGGCGACCGCCGCTGAAGTGCCAGGCTAGTCTAGAGAGAGGTCAAGAGCTGTTTACATGCTGGCGCCGAAGAACTTCGCGTCGCCGAGCGTCGCCGGGGTGCCGGCGTAGCCGAGCGTGCCGGCCCACGTGCCGGTCGCGATGATGTCCATCTTGCCGTCCTTGTTCTTGTCGATGCCGCGCGCCTCGCCGGTCACGCCGAACTCGAGGGCCGAGCCGTCGATGTTGTTGAGCTGCGCGTAGAGGAGGTTCGCGCCCGCCGCGAGGCCGGCGGTGCACGCCGACTGGAACGTGCCGGCCGAGCCGAAGCCGATCGCCTCGAACACGTACTTGCCGACCGCCTGGCAGTTGACCGCGCTCTTCAGCAGGTCGCCGAGGTTCGACGCCGACGGGTCGATCATCGGGATGATCGCCTGGTCGATCGCGAGCTTCATGATCTGGCCGTAGCGCAGCGGGACCGTGTGCTGGTCGAACGTGAGCCGCCCGGTCTTCGCGAGCGAGACGCGGATGCCGTCGACGACCGTCTCCCGGATGCCGTAGTCGGCGAACGCGAAGTCGAGGTCGACGTTGTCGATCGTGAAGTGCAGGCCCGTCACGGTGCGCTTGGCGACGCCGGCCGCGTCGACCTCGAACGTCTCGAGCAGGCCGAAGTTCTTGGTGACCTGGCCGAGCTTGTTGCCGACCTCGACGGCCTTGCCGACGAAGCTCGGCGCGACCTCGAGCAGGCGGTCGTTGAGGTAGCCGGCGACGAACGGGATCGCGCCGTTGACCGCGTCCTTGACCGAGCCGTTCGGCAGCTGCGCCGCGAGGCGCTCGACGATGTAGCGCGTCGGGTCGTCGGGGCTGTCCGTCATGTCGATGATGACGTTCGCGACGCGGCCGACGGCGCCCGGGGCGTTCGTCGCGAGATCGAACGTGCTGGTGATGGCGAACTTGCCCTCCGGCGTGAGCGGCACCGGCTGCGGGTCGACGTCGCCACCGCCTCCGCCGTTGTCGTCACCGTCGTCGATGTCGGCCTCGGTGCCGGCAGTGCAAGCGGCGGTGGCGAACGCGAGCGAGAGGAGCGCGATGGACGAGGTCTTGAGGCTACGCATGGTGAGTTCTCCGTCGAATGGCTGGTGGGTTGGTGACTTCGAACCTGTACAAGGCACGTGCCACGCATCGCGCGACGCGATCGCAACCACTTGCACACGCGCTACGACGCGATCGGCAAGTGCAGTGGTCGGGCTACTCGATTCCGCTGGAGACGGCTGACCGATCGACCGCAGTTCCTCGTCGAGAAATGACGTCCGGAACGACGAAGGGCCCGCGCACGTCGATGCGGGGGCCCTTCCGAACGCACTCCGAACACACTCCGAACACACCCCGAAAACACCAACGGCGGCTCGCGGAGCCGCCGTTGTGGGCGCGTACCCGGTAGGGTCGGCGCCGGAAAAAAGCCGGTCGAGCACCATTACTCGACCGGCCAGCCATCCCCGGCATGCGGCTCACCCCGCACGCCGAATCGTCGTCGCGACACCCGTGGCCGGCGAGGGTGCGCGGAGAACCCTGGTTACATGCGCTCGCCGTAGAACGTCGCCGTCGCGAGCGGGGCGGGCGTGCCGGCGTAGGTCGCCGTGCCGGTCCACGTGCCGGTCTGGATCGTGTCGAGCTTCTTGTCGTTGTTCTTGTCGAGCGCCTTCGCCGTGCCCGCGAGGCCGAGCTCCATCGCCTGGCCGTCGATCGCGTCGACCTTCGAGTAGATGAAGTTCGCGCCCGCCACGAGGCCGGCGTTGCACGCCGAGGTGAACGTGCCGGCGCCCGGGCCAAAGCCGATCGTGCTGATGACCGCGTCGTTGATCGCCGTGCCGACGGCGTTGCAGTTCACGAGGTGCTGGAGGAGCTGGCCGAGGTTCTGCGCGCTCGGGTCGAGCGAGGGGATGATCGCCGCGTCGAGGCCGATGCGGATGACCTTGCCGTACGACAGGCCGACCTTGTGGTCCGCGATCGCGAGCTGACCGGTCTTGCTGACCGTCACGCCGATCTGCGAGACGACCGTCTCGCTCACGCCGAAGTCGGAGAACGCGTGGTCGCTCTCGAGGCCGTCGATCTTGAAGTGGACGCCCTTGACCGTCTTCGTCGCCGCGTAGGCGTCGCCGGCCTTCGACACGTCGAGCGTCTCGTTGAGCCCGAAGCCCCGCGCGACCTGGCCGACGTCGTTGCCGACCTGCACCATCGTGGTGACGAAGTCCGGCGCGATCGACAGGATGCGGTCGTTGATGATGCCGGCGATGAACGGCTTCGCACCGTTGACGACGTTCTTGAACGTGCCGCTCGGCATCGCGTTGATCGCCTGCTCGAGGATCCACTTCGCGGGGTCGTCGCCCTCGTCGGTGGCGGCGATGATCGCGTTGACGACGGCGCCCGCGGCGCCCGGCGCGTTCGACGCGAGGTCGAACGTGCTGCGCATCGCGTACCTGCCCGTCGCGTCCGGCGGCGGCGCGTTCGGATCGACGTCCGACGGATCGTTCGGATCGTTCGGGTCGGCAGGAGCATCAGCCGCGCAGCCGGTGACGGCGGCACCGAGGACGAGGGCGAGAGCGGCGAACAGGTTCTTCTTGGCGGTCGTCATGGCTGGTTCTCCCGGCGAGGCTTGCGGTGGATGTCGACCGTCTGTACACGGTCTGTGCCACGCGAACCCACACGCAGACCCGAGGCGGTCCGCGCAGTTGCGACGACCGTGGCGAATCCTCCTGCCAGGTCACACGCGTTTCCTTGGAGTCAGCCGACCTCCTCGGCCTCTCCACGCACGACCGATCAGCTCGGATCGCGCACGATCGCATCCGGCAGATCTCCGTCGGGGCGAAGCTCGACGAAGAACCGCTTCTCGCAGTGGTGGCAGCGCACCTCGCCCGCCGGCAACCACAGTCGCCGCCCGCAGTGGATGCAGTACAGGACCTCCGCCACCGCGCCCGCCGCCGCCGGCACCGCACGCCCGAGCACGTGGCACGTGACGGTGGCCACCGTGAACGCCACGTCGAGCACGGACAGCACCGCGATCGCCTGGCCGAGGGCGTGGCCCCACAGCGTCGCCAGCAGCGCCGCGCACACGAGGATGCTCGCCGTGTTCGCCGCGTTGCGCACCCAGCGGTGCGCCGGCGCCAGCTTCGCGAGCGCGAGCAAGGAGCCCTGACCGCACGTGAACGCGATCAGGAGGAAGGACAGCGTCAGCTCGGCGTAGCGGTCGCCGGTCGGGTTCCGCCAGATCGCGTTCACCAGCATCACCGTGAACGCCAGCGACGACGCCACGCCCGCGCGTGCGTACAGCCGCGCGCCGGGCGCCTCCCAGCCGGCGAATGCGGCGAGCGCGAACAGCGACGACAGCGAGATCGTCAGCGTCGTGGCGAGGATCTTCGCGGTCAGCTCGTCGAGCGGCCCGCCGAGGATCGCGACGATCGCGAGGATCGCGCCGACCGCGACCGAGGCGAGGAGGACATTCAGAGCGAGGCGCCGGCCCTTCATCGGCCGAGTATCGCGCCGATCACGCGCGGTGATCGCTCAGAAACCGCAGGCCTGGTTCTTGTTCTCGCCCTCGAGCCAGGTCTTGAGCGGCGCGAAGTAGTCGAGCACCGCCGAGGCGTCCATCTCCTTCTGCCCGGTGAGCTCGAACAGCGCCTCCTGCCACGGCTTGCTCGCGCCGAGCTGCAGCATGCTCCACAGCGCCTTGCCCGCGTCCGTGTTGTCGTAGATCGAGCACGCGTGCAGCGGCCCGGTGTGGCCGGCCTTCTTGCACAGCGCGCGGTGGAACTGGAACTGCAGCACCGCCGCGAGGAAGTAGCGCATGTACGGCGTGTTCGACGCGATGTGGTACTTCGCGCCCGGGTCGAAGTCCGTCGCCGCGCGCGCGACCGGCTCGCCGACGCCCTGGTACTTCTTGCGCAGCGCCCACCAGTGCTCGTTGTACTTGTCGGGCGCGACGGTGCCGGCGAACACGTCCCAGCGCCAGCGGTCCATCAGCACCGCGAACGGCAGGAACGCGATCTTGTCGAGCGCGGTCCGCATCTGCTGGTTGATCGTCGCCTTCTCGTTCTGCGTGACCGTCGCGACGAGGCCCTTCGTCTTCAGGTACTCGGGCGTCATCGACAGCGCGATCGTGTCGCCGATCGCCTCGTGGAAGCCGTCGTTCGCGCCCGCCTGCAGCACGACCGGCAGCTTGTAGTAGGCGTGGAAGTAGTAGTGGTGCCCGAGCTCGTGGTGGATCGTGCGCAGGTCCTCCGTGGTCTTCTGCACGCACATCTTGATGCGGAGGTCGTCGTTGTACTCGACGTCCCACGCGCTCGCGTGGCACACGACCTCCTTGCCCGGCGGCTTGGAGAACATCGAGCGCTCCCAGAACGTCTTCGGCAGCTTCTCGAAGCCGAGCGACGTGTAGAACGCCTCGCCGAGCTCCACCATCTTCTTCTCGTCGTAGCTCTTCTCGAGCACCGGCGTGACGTCGATGCGCGCCTCGCCCTTGTACGGCTCGAGCTCGGGGTAGAGGTAGCCCCACGACTGCGCCCACATGTTGCCGAGCAGGTGCGCCGGGATCGGGCCCTGCTTCGCGACGACGGCGTCGCCGTACAGCGTGTTGAGCTTGCGCCGCGTGTAGCAGTGCAGCTGGTCGTACAGCGGCTTCATCTGGTTCCACAGCCGATCCGTCTCGGCCGCGAACGCCTCCGCCGGCATGTCGTAGCCCGACTGCCACATCACGGCGACGTTCGGGAACCCGATCGCCTTCGCGCCGGCGTTCGCGAGCGGGACGTACTTCGCGAACAGGTCGCGCTCCGCGCCGCCGACCTTGTCGTGCCAGCCCTTCCACGCGGCGAGCGCCTCGTCGGGCTTGCGCGTCTTCTGCAGCACCTTCGACACGCCGTCGAGGTCCTTGCACTGCTTCGGGTCCTTCGCGTCGGGCGGCGTGCACACCTTGCCCTTGCCGTACGCCGACGTCATCTCGGCGGCGAGCGTCGCGAGCTCCGCGCTCTGCTTCGGATCGTCGGGCGACGGCGCGACCGGCGTCGCGACGGTGACGATGTAGAGCAGCGCCTCGAGCTGGCGCTTCGTCGACGGATCGAGCTTGCCGAGGATGGGCTCGTACTTGCGCGCCTGCTTGATCAGCTTCGCGATCGTGTCGTTCACCGCGGCGGTCGCGGCGGCCGCCGCCTTCTCGTGCTCGTCGGTGAGGTCGGTCTGGTTCGCCCACTCCGCCCGCGCGCCGGCGACGAGCACGCGCCGCAGCTCGCCGTCGGTGTCGGCGACGAACTTCTTCGCCTCCTCGATCAGCTTCGGATCGACGGCGGCCTCGCTCCCACCGCCGCTGCCCGAGCCCTGCGCCGAGCCGGGGGCGGGCTGCTGCGCGGAGCCCGGATCCTTCGGCGGCGGGGTCGAGCCGGGATCCTTGTTCTCCTGCGATTTCTTGCTGCACGCGGCAGCGAGGATCAACGTTGCGAGGGCGAGCTTGTTCACGGCGCGACTCTACGTCGCGTGCCGGCCGCGACGTCAAGCGTCGCGCGGTGTCTCAGGGCTCGAACGGGACGCCGTCGTCGGGGTTCCTCGTCGGCTCCTTGGACTTCTCACCGGGAGCTGCGATGCCGCGGTCGTCGAGCAGCTTCTTCGCGGCCTCCTGCTGCGAGGCGTCGAGCACCTCCCACGCACCCCGCAGCGCCTCGCGCTCGTTCGCGGACTTCACCTCCTTGATGCGGGCCGCGTTCTTGTTCGTCTTCACCTGCGCGCCGGGCGCGTGGTTGTGGCGCGGCGCCGGCTGGCCCTTCTGCCCGGGCTCCTCGTCGGGCTTCTCGATCGAGCGCAGCTGCGTGTCGAGCGCGTCGTTGCGCGCGGCGAGGCTCTCGTCGATCTCCTTCAGCCGCTTCAGCTGCGCGTCGTCGAGCCTCAGCTGCGTCGCGTTGTCGACGAGGTAGCCGATCGCGGTGCCCGACGCGGGCGGCAGCGGCGGGAGCTCGCCCTCCTTCGGCGTCATGACTTTGGGGTCCTTGTGGCAACCGGTCACGAGCAGGCCGGCGGCGAGGAACAGCGTGCGCAGCATCGGCCTGAACCTAGCAAACCGAGGACCCGGCTGCGCCGCTCCCTTGCCGGGCGGCTGCGGTCAAACCGCACACTGTAGCGCGAGATCGCGAGCATCGTTACGTTTTTCGTACCGGCCGTGACAATCGCGCACGGGCGGGGAGGACCTCACCGTTTGTGAACCGTGAGATGCGAGCTGGAGCATTTTGCGGCATGAGACACACGTTCGAGGAGCTGTGCACGGATGGTAGAGTTCGTCCTCACGATGGGAAGTGCGCCAGCGATCCGGAACGTGCTGATCGTCGACGACGACGTGCGGATCCTGGACAGCTGGAAGCGCAGCGCCGAGCGAGAGCGCACGGTCCACTCCGCGACCGACTCGGTCACGGCGAAGCGACTCGCTCAGCTACATCCGCTCGACATGGCGCTCGTGGATCTGCGTCTCGGAACGTCGTCGGGGATCGAGCTGGTGCGCGAGCTGAGGCGCACCTCACCGAACCTCATGATCGCGCTGTGCAGCGGCTACGTCTC
Source organism: Deltaproteobacteria bacterium (assembly GCA_019637375.1). Lineage (GTDB taxonomy): Bacteria > Myxococcota_A > Polyangia > Haliangiales > Haliangiaceae > JABFXX01. The sequence goes on along the minus strand of JAHBVW010000003.1, from coordinate 120,963 downwards.
CGTCGAGGCGACGGTGGCCGCGGTGCGGGCGGGTGCGGACGTGATCGTGTTCAAGCCGATCACGTTCCGCGAGATCCTCGCGCGGCTGCAGGAGAACCTCGACGAGCCCGATCTCGACGAGACTCCGACGCTCGCGAAGGCGGAGTGGGAGCACATCATGCGCGTGTTGTCGGACTGCCACGGCAACATCACGGCGGCGGCGAAGAAGCTTGGGATCTTCAGGAGCTCGCTCCAGCGGCGACTCAGGAAGTACGCACCGCACGATTGAGTGCGGGGAAAGGCCGCGACCTCCACATGGAACGCTTCATCTTGCGAGCCGAGATCAGCACCGGCGACGAGACGGTCGTGTCGTACGCGTACGACCTCACGCCGGTCTCGGTGTTCGTCGTGACCGACTGGCACCCGGAGCTCGATACGTGGGTGGCGGTGCGCCTCTCGTTCCCGCGGCTGCTCGAGCCCGTCGAGCTCGCCGCGCGCGTCGCCGACCACCGCCCCGCCGGTGCGCCCGGCGACACGGCCGGCATCGTGCTCGCGTTCGACCGCCAGCGCGCGCTCGCCGGGCTGCTCGCCGAGGTCGAGGCGGCGCGCACGCTCGCCTCCGATCGCCGGCGCTACCGGATGCTGCTCGTCGAGGACAACAGCCTCACGCGCGACGTCTTCTCGTACAGCGCGAGCAAGTTCTTCCACGGCGCGGATCTATCGATCAGCTACGCCGACACGGCCGAGGCCGCGTGGGAGCAGCTCGCGGTCGCGGACTTCGACGTCGTGATCGTCGACTACTTCCTGCCGACGTCCGACGGCGCGGCGCTGATCTCGCGCCTGCGCGGCGACCGCCGGCTGCGCGGCATCCCGATCGTCGCGATCAGCATCGGCGGGCAGCCGGCGCGCGAGGCGACGCTGTCGGCCGGCGCCGACCTCTACGTCGACAAGCCGCTCGTGTTCCGCGACCTGTTCAACACGCTGCGCATCCTCGCGCGCTTCGCGCCGCCGCTGCCGACGCAGGCCGAGCTCGAGAAGCGCACGATCCTGGTGCTCGACGACAGCCCGCTCGCGCTCGCGGTGTCGCGCGCCGCCCTCGAGGGCGCGGGCTTCACCGTCGTGATCGCCGAGAACCTCGCGACGTTCGAGGCCCAGCGCCTCGCGTGCAAGCCCGACCTGATCCTCGTCGACGTGCAGATGCCGGAGGCGTTCGGCGACGACGTCGTCGCGACGCTGCTCGGCGGCAAGGGCGTCGACGTGCCGGTCGTGCTGTTCTCGAGCCTCGACGAGGCCGAGCTCGCGCGCCGCACCGTGGAGTCGCGCGCGACCGGCTACATCTGCAAGGGGAGCGGCATGGGAGAGCTCGTGCGCAGGTGCAAAGAGCTCCTGGGAGGTGCCGCGTGAACAACGACGACATCCAGACCATGTTCCTCCACCGCTTCACGGCGCTCGCGCGCACGCGGCTCGCCAACGCGCGGGAGGCCGCCGAGAAGCGCGATCACGACGCCGTCGCCGTGTCGGTGCGCGAGCTGCACGGGCTCGCCGGCGAGGCCGGCCTCCTCGGCTTCTCCGAGATCGTGCCGCTCGCGCGCGCCGGCGAGGACAAGGCGAAGCGGCTGTGCGCCGAGCGCACGCCCGAGATGGCCGCGGACCTGATCGACACGCTGCGCCTGATCGAGCAGCGCATCGAGGTCCTCGGCACGCGCTCAGCTCGCGGCTCGGGCGTGGTGAAGCTCGGCGATCGCCCCGAGTAGCCGATCGCAGTCCGCGTCGCTGTTGCACGGGTGACACGACATGCGCATCCCGATGCCGGGGCGCGTGTCGACGTCGATCGCGCGGGCGGCGAGGTCGTCGACGACGCGGTCCGGATCGGGCAGGTCGAAGCACACCATCCCGCCGCGGGCGGCGCGGGCGCGCGGCGTCGTGAGCCGGATGCCGAGCCCGTCGGCGCCGGCGATCAGGCGGTCGCACAGCTCCTGGCTGCGGGCGTGGAGGCGCGGCACGCCGACCTCGAGCGCGAAGCGGATCCCGGCGCGCGCGCCGTAGATCGCGTCGACGGCCGGGGCGCCGAGCTCGAACCGCCGCGCGCCGGGCGCGGGGACGTAGTCATCGGCGAACGCGAGCGGATCGGCGTGGCCGAACCAGCCCGGGAACGCGGGCTCGAGCCGCTCGGCGACGGCGCGCGCGACGTACAGGAACGCGAGGCCCGTCGACGGCGAGGACAGCCACTTGTTCGTGCCGGCGACGAGGGCGTCGGCGCCGAGCGCGTGCGCGTCGATCGGCACGATCCCGGCGGCCTGGTACGCATCGAGCACGACGAGCGCGCCGTGCGCGTGGGCGGCGGCGACGATGCGCGCGGCGTCGAGCAGGGCGCCGTTCGCATACGCGACGAGCGGCAGCGCGACGACGGCCGTGCGCTCGTCGATCGCGGCGACGAGGTCGTCGACCGGGAACGCGATGCCGTCGCGCGACGGGACGTCCACGATGCGAAACCCGCGGCGTACCTGCGCGCGCCACAGGTAGCGCGACGACGGGAAGTCGAGGTCGGTCGTGACGATCGCGTCGCGCGCACCGCGCGGCACCAGCGCCGCCGCGAAGCTCGCCTGGCACGCCGTCGCGTTCGGCCCGAGCGCGATCTCGTCGCCGCCGGCGCCGATCAGCTGCGCGATCAGCTCGCGCATCTCGAGGACGCGGCCGTACCAGGTCTCGACGGCGCGGTTGCGCAGCGCCAGCGAGCGGCGGTAGTCGTCGAGGTCGGCGAGCGTCTGGAGCAGCAGCGGACCGAAGCCATGGGTCGCGAAGTAGGCCCGCGCGCGGAACGTCGCGAACCGGTCGCGCAACGCACCGCCGAAGTCCGGTGCGCTCACCGGAACACGACCTCGTAGATGTCGTCGAAGTAGCGCATGCCGAGCGCGGCGAGCTCCTCGGCACCGCGGCACGCGGCGGCCTGCGACGCCTCGTCGGTCGGCAGCATGCGCGCGAGCTCGAGCGACTCGTCGGCGTGCTCCTCCTCGAGCGTCTCGTGCAGGACGAGCCAGGTCAGCTTCGCCGGGTCGAGCTCCGTCTGGCGGCGGAGCAGGGCGCCGACGACCTGGTCGACCTGCTTGCCGTAGACCTCGGCGACGAGCGTGCCGCCGATCGCCTCGAGCTCGGGGCGATCGAGGTAGTTGCGCGCGAGGCCCTGCGCGAACCTGCGGCCCGGCATCACGAGCGCGTCGCGGTCGCCGGGCGCCGCGTACGGCTCGAGGTCGGCGAGCATGCGCTGGAACAGCACGCGGTGCGCCTGCGTGGGGTCGCCGCGCCCGAGCTCGTCGTCGAGCTGCTTCGCGAGCACGCTGCGCACGCGGTCGTCCTCGACGCGGGAGACGAGCGCCGCGAGCCAGCGCGGGAAGCGATCGCCGACGGCGACCCAGTTGTTCGCGAGGATCGTCCACAGCGGCGCGATCGCGGCGGGCTCGCGCGCGAGGCGCTCGAACAGCGGGTGATCGGTGCAGCGCTCGACGTCCTCGTACCAGCGCACCAGGTCGGGCGCGTTGCGCGGCCGGCGGGGGAGCGGCAGCGGGCGCGCCGCGAGCGAGCCGGGCGCGAACGTCTCGTACGCCTCCGGCGCGAGGTAGCACGTCACCTTCGGCGCGCCGGCGTCGCGCTTCCACGACACGTAGCTGTGCAGGCCGACGCCGTCGCCGAGCGGGCGGCGCGCGAACGCGGACACGCAGCGCTCGTAGGCGGCGGCGTCGAGGCCCTGCGCGCCGAGCCAGCGCGAGATCCGGCCGCTCGCCTCGGCGTCGTCTCGCACGAAGTAGGCGACAGGCGCATACAGGGTCGAGCCCGACGGGGTCGCCGCCGCGCCGCCGCTCGCGAACGTCCAGCAGCTGACCGGCGGGCGCGCCAGGTAGGGGCCCGCGTCGCCGAGGACCTGCTCGAGGAACGCGCGCACCTCGCCGGGGCCGACGCCGCCGAACCGGCCGACGACGCGCTCGAGGTCGTCGGCGGTCGCGTGGTGATGGCGGAAATACACCTTCACGCGGGCGCGTTCGCCCTCCACGAGGTCGAGCGAGAAGTAGACGAGCTCGTCGAGCGTGGGGCCGCGGCGGCCGGCCTCGCGCATCACGCGCGGGTAGGCGCCGGCGAGGTCGAGGCGGGCGAGCGCCTCCTCGAGCACGGCGGGGGCGAGGGCGCGGCCGCGCGCGCGCAGGTCGAGGTAGACCTTCACGTCGGGGCGTGTGCCGGGACGGAACACGACCGCGTGCCACAGCGCGAGGAGGGAGTGGTCGCTGCGCGGCTCGAACAGGTCGGCGATCGTCTCGAGGCGGCGCAGGTCCGCACCGTACTCGTCGCGCAACCACACACCCGCGGCGCGGGCCGCGCGCCACCGGCCGGCGAGCGATGTGTCGCCGTCGGTAGTCTCGACGAGCATCCGCAGCTCCGGGGTCGCACCTCCGATCGCGAGCGAAAACTCGTACGGCGTGTGGTCATCGACGACGTCGGACGGGTACGCTGGACGGGTTCGAGGTGAGCTCGCCGCGCCGCCCAGCAGGCGCGTGAAGATCTTCACGATCGTCGGCAGTTCTGCGCGCAGGCCGGCAGCCTCGGCGAGCGCGGCGAGCTGGCGCGTTCCGAACGGCGCGAGCTCGATGGGGGCAGTGTCAGGGTCCAGGTCGGCCATCGGTCGTCAACCTCTCCCCGAATGCCAAGCTCCGTTACAGAATGGCAGTCGGTAGATTCAAACAGGGAGTTGCCATCCCGCCTCCATGTTTTTGAACCTACCACCGGGCTCGCTCCCGGTCAGCGCAGCATATCGATGCCCCCTGCCTCAAAACGCAGCACCCCCGCAACAAAACGCGGCGTCCCTGGGTCGCAAAAGTCGATGCATGGACGTCTCGGCGACAGAAGACGCCGCTCACACACGTTCGTCCCGACCGCCGCATGTGTAGTCGGTGAAGTCAGGGATAACTGCCAAAGTTAGTTCTTGAACGTTAGTCGTCTACGGGTATCAATCAATCCAGATGAGGATGATGAAGTGCACCGCCCTCGCCGCGATGCTGCTCGCGCCGAGTGCTTGCGTCGATACCTCGGAGGACGACCCAGCCATCGCGGACGCCGAACAGGCGATCTCGTGGGGGACGCTTCCCAACCCCGGACCGACGACGATCAACACGCCGGTCGGTCTAGCTTTCGACATCGACAACGGCGTCGGCACGCCGTTGCAGGTGCGAAAGAACCAGACCTTCTACATCAACCAGATCGACATCCGCGCGAGCGTCCTCGCCGCCGTCGACGAGGGCGTGCGCGGCCTCGACGCCCGCGGGGACTTCGCCGGCCTCGACTGGCGCGACACGAAGCTCGTCGACCAGTCGTTCCCGCCGCTGCCGAACCCCGACGGCACGTTCACGCGTCGCCGCATGTACCGCGAGGCGCGCTGGATGGATCGGCCGAGCCTGTTCATCATCGAGCAGTTCGATGCGCAGGGGCACCCGCGCGGCCTGCCGCTCATCGTCGACACGGGCCTCGCGAACCTGCGCACCGGCCTCGACAGCTTCTTCGTGCGCCGCCTGCGCGCGATCCAGTGGACGAACGACTGCGTGTCGGTCTCGAGCTGCGCGGGCGCGAAGTCCTTCGAGGAGGAGGCCCTCGTCGAGCTCCGCTACGCGAACGGCCCGAACCCGAACTTCCAGTTCCACAGCGCGACGACGCAGCTGCGCGTGTGGTGGAGCGCGACCGAGCACACGTACAAGATCCCGGTCGAGCAGATCGCGAACCCCGAGTGGGACTACGGCTTCAGCATCGACCTCGCCGTGCTGACGCCGCCGCGCTCGAACGGCACGTACGCGCCGGGCACGGTGCTCGACGTGCAGTTCACGCTGCGCGACGGCCGCGGCAAGCGGCTCCACAACCCGGGCCAGATGCCGTCGCTCCTCGACTACGTGCTCGGCAACGTGCCGTCGGGCATCGACTACTGGAACGGGACCGAGCGCGTCATGACGTACTACCGCCGCAAGCACAGGGAGCGGCAGATGGTCGTCGCGATCAACGGCCCGATGCAGAACACGAAGCCGGTGCGCGAGACGCTCGACTTCTTCGGCCAGATCTTCACGACCGCGGATGGCTCGCTCGTGACGGCGACGCCCTCGGCGCAGGGCTTCTTCGCCGAGGCCGCCGCGGTGCCGCCGTGGCAGACGTTCGTCGGCGTCATCCCGGTCGAGGCGCCGGTCACCGACAAGGTGAAGTTCACGCTGCCCCCCGACGCGCAGTCCGGTACGTACAAGATCGTCATGAAGGCGCGCCGGTCGTACCTCGGCGAGGACATCCCGCGCTCCGGCATCCTCGCGATCCAGGTCGGCTCACCGACGGTGACGAAGAAGACGCTCGAGACCGGTGGGTGCGCGTCGTGCCACTCGGACGGCTCCGACATGACGCGCATCTCCCACGCGATCCCGCTCAACCAGCGCGACACGTGCACCGGCTGCCACGTCCCGCTGCCGTTCGAGCCCGAGGGCACGGTCTACATCCGCACGCACTTCATCCACTCGCGCACCGATCGCCTGAACGCGTGGGAGGCCGAGTGCAAGATGTGCCACACGACGAAGGCGAGCATCCAGCGCACGAGCAAGAGCGCCTGCCTGTCTTGCCACAAGAGCTACCCGCCGAGCCACGTCTCGCAGTTCGGGCCGATCGTCGACATGTACATCGGCGGTCAGCCGGGTGAGGACTCTTTCCGGCAGTGCACGACCTCGTGCCACACGAACCACCCGTACAGTGGGCTATGACCTACGAGGAACGGGTCCGCGTCTTCTACGACAGCGCCCTGCATTGCTACCAGGCGATCATGGGCGATCGCTGGCACCACGCCGATCCGGACGCGCTGACCGTCGGGCTGCCGCGCCTGCGCGGGTGTGAGGTCCTCGAGGAGCGCATCGTCGCGCTCGCGGGCATCGCCCCCGGGGCGCGCGCGCTCGATTTCGGCTCGGGCGTCGGCGGGCCGACGCTGCACATGGCGCGCGTCGCGCAGGCGACGTTCGTCGGCGTCTCGAACAACGATCGCCTCAACGAGCTCGCCCGCGCGAAGGCGCGCGACGTCGGCATGGCGGATCAGGTCTCGTTCGTGACGCTCGACGACCTCGGCTACAAGGACCTGCCGTTCCCGGCGGCGTCGTTCGACGCGGTGACGTTCTTCGAGAGCGTGTGCCACGTCCCCGACAAGGCCGCGCTGTTCCGCGAGCTCGCGCGCGTGCTCAAGCCCGGCGGCCGGCTCGGCGGGATGGACTGGATCCAGCGCGCGTACGGCGAGCACCAGAGCGACGCCGACGTCCTCCGCTTCATGGCGCCGGTCAACGAGGCCATCTCGATCCCGTGGCACGGCACCGTCGAGAGCTACGCGTCGATGATGCGCGACGCCGGGCTGGAGGTATCGATCGCGCGCGACCTGTACGCCGGCATACGGTGCTGGAGCGTCGTCCAGGACGACGAGACGCCGGCGTGGGCCACCTACACGGGCCCCGAGCAGCAGATGTTCCGCCGCGGTGAAGAAGCCCTGGCCGCGGCGCGCCGCGCGGGCGTGTTCACCATCGGCATGTGGATCGCTTCCAAGCCCTGAGGGCGGGTTCCGGGGGATGCCGCAATATGCGGCATGTTCTTTCCTACTCCTCGACGAACACCCGGTGTTATTGGAGGTGCCATGTCCAGCGTAGAGATGGTGCACGCCCGTACCTCCGCACGTGACGCGGAGGCAGCCGCCGAGGAGCTGTGCAAGCAGCTCGGCTCGGTGAAGCCCAAGCTCGTCGTCATGTTCGCCTCGCGCGACCGCGACCACGTCGCGCTCAACAAGGCGCTGCGCGACCGGCTGCCGAAGGAGACGCGCCTGCTCGGCTCGTCGACGAACGGCGAGATCGATCGCAACGGCATGTACGAGGACTCGGTCGTCGTCGCCGCGCTCTACGGTGACTTCGACGTCGGCCTCGGCCTCGGGCGCGAGCTGTCGCTCGACGCGGCGCGCGCCGGCGAGAACGCGATCCGCTCCGCGGCGCGCCAGCTCGACGCGCGCCCCGACGACCTCGCGTCGAAGAAGTACGTCGCGCTCGTCATCGACGACGCGTTCCGGTTCAAGAAGGAGGAGCTGCTCCTCGGCGTCATGGCGATGAACCAGGCGCTGGTCGCGGTCGGCGGCGGCGCGGCCGACAACCAGCTCGACGTCGGCAAGGCGTCGGCCCTGGTGCACATCGACGGCGACGTCGCGACGGACGCGGTCGCGCTCGCGCTGTTCCGCACCGACGCGCCGTGGGCGGCGCTGCGCTCGCACTGGTACCTGCCGACGGGCCAGACGCTGCGCATCACGAAGATCGACGAGTCCGCGCGCCGCGCGCTCGAGATCGACGGCAAGCCGGCCGCCGCCCGCTACGCCGAGCTGCTCGGCGTCGGCGTCGACGACCTCGAGTTCGGCAAGCCGAACGGCTTCGCGAGCCGCCCGACCGCGCTGCGCGTCGGCCGCGAGTACTTCATCCGCGCCCCGTGGAAGCCGCTCGACGACGGCTCGATCGTGTTCGCGAACATGCTCGAGGAGGGCAGCGAGCTCGAGCTCGTGAAGATGACCGACATGGTCGAGAGCACGAAGAAGTTCTTCGAGCACGAGCTGCCGGCGCGCGTGCAGTCGCCGCGCGCGGCGCTCCTGTTCCACTGCTCGGGCCGCAAGATCTACGCGCAGCTCGGCGGCAAGTACGAGGAGCTCGCGACCGCGTTCAAGTACGCGCCGCCGTGCATCGGCTTCAACGTGCAGTTCGAGATCTACTGCGGCTTCACGATCAACTCGACGTTGACAGCGCTCGCGTTCGGAGCCTCCGCGTGAGTGTAGACCTCGCGCAAAAAGTAGAGGAGTTGCTGCGCGAGAACCGGCGCCTGAAGCAGGAGCTCGAGGCAAAGAGCGCGATCGCGGCACGGGCCGTCGCGAGCTTCCAGCAGCGCGCGCTGCTGATGGAGATCACGCGCCAGCAGAACGAGGACCTCGACCGGCTCGCCGCGGAGCTGTCGCGCGCGAAGAAGGTCGAGGAGGCACGGGCGCGGGAGATCGAGGCCGCGGCGCGGCTCAAGAGCGAGTTCCTCGCGAACTTCTCGCACGAGATCCGCACGCCGCTCAACGCGATCACCGGCTACTGCGACCTGCTCGCTCGCGACGAGGGCACGCGCCTCACGCCGCACGGCCGCCGCGACCTGTCGGTGATCAAGTCGAACGCGAAGACGCTGCTCGCGCTCATCAACGACATCCTCGATCTGTCGAAGATCGAGGCCGGTCGCGCCGAGGTCGTGAAGGAGCTCGTCGATCTCCACGAGCTCGCCGACGAGTGCGCGGCGAGCGTGAAGGAGCTCCTGAAGGGCAAGGAGGTCGAGCTCAACGTCGACGTCCGCATCAAGCACGTGTTCACCGACCAGCTGAAGATGCGGCAGGTCCTGTTGAACCTGCTGTCGAACGCCGCGAAGTTCACCGACGCGGGCGAGATCGTGCTGACGGCCGAGGCGGCCGGCTCGACGCTGGTCCTCGGCGTCGAGGACACCGGCGCGGGCATCCCCGACGACCAGCTGCCGTTCATCTTCGACAAGTTCCGCCAGGTCGACGGGTCGGCGCGCCGCAAGGTCGGCGGCACGGGCCTCGGCCTCGCGATCGTGAAGGAGGTCGCGCAGCTGCTCGGCGGCAACGTGACCGCGACGAGCACGCTCGGGCGCGGCTCGAAGTTCACGGTCGTGCTGCCGCACGCGATCGACGCGGCGGCGGTGCGGCGCGAGCTGCCCGACGTGATCGTGCCGATCACGAGCGGCGAGCAGTTCACGGTGCTCGTGATCGACGACGATCCGATGGTGCAGCACCTCCTGCGCGGCCACCTCGAGCACGAGCACTTCCGCATGCTGTCGGCGACCGACGGCGTCGAGGGCCTGACGCTCGCGCGCGAGTCGCGGCCGCGCGTCATCATCCTCGACATCCACCTGCCGCGCCTCGACGGGTGGACGGTGCTCGCGGAGCTCAAGAGCGATCCGTCGCTCGCCGGGATCCCGGTGATCATGATGTCCGTCGAGGAGCAGCGCGCGCGGGGCTTCTCGTTCGGCGCGTGCGAGTACCTCGTGAAGCCGGTCGAGCCGGACCGGCTCGTGAACGTGGTGCGGCGCGCGATCCTGCCGACGGCCGGCGACGTGCTCGTCGTCGACGACGACGAGGACACGCGCGAGATGGTGTCGCGCGTGCTGCGCCGCGCGGGCTACACGACGGTGGAGGCGCGCGACGGCGAGGAGGCGCTCCTGCGCGCGCGCGTGCTCGCGCCGGGGCTGGTCATCCTCGACCTGTTGATGCCGGGCGTCGACGGCTTCGAGGTGCTGCGCACGCTGCGCACCGAGGGCATGACGATGCCGGTCGTGGTGCTGACCGGGAAGTCGCTGATCGCCGACGAGGAGCGCATCCTGCGCGAGGGCCTCGCGCGGGTCGTGCAGAAGGGCGGCACCGCGCTCGACAACGTCGTGCGCGAGGCCAAGCAGCTGCTGCTCGCGAAGCGCGTCGTCGAGAGCGGCAAGCTGACCCGCATCCTGTACGTCGAGGACTCACCGCAGAACCGCGACATCGTGCGGCGCTACCTGTCGAACGACTACGAGATCATCGAGGCCGAGGACGGCGAGCAGGGCATCGATCGCGCCCTGCGCGACGCGCCCGAGATGATCCTCATGGACCTGTCGCTGCCGCGCCTCGACGGGTGGGAGGCGACGCGCCGCCTGAAGGCGAACCCGACGACGCGCCACATCCCGGTGATCGCGGTGACGGCGCACGCGTCGCGCGAGGACCAGACGCGCGCCACGGAGGCCGGGTGCTGCGACTACGTCACGAAGCCGATCGAGCGCGACGTGTTGATGAGCGCGATCAAGCGACATCTTCCGCGCGCCGCTGCTAAGATAGAAAAGTGAGCGGTGTCCGCCTCCTCGTCGTCGATGATGACGACCTCCAGGTCGAGCTCGTCGAGCGGGCCCTGACCCACGACGGCTTCGAGGTGCGCGGCGCGCGCAGCATGGACGAGCTGGCGCGCGTCGCCGCGGCGTTCGATCCCGAGCTGATCCTCCTCGACGTCAACATGCCGGACGCACCGAACGACCGCACCCTCGCGATCGCGCGCGCGGCGTGCCCGGCGGCCGGCGTCGTCCTGTACTCGGCGTGGGAGGAGTCCAAGCTGCGCAAGCTCGCGGCCGAGCTCGGCGCCGACGGCTTCATCTCGAAGAGCGAGTCCGTGTTCGGCATCGCGGCGAAGCTGCGCACGTTCAAGCGCTGACGGCCCCGACTGCGAGGACCTCGCGGTCCTGCACGCGGCCGCGAATCGTGCGATGGTTTGCCGATGTTGCGGACCGCCCTCGTCGCCGTCGTCTTGGCCACCGTCGCGCTGACCGGCTGCAAGAAGCAGATCGACGCGGCCAAGGGCGAGAAGCTGCTGAGCGAGCCGATCGACAAGGCCGGCTTCAAGGTGAAGGTGACGTGCCCCAAGGACATCGAGATCAAGGAGGGCGGCACGTTCGACTGCGAGGCCACCGGCGAGGACGGCACGTTCAAGATCAACGTCACGATGAAGGACGACGAGGGCAACGTGACCTCGCGGTGGGAGCCCGGCGTCCTCGACACGAAGGATGCGATCGAGCAGGCGAAGGCGAAGGTCCCCGACGTCAAGGTCACGTGCCCCAAGCGCATCATCGTGCTGAAGAACAAGGGCGACACCTCGACGTGCGAGGCCGCGACGGCGACCGAGAAGGGCCAGCTCACGATCACGATGGACGATCCGGAGAAGGGCGCGTGGAGCTGGAAGCTCGCGGAGAAGTGATCTGCGCGTCCCGTCCTGTCTCGTCGCCCTCGCGCTGACGTTCGCGGCGGGCGCCGCGCGCGCCGACGACAAGCCCTGGGCGGTCGGCGTCAGCGAGACGCGGAAGGCGGAGGCGACGCGGCTGCTCGAGCGCGGCAACGCGCTGTTCCTCGAGAAGAAGTACGTCGAGGCGCTCGACAGCTACCGGCGCGCGATCGCCTCGTGGGACCACCCCGCGATCCGCTTCAACATCGTGCGCTGCCTGATCCAGCTCGATCGCCCCGTCGACGCCTACGACAACCTCGAGCTCGCGCTGCGCTACGGCAGCGCCCCGCTCGAGGAGGCGGTCTACGCCGAGGCGCTCGGCTACAAGAAGCTGCTCGCCGGGCAGGTCGCGCAGATCGAGGTGACGTGCGCGCAGCCCGGCGTCGCGATCTCGCTCGATGGGCAGGAGCTCGCGACGTGCCCGGCGACGACCGTGCGCCGCGTCGCGCCCGGCCACCACCGCCTCCAGGGCACGCGCGACGGCTTCCAGCCGCGCACCGTCGACGTCGAGGCCGCCGCCGGCGCGCTCCAGCGCACGACGATCACGCTCGCGCCGATCGCCGCCGCCGCGCCGCTCGCCGGCGAAGCCCGCCTCGGCCGGCGCTGGGCCACGTGGAAGTCCTGGGTCGTGTTCGCCACCGGCCTCGCCGCCACCGCCGCCGGCACCGCGTTCGAGGTCCGCGCCTTCGCGACGATGCACGACTACGACGCGCTCGTCGCGTCGCGGTGCCCGAACGGCTGCACCCCCGGCGACCCGATCTCGCCGCCGCCGTCGACGCGCCTCCGCGACCGCGCCGAGCGCGACAACGCGATCGGCCTCGCCACCGGCGCCGCCGGCCTCGCCGCCGTCGCCACCGGGGCCGTCATGCTCTACGTCAACCGCGAACGCCTCGTGCGCGACCGCCCCGCCGTGACGCTCTCCCCGACGGGCGACGGGCTCGCCGTCCTCCTCGGCGGTCGCTTCTAGGCGATCACTTCAGCTGCGATCACGTCCGCGGCGATCACGTCCGCGGCGACACTTCAGCTGCGATCACGTCCGCGGCGATCACGTCCGCGGCGTCGACAGCGTGCGCACGCTGGGCGACGGCCTGCGCCGCTGGGTGCGCTACCTCGTGGCAGTCACTTCAGCTGCGTCGACAGCTTGCGCTTCTCGGCCTCGAGCTGCTGGACGCGGATCTTCTCGGCGGCGAGGGCCTCGGCGAGCTTGCTGCGGGCGTGGTTGGCCTCGTCGGCGGCGCGGCGGGCGTCGGTGGTGGCGCGCTCGGCGCGGGCCTTCTCGCCCTGGACCTTGTCGAGGAGCTTCTCGAGGTCGGCGTTCTTGCGGGCGAGCTCGCCGTCCTTCTCGCGGACCTCGCCCTGCGCGGTCGCGCGCGCGGTGTCGGCGGCGGACCTCGCGACCTCGGCCCGGCGCCTGTCCTGCTCGGCGCGCGCGCGCTCGGTCAGCGCACGGTCGCGCGCGGCGTCGGCGGCGGTGCGCTTGTCCAGCTCGGCCTCGGCGTCGTGCTTCGCCTCGCGCACGGCGAAGTACGCGACGGAGGCGCCCGCGGCGATCGCGACGAGCACGGCGAACGCACCGCCGACGGCGGCGCGCCGGATCCAGCGGCCGCGGCGGGCGAGGGCGAGCACGGCGTCGAGGAACGCCTGCTCGCGCGCGGGCACGGTGCGCTGGCGGGCGACCCAGCGGCGGGCCTCCTCCATCGCGTCGCCGCGCCACAGGAGGCCCGCGGGGCGCCCGCGCGCATCCCACTGCTTCGCGGCGGCGGCGAGCTGCGCCGCGAACGCCGCGTCGTCGTGGTCCTCGTCGAGCCAGCGCCGCAGCCGCGGCCAGCGATCGATCAGCGATTCGTGCACGAGCTCGACGGTGCGCCCGCCCTCGGCGTGCGTCTGCACGACCAGGAGGCGCGCCGCCACGAGCTGGTCGATCACGCGCGCGACCGCGTCGCGATCGCCCCCGATCGGCTCGAGGTCCGCGAGCTCGACGAGCGCGCGCGTGCGCTCCGGCGTCACCAGCGCGCGCAGCACCTCGCGCGCGAGCTGGCGCGCCTGCGCGTTCATCCCGCCGACGACCTCGTCGGCGTGGCCCGCGAGCGCGCCGCTGATCCCGCCGAGCGCGCGGTAGCTCGCGAGCGTCAGCGTGCGCGTCGCGCGATCGCGCGTCTCCCACAGCTTCGCCGCCGTGAACTGCAGGAGCGGCAGCGCGCCGGCCGTCCCGGCGAGCGCCTCGACCATCTCGCCCGCCATCGCCGCGCTCTCGAAGTGATAGCCCGACAGCTCCGCGGGTGCGACGAGCGCCTCGCGCAGGGCCTCGGCGTGCGGCGCCGCGAGCAGCACGAGCCCGCGCGTCACCTCGTCCATGAAGCGCGTGTCCTCGGCGACGCGATCGAGCAGGTCCGAGCGCATCGACACGACGACGCGCAGCGGCCCGGCCGGATCGTCGGCGACGCCCGCGAGCGCGCTCGTGAACGCCCGCCGCTCCTCCTCGCCCGCGCCGAGCGTGTACAGCTCCTCGAGCTGATCCACGAACAAGAGCACGTGCCCGTCGCGCTCGCGCGCCCGCCGCCGCAGCACCGCGCCGAGGTGGCCCGGCTCGCTGCGCAGGCGATCCAGCCCCGCCTCCGTCTCCGCGCGCGGCCGCCGCGGATCGGGCGTGACGTCGTGGCGCTGCACGATCGCCGACAGCGCCGCGAGCGGGTGCCGCCCCGGGCGCACCGCCACGACCTCCCACGCCTCGCCCGACGCGCGCAGCGCCGGCGCGAGCCCCGCGCGCACGAACGATGACTTGCCGACACCCGACGGCCCGACGACGGCGAGCAGCGGCGCCTCGCGCAGCCGCGCGATCGTGCGCGTGATCTCGCGCGACCGCCCGAAGAAGCGATCCGCGTCGCTCTCCTGGAACGCCGACAGGCCGGGATACGGGCTGTCGTGATCCAGCCGCCGGCTGAATCGGTTCGGCACCAGCAGCTCGAGCCGCTCCGCGAGCTCGCGCGCGCTCGCGAGGCGCGCCTCCGGCCGCTTGCGCAGGCACGCGTCGACGACGTCCGCGAGCTCCGCCGCCACCGCCGGCGCGACCGTCTGGATCGCCGGCATCGGCGCGTCGCTCGCGAGCGTCTCGAACAGCGCCTCGCTCGTCAGCGGCGCCACCGGATGCCGCCCGGCGAGCAGCTCCCACAGCATGATGCCGCACGCCCACAGGTCCGCGCGGTGATCGACCGTGCCGCCGACGAGCTGCTCCGGGGACATGTACGGCAGCGTCCCGACGAGCGCGCCCGCACTCGTCAGCTGCAGGCTCGCCGCGCCGTCGCCGACGGCGTGCTCCGCCGCGCCGAGCGCCTTCGCGATCCCGAAGTCGAGCACCTTCACCTGGCCCGCCGTCGTGACGAGGATGTTCTCGGGCTTGAGGTCGCGGTGGATGATGCCGAGCTCGTGCGCGCGCACGAGGGCCCGCGCGACCGGCACCACGAGCTCGAGCGCGCGCGTCGCCGGCAGCGCGTGCGTCACCAGCTCGCGCAGCGTCTGGCCCTCGAGCAGCTCGAGCACCATGTACGGCATCCCGAGGTACTCGTCGGCCTCGTGGATGATGACGATGTTGTCGTGGTTGCACTGCGCGGTCGCGCGCGCCTCGACGAGGAACCGCTCGGCGACGTCGCGCGCCATCGTGCGCAGGAACTTGATGGCGACGCGGCGCCCGAGGCGCGTGTCGCGCGCGACGTACACGATGCCCATCCCGCCGCGCCCGATCTCGCGGATCAGCTCGTACTTGTGGATGCGCAGGCCGGGAGCCAGCTCGGGCGCCGGCGGGCCGTCGACCGAGGCCAGCGTGTCGGAGATCGTGAGCGCGCCGACGCCGGCGCGCGTCTCGCTCCACTTCGGTCGGTCCACCGTCTCCGAAACTAGCAGTCCGCGGGGCACAGCGCCGAGGTCTCGAGCGCGCTGTTACATACGCCGTCGCCGCACCTCGGTGTCCCGGCATCGCACCGTGCACCGGGCGGACACCGCGGCGTGCAGCGCGCCCAGCAGTCGGGATCCTCACACCCCGTGAGCCCGTCGCCGTCGGCGTCGGTGCCGTCGCACGCGTCGTCGGGTGTGTCCGACTCCCAGCGCAGGACCCACGTGTCGGCGCCGAACGTGCCGCCGCGGTCGCCGCCGAACGCAACGAATGCGTGGCGGATCGGGTCGTAGAACCCGGCCGCGCGGAAGCGGGGCGGCGGCGGCGGGCCCTCGACGAGGAGGCGCTCCCACCGGGTCCCGTTCCACTCGAACACGGCGTTGCTGCGGTTCGGATCGAGACCGGAGAACGCGACCAGCTTGCGGCGCGCCGGATCGTAGTCCTGCGCCTGATCCTCGAGCGGGAGGCCGTCGTCGTTGAGCCGCCACATGCCGTCCCACAGGTAGGTGTCGTCGGCTCCGGGCGGTCCGCCGGCCGCGACGACGACCTCGCGGATCGGGTCGTACGTCAGGCGGACGCGCGACGTCTTCGGCCCGGCGCTTTGCCCCGCGACCAGCGTCCACCCGGCGCCGTCGCTGCGCCACAGGTCCGGGGAGACGCCGAAGTTCTGCAGCTGGCCGCCGTACACGAGCAGCCGCCCGGGGACGACGTCGCGCCCCAGCGCGTGGTCGAAGCGCTTGCCCGGCGTCGGCGTCAGCGCGACCGGCGTCCACGCGGTGCCGTCCCACGCGTGCGTGGTGTCGCTGTGCGCCGCGACGCCGTCGCTGCCGCCGAAGATCGCGAGCTTGCCGAGGCCGTCGGGCGCGATCGCGTGGAACGTGCGCGGTGGCCCGTCGGCGACGCGCGTCCACGCGCCGTCCCACAGCCACGTCTCGCCGTCGACGACGTTGCCCGTGCCGCCGTGCAAGACCCCGACGCCGCGGTCGGCATCCCACGCCATCGCGTGGCCGCGCCGCAGCCCCGGCCCGGGGCCGGTGTACTCGGTCCACGTCGGGCGCTCGAGGCGGCACGCGCTCGAGCAGCCGTCGTGGCTCTGCGCGTTGCCGTCGTCGCACTCCTCGCCGGCGTCGACGACGCCGTTGCGGCACAGCTCGAGCGTGCACGTCGCCGAGCAGCCGTCGCCGTCGACGCGGTCGCCATCGTCGCACTGCTCGCCGGGGTTGATCTCGCCGTCGCCGCACGAGCCGACCGCCGCGCAGCCGCCGGCGACGCACCGCGTGTCGGCGGGGCACAGCCGGCCGTCGTCGCACGGCACCGCGGCCGACTTCACGCAGCCGGCGAGCACGGCGACGAGCCACCAGGCGCGCACGCCCGGAGCATACCGCTACAGGCTGGCGGTGCGGCGGGCGAGGGCGACGTTGACGAAGTCGCGCGCGTCGACGTGGGCGCGCGGCCCCGCGAACACGCGATCGCCGACGATGATCGCCGGGCCGGTCACGCCCGTGGCGCGCGCCTGCGCGGCGTCGGCATCCAGCGCCGCCGTGATCGCCGGCGACGCGAGATCTGCGGCCTCGACGTGGGCGTCGCTCGCACACGTCCGCATCGCGTCGTCGAGCTGCTCGACGGGATCCCCGAGGCACTCGACCATCTGCCAGTACGCGCCGCGCTGGGCGGCGGCCATCGCGGCGCGCGCGGCCGGCGACGCGCTCGGGTTGCGGATCTCGATGCTGACCTGGCTCGAGAACTTGAGCACCATCGTCTCGATCGCCTGCATCATCTCGGGCGCGTCGGGCGCGGCGAGGTCGACGTACGCGACGACGCCCAGCCGCGGCTTCCCCTGCGCACGGCTCGCGTCCTCCTCGCCTCGCTCGATCGTGGACGGCTGCGCGAGCGCGGGGATCGCGAACGACACCAGCTTGGACACCTCGTGGCACGTGCTGCACCGCCGGCGGCCGTCGAACGCGTGCGGCTCCCGCGCGTTGAGCTCGGTCTGCTGGCGCTCGATCTCCGCCCGCAGCCGGCGCTGCTCCTGGAGGTTCTCCTCGATCCGCGACTGCAGCTCCTCGACCGACGGGCCGGCCGGGCTGAGCACCGCCGAGCTGTCGCTCGGCCCGCGGCGCTCGGCGCCCTTGTCGGAGAACAGCGTCGTCGCGATCACGAACACGAGCGCGAGCATCGCGACGAGCGGCGCCGTCACGATCGCGGTGCGCAGGAACAGCGACGGCGACGCGGCCGCGCGCCCGAGCGGCGAGAAGCGGCGCGCGCGGAACGGCAGCACGATCGCGGGTGCGATCGGCATCGGCTCGTCGGAGGCGCCGATGCGCGACAGGACGCCGTCGGCGAAGTCGGGCGAGACCTCCGGCCGCGCGATGTGCAGCAGGCGGTCGAGCTCTCGGTCAGCGCGTTGCGACATGGCACTCCTCATCGCCGCCCACGGTGGGACCGGCGCTCAGCATCTGGCGGAGCGACTCGCGCGCTCGCGCGAGCCGCGATCGGACGGTGCCGATCGGGATCTGTTCGATGATGGCGATCTCCTCGTACTCGATGCCCTCCCACTCGCGGAGGGCGAGGACCACGCGCTGCTCGACCGGGAGCTGCGCGATCGCGGCGGCGACCTGCTTCGACAGCCGCGCCCGCACGAGGTCGCCGTGCGGATCCGCGCCGGCCGCCGGGAGCGGATCGCGCGCGGCGTGGGTGATCTGATCGAACGCATCGACCTGGGACCGCACGCGGCGCGCACGGTCGTGGCACAGGCGCCTCGCGATCACGAGGATCCAGCTGCGCAGCGTCGCCGGCCCGGTGGGATCGAAGCGGCGGATCGCGTTGAACACGCGCACGAACGTCTCCTGCGCGAGGTCCTCGCCGTCGGCGCCGGCCATCGCCGTGCACAGCGACAGCACCGCTTGCTGGTAGGTCAGGACGAGCTGGCGGAACGCCGCGCGATCACCGCGGCGACACGCGGCGAGGGTCGCGTCATCCAAGGCCGCCGCGCTCATCGCCACTCAACACGAGCCGGGGGCCCGAAAGTTCCGCGCAGAAATCAGCGCTAGGATGCGCCATGTCAAAGCGCGCCCTCGTGGTCGTGTTGCTGGTCGTCGTCGCGTGCAAGGGCGCGAAACCCGAGGCTCCACGTCTACCCACACCGGGCAGCGCCCCGCCGGCGAGCGCGGGCTCGGGCTCGGCCGCCGCCGCCCCGGCGAAGCCGGCGCCGCCCGACGACAAGCAGGTGCTCCCACTCGACCCGACGGTGCGCCACGGCACGCTCCCGAACGGCCTCACCTACTACGTGAAGGCGAACCGGCAGCCCGAGCAGCGCGTGCAGCTGTGGCTCGCCGTCAACGCGGGCTCGGTGCAGGAGACCGACGAGCAGCGCGGCCTCGCGCACATGGTCGAGCACCTCGCGTTCGAGGGCACCAAGCGGTTCCCCAAGCACGACATCCAGCACTTCATCGAGCGCGCCGGCATGAAGTTCGGCGCCGACCTCAACGCGTACACGAGCTTCGACGAGACCGTGTACCAGCTCGTCGTGCCGAGCGCGGACGTCGACCGCGGCCTCGACGTGCTGCGCGACTGGGCGTCCGACATCACGTTCGATCCGAAGGAGGTCGTCGAGGAGCGCAAGATCATCGAGGAGGAGCGCCGCTTCCGCAACAGCGTCGGCTTCCGGCTCCTGCAGCAGATCATCCCCGTCGAGTACGCGGGCTCGAAGTACGCGCACCGCCTCCCGATCGGCACGACCGAGGTCATCAAGGGCGCGACCGCCGACAAGCTCCTCGCGTACTACAAGGCGTGGTACCGCCCGGACCTCCAGGCGGTGATCGTCGTCGGCGACATCGATGCGGCGGCGATCGAGAAGCAGATCAAGGACAGGTTCGGCTCGGTGCCGGCCGCGCCCGCGACGGCGCCGGAGCGCACGGAGACGGCCGTCGAGACCAAGCACGCGCCGCGCTTCACCGTCGCGCGCGACCGGGAGCAGGCGCTGTTCCAGGTGTCGATCAACTACCAGATGCCGCATCGCCCCGAGGCCACCGCCGGTGACTTCCGGCGCGGGCTCGTCGAGCTGTTGTTCTCGAAGCTCCTCGACGATCGCCTCGACATCATCTCGAAGCGCGGCACCTCGCCGTGGAGCTCGGCCGGCGTCGAGTTCGACACCGACCTGCGGCCCGTCGACGAGCTGCAGCTGAAGGCGACGGCGAAGAGCGCCGCGAAGGTCAAGGACGCGCTCGCCGGGCTCGCGGGCGAGCTCGCGCGCGTGCGCCAGCACGGCTTCGACAAGGACGAGCTCGCGGCGGGGCGCGCCGAGATCCTGCAGCACCTCGAGGAGACGGTGAAGGAGGCCGACACGCGCGAGAGCAGCAAGCTCGCCGACGAGTACCTGCGCCACTTCCTCACGCAGGAGGCCGCGGCCGGCCCGCACAAGGAGCTCGAGCTCGCGCGCGCGTACCTCCCGACGATCAAGAACGCCGAGCTCGTCGCGCTCGCGCAGACGATGGTCGGCCACAGCCGCGTCGTCACCGTCCTCGCGCCGCTCGCGGGCGCGGTCGCGGCGGAGAAGGAGCTCGCCGACGCGATCGCCGCCGCCGAGGGGAAGACGTACCCGGTGTGGGAGCCGTTCGACCTGACCGCGCCGCTGATCGCCGCCGATCCGGCGCCGGGCAAGGTCACCGGCGAGAAGGCGCTCGTCGAGGGCGTGACGCAGTGGACGCTGTCGAACGGCGCGCGCGTGTTCCTGAAGCCGACGGCGTTCAAGAAGGACGAGGTGACGATCGTCGCCGTGTCGAACGGCGGCACGTCGGTCGTCGCGGACAAGGACTACTTCAACGCGCTCAACTCGGCGTCGATCGTCAACGCGAGCGGCGTCGGCAACTACGGCGCGGAGGAGCTCAAGAGGAAGCTCGCCGGCAAGAAGGTCGGCGTCGAGATGGCGATCAACGACGAGCAGGAGCGCGTCTCGGGCACCGCGTCCCCGGCCGACCTCGAGCCGCTCGCGCAGCTGATGTACGGTGCGTTCGTCGAGCCGCGCCGCGACGAGGCGGCGTTCGCGGCGTGGAAGACGCAGCAGCAGCAGATCGTCGACCTCGTCGCCGCGAACTCGCAGGGGCAGTTCATCGTCCGGGCGTTCGCGTACCTGTTCAACAACAACCTGCGCATCCCGCTGCCGTTCCCGACGAAGGCGTCGATCGACGGCACGACCCTCGACGGCGCGCTCGCGCAGTACAAGGCGCGCTTCGCGAACGCCGCCGACTTCGCGTTCGTGATCGTCGGCGCGTTCGACCCGGCGAAGGTCCGCCCGCTCGTCGAGAAGTACTTCGCCTCGCTGCCCGCGACGAAGGCCAAGCCGGAGATGCCGGCCGACACCGGGCTGCGCTTCCGCAAGGGCACGGTCGCGCAGACGATGAAGATCGGTAGCGAGGACAAGTCGATGTCGCTGCTCGTGACGTGGGCGCCGGTGCCGTGGTCGCTGACCGTCGAGGCCGACGCGAACGTGCTGTCGCGCGTGCTCGACCTCGAGCTGCTCGCCGTGCTGCGCGAGAAGCTCGGCGGCACCTACACCGTGACGGTGCAGAGCGACGCGAGCCGCAACCCGCCGCAGCAGGCGGCGACGCTCGTGCTGTTCGAGTCCGCGCCCGCGAACGCGAAGGCGATGCAGGAGGAGACGTGGAGGTCGCTCGATCGGATCGCGACGTCGCCGGTCTCCGACGACACGCTCGCGAAGGTGCGCGAGCAGATCAAGAAGGAGCACGACACGAACCGCGGCGAGAACTCGTACTGGTCGAGCTCGCTCGTCCGCGTCGCGCGCTACGGCGACGACCTCGCGACCGTCCTCGACGTGTCGCGCGTGACGTCGCGCGTGACCAAGGATCAGGTGCAGCAGACGGCGCGCACGTTCGTCGACAAGACCAACCGCGCCACGTTCACGCTCCTGCCGGAGAAGTGACTACAGCGACGCGTTCTTCGGCGCGAACAGGACGATGTCGACGCGGCGGTCGTTGCGCCAGCCGCGCTCGCTCGTGCCGGTCGCGTCGAGCGAGCCGCGCGTCGTCTCGTTGAGCTGGTCGTCCTTGACGCCGGTCTTCTCGAGGTAGCCGTACACCGCGCGCGCCCGCTTGGAGCCGAGCGCGAGGTTGTACTCGTCGGTGCCGCGCGGATCGGCGCGGCCGATCAGGTTGATCTGGCGACCCTTGAGGCCGCCGTCGGTGAGGCACTTCGCGATCACCTCGAGGATCCTGCGGTCCTCGGGCGCGAGCTCCTGGCGGTCGTAGTTGAAGTGCGGGTTGATGTGGACCTGCTTGTCCGCCTGGATCTCGCACGCCTCGGCGATGTCCATCGAGATCGCGACGCTCTCGGTCACCGGGACGGTGGCCTCCTCGGGCTCCGCCGGTCGCGGCGCCGACTTCTTGGGCGCCGGCTTGGGCGTGGCGACCTTGATGGAAGCCTGGCCGCTACCGCTGCACGCGGCGAAGAGACCGAGGCCAAAAGTTGCGATGATGACGGCTCGTCGTGTTCCCACGGCTGAATGTACGCAAACCTGGTGGTGAATATTTCACGTGTGAGATCGATGGGTTGGGTGATGCGACGGGGAGTGCGCGCGGATCGTCCGGACGGGCATGAAGCTCGCTTGGGTGGTTGTCACGGGTCTTTTGGCCACGGCCGCGATCGCGCAAGCTGCGCCCGCGCCCACGGTTCTCACGATCGAGATCGATCGCGACAAAATCGACAAGGTCACGTTCCGCGGCCTGCCGCAGGCGACCGCCGAGCCGGGTGGGATCGAGATCCCGAAGGACGCCGATGGCGCGTGGAAGCAGCTCGGGCTCGAGCCCGGTGACGTCGTGCGCTCCGTGAACGGCGCGCCGCTCGGCGATCGGATGCACCTGTTCGAGGGCCGGTACCTGCTCGAGGTCGATCGCAAGGGCGCGGTCGTCTACATCGCCCTCGCGATCCACCGCACGGGGCGGCGGGACGTGACGCTGACCGACGACGACTTCAAGATGGTCGTCGAGCGGGCGAGGGAGTCGACCGGTGGCGAGCGGCTGTCGACGCCGGTCGCGAGCCGCGGCAAGCCGAGCGGCGTGCGCGTGATCGACATGCTGATCACGCTGCGCCTGCCGGTCGAGGTCGGCGACCTCGTGCGCACGTTCAACGGCAACGTGATCCGCAGCGACGACGACTTCGTCGCGGCGCTCACCGGCATGCGGCCCGGGCTCAACGAGGTCGTGGTCGAGCGCGCGGGCCGCCCGCTGATCCTCGCGATCACGCGCCAGGCACCGGTGGACCTGTCGCGCATCCGCAAGCTCTCCGACACGAGCTTCGCGATCCCGCGCTCGGTGCGCGACGCGGTGAAGGACGACATGTGGATGCTGCAGCGGCGCGTGGCGCCGGTGCCGTGGACGTCGGGCGCGACCGTGCACGGCTGGAAGCTGCTGCAGATCGAGCGCGGCTCGCTGCTCGACGCGATCGGCCTGCGCGACGAGGACATCGTGCTCGACGTCGACGGCCGCGCCATCGACACGACGATGGAGGCGATCCAGGTCGCGAGCGACCTCGAGGCCGCCGACACGCTCACCGTGCACGTGCAGCGCCGCGGCAAGCCGCTCGCGATCGTCTACAAGATCGTGCCGTGAGCCGGTCGTGTGCGAGGAACCCGGAGCGGCGCGCCGAGGCGCCCGCGCCGGTCTAGAATCAGGCGTGGTGTTCGATCGACCGGTGCTCGCGCAGCTGTGCCACGCCCGCGCGCTTCTCGACGCGGAGGACCTGTCGATCCCCGACGTGGCGCGCGCCGCCGGGATGTCCCCGTACCACTTCATCCGCCGGTTCGAGGAGCTGTTCGGCACGACGCCGCACCAGCACCGCATCGCGGCGCGCATCGACCGCGCGAAGCAGCTGCTCGCGCGCGGCGCGCCGGTGACCGACGTCTGCTTCGAGCTCGGCTGGTCGAGCGTCGGCACGTTCAGCGCGCTGTTCAAGCGCCGCGTCGGCGAGTCGCCGTCGACGTACGGCCGGCGGGCGCGCGCGCTCGTCGCCGTCCCCGGCACGCTGCCGCTGCCGCTGTTCCCCGGCTGCCTGAGCCTCATGGGCCTGTTGCCGGCCCATGCATTTCGCAGTTTCCGAGAAGCGTGATCGCCGCGTTGTGGGCACAGTGCCCTCATGCGGATCAAGCTCACGAGCCTCATGGTCGAGGACCAGACGCGCGCCCTCGCCTTCTACACGGACGTCCTCGGCTTCGTGAAGAAGCACGAGATCCCCGTCGGTGAATACCGCTGGATCACGGTGGTCTCCCCCGAGGGGCCGAACGACCTCGAGCTCTCGCTCGAGCCGAACGCCAACCCCGCCGCGAAGGCATTCCAGCAGGCGATGTTCGCCCAGGGCATCTGCCTCACCGCGTTCGAGGTCGCCGACCTCGACGCCGAGTACGCGCGCCTGAAGGCCCGCGGCGTCGCATTCACGAAGACGCCCGTGCCGGCCGGACCGGTGAAGATCGCGCAGTTCGCCGACGGCTGCGGCAACCTGATCCAGCTGTACCAGCCGATGTAGCGGCGACGTTGCCGAACGCAACGCCCTGCTTCAGGGGAGCAGCTCGGCCGGCATCGGATCGCTCTCGATCATCGCCGGCTCCGCCTTCGCGGCCGCCTTCTTCTCGGTCTTGTCAGCCTTCGACTTCTCGGCCTTCGACTTCTCGCTCTTGTCGGACTTCTTCTCCGACTTCACGGCCTTGTCGGCCTTCTTGTCGGCGTGGTCGGCCTTCACAGCCTTCTCGGCGTGGTCGGCCTTGTCGGCCTTGTCGGCCTTGTCGGCCTTCTTGTCGGCGTGGTCGGCCTTCACGGCTTTCTCGGCGTGGTCGGCCTTGTCGGCCTTCACGGCCTTCTCGGACCTGACGGCCTTGTCGGCGTGATCGGACTTCTCCGACTTCACGGCCTTGTCGGCGTGATCGGTCTTCTCGGCCTTCAGGGCCTTGTCGGGCTCGGCCCTGTCGGACTTCTTCTCCGACTTCAGCTCGGACTTGTCGCCGGCGTCGGCCTTCTTGACCTTCTTCTTCCTCGGCTTCTCGGCCTTCTTCTCGCTCTTCTCGCTGCTCTTGTCGGCCTTCGCGACCGCGACCTCGTTGAGCGGGTCGCTGTCGACGGGAGCTTCGGCCTTCGCCTCGGCCTTCTTGTCCGCCTTCTTGGGCTTGGACATCTTGGCCGCCTTGCGGGCCTCGACCGGCTTCTTGTCGTCGGCCTTGCCGACCTTCGCGCCCTCGATGCGGGCCTTGGCCTGCGCATCGATGTCGTCGCCGCTCACGCCGCTCGGGCCGCTCGGGCTCGCCACGTCCGCACGCTTGGCCGCCTTCGCCGGCGTCGTCGGCGTCCGCGCCTTCTTCTTCACCTTCGGCTTGGCCTTCGCCTTCTTCGGCCGCGACGGCTCCGACGCCGCCGACGGCTCCGTCGTGGGTGCCGCGCGAGCATACGACGCGCCGGCGATGGTCAAGGAGAGCGCGAGAAGGAGGGCACGCAGCATGCTGATCTACCTAAACCCGTTCGTCCACGCGGACACGTTTTTGGCTTTTGGGCCGTTGCGTTCGGCAACGACGGCGCCGTCCCGGCGCGGGGATACCGTCGAGAACACGGGTTGCCGCGCGGGCACGCTTCATGCTTTTGTCGCCGCCCGATGCGGCTCAGCCTCGTGTGTTTGCTCGCGCTGTTCGGCTGGCACGCGGCCGCGCACGCGCAACCGCAGCAGGACGAGGAGCCTGCGCCTCCCGAGGAGGCGAAGCCGGCGAATCCGGCGCCGCCGTCTCCCGTCGTCAGGCCCGACGACCTCGTCGTCGAGCCCGCACCGCCGACGACACCGCGCGTCGACATCGGCAAGATCGTCGTCAGGCCGGTCGACGCACCGACGGGCCTGCAGTTCGGCTCGTACGGCCGCATCATCGCCGGCACCGACATGCGCGGCGGCAAGCCGGAGAGCGCGAACATCGTCGCGCACGGCCCGCGCATCGTCGAGCCGAGCTACCTCGAGCTCGACTTCTCGTACGCGTTCCTGACCAAGAGCGGCAAGCGCCTGCGCACCGTCACGACGCTCGCGTTCGACGGCACGCTGTTCCACGACACCGGCGACTTCGACGCGCGCCCGGCGCTGCGCAACATGTTCCTCGACGCGCAGCTGACCGACAACCTCAGCGGCTGGGTCGGCTCGCGCATGTACCGCGGCGACGACATCTACCTGCTCGACTACTGGCCGCTCGACGACCTCAACACCGTCGGCGGCGGCCTGTTCTACCGCACCAAGATCAACGCCACGAACGCGCTCGAGCTCCAGGCGCACGCCGGCGTCAACCGCCTGCTGCGCGACTTCCAGTTCCAGCAGATCGACGTCGCGAACCCGCGGCAGGGCGCGACCACCGTCGTGCAGCTCAACCGCCAGCGCCTCGTCGCGAGCGCCGGCGCGACGTACCTCATCGACAACGGCCCCGCCGACCCGAGCTTCAAGGTGAAGCTCTACGGCGAGCTGCACGCGCTCGGCTCGGGCACGCGCAAGCGCGTCGACGGCACGTTCGAGGACCTGCCCTCCGACTCGGGCTACCTCGTCGGCGTCCAGCTCGGGACCTACGGCTGGGCGCCGAAGCGCTTTGGCTTTCGCCGCCACATCAACGCGTTCGCGCGCTACGCGCAGGGCCTCGCCGCGTTCGACGAGCTCGCGCCGCCGACGAGCTTCGGCGCCGACCTGCGCACGAACCGCGCGAGCGAGCTGTCGTTCGGCCTGTCGTCGAACTGGGACCACAAGCTCGGCAACATCCTCATCGGCGCGCTGTCGCGCCGCTTCGTCGACGCCGACGTGAGCACCGTCGACTTCGACGACGGCTGGGAGTACGCGCTCTCCGCGCGCCCGCTCGCGCACGTCGCCGGCGACGTCTACGCCGGCTTCGACATCTCGTACCAGGCGCGCTTCCCGCGCGGCATCAACCCGAACACCGAGCGCGCCGAGGACCCGGCCGTGTTCCAGTTCGCGCCGATGCTCGTGTACTCGCCGATGGGCCCGTCGGGCTACGACCGCCCGCAGATCCGCGTCGTCTACCGCATCGCCTCGCTCAACGAGGCCGCGCGCGACCTGTTCGTCCCCGGCGACCCGCGCCACGCGGAGCACACCACCTACTTCCTCGGTGTGCAGGCCGAATGGTGGATCAACAGCGCGAATTACCGCCGCTAGCTCGTCACGGGCACTGCGAGCTGCAGCCGAAGAACTGCGACGAGCAGCCGCCCTCGAACGTGCCGCACAGGAAGTCGGGGCACGACACGTTCTCGCACCGCGCCGCACCGCTGCACCCGACGTCGCATCGGCACGAGGGTCCGCACGCGACCGTGCGGCACGCATCCTGACCGGTGCACTGCACGTTGCACGGCCCGGGACCGCAGCCGACGTTCCGGCACGAGGCCGTGCCGCTGCACGTGACGTTGCACGAGCGCGACTTCTGGCAGTCGACGCCGGCGCGGCACTGCTGGTTCCCGCTGCACGCGATGTCGCAGTCCCAGCCGGTGGGGCAGGTGATGCGCTTGGTGCAGTCGACGCTCGGGCTCGCGCAGTCGATCTCGCACCGCATCGTGTTGACGTTGCACGACGTGCACTCGGGTGGACACACGGGCGCGGACGCGTCGGGTGGCAGCTTCGCGTCGGGGCGCGGCGCGTCGGCGCCGGGGCCGTTCGGCTGCGTGCACACGCCGTCCTCGCACTTGCTGCCGGGCTCGGTGCAATCGCGGTTGTTCGTGCACGCGAGCGCGTCGCTGCGGTGGTGGATCGAGCAGCTGCCCGCGGTGAGGACCGCGAACGCGAGCGTGGCGAGCCACGCGGCGACGACGCGGGTCACCAGGCACCGCCGAACACGAGGCCGGCGCCGCCCGGCGAGACCGCCGGGAGGAGCCGCGCCTGCGTCGAGCGCGCCTTCTTGTGCTTGAGGTAGTAGTACGTGCTGACGCCGCCGACGATGAGGCCGCCGATGACGAACACGTTGCCGGCGCGCGCGGCATCGTCGGCGCGGCGCTCGAGGTCCTTCAGGTCGGCGACGTCGGACTTGTTGCGCACGGGCGCCGCCTGGATCTGCTCGCCGAGGTCGCTCGCGGACGCCCAGAACAGGAGGCCGACGAGGACGGCGCCACCGCCGACGCCCATGCCGATCTTGTAGTACCGGCCGCTGTGGTTGCGGTCGTCGTGCGGCCCCGGCGTCGCGAGCGGGCGCGCGACGATCGGCGCCGTGGTGGGCGGCGGCGCAACCGGATCTGTCGCCGGCGCGTATGGATCCGCCGGGTGCGCGGGGTTCGCCGGGTACGTCGAGGTCACCGCGGGGCCGGTCGGGTTCGTCGGTGGGTTCGCCGGGTTCGCCGGTGGGTTCGCCGGGTTTGTTGGGTACGCCGGGTTCGTCGGGCTCGGCTTCGTTGGGTTCGCCGGGTTCGTCGGGTTCGTCGTCGGGTACGCCGGCTTCGGCGCCGGGCCGATCGGCGCACCCGGCGGCTTGCCGCCGACGAACACCGCCGCGAGCCCCTCGACCGCCTCCGCCCGCTCGGCGGTGACGAGCGTCGACGTCTCGCGCGTGATGCCGCCCTTCGTGATCCGTCGCAGCTGCACGTCGAAGCCCTGCGGCTTCTGCGCGACCGTCACCGCGATCACCTCGTCGGCGCCGAGCGTCGACAGCACCTCGTCCTTGCACGCGACCTCGGCGGCGTTGCAGCCGAGCGCCGCCGCGAGGTCCGCCATCGACACCTCGCCGGGCGCGACGTTGTCGGGCAGCGTGCGCGCGAGCTTGAGCACCCCGGTGTCGATCCGCTGCCGCACCTTCGCGTCGGCGCGCCCGTCCGACGGCATGACGATGACCTTGCGCCCGTCGGCGGCCGCCGGCCCGGCGACGAGAGCGAGCAGGACGAGCGATGCGAGTGTCTTCACGTGGACCTCACGAGCCGAGGCGTTCGAGGCGCTCGCGGATCTGCTCCGCATCGGTCGCGCCGGGGTTGAGCTGCAGGTAGCGGCGATAGGCGGTCGCGGCCTGCGACTTCTGGCCGAGGCGCTCGTAGACCAGGCCGATCCCGCGCCACGTCGGCGCGAAGTTCGGGTTCGACGACAGCGCCGCCTTGAAGCTCGTCAGCGCACCGCTCGTATCCCCGTGCGCGAACTGCTGCACGCCCGCCTTGTACGCCGCCGCCGGATCCGGCTTCGCCGGCGCCGCATACGGATCCACCGGGCCCGACGGCTTCGCCGGCTCCGTCTTCTTCGCGACGACCTCCGGCTTCTTCGCCGCGTCGGCCTTCGCGAGCTCGGCCTTCCGCGCCGCCTCCGCCTTCCTTGCCTCTTCGCGCCTGGCGGCGTCGGCCTTCGCGAGCTCTTGCTTGCGCGCTTCTTCGCGCTTCGCGGCATCCGTCTTCGCGAGCTCCTGCTTCCTTGCCTCTTCGCGCTTGGCGGCGTCGGTCTTCGCGAGCTCCTGCTTCCTTGCCTCTTCGCGCTTGGCGGCGTCGGCCTTGGCGAGCCTGGCGGCCTCGTCCTTCTTGGCCTGCTCGGCCTTCGCGAGCTCTTGCTTCTTCGCCTCTTCGCGCTTGGCGGCGTCGGTCTTGGCGAGCCTGGCGGCCTCGTCCTTCCTGGCCTGCTCGGCCTTGGCGAGCTCTTGCTTCTTCGCCTCTTCGCGCTTGGCGGCGTCGGTCTTCGCGAGCTCTTGCTTGCGCGCTTCTTCCTTCTTGGCGGCGTCGACCTTGGCGAGCCTGGCGGCCTCATCCTTCTTGGCCTGCTCGGCCTTCGCGAGCTCGGCCTTGTGGGCTTCGTCCTTCTTGGCCTGCTCGACCTTGGCGAGCTTGGCGGCCTCGTCCTTCTTGGCCTGCTCGTCCTTGGCGAGCCTGGCCGCTTCTTCCTTCTTGGCGAGCTCCTCCTGCTTCGCGAGCTCGGCCTTCTCGGCCGCCTCCTTCTTCGCGATCTCGGCCGGGTCGGGCGGCGGCAGCTCGATGACGAGCCGATCGCGCTGCGCGGACTCGTGCAGCAGGGCGGGCGCCTCGGCCGGCGGGTCGAGCTTGGCCTCGTCGACCTTCGCCGCGGGCTGCGTCGGGTGCTCCTCGTGCTGCTGCTGTTGCTGCTGAGCGGCCAGCTCCTGGGCGGCCTGCTCCTTCTCTTGGTCCTTGTCCTTGTCCTTCTTGCCGCCGCCGAACGCGAAGGCCATCACCGTGATGAGCAAGATCGCGCCGAGCGCGCCGCCCGACGCGATCAGCAGGCGCTTGCGGCTCTGCTTCGCCGTGTCGACGTAGTGGTCGTCGTCGTCGAGCGCCGCGTGCGAGTCGGTGCCCCAGCCCCACCCCGCGAGCGGGTCCTGCTTGCCGCCCGCCGTGCTCGGCCGGCGCCGCCGCGGCAGCGACACGACCGACGCCGGATGCGGCTCCGGCTCCTCGGCCACCTCCGTCGCGGTCGCCGGCTCCACCGGCGTCACCGCCGGGATGAGCGGCGCCGTCTGCACCGTCTCCGCGCTGGCGATCGACGCCTTCGGCTTGTTCGCGTTGTCGGGCAGGATCGGCGGCCTGACCGCCATCTCGGCCGCCGCCGCCGCGGCCTGAAGGTCGGCCGCGATGTTCGAGCCCAGCACCGCCGTCTGCGCGAACGACGGCGGCGCCGGCTCCGTCGCTCCGGGCGGCACCGGCGGCAGCTTCATGCCCGGGTGATCCGCGAGCAGCGTCGGCGCACCCGGCACCGGCTCTTCGACCAGCACCGCCGGCTCCTTCTTCGCCGGCTCCACCATCGGCTTGCCACCCAGCCCCATGAGCGTCTGGCTCAGGTTCGCCGGCGTCACCGACTTGCTCGCCGGCGGCGCCGTCGGCGCCTTCTCGCGCGGCGCCTCGGTCTTCGCTTCGGTCTTCGCTTCCGCCTTCGCGTCGGTCGTCGTCTCGGGCTTTGCTTCCGCCTTCGCGTCGGTCTTCGTCTCGGCCTTCGCGTCGGTCTTCGTCTCGGCCTTCGCTTCCGCCTTCGCGTCGGTCGTCGTCGCGGGCTTTGCTTCCGACTTCACGTCGGTCTTCGTCTCGGCCTTCGCGTCGGTCTTCGTCGCGGGCTTCGCTTCCGACTTCACGTCGGTCGTTGGTCCGGACTTGGCGTCTGACTTCGCGTCGGGCTTCGCGTCGGTCTTCGTCTCGGCCTTCGCATCCGACTTCGCATCCGACTTCGTCTCGGCCTTCGCATCCGACTTCGCATCCGACTTCGCGTCGGGCTTCGCATCCGACTTCGCGGACTTCGAGTCCGACTTCGTCGCGGCCTTCGCGTCGGGCTTCGCATCCGACTTCGTCGCGGACTTCGCATCCGACTTCGCGTCGGACTTCGCATCCGACTTCGCGGACTTCGAGTCCGACTTCGTCGCGGACTTCGCGTCGGGCTTCGCATCCGACTTCGTTGCGGACTTCGCTTCCGGCTTCGCGTCGGACTTCGCTTCGGTCTTCGCACCCGCCTTCGCGTCCGGATTCGTTGAGGGCTTCGAATCCGCCGGTTTCGCTTCGGGCTTTGCGTCCGCCTTGGCCTCGGGCTGCGTGTCGACGCGTTTCAGCTCGGTCGTCGACCAGGCGGCGTCGACGGCGCTCTTGTCGTCGGTGGGGGTGGGCTTGGTGCCGCCGAGCCAGGCCGGCTTCTCGGCGATCTTGTCGAGGGTCTGGTCGATCTTCGCGTCGACGGACCGGTCGATGGGGGTCGGCGCGGGGGGCTTGTCGAGCTTGGGCTCGACGGGCGCCTCGACGAGCTTCTCGACGGCCTTGTCGACGCGCGCCTCGGCGTCGGCGGGGGTGGCCGCCGGCTTGTTCGGCGGCGGGAGGGTGCCCTTGGCCTCGACCTTGGCGGGCTCGTCCTTGATCGGGGCGACGCCGAGCATGGTCTGCCCGGCGGAGAACCGGATGGCGGGCTTCGCGGCGCGCGCCGGGGGGCCGTCGGGGAACTCGCGCGCGAGGTAGCGCGCGATGTCGTCGTTGGACTCGGGATATCCGGCGTCGTCGAGGACGGCGCTGATCTCGGCGGCCATCACCTTCGCGCTCTGGTAGCGGTCCGCGGGGTCCTTCGCGAGCGCCTTCTTGCAGATCGCGTCGAGCTCGGCGGGGATGTTCGCGTTCTGCTCCGACGGCACCCGCACGTCGCCCGCCAGCACGGCCGCGCGGATCGCGTCGTCGCTCGCGCCGTCGAACAGGC
Organism: Deltaproteobacteria bacterium; assembly: GCA_019637375.1. Classification (GTDB taxonomy): domain Bacteria; phylum Myxococcota_A; class Polyangia; order Haliangiales; family Haliangiaceae; genus JABFXX01. The sequence goes on along the minus strand of JAHBVW010000003.1, from coordinate 89,088 downwards.
GCGCGTGGGCGAGCGCCTCCCACAGGATCACGCCGAGCGAGAACACGTCGCTGCGGCGGTCGCCCGACGAGCCGCGCAGCTTCTCGGGCGACGAGTACGCCGTCGCCGGCGCGCCGAGCGCGAGCTGTACGCGGCCGGTCGCGACCACGTGGATCGCGTCGGGGGTGAGCGTGCCGAGCGGCTGCCCGCTGCGCTGGGCCTTGTGCACCGCTTCCGCCGCGTCGCCGATGAGACGGGTGGTCCCGAGCTCGTCGAGGCGTCGCGAGGCCTCGATCACGTGTCGGAGCGAGACCTCCTCCTCACCTGCGGCCGACGCTGTCGCATCACCCGTCGTTGGCACCGCCCTATCCTAGCCCACGCCGCGTGCCCCGCAGGCGCGGATCCGCCGGGTGTGTTCGCTGACACCCTGATGTCCGCGGCTTGCACACTCCGCTCCCCACAAACGCAGGTACGATCGTTCCGGTGACCGACCTCGACGGTGCCGACGTCGTGCACGGCATCGTGCACGTCCCCGGCGCCGAGCTGCGCAGCTTCGCGATCGTTCCGCGCACGCCGCGCGCCGCGATCTGGCTCGTGCCGGATCCCACCAGCGGCGAACCGACGTTCGTCGACCACCTCGCGCACGCGTGGGCACGCGCCGGCTTCGCGACCTTCCGCGTCGACCGGCGCGCCGCGGCCGACGGCGCCGACTACGTCACCGACGTCGCCGACCTCGCGACCGCGAGCGTCGACGCGGCCCGCTGCGCGCGCGAGCGCGACCTCCCGCTGATCGCGTTCGCCGACGGCGCCGGCGCCACGATGCTGACCGAGCTCGACCAGCCGTGGGCCGCCGCGCTCGTCCTCGATGCGTTCGCGACGCGCTGGATCCCGCCGCGCGACGGCGACAACCGCACCGCCGCGTTCCACCGCCAGCTCGCCGCGATCGATCCCGGCGAGGCGTGGGCTCGCCTCCGCGCGCCGCTCTACATCGCCGCGACGTCACCCACCGGCGACGAACCCGACCGCATCGCGGCCCGCGCCGCCGGCCCCACGACGATCGCCCGCATCGCCTCGCGAACCGCGTTCGCCGACCTCGGGCTCGCCTGGCTCACGACGATCATGCGAGCATGACACCTCGGGGGGTTCGACTCCCGCACCGCGTCTGGAGGTACGACATGCGTATACCTGGCTGTGGGCTCGCAAAATCGACCGCGGTCTACCGACCCCAAGCGGGGGAGAGGACTCGCCACACCAGCCCCGCTAGATCGGCGAAACGTCGTTGTCATACCTCGGGTTACCGGGGTGTTGCGACATTTGCATGGACTCGCTCCCTGATGGGTTCCCTACGCTTGGCACTCGCCTCTCTCCTGGTCCTCGGAGCGTGCTCGGTCGGGGAGGTCCCGATCGGGGGTGGCAACCCGGACGCCAACAACAGCGCGGGTGCGGCCTCGTTCCAGTCGATGATCGTGCCGCTCGTCACCGAGTGCATCGGCTGCCACGGCGCCGCCACGCCGCCGAACCTGACGTCGTTCGACACCCTCGCCGCGAAGTACAAGACCGGCCCCGGCGCCTCGAACATCCTCGTCACGAAGGGCACCCTCGGCATCCCGTCCGGGACGCACCAGGGCATCAACTACTTCACGACCGAGGAGCAGGCGATCGTCGCCGCGTGGATCGACAGCCTCTGATCCGCTCCCCGCCGCACCCGCACGACCCCGCCCGGGGTCGTTGGCATTTTCGGCTCAGAACATGTGGCCGAAGTTCAGGTAGAAGCCCGCGTCCTCCGCCGACACGCCGAAGTCCGCCGTGACGATCGTCGCGAGGTTCCACGACACGCGGAACGCGGCGCCGTACGAGCGCCTCCAGTCGCGCCACGTCAGCTCGGCGAGCTTGTCGAACGGCCGGCCGACGTCGATGAACGGCGCCAGGATGAACGCGAACCGCTGCTGCTTGATCTGCGTGTGCCCGAACGTCCACCGCGCCTCGAGGTTCGCGAGCGTCATCACCGGCCCGACGAAGCGGTCCTGCCGAAAGCCGCGCAGCGTGCGGTGACCGCCGAGACCGGTGCGCGGCGTCTCGGTGAACGGGAACGTGTCCATGCTGAAGAACGGCACCCCCGGCGTGCTCGCGACGACCGCCGCGCGCCCCGCGAGCACGAAGTCGCGCCCCGGGATCGGGCTCCAGTAGCCGCGCCCCGCGACGATCCCGCGCACGTAGTCGTACTCCGAGCCGAGCGCCGCGCTCGCGGCATCGATCGCGACCTCGAGGAACATGCCGAGGTTCGGATCGGGCTCGAAGTCGCGCGAGTCGTACGACAGCGCGAGGCGGAAGAAGTTGTCCCAGCCGCCGTCGCACCCGACGACGATCCCCGCCGCGCACTCCTCGCGCAGCCGCGTCGGCGACTGCGTGGCCGTCGCCGCCTGCCCGCCGGCGTCGGTCGCGTCGACGCGCGTGCCGGTGTAGTCGCGGATCTGCGCGTACGAGAACCCGAGCCCCGCCTGCACGCGCAGCACCTTCTTGAAGTCGCGCTGCACGCTCCCGAGCAGGTACGGCCGGATCAGATCGAACTGGTCGTACTTCGCGAACGTCGTGCCGTCGCCGGCGATCCGCTGCAGCTCGTGGTTGTACGCGTCGAACGACGTGAACGTCTGCGGCGAGCCCGTGAACGCGAGCGGCGCGAGGCTCTTGTTGCCGAGCGAGAAGTAGTTGCTCGTGATGTTCCGCATGAACACGAGCTCGGAGCGCACGCGGTACGGCGTGTGGTTGATCTGCGGCGCGTCGAAGTCGAGGTAGTGGAACTGCAGGCCGCGCGTCGAGCCGAACGCCTGCACGAACATCCGGTACAGGTACGGCGAGCGCGTGAAGCGCGGGTCGGTGCGGTCGCCGTTCCAGTAGTAGTAGACGCGCGCGCCGACGCCGAGCCCGATGTCGGTGCTGTAGACGAGGATCGGCAGCCCGGTGAAGTAGCCGCCCACGTTCTTGCGCGCGAGGTCATCCGAGCGCATCTCGCCGGTGTTCGGGCGCTCCGTCGGGATCCCGGGTGCGGACTCCCCGCGCTCGGGCGGCGTCTCGGCAACAGCCGGCCCCGCGACGGCGCACGCGAGCGCGACGGCGGCGGCTGTGCGGAGCACGCCACACTCTAGCGGCCCGCGCGCAAGGTGGGAGTCCGGCGCCGCGGCCATTTGCGCCGCGTCACGATGCCGTCATCTGCTGTTGACGAGGATCGTGCCGATGTAGTCGAGCCGGTAGGAGTCACCCTCGCCGGGCTGCTTCGCGGGTGCCGCGAACAGCGTCACCTCGTGCTCGCCCCGCTCGAGCGGGCAAACGATCTCGGTGCGCGTGCCCTCGGTCTTCTCGGTGCAGCGGTCGCTGGCGCGGTCGCTCACCGTCGCCATGAGCCGCGCCGCGTACGGATTCTCGAGGACGATCGTGATCTCGCCGTTCGCCGACACCTGCGAGCGCGTCGGCGAGACGAGCGTGAGCCCGAACCGGCCGATCGACGGCTTCAGCATCGGCTGCCGCGCGAACTCGCCCGCCGACAGCGGCGACTCGAGCAGCTGCCACGCCTTGTTCTCCGGCAGGTGGTCGAACGCGAACAGGCGCGGCGGCGCCATCAAGTACGTCGAGTACACGGGCTTGCGCTCCTCGCCGGGCCTCGTCACCGGGTCGTCCCACGTGATGTCGACGAGGTGCCACTCGTCGTCGACCTTGACCGCGTTCCACGCGTGGCCGAGCCCGCCGAACGCGTTGCGCAGCCCCTCCTCGTCCTTGATGTCGGCGGGCAGCCGGTCGTTCGACGCGCGCGCGTGCCCCGTGACGTACAGGACCTCGAGGCCGGCGGCCTTGCCGATCGCGACCATCAGCTTCGCGTAGCCGGCGCACACGCCGGTGCGCGCGCGGAACACGTCCTCGGCCTCCTGCGACGGCGTGTGCGCGTAGTCGCCGGCCATGATCCTCCGCAGCGCGTCCTCGTCGTACGAGAGGCGCAGCGCGATGTAGTCGTGGATCGCCTTCACCCGCTCCTTCTTGTCGGGGAACTGCTCCCGGAGGTACGCGCCGACCATGGCGATCGTCGCCTGCGCCTGCTCGGGCATGTTCGCGACCTTCGGGTCGGCCTCGTCGGGGAACGGCCAGCCGCTCGCGTAGCGCGGCACCTTCGGCACGACGCCTGGTGGCGGCGGCTCGGGCGGCGGCTCGGGCGGCTCGTCCGTGCGCGGCCTGACCTGCGACGGGTCCGGCGCGTCGTCGCTCTCGCCGTAGTCGTGCGTGCGCGCGTAGCTGTCGAGGCGATCCGCGATGCCGAGCAGGAAGCTCCGCAGCGTGCGCGCGATCGCGCCGTCGCGCCCGTCGAGCATCCAGTCGCCGCGCACCGACAGCGCGCGGATCGCGCTCCCGCGCGCGAACCACAGCATGCCGGCGAGGAACACGCCGTTGACGAGCAGCGTGCGCAGCACGAGCCGGTCGGCGCGCGTCAGGATCGCCTTCTCGGGCGGGCGCTTCGATCTCCGCCACACGAAGAACAGGTCCCACCCGACGGGGACGAGCGGGAACAGCAGCAGGCCGACGAGCAGCGCGAGCCACTGCGACGCGTTCTTGTAGGCCGCCAGCGACGACGCCAACCAGAACCCGAACAGCGGCACGAGGATCATCGTGCTGAGCCACACCCCACGCAGCGCCACCCTGGCCACTCCGGCGACCACCTGAACCGGCCGACTTGCCATGACCCTGGTGGTAGCGCGTTGCCGAACGCAACGCCGCCTCCGACCGTGTGATCAAGAACATGTAGATTCTCGAGGGCTTCGTGGGGCATGGATCGTGCTCGTCATGGCCCCCATGCTCGGTCGCCTGTTGTTGTCGGCAGCGGTCGCCTCCCTCGCGCTAGGCGCCTGCGGGGGCGCGTCGGACTTCGAGCACCCCGCGGACACGCCGCACCAGTCCAACGTCGGCCTGGATTGGCGGGAGCAGGTCATCTACCAGATCGTGGTCGACCGCTTCTCCAACGGCGATCCGAACAACGACATCAACGTCCATCCGTCGGTGCCGGGGCGCTACCACGGCGGCGACTGGCAGGGCGTGATCGACAAGCTCGGCTACCTGCAGGAGCTCGGCGTCACGGCGCTGTGGATCTCGCCGGTCGTGAAGAACACCGAGGAGGACGCGGGCTTCTCGAGCTACCACGGCTACTGGACGCAGGACTTCCTGCGCCCCAACGCTCACTTCGGCGACCTGACCAAGCTGCGCGAGCTCATCGACAAGGCGCACGAGCGCGGGATCCTCGTGATCCTCGACGTGGTCACGAACCACATGGGGCAGCTGTTCTATTACGACATCAACGGCAACGGTCAGCCCGACGACACCGTGTTCGGCGGCGGCTTCGCGCACTCGTGCCTGCAGATCTGCCAGCAGAACCCGTCGCTGTGCTCCGCCGACGAGCTGACCTACTGCCAGGACGGCCGGGGTTACCTCGAGCGCATCATCGAGTGGGATCCGGACTACGACCCGCGCGGCATCCAGGGCTGGACGTCGCTCGGCTACTCCGGCCCCGCGGACATCCGCTTCACCGACTGGCCCGACAAGAACCGCACGCCGCCGCCGCGCCCTCCCGACTGGTTCGGGTGGCCCGAGGACAAGGCGTGGTTCGACGACGCGAGCTGGTACCACCGCAAGGGGCGCGTCTACGTGTGGTGGCACGAGGCCGACTACTCGAACGACTTCGTGCGCGAGCAGGAGACCGTCGGTGACTTCCCGGGCGGCCTCAAGGACCTCGCCACCGACAACCCGGACACGAAGGAGGCGCTGATCCGCTCGTTCGAGTACTGGATCGAGGTCGCGGACTTCGACGGGTTCCGCATCGACACCGTGAAGCACATCGATCGCCCGGAGATCGCGCGCAACGTGCGCGGCTTCTGGGGCGACTTCACCGACCGCATGCGCGCGAAGGCGTCGTCGCTCGGCAAGCAGAACTTCTTCATCTTCGGCGAGGGCTTCGACGGCAAGGACGACCTGATCGGCAGCTACACGTTCGGCGGCCAGGACGCGAACGGCCGCTTCGGCCGCTTCGACTCGATGTTCTACTTCTCGCAGAAGTACCGCGGCATCGACAGCGTGTTCGCCTACGGCCAGCCGACGAAGAACCTCGAGTGCCTCTACAACAGCCGCGTGGGCCGCGCGCCCGGCGACGCGTTCTGCAGCTCGAACGGCTACCCGCAGGGCCCGACGTACCAGGGCACGCCGCACGCCGCGCCCGAGGACGGCGGCATCGGGCTCGCGCCGCAGCAGGTGCCGGTCAACTTCCTCGACAACCACGACCTCCCGCGCTTCTTGTTCGAGAAGGGCAACGAGGACGTGCTGCGCGCCGCCCTCATGTACCTGTTCACGTGGGATGGCATCCCGTGCGTCTACTACGGCACCGAGCAGATGTTCGCCGGCGGCGTCGACCCGAAGAACCGCGAGGACATGTTCCTCGGCAACCCGGCGAAGGGCTACGCGCCGTTCGCGACCGACCACGACGCGTTCAAGCTCGTGCAGGGCCTGATCGCGATGCGCAAGGCGAACGCGGCGCTCACGAAGGGCACCGTCAGCCCCGTGTGGTCGACGACGCGCTCGGGCGGCCGCGACGACGGCATCTTCGCGTTCGAGCGCATCGCGCAGGGCCAGACGGCGCTCGTCGTGCTCAACGCCGGCGGCAACACCAGCGAGAGCTGCGCGGCGGTCGCCGACGGCGGCGCGTGCCTGAAGACCACGCTCCCCCCGGGCACCGTCCTCACCGACGTCATGCCGTTCTCCGACGGCAAGACGTTCACGGTGCGCGGCGACGGCACGATCGCCGTGATGGTGGGCCCGCGCAGCGGCCGCGTGCTCGTGAAGCAGTAACAGGCGATCGTCGACGCGCTCCCGGGCAAGGTCGACGCGGTGATCGGTACGAGCTTCTCGTGCAGGTTCACCGTCCCACCCCGCGAGACGGTGGCCGGCGCGTTCTTGCGACCGCCTCCGCGGAGGTAACATCTCGGCGTCGTGCGCGACGCCGTCCTCGGTCGCATCATCCGCTTCGTCGCCGCGCGCGCGACGAACACGTTCGGCCGGGCCGCGATCAACGCGACCGTCCTGTGGGAGCTCTACGAGCGCACGCACGACACGCTCGTGCTGGCCGCCGTCGGGCTCGTGCAGGTGATCCCCGTGATCGCGCTGTTCCTGCCGTCGGGGGTGATCGCGGATCGCGTCGATCGGCGCGTGCTCGCGACGCTCGCGGCGCTCGGGACGGGCGGCGTCGGCATCGGGCTCGCCGTCGTGTCGGCGCTCGATGCGCCGATCGCGTGGTACTTCGTGCTGCTGCTGTTCCAGGGCTGCGTCGTGTCGCTGCACGCGCCGGCGGCCGCGGCGCTGCTCGCGAACATCGGGCCGCGCGAGGAGCTGCCGCGCGCGAATCGCATCCTGTCGAGCGCGTCCGAGCTCGCGCAGATCACGGCGCCGGCGCTCGCCGGGCTCGCGCTGGTCGTGGTCGTGCCGTCGGGGATCTACGCGTTCGTCGGCGTGACGGCGACAGCGTCGGCGCTGCTCTACCGCACGCTGCCCGCGATCCCGATCCCGCGCACGCACCAGAAGCTCGACTGGAAGACGGGGCTGCGCTTCATCTTCCGCTCGCCGCGCCTCCTGCCGGCGCTCACGCTCGACATGTTCGCGGTGCTGTTCGCCGGCGTCACGGCGGTGCTCCCGGCGATCGCGACCGACATCCTGCACGTCGGGCCGTTCGGCTACGGCCTCCTGCGCGCGGCGCAGTCGGCGGGCGCCGTCACGATGGCGATCGTGGGCGGCCGGATCGCGCCCTGGAAGCGGCCGGGGCGCGTGTTGTTGATCGTCGTCGCGCTGTTCGGCGCCGCGACCATCGGCGTCGGGCTGTCGCCCTACACGCCGCTCACCGTCGTCCTCCTGTACGCGTGCGGCGCGCTCGACAACATCTCCGTCGTCATCCGCCTCACGCTCGAGCAGCTCGCCGTGCCCGACGCGATCCGCGGGCGCGTCGGCGCCGTGCACAACGTGTTCATCGGCATGTCGAACGAGCTCGGCGCCGCCGAGTCCGGGCTCGCCGCGGACGTGCTCGGCCTCGTGCCGGCGATCGTCGCCGGCGGTGCGCTCTCGATCGCCGTCGTCGCGCTCGTCGCGACGCGCTGGCCCGCGCTCGCGGCGATGCCGCCGCTGTCGGACATCGAGCCCGAGCCGTTCGAGTGACTAGCGCTTCTTGCAGACCTTGAACGAGCAGTTCTTCGACTCGCAGTCCGAGTTGAACGTGCACGCCGCGCCGTTGCCGAGCTGCTTGCCGCTCGAGCCGCTCTTGGCCTTGCAGACCTTGAACGAGCAGTGGCGCGACTCGCAGTCCGAGTCGAACGTGCACGCGACGCCGTTCGCGAGGTTCTTCTTCGTGCCGCCGCCCTTGGCCTTGCAGACCTTGAACGAGCAGTGGCGCGACGCGCAGTCCGAGTCGAACGTGCACTTCATGCCGTTGCCGAGGTCCTTGCCCGCGAGCGCCTCCTTCGAGGTGGCGAGGCCCAGGACGAGGGCGAAGACGAGGGCGACGGGGCCGAGGAGGTAGAGAGCCTTCTTGATGAGCATGCCGGTCCGGACGTTATCACCGGTGCCGCCGTCGCATCACGGGGTGATCTGGTAGTCGCGGAGCTGGAGGCGGCGCGTCAACCGGCCGTAGGTGAAGGTGTAACCCGGCCAGTTGTTGGTGATCTTGCCGTCCGCGGTCTTGTACCAGCTCGTGCAGTCGCCGGCCCACACGCTGTCGGCGAGCTGCCGCTGGAGGCTCGTGTTGAACGCGCCCTGGACGTCGCCCCGCACGTCGAGCGCGCGCACGCGGTGGAGCTGCTCGAGGCACTGCATGACGTACGCGATCTGGCACTCGAGCATGTAGATGATCGAGTTGTGGCCGAGGTTCGTGTTCGGCCCGTACAGGAGGAACAGGTTCGGGAAGCCGGTGACGGTGATGCCGAGGTAGGCCTCGGCGCCGGCGCGCCAGGCGCCGTCGAGCGTCGCGCCGGCGGCGTTCGCGATCGTCATCGGCGCGAGGAAGTCGTTCGCGGTGAAGCCGGTGCCGTAGACGATCGCGTCGGCGGCGTGCTCGCGGCCGTCGGCGGTGACGATGCCGCGCGGCGAGATGCGCGCGATGCGGTCGGTGATGACCTCGACGTTGTCGCGTGTGAGGGCCGGGTAGAAGTCGTTCGAGAGGAGGACGCGCTTGCAGCCGATCGGGTAGTCGGGTGTGAGCTTGGCGCGCAGCGCGGAGTCGCGGATCTGGTGCGCGAGCTGGCGGCGCGCGATCCAGGTGTAGAACCGCGTCAGGTCCGGGATCGACAGCGCGAACGCGCGGAGCTCGTTGGCGGCGTAGATGCGGGCGCGCGTGGCGGCGTCGAGCGTGCGCGCTCGAAGATCGCGAACCGGCGCTCGCCGCGCCGCGCCAGCTGCATCGCCATCCCGAGGCCGCCGAAGCCGGCGCCGATGATCGCGACCTGCAGCGGCTCGGTCACCGCCGCCTCAGCACGCGCGCCGCCGGGAGCTGCGGGCGCACGCCGTCGCGGCGGCCGGTGACGAAGGCGAACGCGCCGCAGAACACCGGGAGCGCGACGACGAGGCCGCCGATGAGGAGCACGATGGTGTAGCCCCACCAGGTCGCCGGCCACAGCTCGACGACGCGCAGCCACTGCGAGCCGTGGCGCGTCGGCACCGGATCGGTCGTGACGACGAACCACATCGTGGTCGCGACGAGGGCGCACATCGACCACAGGCACGCGTAGGTGAGCCGCGGGCGAAACCACACGAGCGCGCCGGGAGCGAGGACGGCGACGCCCCAGACGAGCATCCCCAGCGGGTGCTCGGCGGCGCTGCGCGTCCCGACGGGCCGCCACGCGACGCGGTTGCCGTCGCTGCGCTCGGCGAAGATCTCGACGCCCGGCAGGAGGGCGAGCACCAGCGCCGCGAGCCCGACGCCGAACGCCGCGAGCACGATGCCGCGGAGGATGCGTGCCTTCACCCGTTCGTCGTCCACCCGGCGAGTCTAATGGATGCGGGCGGCGATGGGATGGTCCGCGAGGACCTCGGCCTCGACCCCGGCGAGCTCGGTGGCGCGCGCTCGCCAGGTCGCGGGAGCGGCGTCGCGCGCGAGGGACAGGAAGATGTCGCGGTGACGGACCTCGGCCTCGGCGAGCGAGGCGTACAGCGCGCGGGCCTTGGGCTCGTCGAGCGCGCCGGCGAGGAGGCCGAGGCGCTCGGCGGAGCGGCCCTCGATGAGGGCGAACACGAGCAGCCGGTCGAGGAGGCGCTCGGGCTCGCGCCCGCGGATGTGGCCCCGCAGCGCGGCGGCGTACGCGTCGCCGTGGTCGTAGCTCGCGGTCTGGCCGCGGCGCGACATCAGCTGCGCGACCTGGACGACGTGGCGGGTCTCGTCGTGGGCGAGCCGCGCCATCTCGCGCACGAGGTCGGCGCGCTCGGGGTAGCTGCGGATGAGCGACAGCGCCGACTGCGCCGCCTTGCGCTCGCAGTGCAGATGATCGGCGTGCACCGCGTCGAGGTCGGCGAGCGCGACCGCGAGCCAGCGCGGGTCGCTCGCGACCAGCGGCAGCGCATCGCTGAGGAGCGGAACCTGTTCCACGCTGAAGATGTTACTCTGACCTGCGTCGTGAAGAAGTCCGAGCGCTTCCGCAGGGACTGTCTCGCCGGCCTGCGCCGCGCCGAAACGCTGCGGCCGCAGCTCGTCGGCGACGGCGGCCCGCGCACCATCGAGCGCACGCTCGCGACCTACAACCAGCTCCTCACGGCGGCGAGCGCGTCGAACGCGCTGGCGGGCCTGATGTCGGAGGTCCATCCCGACGAGGACATCCGCGACGCGGCGCGCGAGTGCGAGCAGGAGGTGTCGCGCTTCTACTCCGACCTCGCGCTCGACCGCGAGATGTACGACGCGCTGGCGGCCGTCGACGTCGCCGCCGCCGACGAGCACACGCGCCGGTTCGTCGCCCACACGCTGCGCGACTACCGGCGCGCCGGCGTCGACAAGCCGCCCGAGGTGCGCGCGCGCCTGAAGCAGATCGACGAGGAGCTCACGCGGCTGGGGCAGCAGTTCTCGAAGAACATCTCCGAGGACGTGCGCGCGATCGAGCTCGCGGACCCGGCGCGCCTCGGGGGGCTGCCGGCCGACTTCATCGCGGCGCACCCGCGCGAGGCCGACGGCAAGATCCGCATCACGACGGACTACCCCGACTACAACCCGTTCATGACGTACGCCGCCGACGACGAGCTCCGGCGCGAGCTGTACGTCGCGTTCCGCAGCCGCGGCGACAAGCACAACGAGGGCGTGCTGCGCGACATCCTTTCGCTGCGCGCCGAGAAGGCGTCGCTGCTCGGGTTCGCGAACTGGGCGGACTACATCACCGCCGACAAGATGATCGGCTCGAGCGCGCGGGCGGCGGAGTTCATCGACAAGGTGTGGAAGCTCGCGGCGCCGCGCGCCGAGCGCGACTACGGCGAGCTGTTGCGCAAGCTGCGCGCGGTCGACCCGGAGGCGCAGGCGGTCGCCGACTGGCAGAAGGTGTGGGTCGAGAACGCGGTGAAGAAGGAGGTCTACGAGGTCGATGCCGGCGAGGTGCGCTGCTACTTCCCGTACGAGCGCGTCCTCGCCGGGCTCCTCGAGATCACGGCGGAGATCTTCGACCTCGCGTACGTGCCGGCGGACGTCGAGAAGTGGCACGCGAGCGTGCTCACGTATGACGTGGTGCGGGGGAACGAGAAGCTGGGCCGGATCTACCTCGACATGCACCCGCGCGAGGGCAAGTACAAGCACGCGGCGCAGTTCCCGCTCAAGGACGGCGTCGCCGGCGTGCAGCTCCCCGAGGGCGTGCTCGTGTGCAACTTCTCCGATCCGTCGGCGGCGAGCGGGCCCGCGCTGATGGAGCACGACGACGTCGTGACGATGTTCCACGAGTTCGGCCACCTCATGCACCACGTGCTCGGCGGCCACCAGAAGTGGATCACGCAGAGCGGCGTCGCGACGGAGTGGGACTTCGTCGAGGCGCCGTCGCAGATGTTCGAGGAGTGGGCGTGGAGCTACGACACGCTCGCCCGGTTCGCGCGGCACCACGAGACCGGCGAGGTCATCCCGCGCGAGCTCGTCGAGAAGATGCGGCGCGCCGACAAGTTCGGGCTCGGCACCGCGACGGTGCAGCAGATCTTCTACGCCTCGATCTCGCTCGGCTTCCACCGCGCGGATCCGGCGTCGCTCGACCAGCTCGCCGAGGTGCAGCGGCTGCAGAAGCTGTACACGCCGTTCGCGTACGTACCGGGGACGCGCTTCCACACGTCGTTCGGCCACCTCGTGGGCTACTCGGCGATGTACTACACGTACCAGTGGTCCCTCGTGATCGCGAAGGACCTGCTGACGCCGTTCGAGGCGCGCGGATTGATGTCCACCGACGTGACGTTTGCCTATCGCGACAAGGTGCTCGTCCCGGGCGGGAGTCGCGATGCGGCCGAGCTCGTGCGCGACTTCCTCGGCCGCGACTACGACTTTACGGCGTTCGAGCGCTTCCTCGTCAGCTAGCGAATTGTCGCCGACCGGCGACAATTGTCGCGCAAGCACGGAGGCCAACCTCGCGAAGGCTCGTCGTCGCTCGCGACGATTTCATTCGCTCGACGACAATTGTCGCGGTTCAACGACGAGTTGGGGATCGGTCGTCGTCGAGCAGTGACGATGAAGTACGTTGCTTTGCTTTCACCGAGGGGATCGATGCTCTAGAACAAGTCCCACACGACAACACTGTTCCGGGAGAATCACTCGATGAAGAAGATGCTGCTGCTCTCGTTCGCCACCCTCTCGCTCATGACGTTCGCCGGCTGCAAGAAGAAGGGCGGCAACGCGGCGATGGAGAAGTTCAACGCGCACGTTGAGAAGCTCTGCGCCTGCAAGGACACGGAGTGCATCACGAAGCAGACCGAGGCCTACGGCAAGGAGATGGCGGAGTGGGCGAAGGAGAACGCGGGCAAGACCGCCGAGGCGCCGTCCGAGGAGGACAAGAAGAAGACCGAGGAGGCGACGAAGAAGATGACGGAGTGCACCACCAAGATCGCGCAGGAGGCCGTGAAGAAGGCCGGCGCCGGTGGTGACGAGAAGAAGGAAGAGCCGAAGGCCGAGGAGAAGAAGGAAGAGCCGAAGGCCGAGGAGAAGAAGGAAGAGCCGAAGGCCGAGGAGAAGAAGTAACCACTTCTTCCCGTTCCGTTCTCCGACTAGCTACGTAGTCTGATGGTCGATCGGCCCGCCTCGCGCGGGCCGTTCGCATTTTCGGCCGCATTTTCGGCCGCATTTTTCGGCCGGGCGAGGCTACCGGCGGGCGCTCAGGTCGCGGGTGATGTTCTTCTGGTGCGCCTCGAGCGTGCCGCCGCCGATCTCGATCAGCTTGGTGTCGCGGAGGAACTGCTCGATGCGGAACTCGGTGCAGTAGCCGTAGCCGCCGAGGACCTGCATCGCCGCGTCGGCGACCTCCTTCGCGGCGGTCGCGGAGAACAGCTTGGCGGCGTCGGTGCCGAGGCGGTTGCGCTGCGTGGGGCCGGTGGTGGCGGCGACGCTGTAGATGAGGGCGCGCATCGCCTCGACCTTCGCGAAGCTCTCGGCGATGTAGCGCTGGATCTGGCCGTGCTCGGCGAGCGGCTTGCCGAAGCTGCGGCGATCCATCGCGTACTGCACCATCGTGTCGAGGCACCGGCGCGCCATGCCGAGGCTCATCGCGGACAGCCCGAGCCGCTCGATCTCGAGGTTGCGCATCATGTTCGTGATGCCGCCGCCCTCGCTGCCGAGCAGGTTCTCCGCGGGGACGCGGCAGCCGTCGAAGATGAGCTCCGACATCGTCGAGGCGCGCATCCCCATCTTCGGGATCTTCGGGCCCGTCGCGAACCCGGGGCAGCCGCGCTCGACGACGAACGTCGTGATCCGGTCGGCGAGCTTCGCGTACACGAGGAACACGCCGGCCTCGCAGCCGTTCGTGATGAACGTCTTGCGGCCGTCGAGCACGTACGCGTCGCCGTCGCGGCGCGCCGTCGTCTGCAGCCCGAGCACGTCGGTGCCGACGGCGGGCTCGGTCATCCCCATCGCGCCGATCAGCTCGCCCGTCAGCGTGCGCGGCAGGTAGCGCTTGCGCTGCGCCGCCGTCGCCGCCCAGTAGAAGTTGTTGACGAACAACAGCGCGTGCGCGAGGTACCCGAGCGTGAAGCCGGGGTCCGCGTACGCGAGCTCCTCGTGGACGATCACGGACGCCGTCGCGTCCATCCCGGCGCCGCCGTCGGCGTCGGGGATCGTCACGCCGATCAGCTGCAGCTTGCCGAGCTCGGCGAGCAACCCGGCGTTGAACGTCGCCGACTCGTCGTGCGCCATCGCCTGGGGCTCGACCTTCGCCTGCACGAACTGCCGGACCGTCTGACGGAGGAGCTCGTGCTCGTCGCTGAAGGCGTGACTCACGGCGGTGACCATGGGTGAGCCTACAATATGACCGATCGCTGGCCAAAACCTGACGGGCGCGTGTGACTTCCTGCCGCGATACATTCCGCCGGTGCCAGGTATCGACCGATGGAGAGACGGGCGCGACGTCGTCCTCGTCGCAAATCCGACCGCGCAGAGCGGGAAGGCGTCCGAGTGGATCCGCGTGGCGCGCGCGCTGCTCGACGAGCACCGTGTGGGGCACCGCTTCCTCCCGACCGAGCCCGAGGGCCGCACGATCGGCAAGGTGCGCGACCTCGTCGACGCCGGCTCGCGCGTCGTCATCGCGATGGGCGGCGATGGCACGTTCGCCGAGGTCGCGAAGGGCGTCCTCGCGAGCGAGCATGCGGGCGCCGTCGCGATGGGCATGCTCCCGACCGGCACGGCGAACGACCAGGGCAAGTCGTTCGGCCTCGCGGCCGGCCCGGGCGCGCTCGAGCGCAACGTCGCGGTGATCGCCGCCGGCGAGACCGTCGGGTGCGACGTCGGCACGCTCGTCGTCGAGCGCGGCGACCGCGAGATCCACCGCGACCTGTTCTTCGACTCGTTCAGCCTCGGCATCGGCGCCGCCAGCCTCGAGACGCGCAACCGCGACCGCGAGCTCGTCGGGCGCATCCCGCTGCTCGGCGCGCTCTACCGCGACCAGCTCGTCTACGCGGGCGCCGTGCTGCAGCGCTTCGTCGAGAGCTACGTCGTCGACATCAAGTTCGATCTCGACTGCGTCATCGACGGCGTCGTCCATCCGTTCGAGAACCTGCTCGACGTCATCGTCAAGAACACGAAGATCTTCGGCGGCGAGTGGATCTTCGATCCCGACGCCGAGTCGGACGACGGCCGCTTCGAGCTCGTCCCGGTCACCGGGCGCCGCGACATGACGACGAAGCTGCTCGGCAGCCTGCGCGCGAGCCCGGTCGGCGTCGACGACCTCGCCTCGCTCGGCTTCTCGCACGCGCCGCCGATCGCGGGCTCGCACTTCGAGCTCACCGTGCGCGGCGGCACGCTGCCCGCCGCGCAGCACGACGGCGAGGAGTGCCCGGCCGGCGAGCGCTACCGCATCGACGTCGTGCCGCGCGCGCTGCGCCTCGTCGTGCCGCGCGACCACGTCGATCCGTCCCACACGGATCGCTCCGTTCCGCACGAGCGGTAGCTGGTACGGTTCCGGATATGGTCCGCGCGCTCGCCGCCGCCGCCGCTCTCGCCGCCGCCTGCGGACCGGCGCACGCTCCGTCCCCCGCACCGGCGACGCCGACGCCGACGCCGACGCCGACGCCGACGGCGCACGCGCACACCTGCGCCGATGCGGGAGCCGGGCTCGAGCGCGGCACGGTCGGCGTCCGCGCTCCCGGCTCGACGGTGCTCGCGGCGATGCGCACGCGCTGCCTCGAGGACGCCTGGCCCGCCGAGGCCGTCGCGTGCTTCGCGGCGATGCAGCTCGACGCCGCGGATCGCGACCTCAGCCGCTGCGCCACCCAGCTGCCGCAGCCGGCGCGCGACCGCATGTTCGACACCGTCGGGAGCGGGAGCAACGACAACCGCATCGCGCTCGCCCTCGTGCGGGCGCGCCTCGGGGCGCTGACGCTCCCCGTCGCGGCGTGCGACCGCTTCGTGGCCGCGGTCTCCGAGCTCCTCGCCTGCGAGCACATCCCGCTCGACGTGCGCCTCTCGCTCGGTCATCAAACGAGCGATTTCTGGTCCTTGCCGACCGCGAACCTGGCTCCCGCCGCCGAACAGCACATGTCGGACGTCTGCTCCGATTCGCTCGGCAAGCTCCAGCAACGGGCCCAAGACGCCGGTTGCATGCCCTGACCAAAAGGACCATCCTCCGCCCCATCCACCGGAGGTAGTCCCATGAGCGACGTGTACATCTACGATGCGCTGCGCACCCCGCGCGGCCGCGGCAAGGCGGGCAAGGGCGGCCTTTCGAACCACCATCCGCAGGAGCTGCTCGCGCAGACCCTGAACACGATGGCCGAGCGCAAGAAGCTCGACAAGAACCTCGTCGAGGACATGGCGATCGGCTGTGTCACGCAGGTCAAGGAGCAGGGCGCCTGCATCGCGCGCAACGCGCTGATCGCGGCGGACTGGCCCGAGGATGTCACGGGCGTGACGGTGAACCGCTTCTGCGGCTCGGGCCTCGAGGCGATCAACACGATCGCCGGCAAGATCGGCGCCGGCTACATCGACGCCGGCATCGGCGGCGGCGTCGAGTCGATGTCGCGCGTCCCGATGGGTAGCGACGAGGCGATGATCGACGGCCTCAACACGAAGCTGCGCCAGCGCCTGTTCATGGTGCCGCAGGGCATCTCGGCCGACCTCATCGCGACGCGCGAGGGCTTCACGCGCGCGGACGTCGACAACTTCGCGCTCGCGAGCCAGCAGAAGGCGGCGCGCGCGATCGAGGGCAAGCGCTTCGACCGCTCGATGTTCGCGGTCAAGAACGACGACGGCTCGGTGGCGCTCGCGCGCGACGAGCACCCGCGCGCCGACACCACGCTCGAGTCGCTCGGCTCGCTCGCGGCGGCGTTCGAGAAGCTCGGCGCGATGGCGATGGGCCCGAACGGCGAGACCGTCGACCAGCTCGCGCTCAAGCGCTACCCGGACACGCAGAAGATCGCGCACGTCCACACCGCCGGCAACTCGTCGGGCATCGTCGACGGCGCGGCCGTCGTCTTGCTCGGCTCGCAGGCGTGGGGCGAGAAGGCCGGCCAGAAGCCGCGCGCGAAGATCCGCGCGATCGCGACGGCGGGCGCGGAGCCGCTGATCATGCTGACCGCGCCGGCGCCGGCGTCGCAGAAGGCGCTCGCGAAGGCCGGCATGAAGGCCAACGACATCGACCTGTGGGAGATCAACGAGGCGTTCGCCGTCGTCCCGCTGCAGACGGCGCGCGCGCTCGGCATCGACCTCGATCGCGTCAACGTCAACGGCGGCGCGATCGCCCTGGGCCACCCGCTCGGCGCGACCGGCGCGATCCTCCTGCAGACGGCGCTCGACGAGCTCGAGCGCACGAACAAGGCGACCGCGCTGATCACGCTGTGCATCGGCGGCGGTATGGGGATCGCGACGATCATCGAGCGCGTGTAGGGTCGTTCGTCCGCGGCAGCGCCTCGCCGCCGGGCGGGGCAGAGGGTGACGTCTGGGGTGATGTTCGATCTGACATCCACGGTGGAAGCGGCGCTGCAGACGGTTGCGGCGCGGTTGGACGTGCGCGCGGCGCTGCGGCGAGAGCACGGTCCGACGCCGTTCATCGACGCCGACGAGCCCGCGCTGGTCGCGGCGCTGGTCGAGCTCTTGCGCGACGCGGTCGACCACATCCCGGACGGCGGCCGCGAGGCGAACCTCCTGACGATCCGGATCGGCGGGACGGCGGCGGGCGCGCGCCTCGAGGTGCTCGGTCCGGCGCCGGCGGCGGGCGAGGCACCGTGGCGCGAGCTCGCGCGCGCCGCCGGTGCGACCGTCGAGGCGGGCCGCGCGCTGACGGTGCCGGCCGCGCGCGTCGGGCCGGCGCCGTCGACCGCGCCGCGCGGCCGCGTGCTGCTCGTCGACGACGATCAGGACGTGCTGCGCTCGATGCAGCGCGGGCTCGCGTTCCAGCACGAGGTCACGGCGATCGACGACGCGCGCCACGCCCTGCGCGCGATCGCCGACGGCGAGCGCTTCGACATCATCCTGTGCGACCTCGTGATGCCGAACCTGTCGGGCATCGAGCTGCACGCGCGGCTCGCGATCGTCGCCCCCGAGGTGCTGGCGCGGATCATCTTCGTCACCGGCGGCGCGTTCACGCCCGCGACCCAGGAGTTCCTCGCGCGCGTGCGCGCCGTCGAGAAGCCGGTCACGCTCGCGACGATCCGCAAGCTCGTCGCGAGCGCGCTCGACCCGGGAGCCTAGCCCGGATCATTCACCAACACGTCGGCTGCGACCGTCGCGCTCCGGGCAGCTCGAGGCGTACGGCCGGTTCTCACTCGGTCCGTACGGCAAGTACGACCTCTCGCTCCGCTTCCGGGCGTGCGCCTCGATCTGCCTCGGATCGCTTGGTCTCGCTCGACGTCTTGGTGAATGATCCGGGCTAGGATCGCGGCGCCCCGCTCGGCATCGAGGGAGCGCGCTCTGCTAACGTGAACGCGTGCTCCGCCGGCTCGTGTTGGTCGCGCTCGCGAGCTGCGGGCCCGGCGCGCCGGCTCCGGACGCGCCGCCGCCGCGGTGGGTGTATCCGCCGCCCGCGATCGCCCCGGCGGTGGCGCCGGCGCTCGAGCGAGCGCGGTTCGGGCGCAGTCAGGCGCCGGACCGCCTGCTCGCGGCCGGCGTTACCGGCGACGGCGTGCCGCTCCGCCTGCCGACGGCGTGGGCGGTGCCGGACCTCGGGCAGCCGGCGCGCGCCGTCGTGCAGGGGTTCCTCGGAGATCGCCGCGCGACCGAGGTCGTCGAGGTCGACGGCGGGCGGCTCGTGTGGCGCGACACGGCGACGTGCACCGGGCCGATCCTCGGCGTGACGGCCGAGGTGATCGTGTGCGCCGACGGCACCGGGGGGCGCGCGCTCGGCCTCGACGGCACGGCGCGCTGGCGGCGGCCGGAGCCGTACCTCGCGATGACCGACCACCGCGTCGTGTTCGGTGTCCCCGACGCACCCGACGTGATCGTCGTCGACTCGGGCGACGATGCGGTGCGGGCGCGCGTGGTGCTGCCGCGCGGCGTCGATCCGGCGTCGATCGTCGCGAGCTGCGGCGAAGCGGGGCGCGAGCTGTTCGCGAGCACGCGCGACGGCAAGCTCGCGCGCATCGACGAGGACGGCAAGCTCGCGTGGAGCGTGCAGGTCGGCTCGATCGATCGCTCACGCGGGACCGCGGGGCTCGACGCGTGCGGGGGCAAGTCGGTCGTCGTGCTCGCGCGCGGGGAGGCGGGCGGCGAGCCGTCGCTGATCGCGATCGCGCGCGACGGCGGTGCGATCACCGGGCGCGTCGACGGCGTGCGCGGGCACTGGCCGGCGCGCGATGACTCCGATCGCCTCGAGGTGTCGACGGAGCACGGCATCGCGATCTGGCCGCGCGACCTCGCGGGTCCGCCGGCGGCCCTCGCCCTGCCGCCGCTCGGCGAGTTGCTCGCGGAGCGCGGCGAGGCGCGGCTCGTGCGGGCGACGCCGCTCACCGCGGTCGTCCTCGACCGCAAGGGCGTGCGCGCGCACGTCGCGCTCGGCAGCGCCGGCGCCGTCCTCGGCGAGCGATCGATCCTCGGCGCGTCGTGGACGGGTGCGCCCGGCGAGACCGTGCACCGCTTCGGCCTGCCGCCGCGCAGCCGGCGCCCGCTGCGCGTGCCGCGCCTGCGCCCGGGCGTCGCGCTGCCGGCCGAGCTGCGCGACCTCCCCGGCGTCGCCGACCTCGACGAGGCAGGCGCGATCGGCAAGCCCGACACCGGCATGCTCGGCGTGCCCGAGGTCCTCCTCGATCCGGCGGATCCGCACCGCCTGTACGCGGTCGCCGTCGAGGGTGCGCGCGGCGAGCCGGCGGCGGTCGCGGCGCTCGACCTCGCGGCGCGCGCGTGGATCTGGCAGCGCAGCGACGGCTGCGGCCCGGGCATCCCCGTCGCGCTCGCCGCCGGCGACCGCCTGCTCGCGTGCGCGGCGCGCGGCACCGGTGCGAGCGTGCGCGCGACGACGCGCGACGGCGCCGCGCGGTGGACGTGGCACTCGGAGGAGCCGACCGGCCCGGTGACGTCGCCCCAGCTCGCCGGCGGATCCGGATCCGGCTCGGGATCCGCGCCGCCGCCCGCGCACACGTTCGGCGGCGGCGCGCACTCGGTCGATCGCGTGCAGGTCGCCGGCGACACGGTGCTCGTGCACGACGCGGATCGCGTGCTCGTCCTCGACGCCGACACCGGGGCGCCGCTCGGCCTCCTGTCGTCGGACGACGGGGCGCCGATGCGCGCGCTCCTCGTCGCGATCCCGGCGGCGGACGCCGCGCCCGACAACCCGCAGGACGGCGAGACCACGCTGATCGTCGCCTACGAGCACGGCCGCCTGGTCGCGCGCCTGCCCGGCGCGGGGCTCTTGCCGGTGTGGTCGCTCGGCGTCGACGGCGTCGTGCGCGCGCTGTCGCCGGCGGGGCCGGACGCGTTTCTCGTCGAGCTCGATGACGGCGATGCGTTCCGGATCGACGCGCGCACGCTCGCGATCGCGGCGCTCCCCGGCCTCAACCTCGCGTGGACGGCGACGGGCGACACGGTCGCGGGCGCGACGATCGGCGGCATCATCCCGGCGCCGCCGCCGCCGGATCCGGGGCGGCCGCCGCCGGCGGTCATCTACGACGGCTACGGCAACCCGCTGCCGGCGCCGCCGCCGAACCCGGAGCGGCCGGCGATCTGGACGCCCATCCCACCACCGCCGCCGCTCGGCGACAGCTGGCACATCGCGCTGTTCGACCTCGGCGGTGGGCTGCGCGCGGCGAACGACTACGGCGTGCCGCTGCCGGTGCTCGCGCCCGGCCCGCGCGGGCCGCGCGGGAGCCCCGTCGTCGTGCGCTACGGGCGCGGCGGCGGCGAGGCGCTCGTCCTCGATCCGCAGCGCGGCGATCCGCTGCGCCGCGTGAGGCTGCCCGAGGGTGCGCCCGGCTTCGTGTTCGGCACCGTCGTCGACGGAACGCCGGTCGCCGGCACGATCCTCGCGCGACCGTTGCGCGCCGTGCTGTTTTAGCGCACGCGCTGCGATACAGTCGATGAATGGCACTCCCGCTCCGCGCGGCGCTCCGATCCGCTGGCCGTTTCATGGTCCGTAACCCCACCACGATGCTGAGCATGGCGCGCCACGCGCTCGGCATGCGGATCGCGGTGCCCCTCGACGCGCTCCGGTGGTTCATCGCGAACACGCCGCCGTCGAAGAAGGCGCCGCAGGACGTGACGATCACGCCGCGGCCGCCGGCGATCGGCCTCGGTGCCACGGTCGACCTGATGGGCACGACGGTGCGCGCGGGCGCGTCGATCCGCGTCGACCAGATCGAGGTCAGCGACACCGCGTTCAAGGTGACGCTGCGCCTGTCGGACGTGACGATGAAGGTGCTCGGCGAGTCGTTCACGCCGGTCGCGGGCCTCATCAAGTCGGGCGCGCTCGACCTGTCCAAGCCCGGCAACCTGGCCAAGTTCATGCCGAAGCGGCCGCCGGTGCTCGTCGAGGCGCACGACGACATCATCGTGCTCGACCTCATGCAGAACCCGAAGTTCGCGGCGAACGACCGCGTGCGCGGCATCCTCGGCACGCTGACGCCGGTCGCGCAGGTCGCCGGGCTGTCGACCGAGGGCGATTTCCTGATCGTGCAGCTGCGCGTGAGCCCGTTCGGGATCCCGCGCGCGCTCAACGCGGCGCGCGCGCTCGCGGCCGGCTAAGCTCGGCTCCATGGCAGATACGATCGCGTTCCACGCCGCCGACAAGGCGTCGCGGTATCGCGAGCTCCTCCCGCAGCTCGCCGCGCTGCTCGACGGCGAGCCGGATCTCGTCGCGAACCTCGCGAACGCGACGGCGGCGATCCGCGCGTGCGTGCCGATCGCGTCGTGGGTCGGGTTCTACGTGCGGCGCGCCCGCGAGGAGACGCCCGAGCTCGTGCTCGGGCCGTTCCAGGGCAACGTCGCGTGCGTGCGCATCGCGCTCGGGCGCGGCGTGTGCGGGACGGCCGCGGCCGAGCGGCGCACGGTGATCGTTCCGGATGTCGAGGCGTTCCCCGGGCACATCGCGTGCGACGCGGGGTCGCGGAGCGAGATCGTCGTGCCGGTGCTCGCGCCGGATGGCAGGCTCGTGGCCGTGCTCGACCTCGACAGCTACGAGCTCGCGGCGTTCGACGACGTCGACGCCGCCGGCCTCGCGCCGATCGCGGAGCTCCTCGGCAAGCTCGCATGGTGATCCGCCGCCACATCGCACTCGTGCTCGCGCTCGTGGCCGTCGGGGCGTGCAAGTCCCCGTCGCGCGAGCCGGCGGGCGCGGGCGGCGAGCCGATCGCGAGCCAGCCGGCGCCGCGCGACGCCGGCGCGCAGGGCGGGTTCGGCACGCGGCCGAACGTGCTCGACGCGGCGATGTTCGGCGTCGAGGACGCGGGCTCGACGGTGCTGCCGACCGACGCGCGCCCCGACGACGTGCCCGAGCCGGATCCGCCCGATCCGAGCAAGCTGATCGCCGAGCTCGGCGCGGTCCCGGCGTGGCAGGCCGTCGTCGATCGCGCGCAGCTGCTCGGCCGGCGCGAGCAGCACGGCGTCGTCTACGGGCGCATCGGTCCGGCGATCCTGGTGCCGGCACCGGCGCCGGTGCCGGCCGGCTCCGGCGCGCCGCCCGATGCGGGCGCGGCGGCGCCGGCGATGGTGCCCTCGCCGTACGTGTGGCTCGTCGACGACACCGAGGGCAGCGGCGCGCTCGGCATCCGCGTCGCGCTCGGCGGGCGCAGCGCCCCCGAGGGCGCGCGCGTCGCGCTCGGCGGGGCGTGGTACCTCGACGACGAGCGCCGCTGGTACTGGAAGGTCGACGTCGTGCAGGCGCTGCCCCCGGGGCCGCCGCCGGCGAAGGACGAGGTGATCGCGCCCGTGCCGACCCACGCGATCCCGAACGGCGAGCTGCCGTGGGGCACGAAGGGCATCACGTTCGCGAAGGATGGCGACAACGCCTACTTCACGCTCGTCGGGCGCGCGCCGGCGAACGACGGCGACGGCTGGCCGGTCGCCAACGAGCTCGGCGACGTCGTGTACGGCCTGCTCACGCTGCCCGGCGAGCGCCCGAGCTTCGGCGGTCAGGACCTGCGCTCGCCCGACGAGCGCTGGCAGCTGAGAGCGGGCCAGGTCTACTGGGTCAAGGTCGGCCGCGTGCGCAAGCGCGACGGCAAGCCGGCGATGATCACCGCGCGCACCTCCCCGATCCGCGTGAAGTGACGCGCGGGTGGTGGGGGCACGGCGCGATCGCGCCGCTTGACGATGGTTGCGCTATCGGTTAACTGTTTCACGAATCCGTTAACCATCACCGGAGCGCGATCGTGAAGCCCACCCCGAGCAACTGGACCCGTTTCTCCTCGGCCGTCTACTACCAGGACGCGGCGAAGGCCATCGACTGGCTGTGCCGCGCGTTCGGCTTCGAGGTGCGCCTCAAGGTCGAAGGGGAGGGCGGCAAGATCGCCCACTCCGAGCTCGTGTTCGGCGACGGCCTCATCATGATCTCCGAGGAGAACTCGCCGAAGCGCGACGCGCCGCACCGCCGGAGCCCGCGCTCGGTGGGTGGGGCGAACACGCAGTCGATCATGGTCTACGTCGACGACGCCGAGGCGCACCTTGCGCGCGCGGAGGCCGCGGGCGCGAAGATCACCGGGAAGCTGGAGACGCACGACTACGGCGAGGACTACTGGCTGGATCGCGGGTACGAGTGCGAGGACCTCGAGGGGCATCGCTGGTGGTTCTTCGAGCGCCTCCGCGATCCCGGCGCGAAGTCGTGATGACACCCGTCGACACCGTCGACACCATGTTCGAGGCGCTCGCCGATCCGAACCGCCGGCACGTCGTCGATCTGTTGCGCGCGGGCCCGCGCCGCGCCGGCGACCTCGCCGACGAGCTCGGCATGTCGCGCCCGGCGATGAGCCGCCACCTGCGCGTGCTGCGCGAGAGCGGCCTCGTCGAGACCGACGGCGGCGCGACACCCGACGACGCGCGCGTGCGCACGTACCGCCTGCGCCGCGAGCCGTTCTCCGCGCTGCGGCGCTGGCTCGAGGACGTCGAGCGGTTCTGGACGCTCGAGCTCGGCGCGTTCGCGGACTACGCCGAGCGCACGCGCGGGAGGAAGCGATGAACCCGCAGGACCGCGTGCGCGTCGAGACGTTCGTGCGCGTCGCGCCCGCCGACGCGTTCGCCGTGTTCACCGAGGAGATCGATCGCTGGTGGCGGCGCGGCATCGCCTACCGCATCGCCGGCCGCGAGCCCGGCACGCTCCACATGGAGACGCGCCTCGGCGGCCGCATCTTCGAGGCGTGGGGCTCCGGCGCCCACGAGGTCGGCACGATCACCGCCTGGGACCCGCCCTCGCACCTGACGTTCGAGTGGCGCTCGGTCACCTTCGTCCCCGGCGAATCCACCACCGTCGAGCTCTGGTTCGACCCCCACCACGACGGCACGCGCGTCACCCTCGAGCACCGCGCCTGGTCCACCATCCGCCCCGACCACCCCGTCCGCCACGCCAAACCCCCCGCCGAGTTCCTCGCCGACCTCGGCATGTGGTGGGCCCGCCTCCTCACGAGCCTGCGCGAGCACGCCGCAAATCGCGAGTAGCTGTGGAGGGTTGCGCGATCGCACGCAACCCGGGCGCACGGTGGGCGAAGGCAGCGCGACATGCGCAGCATCAAAGGCCTCTTTCTCCTTCTCGCGCCGGTCGCCGCCTGCGGCTCGGTGACCGACGACGAGCCTGGTCCGCAGACCAAGCTCGCCATCGATGACGCCGGCTTCGTGCTCGTCGGCAAGGTGCGCTGGAGTGCGGATCCCACGCCCACGATCGTCGGCAAGATCGACGACCCCAGGATGGCGGTCGAGGTGCTCGCCGGGGACGTCCCGCTCGGCACGGCCAACGTTGCCGGAACCGCGTGGTCGTTCACGGTCCCGGCCGGCACGCTCGGTCTCGCGCCGACCGAGCTGAGCTTCGTCGGACGCATCGGTCGCAGCGAGCAGGTCGTCGTGCAGCAGCCGTACGCGATCGACCTCACGCCGCCGGTGCTCGGCGTCGCGCCCAGCATGTTCTCCGACGAGCGCGCGGACACCGTCACGTTCGCGCCCGACGGCACGATCACCTCACATGCCCACGCGGCCGCGACGGTCGACCTCGCCGACTGCCCCGACGTGTTCAAGCACGCGTACCTCATGGATCCCAAGGATCCGAATCCGATCCGGTTCCAGCTCACGGCGACCGACGACGGCGTCGGCATCGATCTCGCGTCCGCGCGTGCGCGCGTCGGCATCGCCGACGGCGGCGAGCTCGGGACGTTCTTCCCGGTCGAGGGTGTCACCGATGGCGCGACCGCAACCTTCCAGGTCGACGCCCTGCGCTCGGGGATGTCGGGGAGCGCGTTCGTCGGTACGACCGAGGGCAAGCTGGTGATGCAGCTCGCGGTCAAGGATCTCCTGGGCCGCGAGGTGCAGACCGAGCGTTGCTGGATCAACCACCCGCTCGCCGTGCCCCTGCTCGTCGGCGACGCGCGTGAGGCGGTCGGCTATCCACTCGCACTCGCGTCGAACGCTCTCGCGACCGGGCCGTTCTTCCATCTGGCGAGCGAGCTCATCAACGTCGGCTCCAAGGGGCTCGCGATCATGGACTTCGACCTCTTCAACGGCACCGACGAACCGGCGATCGCAACCTTCTCCCTCGAGCGCCCGGAACCGCGGACGCGGCGTGACTACCGCCGGGGGACGATGCTCGTGTCGTCGACGAATCTCTTCGACGAGGACGTCATCGACTGCGCACTCCAGCCCGCCGCATGCGCTCCCCTGTCGACCGTACCGTTCCTCGCATTCGCGGGGACGAACCAGGTCGAGAGCACCGATCGCTGGGTGGTGCGCGTCGTGCGGATCGCCACCGACGGGCAGGAGGAGGAGGTGCCGTGCACGACCTGCGACGCCGCGACGGCGTGTTCACGTTCGCACTGGCGGGCAAGTCCCTGCCATCCGATCCGGGCGTGCAGTACCGAGTCCTGACCGGCGTGCGCGAGCTCCGGAGCCTCCTTCCGAGCGGAGCCCCGGGCGATCTCGATACGGATCCGCTCAGCGACCACGAGCTCGCTCCCGGCTTCATGATGACCGGGAGGTTGGGTGGCGTTCGGTCCGGTTGTACCCACGAAGCGGTCGTCGCCGGCCGTCGAGTCTGCAACCAGATCACGAGGGTCCGCGACTACCGGATGCTCTCGTTCATCCTGGTCGCACGCGGAGATCTCGGCAATCGGATCGCGTCAGCCCCGGCAGCCGGCGTGGTTCCCCGCTCGCTGGGGACGCTTGCTGTGCCACGCCGACTCGTCGGCGGCGGCGTTGCGAGCTTTCAGTTCCAGCAACCGGCCTCACCCGTGGGCCAGTAGCGCGAAGAGCTCGTCGACGGCGCGCTGGAGCTGGAAGGCGTCGGTGGGGCCGGTCATGACGGCGAGGTAGGCGTCGTCGACGAGGCGGCGGTCGAGCGCGAGCGGGCCGTCGGGAGGGACGACGGGGAGGGCGTCGAGGAGCATGGCCTGGAGCTCGCTCGGGTGGACGCCGGGCAGGTCGTCGAACAGCTCGTAGGTGCGGTCGCGCCAGATGACCTTGCGGTCGGGGCGGGTGAGGAAGTCGTGCGCGGTGGTGTCGAGGAGCTCGAGGACGAGCGCCTTCCACATCGGGTGGAGGACGGGCGTGGGGAGCGCGAGGTGGCCGGCGCGCCACGTGCGGACCGACGCGGCGACGGCCTCGACGTGGCAGATCGCGCAGACGCGGCCGTGATCCGCGGGGCCGGAGAGGGAGCCGCACAGGCAGGTGTCGTCGACGAGCGGGCCGAAGATCCGGCAGCAGTGGAGGCCGCCGGGGACCGGGCGGCCGTCGGGGTCGAGGGCGGCGGGCTCGGTGACGGCGCCGTGCGAGAGCTCGCGCACGAACGCGTCGGTGAACGGGCGCGCGCCCTCGGCGAGGCGCACGACGGCGGGGCGGCGATCCGCGGCGAAGTACGCGAACACGAGCTCGCGGCTCGCGGCGTCGGCGGCGCGCGTGACGGCGTCGGCGTCGGCGCGGCGGTCGCGGTCCGCGTAGAAGCCCGCGAGCTCGCGCTGCGCGGCGATCAGGTCGAGACGGTGCGACGCACCGGCGGCGCGGGCGGCGCCGATCGCGGCGGCGAACCGCTCCTCGGCGCGCCCGTGGTCGCCGCGCTGATCCGCGAGCCGCGCCTGGTCGCTGCGCACGCGGCGCGCCTCGTCGGCGGTGGCCTCGGTCGCCTCGAGCTCGGCGAGGATCGCCTCGGCCTCGTCGAACGCCTCGCGGCGCGCGAGCAGGTCCGCGAGCAGGTGATCGCCGTCGCGCGTGATCGCGCGGCCGTTCGGCATCGACGCGCCCGACGCCTCCGCGCGCAGGTCGTGCAGCAGCCGCTCCGCCGCCTCCGCGTCGCCCGCATCCGCGAGCTCGGTCGCCTCGCCGTACAGCTCGAGCAGGCGCAGCCCGTCCTCGAGGCCGCTCATCGCGCGTGCCTCCGGAGGTCGGCGCGCCGTGGGCGGCGACCGCCGTCGATGGTGCTGGAACTCGCGTGCGTGGTCACGCCGGGCGACTCTTGCCTACCACGAGGTCGGCGCGTCGTGCGTGGTCACGCCGGGCGCCTCCGGCGCACGACGAGCAGCACCACGCCGAGCGCGAGCACGAGCGAGCTCGGCGCGCCCTGCGCATCGCAGCAGCCGGTGCGCTTGGACTTCGGGTTCGAGCGGATCGCGGCGGGCTTGGTGCCGACGGCGGAGGCCGCGCTCGGGCTCGCCCGATCCACGGTCACGGCGCACGCGTCGTCGAGGACCAGGATCGCCGGGGCGGCGGGAGTCGCGCCGCCGGCGGTGACGGTGACCGCGCAGTCGTTGCCTTCGGCCTTCGCCGCGATCGTGGCGTTGCCGTCGGCCTGCGGGCCGGCGAGCACGACGTGGGTGACGGCCTTGCCCTTCGGCGCCCGGTACGCGAGGTCGCCGCCCGCCTTGTGCGGCCACACGACGACGGCGTCGCGCGGGCCGGTGACGTGCACGCCGGCCCAGCCGTCGCCGCCGAGCTTTGTCGACTTCACGGGAGTCTTCGCGTCCGTCGCGCCGATGACGTGCACGGCGAGCGGCTCGGGTCCGTCGAGCTCGACGCGGTACTCGACGACGGGGAAGCGCGCGGCGTCGCACGTGCCGCGCACGGTGTCCTGCTTGAAGCAGTCCTTCTGGGTCGGGCGCCCGAGCGCCGGCGCGCCCGACGTGCGCGAAAGGCCCGCGATCGTCAGCTTCGTCCCGCCGATCGTGGCCGCGCCGGTGTCTCCCTCGAGCCCGAGCGACGGCGTGCGGAAGCGCAGGTACATGTGCTGGTCGCCGTCGCCGGTGTTCGCGCGATCGACGACGACGAGCGCCGTCGACGTGCCGTCGGCGCTCGGGAGCAGCACGAAGTCGCGCAGCGCCTCGTCGATCTCCGTCGCGCGGTGCTGGAACTTGAACTGGTCCGCGTAGTCGCAGCGCGCCGCGACGACGCCGCCCTTGGTCTGCGTCGCCCACCGCCAGCCCGACTTCTCGCCCCACACGCCCTGGCTGGGCTCGTAGTGGTCGGGGAGCTTCTTCGCGCGCACCGTCGGCGCGTTGCCGGTCAGCGTCGACAGCGCGCCGTACGGCGACGGATCGACGATGACGTCGTCGGTGCCGCGCGACAGCACGAAGTTGCCGGTGTTCGGGTGGCGGTGGTCGATGTTCTCGCCGTCGGCGCCGAGCAGCGAGTGCGCGCACTCGGCGACGAACCACACGGCGCTCGGGTCCCAGCGCGTGCGCGCGTAGATCGTCGCGGTGTTCGTCGCGAGGTACCACGTCGGCCACTTCTCGCGCGGCGCGTACGCCGGCGGATCGCCGATCGTCGCGAGCGAGTCGTAGAACAGGTAGTCCTTGTCGGCGATCTTGAGGCGCGACAGCTCGCCCTTCGCCCACTTCTTGTCGTCGGTGGGCGCGTCGCCGAGCGCGACGGCGGCGAGCACGAGCACGTGCGGCGGCAGGTACGCGACCTCGGGCTCGGCGTCGCCGGCGGCGAAGTACTTGTCGGACGGGTTGAGGCCGTAGACGTGGCGGCGCAGCACGCTCTCGAGCCACGGCGACACGCCCTCGACGGTGATACCGGCCTGCTTCGCGACGCGCGCGGCGAGCGCGTAGCTCGCGACGGCGAGCGGGCCGTACTGCCAGCCCTCGGGCCAGTCGCCGCCGTCGAGGATGTTGCTCGTCGACAGCGCGGCGGCCATGTCCTTGGCCCACATCTCGTCGGCGACGTACGCCCAGTGCGCGGCGCCGCTCTCGCCGGCCTCGGAGCCCTGCGCGACGCCGATCATCGTCGCGGCGAGCAGGTAGCCGGCGTGGTAGTTGCTGCCGGGAGCGCGGCGGCGATAGCCCTTGTCCTTCCACCACGCCATCCACGCCTGCCAGCGCATGCGCGCGCGCACCTTCAGGTCATCCGGGAGCTGCCCGTGCAGCCAGTCGTACGCGACCGCGGTGAACGGTCCGAGGTTGCGGATCGCGTAGCCGTCGTCGCGCGAGGCCGCCTTGTCGCCGCCTTTGCCGTCGTTGAGGTCGTCGAGGTCGTCGAGCAGCGCCTTCAGGAACTTCTGCGCCGTCGCCGCGTGCTCCTGCTTGTCGGTCGCCGCCCACGCGACGAGGCACGCCTGCAGCACGCGGTTCCACTCCGCGCCCTGGTAGAGCGCGCGATCGTGCTCGTGCGTGCGTCCGGACTCGCACAGCTTGATCGCCTCGATCACCGGGCCACGCCCGTCGGCGACCTCCTGCTTCCACGCCGTGCGCAGCTTGTCGTCGAGGAGGATGCGCGGGTGCTTGCCGCTCGGTTCGGGTGGTGTCGCCGAGGCGGTGGCTGCGGACGCAAGGACGACGGCGAGGGTGAGGACGAGGACGAGTCCGGACCGCACGGGCCTGAAGCTAGCAGCTGTCGTCGAGGAGATCTGCCTTGTGCACAGGTCGAACCAATCAGTGCATGACAGGGATTTCGACGATTCTGTGCTTGACGATCGAGTGTGCGGAAACGAGTCTCGCGCTCGCGATGCAGGTCGAGCGCCTCGGCAAGTACGAGATCGTTCGTCACCTCGCGAAGGGCGGGATGGCGAACGTGTTCCTCGCGCGCGTCTCCGGCGAGGGTGGCTTCGAGCGCCATGTGGTGCTGAAGATGATCGGCGACGAGCAGGAGGACACGACGCTCGTCCCGATGTTCCTCGACGAGGCGCGCATCATCGCGACGCTGCATCACCAGCACATCGCGCAGGTGTACGAGGTCGGGCACACCGACGGCTCGTACTACCTGGCGATGGAGTACGTGCACGGCGAGACCGTGCGCACGGTGCTCGAGTCGACCGTGAAGCTAGGTCAGCGGCTCCCGCTCGACTTCGGCCTCACGGTCGCGTGCGCGGCGGCGTCGGGGCTGCACCACGCGCACGAGCGGCGCGATGCGAGCGGCGCGTCGCTGGGGATCGTGCACCGCGACGTCACGCCGTCGAACGTGCTCGTCAGCTACGACGGCTCGATCAAGGTGATCGACTTCGGGATCGCGAAGGCGGCGCGGCGCAAGACGCGCACCGCGACGGGCTTCATCAAGGGCAAGGCCGGGTACATGGCGCCCGAGCAGGTGAAGGGCTACGCGGTCGACCGGCGCAGCGACGTGTTCGCGCTCGGCGTGCTCGCCTACGAGCTGACGACGCAGAAGCGCGCGTTCCACGCGGAGACGCAGTTCGAGCAGCTCGAGCAGATCGCGAAGGGGCGGATCGCGCCGCCGAGCGCGCTCGTGCCGCGCTATCCGGTGGAGCTCGAGTACGTCGTGATGCGCGCGCTCGAGCTCGATCCCGACGACCGCTATCCCGACGCCGCGGCGTTCCGCACGGATCTCGAGCGCGTCTCGCGCGGCCTCGGGCTCACGCTCGGTCCGGATGTCATCACCGACGTGCTCGTCGACCTGTACGGGCCGCGCCCCGAGCCGTGGCTGCTCGAGCCCGGCTCGATCGACTACGACCTCACGCCGCCGGTCGCCGACATGCCGGTGTCGATCGAGGTGATCGAGCAGAGCGAGCGCAGCTTCGCGCGCGGCAGCGACGAGCTCCCGGCGGTCCGCCCGCCGGATCCGGCGCCTGCGCCGGCGCCGCGTGCGTCGAGTCCGAGCATCGCGATCGTCCCGAAGGGCTCGAGCCCGAGCATCGTCGTTCGCCCGCCGACCCAGCCGCCCGCCGAGCGCCGCCCCTCCAGCCCCTCGCTCCTCCGCCCGCCCACGAACCCCGGCCGCGCTCCCTCGCACCCCGGCGCCGTCCCGATCATCTCCATCCCCATCGCGACCGCGCCCACCGCGCCCGTCGCGTCGTCGGCGACGCCTGTTGCGACGCCGGTCACCGCACCGTCGTCGGCCGCGGCTCCCGCGGTCACCGCGTCGTCGGCTGCGATCGCGGCCCGGCCGGTCACTCCGTCGTCGGGTGCGGTCGCCGTGGCTCCGACGGTCGCTGCGCGCGGGATGGTGCCGCCGCCGCTGCGGGCGGCGACGCTGAAGGGGGAGGGGCCGCGCGCGGTCGCGGCGGCGTCGACGGAGGTGGTGGTGCGGCCGGCGCGCGGGACGGGGTCGATGGCGCCGATCGCGGTCGAGGCGCGCGACATCGCCGGGTTCGAGGCGAATCCGACGACGCAACCGCTCGAGCTCGTGGATCTCGAGCCGGTGCACGACGAGGTCGTCGGGGCGCGCCGGCGTCACGGTGCGAGCACGATCTCGGTCCGGCCGACGCGCCGGGCGATCTACGCGGCGGTCGCCGTCGCGACGGGTTGTGCGGCGGCGATCGTGATCGCGCTGATCACGCGCGGCGGCGGCGGTGCACCCGCGACATCGGCGACGACGCCGTCGGTCGAACAGGTCGCGACGCCGGTCCAGGCGCCCGATCCCACGCCGGCGCCGCCCGTGACGGAGCCCGCGCCGGCGGCGGAGCCCGTGGTCGTCATGCGCGCCGAGTGGGCGCCGATCGACGGGATCGCCGCGCTCGCGCGCGATGCCGCGGCGTCGGCGCCGGTCGAGACACGGAAGCCGGTGCCTGCTGTGCAACCACCCCCGCGCGTCGCGGCCGCGAAGCCTGCGCCGGTTGCGCCGCCCAGACCCGCACCGGCGAAGCGCGCACCGGCGAAGGTCGCGCTCGCCGCCACCGTCGCGAAGCCGACCGGCAAGGAGCCCGCGAAGTCCGCACCGCCGAGGACGGCCGCCACGACACCGGGCCACGTCATGCTCCACGTCGTCACGGATCCGCCGGACTCGACCGTCGTCCTCGACGGCGTCCGCATGGGCCGCACGCCGTTCCACGCCGAGGTCCCGGCGCGCAAGGAGGTCTGGCTCAAGGTCCGCCGCTTCGACCGCCTGCCGGTCGCCACGCGCGTCCTGCTCGACCGCGACGTCAGCTGGCAGGTCACGCTGCCGCACAAGCCCGCCGGGGCGCCGCGGCAGGCCTCGAATCCGTAACGAACCGAGCTAGACGTCGCTCCAGTCGTTCTCGCGGTCGAGGATGCCGGGGCCGAGCGCGTTGAGCTGCAGCCAGGCGGTGTGGCGGCGCGCGACCTCGGCGTGCGAGGCGCGCGTGATGAGGGTGCCGCTCGGGTGCGCCACGATGCGCATGCCGTCCACGACCACGCTGCCGTTGAACGCGCGGGAGATCAGGTTGCCGCGCTGGAGCTCGACCATGGCGCCGTTGCTAGCACGCGCCGTCGCCACTCCGGACCTGTGAATTCGCTGTGGTAACCGGGTTCAGCGCAAGGCTCACGCGCGAGCTTTGCGCGAGATCCCTCGCAGCACGATCGAACATGTCCTTGAACGCGCCGATCGTCGCAGCCCTCGTCGACGGCTTGCCGGATCGCGTGCGCTTCTTCTGTGACAAGTTCGGCAGATTGACTGAACAACTCGGCTCCAAACGCGGATTCGCGGTATGCGTCTCCCCCGATGTTCGATATCCGCTCGATGATCGACGCGCACCTCGCCAGCGTCGCGGACGCGGTCCGCGAAGCCGTGGCCGGCGCCGACACGAACCTCGCCACCGCCGTACACGAGGTCCGCAAGGCACTGCGCAGGGCGCGCGCGATCGTGGACCTCGTCGGCGGTGAGCTCCCCCGCAAGGAGCGCCGCGCGATCCGCTCGGCGCTCCGCGAGGTCCGGCGCGAGCTCGGCACGGCGCGCGACCACACCGTCGCGCCGCGCGTGCTCGCCGCGCTCGAGCGCGAGGCCGGCGATCGCGACGCCGTGCGCGCGGTGGTCGAGGCGTCCGCGGCGCACGCGCCCGACGAGCCGGCGACGCGCCGCGCGCTCACCGCCGCGGCGACGTGCGCGACCGAGCAGGTGATGGCGCTCCACACGGCGCTGCCGCCGGAGCTCGATCGCTCGGTCCTCGTCGACGGCGTGCGCTCGCTCTACCGCGACGTGCGCCGCGCGCGCCGCGCCGCGAACGAGAGCCGCCGCGCGTTCCACGAGTGGCGCCGCCGCACGAAGGAGCTGACGTACCAGCTCGACCTGCTCGCGAGCCTGCCGGGCGTCGCCGACATCGGTCGCGAGATCGACAAGGTCAACGACGTGCAGGGCCCCGTCGTCGACCTCATCATGGTGCGCGACTTCGTGCGCCACCACCGCGATCAGCTCGACGAGGAGACGGCCGCGCGCCTGCTCGGCGTCATCGACGACCGCCTGTCGCCGCTGATGAAGGAGGCCCGCCGCGCGGCGAAGCCCGCCTTCAAGCCGCGCGCGAACGACTTCGCGCGGCGCCTCGTCGAGGCCGACGGCGCCGCGCGCTAGGAAACGTGTCGAGCAGGCTGCTGCGCACGAGGCGTCCGCGACGAACGCGGCGAGACCTGCTCACGAACGTCAGTTGACCATCCGCCCGAGACAGCGCGGTGACGCGCGGGCGACTTCTCGCGCCGCGCCGCGAGCCGGCGCCGTCACGGCGACGATGCCGCGAAACCACGCGACCGCCCCGGTGGTGCAACAGGGCGCGTGCTTGATGACGGCATGGAACACGTCGTCGTCGGCAGCCACAACCAGATGCGCGTGCGCGACCTCGCGCAGCTGGTCCGTCACTACCGCGGCCTGCGCGCGCGCGATGGCCTCGACATCCTGTGCCTGCAGGAGAGCGTCGATCCGAGCGGGTGCCCGCAGGTGCGCGCGATCGCCGAGCGCATCGGCGCGAGCTACCGCTGGTTCGACGAGCGGATCACCGAGACCGAGCAGGCGATCGTGTACGACGCCTCGCGTGTCCGGATCGCGGACGTTCGGTTCGTCGAGCTGCCGCGCCTGCCGCGCCTGACCGCGCTGCAGCGCTGGGTGCTCGGGCGGAGCGAGCCGCTGCAGCGCTACGCGCAGGTCGTGGCGTTCGAGCTCGTCGAGACCGGGCGCGCGTTCACCGTCGTCAACTTCCACCTCGACTGCGTCGGCGAGCTCGCCCACCGGCAGGCGCAGCTCGCGCGCGTGCAGCGCGAGCTCGAGCACCCGCGCTGGCCGCGCCCCACGATCGCGTGCGGCGACACCAACGCGTTCGCGCTGCGCCGGCAACGCGCGGCGCTCGCGTGGGTCCTCGCCCCGCTCGGCATCCCCGACGTCGGCCACCGCCCGACCCACTGGTTCGCGCGGGCGCGCGAGGAGGAGCTCAGCCACCGCGTCGCCGTTGCCCTCGGGCGCCTCGGGCTCGACCTGCCGCACCGCTACGACGTCGTGTGCGCGAACGGCCACGTGCGCGCCCACGGCCAGGTCACCACGCCCGAGTCGGACCACGACCTCGTGTGGGCGTCCGTCGCCGCCTGACGATCCCGACGATCCGCCGCGGCCGGGTACTATCGTCGCCGCGTGCGCATCGCCGTCATCGGAACCGGCTACGTCGGCCTCACCATCGGCGCGGGCTTCGCCGAGCTCGGCAACCACGTCACCTGCGTCGACACGGATCCCGAGCGCATCCGCGCGCTCGCGGCGGGGCACCTCCCGATCCACGAGCCCGGGCTCGAGGAGCTGGTCGCGCGCAACCGCGCCGCCGGGCGCCTCGCCTTCACGCCGTCCGCCGGCGAGGCGGTCCCGCGCGCGAACGTCGTGTTCCTCGCCGTGCCGACGCCGTCGGATGCCGACGGCGGCGTCGACCTCGGCGCCGTCGAGGCCGCCGCGCGCGAGGTCGGGCGCTGGCTCGCCGCGGACACGCTCGTCGTCACGAAGAGCACCGTCCCCGTCGGCACGACCGCGCGCGTGCGCGAAGCCATCGCCAAAGTCACGCGGGTGCCGTTCGGGGTCGCCTCGAACCCGGAGTTCCTGAAGGAGGGCGCCGCGGTCGCCGACTTCATGCGCCCCGACCGCGTGGTGATCGGCGTCGACGATCCGCGCGCCGAACACCTCCTGCGCGGCCTCTACGCCGCGGTCCTGCGCATCGACGAGCGCATCCACGTGATGGACATCGCGTCCGCCGAGCTCACGAAGTACGCGGCGAATGCGATGCTCGCGATCCGGGTCGCCGCGATCAACGAGCTCGCGCGGCTCGCCGAGGAGCTCGGCGCCGACATCGAGCCGATCCGACGCGCGCTCGGCGCCGACCCGCGCATCGGCCGCCACTTCCTGTTCCCCGGGCCGGGCTACGGCGGCTCGTGCCTGCCCAAGGACGTGCGGGCGCTCGTCCGCATCGCGCGCGACGCCGGGCTGCCGCTCGACCTCGTCGATGCCGCGCGCCGCGCGAACGAGCGCCACCGCGCCGCGCTCGGCCCGATCGTCGCCGAGCTCGTCGGCGGTGACGTGCGCGACGCGCGGGTCGCCGTGTGGGGGCTCGCGTTCAAGGCCGACACCGACGACGTCCGCGAGACGCCCGCGCTGCCGATGATCGGCTGGCTGTGCGAGCGCGGCGCCCGCGTCGCCGGCTACGACCCCGCGGCGATGGACGCCATGCGCGGCAAGCTCGGCGACGCGATCGAGTACGCCGCCGACGAGTACGCGGCGGCCGCGGGCGCCGATGCGCTCGTCGTGCTCACCGAGTGGAAGCAGTTCCGCAGCCCCGACTTCGAGCGCCTCGCCGCGACGATGCGCCGCCGCGTCGTGTTCGATGCGCGCAACCTGTGGGATCCGGACGCCCTGCGCGCGCGGGGCTTCTCGTACCGCGGCGTCGGTCGCCCGCTGTAGATCCTCCTCACGCGCGATGCCGTGACCCTCGCCGCGTCGCACGCACGAGGTTCGTCGGCGGCGCTGCGATTTTCGGCGGCGGGCGTGTACGACAGACGACCGAGATGTGAATGTTCGTAGGGGCAGCGTCGTCTGAGGGGGCCTCGCTTAGCCTGAAGGGAGTTACATGCGATCAATAGGCTCGATTCTCTGTGGAGTGTTCTTGCTCGGCGCGGCGACGACTGCGCGCGCCGACGATGTGGCGCCTGCCGCGGCCGGAAAGCCGGCGCAGCAGCTCACGATCCCGAAGGGGAAGCTCGTGATCGATGCGTTCATCGACATCAACCTGTCGACGGGTGCCGCGTTCGATCCGGTCTCGATCAGCCCCGACATCTGGTACGGGCTCAGCGACGACATCACGCTCGGCCTCGTCCACTCGACGGCGGGCCAGTTCGGCTTCGTCAGCGGCCCGGGCTCGTCGCTGTGCTTCGGCGATAACTGCCCCGGCGTGTACGACAACTTCGGCATCGACGGGCGCTTCCGCCTGAAGGGGCCGTGGACGCTCGACGCGGCCCTCCTCGTCGACGGCCTGGCCACCGACGCGATCGTCGCCGGCAAGCTCGGCGCCTCCGCGCGCTGGGTCTCCAACAAGCTCATCCTCGAGGTCCAGCCGTCGCTGCTCATCGCCTTCTCGGGCCGCGACTTCCTCAGCGACGCGCTGCTCGCGCCGATCACGCTCGGCTACGCCCTGTCGCCGAAGCTCCAGCTCGGCGTGCAGACGGGCGTGATCCTGCCGTTCAAGAACACGAGCGACGCGCTGAGCATCCCGGTCTCGCTGCTGACGCGGTTCAAGCTCAACCCGAAGCTGTCGGCCGGCCTCGCCTTCTCGTTCCTGTCGCTCGACGAGGGCGCGGATGCACGTTCGCTCACCCTGGGAGTCAGCTATGCGCTCTAGCCTGTCGTTGTTGCTGTTCGTCGTGGCGTCGGGTTGTGCGACGCCGAACACCGGCAAGGTGTGCAGCCCGGTCTCGAGCTGGGCCGCGCCCGCCTACGAGTGCGTCGCGATGATCCAGCCGGTCGCGGCGCCCGAGCCCGCGCCCACGCCCGAGCCGACGCCGGAGCCGCCGCCGCCTCCGCCGCCGAAGGAGGAGAAGATCGAGCTCCGGGGCCGCGTCGAGTTCGACACGAACTCCGACGTGATCCTCCCGGCCGGCAAGCCGATCCTCGACGAGGTCGCGAAGGTGATGAAGGACCACCCCGAGATCCTGAAGGTCGAGGTGCAGGGGCACACCGACACCGACGGCACGCACGACTACAACGTGAAGCTGTCCGACCGGCGCGCCGCCTCCGTGCGCCGCTACCTCGAGAGCAAGGGCATCGCGTCGGACCGCATGGTCTCGAAGGGCTACGGCCCCGACAAGCCGATCGCGAGCAACGACAACGACGCGGGCAAGGCCGACAACCGCCGCGTCGAGGTCATCATCCTGCAGAAGAAGTAGCGGCGGCGCTCGCGGCTACGCGAGCAGCATCCGCAGCAGCAGGAACAGCGTACCGGACAGGACCATCGTCGCCGGCAGGGTGAACACCCAGGCCAGCGCGATCTTCCGCACCGTCTTGCTCTCGACGCCCGCGCCCTGCGCGACCATCGTGCCGGCGATGCCCGAGGACAGGACGTGCGTCGTGCTCACCGGCAGGCCGGCCGTCGACGCGACGCCGATCGCCGTGGCCGCGACCAGCTCGGCCGACATGCCCTGGCCGTAGGTCAGGTGCGCCTTGCCGATCTTCTCGCCGATCGTGACGACGATGCGCTTCCAGCCGACCATCGTGCCGAGGCCGAGCGCGATCGCGATCGCCAGGATCACCCACAGCGGCGCGTAGTCGGTGACGCCGCGCAGCTCCTTGCGCCGCTTGTCGAGCGCCTCGCGCTCGCCGCTCGACAGGCCGATGTCCCCGTCGGCGACGAGCTTCGTGAGGTCCTTGTCGAGGAGCAGGATGTCGGCGCGGATCGGGAACCGGTCGGCCTCCGGGATCTCGCTGATGTCGCGGTGGCCGCCGAGCCGCATCTTCAGGTCGTCGAGGCGCGCGCGCACCGCGGTGACCTGCTGCGCGCCGGCGACGTCCGCGTGCTCGACGAGCACCTTGTCGATCGCGACGACCGCGTCGTACGTCCTCGCCGTGTTCGCCGACATGTCGAGCGCGAACCCCGCCGGCAGGAGGCCGATCAGGATCAGCATCATCAGGCCGACGCCCTTCTGGCCGTCGTTCGAGCCGTGCGCGAAGCTGACCGCCGAGCACGTGCCGATCAGCACGACGCGCGTGCCGAGCGGCGGCGGCGTGTTCTTCGGCGGCGCCTCGACGAGCGCGCGGTTGCGCGCGTAGCGCTTCATCACGTAGTAGAGGAGGCCGGCCGCCGCGAAGCCGCACAGCGGGCTGATCAGCAGCGACTTGCCCATCTCGAGGGCCTTGGCCCAGTTCACGCCCTCGCCGAACGCGTGGCCCGGCGTCAGCGAGTTCGCGACGCCGACGCCGAGGATCGAGCCGATCATCGTGTGCGAGCTCGACGCCGGGAGCCCGATGTACCAGGTCCCGACGTTCCACATGATCGCGCCGAGCAACAGCGACAGCGACATCGCCAGCCCGACGCCGGCGCCCTTGCCGACCAGGAGCTCGACGGGGAGCAGCTTGATGATCGCCATCGCGACGGCGATGCCGCCGACCATCACGCCGATGAAGTTGAAGATGCCCGAGAGCACCACCGCGACCCGTGGCTTCAGCGAGCTCGTGTAGATGACCGTCGCGACGGCGTTCGCCGTGTCGTGAAAGCCGTTGACGAACTCGAACGCGAGCACCAGGAGGACGCACGCGAACAGCAGCAGGGTGCTGCCGGTGGATAACGAGTTGTTGAACAGCTCCACCCTGCGGTTGTAGCCGTTCCGCTGCGCGGACTTGGTGACGGTTGCGATCCGCTTGGATGGCGGGCTCGCTGCGCGAAGGTGACGGTCCGGTGTCGGTGAAGTCCAATCAAGGAGACGGGCGGGCGCGCGGCAGGCGGAGCCAGAAGATGCTGCCCGTCGGCTCGTTCGGCTCGACGCCGACCTCGCCGTTCATGCTCTCGACCAGGTGCTTCACGATCGACAGGCCGAGGCCGGTGCCGCCGGCCTCGCGCGAGCGGCTCGGGTCGGCGCGGTAGAAGCGCTCGAACACGCGCTCGCGGTGCTTCGCCGAGATGCCGGGGCCGTCGTCGCGCACCTCGATGCGGACCTCGTCCTCGGTCGGGCGCGCCTCGACCCACACGTTGCCCTCGGCGCGCGTGTACTTGACGCCGTTGTCGATCAGGTTGACGAGGATCTGGTCGAGCGCCTTGGGGTCGGCGCGCACCGCGACGTCGTCGGGGATCGCGATCTCGACCACGACGTTGCGCTTGCTCGCCTGCGGCTCGATCGCCGTCATCGACTGCTCGGTGAGCGCGCGCACCGGGACGTTGCCGATCTCGAGCCGGTACTGGCCGGCGTCGAGGCGCGACAGGTCGAGCAGGTCGGCGAGGATGCGCGCGAGGCGCTCGGCGTTGCGGTGCAGGCCCTCCATCAGGCGCGTCGAGATCGCGGGGTCGTCCTTCGCGCCGGCGAGCAGCGTCTCGGCGTTCGCGCGGATCACGGCGACGGGCGTGCGCAGCTCGTGCGAGACGTTCGCGACGAAGTCGCGCCGCACCGTCTCGAGGCGGCGCATCGCCGTGACGTCCTCGAGGAGCAGCACGCGCCCCTCGCCGCCGTACTTGTGCGCGACGCGGATCAGCGTCCGCACGCGGCCGGAGAGCTCGACCTCGGCGGTCGACGCCTCGTCGCCCTCGATGAGCTCGAACACCTGCGGCACGCGCACGAACTCGGCGAGCGGTTCGCCGAGCGGCGAGCTGGCGACGCCGAGCATCTGGCGCGCGGTGTCGTTGATGAGCTCGATGCGGTGCTTGCCGTCGACGGCGATCACGCCCTGGTTGAGGCCCTCGGCGACCGCCGACAGGAGCGAGCGCTCGCGCGTGAGCGCGTCGTGGCTGCGCTGCGCATCCTCGGCGAGGAAGTTCACCCACTCGGCGAGCTGGCGGACCTCGTCGTCGGGCGGCGCGTCGCCGCTCGCGATCCGCTGCGACGTGTCGCGCGCGACGTTCTGCGCCTCGGTCGCGAGGTCGCGCAGCGCGCGGCGGGCGAACGCCTCGACGACGGCGCCGGCGAGCAGCGTCGCGCCGAACAGCGCGGTGCCCGCGACGAGCGGGAGGCGCGGCCCGCCGGTGAGGCTGCCGGCGGCGACCAGCACCTGGCTGGCGACGCC
This sequence comes from Deltaproteobacteria bacterium, assembly GCA_019637375.1. Lineage (GTDB taxonomy): Bacteria > Myxococcota_A > Polyangia > Haliangiales > Haliangiaceae > JABFXX01. The sequence goes on along the minus strand of JAHBVW010000003.1, from coordinate 48,452 downwards.
ACCTCCCACACCGAGCGCGACGGCGAGCGCGAAGATCCGCGCGCGCAGGCGCCGTATCAAGCCGAGGCCTCCTCGGGCTGGTCCTTGAAGCGATACCCGACGCCGCGCAGCGTCTCGATGTACGCGCCGGCGTCGCCGAGCTTCTCGCGCAGGCGCTTGACGTGCGTGTCGACGGTGCGCGTCGTGACCTCGGCCTCGATGCCCCACACGTCGGAGAGCAGCGCGTCGCGCGTCTGGACGCGGCCCTTGCGCGACATGAACGCGTGCAGGAGGCGGAACTCGAGGGCGGTGAGCCCGATCTCGGCGTCGTCGACCCACGCGCGGTGGGCGTCGCGATCGATCTTGAGGCGGCCGAAGCGGATCAGCGACGGCTCGCCCTCGACGCGGTGCACGCGGCGGAGCAGCGCGCGGATGCGCAGCACGAGCTCGCGCACGCTGAACGGCTTGACGATGTAGTCGTCCGCGCCGACCTCGAACCCGACCACGCGATCGATCTCCTCACCCTTCGCGGTGCACATGATGACGGGGATCTCGCGCGTGCGCTCCTGGTCGCGGATGCGGCGGCAGATCTCGGTGCCCGACAGGTCGGGCAACATCAGGTCGAGCACGATGACGTCGGGGAGGGGATCGGTCGTCGCCGCCGCGAGCCCCTGCCGGCCGCTGTGCGCGAGCCGGACCTGAAAGCCTTCCGACTTCAGGTTGTACTCGACGGTGGTGGCGAGATCGACCTCGTCCTCGATGATGAGCACGACCATGCCGCAACCCTTACCACGCTCCCGGTGACGGGGGTGTGACGCACGGTTGGCCGCCCCGTGACGTCAGGCGTTCGCGGAGGCGCGACGTGGTCGGCGCCGCACGAGGCCGAACACCACCATGCCCACCATGCCCACCATGCCTCCAAGGGGGGCCCCGGAGCCGGAGGTGGCGCAACCGCCTGCCTCCGGCCCCGTGGTGGTGGTGAGGTCCCCGGGCGGCGCATCGTCACCACGCCATCCGAGGCGGCTCGCGAGCAGCGCGACCGAGTTTTGTCGGGCGCGACACACGGAGCCGTTGATTCCACACTGCCGGTTTCCGAACTCGCCACAGGACGCCATCTGGTCCTGGAACGAGCGGTCGTGGGCGTAGTCGAGATACGTCATCGGATCCGACGGCAGCATCTCGTGATCGAGTCCGAAGCTGTGCGCGATCTCCTGCGACATGACCTCGCACATCACCTGCGGGTCGTCGGGGAGCACGTCGGTGAACGTGAACACGATCGAGCTCTCGATCGTCCCGCAGTCCTCGCGGAACGGCGACACGCCGGCGACGTCGTCGGGGAGGCCGACGTCGTTCGGGTGGCCGCCGAACACGGCCTCGATGTGCGGCACGTCGCCCGGATCTTCGTCCGTGACCCGGACGTCGAACCGCGCGTACATGCGCGTGACGCACGCGACGGTCTCGTCCCACGTGTCGTCGTCGACGTCCCAGCCGTAGATCAGCGACGGCTCGCGGACGATCGACGACACGTCGTTGCCGGCGTCGTTGTTGCCGGGGACGATCAGGATGCCGTCGCGGTTCAGGTAGAGCGTGCGGCTCTCGGCGAGGCCGCCGCTGCGCGCGACGTGGGACGGCGAAGCATCCGCGGGGAGGACCTGGCGTGCGAAGCGGCGACCTGCACGGTCGCGGGGAGTCGCCACGAGCTCGCCGTGGCGGGCGGTGCCTTCAGCGCGGATGTCCTGACGCGCGTGGGAGCGAGTGGAGCGGTGAGAGGGGTGAGAGAAGTGCGAGGCGTGGGCGGCGCTGGTCGCGAGGAGGGTGACGGTGAACGCAACGAGTGTGCGTTCCACGGTTGACGGATCCTAGTACAGACAACGTGCCAGGCAAGCTTCGACTCCGATCTCGATCATGATCGGTAGTATCGACAATACCTTATCTCGAATCTGCACGAGTTGCGCATACGCGCACTTGGACCCGAGTCCTGGGGTGTCTACCTGGGAGGGCGGCGACTACAGGCCCCGCGGCAGCACGATCACCGGCTCGTCGGGATGCGCGCGGTACAGGAGCAGCGTGTTGCCGAGCACCTGCGCCACGTGGCTGCGCGTGCGCGCGGCGAGCCGATCCGCCACGCCGTGGCGATCGCCGAGCTCCTCCGGCACGTCGCCGAGCTTCACCTTGACCAGCTCGTGGTCGAGGAGTGCGCGATCGAGCGCGGCGACGAGCCCGTCATCGATGCCGTCCTTGCCGACCTGCACGATCGGGCGCAGCTCGTGGCCGAGCCCGCGCAGGTAGCGACGCTGTTTTCCGGTCAACACGACCGGGTGTTCTTACCCCGAAAAGCGCAAACGCGGCACCATTGCCGCGTTTGCTTGGAGGAGAACCCACGACGAAGAACGAACCGAACCGAACCCTGGCAGAGAGAAACCGATTCAGCGGCGGCGCCGCAGGCTCAGGGCGAGCCCCAGGAGCGCGAGGCCGAGGAGGCCGCCACCGCCCGCTCCCGTCGAGCAGCCGCCCGTGAGGTCGCCGGAGGTGCTGTCGTCGTCGCCGCCGCCGCCGGGCAGCGGGGCGCCCTTCTTGACGAGCACGTTGATCTCCGACGACTTGGTGTTGGTGCCGTCGCTCACCTCGACGGTGAGCTTGTGCGCGCCCTCGGAGAGCGTGGCCGACGTGGTGAACTCGAACGGCGCCGCGGTGACGGTGTCGACGAGCTGGCCGTCGACGGACAGCGACGCCCTGATGACGCTGACGTTGTCGGTCGCGTCGACGCGGACCTTGAAGCCGGGCGGCACCGTCTGGTTGTTCGACGGCGACAGGAACGAGACCTCGGGGGCGACGGTGTCGCCGGGCTGGCCCTTGGTGCCCAGGCGCTCGGTCAGGAGCGCGACCGAGTTCTGGTTCGGGCGGCACACCGAGCCGTTGATGCCGCAGTTGCGCGCGACGTCCTCACCGCACTGCGCCGTCTGGTTCTTGAACGAGCGGTTGCCGTTGTAGTTGAGGTACGTCATCGGGTCCGACGCGAGGAGCTCGTGGTCGAGACCGAAGCTGTGCGCGATCTCCTGCGCCTGGATCTCGCAGTTGAGGCGCGGGTCGGCGGGCAGGATGGCGGAGAACGTGAAGACGATGGAGTTCTCGATGATCGAGCAGTCCGTCGTGAACGGCGACACGCCGGCGACGTTGTTGGGGAGCCCGAGCTGGCCCGGCGAGCCGCCGAACACGGCCTCGATGTGCGGGACGTTGCCCGGGTCGGTGTCGACGACGTTGACGTCGAACGCGGCGAACAGCTCGCGGATGCACGCGGTGGTCGCCGTCTTCACGGCGGCGCTCGCGTTCCACGCCGGGATCGCGACCTGACCGTTCGCGATCGTCGAGCGGTTCGTGCGCGAGTCGTTGTTGCCCGGCTGGAGGGTGACGCCGGTGTAGTTGAGGTAGATCGTGCGGCTCTGCGCGAGCGCGGCCGAGGTGCCCACGGTCGGGGCCGGGGTCGACGCCGGGAGGACCTGGCGCGCGAACGCGAGGTCGTTGACGTCGGTGGGCGTCGCGACGAAGTCGAACATCTGCGCGGAGCCCGACGGCTTGATCTCGCGGGCGGGGGACGCGGCGGCCACGGCGGGGACCAGGAGGAGGGCGGCGCCCGTCAGGATCCGGCTGAGTCGCATGGTTGTCACGTGAGTTCACGGACCGTGCCGGGAGGCGTGAGATCCATCCGATCTTCGGATTCCCTCGTCACAGCAGGCACTTGGCTCGATCGCCGGGATCTCGTGCACGCGATGTGCACGATGTAGGTTCGGGCAGTTGCCGCGTCCGGCTGGGGGAGGAGCCTGAGGGTTCGGGGTCCCCACCCCCAACCCCGAAGCGTCGTCTTCTCGGTCAGTTAGCCGGTGTGGCTCACCGGCAGGCGCGCTCGACGTCGTCGACTTCCTTCGGGCACGACGCGGTCAGCACCTCGTGGCCGCCTGTTGTGATCACCACGTCGTCCTCGATCCGGATGCCGATGCCCCGCAGGCGGTCGGGCACGCCCTCGGCGTCGGCGGGCACGTACAGCCCGGGCTCCACCGTGATGACCATGCCCGGCTCGAGCGGGCGCGCGACGCCGCCCCGCGTGTACGCGCCGACGTCGTGCACGTCGAGGCCGAGCCAGTGCGACGTGCCGTGCATGTAGAACTTCTTGTACGCGGCGTCGGCGATGCGATCGTCGACGGTGCCCGCGAGGAGCCCGAGGCGGATCATGCCCTCGGTCAGGCGGCGCACGCAGTGGTCGTGGATCTCGTCGATCGTCGCGCCCGGCCGCGCGAGCGCGACCGCCGTCTTCTGCGTGTCGAGGACGAGGTCGTAGACGTCGCGCTGCGCCGGCGTGAACGTGCCGCTCGCGGGCCACGTGCGCGTGATGTCGGCGGTGTAGTGGTCGTACTCGCAGCCGGCGTCGACGAGCACGAGGTCGCCGTCGGCGATCGCGCAGCTGTTCGCGATGTAGTGGAGGATCGTCGCGTTCTCACCGGCGCCGACGATCGTCGCGTACCCGGGGCCCGCACCGCCGCGCCGGCGGAACGTGTAGTTGATGACGGCCTCGAGCTCGTGCTCGAACGCGCCCGGCCGGCCCGCGTGCATCGCGGCGAGGTGCGCCTCCGTCGTGATCTTCGAGGCCGTCGCGAGCGCGCGCAGCTCCTCGGGGCGCTTGTGCAGCCGCAGCTCGTGCAGGTGCACGCGCGGATCGACGACGGCGCGCGGCGGGCGCTTGCCCTTCTTCTCCGTCTTGCGCAGCCGCGCGAGCGTGGCGGCGACCATCAGGTCCATGTCGTCGTCGAGGCCGAGCGCGTAGTGCAGCTCGTCGACGTTGCAGATCAGGTCGCCGAGGCGCGTGCGCAGCTCGGCCGCGGGGTACGCGGCGTCGGCGCCGTACCGCTCCTTCGCACCCTCGAGCCCGGCGCGCTTGCCGTCCCACGTCTCCATCTCGGGATCGCGCGGGCGCACGAACATCACGACCTTCTCCGTCTCCGCACCGGGTCGCAGCACCAGGGTCGCGTCGGGCTCGACGAAGCCGGTCAGGTACAGGACGTCGGAGTGCTGGCGGAACGGGTGGTACGCATCGCCGTTGCGCAGCCGCTCGGGCAGCGAGCGCACGATCGCGACCGCGTCGGGCCCGAGGGCCTTCAGGTAGGCCTCGCGGCGCGACGCGAACACGGCGGGATCGAACATGCAGCGGGTATATCACCCGCCGCGCGGTCAGCGACGGCGGCGCCGACGGAGGAGCAGCGCGCCGACGGCGAGGCCGAGGAAGACCATCCAGCCGCCGCTCGCCTTGCTCGCGGAGTAGCAGCCGTACGCGCGGCCGTGATCGTGGCCGCGGTCGTCGTCCCAGCCCGTCGGCGGGTTGCCGGGGCCGAGGTTCGGGCAGCTGCCGAGGATCTCGGAGGTCTCGACGGTGGCGCCCTTCACGCGCAGGTTCGTGAGGAACTGCTCGACGAGCATGAGGTCGGCCTCGATGTCGGGGTCGCCGTGGTGCTTCTCGTTCCACGCGACCGCGCTCTGGCGCGTGGCGATCAGCGCGGCGGCGGCGCAGTTCCAGTCGCGCTCCGCGTACTGCGTCGCGACGTGGAGGCCGAGGAACATGTTGTACATCGCGTAGCGCTCGGTCATCTCGGCGAACGTCAGGTTCGGCTCCTCGAGCGTCTCCTGCGGGTTGCCCGTGTAGTCGAGGAGGACCGTGTCGGTCGTGCGCTCCGCCGCGCCGGGCAGGCGGTACGACATGCGGACCTCGGCGACGCGGCCCGAGCTCGACGTCGTCGGCGTCATCTCGACGAAGATCATGCTGCCGCCGCCGCGGCGACCGAGCTCGCCGCCCTGCGACGTGCGGCTCGCGAGGAACACGGCCGGGATGTCCATCGCACCGCGGCGCGCATCCGAGCGCCACAGGCGCGTGCCGGTGACGTTGCCCATCGTCCATCCCGACGCGGCCGTCGCCTCGACCTTGAGGTCGAGCCCGAGCGGCTGCATGAAGTAATCGAGCTCCTCGGTGAACACCTCGGTCGCGGCGGACGCGTCCTCGACGAAGTAGAAGTTGCCGGCGCCGCGCTCGGCGAGGCCGCGCATCAGCTCGACGTCGAAGTCGACGCCGACGCCGATCGTCGTCAGGCCGACGCCGCGCATGATGCGGCCGGTCGCCATCTCGATGATGCGGTTCGGATCGGTGATGCCGACGGTGGCGAGGCCGTCGGAGAGGAAGATGACGCGGTTCTGGCGCTCGGCGTTCGGCGACTCGCCGAGCATCTCGAAGCCGGCGGCGAGGCCGTCGTGGATGTTCGTGCCGCCGCGCGGCTGGAGCGCGCCGACGACCTGCTTGAGCGCGGCGCGATCGAGCGTCGGGCCGAACGGCGCGTCGACGGTGACCGTGTCGTCGAACGAGATGATCGCGAGCCGGTCCTCGGGCTTCAGGTTGTCGATCATCGTGATGAGGCCGCCCTTGACCTTCTCGAGCCGGCCGTCGCTCGCCATCGAGCCCGAGTGGTCGACGACGACGACGAGGTTCATCGGCAGGCGCACGAACGTCGACGGATCGATGTTCGTGTTGATCGCGATCTGCAGCGTCGCCTGGTGCGCCCCCGACAGCCAGTCGCGGCCGACCGCGAGGCCGGGCGTCAGGCACAGCCGGCCGCCGCACGTCGTCGGCGGGACCGGGTTGAAGTGCTCGTTGAAGAAGCCGTTCGCGTCGAGCGTGTTCGGCCCGGGGATCTCGCCGCGGTCGAGGATGCCGCGGAACTCGCCGATGTCCTGGGCGCCGCCGAAGCCGACGTTACCGCCGGGGCCGTTGCCATCGTCGTCGGAGGCACCATCGCCGGCTGCCATGCCGCCGCAGGCGGCGAGGCCGAGGAGAACCAGAACCTTGGTCGAGCGCATGCGGTGACCCTCAGCAACGGGGGTGCCACTGCGTGGAGCGGCGGATTCGCGTGGATCCGCGAGCACCTGTGCGCGGCGGCGGGAGTTGCGGCCGACCTGCACGTTCGGGGGGCAGGCCGAAGATCCGGACATTCATGTCGTAGGATGCGCCATGTCCAAGTACGCGATCCTGGCGGTGCTCGCGCTGTGCGCGGGCTGCTCCCGCCGCCCGCCGCCGCCGCCGGAGCCGGCGACCGGGGATGCGGCGCTGTCGCTACCGATGCACGTCGATGCCGCGGATCCCGCGCATCCGTACCGCACGCCGGAGACGGTGACGCCGATCGATCAGGCGGTGACCGGCACGGGCGCGACGTACCTGGTGGCGTCGGAGGCCGAGCCGGCGACGCGCGCCGGGCGCGACATCCTCGCCGCGGGCGGCAACGCCGTCGACGCGGCGGTCGCGACGGCGTTCGCGCTCGCGGTCGTGCACCCGACGGCGGGCAACATCGGCGGCGGCGGCTTCGCCGTCGTGCGGCTCGGGCCGGGCAAGGCGGTCGCGCTCGACTTCCGCGAGGTCGCGCCGGCGGCGGCGACGCCGTCGATGTACCTCGACGCGCAGGGCAAGCCGATCAAGGACCTCTCGCTCGTCGGGCCCAAGGCGGCGGGCGTGCCGGGCGCCGTCGCGGGAATGTACGAGCTGCACAAGAAGTACGGCAAGAAGCCGTGGCGGGACCTCGTCGCACCGGCGATCAGGCTCGCGCGCGACGGGTTCGAGATCGACGACCACCTCGCGCAGTCGATCCTGCGGCGCGCCGACAAGCTGCTCAAGTTCCCGGCGACGGCGGCGATCTGGATGAGCACGTCGGCCAAGGGCAGCGCGGGCAGCGGCGGCGGCGCGGGCAACGGCCGCGTCGTGATCCCCGACCTCGCGAGGACGCTCGAGCGGATCGCGGCGCAGGGGCCCGACGGGTTCTACAAGGGCGAGACGGCGGCGGCGATCGTCGCCGAGATGAAGGCGGGCGGCGGGCTCATCACCGCCGAGGACCTCGCCGCGTACCGGCCGATCTGGCGCACGCCGCTGCGGTTCGAGTACCGCACGCACTCGATCGTCTCGATGCCGCCGCCGTCGTCGGGCGGCATCGTGCTCGCGATGTCGGCGGGGATGCTGCGCACGCGCGACCTCGCGAAGCTCGGCTGGCACTCGTCGGATCACGTGCACCTGCTCGCCGAGGTGTGGACGCGCGCGTTCGCGGCGCGCAACGAGCTGCTCGGCGATCCGGGCTTCGTGAAGGACATGCCGATCGAGAAGCTGACGTCGCAGCCGTACCTCGATCGGCTCGCGGCGTCGATCGGCGTGAACGCGACGCCGGCGCGCGCGGTGCCGGCGCTGCTCGAGGGCAACCACACGACGAACCTGTGCGTCGTCGATGCGAGTGGGATGGCGGTCGCGCTGACGACGACGCTCAACACCGCGTTCGGGAGCGGCGTGACGGTGACGGGCGCGGGGTTCCTGCTGAACAACGAGATGGACGACTTCACGACGGCGCCGGGGCAGCCGAACGTGTTCGGGCTCGTGCAGGGGCAGCTCAACAAGATCGAGCCGGGCAAGCGCATGCTGTCGTCGATGTCGCCGTCGATCGTCGAGGATCCGAACGGCAACGTGAAGATGCTCGCGGGTGCGGGCGGCGGGCCGCGCATCATCACGGCGGTGTGGCAGACGATCTCGAACGTCCTCGACTACGGCAAGCGCATCGACGTCGCGGTCGCGGATCCGCGCGTGCACCATCAGCATCTCCCCGACGTCATCCGCATCGAGGCGGAGGCGATCGACAAGCCGACGGCGAAGTCGCTCGAGGGGCGCAAGCACGAGCTGTCGTGGGGCGAATCGCCGCGCGAGTTCGGCGCCGTCACCGCGATCGCGCGCGGCCCCGACGGCTGGGAAGGCACGTCCGATCCGCGCGGCGGCGGCGCGGCGATGGGCGATCCTCCGCCGAAGAAACCATGAGCTGCACTGCAAAAATGGAAGCTGGTGTGCGATCGCCGGCGTGATGCCGAGGATCGTGCGCTAGGCTGGTCCGGCGATGTCACGCAGCGAGCGCGGAAGTACCGACAGCGGTGTGTCCGTGTACCCGAAGTTGCCCGTGCCCAAGGCGGGCGGTCCTCGCGACAGCGAGGCGAAGCTCGGGCCGAAGAAGGCCAAGATCGACAAGTTCGCCGTCGGCATCGTCGCCGGCATGTTGATCGGCGGCATCCTCATCGGCTGGCTGCTGCGCCCGCGCCTGTGGACCGATCCGCGCATCGGCGAGTCCGAGGAGGCCGCGGCCGCGGCGTCGAAGAAGGCGGCCGAGGAGAAGGAGCGCGGCGACAAGCTCGACAAGGACCTCGAGGCGCTGCGCGGGACGAAGAAGGCGCAGGACAAGGAGCTCGAGGTCGCGAAGAAGGCGGAGAGCGAGCTCGCGTCGCGCAACTCCGCCGCGGACAGGGTGCACAGCGACACGGCCGCGGCGCAGAAGAAGGTGCAGGGCGCGGTCGGCAAGCTCGGCGGCGTCGTCGCCGACGGCAACGAGGTGCACGTGCGCCTCTCCGACGCGCTGCTGTTCAAGCCGAACGACGACGCGCTCACCGACACGGGCAAGCGCACGCTCGATCGCGTCGCGGTCGCGCTCAAGGAGCTGCCGGATCGCCTCGTCGAGGTGCAGGGGCACACCGACGATCAGCCGCCCGTCGTGGTGCCGGCGGCCAAGGCTCCCGCGCCGCCGGCGCCGCCGCCGAAGAAGGGCACGAGGCCCGCGGCCGCGACGCCCGCGCCCGCGCCGCCGCCGCCGAAGTTCGCGACGAACTGGGAGCTGTCGGCGCTGCGCGCGCTCGCCGTCGTGCGCTACCTCCAGGACGCGGCGAAGATCGATCCGAAGCGGCTGGTCGTCCACGCGTTCGGCCAGTACCGGCCGATCTCGACGAAGCAGGCCGACAACCGGCGCGTCGAGCTCGTGCTCGTGCCGGCGCCCGAGCCGAAGAAGTAGCCGCTACTCGTCGAGCTCGCGGAAGTCGCGCGGGTCCTCGGGCTGCGTGCCGGCGCGCAGCGAGGTCACGTCGACGACGTCGGTCGGCTCGGGCTCGGGCGGGGCCATCTCGATCGAGGTGTGCTCGATCTCGTCGAGCGTCGGGCGGAGCTCGCTGCCCTCGGCGGAGGCATGCAGCGTGCGGCCGGTGACGACCGTCGCCTCGGTCGGGCGCGCGAGCGCGCGGCCGGAGCCCTCGGCGGGGAACGCGGGGCGGGCGGCGCTCGAGGCGGCGAGCGAGGTCATCGGCGCGGCGTGCGCGGTCGGCTCGTCGGGAGGCGGCGCCCCCGAGGAGGCAACGAGCGCGCGCTTCCACGCGATCACCTCGCGCGGCCCGCCGTGGTGCGCGCGGCGCACGGCGGCGACGGCGCGGCCCATCTCGAGCGCGCCCGACCAGCGCGCGGTCGGCTCGGGTGCGAGCGCGCGCATGACGAGGTCGTCGAGCTCGGGCGGGCAGGCGGGGTTGAGCTCCGACGGTGCGCGCGTGGCGCCGCGGCGCACCGCCTTGATCGTCTCGATCTCGTTCGGCCCCGTGAACAGGCGCCGCCCCGTGATCAGCTCCCACACGACGACGCCGAGCGAGAAGATGTCGGTGCGGCGATCGACGGGCTTGCCGCTCTGCACCTCGATCGCCATGTAGCCGAGCTTCCCCTTGATCATGCCGGTGTTCGTCATGAACCGGCCGCTCACCGCCTTCGCGACGCCGAAGTCGATGATCTTCACGTGGCCGTCGTCGGCGACGATCAGGTTCGACGGCGACAGGTCGCGGTGCACGATGTGGAGCGGCGCGCCGTCGACGTCGGTCGCGTTGCTCGCGTACTCGAGCGCGTCGCACAGCTCGGCGACGAGCGCGAGGATGACGCCGATGCTCGGCGCCGTGCGCTGGTGGCGTGCGTTCGCGAGCTTCAGGAGCTGCAGCAGCGAGCGGCCCTGCACGAGCTCCATCGCGATGAAGTAGCGCCCGGCGGTGTGGCCGAGCTCGACGATGCGGACGATGTTCGGGTGGCGCAGCTGCGCCGCGATCTTCGCCTCGCGGATGAAGTCCTCGACGAGCTTCTTGTCGTCGGCGAGCTGCGGCAACAGGCGCTTGAGCGCGACCTCGCGCGTGACGCCGGCGCCGATGTCGATCGTCGCGCGGTGCACCGCGGCCATGCCGCCGGCGCCAAGGCACTCGTGCACCGTGTAGGGGCCGAAGCGCTCCGCCATCCCGACCATCGTCGCCGTTCCGCCGGCGGAACACCATCCCACGTCTGGCTACATCAGGTGGGGCGCGCCTTCTCGACGAAGTTGACCAGGTCGCCGTCGGTCGCGGGGACGAGGACGTGGACGTGGCGCGCCGGGTCGACCTTGTCGTGGGCGATCGCCGCGCGGGCGAACACCAGGATCGGGATCTGGTCGAGGGAGCGCTCGGCGCGCAGCTCGCCGAACACGTCGTGGATGCCGTCCGACTCGAGGTCGAGCAGGATCGCGCGTGGCTGGAGGGCGCGCGCGAGGCGCGACAGCTGCACGAGGGCGCGCGTCATCGACACGACGGTGTAGCCGCGCTCCGACAGCGCCACGTCGAGCTCCTGCAGGCTGCGGCGGTCGTGCTCGACGATCAGCACGACGCCGCGCTCCTCGGGCTGCGCGCCCGCGACCTGCGGCGGGACGTGCACGTACGGGAGCGGCTGGCTGATGCTCTTGTGCGCGTCGCGCGAGCGGTACACGGCGAGCGCGACCTTGTTGAGCAGCTCGTCGACGTTGAACGGCTTCTCGACGACCTCGCTCGCGCCCAGCGTCGCGAGGTTGACCTCGAGGCCGTGCACCGCGGTCATGATCATGACCGGGATGTCGACGTGCGCCGGCATCCCGCGCAGCGCCTCGAGGAACTGCCGGCCGTTCATGCCCGGCATCATCAGGTCGAGGAGGATCGCGTCGGGGCGTGCGGCGTGCACGCGCTCGAGGGCGCTCTCTCCATCCACCGCGAGATCGACGACGTAGCCCTCGTCGGAGAGCACCTGCCCGAGGGTCTCGCGCACCATCGGGTCGTCGTCGACGACGAGGACTCGCCCTTCCTTCATGCTCCGGTGGTCTTATCACCGCCCGGAGTCAGGTGTACCTTTTCTCGGAGATGTCGACGGCGCAACCGCTGGCCACGGCCTACGAGTCGCTCCGGCTCAAGATCTTGCAGCGCCTGCTGGATCTGCGGTCCTCGCTCGACCCCTCCCTGGGGCGGCTCGACGACGTGACCGCCCGCGCCCAGATCAGCGCCGTCCTCGACCACATCGGCAACTTCATCGCGTCGGGCGACCTCGGCCTCCACCGGGCGTTCCTGCACACGTTCCTGGCCATGCGCGCGGCCGAGGCCCAGTCGCCGGCGGCCGTGCTCGCGATGCTCGTCGCGATCGGCGACACGGCGGCGCAGGTGGCGCAGGACGAGTCCCCCGGGAATCCGGAGAACGGCGAGCTGACGCTCCTCCTGACGCGGGTCACGGCGAGCACGGCGCGCGCGGTCAACGACCTGATCGCCGACGAGCTCATGCGCCGGATGGGGACGTGGGGCGAGCTGCGGGCGCGCGCGAGCCAGCCGGCGGTGATCGCGGGAGCGCCGGTCGCGGGGAGCGCGGGGAAGCCGGGGAAGCCGTCGTGAGCGTGCAGGTGCAGCCCGGGATGCGGGTCGCCGGCGACACGAACGTCGGCAAGGTGCGCACGACCAACGAGGACGCGATGATCCTCGACCCGATCCGCGGCCTGTACGCCGTGCTCGACGGGATGGGTGGCGCGAACGCCGGCGACATCGCGTCGCAGACGGCGCGCGATGCGATGGTGGACTTCGTGCTGCAGCGGCGCAGCCAGCTGCCGCCGAAGCAGCTGCTCGAGCAGGCGATCCAGACCGGCTCGCGCGCGGTGCACACGGCGGCGTCGCAGCACCGCGAGCGCCACGGCATGGGGACGACGGTCGTGGCGGTGCTCGTCGTCGATCCCAAGCACGTGGTGGTCGCGCACGTCGGCGACTCGCGCTGCTACCTGCTGCGGCACCAGCGGCTGCAGACGCTCACGCGCGATCACACGATCGTCGAGGAGCTCGTCGACCGCGGGCTGCTCACCGCCGACGAGGCGGAGCGCCACCCGTACAAGAACGTGCTGTCGCGCAACCTCGGGGCGCGCGCCGAGACGCGCGTCGACGTGATGGAGCTCGAGCTCATGCCGGGCGACCGGCTGCTGCTGTGCTCCGACGGGCTGTACGGCTACGCGTCCACCGAGGCGATCCAGTACCTGCTCGGGTCGGGCGACGCGCCGGACCACGTCGCGCGCGACCTCATCGAGCTGGCGCTGCGCGGCGGCGGCGGGGACAACGTCTCGACGATCGTGCTCGAGGCGCCGGCGCCGCCGCCGACGTCGACGCAGGTCGTGCGCACCACGGGCGCGAGCGCGTGGTGGAGCAAGCGGCAGAAGTTCCTGATCGTCGCGAAGGACCGCGGCCTCACGAAGAACCCGATCGTGCGCGGCCTCGAGCCGAACGAGGCGCTCGAGGTCGTGGCGCTGAGCCTGTGCCAGGCCGTCTACCACGACCTCGAGAAGTCGACGGGCGTGAACGTGTGGACGTTCGCGCAGAACCTGGCCGGCGGCTGGTTCGAGCGCGGCGGCGAGTGGGCGCCGGTGCGCCAGCTCTTCGACATCCTGGCGACGAGCGCGCGCGTGTGCGTCGACGAGGTGCGCGCGCAGGACCCGCAGCTCGGCTTCCTGCTCGAGGTCGCCGTGAGCCGCGCCCTCGTGGTGTCGGAGCTCGCGCTCGGCGGCCTGCTCGCGGAGCGGCTGCGCGCCGTCGACGGCGAGCTCATCCAGGTCTACGCGACGGTGCCCGCGCGCCCGGCGGAGACCGGGCCGATCGAGCGGATCTCCGAGGACGTGCTCGACACCGGCGAGCGCTTCGTCGATCGCCCGACGATCCCGTTCCTGCGCCTCGATCGCCCGGTGACGAACTCGGGCATCTCGAGCGAGGTGATGGACGGCATCCGCAAGACGATCACGATCGCGACCGCGCGCACGTCGCCGCGCGCCGAGCTCGTCAAGCAGATCCTCGGCGCGCTCGAGAGCATCTCCGCCGACGATGGCGGCAACTTCGCGACGGCCGTGCTGCAGGCGCGCGAGATCTACGGCGTGCGGTCGATCGACGACCAGGGCATCTCGCCGCTGTTCGACGCGCTCGACCAGGCGCGCATCATCACCGCCGCGTCCGTGCACCAGATCCAGACGACGGAGGTCACGCGCGCGAAGGTGCTGCGCGCGCTCAGCATGGCCCACCAGCGCCTCGTCGGCGCGACGACCGGGCTCGTGCTCGAGGGCGTGGTGCCGTTCACCGAGCGGCTGCGCGAGCTGCAGGTCGTGACCGGCGAGCTGCGCGACGAGGTCGCGAAGGCCGAGCGCACCCGCGCCCAGCTCGAGAGCAAGCACGCGACCAGCGTCGACCAGAGCCTGCCGTGGGGCAACCGCGGCACCACGGAGTGGTGATCGCTTATGTCCGCCGCCGACATGTTCGAGTCCGTGAGCTTTTTGCGGGATGAGGTGCTCGACACCGTCGAGCACGGCGACCGCGATCCGCCGGGGACCGAGATCTTCGACGCCGTCCTGCGCGCGCTCGCGACGGGCGGCGAGTCGGTGCCCGGGTTCGACATGGGGCTGCACGACGCCGTGTCGCGCCGCCTCGCGTGGGGCGACAGCGAGGAGGTCGTGCTCGCCGACGCCGAGCTGGTGTTCGATCGCCTGCTCGTCGCCGTCGACCGCGCGTTCCGCGACCCCGCCGACCAGATGGTGGTGATCGAGGCCGCGACGATGGTCGCGGTGACGGTCGCGCGGGTCGTGTCGCTCGAGGCGGTGGCGCGGGCGACGCGCGACCGCGCGGCGCGGCTGCGCGAGGAGATGGCGCAGCGCCAGCTCCGCGAGGTGCTCGAGAAGCAGAAGGCCACGATCGTGCGCCTCGAGGCCGAGCTCAGCCGCGACTACTGACGCCGCCACAATTTGAGGCAGCCACTCCCGCCTTGGACTGCGCACGACGGCAGTACCGTGGTGCAGGGAGGGGGTGTGCCATGACCACGCACGATAGCCACGGCAATCGGACGAGCGAGACGGAGGAGATGCTTTTGCGCCTGCGTCTCCGCAGAGTGCAGCGCAACGGGGGAGATCCGAACAACGAGGCGGTGCAGCCGGCGGGCGCCCTCGCGCAGGAGAGCTCGCTCGAGCGCCAGATCGACGAGGAGTCGATCATCCTGCTCAAGGAGCGCCCGGTGTTCGCGATCAAGAACGGGGCGGCGGAGCTGAAGTTCATCGACGACGATGACCGGGCGCGGTGGAAGCTGCCGCTCGAGGGTGCGGCGTCGCGGCTGAGCGCGGCGATCAACTCGATCGGCAGGATCGAGCTGCGCAACCACGCGATGTCGTGGGTGGGGACGGGGTGGATCGTCGACGACGGGATCCTCGTGACGAACCGGCACGTCGCGAAGCTGTTCGCGGAGCGGCGGGGCGCGGGGTTCGGGTTCAAGGAGACGTTCGCGGGGAAGGTCCTCGCGAGCGTCGACTTCCTGCAGGAGATCGGCAGTACGACCGCCGACGTGATCGAGCTGTCGCACGTGATGCACATCGAGCCCGAGGGCGGGCCGGACGTCGCGTTCTTCCGCGTCGTCGCGAACGGCCGCCCGCTGAGCCCGATCGCGCTCGCGTCGGGGCCGCCGTCGGCGGAGTCGGCGCAGATCGCGACGATCGGCTATCCGGCGTCGGATCCGCGGATCCCCGAGCCGGAGCACATGAAGCGGATCTTCCAGGACACGTACAACAAGAAGCGGCTCGCGCCGGGCACGATCATGTCGCTCACCGACGAGCACCTCGAGCACGACTGCACGACGCTCGGCGGTAACTCGGGGTCGGCGGTGATCGACCTCGCGACGGGTGCGGCGGTGGGGCTGCACTTCAGCGGGACGTACCGCGACCGCAACTTCGCCGTGCGCGCCGACGTCGTGCGCAGGATCCTCGACGAGGTGAAGCAGGGGCGGCGGCGGATCGATCCGGTGCGGCGCGAGCAGCCGCCGGTGCGCGGCGTCGCGGCGGCGGTGCCGGCGGGGCGCGCGGCCGAGGGCACGACGATGACCGTCACGATCCCGGTGACGCTGACGATCACCGTCGGCGGGCCGCAGCAGGGTGCCGTCGTCAACGTGCCAGTAGCGCCGTCCGATGTCCCGGACGCGGAGCACGACCCCGACGACACCGACGACGAGGTCGACACGGGCCACGAGGCGGCGCCGTCCGACTACGCGGACCGCAGGGGCTACCAGGTGCGATTCCTCGAGGACCACCAGAAGAAGCTCGTCCCGGTCGACCTCCCGATGGTGGTGGCGGCGGAGGACGACGTGCTCCGGCTCGCGAGCGGCGGGACCGAGCTGCGCTACGAGAACTTCACCGTCGTGATGAGCAAGCGCCGCCGGATGTGCTTCTTCTCGGCGTGCAACATCGACGGCGGGCTGGCGAAGAAGGCCGGCCGCGTGAAGTGGAAGCTCGATCCGCGGCTCCCGAAGGACGCGCAGATCATGGGCGAGTGCTACGGCAACCCGCCGAAGTTCAGCCGCGGCCACATGACCCGGCGCGAGGACCCGGGGTGGGGCGCGACGAGGGAGCTCGCGCGGCGCGGCAATGAAGACTCGATGCACGTGACGAATGCGGTGCCGCAGATGCAGGCGTTCAACTCGCCGATCTGGCTCGGGCTCGAGGACTACGCGCTCGGCCACACGATCGAGGACCGGATGAAGGTCTGCGTGTTCACCGGGCCGTACTTCCACGACGACGATCCGGTGAAGTACGGGGTCAAGATCCCGATCGGGTTCTGGAAGATCCTCGCGTTCATCCACGACGACACCGGCCGGCTGTGCGCCACCGGCTACGAGATGAGTCAGGAGCAAAACCTCGAGTCCGGACAGGAGTTCGTGTTCGCCGATTACCGCTCGAGCCAGCTCGGGATCACGACGCAGGTCCCGATCCAGGCGATCGAGATGCGCAGCGGCATCCAGTTCGGGCGGCTGCACGAGGTGGATCCGCTGCGCGACGGCAACGAGTCCGCCGGCGGCGGGGCGCGCCTGCGCCTCGACGGCTTCAACCAGATCAAGTTCCGCTGACCCGGAGGTCGACGTGTCCCAGAAGATGCAGGTCACCATCCCGATCCAGATCTCGGTCACCGTCGGTGCGCCCGTGCCCGGCCCGGCGCGGGCGCCGATCGCACAGCTCGTCGCGCCGCCGGTCGCCCGCCGGCCGGTGCTGCGCCCCGACAAGGCGAAGACCGTCGCGGCGTTCCTCGAGACCGGCGCGTGGCGCGTCGTGATGAGCGAGGCGAGCAGCGAGGAGTCGGTCGCGTCGATCGACGAGGCGTGGCTCACCGACATCAAGCAGATGCGGCGGAGCCTCGGCGCCGAGGGCGTCGAGCTCGAGGGCGGGCCCGGCGGCACGACGCCGGCGCCGACGCTCGCGCGGTTCCGCGACTTCTACAAGAAGCCCGACCTGACGGCGGGCGACGTCGACGGCCTCCTGCAGGCGATGGAGATCGCGGTCGGCGACCCGGCGGTGTTCTTCGACGTGATGCAGGACGCGCAGCACCGCGAGCCGGGCCCCTCCAACCCCGGCGACGAGAGCGTGTTCGACTTCCTGAAGATCCCGTTCCGCTACCCGACGCGCGCGCCGAGCTTCGCCGAGAAGATGAACGTCGCGCGCCTCCGCGGCCAGTACGGCCTGCCCGCCGACGTCGAGATCAATCCGCGCGAGCACCACTTCGAGGTCGCCGATCCGGGCTGGTGGCCGCTGTGGCGCGCGAAGGCCGCGGAGCAGCTGTCGATGTGGCCCGCGGGGCTCGAGCCGTTTCGCGACCACGAGGGTCGCAAGACGGTGTTCGAGGGCGTGCCGGGGACGACGAAGGTCGCGCTGCTCGCCGACTTCGGTGTCGGGCACTACCACTCCGAGCTGATCGCGCGCGTGCTCGAGGGCAAGAAGTATCCGTACGTGTTCCACCTCGGAGATGTGTATTACGGCGGCACGCAGGACGAGTTCGACCGGAACTACACCGCGCAGATGCGGCGCGTGATGGCCGGCAGCACGCTGTTCAGCATGCCGGAGAACCACGAGCTGTATGCGCGCGGGACGGCGTATCTGAAGTTCCTCGCCGACGGGCGCGCCGCGGGGAAGGTGCTCCAGGAGACGACGTACTTCTGCGTGCGCTTCCCGAAGCACCAGATCGTGGCGATCGACGTCAACTGGAACGGCCGCCAGCGCTTCAAGATGAACAACAAGGCCCAGCGCACGTGGCTGCGCGCGCGGCTCGACGAAGGCAAGGCGGCGGGCCTGACCACGATCCTGCTGAGCGGCAGTGCGCCCTATTGCTACGGTGACAAGGAGGCGAAGCTCCTGTACGACGAGGTCGTGTTGCCCGACCCGCTCGACGGCACGGGCTTCGGCGGCGACTTCCACATGTGGTTCTGGGGCGACGACCACTACTGCGCGCTGTTCCCGTACGACGAGAAGAAGGCGCCGTTCGTCGGGAGCTGCATCGGCCACGGCGGCTATCCGGGCGATCGCCAGAAGCCCGGCAAGGACGGCTACCTCCGGCCCGTGTGGGTCGAGACCGAGCCGCGCTTCCCGGCGGGCAGCAACCTGCGCGACGACCTCGGCAACAACGGCTGGGTCGAGCTGACGATGCGCGACGACGGCGGCGTCGAGCTCCTGTACGTCGACTGGCTGGCGCGGCGCCGTGCATTCGCGAGGTACGAGGTCGCGAATGCCGGCGGCGACCGGCGCGTGCTGCGGCTCGTCCAGGACCCGGCGAAGCTCGACCTGGGCCGCGACAAGCCCCTGTGAGCGCGCGTCAGGGGGCGATCGGGATGTCGGCGGAGACGGCGTCGAGGAGCGCGTCGAGGCCGGCGTCGCGGTCGACGAAGCGGTGCACGAGCTCGTGCGTGGCCTTGCCGTCGCCGCGCACGATGCGGCGGGCGGTGGGCTGCGAGGTGCGCATCCCGTCCATGATCGGCGGCAGGCGCGGGTCGGCGACGTCGAGCTCGGCGACGATGGCGTCGAGCTCGATGTGCTGGATCGCCTCCTGGATCGAGTCGTCGTCGGTGGCGAACAGCACGTCCCAGCCGCTCGTGACGTAGAGCGCCATCGCGCCGCGCTCGCGGTGGTCGTCGCCGACGACGAGGACGCGCAGGCGCTTGCCGGTGCGCTCGGGGACGTTGCCGGAGCGGCGCGCGGCCGACGCGACGAGCGCCGACCACTCCGGCGGCGGATCGATGAGGAGGACGCCGAGCACCCAGCTCGGCGGGGTGGCCTCGCGGATGACGTCGCCGATGACGTCGATCGCCGTGCCGCTCGCCGGGTCGATCAGCGCGACCGACAGCCGCGTGCCGAGCGGGAACCAGGCGGCGGTGTCGAGGCAGCACCCGTCGGCCGACACGTCCCGGGTGCGGCAGACGGCCATGTCACCGCCGAGCAGCGGGACGGCCGTGGCCGGGAGGTCGATGCGATACCGAGGGGAGCGGCGTGACAACGGCAACATCTTGCCACGTCGGGAGCCGCGGGGTGTCGCGGGGCAGGCCGATGCGACGTGTGGGTGTCTGGAGGTCAGGTCGCGCAAGGCCCGACGAATTGATCGCGGGGACGGCTCGGGGCAACCTGCCGGCATGCGATGTGTCGGGATAGCGGTCCTCGGGGTGATGCTGATGTCGGGCGTCGCGCCTCACCTGGCGCACGCCGACGTCGAGCCGGTCGGGTTGCCGGTGCCACGCCGGGCGCGGCGGCAGGACGTCGTCATCGACATCCCGGGCGAGCGCACGACGAACAACAAGCTCCTGCTCGCGGGCATCGGCGGCGCGGCGCTGATCGCCGGCGCGATCGGCACGTACTTCACGCTCGACTGGAAGTCGGCGTCCGACGACGTCGCGGCCAGCCAGCCGACGGGCGAGGCGTGGACGCCACGGCACGTCGAGCTCGTCGCGCGCGCGGACCGCTCGGCGGGGCGCGCCGGCATCGCGTACGGCATCGGCGGCGCGTTCCTGCTCGGCGCGATCGTCACGTACATCGCGACCGAGCCGAAGAGCACCCGGCAGATCATCCCGACGCGGGCACCGACGGTGACGCCGACGCAGGGCGGGATGATGCTCGGAAAGATGTGGAGCTTCTGATGCGGATCGCGATCCTCACCGCCCTCGCCGCGGCCGCGTGCACGTCGCCGCAGATCGATCCGGGCGCGTACTTCTGCGGGCCCGACGGCGCCTGTCCCGAGGGGCAGGCGTGCAACGGGCCCGACAACGTGTGCGTCGCCGCGAGCACGGCCAAGCCGTTCGAGTGCGGCATGGGCTTCGTCGACGTCGTCGGCGACGACACCGCCGCCACCGGCCAGCCGGTCACGGGCCTCGGCTGCGTGTCGATCCAGTTCACCACGCTCGGCTGCCTGCAGGCCGGCGACATCGGCGACTGGTTCCAGTTCGACGTGCCCGACAACTGCGCGGCCGTGAAGGTCGACGCGCGCGTCTCGTTCCCGGTCGCGTTCGAGCGCCTCGAGCTGCAGCTGTCGAAGGCGAACGGCCCGCCGGCGACGATGGAGTCCCCGTGCTCCGCGCCGAGCACCGCCGACTCGCCCGAGGAGGTGCGCTGTCTGTCGGCCGTCCTCGAGCCCGGCGCGCACTACGCGATCGGGGTGGTCCCCGACGGCACGCAGAACTGCGACGCGCGGTGCGCGAACAACCGCTACACGTTCTCGTTCCAGCTGAAGGCTCCCTAGGACTCCCTAGGACGAGACGCGACGCTTCGTCGATCTTCGCAGGGGCGCTCGCCCGACGGGGCGATCGGATGGATTACGCTGGCAGCTCGTGTCGGAGCTCGCGTGGAACTGGCTCTGCCTGCCGTACCTCGTGTGCGCGCTGTCGCTCGCGGCCGTCGGCATGGCGGCGGCGCTGATCCGCGGCGATCGCGTGCTCCGGCTCGGCACGATCGGCGCCGCGACGACCGCGCTGCCGTGGGCGCTGTGCTCCGGCCTCGTCACGTGCACGTCGGATCCGGGGCTCGCGACGCGCCTCGTCCGCCTCGGCAACGGGCCGATCGCGCTCGTCGGGCCGTCGCTGCTGCTCGTCCTCCTCGGCGTGAGCGGGCAGCTCGAGCGCAACCGCTGGATCGCGCGCGTGGCGGGGCTCCTCGGGCTCGCGTTCATGGTGATGTGCTGGTCGACGGACTGGATCGTCGGCGGCGTGCATCCGCTGTCGTCGGGCATCCTCTACACGAGCCCCGGGCCGCTCACCGGCGCGCACTTCGGCTTCATCGCCGTGTGGCTCGGGTTCGGCATCCACGTCGTGCGCCGCTCGACGTCGGGCGGCGAGCGCAAGCGGCTCGCGCGCATGCTGCTCGGCGTGCTCGCGCTCGCCACGATCGGCGCGAGCGACCTCTTGCTCGTGTACGACCTCGCCGGCACGTTCCCGCTCGCGTGGCTGTGCGCGACGATCGCGGCGGTGATGTCGCTGTACTTCGAGCTGCGCACCGACCTCCTGCGGCCGCAGGGCTTCGACCGCAACGTGCTCGTCGAGACGCTCGCGTTCGCCGTCGCGATGGTCATCGTCGCGATCGGCGCGCTCGTCTCCGACATCCGGTCGCCGGTCCTGCTCGCCGCGGGCGCGAGCCTCGTGTGGGTCAGCGTCCTCGGCGTCGCGTGGGGGCTGCGCAGCACGCAGCCGGTGCGCATCGCCCGCGAGCGCGCGCTCGAGCAGTTCGTCGCGACGATCGGCGACGTCGACATCGAGGGCAAGATCGCCGAGCGCCTGGCGGCGCTGTGGGAGCCCGTCGGCATCGAGGTGCGGCGCACCTGGCGCCTCGAGGGCGACGAGCTCGTCGAGATCGCGAGCGGCAACCGGCGCCCGATCGACCCCCAGGTCGCGGCGTGGCTCGTCGAGCACAACGAGGCGCTCGCGTCGGTCGACCTCGGCACGATGCGCCTCGGCGAGCTCCGTCCGCGGCTCGAGGCGCTCGTCGCCACCCACCGCGCGACGGTGATCGTGCCGCTCATCGACCGCGGCTCGCTCGTCGGCCTGCTCGACGCGGATCACCGCGAGGCGCTGCGCGAGGACGAGCGCGGCCTCGTCGCCGAATCGGCGCGCGCGGCGGCGCGTGCGCTCACGTACCTCGGCCTCGCCCGCACGGCGGCGCGCGAGCGCGAGACCGCGCGCGAGGTCGAGGTCGCCGAGGCGATGCGCCTGCAGGCCGCGGCGAGCCGCGACGACGAGCTCGGCCGCTGGGCGGTCGCCGCCGAGTACCGCAGCGCCGCGCGCACGACCGGCGCCGGCTGGTCCGCGACGCTGCTCGCCGACGGCAAGCTCGCGCTGCTCGTCACCGAGGCGCAGGCCCACGGCGTCGCCGCCGCGCTCGCGACCGCGGCGCTCACCGGTGCGTTCGCCGCGGCGACGATCCCCGTCGGCACGGCGCCCGGCGACGGCGCCGCCCCCGCGATCGAGCTCGACGACCTCCTCGCGAGCCTGCGCGCGAGCGCCGAGGGCGTCGTGCGCGGCGGCGAGCCCGTCGGCGCGTTCCTCGCCATCCTCGATCCCGACGAGGGCTCGATCGCGTGGGCGTGCGCCGGGCACCCGGGCGCCACGGTCGTGATGCCGGTCGTGCGCGGGTCGGTGCAGCTCCTCGGCGGCGGCGGCGCGATGCTCGGCGCGAGCATGAGCGCCGCCACGCGCGGCGTGACGAAGCTGCCGCCGGATGCGGTCGTCGTGATCGCGTCGAGCGAGCTGCGCGGCGAGGACGAGGCGCGGTGGACGGCGAACGTGCGCGAGCACGGCGCGGCGGGCGCGCGGATCGCGACGGTCCTCGTCGAGAACGCACTGCACGGCGGCCCGCCGCAGGAGGACCTCCTCGCCGTCGTGGTGCGCCGGCGCGCCGATCGCAGGAGTGGGCCTGTGGCGATGGGTTAACCTGGCCGCATGTCGAATAACGTGGAGCGGGTACGCCGCTCGATCACCGGCTTCTTTCGAGGAGGGAGCACGCAGACCTCGCGCCTCTGGATCGCGGGTGCGTTGATCCTGGTCGCCGTGGTCGGCGTCCGCTCGTGCGCTTCCGTCGACGCCGGTCAGGTGGCGGTGCGCATCAACAACATCACCGGCAAGACGGAGGTGATCACGCAGCCCGGCCTCATCCTGCGGCTGCCGTTCGGGATCCACACCGTCTACCTGCTCGACGTGACGCCGCAGACCTTCCACCTGCGCGGCAACGACAACAAGGGCGTGCTCGAGGTGCGCGAGCTCGACGTCCGGGCGGCGGACGGATCGAGCTTCGCGTTCAACGACACGACGCTGCTGTTCCGCGCGATCCCGTCGATGGCGGACGAGACGCTGCGCGACTCGGGCCTCGGCCTCGCGTACTTCGAGTGGATGTCGCCGTACGCGCGCTCGATCCTGCGCGACGAGTTCGGGCGCGAGTCGACGATCAGCGTGTCGAACCCGACGAGCTTCGCGCAGGCGGAGGAGCGCGCGAAGACGCGCCTCAACGCGCTGCTCGGCGAGCACGGCATCGAGGTGACGAGCATCGTCACGCCGCGCCCCCGGTTCACGAAGGAGTACGAGGACCTGATCGAGGCGCGCAACCAGACGGAGAACCAGCTCGCGGTCATCGACTCCGAGCTCGCACGCGCGAAGACCGAGCGCGACCGCAAGCTCGCCGAGGTCGAGCGCGATCAGAACAAGATCGTGCAGACCAAGCGCGCGGAGCTCGAGAACGTGCTCGCGACCGCGGTGACCTCGCAGACGCAGACGCGCCGCGAGGCCGACACGTACAAGATCGAGAAGCTCGCGGCGGGGCAGGCGTCGCGCTCGGCGGCGCAGTCGAGCTCCGAGCAGCTCAAGGGGCAGCTCGCGGCGCAGTACGCGTCGAAGCAGGCGGAGATCGAGGCGTTCAGGAACCAGCCCGTCGAGCGCGTGATGGAGCGGCTCGGCGAGCGGCTCAAGGGCGTCACGATCCAGATCCAGCCCTACCAGAACGACGGCGCGCCGAAGCGCGTCCAGCTCGAGAACGTGGTGGGAGGTGCGCGATGATCCGCCTGCTCTCCACCGTCTCGAAGTTCCTGGTCGTCGGCATCCTGGGCCTGTTCCTCATCACGTCGCTGTTCACGATGCAGGTCGAGCCCAACGAGATCGGCGTGCGGCAGAGCGCGGCGACCGGCGTCGACGGCGACGACCTCGGCCCGGGCTGGCACCTGCGCATCCCGGGCGTGCACAAGCTGATCGTGCTGCCGAGCTCGTACTTCATGCTCGACTACACGAGCGACACGAAGGACCGGCAGAAGCCGCTCGTGATCCGCACGAAGGACAACAACACCGTCGAGCTCGACGTGTCAGTGCCGGTCCGGATCAAGCCGGGCGAGGCGCACGAGCTGGTCGCCGCCGGCAACCACGTGACGGACAGCGACGGCCGCTACCGCTACATGCGGCTCGCCGAGGAGACGGCGACGTCGGTGCTGCGCGAGGAGATGGCCGCGCTCGACTCCGTCGGCTTCTACTCGACGGACCGCCGGCTCGCCGCGAGCAAGAAGTCGCTCGAGGCCCTCAACAAGCAGCTCGCGCCGATGCACGTCGAGGCGCAGGCCGTGCTCGTGCGCTCGGTGCGCTACCGGGCCGAGTTCGAGAAGCAGCTGCAGCGCATCCAGCTCAACGAGCAGAACAAGCTGCTCGACGCGGCGTCGCAGAAGCTCGCCGGCGTGCAGCAGAGCCTCGATAACTTCGTGCAGGGCACGAGCGCGCAGGTGTCGGCGCGCACGCAGGACTGGGTCAAGCGCCAGGCCGAGCTCGAGCGCGCGTACCAGGTCGGCCTGCTCGACGTGCCGGATGCGACGCCGGGCGCGGCGCGCGCCAGGCTCGCGGCGATGTCGCCCGACGACACCAAGACGCTCAAGGGTGAGGCCGCGAAGATCTTCGGCCTCGACGCGGCGAGCGTGGGCGACGCGTACCTGCTCGGGATCAAGAACCTGCAGGCCGAGACGCTCGAGTACAAGAACCGCGTGCGCGCGGAGGCCGATGCCGTCGAGGCGCGCCTCGGCGCCGAGGGCGATGCGATGGTGTCGAAGGTGCAGGGCGAGTACGAGGTCAAGCTGAACGCGCTGCTCGGCTCGCCGTCGGGCAAGGCCTACGTCGCGTGGAAGACCGCCGAGAACATCGAGTTCGCGAAGACGCTGTCGTTCAGCTCGGCGGAGGGCATCCCGAGCGTCCTGCGCCTGCGGCAGTTCGCCGAGATCTTCATGGGCCAGCGCTGATCCGGTAGGAGGATCGGCGGATGACCGCCCGGCTGGCATGTGCGAGCGTGCTCGTCGGCGGTCCGGGGCTCGGGGTGTCGCACCTGGGGCGAGCGCGCGGCAGGCGGTGAGCCGTTGCCGTGCTTGTTGGCAACGTGCCCATAGTACGGTCGGCGCATGTGGCGCGTGACGATGGTGGTCGTGGTGCTCGCCGGATGCGCGGCGGCGCGCGTGTGCCCGACGGAGTCGAGCCTCGTCCACGAGGACCGGCCGACGGGGCGGGTCGAGTGGTGCCGGCGCGACGTCGCCGGGGCGAAGGCGCTGCCGGCGGTGGAGCGCACCTACACGGGCATGCTCGGGCTCGCGCAACCGCCGCCCGCGAGCGGCGGCATGCACGGGCCGTTCACGCAGTGGCACACCGGCGGGACGATCGCGCTGCACGGACGCTACGCCGACGGCGTCCCCGACGGCGTGTGGGCGTCGTGGTACCCCGACGGTGCGCGGCGCAGCATCGGTCGCTACGAGCGCGGAGCGCCGGTCGGGTGCTTCGCCGTGTGGGACGAGCACGGCGCGATCACGACGGGCGTGCCCGCAGGTGCGAACCAGTTTCGCGTCGAGGCGTGCGCGCCGCCGGTGGATGGCGAGGTCGCGCGCGTCGAGGCACGGTCGCGCCGGGGCGTCGAGGAGCGCGGCACGGGCGACGCGACCCTCCACGCGCTCGCGCAGGGCGGCCGGCTCGGGCTGCGCAACGAGACGCAGCGCGCCGTCGCGCCGTCGGCGGTCGCGACCGCGGAGCTCGCGGTGCGCAAGCAGATCGGCCGGTTCCGCATCGGGCCCGCGCTCGGGCTGCGCCTGTCGGATACCGACACGAGCGCGTACAGCGGCGGCATCGTCGCGGCGCTCGGCGTGCCGGTGCGCGGGCGGCTCGAGGGCGAGCTCGAGGTCGGTCTCGGCGCGCAGTACCTCTCGATCGCGGCGAGCCGCATGGACCTGCCGGGCTTCCTCGGCAGGACGTCGCTGTGGTCGCCGCTCGCGAGCGCGCGCGCCGGGTTGTCGTTCGAGGTCGCGCGCACGTTCGCGATCGTCGGCGGTGCGCGCGTCGAGGGCGCGCCTTCGCGCGACGCGAGCAACGAGGTCGTCTACTGCGCGCCCGCGTGCGGCCCGCCGCTGCGCGAGACGTGGAGCGTCGGCGGTCTGTCGTACGGGCTCGACGTCGGCGTGCGCGTGTTGATCCGCTGAGCTACTGCGCGAGCGCGCACTCGCGCCCGATGCTGTCGCCGCGCACGAACGCGAGGTCGCGGTGTGCGCTGCACGACTGGATCGTCGGGTGGCACGACGTCACCGGATCCGTCGTCGGGCCGTAGGCCGAGAAGCAGGTCGCCGCGGACGCGGGTGCGCACGGCGCCGCCGTCGGGTCCTCGGCGCGCAGCTTCTGATAGGCGCCGCCGCACTCGTCGGCGGAGCGCGCGCAGGTGCCGTCGGTGCCCTTGCCGTTGGTCGTGCAGTACCACGCCGTCTTCGGCGCCGGCTCGTCGGGTGTGACCGGCGCGGCGGCCCCGGGCGGGCGGAGGCCGGCGGGCAGCTCCGCCCAGCGCTCGCGCGGCACGCGCACGACGAGCAGCGCGGTGTGGCGTGCGGCCGGCGCCGGCGGGGTGGCCTCGCCGCGGATGCGCGCCCACGCGGGCGAGCCCTCGTCGACGACGAGCAGGTGCGAGCCGCCGGCCTTCGCGGCCTCGACGCTGGCGCGCGGGAGCTGCGCCGGGGCGGCGTCGCCGAGCAGCGTGCCGAGCAGCTGGCCGCCGAGGTTCGCGAGCGCGGCGGCATCGCCCTCGTACGCGACGACCGCGTCGCGCACGACCGGCGTCGTGTCGCGCGCGACCGCGGAGTACGGGCGGAACGTCAGCGCCGGGTCGCGCGGCGCGCCGCCGCACGCGGCGACGGTGACGAGGAGGTACGCCGGCAGGAAACGCACGCGCGCAGTATAGACACTACCCGCGGCCCGGATCCGCGCGCACGAGGCGGTCGAGCGCGGGCGCGATGCCGATCGCGAGCGCGCCGATCATCGCGAGCTCGTCGCGGCCGAACGCGAGCGTGGTCGGCCGGCGCAGCGCGAGCACGGCGCGCGCCGGCGCGGGGCCGACCGGCTCGAGGAGCGCGCTGCCCATCAGCGACCGGCGCCCGCGGCCCGCCACCTCGATCACGAGCTCCTCGAGCTGCTCCGACACGCGCCCGCTGATCGAGCTCGCGGTGCGCCGCGGCCAGTCGATCCACACGCACAGCGCGTCGCTGACCCGCAGGAGGTGCTGCACCGAGCGCTGGAGCTGGACGATGCCGGCGACGCGGTCGGCGGCGGCGGCGAGGTCGCGCACGACGCCGGCGAGGTCGTGCATCGTCGGCATCGGCGTCACCGCCGAGAAGCCGCCGCTGGTGGTCATCATCACGCCGACTCGCACTGCGACCGCCGTGCCACCGGACGCTGTTGTCAGCGTGCAACCTGTCCGGACACCCGGCGCGATCGAAGCGACACCGCGCGCGCGAGTCGTGCAACGCCCTGCACGCACCGGGCGCCGCCGGACACGGCAACACCGGCTGCCGTGGGAGCGCCGGGGCGACCCCCAACCCCATGTGATGGCGCCGGCATGCTGCCGTGGATGCGCAGCACCTCGCCAAGCCGTGTGAGCCGGGCCGGCTTGCGGGGGCGCGGGAACGGCGAAAGGGTACGGGCGATGAACAAGTTAGCCGTCGCGGCGCTCGCGATCTGGGTCGGTTGCGGGGACGGTGGAACGGGGACGCCGGACGCGCCCGTGGAGCCGGACGCCCCGGTGGACGTGACGTTCCAGCCGGGGTGCATGGAGATCCCGCAGACGGGGCCGAACATGTTCGCGGCGGCGGCGGACTTCGGGCAGGTCGTCGCCGGGTCGCTCGCCGCGTGGGAGCCGGACGGGCGGTGGTTCCTCACCGGGACGCGCGTCGGCGGCGTGTCGTCGTTCCACATCCAGAAGCTCGCGAACGGCATCGCGATCCTCGACCGCGACACCGATCACCCCGGCACGATCGATGCGAACGCCGTGTTCCAGCGCGCGACGTTCGAGGGCGGGGGCGAGACGTTCATCCTCGCGAAGCGCGTCGCGAACCTGCTGCCCGACGGCTCGCTGCGCGCCGACCGCGCCGTGTGCGACGGGCAGATGTGCCGCGTGTGCACCGCGCGCATGATCCGCGCGACGCACCTCGACGGCGAGGGCGAGGGGCAGGGGCTCGTGAAGCTCTCGGAGCTGCGCGGCGCGACGTGGGGCCCGGGCTTCACGTTCAACGTGCGCGTCGCCGGCACGCTCGCGTACCTGATCCGGCAGGACGGCCTGCACATCATCGAGACCGCCGACCCGGAGCACCCCGTCGAGCTCGGCAAGTTCCGCCGCGCCGGCGACGGCTACTCGAACGACGTCAAGATCGTCGACGCCGCCGGCGGGAAGCGCTTCGCGATCATCGCCGACTTCCCGGTCGACATCGTCGACGTCACGAACCCCGCGGCGCCGGTGCTCGCCGGCCAGATCGCCGAGGAGGCGCACACGCTGTTCACCGAGACGCGCAACGGCCAGACGCGCGCGTACTTCGGCAACTACGACGGCTCGTGCCCCGTCTACGACGTCACGAACCCCGCGGCGCCGCAGCGCCTCGGCCGCTACCAGTCGCCGGGCTCGATCGTGCACGACCTGTCCGTCGCCGACGGCGTCGCGTACCTCGACGCGTGGGAGGCGGGCCTCATCGTCGTCGACTTCAACAACCCGGCGCAGCCGACCGTGAAGGGCACGTGGGCGCCGACGCCGACGGAGACGAGCCACTCGAACTGGACCACCGTCGCGGGCGGCCGCCGCATCGCGCTGCACGGCGAGGAGTCGTACGGCGCGCACCTCGACGTCGTCGACATCGACCCCGCGTCCGCGACGTTCATGCAGCCGTTCGCGTCGTGGAAGACGCGCGACTGGGTCTCGATCCACAACATCATGGCGTTCGGCGAGAAGGCGTACTTCACGCACTACCAGGACGGCATCCGCGTTCTCGACCTGTCGAACCCGGCGCAGCCGACGCAGGTGGGCTACTACAACACCTGGGACCCGCAGGCCGCGTACACGACGAACCAGTTCTTCGAGGGCGCCGTCGGCCTCGACGTCGACCTCGCGCGCAAGCTCGTGTTCGTCGCCGACTCGCCGCGCGGCCTCATCATCCTGCGCGACGACACGCCCTGAGCTGACTACCCATCGACATCGGCGGGGCGCTCGTCGTCGATGACGAGCCGCAGGCCGGCCGGCAGCGTATCGCCGAGGGCCACGCGCTCCTCGCGCGCCTCGAGGGCGACGACCTGCTCGACGAGCACCGCGGCGCGATCGCCGCCGGGGAGCGCGCGCACGTACGCGGCGAGCTTGCCGCGCGTCGCGTCGTCGAGGTCGCGCGCCCGATCGCCGGTGCGCCGGCCGAGCTGCGCGAGCGGGAACGCGACCTTGTCGGACTCGGGCCAGTCCCACGCGAGGAGCGAGCGCAGCCAGTCGGCGACCTTGCTCGCGGGGACGACGGCGTTGAGCGGGCCGTACAGCGGCACGCGCGCGCCCACGCGCGACAGCGCCCACAGGTGCACCGAGTCCTCGCGGCCCTTGCGCGACTCCATGCGCCGCATGACCTCGTCGCCGAGCCTCAGCTTCTGCGCGACGGGGACGCGCTCGAGGCTCGCGACGACGCGCCACATCTCGGCGAGCTCCTGCTTGCTCGGCTTGTACTCGGCGAGCTTCTTCTGCTGCTTGTTGCTCGGCAGGAGCAGCTGGCCGAGGCGGTCGTAGATCTGCTCCTGCTGGCCCTTCACGAGCCCGCCGGCGATGCGCCGCCACACGATCCACCACGCGAGCTTGCCGGGCTCGCTGCGCGGGTGCGCGAGGTTCTCGTTGAACACGCCCCACATCACGCGCGCGCGCCACGTGTCGAGCGGCGCGCCGGTGCCGGGGCGCAGGAGGAACCCGGCGAGGTTGAGCCAGCGCTGCTCGTGGTCGGGCGTCTTCTTGCGCTCGGCCGCGACCTCGACGAGCGCATCGAACAGCGCGCGCGCCGTCATCATCGACCAGTCGTCGCGGCGCGCCTCGAGCAGCGTCTCGAGGTCCTTCACGAGCGTCGCGAGGCTCTGGCCCGCGGCGGGCTCGCGGAACGCCGCCTGGATCTTCGCCTTCGCCTCGTCGGTGCGCGGGTGCGGCGCGGCGTCGGCCGTCTCCTCCGCCGCCGGGGCGGCACCGCCCGAGCGCATGTCGAACGCCAGCTTCCACGTCTCGGGCGGCGCGGCGCTGTGGTCCCGCGCGAGCGTGTGATCGACGCACGAGATCTCGAGCGCGCCGAGCTCGGTGATGTGCACCTCGAGCCGCACGCTGATCTCGCCGCCCCGGCCGCGCGCGCGCAGCGCGGTCACGATCGGCGGCAGCTCGAGCAGGTCGCTGCCGTCCTCGACGGTCTCGGGCCGGCCGTCGCCGACGGGGACGAGCGCACCCGGCTGATCGCCGCGCGAGCTCGACGAGTACAGGCGGAAGCTCACGGGCCGGTTGATGACGAGGCGGAAGTCGCGGTCGAGCTGCACGCGCGCGCCGTCGTCGAGGCCGCTCGGCGCGAGGCACACGGCCAGCCGCTCCTTCGCCGTCGTCTCGACGCCGATGTAGAACGCGCGGGGCGTGCCGCCCTTGATGCGCGTCGCGAGGCCGCGCCGCACGAGCCCGTAGTACGCGGCGCCCTGCGCGACGGCCATCTCCGGCATCGTCGCCGGCAGCTCGCGCGGCGGCGTGCCCTGCCAGCGCCCGATCTGCTCGATCACGCGCCCGCGCAGCGACGCCGGCGTCATCGCCCCGCCGTTGAACAGGATCGCGTCGACGCGCGTGGCGCCGTGCCGCGCGAGGAACGTCGCCAGGTGGCGCGTCACCGCCGGATCGGCGGCGTAGGGGAGGCCGAACTCCTGCAGGCCGCCGCGGCCGCGCGCGAGCGGTGCATCGGCGGCGACGAGCGGGAAGAAGCCGTCGAACAGCACGGCCGCGAGCTCGCTGCGCGTGACCTCGTCGCGCAGCGTGCCGCCGATCAGCTTCGCGCCGCGGCTCGTGACGACGATCGGCGCCGCGTCGGGCGGATCGTCGCCGAGGAGCGTCTCCTTCGCGAGGCGGCACGCGTGGACGAGCGCGTGCCACTGCAGCGCATCCAGCTTCTTGCTCGTGCGCGCGACCAGCCGCTGCTCGACGATCTTCGCGAGCGTGAGGTCGAGGTTGTCGCCGCCGAGCAGCAGGTGATCGCCGACGGCGGTGCGCGTGAAGCCGTCGCCGCCGGGGTCGACCTCGATCAGCGTGAAGTCGGTCGTGCCGCCGCCGACGTCGAACACGAGCACGCGCTCGCCCGCCGACAGGTTGCGCTGACCGCGCGCCTGGTCGATCCACGCGTAGAACGCCGCCTGCGGCTCCTCGAGCAGCACGACCGGCGGGTAGCCGGCCTTCGCCGCCGCCTGCAGCGTCAGCTCGCGCGCCGCCTCGTCGAACGACGCCGGCACCGTGACGAGCACCTCCTGCTCCGCGAACGGCGCGTCGGGGTGCTCGAACTCCCACGCCTCGCGGATGTGCCCGAGGATCAGCGCCTGCGCCGCGACCGGCGATAGCCGCGGGCCGTCGCCCTCGCCCCACGGCAGGATCGCCGCGTGCCGGTCGACGCCGGGGTGGCACAGCCACGACTTCGCCGACGCGATCATGCGCGACGCCATGCGCGCACCCTGCGTGCGGGCGAGCTCCCCGACGACGGGCCGCAGCGCCGTCGACGTCGCCGCCTGCGGATCGCGGTCCTGCTTCGCGACCGGGCGCCACGGGAGCGCCGTCTCGTGCGGCGCGAGGTCGACCTCGCCCGCGAGGTACACGAACGACGGCAGCTGCCGGCGCGGCGCGGCCTCGCCGGGAGCGACGAGCTGCGGGACCTCGAACACGCGCACGCGCGGATCCGCCGCCTCGGTGTCGACGTACGCGACCGCCGAGTTCGTCGTCCCCAGGTCGATGCCGATCAGGTACCGCGCAGGCACGCAGCGTTCCTACCGCATTGCGATCCGTCACGGAAACATGTAGGCGCGTGTAGCTTCATCCCGGCCTGTCGCAGTGTCCCGATCCCTCGGCACCGCAGGCGGCCACCACGGGTCAGCGACCGGCCTTGGCGCGTTCGCCGACCTCGCGACATCACATCCCGCGATGGCGCACCCCTCTCGCCGGATCACCGAGCGTCTCGACGAGCTGCGCGACCAGATCGCGAAGTACCGCGCGAAGGCGATCGCCCTCCACAAGAAGCTCGTCGAGCTCGAGCCGCACAACACCGAGGTCGCCGCCCTCCGCAAGACGCTGATCGCCAGCTCGGTGCGCCTCGACGAGCTCGTGCGCGGCCTCCTCGGGACGCCGCTCGGCGAAGCCGGCTGATCAGGTGCGTTCGCGCACCGAGTACTCGAGCTTCCAGCGGCCGCGGCCGTCGCGCGCGACGCACCACAGCTCGAGGGTGCCGACCTCGGTGACGTGGGCCTCGAGGCGCACGGGCACCATGTCGCCGGGCGCGCGGTCGTCGCCGACCTCGATGTCCTTCTCGACGGGATCGAGC
This sequence comes from Deltaproteobacteria bacterium, assembly GCA_019637375.1. Taxonomy (GTDB): domain Bacteria; phylum Myxococcota_A; class Polyangia; order Haliangiales; family Haliangiaceae; genus JABFXX01. The sequence continues at coordinate 15,641 of JAHBVW010000003.1, read as the reverse complement.
TCGGTGATGCCGGGGGCGTCGGCGTCGACGAGCGCGCCCGCGGTGTCGTCCTTGCGCGTCGCCGCGGCGAAGAACCGGAACATCGACTTCTCGCCGACGAACACGGCGAGCTCGTCATCGGGGAGCTCGACCGTCGAGCCCTCCTCGAGGCCCTGCGGCGCGACGCACAGCGCCTTCACCGGCGGGGCGAAGCCGGGGATCGCCGGCATCGCGGACTCGATGCCGATGTAGTACGCGCGCGCGGTGCCGCCGCGGATGCGCACGCCCTTGCCGCGGCGGACCTGGCCGTAGTGCGCGGCGCCGAGCGCGACGGCGAGATCGAGGTCCGCGCCGCCGAGGACCTGCACGTCGCGGCCGGTCCACGCGCGGAGCAGGTCGACGACGCGCGCGCGCAGCGCCTCGGCCTTCATCACGCCGCCGTTGAACAGCACGTGCGTCGGCGTCTTGCCGAAGCGGCCGAGGAACTCGGAGAGGTGACGCGTGATCGCGGGGTCGTGCGCGTAGGGCAGGCCGGCCTCGCGGAGGCCGGCGGCGCGGCGCTTCTCGGCGCGCGCATTCGCCTCGACGCGCGGGAAGAAGCCGTCGACGAGGAACTGCTCGGCCGTCTCGCGCGCGAGCTCGGTCTTGATCGTGCCGCCGATGAGCTTCGAGCCGCGCCCCAGCACCGAGATCGGCACGGTCGCGGGCGGCGCACCGCCGAGGAGCTGCTCCTTCGCGCGGCGGCACGCGTGGACGAGCGCGCGCTGCTGCACGGCGTCGAGCGTCTTGCCGGCGTCGGCGATCTGCTTGCCGGCGATCGCGGCGAGCGCGAGGTCCATGTTGTCGCCGCCGAGGAGGATGTGATCGCCGACGGCGATGCGCTCGAGCGCGAGCGTGCCGCCGTCGTCGGCGACCTCGATCAGCGAGAAGTCCGTGGTACCGCCGCCGATGTCGCACACGAGCACGATGTCGCCGGGCGACAGCTCCTGCCGCCACGCGTCGCCGCGCGCCGCGAGGTACGCGTAGAACGCGGCCTGCGGCTCCTCGAGGAGCGTGATGCGATCGAAGCCGGCTTCGCGCGCCGCGACGACGGTGAGCTCGCGCGCGACCGCGTCGAACGACGCCGGCACGGTGATCAGCACCTCCTGCTCGTCGGCGGGCTCGTCGGGGTTCGCGTCGTCCCACGCCGCGCGCAGGTGCGCGAGGTAGCGCGCCGACGCGTTCACCGGCGAGACGCGCTCGCCGCCCTGCATGGCCTCGTCGAGCTCGCGCTGCGCGCCGCGGAACGGCAGCACCTGCGCCGTGCGGTCGATCGCCGGGTTGCACAGCCACGACTTCGCCGAGCTGACGAGCCGGTGGGGGAGGTCGCCGCCGCGATCGCGCGCGAACGCACCGACCGCGTAGCGCAGCGGCCCCGACCACGGGAGCTGGAGCTGCGCCGACGGCACCTCGAGCTCCGACGGGAGCAGCAGGAACGACGGGAGCGTCGCGCGCGCGGCGATCTCGCCGGGCCCGACGACCTGCTGGACCTCGAACGACTGCGCCGGGGCGTCGTCGGCGCCCGCGGACGCGATCGACGAGTTCGTCGTTCCGAGATCGATGCCGATGACGCGCGTCATGACAGCTCGACCTCCGCCGGCGCGATGACCGCGCGGTCGACGCCGTCGGCGAGCGTCGGCAGCTTCGCCTCGACGACGCGCCAGCCGTGGTGGCGCAGCGTGCCGCGGAACGGCGGCTCGCCCTTCGCCTCGCCGATCAGGCGCACCTCGGCCGGGTCGAAGCCCTTGGGCACCGACACCTTCTCCTCCTCGGCGCCGGGCATCACCGGCTCGATCGACAGGTGCTGCTCGAGCACCTTGCGACAGCCGCGGTGCACGTCGCGCGCGGCCGCGCCGATGTCCGCGTCGCCGAAGCCGTCGAGCGGCTCGCGCAGGAAGTCGACGAGCCGCCCCTCCCGCTGGAGCAGCGCGAGGAACGCGAGCGCGCCGTCCCGGTGCGCCTGCGCCGGCGACACGCGCGGCTTCTCGGGCGGGCGCTCGGGCTGCTTCTCCGGGCGCTTCTCCGGCTTCTCGGGCTTCTCGGGCTTCTCAAACGTCGGCGGCGGCAGCGCCTTGATCTCGTCGGGCAGGAACGGCAGCACGTCGGGCCGCAGCTTCTTGCCGAACAGGATCCGGAACCAGCACGAGAAGGCGAGGACGAAGCGTGACATCGCGTGCGATGTATATCGTTTCCTGCGCCGAAACCATGGATCGCCGCGGGGCATCGTCATCGGAAATCTGATTGCGGGCGCTGCATAAGTGCGCGGACGTGCTCGGGCGGCGCGGTGGCGCATCGCTTGCTCTCCGCCTCCAGCGCATGCGCCGCCTATTTCCCCTGGCCCTCCTCTTCGTCGCGAGCTGCACGCTCTACTTCGACAAGCATCCCAGGTGCGACGTGGCCGACGACGTCGCGTTCCCCTTCGATCCGAACCAGCTGCGCGATCCGAGTACCGGCGAGTGCCACGCGTTCGGCGGCGGCGGCGGATGCGACGACTCGTGCGCGCCGTGTGCGCTCGAGCGCGCGCCGCTCCCCGACTGGGGGCAGTGCTTCAGCGCGTGCGACGCCCTCGACGAGGCGGCGTGCCTGACCCGGTCGGGCTGTCGCGCCGCGTACCTCCAGGACCTCGCGCGGGACCGCGCGCCGGAGTTCTTCGGCTGCTGGGACATCGCGCCGTCGGGCCCCGAGCGCGGCTCGTGCCAGGGCCTCGACGCGCAGGCGTGCTCGCGCCACGACGACTGCGCCGGGCTGTACGCGCCCGGCGTCGGGGGCGGCCGGTTCTTCGTGAGCTGCCTTGCCGAGCGGGGCCTCGACGCCTGCGCGCTCGTCGACTGCATCGAGGGCTTCCACTGCGAGCAGCAGTGCACGGGTGCGCAGTGCCAGCCGATGTGCGTGCCCGACCACTCGGCGTGCGCCGCGGCCGACTGCGGCCCGGGCCTGGAGTGCGTCGACGTGTGCACGCCTCCGCCGGCGGGCTGCGAGCCGGGGACGCCGGGCACGTGCCACGCCGAGTGCCGCCCGACGCCGACGTGCGAGGCGTCGCAGAGCGAGGCGGAGTGCACGTCGCGGCCGTCGTGCACGCCCGTGTACCTCGGCGAGGACTGCACGTGCACCCCGGCCGGCTGCACGTGCGAGATCAAGACGTACGACCGCTGCCGGACGAAGTAGCTCGTACTATCGGGAGATGATCGATCTCCCCCCGGCCGGGTACAGGTTCGCCGACGTGATCGGGCGCGGCGGCATGGGCGAGGTCGTCGCGGCGCACGACGTGCGGATCGGGCGCGACATCGCCATCAAGCGGCTGCACGGCACGCCGTCCGCCGCCGCGCTCGCGCGCTTCCTGCGCGAGGCGCGCATCCAGGCGCGGCTCGAGCATCCGGCGATCCCGCCGGTGCACGAGCTCGGCGTCGACGCCGACGGGCGCCCGTACTTCGCGATGAAGCGGCTCGCCGGCACGACCCTCGCCGAGCGCCTCGCGGCGGGCGCGCCGACGCCGCAGCTCCTGCGCGCGTTCGCCGAGGTGTGCCGCGCGATCGACCTCGCACACGCGCGCGGCGTCATCCACCGCGACCTCAAGCCGGCGAACATCGTGCTCGGCGACTACGGCGAGGTGCACCTCATCGACTGGGGCATCGCGCGCGAGCTCGATCGCGAGGACGTGCGTGGTGGCGACGGCGCCGACGCCGGCGAGACCGCGCCCGGCCTCACGCGCGAGGGCGCCGTCCTCGGCACGCCGGGCTACATGGCCCCCGAGCAGGTGCGCGGCGACGACGTCGGGCGCCCGGCCGACGTCTATGCGCTCGGCGCGATCCTGTTCGAGCTCCTCGCGCGCGAGACGCTCCACCCGCCCGGGAAGGAGGCGCTGATCACGACGCTGACCGGCACGCCCGACACGCCGTCGCAGCGGCGCCCCGACCTCGCGATCCCGCCGGAGCTCGACGCGATCTGCCACGCCGCGCTCGCCGACGAGCCCGGCGAGCGGCCGACGGCGCACGCGCTCGCCGGCGCGATCGAGAAGTACCTCGACGGTGATCGCGACCATGCCCGCCGGCGCACGCTCGCCGCCGAGCAGCTCGCCGCGGCGCGCGCGGCCCTCACCGCCGGCGGCGCCGAGGCGCGGGCCGTCGCGATGCGCCACGCCGGGCGCGCGCTCGCCCTCGATCCGGAATTCGCGGACGCCGCGGACCTCGTGACGCAGCTGCTCGTCGAGCCGCCGAAGGTGCTACCGCCGGGGCTCGTCGCGACCCTGAAGGCGAGCGAGGCCGAGTCGCTGCGGGTGCGCTCGCGGCGGGCCGCGCTCGCGTACACCGCCGTGTTCGCGCTGCTCCTGCTCGTCCCGATCATGACGGTGAAGTCGTGGGGGTGGTTGCTGGGCTTCAACCTCGCGCAGGCGTGGCAGGTCGGGTTCGCCGTGTACGGCTGGCGCACCGGCCGCGTGAACCCGTTCCTGTCGATGGCCGGCAACTTCGTCCTCGCGGTCGTGTGGACGCGCCTGGGCGGCCCGTTCGCGCTGACGCCGATGCTGATCTGCGGCGCCTCGATCGCGATCGCCTCGCATCCGTGGAACCAGGAGCGCCCGTGGACGATCTTCGCGTGGATCGGCGCGACCGTGCTGACGCCGTTTCTCCTCGAGGCCGCCGGCGTGTTCGGGGAGTCGTGGCGGCTCGAGGGCGGCTCCGCCGTCCTCACGTCCTCGATCTTCACCCTGGCCGGCACCGGTGCCGGGGGGGCGATCGTCATCACGCACACGATGCTGCTCCTGCTCGTCGGGTCCTTCGCCTACACGGTCACGCGCACGGCGCGCGTCGCCCAGCGCGAGCAGCAGATCCTCGCGTGGCACCTGCGCCACCTGTTGCCGGAAGCTAGATAGCGCGGCGATTCGCACCGGTTCCACGCACGTCGTATGCTCCCAGGGTGGGGCGCGCTTCCGACGACGACCGGCCGACGGTCGATTTGGGTCCGCGCACCAACGATCCCGAGTCGCACACCCACGTCGAGCCGGCGAGCCCGTTCGACGACGACCCCGACGACCTCGACGGCGCGCCGAGCGAGGACACCCCGCCGCCGACGGTGATGTCGGCGCCCCCGCCGCCGCAGGTGGCCGAGGGGGTGCACCACCTGCCGACCCAGCAGCTCGTGCGCGGCGGCAAGCGCTCGGCGTCGACATCGCTCAGCCGGCTGTCGGGGACCACGGCGACCTCGCCCGTCGAGGCGATGCGCGCCGACGAGGTCGCGCGGACCCGCGTGTTCCTGAAGGTCGTCCTCGGGATCTGCTTCGGCGGCATCATCGTCGCGCTCACCGCCGACGGCGACCCGGTCGCGCGCTCGGTCGTGCTCGTCGGCACCGCGGGCTCGCTCCTCGGGACCGTGTGGATCCTGTCGCGCCTGCGCGACGCGGCGACCTGGGACGGCCGCAAGATCGTGGTGCCCGGCCTGCTCATCATCGTGGGCTCGATGTCGGGCGTGTACTACTGGGGCGTCGCGTCACCCGTCGCGGCGATGCTCGTCTACGGCATCTACTTCTTCAGCCTGGGCTCGAACGCGCGGGTCACGCTGTCGATGTACGTGATGGTCGCCGCGGCGCACCTGCTGATGGGGGGCGCGATGATCGCCGGCGTCATCGAGGACCGCGGCGTCGTCGGCATCGGGCACCTGCGCACGCTCGACCGCATCTCGCTCCTGTGCATCGTCGAATGCCTGTACCTCGTCGCGTTCATCACGGCGCGCGTCAGCCAGCGGGTGACGCTCGAGGCGATGACGCAGCTCGAGGGGGCCGTGCGCGGCATGGCGCAGCGCGATGCGCTCCTCGCCGAGGCGCGCGCCGAGCTCGACCGCGCCCTCGTCGTCGGCGGGCCGGGTCGCTACACCGAGCAGGTCATCGGCAAGTTCAAGCTCGGCATCCTGATCGGGCGCGGCGGCATGGGCGAGGTCTACGAGGCGCGCGCGGTCGACGGTGGGCGCGAGGCGGCGGTGAAGCTGTTGCACCCCGGGACGCTCGCCGACCCGACGCACGTCCAGCGCTTCCTGCGCGAGGCGGACACCGCGGCGCGCCTGAACTGCGCGCACGTCGTCGGCGTGCTCGAGGTCGGCACCACCGAGGGCGGCGTCCCGTTCCTCGCGATGGAGCGGCTGCGCGGCCACGACCTCGCGCACCAGCTGCGCCGCCACAAGAAGCTGTCGCTGCCGCAGGCGCGGTTGTTCGCGGAGCAGGTCGCGGTCGGGCTCGACGCGGCGCGCGCGGCGGGCATCGTCCACCGCGATCTGAAGCCGCACAACGTGTTCTTCGCGGAGGTTGCCGGCGTCCGCACCTGGAAGATCCTCGATTTCGGCGTGTCCAAGGCCGGCGGCACCGGGACCCTGACGAAGGGCCACGTCATCGGGACGCCCGCCTACATGGCCCCCGAGCAGGCGCGCGGCGAGGACGTCGATCACCGCGCGGACGTCTACTCGCTCGGCGCGATCCTCTACCGCTCGGTCACGGGGCACCCGGCGTTCACCGGCAAGGACGTGCCGTCGACGCTGTACGACGTCGTCTATCGCGTGCCGTCGCAGCCGACGATGCTGGCGAACCTGCCGGCCGACATCGATCGCGTCCTCGCGATCGGCCTCGCGAAGGATCCGCGCGAACGGTTCGCGACGGCGGTGGAGCTCGCGGCCTGGTTCGCGGCGGCGGCCGCGGACGGCCTCACGCTGGAGCAGCGGCGCCGCGGGGACGACGTGATCGCGCGCTACCCGTGGGGCACGCGGCCCGGATGACGACGATCTCCTGATCGACATCGCGCGCGTGTGGTGGTACCTGTGGAAACAGAGCGCTACCGCGACGCAGTCTGCATGGCCCGCACCCTGATCCTCTGGAACCAGATCGACGAAGATATCTACGAGATCTATCGTCGCGATGGCGTGCGCGGTCCCGACTGGGACCCCACGCTCACGTTCGAGCCGTGGGATTCGCTCGAGGACGAGATGCAGCTCATCGTGCGCTCGCTCGAGGAGGGCGGGCACACGGTGACGGTGGTGAACGTGCGCGACACGTTCCACGTGCTGCTCGACGCGATCGATCGCGAGAAGCCCGACGTGGTGATGAACCTCGTCGAGTTCTTCCACAACGATCCCGAGCAGGAGCACCACGTCCCGGCGATCTTCGAGCTGCTGAACATGCCCTACACGGGGAACCGGCCGCTCTCGCTGTCGATGTGTCAGAAGAAGCCGCAAGCCAAGGCGCTGATGACGGCGGCCGGCGTGCGCGTGCCGCGCGGGATGCTGATCGACCTCGGGCAACCGGGCGCGACGTTCCCGGCGAAGGTCGAGCTGCGCTACCCGATGATCGTGAAGCCGGCGTTCGACGACGCCTCGTGCGGCATCGACACCGGCTCGGTCGTGCACGATCGCGCGGCGCTCGAGGCGCGCGTGATGCGCATGTGGCGCGACCACAAGATGGCGTCGCTCGTCGAGGAGTACATCGAGGGGCGCGAGATCCACTGCGCGATCCTCGGGGACAAGCCGCTGCCGCTCTACGAGATGCAGTTCATGGGCGGCGTCGACGAGGACAACCGCCCGCTGCCGCACATCATCACGTACAAGGCGAAGTGGGACCCGTACTCGCGCGACCACCACGCGATCGAGGGGCGCTGCCCGGTGCCCGACCTCGAGCCGGAGACGGTGGCGCACATCGAGCAGACGGCGCTCGCCGCGTACCGGGCGCTGACGTGCCGCGACTACGCGCGCGTCGACATGCGCCTCGTGCCCGAGACCGGCGAGGTGTTCGTCCTCGAGGTGAACCCGAACCCCGACCTCGCCGATAGCTGCGCGTTCGCGGCGTCGGCGCGGGCGTCGGGGCGCACCTACGGGCAGATGATCCGCGAGATCCTCGACATGGCGCTGGCGCGGGCGGTGGCCCCGAAGGTCGACCGCAAGGGCTTCGACACGCTCCTCACCGACTACCTCGAGAACAAGAAGAAGCGCGCAGCCGGCGAGGAATAGCGCCGCCGCGGCGCGCGTCTGTCCGGGCACATGCGCGCGCTTGTTGTCACGTTGCTCACAGTGTCCGGCGCCGCGCACGCCGACGTCGTGATCGCGTCGAAGGTGGAGAAGGGCGTGGCGATCCACCGGCTGTCCTCGGGGTTGGGGGCGTCCGGGGCGAAGGTCGAGCGCGTGTGGGAGGAGACGGGGAAGGGCGCCTACGCGTACGCGTGGGGCGATGCGCGCACGCTGTGGGTGCTGCGCAAGGTCGGCGACGCGTACTCGATCGGCAAGGTCGTCGACGGGAAGGCGCAGCCGGCGGTCGAGCTGAAGGACCTCGTGCGCGCGACGCCGGGCAAGGAGATCCCGAGCGGCTACGAGCTCGATCCCGAGCTCGCGGCGACCGCGGACGGCAAGGTGTTCGTGACGACGTGCCTCGGGATCGCGGACGCGCCGGCCGGCGACTTCCTCATGCACTGCGAGATCGGGTATCGCCGCGTCGACGACGGCTCGCACCGGTTCACGAAGTGGAAGCCGGCGAACCTGCGCGACACGACGCCGCCGGTGCTGCCCGAGGTGAAGGCGCCAGCCGGCTACGCGGTGACGTTCGAGGACGTGAAGGGCGCGCGCGGCAAGGTGCGCGGCTTCGTCTGCAAGGGGCCGGGCGGCGCGACGCTGGCCTCCCCGCAGCCGGCCGACCTCGGCGGCGACGCGGCGCTGTTCACGCCGCACGCGAAGTCGGCCGCGTGGGTGCGGACCTCGCCGCCGATCGTGCGGATCGAGCTGCGCGGCACGTCGCCGGTGCGCGAGAAGCTCGACGCCACCGTGTACGTCGACGGCTGCACGAAGTTCGTCGACCCGCCGCTGCCGCTCCGCGACGGTCTGTGGATCCACGACGGCTCCGTCCGGCGCGCGGACGGTACCGTCATCGGTGCAACACCGGGCTGGAACGTCCTCGTCGCTCCGTGAGACCGTGCGCCATGCGTTTCCTGCTTCTGGTCGTACTGGTGGGTTGCGGGTCGGCGGCGACCGTCGTCGGGAACGCCGCTCCGAAGCCGGACGTCCGCACGTCACGGGATGCGATGGTGCGCGAGGTCGTCGCGCTGCTGGCGGCGGGAGATGCGAATGCGCTGCTCGCGCTGGCCGATGCCGAGGCCCTCGGGCCGGGGTGCCACCATCGAAGTCGGAAGCGGCACGAACGGATCGCGCTCGCGGCCGGGCGGGCGAGGGGCTCGGTGATCGAGGTCGTGCGGATCGATCCGGTGGCGGGCGGAAACCCGCGCGAGAGGGAGTGCGCGCAGCTGGGCGTGATCTTCGAGCGCATGCGCGTCCAGGTGCGCATCGGCGGTGTCTTGTCGACGGCCGCGATCGGCCTCGTGTGGTTCGACGGCCGGTACTACCTGGTCGACGTGCCGCAGCGGCTCGGCGGACCGGAGACGGCCGAGACGACGGAGAAGTTCCTGGCGTACGTCGACGTGGTCTGCGCGTGCCGTGACACCGCCTGCATCAGCGACACGGAGGAGGCCTACCGGAGGGAGACGGAGGTGAGGATGCGATCGGGGGCGCCGTGGCGGACCGACCCACCGACCGACGAGGAGACGGATCTCCTCGACGACGTGACGCAGCGGCTGGCGGACTGTACGGCGCGGATCGCACCGCCGCAGACCGTGACACAGTAGCCGTCATGCGTTTCCTGCTTCTGGTCGTGCTGGTGGGTTGCGGGTCGGCGGCGCCGTCGTCGACGGGCCCGGCTCGGGTCGCACCTTCGGTCTCGGCGAAGCCCGACGTCCGCGGATCGCGTGAGGCGATGGTGCGCGAGGTCGTCGCGCGGATCGCGGCCGGTGACGTCGACGGGCTCGTCGCGTTCGCCGACGGCAAGGAGGCGCTCGCGCGCGCCGTGGAGTGCACCGGCTCCGACGGCGACGAGCTCCGCAAGCGCTCCGCGAAGGAGGAGCGGAGGCTCCACGAGCGGATGACGAAGCTCGCGGCGGCGTCGAAGGGCCTCGCGATCGAGGTCGTGTCGCTCCGGGAGCGCACGGAGGCTGCGCTGAAGGCCGGCGAGAAGGACGGCGACTGCACCGTGAAGACCGACGTGACCCACGAGCGCGTGAAGGTGAGCTTGCGCGTCGGTGGCAAGCCGGCGGAGATGAAGCTCGAGCTCCTCGACCTCGGCGGTCGCTACTACGTCATCGAGGTGCCGCGGCGGATCAAGGTCGACGGCGACGGCGACGGCGAGGTGATCACCAGGTTCATGACCCACGTCGATCAGGTGTGCGCGTGTGCCGACGACGCGTGCATCGTGAAGGTGACCGAGGACTTCGGCAGGGAGATGGCCGAGTGGGCCAAGGAGCATGCCGGCGAGACGGCCACGACGCCGAGCGAGGAGGACAGGAGGAGGGTGGAGGAGGCGACCGCGAGGATGACCGCCTGCACGGCGAAGATCACGCCTCCGTGATCGCGCGGATCTCGACGCGCGCGTCGAATCGCGCCACCCTCGGCAGGCCGTGACCGTCCAGCGACCGCCGCGCCGCAAGCCGCCTTCCGCATCCTCGTCCTCGTCCGCGAGCATCTCGACGCGCGAGCTCAACCGCGCCACCCTCGCGCGCCAGCTGCTGCTCGCGCGCGCGCAGGTCGGTGCGAAGAAGGCCGGGCCCGGTGCGCTCGCCGGCGTCGCGGACGTGATCGATCGCCTCGCGGGCATGCAGGCGCAGCAGGCGCGGCCGCCGTTCGTCGGGCTGTGGACGCGCGTGGCGGGCTTCGCGCGCGCGCAGCTGTGCGAGGCGCTGCTCGGCAAGCAGGTCGTGCGCGCGACGGCGATGCGCGGCACGCTGCACCTCCTGTCGGCGCGCGACTACCTGACGCTGCGCCCGGCGCTCGCGGCGATGCTCGAGGTCGGCATGCGCGCGATCCTCGGCGATCGCGTCTCCGAGCTCGACCTCGGCAAGCTCGGCGCGTTCGCGGCGACGAAGCTGCCGGCGACGTTCGACCAGCTCCGCCCGGTCCTCGCGAAGAAGTTCGCCTCCTTCGACGAGCGCGCCCTCGGCTACGCGGTCCGCTGCACGCTGCCGCTCGTGCAGGTGCCGACCTCCGCCGACCGCTGGGCCTTCCCCGCCGCGGCGCAGTTCACCCCCGCGGTGACCTGGCTCGGCGCCGAGCTCGCGCCGGGCTCGCTCGAGACCCTCGTGCGGCGCTACCTCGCCGCGTTCGGTCCGGCGACCGTCAAGGACGCCCAGGTCTGGTCGGGCTTCCGCGACAAGTCGCTCGCCGCGGCGTTCGAGGCCCTGCGCCCCGAGCTCGTCACGTTCCGCGACGGCAAGCGCGAGCTCTTCGACCTCCCCGACGCCCCCCGGCCGGGCGCGGACGTCGAGGTGCCGGTCCGCTTCCTGCCCGAGTTCGACAACCTCGTCCTCGCCCACGACGACCGCTCGCGCGTCATCGCCGACGCGCACCGGCCCCTCGTCGTGACCAAGAACCTCCAGGTCCGCGCGACGTTCCTCGTCGACGGCGTCGTCGCCGGCACCTGGACCATCGAGCGCAAGAAGGCCGCGGCCACCCTGACCCTCGCACCGTTCGCCCGGCTCGCGCGTCCCACCGTGACCGCGCTCGAGGCGGAGGGCGACGCCCTGCTGCGCTTCGTCGAGGACGACGCCACGACGTTCGCCGTCGTCCTCGCCAAGTGACCGCCGGCTGCTGCGCTTCGTCGCGGACGACGCCACGCGTCCGCCGTCGTTGTCGGCAAGTGAGCCGCCGCGCGCTGCACTTCGTCGAGGACGACGCCACGGCCTTCGCCGTCGCCGCCGGCAGCGAGCCCCGCGCTGCCGCGCTTCGTCGAGGACGACGCCACGACGTTCGTCGTCGTCGTCGGCACGTAAGCCCGTTTGCGGCGCCTGGCTCTGGGCCGCAAGGCGCGCCCGCGATCGCCATCGCCGGCACGAGCCGGGCAGCCGTGCATGAAGCTCCCCGGCCCTCGCCCGGCGTGTGCCACGCAACCCCGCTGACCGCTTCGTTCGGAGCTTGTACCGTCGCCAGGGCCGTCGCCATCGCCAGTGTGGCGTGCGTCCCGTCCGGCGCGGCCGGTGTTGGCACGTTGCCAACGGCCTGAGCCGCGTGCAGTTGCCGCTGCCTGCCCCGTCGCGAACCCGAGCCGCGCTACGTTCGCGCGCATGGCGCTGGCACCTTTCGAGCAGCTCGCATTCGCCGACGTCCCCGAGGCGCCGCGCGTACCGCACCGCTGGGCCGACACCACGCGGCGCGACGTCACCGTTCGCACCGATGAGCTCGGCTCGATCCGCATCGCCGTGCGCGAGTACGGCTCGGGGCCGCCGCTCCTCCTGGTCCACGGCCTCATGTGGACGTCCTACAGCTTCCGCTACCTCCTCGAGCCGCTCGGTGCGCGCTTCCGGCTCGTCATGCCGGACCTCCCCGGCGCCGGCGACTCCGACCACCCCGACGTCTACCTCGGGCCCGACGTCCTCGCGCGTGCGTTGCTCGCCACCGTCGACGCGCTCGACCTCCGCGGCAGCGCCGTCGTCGGCAACTCCATGGGCGGCTACCTCTCCATGCGCGCGGCGCTCCTCGATCCGAAGGCCTTCACGCGCCTCGTGAACCTCCACTCGCCGGGCCTGCCCACCCCTCGGATGGTCGCGCTCCGCTGGGCGATGCGCGTCCTCCCCAGCTTCCGCATCGTCGACCGACTCGTGCGCAAGGACCCCGAGCGCTGGGTCCACCGCAACGTCCACTACTACGACGAGACCCTCAAGTCGCGCGAGGAGCACCGCGAGATCGCGCGCCCCCTCACCACGCCCGCCGGGCGGCGCACCTTCTACCGCCACCTGCGCGACACCCTCGACACGCGCCCGATGAAGCAGTTCGCCTCCACCCTGCGTGCCTCCGGCTTCCCCATCCCGCTGCTCCTCGTCTACGCCGACCGCGATCCCATCGTACCGCCCGCCGTCGGCGCCCGCCTCCGCGAGCTCCTCCCCAGCGCCACCTTCATCGAGCTCCGCGAAGCCTCCCACTTCGCCCACGTCGACGCCCCCGGACGCTTCGTCGACGCCATCACGCCGTTCCTGTCAGCGTGACAACAGCGCCGTCGCGATCGCGCGGCCGCCGCTCCGTCGCCGACGCCATCACGCCGTTCCTGTCAGCGTGACAACAGCGCTCCGCCGTGCACATCCTGCCGATCGCCGCTCCGAGCGACGCTGGATTGCGCGCGAGCAACGGTGCCTGCTGAGCGTCCTCGCCGGCTCTCCCCCCTTCGCGCGCGGCACTCTGCCGAGCGCCACCCACTGCGCCGCGCGATCGACGGTCAGTCCTTCATCGACCGATCGCGCGTTCGCTCCGTCGATGCGCACGCGCTCGCTGTGCTCGCGTGCGCGCTGCGTCGGAGTGAGGCCATGCCGAAGCTTTTTCACGGCACCACCGCCGGCGCGCACCTCGGCGCCCGCCGGTATGCTCGGGCGTGGCCGATGAAGACGAGCTCGTGCGCGCGATCCTCGCCGCGCCCGACGACGATGCCCCACGCCTCGTCTACGCGGACCTCCTCCAGCAGCGCGGCGACCCCCGCGGCGAGCTGATCGCGCTCCAGTGCAACCCGCCGCCCGCCGAGGCCGCGGCGCGCGCGGCCCACGCGCGCCGCGAGGCCGAGCTGTGCCGCTTGCACCGCGCGCAGTGGCTCGGCGCCTGGTTCCCCCACGCGCGCCACCACGAGCTCGCGCGCGGCTTCCTCACCGAGCTCAGCATCGGCGCATCCCACGTCGCGCGCGCCATCCGCGGCCTCGCCGCCGACGCCCACGAGCTCGTGCACCTCCGCGCGCTCGACCTCACCTGGGACGACACCGATCACCTCGGCGACGCCGATCTCGAGGCCATCGTCGCGCATCCCGCGCTCGCCAACCTCGAGCGCCTCGAGATCTCGGCCCACGGCGTGCGCGAATCCAGCGTCGCGCTCGTCGCGCGCCACCTCCCCAACCTCGCCGCGCTCGTCCTCGACAACCAGGGCATCGGCGACGGCGCCATCACCGCGCTCGTCGCCGCACCGCGCCCGCTCGCGCGCCTCCGCACCCTCGCGCTCCGCACCCAGCACCTCTCGCCCGTCGTCGGCGCCGCCCTCGCGACCTGGCCCGAGCTCGCGCACATCGCCGAGCTCGACTTCAGCAGCATCGACATCCACGACTCCTGGTGCAACGCCCTCGATGACGCCACCGTCACCGCGCTCGCCGCTTCCCCCCACAACGGCGCCCTCACCGACCTCAACCTCTCCGACCTCCCGATCACCGACGCCTCCACCCACGCCCTCGCCACCTGCCCGCGCCTCACGCACCTCACCTCGCTCGGCCTCGGCTTCACCTCGATCTCCGACGCCTCCGCGCTCGCCCTCCCCACCGCCGCCTTCACCCGCTCGCTCACCACCCTCGACCTCTCGTTCACGAACCTCACCGACGCCGGCGCCGCCTCGCTCCTCCAACTCCCGTCCCTCACCTCCCTCGACCTCAGCGGCACCCGCATCACCACCACCACCCTCCACGCCCTCCTCGACACCCCCCACACCTTCACGCGCCTCACTCTCCGCGGCCTCGACGTCTCCCTCCCCACCGCCCTCCTCGAAGCCCTCACCTCCCGCTTCCCCACCGCCCTCGAAGTCTGACTTCAGCCCGGCCGCTCGCTTGACACCCCCCACCCCCATACGTCATCTATTGATCCCCTCATTCCGGAGTAGCTCAGTGGTAGAGCAGGCGGCTGTTAACCGCCGGGTCGGGGGTTCGAAACCCTCCTCCGGAGCCCAGAAGTAGAAGCGATCGCAGACGTTTTCGGCGACTGCACCAAGGCTGCACCAAATCGCGCGGCATCGCCGTCGGAGCGCTCGGCAACGGCGCTTGCCAACGCAACCACGTTGTCGTTCGGATCGCGCGTGCGCTTGATCTTGAGCTTCGCGACCTCGTGGCACGTCTCCACCCAGTGGTCGCCGCGGTCGTAGAAATCGAACCCGTCGCGGCGTGGCTTCGTGTGGGTCACCCGGTCGCGGATGATCTGGGCGCTCGCGCCATCCTCGACCGCGAGCGTGATGAAGGTTGCGCGCGTATCGTAATGGCGCCGGTGGCGCCAACCGAGCGCTGGCAGGTCTTCCTCGACCCAGCGGCGCCGCGCATAGTAGTCGGGCCGCAGCGGCTCGCCGGTCTTGTTCGTCCGCGCCGCAGCGTCCGCTGGCGGCAGCGGGATGATCAGGTCGTCCGGCGTTGGATCGCGACCAACCATCTGCGCCCAGCCGGTGAGTTTCCATTCAGCGAGGATGGCCGCGAGCGTCGGGTGTACCGGGACGTGCTTCACGGCGTTCGTCTTCGTCCCCTTCTCGCGGTTCGCACGCGCGCTGTAGCTCTTGGCGATGAGGAGCTTTCCGAGCGGCTGCTTGGTGGCGTCGTAGTGGCGCCACCGAAGTGCCGCGGCCTCTCCGGGGCGAGCGCCGGCGAGCAGCTCGATGACGTACGCGACGCGCCGCTCGGTTGGGATCTTCTGCGACGAGATCAGTGTCTGCACTTCGTCCCGGGTGAACAGTGCCAACCCACGCCACTCTGGATCCGCGTCGATCTTTCGGCCGAGATGACGCTCATCGAGCGACTCCGGCGCGTGATCCAGATGCCCGGCGAGGACGGCGTCGCAGAACATCGCGT
>JAHBVW010000029.1 GCA_019637375.1 Deltaproteobacteria bacterium | reverse complement strand
CGCGCCGGGCGCACTCTCGCCGGCGCTGGGCGAGCGCGCCGGGCGCAGGCTCTCGCCGGCGCTGGGCGAGCGTGGCGGGCGCAGGTTAGCTCGGCGCAAGCTGCGGCGAGCACGGGGAAGCGGCGCGTCAGCGGCCCTGGGTCATCTTCAGCATGACGAGCGGGGTCTTGAAGATGATGCCGAGCTCGGTGCGGAGGAAGGTGTCGAAGCGCTCGAGGGACGCGGTGTAGGCGAGGTCGTAGAGGAGCTTGATGCGCATGTCGTCGGCGAGCGAGCCCTTCGTCTCCTCGAGCTGCCACGGGTTCTGGAGGGTGGCGGCGAGCTTGCCGATCTCGCTGCCCTCGGGGATCGAGCCGGTGTAGCCGAGCGAGATCTGCGCGAGGCCGGTGATGCCGGGCTTGACGTCGCGCATGCGCTCCTCGAAGAGCGGGATGGCGTAGGAGAGGTCGCGGAGGAGCTCGGGGCGCTCGGGGCGCGGGCCGACGATGGACATCTTGCCGCGCAGCACGTCCCAGAACTGGGGGAGCTCGTCGAGGCGCGACTTGCGGAGGAACTTGCCGACCCGGGTGATGCGCGGGTCGTCGGAGCCCGCGACGACGACGCCCGTCTTCGCCTCGGCGTCGACGATCATCGTGCGGAACTTGTGCATCTCGAACTCGTCGAACTTCAGCTCCCGCTTGCCGTTGTGCGTCGAGGCCGACCTGAGCGAACCCGCACGCCTCTGACGAAACAGCACGGGCCCGGGCGACTCGATGTAGATCGCCGCCGCGATGATCGGCATGAGGGGTGCGGTGAGCACGAGCCCGAGGCCGCCGACGGCGATGTCGATCGCGCGCTTCGCGATTCGCACGCTGCGCAACACGGAGTGACACTACCATGCGTGCTATCGTGGGGAACACGATGGTGCCCACCATCCGGCTCACGGTGCCAGGCACGCTGCGCTACCGCGCGATCGCGGTGCGCGTGGTGGGCGAGGCCTGCCGGTTGGTATCGAGCAGCACGCAGCGCGACCCGGATGATCCGGTCGTGCACGACGTGCGCGACCCGTTCGACACCGCCGTGATCTCCGCGTTCATGGAGATCTTCAACAACATCGCGATCCACGCGTACAAGCGCACGGGCGGCGGGGTCATCGACCTCGCGATCACGCCCACCGAGCGAGAGCTCGTGATCGAGGTGCGCGACCACGGTCATCCGTTCGATCTCGACGACGTGACGCCGCTGCCGAACGAGCTCGACGAGGACTCGCTGCCGGAAGGTGGCATGGGCATCCACATCGCGAAGACGATGCTCGACGAGATGACCTACGAACCCGGACCGCCGAACCTGTGGCGGTTGCGCAAGCGCCTGTCCGCGAACCAGGCGGCCGGCGCCCGGAGGAGCTGACGTGCCGACACCATTCGAAGTGCAACGACATCCGACCGAGACGCGACTCGCCGTGCGCGGATCGCTCGACATCAACACTGCGCCCTCGCTCGCCGAGGAGATCGACGCCATCATCGCCACCCGACCGCCGAAGGTGATCGTCGACCTGTCGGGGCTCGACCTGATCGACAGCTCCGGCGTCGCCGCGCTCGTGAAGCTGTACAAAGGTGTGCGCGGCGCGAACGGCACGGTCGCCATCACCGGGGCGCGCGATCAGCCGCTCGCGATCTTCAAGCTGCTTCGCATGGACAAGGTGTTCAACCTGTAGTCGTGCAGCGCCTCCGCGTCCTCGCGATCACGAAGATCTTTCCGAACGCCGCCGAGCCGCTCTCGGCGCCGTTCAACCGGCAGCAGTTCGCCGCGCTGGCGAAGCTGTGCGAGCTCGAGGTCATGGCGACGTTGCCGTGGTTCCCGGGCGCGGGGCTGCTCGCGCGCTGGTCGAGCGCCGGAAAGCTCGCCCAGGTGCCGCGCCGCGAGACGATCGCCGGCATCGACGTGACGCACCCGCGCACGCTGTTCGTGCCGCGCCTCGCGCACGGCGCGTGGGGCCCGCTGTACGCGGCGTCGATCGCGCCCGCGCTCGCGCGCTACCGCGGCAAGGTCGACGTCGTCCTCGGGTCGTGGGCGTACCCCGACGGGTTCGCCGCCGTGATCGCCGCGTCGCTGCTCGGCGTGCCGAGCGTCGTGAAGCTGCACGGCAGCGACATCAACATCGTCGCGAAGCTGCCCGGGCCGCGCCGCCTGACGTCGTGGGCGCTGCCGCGCGCCGCGCGCATCGTCGCCGTGAGCCGCGCCCTCGCCGACGAGGTCGTCGGGCTCGGCGTCTCGCGCGACCGCGTGGCGATCGTCATGAACGGCGTCGACGCGGAGCTGTTCCACCCGCGCGACCGCGCCGCCGCGCGCGCCGAGCTCGGGCTGCCCGCCGGCGGCGGACCGCTCGCGCTGTACGTCGGCAACCTGAAGGAAGAGAAGGGCGTGCTCGACCTCGCGCGCGCGTGGCCGGCGGTCGCCGCGCGCGTGCCCGGGGCGCGGCTCGCCGTCGTCGGCGGTGGCCCGGCCCGGGGCGCGCTCGAGGCGGCGCTCGCGAGCGTCCCGGGCGCGGTGCTGCACGGGCCGCAGCCGCTCGCGAAGGTCCCCGCGTGGATGGCGGCGTGCGACGCGCTCGTGCTGCCGAGCCACGCCGAGGGGACGCCGAACGTCGTGCTCGAGGCGCTCGCGTGCGGACGCCGGGTCGTCGCGACGTCCGTCGGCGGCATCCCGGACCTCATCACGAACCCGCAGCTCGGCTCGCTCGTCCCCGCGCGCGACCCCGAGGCGCTCGCCGGTGCGCTCGCGCACACCCTGGGCGAGCGCTACGAGCCCACCGAGGTCGCGGCCCTCGGTGCGCGCGGCGGATGGGCCGCGAGCGCGGCGGCGCTGCACGGCGTGCTGGCCGCGGTCGCGCGGGTACAATGACGGGAATGTCCTCGGGGTCGCCCGACGGCTGGTACGAGTCGGAGGAGCCGACGCGTCTCGGCATGGTCACCGAGCTGCAGCGGATCAAGCGGCGCATGCGCGCGCGCCCGCTGCCGGTGATCCTCCTCGCGATCGTCGTCACCGCCGGCGTCACGTACAGGTTCGCGAACAAGCCGAAGCTGTACGAGTCGCGCATCGTGCTCGCGCTCAGCGAGGGCGTGCTGTCGCAGAACAAGACCGACTACGTGCTGTTCGACCAGCTCAAGCAGTACGTCGGCAACGTGCTGCTGCCCGACGCGCCGCTCAACGAGATGATCGAGCGCCGCAACCTGTTCCCGCTGCGCAAGCAGCTCGGCATGGAGTTCGCACGGAACGAGGTCCGCGGAAATCTCGAGATCGAGATCTGGAAGAACTCCTTCGTGTACTTCGACACCGAAGACGACTCGAACGCGCGCAAGTCCGCGCGCATCGGCCTGACCTACACGGACGGCGACAACGTGCGCGCGTACGAGGTGGCGCGCGATCTCGCCACGATCGCGATCAAGACGCACGACGAGCTCCAGCAGGCGGTCGCCGACCAGCTCGCGAAGGACGTCGCGCGCGCACGCGAGCAGACGGCGGAGCGGCTCGACGAGATCGCCGAGCTGCGCGCGACGAAGCTCACCGCCGCCGACGACGCGCGCCGGCGCGGCAACCTCGACCTCGCGACCGCGCTCAGCATCGAGCTCCTGCAGTACGCGACGGAGGAGAAGAAGCTCCTCGAGCAGCAGCGCGCGCTCGCGCAGAGCGGCGAGGCGAACGCGGATCGCATCGTCGCGGCGGGGCTCGACATCTCGCTGTCGATCGTCGAGGAGAGGCGCCCCGAGAAGGCCGAGCAATCCGAGCTCGCGCTGCTGATCGTGATCTCCGTGATCGGACTCGGTGCGCTGCTCGGGTCCGCGCTGTTCGTCGGCGCGTTCGACGTGCGCATCCACGACGCCGACGACGTGCAGCGGCTCAACCTACCGGTGCTGGGTCATGTACCCGGATTCCATGGCGACGACGTGGGTTCCCTCGCCGCGCGTGGCGTACCGCGCGGTCGTGTACCATGGTTCCTCCGATGGCGCTCAAAGCGATAACACCACGCGATCGGTTGCAGCGTCTGGTCGATCTCGGCCGGAAGACGTTGCGCTACTGGTGGTTGATCGGCCTGTTCGCGGGCGTCGGCGGCGCGCTCTCGTTCGCGTTCACGATGATGAAGGGCCGCACGTACCAGTCGTGGTCGACGCTGTTCTACCAGGAGCGCATCCAGAGCCAGCTGCTCAACCCGACGCGCGAGGAGGTCGTGCAGCGCAACATCGGCGACAAGTACCGCGAGCTGCTCACGGCGCGCGCGCAGCTGCGCCAGATCGTCGACGACCCCGCGCTCAATCCGTTCCCGCCGGGCACCGACCCCGACGTCGCCGTCGAGAAGCTGCGCGAGCAGATCAAGCTCGAGAGCCGCGGGCCGGCGTTCCGCATCCTGTACACCGACGTCGATCCGGCGCGCGCGAAGGCCGTCACGGAGAAGCTGACGAAGCTGCTCCAGGACAAGGACGAGGCGCTGTCGAACGAGACGGCGATCAGGACGCTCGAGTTCGCGACGTCGCAGAAGGAGACGGCCGCCGCCGAGCTGCAGAAGCGCGAGAAGGCGCTGACCGAGTTCCTCAACAAGCACCCCGAGTTCGTCTCGGACCCGAACCAGGTCGGGCTCGACAGCGGCGCCGCGATCCGCAAGGCGCAGAAGGCGCCGCAGCCGCAGGGCGATCCGCGCATCGTCGCGCGCCAGCGCCAGCGCGACCGCATCCAGTATCTGCTGTCGCTGCCGCCCGACGCGCCGCCGGTGAAGGTCACCGCGCCGCCAACGCCGGAGCGCCAGGCGGCCGAGGCGGCGCTCGCCGAGGCGCAGCGCGAGCTCGAGGGTGCGCGGCGCGCGCTCGCCGACGCGAAGTCGAAGTATCAGGACATCCACCCGACGGTGCAGAGCGCGCAGGCGCGGTTCAACGACGCGCAGAAGCGCGTGCGCCAGGCCGAGGCGGCGGTCCCGCCCGAGGTGACGGTGATCCAGCCGGTCGCGTCGTCGCAGGACCGCGAGAAGCTGCGCGCCGAGCTATCGAAGATCGAGAGCGAGATCGCCGACCTCCAGAAGTCGAACCTGCCGAAGCAGGCGGAGATCGACAACAGCTCGGCGCTGATCGTGAAGCTCGAGACGGATCACGCCGAGCTGCGGCGCGCCGTCGGCGAGCAGCGCGAGCAGGTGACGTACCTCGCGAACGGCGTGTTCCGCGCGCAGATGGAGGCGAACACGAAGGCCGCCGAGCAGGGCGGGCGCCTGCGCGTCGTCGACGAGGCGTTCAAGCCGCAGAAGCCGGCCGGCCCCGGCCGCATGATCTTCCTGATGGCCGGCACGGTGCTGTTCCTGTCGCTCGGCATGGCGCTCGCGATCGGCCTCGCGGTCATCGACGACCGCCTGTACCGGCGCGCGGATCTCGATCAGCTCGGCGTGGTGGTGCTCGGCGTGATCCCGCCGGCGACCGCGCGCAAGCGGAAGAAGACCAACCCGAAACGGAAGGCGACCGCGTCGTGACGAAGGACTCCCGCGGCAAGTTCGGGGAGGGGCGCAGCGGTGCGCCGCTCCCTCTGATGACGCAGCAGATGACCGCCGTCGAGGGCGCCACCGACGGTGACGCCGGTGCCACGCGCGTCGACGTGGCGATGCCCGTCGTCCCGATGCCGCAGGTGTCCAAGCCCGATCACCAGCTCGCGCCGATCTTCGGCAAGCCGACCGTGGCGATGCAGCCCGTCGGGACGCAGACGATGATCTCGAAGGCCGCGGCGATGCTCCCCGGCAGCGCGCCGCCGGAGATCGGCCTGACGCAGCACCACCTCCCCGAGGACGACATCGACAGCCGCCTCGAGCTCGTCGTGGATCCCGACTCCGAGCGCTCGGCGTCGTACCGGATCCTGCGCCACCACCTGCTCGAGGTCGGGCGCCCGGCGACGATCGTGGTGTCGTCGCCGGAGGAGGGCGACGGCAAGACGACGACGGCCGTGAACCTGGCGCTCGCCCTCGCCGAGTGCGGGCGCGCGAAGGTGCTGCTCGTCGAGACGCACGTGCGGCGCCCGCAGCTCGCGGGTGTATTCAAGTTCGTCCCGCCGTGGTGCTTCGCCGAGCAGCTCGCGGCGCACCGCCACCAGCCGCTGATGCCGTGGAGCTTCATCGAGATCCCGCAGCTGTGGCTCCACGTCGCGGCGATCAACCCGCGCATTGACAAGACCCAGCTCCTCGACGGCCCGGCG
Organism: Deltaproteobacteria bacterium; assembly: GCA_019637375.1. Lineage (GTDB taxonomy): Bacteria > Myxococcota_A > Polyangia > Haliangiales > Haliangiaceae > JABFXX01. The sequence continues at coordinate 111,438 of JAHBVW010000029.1, read as the reverse complement.
TTCGCGATCGCCGTCGAGCGCCTCCGCATGGCCGGCTACGAGCACATCGTCGTCGACGCCCCACCCGTCCTCGGCTCCGCCGACGTCAACCTCATGGCCGACGCCGCCGACACCGTGATCCTCGCGCTGCGCGCCCGCCGCTCCACGACCCGCGACCTCCGCCGCGCGATCGAGCAGATCGGCGCGAGCAAGGTCGCCGGAACCGTGCTCGTGCAGAGCTAGAGACAGCGTCCCAGGAGCAGGCGCGGGGCGGTGGTGTTGTCGTCGACCAGGAGATCGACGAGACCGTCGCCGTCGAAGTCGCCGGCGCTGATGACCGAGCCGGCGACGTCGTAGAGGAGCGGGTCCTCGAAGGTGCCGTCGCCGCGGCCGCGATGGACGGCGGTGACGTCGCCGGCGGTGGCGATGTCGACGTAGCCGTCGCCGTCGAAGTCGGCGAAGGCGAGGTCGAGCGGCAGGGTGTGTGGGGTGTGGAGCAGCGGGCCGAGCGCGCCACCGCCGCCGCCGAGCGAGACGATGAAGCTGGCGCCGTCGAGGGAGAACAGGTCGGGGTTGCCGTCGCCGTTGAAGTCGCGCGCCGCGACGATCGAGCGCGACTGGCTGGGGGTCACCCGCTCCCCGAGCAGCCCGCGCACCCCCTGGACGAGCACGTGCTGCCGCGCGCCGGCCGGCGGCCCCTCGAGGGTGTCGACGATGAGGTCGCCACGCCCGTCGCCGTCGAGATCCGTGATGAAGAAGCCCGCGACGCCGGCGCCCGACCACACGACCTCGCCGTGCTCGTCGAACTGGCCGCGATCTCGGCCGCGATGCACGCGGATCTCGGTGAGCTGCCGGTCGCCGATCGCGGTCACCGCGTCGGCGAGCCCGTCGCCGTCGAAGTCCGCGACCACGACGCCGGAGCCCGGCGGCACCACGAACGGTGCGGCGGCCGCCAGCGTGCCGTCGCCGTAGCCGAGGATCGGCTGGATCCCCCACCTCGGCAGGTGCTGCCCGTAGATCACGAGGTCGGGCGTGCCATCACCGTCGACGTCGGCGAACGCGCCGGAGGTGACCGCGATGCCGAGGTTCACCTCGGAGGTCAGCTGGCCGCCCACGCGGGCCCGCACGTTGCGCAGGTCGAAGCCGAGCAGGTCGAGGCGCCCGTCGTGGTCGAGGTCGGCCATGCGCACGAGCTCCCCCGGCTGGTCGGCGACGAGCGTCGAGCTCGTCTCGAACAGCGCCGGCGTGCGCGTGTTGCGGTAGGTCGTGACGAGCCGCGACGTGTGCAGGATCAGGTCGGCGAAGCCGTCGCCGTCGAGGTCGCCGAACGCGATCCTCCTCGCGAGCGGCGCGAACCGGAGCGGCGCGGTGAGCGTGCCGTCCCGAGCGCCGCGGAAGATCGCGAGACCGCCCTCGCTCGCGACGCCGACGTCGAGGTTGCCGTCGCGATCGAGGTCGGCGACGGCGATCGCAGACACCTGCGCCCCGAGGTCGTGCAGCTCGGGCGGCGCACCGAACCCGCCGCTCCCGTCGTTGTGGAGGACCGCGAGCGACGTGCCCGTGCCGACGAGGGCGTCGAGCGCGCCGTCGCGATCGACGTCGGCGAGCGCGAGGGCGAAAGCCCCCGTCGCGGGATACGACACCGGCGCGGCGAGCGATGCACCGAGGTTCGCGAAGACGCTGATCCCGCGCCCCTGCGACACCACGACGTCGGGGCGGCCGTCGCCGGTGACGTCGGCGATGGCGAGCTCGACCGCATCGATCGGATAGCTCGCCGAGCCGCTGCGCGACAGCACCTGGACGGCTCCCGCGCTGACACCGACGACGTCGAGCCGCCCGTCACCGTCGAGGTCGGCGACGGCGATCCGCGTGAAGGCCTGGTTGCTCGCGTCGAGGGTGAGCGCGCGCTTGAAGTTGCCGCGGCCGTCGCCGAGGAGCACGCGCACGTCGAACGTCGCGTCCACGCGATGGCTGTGGATCAGGTCGGTGCGCCCGTCGCCGTCGTAGTCGCCGAGCGCGAAGCCCTCGAAGTTGCCGTCGGCCACCGCCACCGGCGGCTCGAACGTGCCGTCGCGGCGCCCGCGCGCGATGGAGATCTGCTCCCCGCCGAGGACGAGGTCGCCCAGGCCATCGCCGTCGAGATCCTCCACCACGACGGAGAAGCTCTGCACCGCGACGCCCGGGAACGTCGGAAAGCCGAGGGTCCCGTTGCACGGGAGACTCGTCGGATCCGATGGGAGATGCGGCCGGGACGAAGGGGCGTCCGGACGGCACGCCGCGATGAAGACGACACACAACGCCACACGCATCCTCGGAGCATAGCCTGATACCGTCGCGCGATGCGAACCGCGGTAGGGGCAGTCGTCGCAGGCGTGCTCGCCGTCGGGGCGGGTGCGGCGCGGGCGGACAGGGTCGAGGAGGTCGTCGAGAATGTGCGGCGGTTGAACCGGTCGATCGACCGGCTGGTCGACGTGTACTACGCGCTGCGGGATCCGGAGGAGCTGAGGCTCGCGCCGTCGCGGCTGTACCAGAAGCTGCTCGACGACCCGGTGCTGGCGGCGATCGTCGAGAACGTCGTGAACCAGTACCGCGGCGGGTACGTGCAACTGTCGATCGATGCGGGGGCGACGGCGGACCTGTCGACGCCGGGTGCGGTGAACGCGGCGATCGATGCGTCGTACGAGCTGCCGCTGTGCCGCGTCGTCGGCGTGACGGCGTCGGGGCTCGGTGGGTACGAGGACGGCGCGGCGATGGCGTCGTACGCCGTCGGCGGGACGGCGTGCATGCCGCTCCCGGCGAACACGGTGCAGGTGTCGTACATGCGGCGCGACAACGTGCGCACGACGCTGCTCGCGCGGCCCGTCGTGCTGCGCGACCGGCGCACCGACGATATCCTCGACGTGATGGTGCGCTTCTACCGGTGGATGGGGAAGCACAACCAGATCGACCTGGCGCCGTTCAACATCGCGTTCGACGTCACGCGCAGCGCCGAGGGGCGCGGGTTCGGCGCGCTCGCCGTCGACTTCGAGACGGGGCCGGTCGTGTGGCACCGGCGCGGCAAGGGGCTCGCCGGCGGCAACCAGACGTTTCGCTTCTTCCAGGTGCGCGGCAAGGTCCTCAGCGACGACCAGGCGTCGGGCGGGCGCGAGGCCGTCGTCGCGAACGTGTCGCCGCTGATCGTCGAGGGCGTGCCGTTCGCCGACGACGTCGTCGCCGGCCTCGACCTCGGGTGGTCGATCTCGAGCGTGTACGACGGCTCGCGCGAGGTGTTCGCGCGCACCGACCTGCGCACGGAGGCGTACGTGGCGACGGCGCAGCAGCCGGTCGCCGTCGAGGTGCGCGGCACGCACGGCGTCCTGCCGACGTTCGGCGGGCAGCTCGTCCTCGAGGACCGTCTCGCGGCGCGCGCGGAGCTGTCGTCGGCGCAGGCGGCGCTGCGGCTGACCGGCTTCGTCGGGCGCGCGAAGCTGGTGCGCGATCCCGCGATGGCGGAGAACCGGGCGATCACCGTCGCGGGCGGCGGCACCGACCTCGCCGTGCCGGTCACCAGGCGCGTGACGCTGCTCGGGCGGCTCGAGCTCGCGCGGTCGCTCGCGCCGGGCCTCGCCGAGGAGCCGGCGCGCAAGCAGTTCGACGTGCGCGCCACCGTCGGGGTCACCACACACTTCGACAGGCGCTGGTGAAGGACCTGCACGAGCTCCTCGACGGGCCCGCGAGCCAGCGCGAGAAGCTGGACGCGGTGCGCGCACGTGCGCCGGAGCTGCGCGCGCTGCCGGATGCCGAGCTCCACGAGCTCGTCCGCGCGTTCCGCCGGCGCGTCAACTCGCCCAAGCTCGCGAAGGACGTGAACGGCCTCATCGCCGAGCTCACGGCCGGGCGCGGGCCGGCGCCGGCGCGCCCCGCGCGGCCGATCGCGGCGGCGGTCGCGTTCGTCGGGACGCGCCCCGGCGACGTGCGCGGCGAGGAGCTCGAGGCGGTCGTCGCCGCGGATCCCGACGCGCCGGGGCCGTGCGAGGTGCTCGGCGACCACCTGATGTCCGCGGGCGACGTGTTCGGCGAGCTGATCGCGACCGGGCTCGCACTCGCGAAGGACGCGAAGCACAAGGCGATGCGCCGGCGCTGGGACGAGCTCCAGGAGGCGCGCCGCGACGAGATCTGGGGCGCGCTCGCGCCGCACCTGCGCAGCCACATCGGCGACGCCGAGTGGCGCAACGGCTTCGTGCGCTCGTGCCGCGCGTGCGACTACCCGCTGTCGCCGCTGTCGCTCGCCGACGCCCTGCGCGCGCTCCTCGACGAGCCCGGCCCCGGGCGGTTCCTCGCCGCGCTCGAGCTCGACGACCTGTGCGCCGGCGCGCTCGAGCCGGCGTTCGCCGTGCTCGCCGTGCGTCCGCGGCCGACGCTGCGCCGGCTCGCGCTCGTCTGTCACGAGGCCATGCTCGATCCGCTCGCGCGCCTCGGCACCGCCCTGCCCGATCTGCGCGAGCTCGACCTCCAGGTGATGGGGCTGCACCTCGGCTCGCTCGCCGCGCCGCGCCTCGAGTCGCTCGCGATCGACCTGTTCGATCCCGAGGAGCCGTGGAATGCGCTCGCGGCGATCGAGCCGGTGCTCGCAGGCGCGAGCGCGCCCGCGCTGCGCCGCCTGACGCTGCGCTCGTTCCCCGACGGAGACGAGCTCGTGCGCCGGTGCGCCGAGGCGCCGCTGCTCGCGCAGCTCACGCACCTCGATCTGCGCGGCGGCACGATCGGCGAGGACGGCGCGGCCTGCATCCGCACGCACCGCGAGCGCTTCGCGCACCTCGAGGTCCTCGCCCTCGACGAGAACTACCTCCCCGACGGCGCGCTCGCGGACCTCCCGCGTGCGACGCTGGCCGACCAGCGCCCGCCCGAGCTCGACCGCCGCCCGCTCGACTGGGAGTGACGCTTGCACCAGCGATCCACATGAAGTGGATGGCGATCTTCCTGGTGGCCGGAATGCTGACCGAGGCGAGCGCGCAGGGGGGCGTCCAGCTCGTCGACAAGGGCGGCCACGTCACCGAGGCGACGATCGTCTTCGATGCGCCGCCGGCTGAGGTGTACCGCGTGGCGACCGACTACCAGCACTGGCCGCAGATCCTCTCGGACGTCTCGTCCGTCGAGGTGCACGGCAATCGCGTGCGCTTCCACTCGCGCACGTTCGGGCAGACGGTGACGGTCGAGTTCAACAACACCCCGAACCGCGTGATCCGGTTCCGCGGCGTCGAGGGTCCGCCCGGCGGACGATCGTCGGGGAGCTACGTCCTCACGCCCGTCGACGGCGGTGCGCGCACGCGCGTGACGGTGCAGCTCTACGCCGAGGTCGTCGGTGTGGGGCACGTGCTCTACCGCGAGAGCAAGATGCGCGAGATCCGCAGGGAGAAACTCGCGCGCGACCTGACGGACACGGCGCGCTACCTCGCGTCACATCGCAAGTAGGACGAACGCGACGAGCTCGCACGCGGCCGTCGCGACGAGCAGGAACACGGCGAAGAACGTGAGGCGCTCGTGGCGCGCGTGGTCGCGGTGATCCGCGACGGCGGCGGCGCGCCACAGCGCGAGCGGCGCGGGGATCGCGGCGGCGAGCGCGACGACGGCGGGCAGACCGGCGAGGTGCGCGGGCGCGAGGTACGCGTACGCCGCGACGGTGATCACGACGTACAGGCGGGCGGCGCGCGCGGCACCGAGCCGCACGACGAGCGTGCGCTTGCCGGTCGCGCGATCGCCGTCGGCGTCGGGGAACTCGATCGCGAGCAGCATGGCGACCTGGAGCAGCGCGAGCGGCGCGATCGCGAGGAGGAGCGTGTCGAGCGCGCGCAGGTCGGGCGCCTGCAGGTAGTAGCCGAGCCACGGCACGAGCCCGGTGACGACGAGCGCGGTGTCGAGCTCGCCGAGGCCGGAGGCGCACAGGCGCAGCGGCGGCGCGCTGTACGCCCACGCGAGCGCGAGCATGAGGAGCAGCGCCGGCAGCGCGAGCGGCGGCGCGTCGAGGGCAAGCGCGACGGAGAGTGCGACGCCGCCGGCGGCGAGGGCGAGCGCGGCGACGAGCGCGACCTCGCGCGGGAGCTCGCCGTTCGCGAGCACGCGGCTGCCTCCGGACCAGCGCGTCGGCGTCGCGTTCGCGCGATCCGCGTCGTAGTCGAAGTAGTCGTTCGCGTAGTGGGTCATCAGCTGGAACGCGGTGACGGCGAGCTGGCCGAGGACGTAGCGGCGGAGGTCGATCGCCACGCCGTGGTGCGCGGCGACGGCGGTGCCGAGCGCGAACATGACGAAGCCGCCGCCGAGGAACAGCGGCCGGCCGAGCCGGATGAACGCGGCGAGCGCTTCCACGCGCCGCAATCTACAGCGCGCCGGCGGGAGCGCTCGCGCGGCGCGCGCACTTCGCGTGCGTCCGTGCGTGCCCGTCACGCACGCGCGGCGAGCAACCGCGCGAACGGATGCGGGAGGGCGGCGGGGTGCGATTCTTGTATCGCGCGCGCCGGGATGACGACGCTGTTGACGAACTTCGTCCCGACCGCGCCGCGGTATGCGATCGAGCAGGCGCGCAGCCTCGAGTGGCTCGCGCTCGCACACGCGGAGTCGGAGGCGGTGATGAACGCGCTCGACGGTGCGGAGCGCGAGCGATTCGCGGTGCGCATCCGCAAGGCGCTCGATCGCGTCGCGTGTGCGCCGAGCAAGATCAGGCGGCGCGGACACTCCGTCGCCGACATCGAGGCAGCGCGCTTCGACGACGGCCTCCTGTACGACCTGCGCCGCCATCCGCGCGGGCGCGGCGCGTTCGCGCGCACGCGGCTGTTCACGAGCGTCGTCGACGAGTACTTCGCGACGACGTACGAGGCCGAGCCCGTGCCTCCGGATGATCTCGTCCACGTGACGTGCACGGGCTACGTGTCCCCGAACGGCGCGCAGAAGCTGGTGTCGCGCCGCGGCTGGGGCGCGTCGACACGCGTGACGACCGCGTATCACATGGGCTGCTACGCGGCGCTGCCGGCGCTGCGCATCGCGGCCGGGTTCGTCGCGACGGGCTCGCAGCGCGTCGACATCGCGCACACGGAGCTGTGCTCGCTGCACCTCGATCCGGGGGACCACAGCCTCGAGCAGCTCGTCGTGCAGAGCCTGTTCGCCGACGGGCTCATCCGCTACTGCGCGGTGCCGGATCAGGGGACGCGCGGGCTGCGCATCCTCGCGCTGCACGAGCGCATCCTGCCGTCGTCGGCGGGGGCGATGACGTGGTGGCCGACGGACGGGAGCATGCGGATGTCGCTCGCGCGCGACGTCCCCGACCGCATCGCGTCGGGCGTGCGCGGGTTCGTGATCGAGCTGCTCGCGAAGGCGGGGCGCGACGTCTCGCACCTGCGGCGCTGCGTGCTGGCGGTGCACCCGGGCGGGCCGAAGATCATCGATCGCGTGCGCGATGCGCTCGAGCTCGACGAGGATCAGGTCGCCGCGAGCCGCGCCGTGCTGTTCGACCACGGCAACATGTCGTCGGCGACGCTGCCGCACATCTGGGCGCGCGTCCTCGACGATCCGGGCGTCCCCGCGGGCACGCTCGTCCCGACGATGGCGTTCGGTCCCGGCCTGACCGTGACGGGCGGCCTGCTCGAGAAGCGCTGATGCCGGCGGCCGTGGTCGTGATCCCGGCCGCGCTGCAGGGCGCGGCGATGCTCGTCGACGAGATCTGGTTCCACCGGCGGCGCGAGCTGCCGCGCTGGGAGCGCATCGGGCATCCGCTCGACACGGCGACGATCGTCGCGTGCCTCGCGTGGCTGCTCGCGACCGACCCCGGCGACGCGTGGGCCCTGCCCGGCTACGTCGGGCTCGCGATCTTCTCGACGGTGTTCGTGACGAAGGACGAGTGGGTGCACGCGCGCCTGTGCACCGCCGGCGAGCAGTGGCTGCACGCCGTGCTGTTCACGCTGCATCCGATCGTGCTGTACGCGTTCGCGCACGCGTGGTGGTCGGGGCGCGGCGACCTCGTCGCGGCGCAGCTCGCCGTCGCGAGCGGGTTCCTCGTGTACCAGGTGGTGTACTGGAACCTCGTCGCGGGGCCGCGCCGGGAGATCGACAACGGCTGGTACGCGGACCTCGGCGCGCGCTGGTACACCGCCGACGACACGCCGATCGCGCTGCTGCGCGCCGAGGCGCGGCACCGCAACCCGTGGATCGCGCGGGTGATCGGCGACGCGCCGCTCGAGGTGCTCGACCTCGGGTGCGGTGCGGGCTTTCTGGCGAACTACCTCGGCGCGCGCGGGCACCGCGTGACGGGCATCGATACGACCGCCGAGAACCTGCGCGTGGCGGAGCAGCACGATCGCACGCGGCGCGTGGTGTACCGCGTCGGCGATGCGCGCCGGCTGCCGTTTCCCGACGGCGGGTTCGACGTCGCGTGCGCGATGGACCTGCTCGAGCACGTCGAGGAGCCGGAGCAGGTGATCGCGGAGGCGAGCCGCGTGCTCGCGCCGTCGGGGCTGTTCTTCTTCCACACGTTCAACCGCACCTGGCTCGCGAACCTGATCGTGATCAAGGGTGTCGAGCTGTTCGTGCGCAACACGCCGGCCGACCTTCACGTGCTGCGCATGTTCCTCACGCCCGAGGAGGTCGCGGGGATGCTGCGCGCGCACGGGCTCGAGCTCGTCGAGCTGCGCGGGTCGCGCCCGCGCTTTCGCTGGCCGCTGTGGCGCATGCTGTTCACGGGGCGCGTCGGCGACGACTTCGGCTTCACGTTCACGAGCTCGACGCGGCTCGGCTTCACGGGCATCGCGCGCAAGCTGCGCGCCCCCGCCGCGGCGGCCGCGGTCAGTCCCAGCCGAACGCCGCTGCGTTCCGGCGAATGAAGTCGCCGACCGTGACGGCGTGGCCGAACCAGTACAGGTTCATCACGCTCGCGGTGATGAACATGCCGAGCGGGCCGCCCAGCGGCGCGAGGACGATGGTCACGACGATGCCGATCGCGACCGCGATGAACCACAGGCCGAGGAACCGGACGTAGGCGCTCGGCGCGCGCGCGATCACGGCGATCCACGCGCCCGGCCACACGGCGTCGAGCGTGCTGTTGCCGAACGCGACCGCGAGCACGGCCGCCGGCACGACGAGCTGGCCGAGGACGAGCAGGAACACCGTCGTGTGGGTGGACGGGAGCCGCTTCGTGACGCTCGCGTAGACGATCAGCGGCAGGGCGGCGACCGCACAGCACACGAGGCCGCGCACCGCGGAGCCGATGTGATCCATCCAGTCGACGGTCGCGTCCGACGGTGCCGGCAGCCCCGCGTGGTTGCCGCCGACGTGGTGGACGACGGTGAAGTAGTACGCGACGAGCGTGCCGACGTAGATGAGGTCGAAGACGAACAGGTAGTACGACATCGCGTAGCAGATCGCGAACGCCGTCGACGTCGTGATCCCCTCGACGGAGACCACGCGGTCGAGGACGTCGGCGAGCACGCCGCGGTCGTGGATCGGCGCCGCCGCGCGCGCCTCGTGCCCGCACTCCGCACACGCGACGCGATGCGCGACCGGCCGCACGCACGCGTCGCACAGCCGCTTCTCGCAGCTCGTGCACCGATACGACTCCGCCACCTCGGGATGGAACGCGCACGCCACGCACCATCTTAACGCGCCGGTCAGCCTGCGCAGGTTCGTGAGTCGGCCGCTCGGCCGGCCGGACATGGTTTGAGGACATCACGCGTTCAGTAGCAGCGTCCTGGGAGTACCGCCGCGTTCCGGCCCTCGTCGACCAGGAGATCGAGTCGGCCATCACCGTCGAAATCCGCGACATCGAGGGTGAGCCGGCCGCCGGCCTCGTAGAGGAGCTGCGTGCCGAAGCGCCCGTCGCCATTCCCGAGCAGCACGGTCACGAGATCCCCGCCGATGATGACCTCGAGCCAGCCATCTCCATCGAGATCCGCGAACGAGATCTCGCTGTCGAGCTGTTCCCTCCGTGCCGGCGAGCACACTGGGGACGCGAACGTCGCATCTCCGTTGCCGAGCATCACGCACAGGCCCGGACCGAGAAAGGCGACCAGGTCCTGCCTGCCATCGCTGCTCACGTCGCGAGCAGCTCGAAGGTCGTCCGTAGATTGGCAACGGTCGAGACTATCCCCGGCACAAGAGCACCACGGCCGGTTCCGAGGAAGACCTCCTGCCGCGCCGACCCGCCGGCATCGAAGCTGTGGACGACGAGGTCTCGGTTCCCGTCCCCATCGAAGTCGGCCGTTGCGAAACCGCGAACCCAGTCCGGACCACAGCATCGTCCCCGGCGCGAGTTCGCCGGTTCCGAGACCGGCGTGCAGCCAAACACCGACCTGCGGACTGGTGAAGGTCGTGTCGACTACGAGCACGTCCCGCTTCCGTCACCATCGAAGTCGGTCGCGACGAGCTTTTCGCGGTGTGGGGGACGGGAATCGGTTTCGCCGGCGCAGCTAGCATGCCTCCGCCAGTGTTCCGCAGCGTCTGAACGGCGCGCGTCGTCGGGTCCCGCGTGCCGCCGACGACGAGGTCCGCGCGGCCATCGCTGCATGTCGGAAACCGTTGCGGTCTGCGGTTGAGTGTCGGCGAGAACGAAAGCAACGGTCCAAACGCGCCGGCGGAGATGCACACAAGCACACCGAGGCCGAGGCCGAGCACGTCGGGACGGCCGTCAGCATTGAGATCGATCGTTCGCACGCCATCGATGGACATCGTCGGGTCGAGCACCACACGTGTGTGTGCCATAAACAGCTCCGGCGTTCGGGTGTTCAGGTGGACCGTGATATTCGAGGGTCTCGCCACACCGAGGTCATCGAAGCCATCACCGTCGAGATCGCCAAACCGCAACGGCCTGTGGGCGGCTCGCAAGCGCGATCGGAGACTGGCCGCTCGTCGTGCCGCGGAGGATCTTCGTGTCGAGCACATCGATCCTCGCAACTGCAACGTCGAGATTCGCATCGTGGTCGAAGTCGGTGACCGGCAACATCGTCGACGGGAAGTTCCACAATCGTCGACGATTCCCGCAGGGTACGGAGCGCAGCACGCATCGTCGGCACCCAGTCTGGAACGGCACAGCTCAGTGTATTCGTGAACCAAGGAGCCGGCGCGTTCGGGCCCGAGGTCGTCTACAACCTCGGCGCAGGCCGGCCACACTCGATCGCCTTCACCGTGACATGAGCGGCTCGGCTTCGCGGTTGTCGTACTGTCGAGGCTGCAAGCTTCACTTCATGTTGCGGCCCGCGTCCTTGCCTCCTGGTGTTCCCGGGCTCCTGACGTCGCGCTTCGGCCGCCCGGATCGCGATCGATCTCGTACCCGCCGTCGCTCTACACGGGAAACGTGGTGCGAGGCGTGGATGGCAAGCCGATGCACCTGAGGAGGAGTCATGCCCGGGATCCGTTTCTTGCTCGCTCTGCTGTGCCTGAGCTCTGCGTGTCAGTCGAATACCACCACCCAACTGACGATCACGACGCGGCCAACGAACCAACCGCTATCCTGTGACGCCTGTTATGGATGTGGTACACGTAATGGACTGATTGTCACATCACCAGCAAGCGACACGGGAGTACCTATGGCCTTTGCCCAGGCTGATCCATTCGATCTCGCACTACCAATCTACTATCAGCGTCACCGCGACACCGATCAGTACCGAGCTTTGGTCCAGCTTGGAGCAGAATCAGGCGATCCTTTGGCGCTTTACGCAATGGCTACGTGGTACCTTCATGGGTCGAAGGAGATCGGAATTCGGAGAAACAAGGAACAGGGCATTAAGCTTCTCACTCGGGCGTCACAGACACTGAATCGAGCAATGTACGATCTTGCTGTGTGCAAGGTGCGTGGATATGGAGTACAGAAGGATCTGCGTGGCGCATACCAGCTGTTTGCGCGCGCGGCGAGGCTTGGCAGCATCGCTGCGATGCGAGAACAGGCACAGTCGCTGCGAAACGGTAGTGGTGTTCGACGCAACGAAGCTGCCGCCGAGCGAATCGAGCAACGGCTTTCCTCGATCGAGGATCGAATAGCGAGGTTGTCAACGAGTAACCTTTCAGTGAAAGGCGTGAAACGCAATAACGATTCGTCTACCCAAAAGCAGCTCAGCGGCACGAAGCCAGGTCGAGGAGCTCGCGGCGGGCGAGCTCGAAGGGGAGGTCGGAGAGGGGCCACGAGGGTGGGGAGCCGCGAGGGGCGTCGGCGAGGGCGACGGGGATGAGGCGGGTGGCGAGCGCGGCGGTCCTCGACGGGGAGCAGCGCGAGGCGAGCGCGAGGAGGGCGCGATCGAGGAGGCCGCGGCGGAGGGCGGCGAGGCGGAGGGTGGGGAGGCAGCCCGTGGGGGATGGGAGGGCGAGGACGCCGTCGAGGTTGCCGTGGTCCTCGCCGTCGTCGAACGTGACGGGGTCGCGCGGGTCGAAGGCGCGGCCGGGGAGCGGGGCGCCGCGGCGGTTGTGGCGGTCGTGCCAGTAGAGCGCGTCCCAGACGTACCAGACGGGGATGTCGTAGCGGTGCGCGATCCAGCCCCAGGTGCGGGTGCCGGGGGAGGCGGCGTCGAGGGTCATCGAGCCGGCGAAGGGCGGCGCGCCGTTGTAGGTCCAGCGCGCGGAGGTGTCGCCGGTGAGGTGGGCGGCGTTCCACGAGATGTGGAGGTCGACGGCGGAGCCGAAGTCGGGGTGCGGCTCGGCGGTCACGGCCATGCGGAAGGTGGTGAGGCCGCCGCCGGCGGCGTGGACGGCGTCGCCGATCGCGCGGACCTTCGCGCGGGCCTCGGGGGTGCGCGGCTCGTCGACGGGGATCGCGAACGGGAGCTGGCCGGTGCCGCGGGTGGCGGCGATCCAGCCGCGCACGTCGCCGGCGATCTGCGCGGCGTCGTCGGGGAGGACGACGGGGATGTGCGGGAAGCCGGCGAGGAGCTCCTTGCGCGTCGGCCACCAGGCGAGCGGGAGATCGGGGGCGAGGACGACGCCGTGCTCGCGGAACAGCGCGACGCACGCGCGCTCGCGCGGCGTCGGCACGGCGCGATCGATCAGCTGCGGCTCGGCGTCGGTCCAGCCGAACTCTCGTGGATCCTCGTAGGCCCACACCGACGGTGACAGCGGAGGGAGCGTCACCGGCGCAACGGTGAGCTCGACGGGAAAGCGGCGGCTTCCGACGAGCAGCTCGCCGCGGTGGAGGCCGGGGTCGGCGGTGGGCGGGACGACGACCTCGAAGTACGCCGGGTTCGACGTCGGGGCGGCCGTCGCCGGTGTGAGCACGTCGGCGTACGTGCCGGGCGGGCGCGTGCCGCTGTAGAGCGCCGTCGACGGGCGCACGACGGGGAGGGATGCGACGGTGAACGCGCGGACGCCGGCGCCGTCGACGGTCAGCGCGACCGCATCGGAGTCGCGGTGGAGGACCTGGAGCCCCAGGGTCTCGCCGCGCGCGGCGACGAGGGTGACGCGCGCGCCGTCGAACCACGGCGACGTCGCGGGGACCGGATCCTCGAGGCGGATGCGCGACGACTCGCCGAGGACCTGGAGGTCCGGCCCCGGATCGACGGCGGCGGTGGCGTCGTCCCGCCGCCCACCACACCCGAGCACGAGCGCCGGCACGAGGATCGCAATGCGCGAGAGACTCGTGACGGCGGACCCGGCGAAAGCGTTCATCGAGCGTGGGGCTTCCACGGCGCGTACCAGCGAGGTACGGGCGGACGCGCACGGCGAGCGTCGACGGGTTGGCGAGGTTGCCACGACCGACGATCGCCAACTAATGTCCAGCATCTTGTCCACGAACGGGTCGCGCACGCCGATCGTAGCCTTCGCCAAGGACTGGCACGAGGACCCGACCTCGAATCATCACGTCCTGCGCGAGCTGGCGAGGACGCGGCGCGTGCTGTGGCTGAACTCGCTCGCGACGCGCACGCCGAACCTCGGATCGGCGCGCGACCTCGGCAAGATCCGGCGCAAGCTCGCCGAGTTCGCGCGCGGGCCGCAGAACGTCGAGAACGACCTGTGGGTCACGACACCGCTCGTGCTGCCGCTCCCGCACAGTGCGGCGGCGCGGCGCATCAACCGCGCCGTGCTGCGCGCGACGATCCGCGCGCTCCGGCTGCGCCTCGGCATCCGCAAGTTCCAGCTGTGGACGTTCCTGCCGAACACGGCGGACTACATCGGCACGCTCGGCGAGGACCTCGCCGTGTACTACTGCGTCGACGAGTGGTCGATGTTCAGCTACCTCGACCGCGCGCAGACGCAGCGCGCCGAGCGGGCGCTGCTCGAGCGCGTCGACGCGACGTTCGCGATCAACCACGCCCTCGCCGACGCCAAGCGCGCGGTGTGCCGCGAGACACACGTGTCGCCGCACGGCGTCGACCACGCGCTGTTCGCGCGCGCGCTCGACGACGCGACGCCGGTGCCGGCGGAGCTCGACGCGATCCCGCACCCGCGCATCGGCTTCTACGGCACGCTGCGCGACTGGGTCGACTTCGAGCTGATCGCGCACGTCGCGAAGGCGCGGCCCGCGTGGCACGTCGTGCTGATCGGGCAGGAGCTGTGCGACACCGCCGCGATCCGCGGCCTGCCGAACGTGCACCTCCTCGGGCAGAAGCCGCACGACCAGCTGCCCGCGTACTGCAAGGGCTTCGACGCCGGCATCATCCCGTACCGCATCGACGAGCGCATGACGTTCGTGAACCCGCTCAAGATGCGCGAGTACCTGTCGGCCGGGTTGCCGGTCGTGTCGACGGCGGTGCCGGAGGTCCAGCGCTACGCCCACCTGTGCCACGTCGCCGGCTCTCCCGACGAGTTCGTCGCCGCGCTCGAGCGCGCGCTCGCGCAGGGCGGCCCGGCGGCGCGCGGCGCACGCTCGGCGGCGATGAAGACGGAGACGTGGTCGGCGCGCGTCGATCAGGTCGCGCGGACGATCGACGAGATCGGGCAGCGGAAGCGCGCGCGATGACGGCCGCGATGACGCTCCTCGCAGATCCTGCCGCGTGTGCGAGGACGACCGCATGCCGGGACGCGAAGGCAGCGATGACGCTCGTGACGGGTCCGGCGATCGCGTGGGCGATGACGACCGCGTGCCGGGACGCGAAGGCAGCGATGACGCTCGTGACGGATCCGGCGGCCGCGTTCCGCGACGCGAACGGGCGGCGCCGGCGATGACGCTCCTCGCAGATCCTGCGATCACGCGCGCGGTCGGCGCCGCGAAGTCCGGCGCGATCGGCGCGATCGAGTCCGTCGAGCTCGAGCTGAGCTCGGCGTATCCGCCGTACGAGGGCGGGCCGCTGCCGCCGCCGTACCGCGACGCCGGGTACGTGTTCCGCGAACGCGGCGCGCACGGGCTGGGCGTGATCGAGGAGCTGCTCGGGCCGATCGAGAGCGTCGACGCGGCGTGGAGCTCGAGCGGCGGCGAGCCGGACCTCGCGTACGACACGTGGCGCGCGACGGTGCGCTGCCGGGGCGGCACCGCGCGGCTCGCGCTGGCACCGCAACCGCTGCGGCTGCGCGTGCGCGGCGCGAAGGGCGAGCTGCGCGTGCCGAGGTTCGGCGTGCCGAGGCTGCTGCGCAGGGAGGCCCGGCCGCCGGCGACGGAGCCGGCGCCGACGTCGCCGACGGTCGCGGCGTGGGTCGACCGGATCGCGCACGCGGCCGAGGCGGAGCACGCCGCGCGCCTCGCGGTGCTCGCGCTGTCGGAGCGCGTGCCGTTCCTCGTCACCGGCGCCGCCGGCTCGCTCGGCAGGGCGATCGTGGCGCGGCTGCGCGCCGACGGGCACCGCGTGCGCGCGTTCCAGCGCCGCATCCCCGCGGCGCCGCAGGACGGCGTCGAGTACGCGCTCGGCAACCTCGGCGATCCGGCGGCGATCGCGCGTGCCGTCTCGGGCGCCGGCGTCGTGATCCACTGCGGCGCGGCGACGAAGGGCGGCTGGCCCGAGCACCGCACCGGCACCGTCGTCGGGACGCACAACGTCATCGACGCGTGCCGCGCGCACGGCGTGAAGCAGCTCGTGCACATCTCGTCGATGTCGGTCATCGACTGGGCGGGCAGCGCGGGCAACGGGCCCGTCGGCGAGACCGCGGCGCTCGAGCCGCGCCCCGAGGAGCGCGGCGCCTACACGCGCGCGAAGCTCGAGGCCGAGCAACTCGTCGCCGCGGCGGCCGCGCAGGGGCTGCCGGCGGTGATCCTGCGGCCCGGGCAGATCTTCGGCGGCGGCATCCCGCTCATCAACGGCGCGGTCGCGCGCAGCGCGGGCGGGCGCTGGCTCGTCCTCGGCGACGGCAAGCTCGAGCTACCGCTCGTGTACATCGACGACGTCGTCGACGCCGTCGTGGCCGCCGTGACGAGGCGGCTCGCGAAGGGCGAGGTCATCCAGATCATCGACCCCGAGCGCCTCACGCAGGAGGACGTGCTCGGCCTCGCCGGCGGCGCGCGCCCCGTGCTGCGCGTGCCGCGCCCCGTCGTGTTCGCGCTCGGCAAGCTCTCCGAGCTCCCGCTCGGCCGCCGGAGCCCCGTCGCCGCGTACCGCCTCCGATCGGCGCTCGCGCGCCTGCACTACGAGAGCGATCGCGCGACGACGCTGCTCGGCTGGCACCCGCGCGTCGGCGTGCGCGAAGGGATCCGGCGCCTACCGCGGTAGACGGGCGAGCGGCTACGATGAGCGAGGTGCGCCGCTCGATCCAGCGCTTCGAGATCCGGACGCAGCTCGGCGAGGGCGGGATGGGCACGGTGTATCGCGCGCACGATCCGCAGCTCGAGCGCGACGTGGCGATCAAGGTGCTGCGCGGCGCGGCCGAGGAGGCGCGCGCCGAGCTGTCGACGGTGAACACGGTCGACCTGCGCGGCGGCAGCGCGGCGTCGACGCTGCTGCGCGAGGCGCGGATGATGGCGCGGCTGTCGCATCCCAACGTCGTGCCCGTGTACGAGGTCGGGCTCGACGGAGATGCGGTGTTCGTCGTGATGGAGCACGTCGACGGGCTCGACCTGCGCGCCTGGCTCGCGGCCGGGCGGCGCTCGCCCGAGGAGGTCCTGCGCGTGTTCGCGCACGCGGCCGGCGGGCTCGTGGCGGCGCACGCGCGCGGCATCGTGCACCGCGACTTCAAGCCCGACAACGTGCTGATCGGCGCCGACGGGCGTGCGCGCGTCGCCGACTTCGGCGTGTCGCAGCTCGCCGCGCCGGGCGAGCAACTCGTCCGCGGTCCGGACACGGTGGGTACACCGCGCTACATGGCGCCCGAGCTGTGGGACGGCGCGCAGGCGACGCCCGCGTCGGACGTGTACGCGTTCTGCGTCGCGCTGCTCGAGATGCTCGGCGA
Source organism: Deltaproteobacteria bacterium (assembly GCA_019637375.1). Classification (GTDB taxonomy): domain Bacteria; phylum Myxococcota_A; class Polyangia; order Haliangiales; family Haliangiaceae; genus JABFXX01. The sequence goes on along the minus strand of JAHBVW010000029.1, from coordinate 94,206 downwards.
CGACCGCGATCGGATGCCGCCGCGCCTGCGCCGCCTCGTCGACGCGGGGCTGGCGGAGACCCCGGCGGAGCGTCCGGACATCGGACAGCTCGCCGAGGCATTCGGCGCGCGCCGCGGCCCGCGCGTCATCGCGATCATCGCCGCGTGCACCGTCGCCGCGGCCGCCGTCGCGATCGTCCTCGCGATCCGCGCGCGCGGCGGCGGTGCCGCACCGACCTGCGGCGACGATCCGTCGCTGTTCGCGACGCGCTGGAACGACGCCGCGAAGGCCGCGCTGCGGGCGAGATATACGGGCGCAGGCGACGCGCGCCTCGACAGGCTGTTCGCCGCCGTCGACGCGCGGGTGGCGCAGGTCGCGACAGCCCACCGCAGCGCGTGCGAGCGCGTGCAGACCGGCGAGATCACGGAAGCGCAGGGCGCGATCCGCCGCGGCTGCATCGAGCGCCGCGCGATGGAGCTGGGTGCGCGCGCGCGGCACTACGCGACCGCGACGCCCGCGGTGTCGATCGACCTCGCCGAGGAGTACATCTCCGAAGTCTGGCAGCACGAGTGGTGCGACGTCGTCACGGCCCCTGCCCTCCCCGACGACGCCGTGCAGCGCGCGCGGATCGAGGCGCTGCACGCGCGGCACTGGCCCGCGTGGGCGCTGCCGCACGCCGATTCGCTCGAGCCGCTCGCGGCGCTGGCCCGCGACGCGCGCGCGCTCGGCCAGCTCGAGCTCGCGCTGGCGGTCGACGTCGCACGCGCCGGGCGGCTCACGAACCTCGAGCGCTTCGCCGAGGCGGCCGAGCTCCTCGCCGCGGCGACGGCGCTCGCGTCGGAGGTCGGCAACCCGCAGTTCGAGGTGCACGTGCTCCTCGAGCGCAGCGCGCTCGCGATCAAGCGCGGCGACCAGGATGCCGCGCGCCAGCTCGCCGAGCTCGCGCTCGAGAAGGCGAAGCGCCCCGGCTTCTCGCCGCGCACGCGCGTGCACGCGTACAACGCGCTCGCGTTCGCGCAGATCCGGCGCGGCGAGCCGGCGTCGGCGCTCGCGACGGCACGCGCCGGCCTCGCCGAGGTGCAGCAGCACGGGCGCATGGCCGAGGGCGAGCTCGGCATCCGCATCCAGATCCTGAACGCGCTCGAGGCGCTCGGCCGCTTCCCCGAGGCGCTCGACTTCGCGCACGAGACGGTGGCGCGCTCGCTCGCGCTGATCGGCCCGAACGAGGTCAACCACGCCGTCGCGCTCGATCGCCTCGGGCGCGCGCAGCACAACATGGGTGAGGCCGACGCGTCGCTCGCGACGCGGCAGCAGGCGCTCGCGATCCTGCGCCGGCACTTCGGCCCCGAGCACACGCGCGTCGTGGCGCAGGAGGTCGAGCTCGCGAACGCGCTGACGTACGCGAACCGGCTCGCCGACGCGCACGCGCTGTGCGAGCGCGCCGTCGCCGTCGCCGAGAAGCACCGCGCGCGCTTCGAGTCCGTGTACGGCTGGTTCGTCACGCGGCTCGCCGAGACGACGTTCGACCTCGGCCGCCACGAGGAGGCGATCCGCCTCATGGAGCGCGGCGTCGAGGCGCTGATGTCGCTGCAGGGCGAGCACCACCAGACGCTGCTCAACCGCACGACGCTCGGCGAGTACCGCATGGAGCTGGGGCGGCTCGATGAGGCGCAACGCGACTTCGACGCCGTCGCGCAGGCGTTCGCGCGCCGCCCCGAGGAGAACGGCCTGCGCGCGGCGCTGCTGCGCGGCCAGATGTATGTGCCGCTCGCGCTCGCCCGCGGCAAACCTGCCGAGGCCGAGAAGCTCGCGCGCGAGGCGCTCGCCGAGCTGGCCGAGCGCAAGGCGCCGCCCGACGAGCAGCGCACGACGCGGCAGTACCTCGGCGCGGCGCTCGTCGCGCAGGGCCGCGCCGCCGAGGGGCTGGCGATCCTCGAGGACGTCGTGGCCGGAGCGCGCCGGGCGCGCGACCGCGAGGACCTCCTCGCGATCGCCGAGCTCGAGCTGGCGCGCGCCGAGCTGGCGGCGGGCAAGCGCGACGCCGGCCTCGCGCGCGCCCGCCGCGTGCACGCCGAGCTGGCGCGCTGGCCGGGCCAGCCGAAGTCGCGCGCCGCCGCGGCGCGCCTCGTCGCGGGAGCGAACCCCTGACGCACGGGCACGTGGCGTGCTTAAGTGGGATCCGGATGAAGAAGCGCGTCATCGTCATCGGAGCCGGGTTGTGCGGTTCGGTCGTCAGCACGCTGCTGCGGAACGACTTCCAGGTGACGGTGGTCGAGCAGGGACGGAAGAAGAAGCCGCTGTTCGACGACGTCGACTGCGACAGCGGCGAGCTCAACACGTCGATCAACCGCGCCGAGGGCCTCGGCGGCACGACGAACTACTGGCACAACGCGCTGATCGAGCTCGACGACAAGGACCTGCGCAAGGCCGGCATCGAGCCGCGCGGCTTCGCGCCGTACTACCAGAAGGCGTGGGAGTTCTTCCTGTCGCCGGGCGAGCTCGCCGACTGCAACCGCGCGCGCGATGCGAACGCGGCGGCGCTCGAGGGCAGCTCGTCGACGATCGCGCACATGGTGCTGCCGCAGACGCGCCACAACGTGTGGAGCCTCGCGAACGAGCGCAACCGCGGCGACAAGATCGACGTCGTCTACGGCCACGTGCGGCGAATCGGCGACGGCGTCGTCGAGATCGACGGCGATCGCGGCACCGAGCGGCTGCGCGCCGACCACGTCGTCGCGTGCGCCGGCGGCATCGGGACGCCGATCATCCTCGCGCGCTCGCTCGGCCGCGACCGCGGCTTCGTCCCCGGCTACCACGACCACCCGATGGCGTACGTCGCGAAGATCAAGCTGCGCCCCGACAGCCGGCTGAAGAAGGTGTCGAGCACCGCGACGCTGTCGGCGGACGTGCGCGCCGGGCTCGTCTACGAGTCGGACGACCTGAAGACGGTCGTGTACCTGCGCCCGGCCGTCGACATGCGGCTCGCGTCGATCACCGGACCGGCGCGCTACATCCTGTCGGACCTGCGCAACGATCCGTTCTCGCCGAAGAAGATCATGCTGCTGCTCGGCAACCTCGAGGCGGTGCGCGAGGCGATCCTGTTCAAGACGCGGCTCGGGTTCCGCGGCAGCTACTACTCGGTGCTGATCCTCGGCGAGCAGACGCCGATCGGGAGCCGCGGCATCCAGATGGCGAACGGCACGCGCCCGTCGCTCAACTGGCACGTCACGCCCGGCGAGCTGCGCTCGTACGAGGCGAGCGTCGACAAGTTCTTCGCCGAGTTCTCCGCCGACATCCTCGAGCGCAAGGTCGTGCCGGCGGCGTCGTGGGAGTTTCGCAACGCCGCGCACCACTCGGGCACGGCGACGTCGTTCGTGCCGGCGCCGGGCGACACGAGCGTGGACTTCTTCGGCGTCAAGGACCTCCCCGGCGCGTACGTGTGCGACGGCTCGCTGCTGCGCGCGGCGGGCATCGCGAACAGCGGCCTCACGCTCGTCGCGCTCAGCTACCGCCTCGCCGAGCTGCTGCGCGCGAGCGCGTAGTCAGCTCTCGTCGTCGAGCTTCGAGCGCAGGCCGTAGCGCTGGCACAGCGTGCGGAGGTGGGCGCGGCCCATCTGCGCCGCGCGCGCGGCCTTCGACAGGTTGTCGCCGTGCGCGGCCATGAGCTGCGCGACCCACGCGTGCTCGAACTGCTGCACGGCGCGCTCGCGCGCCTGGCCGTAGGACAGCTCGGCGGCCGGTGGCGGCGTCCACCCGACGGCGGCGGAGCGCTCGACGGCGTTGCACAGCTCGCGCACGTTGCCCGGCCAGCTCTGCGCGAGGAGGCCGGCGAGCAGCGCGGGCGGGATGTCCTCGGCGGGGCGGAAGCGGCGCCAGAAGTGCCGCGCGAGGAGCTCGACGTCGCCGTCGCGCTCGCGCAGCGGCGGGACGGTCAGGTGGAGCACGTTGAGCCGGTAGTACAGGTCGGCGCGGAAGCGCTTCGCGTTGACCTCGACGCGCAGGTCGCGGTGGCTCGCCGCGATGATGCGCACGTCGACGGCGCGCTGCTCGGTGGTGCCGACGCGGCGCACGGTGCGGTTCTCGATCGCGCGCAGCAGCAGCGGCTGCAGCTCGAGCGGTAGCTCGCCGATCTCGTCGAGGAAGATCGTGCCGCCGTCGGCCTCGGCGAACGCGCCGTCGCGATCGGCATCGGCGCCGCTGAACGCGCCGCGCACGTGGCCGAACAGCTCGGACTCGGCTAGCTGGCGCGCGAGCGCGCTGCAGTCGACGACCACGAGCGGCCGCGATCGGCGGGCGCTGCGCGCGTGGATCGCCTCGGCGACGAGCTCCTTGCCGGTGCCGGTCTCGCCGTGGACGAGGACGGTCGCGTCGCGCGCGGCGCACTGCTCGATCAGCGGGTACAGCCGGCGCATCGCCGGCGAGGCGCCGAGTAGCTCGCCGCAGCGATCCTCGGCGGCGAGCGGCTGCTCGATCTCGTCGTCGAGGACGGTCACCGCGATCGTCGTCGCGCCGAGCCGCACGCGCGTGCCGCTGCGGATGTAGGCGCGCGCGACCTCGACCTCGCCGACGAACGTGCCGTTCGTGCTGCCGAGATCGCGCAGCTCGATCCCGCGCGCGCCGACGCGCACCACGCAGTGCAGGCGCGACACCGCACCGTCGGAGAGGCGCAGCCCCGCGCCGATCGCGGTGCCGACGGTGAGCTCGTCCTCCTCGGCGACCGCGCGCTGTCCGCGCTGCGGACCGTCGACGACGACGATCTCGAAGCGCCGCACGAACATCGCGCGCCCGCGCACGCTGACGGTGTTGACGGGCCCCACGCCGTCGATGCTACGTCAGAACCCGCAGCAGTTGAGGGCCGGGTTCGCCGGCACGTCGATGCTGCAGCTCTGCTGGCCCGTCGGCGTGCACGTCCTCACGAGCTGGTCGTTGCGCCGGCACACGCACTGCGTGGCGGTGCAGACGATCTGCTTCTTGTCCCCGTTCACCGCGACGGTGACGTCGCACGCACCGGGCGTGCCCCCGGTGCCGGGATCGAGGTCGACGTCGATGTCGCCGTCGCAGTCGAGGTCGAGGCCGTCGGGGATGCCGTCGCCGTCGAGGTCGACGAGCGGGTCCGTGCACGGCGGCGGGATCGCGCCGTCGGGGCGCCCGTTGCCGTCGATGCCGGCGCTGCCGTCGTCGCCGGTGTCGACGCCCTCGCCGGTCGTGCACGCCGACAGCACCGCGGCGGCGAAGAGGCCGGCGGCGACGCGGCGGCGGCGGCGGACGATCAACGCGGCCGCGGCACCGAGGAGCGGCAGGACGCCGGCGGTGCCGCCCGCCGAGCAGCCGCCGACCAGCTCGTCGCCGTCGCCGCCTTCGTCGTCGCCGTCGCCGACGATGACGGAGAGCTCCGCGGCGGCGCTCTGCCCGAGCGCGTCGACGGCGGTCAGCTCGATCCTGTGCGCGCCACGTGTGACGTTGGTGAGCCGGAAGCGGATGTCCCCCGACGTGAGGGTCTCGACGAGCCGGCCGTCGAGGCGGAGCTCGACGCGCTCGAGGCTGGCGTCGAAGATCTCGGCCTCGACGACGAAGCTCGACCCGACGCGCTCGCCGTCGGCGGGCGACAGGATCGTGCCCGTCGGCGGCTCGGTGTCGAGGAAGCGCGTCGACACGAGGAGGTTCGGGGCGCCGCGCGTGTCGGCGAGCACGCCGGGCGTCGCGCCGCCGAGCAGCGCCGCGGCGACCTGCGCCGGCGTCGAGCCCGGGTGGTTGCCGAGGTACGCGGCGACGACGCCGGTCACGTGCGGCGCGGCCATCGAGGTCCCGTCGAGGACGGCGGTCGCGGTGTCGGAGGCGAGCCCCGCCGACGTGATGCCCTCGCCGGGCGCGAAGATGTCGACGCACGTGCCGAAGTTCGAGAACGAGGCGCGCGTGTCGCTGCGGTTCGTCGCACCGACGGTGATCGCGCTACGCTCGCGCGCCGGCGACTGGCGGCACGCGTCGGCGGCGTCGTTGCCCGCGGCGACGACGACGGTCACGCCCGCCGCGACGAGCCCGCGCACGGCGGCGTCGAGCGCCGCGTTCGCCGTCGCGCCGAGGCTCATGTTCGCGACGGAATTCGGGGCCGCGTTGCGCGCGACGAAGTCGATGCCGGCGATGATCCCGTCGAGCGGGCCGCTGTTGGTGCAGTCGAGCACGCGCACCGGGACGATGTTCACGCGCCGCGCGACGCCGAACGTCGTGCCGGCGATCGTCGCGCTCACGTGCGTGCCGTGGCCGTTGCAGTCCGCCACGCCGCGGCCGTCCTGGATCGCGAACGCGCCCTCGAGGACGCGGCCCGCGAGCTCGCCGTGCGTCGCGCGGACGCCGCTGTCGATCACGTACACGGTGACGCCCGCGCCGTCGCCGAGCTCGACGAAGCGCCCGTCGAGCGGCAGCGCCGGCTGATCGATGCGATCGAGCCCGAACGTGGCGTTCGTCCGCGTGGCGGACCCGCGCACGAGGCTGTTCTCGACGACGAGGTCGACGTCGGGGTCGGCCGCGAGCCGCTCCGCCTCCTCGGGGGACAGCGTCGTCGAGAAGCCGCGCAGCGCGGCGCCGTAGCGGCGCACGATCGGGGCCGCATGCGCCTGCGCGACGCGCTCGACGGCGTCGTGGCCCGCGAGCGCGGCCGTCGCCGCCGGCTTCATGACGACGATGTACTGGCCCGGGATGGCGTCCGGACTGCGGACGACGCCGGCCTCGGCGGCGCCGGCGATGACGAGGGTCGACAGCGCGAGGGCGTGAGCGATTCGCTTCATGCCCGCGGGGAACAGCAACGGCCACACCACCTGCCGGTGCGCGATCTCCCGCACGGGTGGACCGGCGAGGGTCCGGACAAAGCGGGGCGCGGCGCGCACTTGCACCCACCGGCGAGGGGTGGGGTGGTCCGCCGTCCCAGAGGGGGAGGTCTCCGCAGCGGATCCTGGCCGGTCCGCTCAGAGGAGGCCGTGGCGGCGCAGCTTGTTGATCAGCGTGGTGCGCGGCATGCCGAGCGCCTTCGCGGCGTGCGACTGGTTGCCGCCGGCGGCGCGCAGGGCGGACAGGAGGCGCTCCTTCTCGATGCCCTCCATCACCTCGCCGTGCGGCGCCTCGAGCGGCGCCGGCCGGTCCGGGAGGTCGAGCTCGGCGGCCGTGATCTGCTCGCCCTCGCCGAGGACGAGCGCCCGCTCGAGGACGTTCTCGAGCTCGCGCACGTTGCCGGGCCAGCCGTAGCCGGCCATGCGCGCGAGGGCATCCTCGGCGACGGGGCGCGGCCGGCGCCCGCACCGGCGCGCGACGCGCGGCAGCAGGGACGCGCACAGCGCCGGCAGGTCGCCGCGACGGGCGCGCAGCGGCGGCACGACCAGCTCGACGACGCGCAGCCGGAACATCAGGTCCTCGCGCAGCTCGCCGCGCGCGACCATCGCGTCGAGGTCGCGGTGGGTCGCGGCGACGATGCGCACGTCGACGGCGACGGGCTGCGTGCCGCCGACGCGCACGATCGTCTTGTCCTGGAGCACGCGCAAGAGCTTCGGCTGCAGCGCGAGGGGCAGCTCGCCGATCTCGTCGAGGAACAGCGTGCCGCCGTCGGCGAGCTCGATCGGGCCGCGCCGCATCCGGGCGGCACCGGTGAACGCGCCGCGCTCGTGGCCGAACAGCTCGCTCTCGAACACGCCCGCGGCGATCGCGCCGCAGTCGACGTGGAGAAACGGCCCGCCGGCGCGCGCCGATGTCGCGTGCAGCGTGCGCGCGACGAGGCCCTTGCCGGTGCCGCTCTCCCCGAGGACGAGCACGCTCGCATCGCTGCGCGCGACGCGCTCGATCGTGCGGACCAGCTCGACGATCGCGCGCGAGTCGCCGATCAGCGCCGCGCCGTCGGTCGCCGCCGCGACGCGGCCGCGCAGGAAGCGGTTCTCGTCCTCGAGGCGCTCGCGCAGCACCTGGATCTCGTCGTTGCGCGCGCGGATCGCGTCGTTCTGCTCCTCGAGCTCGCGCTTCATCAGCGCGATCGTCCCGAACGCACGGGCGTTCGCGAGGGCGACGGCGAGCTGGCTCGCGAGCGCGGCGAGGAGATCGCGGTCCTCGGTCGAGTACATGTCGCCGGAGAGGCGCGGGCCGAGGACGAGCATCGCCGCGAGCTCGCCTGTCCGCTCTCCGGACACTCTCATCGCGAGGCCGCCGTCGGGCGCGTCGGGTTGCGCGGGGAAGTCGCCGCCGACGGCGTGCGCGATCGTCCAGCCGGCGTCGCGCTGCACGTACAGGGCGCCGTTCTCGGCGCGCACGGCGTCGACGACGCGCTCGACGGCCTCGCGCGCGAGCGCATCGGGCTCGCGCAGGTGGGCGATGCTCTCGCTCGCGCGGCGCAGCGCCTCGACGTAGTGGCGGCGATCGCGGAAGAAGCGGCGATCGACCCACGCGTCGATGCGGATCCGGATCGGACCGAACATCGCGGCGGCCGCGAGCCCGGCGGCGAGGTGCGGCCACGGGCCCGCTTCACCGACGAGACGTCCGGTCGCCCAGCCCGCGGCGAGCACGATGCCGACGTAGACGACGACGGCGCCGCCGGTCGCGGCCGCGTAGCCGAGCGACGTGCGGATCAGCGCGTCGACGTCGGCCAGGCGCACGCGCAAGACGGCGAGGCCGTACGCGACGAACCACAGTGCGGCGACGGCGACGACGAACGGCTTGTACCAGACGAGGATGAACAGCTCGAGGTCGGCGAGCGCGAACGGCACGGCGCCGACGGCCGGCAGCATGCACGCGAACTGGCCGAACACGATCCAGCGCAGCTGTGCGCGCGCCGGGCCCGTCAGCGTGCGCAGCGCGCGCACCTGGAACCACAGCCCGGCGTTCGCGTGCACGATGACGAACGCGAGCTGCATCGCGACGAGTGCCACCACCCACGTCAGCGCGCGATCGCCCGCATCGTCGCGGTAGTCGAGGCCGGCGACGACGCCGGCGACCGCGCACGCGATGGAGAGCGCGATGCACGTCGCGTACGACACGAGGCGCCAGCGCCGCGCCGCCGGCGAGCCGGTCGCGCGATGCGGGAAGTCGATCGCGAGGTCGACCGACACCGCGGGCGCGCTGAACAGGCCGGCGAGGAACAGCGCGCCGAGGACGGGGTGCACGATCAGGCGCGCCCACGACAGCGCGCCGACGTACGTGAGCGTGTAGGCGATCGACGTGCGGTAGAAGCGCCGCGCGTCGGGGTCATCGGGACGGCCGATGCGCGCGATCAGCCCGAGGACGAGCAGCACGGCGGCGAGGACGGTCGCGGCGAGCGCGGCCCACGGCGGCGACGACGCACCGAGCGCGATCGACACGTCGCGGTGCGCGCCGTCGCGATCGACGCCGAGCGCGACGAGCTCGCCGGGTGAACGATCGATCACGCGGAAGGCGTAGTCGAACGTGCTCGTCACCGGGACGCCGTCGACGGCGACGATCACGTCGCCCACGCGCAGGCCCGCGCGCTCGGCGACGCCGCCGGCCTCGACCTCGACGACGCGGTGCCCGGTGAACGCCTGGAAGCCCTTGTCGGGCGCGCGCCACGCCGCGACGACGACCGCGATCGCGTAGGTGAGCGCCAGCACGGACGGCGCGAGGACCCACGGTGACGTGCGTCGCGTCGGCGGTGCGCCCATGCAGAGCGATGTTCGCACGGCCACGCTATGCTGGGTCGATGCACCGCCTCGTCGTCGCAGCCGCCGCGCTCCTCCTCCCGACGATCGCCGCCGCCGATGCCACGGTGCAGGTCCAGCTCAACGACGAGGGGCGCGCGGTCGCGCAGCAGCTCGGCACGAGTCCCGAGCGGATGGCCGCGCAGATCAAGGAGCAGATCGATTCGATCTACCAGACGGGCAACGTCGACGGCTTCCTGCGCGCGTTCACGGATGCGACGTCGTTCTCGGCGCGCGGCATCGGCGTCGACTACGCGAGCGCGCCGACGGGCTTCCTCGTCGGGATCGCGGCGAACGTCGCCGCCGCGGGCAACGGCGACCTGCGCGGCGAGGAGCGTCCGACCGCCGGACTCGCCGCGAACCTCGCGATCATGGCCGGCCTCAACCTGAAGCCGTGGGGCCTACCGAAGTGGACGGTGTTCGGCAACGGCTTCTACCGCGGCGGCGCGGCCGCCCGGCTCGACGGGACGATCACGAGCGCCGGCGCGCACGTGATGTACCGGATCGCCGAGCCGACGTCGACGGAGGGCGCGACGGGCTCGGCGGTGCGCTGGCTCGGGCTGTCGCTGACGACCGGCATCGAGTACACGCGCTGGCAGCTCGGCCTCGGCGGCGACTCGATCGACACGAACCTCGACGTCGGCGAGGGCTCGGCGGCGACGACGCTCGCGCTCGCGGCGTCGGGGCGCTTCGATCTGCGCTCGAACGCGATCACGATCCCGATCGAGGCGACGACGGGGCTGCGCATCGCCGTGCTCGCGAGCGTGTACGTCGGTGCGGGCATCGACCTCACGCGCGGCAACAGCACCGTCGAGGCGAACCTCAACGGCACGCTGCTCACGAGCGACAACCGCGACGTCGGCACGGTCGCGATCACCGGCAACGGCGACAACACGGGCTCGCCGGGGAGCGCGCGGTTGATCGCCGGCGCGCAGCTCAACCTCGCCAACCTGAAGCTGTTCGTGCAGGCGAGCGCGTCGGCGACGCCGGCGGCGTCGGTCGCGTTCGGCCTACGCTTCGTGCAGTGACCGGTCGCCGAGGATCGCGCGCGCGACACGCATGCCGTCGAGCGCGGCGGAGACGATGCCACCCGCGTAGCCGGCGCCCTCGCCGCACGGGTACAGCGCGCGCAGGTCGGGCGACTCGAGCTTCGCCGGATCGCGCGGCACGCGGACCGGCGACGACGTGCGCGACTCGACGCCGACGAGCACGGCCTCCTCGGTGAGGTAACCGCGCATCTGCCGGTCGAACGCGGCGAGGGCCTCGCGCAGGCGCGCGGCGAGCGGCAGGCCGGTCGCGTCGAGGACCTCGCCGAGGTCGGTGGCGGCGAGGCCGGGCTGGTAGCTCGTGGCGGGCACCGTCGACGAGGCGCGGCGGCGCACGAAGTCCGTCGCGCGCGTCGCGGGTGCGCGGAGAGCGCCGCCGCCGGCCTGCGCCGCGGCGCGCTCGAGGCGGGCCTGGAGGGCGACGCCGCCGAGCGGCGTGCCGTCGGTGTCGCCGACCTCGACGGAGACGACGAGGCCCGAATTCGCGTACGGCGAGTCGCGGCGCGACAGGCTCATGCCGTTCACGACGAGCCCGTCGGGCTCCGTCGAGGCGGGCACGATCCAGCCGCCCGGGCACATGCAGAACGAGAAGGCGCCGCGCCCGTCGCTCGGCGTGTACGCGAGCTTGTAGGCGGCCGCCGGGAGCTTCGGGTGCCCGGCGAAGCGGCCGTACTGGATGCCGTCGACGAGCGGCTGCGGGTGCTCGATGCGCACGCCCATCGCGAACGCCTTGGCTTCGAGGCGCACGTGGGCGCGCACGAGCAGCTCGTGGACGTCGCGCGCCGAGTGGCCCGTCGCGAGGACGACGGCGCGCCCGAGGAGCTCGGTACCGTCCGCGAGGCGGACACCCGTGGCGCGGCCGTCGCGCGCGATCAGCTCCGTCGCGCGGGCGCCGAAGCGGATCTCGCTGCCGGCTCCCTCGAGGCGCGCGCGCATCGCGGAGATCACCTTCGGCAGCTTGTTCGAGCCGATGTGAGGGCGCGCGTCGATGAGGATGTCGTGCGGTGCGCCGTGCAGCGCGAGGATCTCGAGGACGTCGCGCACGTCGCCGCGCTTGTGCGAGCGCGTGTACAGCTTGCCGTCGGAGTACGTGCCGGCGCCGCCCTCGCCGAAGCAGTAGTTGCTGTCGGGGTCGACGCGGCCGTGCTGCGTGAGGCCCTTCAGGTCGCGGCGGCGCGCCTGCACCGGCTTGCCGCGATCGACGACGATCGCGCGGATGCCCGCGCGCGCGAGCTCGTACGCGCAGAACAGGCCGGCGGGCCCGCCGCCGACGACGATGACGGGCTCGCCGGAGACCTCGCGCACGGGCGCGCTCGGCTCGGGCGGGCGCGCGGCGCCGACCACGAGGTGGAAGCGCACGCGGCCGCGGCGCGCGTCGATCGAGCGCTTGCGCAGCTCGATCGGCGGAAGCTCCTCGAGCGCGACGCCGAGTTGCGCGGCGAGGCGCTGCGCGAGCGCGGCTGGGTCGTCGGCCTCGTCGAGTCCGAGGTCGATGCTGAAGTCGCGTTCGGCCTCCAGCTGCACGGCGATGGCGTCGCACGATCGCCCCGGCGGCACAAGCGCCCGGGCGGCACTCGTACTAAGTTCTCGGGATGCGTCTCATACTCGCGACCGCGGTGGCGGTCGCTCTCGTCGGCTGCGGTGGGAAAAAGGATGATGCCCCCAAGGGGAGCGGAGGCGGATCGAGCGGCTCGGCGGGTAAGCCGGTGGAGCCGGAGAAGCCGGTGTCGTGCCCGCCGGGGAGCGCCGTCGTCGACGGCAAGTGCAGTGCGCTGATCACGCCGGCGAAGGTCGAGGCGGTCGCTCAGCAGCAGTCGCGCGTCGACGAGCTCGCGCAGCTGCTCGACAAGATCGACACCGTCGCGGCGCCCGTCGAGGTCCTCGACGGGCTGCGCCAGCTCGACGCGTGGAAGACGCTGGCGCTGGCGGACGACCGCCTGAAGGCGGTGGACACGACCGTCGCCACGCTCGGCGAGGCGGTGAAGAGCCTGCGCGAGTTCAAGGGCAACCTCGGCCAGCTCTCCGCCAACCTCGGCAACCTGCGCGGCGAGCTCGACCGCCTGCTGAAGTCCGACGGCCCAACCCCGAAGCTCGCCGAGCTGCAGGCGCAGATCTCGAGCAAGGTCCGCACGGCGCTCGAACCGTACGGCGGCCAGGCGGCCGCCACGATCCAGGGCGCCCTGGTTCCGCTCGAGGAGAAGCTCACCGAAGCTTCCGACTACGTCATCGTCGGCTGCGCGGCCGCGCGCCGGATGAACGCCGGCGACAAGGCCGTCGCGCTGTGCAAGGACGTCAAGGACGTCTTCGAGCGCGGCCTCAAGTGGATCGGCGACTTCAAGGAGCGCCCCGCCAAGCTGTTCGAGACCGTCAGCAGCGAGCTCCAGAAGCAGCTCGATTCGCTCATCGACGCCGAGGCCAAGAAGCTCCTCGACGCCACGCAGGCCAAGGTCAACGACGCCCTCCGGCTCAAGCCTTAGCGCCACGCTGAAACTTCAGGATTCAAGGAACTGGGAGGTTCCGGATCGGCGGCGCCGCGGCCGCGAAGCCACCTCGGTCAGTTCACATCCTCGTCATCCTCGTCGTCCTCGTCGTCCTCGTCCTCGTCCTCGTCATCGTCATCGTCGTCATCGCCATCGTCATCGTCGTCGTCATCGTCGTCGTCGAGGTCGACAACGTCCTCGCCCTCGCCCTCGCCCTCGTCCTCGTCGCCCTCGTCGTCCTCGTCGTCCTCGTCGTCCTCGTCGTCCTCGTCGTCCTCGTCGTCCTCGTCGTCCTCGTCGTCGCCGGCGACGCCGTCATCCTCGTCCTCGACGACCGGAAGGCGGCGCGGCTCGGGAGGCTCGGCTGCATCGAGCGAGAGCGGCGGAGAGCCGGCGCTGCGGTGAGCTTCGGCATAGGAGGGATGGCTCGTGAGGTCGGACAGCCAGGCGCGGGCGGTGCGCTCCTGCCAGCCCCAGCGCTCGCACAGGACGTGGAACATCGCGTCGAGGAGGCGCGCGTCCCGCGGGAGATCCGAGGCGAGGGCGCGCCACTTCACGCGCGCGGTGGCGTGGCGGAGCATGCGGTCGAAGAGCGCCACGATCGCGTCGTCGAGCGGCCGCTTGCGGAGCGCGTCGACGGCGGCGTCGAGGAGGCGCGCGTCCTGATCGAGGACGCCGGCGCCGGGACGCGCGCGATCGATGGCCATCTGCGCGGCGCCGATGATCGCCGGGACGGCGTCGGCGAGGTCGCGCTTGCCGGCCTCGGCGACGAGGACGGCGTGCCCGACGAGGTGCGGCTCCGCGATCAGCTTCACGAGCTCCTCGTCGCTGGCCGCTGCCGCGGCGCGCGCATCGATCACCCGCGCCGGCGGGACGGTCTTGCGCAGCTTCTCGAGCACGCGGTGCGCTCCCGCGCGGACCTCCGGCTCGGCGAAGCGCGTGAGCCACGGCAGGTCCTTCGGATCCAGGAGGTCCGGCATCGCCTCGGCGATCCGTAGCCCGACGCGGATCGCTCCGACGGTGGCGTCGTGGTCGTGGCGGTGCTCCGTCAGCGCCGCGTGCAGCAGCGAGCGAGCCGCGGCAGAAGCGGCGCCGTCGGGTGCTCCGCCCCGCACGATCGCGAGCGCGTACTGCCGCGCGAGCGCGGGCGCCGTCTGCGTCGCGGCCGGGACGGCATCCGTGAGGCTGCGGTGCGCGCGCTCGCGGACCGCCGGCGCGAGGTGCTGCGCCACGCGGCCGAACGCGAGGTACAGCGCGGCGCTCTCGTCGTCGTCGCGCTCCGCGCGGATGCGGTCGAGCATCGCGGCGAGCACGGCATCGTCGATCTCGCGCCGGCTCGACGCGGACAGGCAGCGCGCCAGCGCATCGGCCGCCGCGGAGCGCGGCACGTCGTTGTGCTCCCCCGCGGCGACGATGACCTTCGACAGCACCGGGATGGCCTGCGGATCGCCGATGGCGCCGAGCGCCGTCGCCGTCGTCGAGATCAGCTCCTCCTTGCCGACGGCATCGGCATGGCTCGCAATCTGCGTCCGCTCGAGGATCTCGATCAGCGGCGCGACGCTCTCGCGATCGCGCAGGACGCCCAGCACCTCGACGATCGCGCGCCGGTGCCGCGCCGCATCGGGCCGCGCGAGCAGCGGCCGCAGCAGCGGCGCCGTGCGCGGATCGAGCAGCCCGGCGTGGGCGCGCGCCACGAGCAGCGCGCCGGCGTAGGTCGTGACGTGGCGGCTGCGATCGACGTGGACGTCGTTGCCGTCCTCCTCGTCCTCGTCGTCATCCTCGTCCTCGTCGGCTTCCTCGTCGTCCTCGTCGTCCTCGTCGTCCTCGTCGTCCTCGTCATCGTCATCCGACAGCTCGGCGTCCTCGTCCTCGTCGTCGTCGTCTTCCTCGTCGTCCTCGTCCTCGCCGTCAGCCGACAGCTCGGCGTCGTCCTCATCGCTGTCGTCGTCATCCGACGCGTCGTCGTCATCGTTATCAGCCGACAGCTCGGCGTCGTCCTCATCGCTGTCGTCGTCATCCGACGCGCCGTCGTCATCGCTCTCCGAGACTTCGTCTTCCTCGTCGTCCTCGTCCTCGTCCTTGTCCTTGTCCTCGTCGTCGGAGTCTTCCTCTTCCTCGTCGCCGCCTTTCAGGCTCACGCGACCCGCAGCCTCATCCAAGTCGGCGTCATCGTCCGCGTCATCGTCCGCGTCATCGTCCGCGTCGCCGTCATCGTCATCGGACCCACGGTCGTCGGGGGCATCGCTCACCTCGTCCGCGTCCTCGTCGTCGCCGAAGATCGCGTCGACGGCGGCGCCGTCATCGTCGTCGTCGTGATCGTGGTCCTGATCGACGTCGTGCGAGTGGGTGTGGGCGCTGACGATCTCGATCGCGAGCTCGCGCAGCATCTGGGCGAGCTCGCGGCTGGACCACTCCGTGTTGGAGGCGATCCAGGCGTCGACGGCGGCCTCGCCGCCATCGTGGTGGACGGCGAGGAGAGGGTTGCCGCCGAGGACGAAGGGCTCGCTCGTGTCGCCCATGAGGCCGCCGTACTTCTGGGCCATGGTCGCGCCGGCGAAGCGGGCGTGCAGGATCGGGGAGACCTCGTGGAGCTTGGACAGGACCCACATCAGGTGGTGGACCTGCTCGTCGGAGGCCGACGGGACGGCGAAGCGATCGACCCAGAGGTGGGCGGCGTGGTTCGCGCGATCGATCGTCACGGCGGCGTTGCGGTAGCGGCCGCCGTACGGGGCGAGCCACAGCGCGTGGAAGCCGAGCAGGACGGTGCCCTCGCCGGGGATCGACGGGCCGGCCATCTTGAACGCGATGCCGAAGTCCTCCCAGTCGAGCTCGTCGATGATCGCCGGGTAGTTCTCGATGGGGAAGCCGACGCTCGTCGCCTGCGGCGGCGGGCCGTGCGACCAGGTCTCGTCTTCTTCCTCGTCTTCCTCGTCTTCCTCGTCTTCCTCCGCGTCGTCGTCCTCGGAGGAGGAGGACGCCTGGAACGGGATGGTCTTCGCGCGGCTGCGCGGATCGTCGTGCTCGTCCTCGTCGTCGGCGTGCGTTCCGGCGCGGCCGTTGCCGTTGCCGTGCTCGAGGTCCACGGCCTCGCGCAGGTGCGCCGGCAGCACCTTCTGCTTGTCCGTGACGTCGCCGACGAGGAGCGGATCGTCGCCCCAGGCCTCGTCGAACGTGACGGCGCGCATCGGCGCCGTCACGCGCAGGTTCTCGGGATCGAGCAGCGCGTGCCGCGCGGCCTCGTCGTCGGGCTCGACCTCCTCGAGCTCCGAGAGCGCGACGGCGTCCTCGTCCTCCTCGTCCTCCTCGTCCTCCTCGTCCTCCTCGTCGTCGTCGTCGTCGCCGTCGTCGTCGTCGTCGGTCTCGACCGAAGGCAGGCTCGTCCCGGTCTGGAAGAACCACGCCGCCTCGACGCCGCTGTCCTCGGCGGCCGCGATGACGCGGCGCTGCTCCTCGAGCGCCGCCGGGTTGTCGGGCGGCTGCCACGGCATCCCGACGATCCGCATCGGCTCGTCGAGCTCCGTCGGCAGCTCCGCGATGAACGACGCGGCATCCGGGATCAGCGGCGAGAGGTGCCGGATCAGCTCGATCAGCGCGGGGCGCTCGGCGGCGCGCACGAGCCGCACCACCATGAAGGCGAACGCGGTCTCGCCGACCTTCGGCGCGAGGTGATGGATCTGCATCAGTTGCCCTCCTGCCGGGCATGCCAGTCGCGGAACAGCGCCTTGTACTCGGGCCACTCGAGGAGCTCGCCGAGATCCGGATCCGTCTCGAGGCGAGCGAGCTGGTCGTAGTCGTGCTGGACGGCGAGCTTCACCTGCTCGAACGCCTTCGCGGCATCGCCCGCGCCGACATAGGCGCACGCGGCCGCGTGGTACAGCGCCGGCAGCTCGTGCCCGAGGGGCAGCGCGCGCTCGGCGATGCGCACGGCGATGTCGTACAGCGCCACCGCGTGCAGCTGGATGCACGCGTTGTTCACCACGCGCAGGTACTCGCCGCGCACGTTGTCCTCCGCCGGCACCGGCAGCGCGACCATGCGGTCGTACAGCGCGAGCGCCGAGTCGCGCTGCTGCGCCTGCATCGCCTTCCAGGCGATGTTGCCGAGGAGCGACACCTCGTCGGGAAGCAGGGGCACGAGCCGCGGCAGCTTCGCCGGCACGCGCTGGAGGATCGCCTCGCCGAGCTCGCCGTAGAGCTCGTGCGCGACGTCGCCGTACGACAGCATCGTCGCGCCGCCCCCGACGCCGGCGGAGCTCGAGGACAGGATGCGATCCGGCAGCGCCTCCGCGAGCGCGATGTCGACGGCCTCGCCGAACCGCGCATGGTCGGCGTTCGCCATGCGGACCGCGACGTTGATCCGCACCGGCGCCGCGAAGCGCGGCAACCACCCGAGCAGATCCGGCTGCACCTCGATCCCCGCCTTCTCCCCGTCGAGCAGCAGCATCGCGTGCGTGAACTGGACGTCGGGGTCGGTCGGCTCGAGGCGCAGCGCGCGCGCCGTCATGCCGAGCGCTGCGCGCACGCGTTCCGGATCGTCCTCGTCGTCCTCGTCCTCGTCGTCCTCGTCGTCCTCGTCCTCGTCGTCTTCGTCGTCTTCGTCCTCGTCCGGGTCCTCGCCGGGGTCAGAGTCGGCGACAAGCGAGTCATCGTCGTCCTCGTCCTCGTCGTCGTCCTCGGAGTCGTCCTCGTCATCCTCACCGTCCTCGTCATCATCGGCGCCGGAGTCGGCGACGAGCGAGTCATCGTCGGAGTCATCGTCGGAGTCGGACTCGGACTCGGCGTCGGCCTCGTCATCATCGTCGGAGTCGGAGTCGGAGTCGGAGTCGGCGTCATCGTCGGAGTCGGAGTCGGAGTCGGCATCATCGTCGGAGTCGGAGTCGGGGTCGGAGTCGGACTCGTCGGAGTCGGACTCGTCCTCCTCTTCCTGGGCGAGGCGGAGGTTCTCGGCGTCGATCATGCGCCGCGCCTCGGCGGGGTCGGCGATGCCCTTGACCTCGACGGCGTGGCCGCCCTGATCGCGGATGAAGCTGGGGGTGACGACGATCTCGAGCCAGGAGGTGAAGCGGTAGGTGCCCGCGAGGCCGGGGCGGAGGCGCGCCTCGATCTCGGCGGCGAGGTCGGTGGGGAGCTCGATCACGACCTCGCCGTCTTCCTCGTGGAAGCCGGGCTGCGCGCCCGGGCGGAGGCGCAGGATGTTCTCGCGCCCGCGCAGCTCGTAGGGGCGGCCGTGCCGGATGCGGCCGCGCATCGCGCGCGGGATCGAGGCGGCGTACAGCGCGCCGAGCTCGACGCGCAGCCGGCCGCCGTCGTGGTCGAGCAGCAGCTCGCCGGCGAACGACAGGTCTTCCATCGAGCCCTCGGCCGCGACGCGCTTCTCGACGTCCGCGGCGGTCGCCGCGTCGGCGAGGACCGAGTCGCGCGCGAGGTCCGTGACGAGCATCGGCAGACGCTTGCCGAGGATGTCGAGCAGCCCGTCCGTGGACCACTCCTGGATCAGCTTGTACTCGTCGTCGGTGATCCCGACGACCTGGATGAACTTCGCGCGCCCGAAGCGCGACACGAATTCGCCGAGCTCCGGGTCGGCCGCGAAGCAGATCGCCGTGATCTTCGTGTCGTACCCGAGCGCGATCGGCCCGTTCAGGCCCATCTTGTGGCCCGCGTCGAAGCCGTTGCCCGTGCCGAACACGTAGCGCCCGAGGTTCTGCAGGAAGTTGAGCGCCCAGTTCGGCGGCATGTCCTCCGCCGGGTCGCGCGCGAGCCGCATCGTCAGCTCGAAGCCGTAACCGCTCTCCTCGGGATCGTCCGTCTCCTTGTGGTGGAGGTCGGTGAAGCCGTACGTCACGAAGTGCCAGTGCGGCACCGGCTCGGTGCGCGGATACGCCGACAGCCCGCTCAGCGGGTCGTTGCCGCCGAGCATGTACGGGAGCACGACGCCGTAGTGGCGCGGCTCGGTGTCGCCGTAGATCGGCGCGAGCGCCGCGTCGATCGCGTCCCACCCCGTCGGCAGCTCCTCCGGTCCGGTCGGCGGACGCAGCACGACGTTCGCGAGCGCATCGTTGCGCACGAGGCTCCCGACGAGCAGCGCCTCGACCGGCGCCGATAGCTCCGCCGCGAGCAGCGGCAGCGCCGCCTCGCGCTCGTCGTCGCTCATGCCGTTGAGCTCGTCGAGCGCCGCGATCTGCGGCCCGCGCGCCGCATCGAGCCGCTCGAGCAGCGCGCGGTGCGCGACGCCGTCGCCGAGCCAGTTCCACGCGAGCTCGCCCCAGCGGTCCTCGGGCGCCGCGTCGAGATCCGCCATGACCTCGGTGCGCCGCGCCGCCTCGCGCCGCGCGCGCACCTCCGCCTCGATCCGGCGCTGCTCCGCGCGCCGCGGGTCGATGTCGAGCGCGCGGAACTTCGCCAGGTACGCCGGCCAGTCGGCGATCGCGCCGAGCTCCGCGCGCCCCGCGCGCAACTCGTCGACGAGCTTCGCCGCATCGCGCACGACGCGCGCCGGGTGCAGCCGCGCGATCTCGATGTAGCGATCGAGCTCCGGCTCCTCGAACAGGTACGCGCGCCACATCGCGTACAGCGCCGTCGGCATGAACTTCTCGCACGCCTCGTAGCGCTGCGGCAGCTGGTCCGCCGGCAGGATCTGGTTGAACTCCGGATCGAACTTCTTCGCGAGCTCCTCGAGGTTCCCGCGCAGGAACGCGATGATCCACCGCGCGCGGTGGAAGAAGAACTCGCTATCGCGCCGCCGCGGCTCGAGCGGGACGAACTCGTCGTCCTTGTCGTCGATCTCGAAGTGCCAGGGCGGCGCCGCCTTCCCGCGCAGCGCGCGCAGCCCGTCCGCGTAGGCCTTTTGCGAGATCTTGCGCTCGTCGCCCGCCTTCACGAGCGCCGCGAGGAACACGAGGCTATCGAGCGAGTCCGCGACGACCCCCGTGAGCTCCTGCTCCTCCGCATCGTAGTGCAGGACCTGGCGCGGCCCGTCCCACTCGTAGAGCTCGAGCTGGTAGGTGTCGCCGTTGCCGAGCGACCCGACGGTGAACACACCCGAGAACACCTCTGCGAGGTCCGTGCTGTGCGCATCGTGCTGGTCGCGCCGGACCATGAGCTCGAACAGGTTGTGCTCGCCCGCCTCCGGGCACAGCCGCGCGTCGAGGCGCAGCTCCTCGAACGTGTTCCACTTGCCGCGCCCCTCGACGGAGCGCAGGAACACCTCGGCCTCCGGGGGAAGCTCCACCCCGTACGCCGCGGCAAAGCTATCCGGCGTCCCCCGCTCTCCGTGCTCGTGCTCGCCGAGCTCCGCAGATGCGGCGAGATCCTCGTCGTCCGAGTCATCCTCGTCGTCGTCGTCGTCGTCGTCCTCGTCGTCGTCGTCGTCGTCCTCGTCGTCGTCGTCGTCCTCGTCGTCATCATCACCGCGAGCAGCTAGCTCGTCTTCGTCGTCGTCGTCGTCGTCGTCATCCTCGTCGTCATCCTCGTCGTCATCCTCTGCGTCTACTTCATCGTCATCCTCGTCGTCATCCTCTGCGTCTACTTCATCGTCTTCATCGTCTTCATCGTCTTCATCGTCTTCATCGTCTTCATCGTCTTCATCGTCGTCGTCGTCATCGTCTTCATGGTCTTCTTCATCATCACCGCGAGCAGCTAGCTCGTGGTCGTCATCCTCGTCGTCATCGTCATCCTCGTCGTCGTCGTCCTCATCGTCGTAGCCCTCCTCCTCCCCCTCGACGACCTCAACCTCCTCCCGCAACACCTTCGCCTCGAGGATCTGGTCCAGATACGCGGTGAGGCCGTGGGCGATGAACGCCCCCGGGCCGGGGGCGAAGAGGGCTTCGAGGAGCCCGACGCCGGAGAACAGGTTGATTCGATCGTGCCAGGTGGTGTCGCCGGGGGTGGCGAGCCGCAGGACCTGGCCGGCGTCGGCGCCGATCAGCAGGCCGCTGCCGAAGCGCCGCAGCGCCCACAGGTGGGGCTCGCCGTGCGCGTGCGCGAACGGCTGCCAGGTGCGGCCGTCGTCGACGGACATGAGGACCGTGCCGCGAGCACCGACCGCCACGATCCGGCCGTCGGGGAGCGCCTGGATCGCCTCGAGGTCGTGCTCGACCCCGCTCGCCACCTTCGAGAACCACTGCCCGTCCGGAGAGCGCGCGATGAAGCCGCCGTCGCCGACGACGATCCACGAGCCCTTCGGCGACACCGCCAGGCCCGTGAGCGGGCCGGTCGCGCCGCACGGGACCTCCTTCGCCTTGCCGTCGCGCCACCGGCGCAGGAGGCCGTCGTGGCCGAGGATCACCATCTCGTCGCGCACCGGCACGGCCCGCACGAGCCGCGCGCGCGTGCCGAGGTCCACGCGCACCGGGCGCTCGCCGAACATGCGCGCCGCGTAGCCTTCGTCGCCGACGACCCACACCGCGCCGTCGCCGCCGAGCGCGAGCCCGAACAGGCACGCGCGCGTGTCGGTGTCGTGCACCTGCCACGTGTCGCCGTGGTCGCGGCTCACCGCGAGCTGCCCGTACTCGCCGCACGTCCAGATCTGGTCGGCGACGGCGAGCGCGTCGCGCAGCCCGAGCGCGCGCGGCGACGTGCGCGGGTGGAAGTCGCGGGCGTTCGACGAGGCGAGCACCGTCGGGTCGCCGCCGAGGCCGCCGACCGCCAGGATGATCTGGTCGGTCACGACGAACCCCGACACGTAACCGTGGCTCGAACCGGCCTGCGCGATCACTCCGAGCTCGAGCTCGTTGCTCATCCGCGCGATATTCACGCGGGAGTACCGCGGTCGTCCACGGGAGTGGGCGGCTCAGCTCACGGGTCGGTCGCGTCCCAGAAGTCGACCTCGGCCTGCACGATCGCCGACAGGTCCTCGCCCATACCGCCCTGGATCACCCACAGATAGTCGGTGAAGAAGTTGTTGCGCTGCCGCGTGGCGCCGTGGTGCGCCAGCTCGAGGATCGCCTCGGGTGCGAGCGCCGTCCCGCCGTGCTGGTGGCAGCCGATGCAGTTCGTCCCCGCGTTGCCGCGGCCCTGCTCGAGGTACGGGTTCGAGCACCACGTCGGCGCGCCGACGCCGCCGTGCGTCGCCGCGATCGCCTCGCCGAGCGTGCCCGCCGCCCCGCCGCGCGGATCCTCGTCGCGCTCGACGAAGTCCGTCGCCACGCACATCTTGTAGTTGCGCCACGGCCCCGCGAGGCTCGCCGGCCGATCCGCGCCGAAGTCGGCGTCCGGCGTCGTCGAGTACCACAGCGTGATCCACATCCAGTGGTCGAGCTCCTTCGACATCACGTGCAGCGCCGGCATCCGGAAGCGCGAGCCGTTCGACGTCTGCACCGTGTAGATGTCCGCGGGCGCCGGATCCGCCTCGCCGTCGGGCTCCCACGTCGCCTCGCCCGCGAGCCGCTGTGCCATGCGCGCCGCGCTCGTGTCGTACGCCGGCAACATCTCGCCGTCGAAACGGCGCCGCCACTCCGCCTTCACGAGCACCGCGTCGCGCGGCATCGGCCCGCCCAGGCACGCGGGCTGC
Source organism: Deltaproteobacteria bacterium (assembly GCA_019637375.1). Taxonomy (GTDB): domain Bacteria; phylum Myxococcota_A; class Polyangia; order Haliangiales; family Haliangiaceae; genus JABFXX01. The sequence continues at coordinate 71,512 of JAHBVW010000029.1, read as the reverse complement.
GCGACGTCCGACGCCAGGTACGCGACGTCGACGGACACGCGCGCGCCCTCGGCCGCGAACACCGCGACGTAGACCGGCCCGCCGCCGTCGAGCGAGCACGCCTCGTCGCTCGCATCTCCGTCGGAGCGGCAGTCGAACGCGTCCGTCTCCGGCACCGCGCCGCGCCGCACGTAGATGTCGGCGTCGCCGTCGCCGCGCGACGTCACGCGCACCTCGCCGGCGCCCGCCTGGAACGGACCGAGCACGCGCCACCCGCACGCGCCGAGCTCGACGGTCCGCGTCTCCGTCACGGCGACCGGCTCGCGCATCGCATCCGGCACGAACGGCTCCGGCACCGGGTCGAGGCGGCAGCGGTGCAGCCGCGCATAGCTCTCGAGCAGGTGCCCCATCGCGCCCGGGCTGTAGCCGACGCGCGCGACACCCCCGACGCCGTCGACGATCTCCTGCGTCGAGATCGTCGCCAGGTAGTCGAGGTACCGCTGCTCCGGCCACTCGGGCACCTCGTCGAGCGCCTGCGCGTTCCACGCAAAGCCGGCCTCCGCGTCGATCGGCGCGCGCGCCTCGCGCCCGTCGGCACCGAGCCCGCGGTAGAGGTGCTTGAACGTGCGATCGAAGTCGTCGCGCGCATACCACGCGTGCCACGCCGGCAGCCGCGGCTGCTCCCCGCCGAAGTTGTCGGCGAGCCGCGGATCGCCGAGCGGCACCGGCGCGAGCACGCGTTCGACGACCTGCCACGCCGCCGCGCGCCGCGCCGCCATCGACGCACCGAGCTCGGCATCGCGCGCCGCGAGCGACAGATCCGGGACGTACGCCGGCGCGACGCCGATCGCCCGGCGGTCCTCGAGCGTGGCCGCGCTCGTCGCGACGCCGAGGCGGCACGCCGCGGTCTTGTCGACGGCGACGTTATCGCCGCACGCGACGAGCCCGGCGATCGCGACGGCGAGACGCTTCACAGCGCGCAGCCCAGCGTCCTCGCCGCCTGCTGGAGCGCGTCCTCGATCGCCTTGCACTGCACGTGCGCGTTCGCCTTCACGTCGGGCGTCATCGTCCTGTACGCCTCGACGAGCTGCACCGTCGACTGCTGGTACGAGTCGCGCATCTGCTGCGGAGCCTTGTCGCACGTCGACATCGCGTGGAGGTGGCCGAGCATCACGTCGCACTCGGCGATGCCGGTGTGGAACGACACCTCGAGCGCCGGAAAGCTCCAGCGCGCCGCCGACCGGCCCGAGGCGGCGAAGCACGCCGGCTGCGCGCCGCCGAGCCCGACGACGCACGCGCGCGCCAGCTCGTCCCACTTCTCGTCGACGCACGCCTTCGTCATCGCCGCGCGCGAGTCCGCGATCGCCTTCGCGCGATCCGCGGGCTTGTAGTCGGTGAGCTTGCCCACCCACGCCGCGTCGGCGTAGTGCGCGAGCACCACCTTCTTGCAGTCGAGGTTCGCCGGCTTCTTGCGCGCCTCGAACGTCTTCGTCGCCTGCGCGTCGACCCTCGCGAGCTCGTCGGCGAGCGCCTGGTGCGACGCCGGCGACAGCTTCCCGCGGCACGGCTGCACCGCCGCCGGGTCCTGCAGGCACCGGAGCGCATCCTGCTCCCACGCGTTCACCGTGCACTGCGAGAAGATCGCCGCCTTGCGCATGCCGACGACGAAGTCGCGATCGGCGCCCGTCAGCGTCACCTCGGGCGCGTACAGCGCCGGATCGCCGAGGCCGTCGTGGCACGTGTACAGGCGCGGCGGCGGCGGCGGCTCCCAGCCCGTCTGCGCGCGGTCGAGCGACTCGTTCGGGTGCGCGTCGAGCCACGTCGCGAGGCGCCGCCCGTACGCGTCGCGCTGCCCCTCGGCGAGCTGGTCGAGGCACGTCCCCGCCTGCGCCTGCCCACCGACGCACGCCAGCACCGCCGCCGGCCACTTGTCGTCGACGCACGACCGGGTGATCAGCTGCTCCTTCTGCGTGCCCGCGACCCGATCCTCGACGGTGCCGCGCAGCAGCACGGCCGCATCGGCGCACGTCACCTGCGCCGGGCCCGCGGGCCGCGGCGCCGGCGGCTCCGCCACCTGCACCGGTGGCGCGACCGCCTTGGGACCACACGCGACGGTGAGGAGGATCAGGGCCGCGGCACGCATCGCCGTCGAGCCTGCCACAGTCCGACCGGCGGACCACCGACGATCGATCCACCGGCGCGCGATTTCCCGCAGACTAGGGCGCGAACGCGGCGGCCGGGATGTCGAGCGCCGAGCGGTCCTCGCGCGCGATCATCTGCGCCTTCGCCGTGACGTTCGGCAGCACGTTGTACGCGAAGTACTGCGCCGCGTAGCGCTTGCCCTCGTAGAACGCGCGGTCCGGATGCTCCGCCGGCAGCTTCGCGAGCGCGGCCTCGGCGATCACGGCGGCCTCGAGGAGCAGCCACCCGACGGTGGTCTCCGACATCATCTCGAGGAAGCGGTTCGCGACCGTCGGCACCATCTCCATCTTGCCGCCGCCGAACCACTGCATGAACTTGCCGCCCGTCGAGGTCAGCGACTCCATCGCGTGCGCGAGGATCGCGATGCCCTCCTTGAGGACCGGGTGCTCCTTGTTCGCGGCGACGAACGCGGCGATGTCCTTGCCGAACGCCTGCACGTTCGCGCCGCCGCGCTGCATGAGCTTGCGCCCGACGAGGTCCATCGCCTGGATGTGGTTCGTGCCCTCGTAGATCGAGAAGATCTTCGAGTCGCGGCAGTACTGCTCGACGGGCCAGTCGCGCAAGAAGCCCGCGCCGCCGAACACCTGGATCGCCGTCGCACAGATCTGGAAGCCCTGATCGCTGCCGTACGACTTGACCAGCGGCACGAGCAGGTCGACCTGCCCCGTGTGGTACTCGGCCAGCGCCTTGTCGCCGCCGGTCTTCTCGATCGCGGAGGCGCGATCGATGTGCATCGTCAGCTTCACGGCGAGCGCGCGGATGCCCTCGACGCGCGCCTTCATGTCGAGCAGCATGCGCTTCACGTCGGGGTGGTCGATGATCGGCACGCGCGGCGCCGTCGCGTCCTTCCACTGCTTGATCGAGCTGCCCTGCTTGCGGTCCTTCGCGTACGACAGCGCGTTCAGGTACGCCGACGACGCGAGCGCGAGGCTCTGGATGCCGACGCCGATGCGCGCGTAGTTCATCAGGTGGAACATCTGCGACATGCCGCGCTGCTCTTGCGTGCCGACGAGCTCGCCGATGCAGCTGTTGTTGTCGCCGAACACGAGCTGCGCCGTCGAGCTGCCCTTGATGCCCATCTTGTGCTCGAGGCCGGCGACGGCGACGTCGTTCGGCGTGCCGTCCGGCCGCAGCTTCGGCACGATGAACAGCGACAGGCCCTTCGTGCCCGCCGGTGCGTCGGGCGTGCGCGCGAGCACCATGTGCACGATGTTGCCGGTCATGTCCTGATCGCCGCCGGAGATGAAGATCTTCGTGCCGCGGATGTCGTACTTGCCGTCGGCGCGCTTGGTCGCGATCGTGCTCGCGCTGCCGACGTCGCTACCGGCGTGCGGCTCGGTCAGGCACATCGTGCCCGCCCACGTGCCGTTGAACATGTTCGCGACGTACGTCGACTGCTGCTCCGGCGTGCCGAACGCGAGGATCACGTCGGCGGCGCCCTGCGTGAGCGCCGGGTACATGTTGAAGCTCGTGTTCGAGCCGCACATGAACTCCTCGACGAGCATCGCGAGCGTGAACGGCCCCGCCTGCCCGCCGTGCTTCTCCTCGACGGCGAGCGTGCGCCAGCCCGCGTCGAACAGCGCCTTCCACGCTTCCTTGTAGCCGCTCGGGACGTGGACCTGTCCGTTCTCGAGGCGACAGCCCTCGGCGTCGCCCGACGTGTTGTACGGCCCCAGGTACTGCTGCACCCAGCCGTAGCTCTCCTCGAGGACCGCGAGCACCTCGTCCTTCCCCCAGTTCGCATACGGCGCCTTGCCGAGCAGCTCGTCGAGCTTGAACTGCTCGAACAGAAGGAACGAGAGATCGCGCAGGTTGGCCTTGTAGTAGTTCTGGTTGGACATCGAGAACCTCTGACTGAATGAACCGTCATTCAGTTTCTACCGCGCTGACGCTTCGCGTCAACCTGATGATGCAAGTAGTTGCCCTGCAAGGGGATCTTCGTAGGGCTCGACAACGCGAGGTCGTTCGCGAAGGATTTCGCCGCCGGTGTGTCGTCTCCACACCGGAAGGGAGCCTATTGCCATGAGCGATGAGAATCGTCACTGCGAGCGCTGCAACGCGAACATTCCGCCGGCCCGCGTGAAGGCCATCCCCGGCACGTGGCTGTGCCTCGACTGCAGCGAGGAGGTCGGCGGTGACTTCGAGTACACCGCGACGCAGCAGAGCCTCGCGAAGGAGGGCAGCATGAAGCGCAACTACGGCGGCGTGAGCATCACGAAGAAGCGGCGGAGCCTGGCGCCGAAGTAGCCGTGACCCGCGCGACCTCTGGTAGCGTCCGCGCATGCTGAAGGACAAGGTCATCGTCGTCACGGGTGCGAGCCGCGGCATCGGCGAAGCGATCGCGCGCGCGTGCATCGACGGTGGGGCGAGCGTCGCGCTGGCCTCGCGCAAGCAAGCGGACCTCGACCGCGTCGCGCACAGCCTCCCCGCCGAGCGCGCGATCGCCGTCGCGTGCCACACCGGCAAGGCCGACGACGTCGACGCGCTGATCGCGAAGACGCTCGAGCGCTTCGGCCGCGTCGACGGCGTCGTCAACAACGCCGCCACCAACCCGTACTTCGGCCCGCTCCTCGACACGCCCGACGCGGCGATCGACAAGACGTTCGAGGTCAACGTGCGCGGCTACCTCTACCTCGCGCGCGCCTTCGTCAAGCATGCGCGCGCCCGCGGCGGCGGCGGCTCGATCGTCAACCTCGCGAGCATCGCCGGCCTGCGCGCCGCGCCGATGCAGGGCATCTACGGCGCGACCAAGGCCGCCGTGATCTCGATGACGCAGACCCTCGCGTTCGAGCTCGGCAGCTCGCAGATCCGCGTCAACGCCATCGCGCCCGGCCTCGTCGAGACGAAGTTCGCCGCCGCGATCGTCGGCAACCCGATGCTGCGCGACCACGTCGTCAACCGCACGCCGCTCGCCCGCCACGCGCAGCCGAACGAGATCGCCGGCGCCGCCGTCTACCTCCTCTCCGACGCCGCCTCGTTCACGACCGGCTCGGTGATGGTCGTCGACGGCGGCCTGACCTCGTCGTAAGCCGCCTACTGCGCGCTGCGCTTCTTCTTCTTCTTCGCCGGGACGACGACCTTGCCGGCATCCTGCGGTGGGATCGTCGGATCCTTGCCGAGGCGCTTCGCGAGGCCGGCGGCGATCGTGCGCGCGAGCGTCGGGTCCTCGTCGATCGCCGCGGCCCACGCCTGGGAGACCTCGTGGTAGCCGGCGTCGTCGAGGTCGAACTGGGCGAGCGCCTCGCGCGGCGTGAGCGCGGCGAGGTCGCGGAGCAGCGCGACGTAGTCGCTGGCGCGGGCGACCTTGCTGCCGGGCACGACGACGCGGTCGACGAACGGCGGTGACGGAGGCGCGCCCTCGCCGAGGACGATGCCGCCCCGCGCGCGGAACTCCTGGTAGAACGCCTCGCGGGTCATGCGGTCGCCGAGGCGCGGCAGCGGGTCGCGCGCGAACGACGCGTGCTCGCGGATGTCGAGCGCGAGCATGCGGGCGAGCGCGAGCTCGCGATCGCCGGCGAACGCGCGCGCGGTCTCCGCGATCGTGCGGCGCGCCGCGGCGAGGGCGCGCGCCGGAACGGCGACGTCGTTCTCCGAGGCGAACCGGAAGCGCGCGGCCGCGAGCGCGGCGCGCCGGACCTTCCAGTAGAAGGGCTCTCCCGGCTTCGCCTCGGCGGCGGCCGCGGCGGCGAAGTCGCCGCTCTCGAGCTGCTGGTACGCGGCCGGGCGCTCGGCGGCCTCGAGCGCGGTCCTCGCCGCCACGGGCGCGGCCTCGCCCGACCGCGCGCGCTCGAGGGTCGCCGCGAACGCGGCCTTGTTGTCGGGGAGCGGGTTCTGCGCGACCGCGCGCTCCGCGAGCTGGCGGGCCTCGTCGAGGCGGCCCTGCCCGATGCGCGCGCACGCGAGGTGGTTCCACCCGTTCGTCTTCCACATCAGGTCGTCGCCGGCGCGCGCGATCAGCGCCTCGGCGATCCGGTCGAGCTGCGCGTACTCGCCGACCTCGTCGAGCACGCCCGCGTACGCGTTGAGCTGCGACGCGTCGAACGCCTGCGGATCGAGCTGGTACGCGAGGCCGTACGCGCGCGCGGTGCGCGGGTTGTCCATCGCGGCGTACGCGACGCCGCCGTACGTGAGCCACTGGTCGGCGCGCACGTACCACCGGCTCGCGTAGTCGAGCACCGCCATCGCCTCGGGGACGCGCTGCGCCTGGGACAGGACGCCCGACAGGATCTGGGTCGCCTGCTCGGGCGTCGCGCGCACGAGGTGATGGAGCGCGTCGGCGACCCGGCCCTGCTGCGCGAGCGCGAGCCCGAGGTTGCGGTGCGCCTCGGCGTTCGTCGGGTCGAGCGCGACGGCCCAGCGCCCGAGCTTCTCGGCGCGCGCCGCCTCGCCCTTCTGCAGCGCGGCGAACATCTGCGTCGCGACCTCGTCGAACGCGAAGGGGATGTCGAGGTTCGACTGCTTCCACGCCGTCGCGAGCTTCGGCAGCTCGCGCGAGCGCCACACCGCCGTCGCCGCCGGCAGGCCGGCCGCGAGCACGGGCAGCGCCGCGCGCGGGCGCCCCGCGTCGAACAGGATCCGCGCCGCGTGCACCGACGGGGCGGCGCTCGTGCCCTCGGCGAGGAAGCACGCCGTGTGGAGCGCGTCGATCGCGTCCTCGACCTCGAGCCGGCGCGCGGCGAGCTGCGCGACGACGGCGTCGCACCACTCCTCGACGCCGGCGAAGCCGGTGTGCAGCGCGAGGCGCTCGGCCTGCGTCGCCGTCGCCGCGTCCCAGCCGTCGGGCCGCTCGCGGTGCAGGCGCGCCACCGACGCCGCCAGCACCGCCGCCTCCTCGGGGCCGAGGATGCGCGCCGCGACCGTCGCGTGATCGCGCACGAACCCGGCGACGTCGCCGCCGGCGCGCTCGTCGATGCCGCAGCTGCGCTCGACGGTGGCGAGCCACGACGTGCCGACCCAGCGGTCCACGCGTCGCAGCACCGGATCGATCGCGCCGAGGAGCGCGCGCACGTCGCGGTCCGCGAGCGCCTCCTGGTGGCGGCGCACGAGGGCGAGCGCCTCGGCGGCGACGGTGCGCAGCGCCCCCGCGATCGGCGACGGCGCGACGGTCGTCGCCGCGAGGTAGCGCGCGAGCGCCTGCGCCGCGACGTAGGTCGCCGCCTGCGCGAGCGCGGCCGGGGCATCCTCGCCGCCGCCGGCGAACACGACCTCGGCCCAGCGCTCGACGAGCCGGTCCGCGCGCACGAGCACGTCGTCGCTCGCGCCGCCCTTCGCCGCCAGCTCGGCGAACATCGCGTCGATCTCGGCCTTGCCGGCGACGGTCGCCGGGAAGCCCGCGAACGCGGCCGCGTCGACGTCGACGGCGGTGAGCTTGCCGAGCGCGCGCGTGACGATCGAGCTCCGCCCCGCGGCGGGCACGAAGTCGGCGATGTCGCGCGCCATGCGCCGCGCGAGCGCGTGCGCACCGATCGCGACGCGCTCGCCGAGCGCCGCCTCGGCGACGTCGATCGGCATGCACGACAGGAGCAGCCCGATGCGCGAGATCGCGACCTGCTCGTCGCGCCCCGGCTCGCACAGCTCGACGCGCCACAGCTCCTCGAGCCCGCACCGCCACTCGCCCGCCGCGAGCATGCCGCGCGCCGCCGCGAGCCGCGCGACCGGGCCGCCGTACCCGCGCCCGAGCCCGAAGTGCGCCCACACGAGCGGCACCTCCTCGGCGCGGCCGAGCGCGACGAGCGCATCGATGAAGATCGCGAGGTCGATCGCGTCGTTCGGCTCGACGCGACCGAAGCCCTCGACGGCGCGCCCCGGGTCGCCGCGGAAGTAGCCCTCGCGCGCGTAGCTCCACGCGACGACGCGCGCCTCCTTGCGCCAGCTCTCGAGGATGCGCGTGTGCCGCGGCCACGCCGTCTCGCGCCCCTCGAGCCGGTTCGCGCGCAGCGCGATCGCCTCGTCGAGCCGGCCCGCGTGCAGCAGCGCATCGGCGACGCTCAGATCGATCAGGATCTGATCCGGGTACCAGGGCAGGAACGCGTCCATCGGGCAGCCGTGGTGGAACGACGCGCGCTGCGCCTGCGCGAGCCACGCCCCGACCCGCTCGGTCGCGCGGTGCTGTTGCAGCAGCGCGAGGTGCGCGAGCGGCGTGTCGTGGATCCGCGCGGCGCGCTCCGCCAGGCGGACGGCCTCGTCGACGCGGCCGTCCTCGCGCAGGAAGCGCGCCGCGCTCTCGATCAGCGTGAGCTGCCCCGGCCGCACCAGCGCCGCGATCGCCGCGCCGGCGGCGCACTCGACGTGCGTCGGCGCGCTCGGCCCTTCGCCCGCGACCTCGGCGAGCTCGGTGTAGGGGCGCGCCCACCCCGGCGCGGTGGCGATCACGCGGCGCAGGAGCGCGGTGTCGCGCGATCCGGCGGCGCTCGCGAGGTAGCGCGCGAACAGGGCCTGCGGGTGATCCGGGTCGGCGACGAGGATGAGGTCGCCCAGCTCCTCGCGCAGCGCGAGCTCGAGCACGCGCAGCGCCGGGACGCGCAAGGTCGGCGGCAACCGGTTCGCCGCGGCGCGGGCCCCGCGGGGGCGCAGCACCGCCGCGGGGAGCTGGAGGCCGTCGGGCACCGTCGCGTTCGCGAGCGCCGCGTCGTCGGCCGGCGAGGGATGCTGGTCGGGGCCGCCGTCGTCCGAGGCCTCCTCCTGCGCCGCGTGCGGAGGCGTCCACGAGCGCGCCTGCTCGACGAGGATCGGGCCGAGCACGCGCACCGCGCCGAGGAAGTCCTCGATCGACATCGCGTCGAACCGCCGCGCGAGCGTGCCGAGCTTGCGCGCCGCGAGCCACGCGGCGAACACCTGGTGGATCTGATCGCCGAGGTTGCGCCCGAGCGCCTCGAACGACTGCCGCTGCCCGTCGCGCGCGAGCGCGTGCAGCTTGACGACGCCGCCCTTCGGCAGCGCGAGCTCGAGCCACAGGAGCTCGTCGCGCCGGGTCGAGCCGTAGAACGCATCCGTCGGCGACGCGCCCGGCATCGCGCGGTGCGGCTCGAAGTGACCGTCGAGCGGGAACAGCGGCGTCGACTCCGCGTCGTAGACGGCGAGCGGCGCGTGCCGCTGGCACACGTCGATGCACGCGGCCCACAGGAGCAGCGCCGCCTCCGCCTCGTACGCGGCGTCCACGCCCTCGAGCGCCAGGTCGGGCACGAGGAACGCGACGCGATACGGCTTGCTCAGCGGTGGCACTAGATGCCCTCCAGCTCGCCGCTGCGCAGGCGGCGCGCACCCTGCCGCTCGAGCTGCGCGATCGTCTGGACGAGGCAGTGGTCGCCGTGGACGTAGTAGTCGGTGCCCGGGAACGGCCCGGCGACGACACGGGCCCCCGCCTTCTCGACGGCGGCGGCGATCGCGCGCTTGTCGAGGCGCTCGAACGTGCCCGCGAGGTACACGGTCGAGCCCGGGAGGCCGCGGCCGAGGCGGCGCGTCACGGCGGCGAGCGGCTCGAGCGACGGCGTATCGGGCTCCGCGTCGTGCGGCGCGGCCTGCGCGAGCTCGACCACGGCGCGCCCGCCGCGCACGAGCGCCGCGACGGCGACCGCCTCCTTCGCGTTCTCGGCGAGCCACGTCTCGTGCGGTCCGGGGAACGGACGCAGCGCCTCGTCGTCGACGAGCTCCGACGGCGGCAGGTCCTCCGCGAGGATGCGCTCGAACAGGTCCGCGCGGCCGGCGCGGTAGCACGCGAGCGCGCGGGCACACGCGAGCTCCGGCGTGTGGTGGCGCGCCGTCGCGGCGAGCTCGAGCGCGGCGATCGGGCGGCCCCAGATCGCGAGCTGCAGCGCGCCGAGGTCGGCGGCCGCGAGCGTCTGCGCCGCCGCCGTCAGCTGACGCACGCGCCCGCGCTTCGCGAGGTCCGCGAGGTAGAGCTCGCGCACCCGGTGCTGCGACTCGGGGTGCGCCGCGACGAGCTCGCGCGCCCGCACCGGATCTCCGGACGCGCGCACCATCGCGGCCCACATCGCGTACACGTACGCCTCGGGGTAGCGCTCGAACTTCGCGAGCGCCGCGAGGTCGTCGGCCGCGCGCCCGCACCGCTCCGCGCGCTCGCCGGCGGGGATCGTCGCCGTCGTCCGGGCCGTGCGCAGGCCGCGCACCGTCGGGACGACGCCCTTGTTGGCAAGGTGCCAACGCGCGCGCTCGCGCAGCAGCTCCTTGAACTTCAGCGCGCGCACCTCCTCCTCGAGCCGCGGCAGGTGCGCCTCGCCGCCGAGCGCGACCGCGAGGAACAGCATCTCGAGGCGCATGTCGAGCGGCGCGTTCGCCGCGCGCGCGGCGAGCAGCGGCACCGCCTCCTCGCCGAGCGTCGCGGCGATCACGCGCAGCACGCGCGGCCGGTGCTGGGGAGGAATGTCGTCGACGGAGACAAACAGGACGCGCGCGAGCGGCGCCGTGCTGAAGCACTCGATCGCCTCGCCCCACAGCCCGGGCGCGCGCGCGAACACGGCCGCGATCGCGTCGCCCTGCACGCCCCGCAGCGCGTGCGGCAGCCGCTCGCTCGCGAGCGCACCGGCGGCCGTCGCGGCGTCGGCGAGCCTCACGAGCGCCTCGTCGGCGACGTGGATCGCGTCGGCGCTCCACAAGGTCGCGCGGTGCTTGCCGCCGAGCCGGCGGTCGCCGAGCGTCGCGATCGCCGCCTCGCGCACCGGCGCCGGCGTCCCCGCGTCGAGCGCGACCGCCGCGACCCGCTGCATGACGTCCGCCGTCGGGAACATCGCGAGCCACGCGCAGCCGCGCCGGCGCAGCTCGACGTCGTGCTGCGCGCCGAGCATCCACAGCCCGACGTCGGCGAGCGCAGGCTCCGCCCCGAGCCAGCCCTCCCCGTCGGCGATCACGCGCCCGAGGCGCTCGAGGATCAGCGGGTCCGGGGGCTCGCCCTTGACCGGCAGCCGCCGCAAGACGTCGCGGATCTGGTAGTGCAAGCCGGGTGGCACCGCATCTGACCCGTCCAGCTTGGGTGGCTCGGCCACGGCTCCAGGGTAAAGCATCTGAACAACCGCTGCATGCCCACCGTCCAGGAGGCCACATGCCCCGCACGCTCGCCGTCCTCGCCTGCCTCACGTCCGTCGCCCACGCCGATGGCCCCGGCTCGATCAAGGGCACGGTGATCTTCGAGGGCGAGGCCCCCGATCGCAAGCCGCTCACCGGCGGCAAGGACGAGTTCTGCCAGAAGCAGGGACAGCACCTCGACGACGACGTGGTCGTCACCCGGGCCAAGGTCAAGGACGTCCTCGTGCGCATCAAGAACGGCACCGCCGGCGCGCACAAGGTGCCCGCCGCGCCCGTCGTGATCGATCAGAAGCAGTGCATGTACACGCCGCGCGTCGTCGGCATGATCGCCGGGCAGAAGCTCCTCGTGCGCAACAGCGACGGGACGTTCCACAACGTGCACGCGAAGGTCGCGGGCGCGACGCTGTGGAACAAGCCGATGCCCGAGGCGTCGCCCGACCTGTCGCTCGACGGCGCGCCGAAGGCCGGCGACGTGGCCGCGCTGTCGTGCGGCGCGCACCCGTGGATGAGCGCGTTCGCCGTCGTGCAGGACCACCCCTACTTCGCGGTCACCCCCGAGGACGGCACGTTCGAGATCAGGGGCCTCGCCCCCGGGACGTACACCCTCGAGGCGTGGCACCCTAGCCTGGGCATGAAGTCGATGACCGTGAAGATCGGCACCGGTCCGCTCGCCGCGATCACGGCACGCTTCTCGTACAAACCCGGCGACAAGTAGGACGACGAGACATGGACGCTATCCTGTGCGCGTGCTCGAGCAAGCGCGTCGCGATGCTCGAGGAAGAACCCGAGGTCCTGCAGGACCTCCTCGAGGCCCGGCACGACGGGGAGATCCCCGGCCTCCTCGACCTCGGGAAGACGTGGCACGCGCTCGACATCCTCCTCGGCGACGGCAAGGACGAGGTGCTCGCGGACGCGCTGGTCGCGCGCAACGGCAAGAAGATGAAAGCCGCCGCCGCGCACGGCAACGCCCGCCTGATCGCGGCCGCGCGCGTCGCCGAGATCGCGAAGGCGCTCGAGGCGCTGCCCGCGAACCTCGTCGCCGACCGCTACGGCTCGCTCTACGGCAAGACCGTCCACGGCGGCTACGGCCAGGACATGATCGCGCCCGGCGACAAGGAGTGGCTGCGCGACAAGATCACGAAGAACCACGCGAAGGAGATCGCGGAGCTCACCGAGGCGCTCGCCGCCGTCGTCGCGCTCTACCGCGAGGCCGCCACCGCGAAGCAGTCGATGATGAGCATCATCGTCTGACGCCCGTCGCTCAGTCCCAGTAGCGCCTGCGCACGGTCCGCAGCCACGCGTCGACGCCGTCGAGCGCGGCCTGCGCCGGTTCGCCGGGGAGCGGCGAGGCGCGCGCCGCCTCGTCGACGGCCGCGATCGCGGCGAGGAGGCGCCCGCGCCACGCGCCGGCGTGCTCGGGGGCGAGCTCCCGGCGCTCGCCGCTGCGCTTGATCGCGAGCAGCTCCTCGAGCTCCGCCGGGAGGAACGCGCCGAGGTTCGCGACGTCGGTCTCCATGCTCCCGTGCGCGAGGACGTGGCGACCCGTGGCGGTGGTGCGCAGCACGTAGAGCGCGCGCTTCGCCGACGGCCGGTCGTCGAACGCCTTCAGCTGGCTGCGCGCGAAGCCGCCGTAGTGGTGCGCCACGCGGCGCGACAGCAGCGGGCGCACGACCTCGCGCGCCTCGGCGAGGAGCTCGAGGTCGCCGCCGAGCGCGAGCTCGCCGAGGAAACGCTCGAGGAAGTTGCCGTTGCCCTTGATCGCACCGCGCAGCGCGGCCGCCAGCTCGTTGCTCCCGTAGTCGAGCTCGACGCCGCGCACCACCTCGATGCGGTCCGGCGGGTCGTCGCCCGGGGTGAGCCCGACGAGCCGCGCCGTCGGCGTGATGTGGATGCACTTGAGGTCGAGGTCGCTGTCGGGCGACGGGAAGCCGTAGGCGTGCGCGCCCGACAGGTAGATCACGAGGTGCCGGCGATCGGCCTCGCGCTCCCCGAGGAACGCGCGCGCGACTTCGGCCTGGTCCGGCGACAACACGCGCCACGGGTCGGCCATCGCGGAACTTTGCCAAAAATAATCGAGGTCTGGTAGGTGTTGGATCCTCGGGTGCGGAAGCGACGACAAGCGCGCAGGTGGGGCGTCGTCGCGATCGCGTGTGCGATCGCCGTCGGCTTCGTCGTCGGGTTCGCCCTCGTGTTCGGCGGCGGAGACGACGGCGTGCGCCTGCCGCGCGCCGTCGGCGACTGCGAGCCCGGCCCGACGACGCCGGGCATCGACGTCTCGTACCACCAGGACAAGATCAACTGGAAGCGCGTGCGCGCCGACGGCAAGCTGTTCGCGTTCATCCGCGTCTCCGACGGCACGACCGTCCCCGATCCGCTGTTCGCGAAGAACTGGGTCGGCGCGAAGCAGGCCGGCCTCCTGCGCGGCGCGTACCAGTACTTCCGCCCCGGCGAGAGCGCGCTCGCGCAGGCCGACATGCTGATCAAGGCCGTCGGCACCGACCGCGGCGAGTTGCCGCCGGTGATCGACGTCGAGACCGACGGCGGCCGATCGCCGGCGCAGATCGCCGAGCGCGTGCGCGTGTGGGTGGCGCGCGTGCGCGACCGCCTCGGCGTCGAGCCGATCATCTACACCGGCCCCGAGTTCTGGCGCGAGCGCGTCGGCGGCGCGGACCTGACGTCGCAGCCGCTGTGGATCGCGCACTACACCAGGCCGTGCCCGTCGGTGCCCGAGCCGTGGACGCGCTGGACGTTCTGGCAGCACAGCGACGCCGGCGAGGTGCGGGGCATCGACGGGCCCGTCGACCTCGACGTGTTCCAGGGCAACTACGCCGAGCTCGAGGAGTTCGCGCGCCGCTCGCGCCTGCCGCGCCAGGCGTCTACGCTGCCCCCACCTCGCCGCTGAAATAGTCGGCGAAGCGGCGCGTGCCGAGCGACGGTGCGATCGCATCGCACCTCGCGAGCGCGACGGCGAAGCGCGCGAACTGGCCCATGCGCGGGTGGAGCACGCGAAGGCACGCCGCGCCGAACGCGGCGAACCACACCGGCACGCTGCGCACGCGCACGGCCTTGCCCGTCGCCTCGCCGACCATCTCGAAGATGCGGCGGCGCGTGAGGACGTCGGGGCCGCCGGCGGCGATCTCGCGCGGGCCGTCGCCGAACGCGGCGTCGACGACGACGCCGGCGAGGTCGCGCTCGTGGATCGGGTTCGTGCGCACGTCGCCGCGGCCGATGTCGACGAGCCGGTCCTTGCGCGCCAGCGGCAGGAGCGCCGCGTACGCGGAGAAGAAGCCGGTCGCGCGCACGACGACGCCGTCGACGCGGTTCATCGCAGCCGCGACGCGCTCGTGCGCCCCGACGTACGCCGTCGCCGCCTGCCGCGGGTCGTGGTGCACGCCGACGTAGACCATGCGCACGTCCGCGCGGCGCGCGGCCTCGATGCACGCCAGGCCGATCGGCACGTCGACGGCACCGTAGCCGCGCCAGCCCTTGCCGAGCCCCATCGCGACGCTCGCGCCCGCGCAGTCGATCAGCGCGCCGGTGCCCTTCGCCGCCGCGGCGAGCGCTTCGGGATCGCGCGCGGCGGCGCGCTCGACGGTCCGCGCCGTGTGCCCGCGCGCGGTCAGCTCCTCGCAGATCAAGCGCCCCAGCCCACCGCGGGCTCCGACGACCAGGATGTCCATGGCCACCGTAGATGCCGCACGCGCGGCGCCGCGTCGTGCGACATCCGGTCGCGCGGCCTACGGGCGCACGACGACGGAGGCGACGACGCGCTCGACGTCGCCGGGCGCCAGGCGCGAGCCCATCGGGCGCGGCGAGCCGCCGACGTTGTCGGCGCCGCCCCACGTCGGCGAGCCGCCGGCCGCCGCCTCGGCGACGTTGAGCGCGGCGAGGATGTCGCGCACCGGGAACCACACGATGTACTCGGACCGGCGCCACAGCGAGTAGATCCAGCGCCCGTCGTGCTTGCCGGTGACCTCGACCGCGGCGCGCACGCCGGCGGCGACCATGCGCTCGCGCGCCTGCGGGCGATCGACCTCGACGAGCCACCACGCGTCGCCGCCGATGCGCCGGTACTCGCCCTCGAGCGGGATCCTGCCGGCGCGCCCGATGGCGAACTGATCGATGCGCAGGTGGACGTCGTGGATCGTGCGGCGCATGTCCTCGCCGGTCATCGCGAGCAGGCGCGGGCGCACGCGCCCGTACGGCTCGAACACCCAGCGCACCTCGGCGAGCAGGTCGCGCTCGTGCGGCATCGGGAACGTGCCGCTCGACATGTCGAGCAGGTCCTCGATCGAGGCGAGCACGCGCACGAGCGGCTCGCCGGCGCGGTCGGGGTTGAGGAGCACCCACGTCGACAGGCACACGTCCTGATCGCAGTCGTTGACCCACAGCGTCGCGCGGCGACCGCCGGCGTCGCGGAACAGGTCGTACAGGCCGAGCAGCACGGCGCGCCGCGCCTGCTCGCACGTCGCCGTCGTGCAGCTGCGATCGACGACCTCGTGGTGGTTGAAGTTGCGCAGCGGCCCGTCGGCGCGCAGCTCGAGGAACGGCTCCGCGGCGACGTAGCCGTCGAGCGCGATCGAGTAGGCCGGGTGGGTCGCGACGAACTCGGCGCGCGACAGCCCCGGCCCGGGGCAGACTTCGAGCGCGATCATCCCGGCAGCGTACCGGGTATCCTCCCCGCATGCGCGCGCTGATCCTCCTCGGGGCGGTGGCATGCGGGACGTCTCACCGTGCGCCGGCGCCTCGCCCACCCGATCGGGAGCCGATCGCGGCGCCGCGCGATCCGATGACGGAGGCGAGCCTCCTCGCGGATCTGCAGTGGCTCGCGGCTCCCGAGCGCGCCGGGCGCGGCTCCCGGAGCGACGACGCCGCGGCGACGGCGGCGTGGATCGAGGCGCAGCTGCGCGCGGCCGGATACGCCCCCACGCGCCAGCCGATCGAGGCGCTCCCCGGACAGGTGAACGTCGTCGCGGCCCGCGGCACCGGCCCGGCGACGCTCGTGATGGCCCACTACGATCACCTCGGCCCCGGCTTCCCCGGCGCCGACGACAACGCGAGCGGCGTCGCCGCGGCCCTCGCCGTCGCGCGCGACCTCGCGCACCGGCCCGCCACCGGCCGCGTCGTGTTCCTGTTCACCGGCGGCGAGGAGGTCGGCCTCCTCGGCGCCCGCGCCTACGCAGCCGCCCCGACGATCCCGCTCCCCGAGCTCCGCGCCGTCTACAACCTCGACATGGTCGGGCGCCCCTTCTTCGGCGCCGCCGGCGACGACGACCGCGAGCTCGGCGGCGTCGGCCTCCCCGAGCATCCGGACCTCGCCGATCTCGCGCACGACGCCGCCGCCGACGCGGGCCTCAGGCTGCTCGTCCTGCGCGCCGGCGCCCTCACCGCCGTCGGCCAGAGCGGCCGCAGCGACGACTGGGTCTTCCGCGAGCGCGGCGTTCCCGCGGTCCACTTCTCGACGGGGCTCGGCGACGACTACCACCGCGCGACCGACACCCTCGACAAGGTCTCGCCCGCGAAGCTCCTCCGCGTCGCCCGCTTCGTGCGCGGGCTCGTCGAGCGCACCGCGCCGGCGCGCTAGTGCGCGGCGCGAGCGGCGGCGTCGAGGCGGGCGCGGGCCCAGCCGGCGCGGGCGGAGAGGTTGGCGAAGTCGCCGTCCTGCGGCTTGTCGCCCCACTTCGCGAGATCGGCCTCGGCGGCCTGGAGGTCCTTGGTCGCGGCGGCCGTGTCGACGTCCTTGGCGAGCATCGCCTGCTCGACGAGGATCTCGACGGCGCCGGTGGGATCGACGCGGAGGTAGCCGGTGGCGACGGCGTAGCGGTCCTTGCCGCCGATGGTGAGCACGCCCGCCTTGAGGGCGGTCAACATCGGGACGTGGCCCGGGAGGAGCTCGAACTCGCCGAGCTCGCCCGGGGCCTGCACGCTGCCGGCGTCGGTGTGCGCGACGACGCCGCGGGGCGTGACGAGGTTGATGGCGAGGGGGCCCGCCATCTCAGGCTCGCTTCGCCAGGTCGATGGCCTTGGCGCGGACGTCGTCGATGGTGCCGGTCATCTCGAACGCCTGCTCCGGCAGGTCGTCGCACTTGCCGTCGATGACCTCCTTGAACGAGGCGACGGTCGCGTCGCGCTCGACGAACAGGCCCTTCATGCCGGTGAACGTCTCGGCGACGGTGAACGGCTGGCCCATGAACTTCTCGAGCTTGCGGGCGCGGGAGACGGTGATCTTGTCGTCCTCCGAGAGCTCGTCCATGCCGAGGATCGCGATGATGTCCTGCAGGTCCTTGTACTTCTGCAGGATGCGCTGCACCTCGCGCGCGACCTGGTAGTGGGTCTCGCCGACCACCGCGGGCGTGAGGATCGTCGACGTCGAGTCGAGCGGATCGACGGCCGGGTAGATGCCCTTCTCCGTGATCGCGCGGTTGAGCACCGTCGTCGCGTCGAGGTGGGCGAACGCCGTCGCCGGCGCCGGGTCGGTGAGGTCGTCGGCGGGCACGTAGATCGCCTGCACCGAGGTGATCGAGCCCTTGTTCGTCGACGTGATGCGCTCCTGCAGACCGCCCATCTCCGTCGACAGCGTCGGCTGGTAACCGACGGCGCTCGGGATGCGGCCGAGGAGTGCGGACACCTCGGAGCCGGCCTGCGTGAACCGGAAGATGTTGTCGATGAACAGCAGCAGGTCCTGGCCGCGCTCGTCGCGGAAGTACTCGGCCACCGCGAGCGCCGACAGGGCGACGCGCTGGCGCGCACCCGGCGGCTCGTTCATCTGGCCGAACACGAGCGCCGTCTTCGAGAGCACCGTGGTGCCGTCGAACAGGATCGCGTCGCCGAGCTCGTGGAAGAGGTCGTTGCCCTCGCGCGTGCGCTCGCCGACGCCGGCGAACACCGAGAAGCTGCCCGACTTCTTCGCCGTGTTGTTGATGAGCTCCTGGATGAGCACGGTCTTGCCGACGCCGGCGCCGCCGAACAGGCCGATCTTGCCGCCCTTCCGGTACGGCGCGAGGAGGTCGATGACCTTGATGCCCGTCCAGAACGGCTCGACGTTCACGGCCTGTTCCGTGAACTTCGGCGCCGAGCGGTGGATCGGCATGCGCTTCATCGCCGTGAACTCGGTGCCGTAGCCCTTGTCGTTGCGGGCCGTCGCCTTCTCGCCGCCGATCGGGCCGGCCTCGTCGACCGGGTCACCGACGACGTTCATGATGCGACCGAGGGCGCCGTCGCCGACGGGCACCATGATCGGCTGGTTCGTGTTCTTCACCGACTGGCCGCGAACGAGGCCGTCGGTGTTGTCCATCGCGACGCAGCGGACCATGTGCTCGCCGAGGTGCTGGGCGACCTCGATGGTCAGGTTGTCCTCGCGCTTGTCGATCGACGGGTTCGTCACGAGGAGCGCCGTGTTGATCTCCGGCAGCTCCGCCGAATCGAAGGCCACGTCGACGACGGGGCCGATGACCTGGACCACGCGGCCCATGCTGTTGGGTGAATAGTCTGTCGTAGCCATGGTCGTTACCCCTTGAGAGCCTCGGCGCCGCCGATGATCTCGAGCAGCTCCTTGGTGATCGCGGCCTGACGGGCGCGGTTGTAGGACAGCGTGAGCCGCGAGATCATCTCGCCGGCATTCTTGGTGGCGGCCTCCATCGCGGTCATCTGGGCCGCGAAGAACGCCGTGATCGATTCGAGCGCCGCGCGGTACAGCAGGATCTGCACGTACAGCGGCACGAGCCGATCGAGCAGGACCTGCTTCGACGGCTCGTAGAGGAAGTCGCCGGCCTCGACCGGCTTGTCGCTCGACTTCACGAGCTCCTTCGCCTCCGACGCCTCCGGGACGACGGGCAGCAGCTGCCGCACGCGCGTCACCTGCGTCATCGCGCTCTTGAACTCGTTGTAGACGACGAACACGCGATCGACCTTGCCGGTCGTGAAGTCGTCGATGATGCGGTTCGCCGTCTCGCGCGCGAGCTCGAGCGCGTTCGCGCCGGTCGGCGCCGCGTCGAAGCTGGTGATCGTCGTGCGCCGGCGCGAGAAGTACTGGTTGCCCTTCCTGCCGATGATGCGCAGCGACACCTGCTCCGCCGCCGACAGCTCGTTCGCCGCGTAGCGCTCGACGGCCTTCACGACGTTCGCGTTGAACGCGCCGGCCTGGCCGCGGTCGCTCGTCATCACGACGATGCCGGCCTTCGTGAGCTGGCGCTCCTCGAACAGCGGGTGCGCGTCGGCGCCCGCGACCGCGGACAGCTCCGACACCACGCGCGAGATCGCCGACGAGTACGGGCGCGCGGCGATCAGCGCATCCTGGGCGCGGCGCAGCTTCGCCGTCGAGACGAGCTTCATCGCGCGCGTGATCTTGCGCGTGTTCTTGACCGACGTGATGCGCTTGCGGATCGCCTTCAGGCTCGGCATGGCCTCACGCCTTCTTCGTCTCGACGGAGAACTGCTTCGCGAACTCCGTGAGCGCGTCGCGCAGCTTCTTCTCCAGCGGGCCCATGACCTTGCGCTTCTTGGCCTTGCCGTCCTTGTCGGTCTCGCCCTTGACCTCTTCCTCGGCATCCTTGAGGTCGCCCGAGGCCTTGAGCTCCGTGAGGATCTCGGCCTTGCGCGACTTCAGGAACGAGAGCAGCTCCTTCTCGTAACGGAGGAGCACGTCGACCGGGTAGTTGTCG
Organism: Deltaproteobacteria bacterium; assembly: GCA_019637375.1. Classification (GTDB taxonomy): domain Bacteria; phylum Myxococcota_A; class Polyangia; order Haliangiales; family Haliangiaceae; genus JABFXX01. Next base: position 51,632 of record JAHBVW010000029.1, on the reverse strand, counting down.
ACGAAGCCGTTCGTGCCGGCGTAGATGATGACGACCTGCTCCTCCATCGGCATCGGCGCGAACTGGCCCTGCTTGAGGAGCTCGACCATGCGCTTGCCGCGCTCGAGCTGCTGCAGCGTCGCCTTGTCGAGGTCGGAGCCGAACTGCGCGAACGCCGCCTTCTCGCGGTACGACGCGAGCTCGAGGCGGAGGCGACCGGCGATCTTCTTCATCGCCTTCGTCTGCGCGCTGCCGCCGACGCGGGACACCGAGATGCCGACGTTCACCGCCGGGCGGACGCCCTGGTAGAACAGATCGCCCTCGAGGAAGATCTGACCGTCGGTGATCGAGATGACGTTCGTCGGGATGTACGCCGACACGTCACCGGCCTGCGTCTCGATGATGGGGAGCGCGGTCAAGGAGCCGCCGCCCTCCTTGTCCGACATCTTCGCCGCGCGCTCGAGGAGGCGGCTGTGGATGAAGAAGACGTCGCCCGGGTACGCCTCGCGGCCCGGCGGGCGGCGGAGCAGCAGCGACAGCTGGCGGTACGCGACGGCCTGCTTCGAGAGGTCATCGTAGACAATCAGCGCGTGGCGGCCCGAGTCGCGGAAGTACTCGGCCATCGTGACGCCGGTGTACGGCGCGATGAACTGCAGCGGGGCCGGCTCCGACGCGCCGGCGATGACGACCGTCGTGTACTCCATCGCGCCCGCCTTCGTGAGGCGGTCGACGACGGTGGCCACCGTGGACTGCTTCTGGCCGATGGCCACGTAGAAGCAGTACATGTTCTGGCCCTTCTGATTGATGATCGTGTCGATCGCGATGGCCGTCTTGCCGACGCCGCGGTCGCCGATGATGAGCTCGCGCTGACCGCGGCCGATCGGGATCATCGAGTCGATCGCCTTCATGCCGGTCTGCATCGGCTCGTGCACGCTCTTGCGCTTGATGATGCCGGGCGCCTTGATCTCGACCTGGCGGCGCTGCGCGCCGGTGATCGGCGCGCCGCCGTCGACCGGCTGGCCGATCGCGTTGACGACGCGGCCGAGCAGCTCCTCACCGACGGGCACCTCGACGATGCGCTGCGTGCGGCGGACGACGTCGCCCTCGCGCACCGCCTCGAACTTGCCGAGGAGCGCGACACCGACGTTGTCCTCCTCGAGGTTGAGCACCATGCCGCTCACCTTCTCGCCGCCCGCGCCCTCGAACTCGAGGAGCTCGCCGGCCATGGCGCCCTCGAGGCCGTACACGCGTGCGATGCCGTCGCCGGCGGTCAGCACGGTGCCGGTCTCGGTGACCGAGACCTTCTTGTCGTAGTTCTCGATCTGCTTGCGGATGATGTCGCTGATCTCGGCGGCGCGGATGTCCATCGGTCGATCCTCTCTCTTACTTGGTCAGCTCGTCGCGCAGCGCGCGGAGCTGGGTGCGTAGCGATCCGTCGTACACGACGTCGCCGAGCTTGGCGACGACACCCCCGAGCAGCTCGGGGTCTTCCTTCTTCTCGACGACGATCTTCTTGCCCGAGAGCTTCTCGAGCGCGGCGGTGATCTGGGTCAGCTGGGCCGCGTCGAGCGGCCGCGCGCTGGTGATCTCGGCGGTGACGCGCCCGGCGCGCGCCTCGATCATCGCGTCGACCTCGCGGGCGATCGCGGGGAGCGACGCGAGCCGCTCGCCGTCGAGCAGCAGGTACACCGTGCTGCGCGTCTCCGGGGCGGCGCTCACGCGCGCGAGCAGCGCGTCGACGATCTTGCGCCGGTCGGCGCGGCGGATCGCCGGGTTCGTGAGCACGCCGACGAGCTCCTCGGACAGCTTCATCGCCGCGCCGAGGGTGCGCAGGTCGGTGCCGATCTTGTCGAGGTTGCCCTTCGCGGTGCCGATCTCGAAGATGGCGCGCGCGTAGCGGCGCGCGAGGCTGCCCGTCAGCATCAGTGCGTCTCCTTCTGGGCCTGCTCGATCGACGCGACGAACTTCGCGACGAGCGCCTGCTGATCGGCGGGCTGCAGCTTGTCGCGCAGGATCTTCTCGGCGGCGGCGGTCGCGGCGGCCGTGACGTCGCGCGTGAGCTGCGCGCGCGCGTACAGGATCTCGGCGGCGATGCGCTGCTCGGCCTCGCGCTTCAGCTGCGCGGCCTGCGTCTCGGCGGCGGCGAGGATGCGCTTCTTGTCGGCCTCGGCGTCGGCCTTCATGCCCTCGACGAGCTTCTTGATCTCGTCGTCGGCGGCCTTCAGGCGCGCCTCGTACTCGCCGAGGCGGTCGGCCGCTTCCTTGCGGAGCTTCGCGGCCTCGTCGAGCGCCGTCTTGATCTGATCGTGGCGCTCGGCGGCGAGCTTGCGCGCGACCGGGCGGCCGAACTTCGCGACGAGCCACGCGAACACCGCGAAGTTGAGCAGCATCCACACGAACGCGGGCGGACGGTGCTCCTCGGGGGCGATGTTGAGCTCGCCGTGGTGCTCCTCGACGAGCACCTTGCCGGTCTTCGGATCCTGGTTGGCGCCGTCGCCGAACGGCCCGCCGAGCACGTCGGTCTTCGGGCTGAGGGACAGGTCATCCCACAGGTTGAAGTAGCGGTACATGTCGTGGTGCGTGACCGCGAGGTCGTGGGGGACGGCATCCTTGCTCTTCTTGCCGTGCCCCGCATGCTCGCCGCCGCCGTCCTCCGCGGAGGCGATGCGCGTGCCGACCATGCCGGTCGCGATCCCGAACGTCGTCCCGACGACGATCCCGAAGATCACCGTGCGGGCGATCGCAGCGAGCTTGCTCATACAACCTCCCGACCGAGCAGCCTGGTCGCCATCTTCGCGGCGAGCGCCTCGGCCTGCGGCATCAGCTCGCGGCGCGCGGCGTCGGTCTCCTGCCGCATCTTCGCCTGCGCCTCCTCGATCGAGGTGAGCGCGGCGGCGCGGGCCTTCCCGGTGACCTCCTGCTCGTGCGCGGCGGCCTCGGCGCGGACCTTGCCGCCCTCGGTGTTCGCCTTCGCGCGCGCGGTGGCGAGCTGCTTCTCGTAGTCGGCGAGCTTGGAGTCCGCGGTCGCCGTCATCTGGGCGGCCTCGGCGCGCGCACCTTCGATCCCTTCCTTGCGACGCTCGCGCAGCGCGAGGTACGGCTGGAACAGGAGGCGGTTCGCGAGCAGGGCCATCACCACAAACAGCCCGAACTGCAGGAACACCGTCAGATCGATATCGATGATCGGGTGTCCGGACCCGAGCGATACGACCGCGTCGACTGAGTTGTGCATGTGTTTCCTACGTCATCCTGCGGAGATTCTCGAGGAGATTCTCGGGGGTTGGCGCGCGGTGCTTATAGGCCGCTCCACCATCGGTGTCAACGGTGGGATGCCCGAGCTTTGGCAGCCGTCGGCACCTGCCCACCCCTGCGACAATCCGCCGCCACCCGGCGTACAGTCGCCACCGTGGGCAAGACCGGGCTCGATGCCCTCGCCGACGTCGATGTCGCCGCCCTGTGGCCGGCGGTCGAGGCCGCCGCCGAGAGGATGGGCCTCGGCGTCTACATCTCCCGGATCGAGCCGGCTCCGAGCAAGCTGTTGTACGTCAGCGAACGCGCTTCGCGCGTGAGTGGTCGGCCGGCGGCCGAGCTGGTCGGAGCATCACTCCTGTCCAGCGTGCGCGAGCCCGACCGCCCGGCCGTGCAGGAACGGCTCGCGGGGTTCGGGGATCCTCGCCTGCCGGCGCTCGGGGTGGCGATCACCCGCGTGGACGGGACCCAGATCCCGGTCGAGGTCGCCGCCACGCGCATCCGCACCCGCCACGGCGTGCTGTCGATCGGCTACGTGCGCGACGTGTCGAGCGAGCACCGCACGATCGCCGCGCTCGGCGAGAGCGAGCGGCTGTTCCAGGAGCTCGTCGAGGCCGCGCCCGACGGCATCGTCATCAGCCGCGACGGCCGCATCGTGTTCTCGAACCCGCGCGGCGCGCACCTGCTCGGCGCCGCGTCGGCCGAGGACGTCGTCGGCACGATGCTCGCGAGCTACCTCCCCGCGGCCGATGCCGCCGCCGCCGGCGCGCGGATCGCAGAGATGATGCGTACCGGGCACGAGATCCCGCCGAACGAGTACCGCACGCTCGCCGAGCCGTGGCGCGTCGTCGAGATCAAGTCGATCCGCATCTCCTGGGAGGGGAAGCCGGCCGTCCTCGCGTTCTCGCGCGACGTCACGGAGCGCAAGGCGCTCGAGCAGAAGCTCGCGCACGCCGACCGGCTGAACGGCCTCGGCACGCTCGCGGCCGGCGTCGCGCACGAGATCAACAACCCGCTCGCGTACGCGCGGCTCTCGCTCGAGAAGCTCGCGCGCGCCGGCACCAGCGACCCGCGCGCGCTCGCCGACATCGACCACGCACTCGCGCGCATCGCCGCGATCACGTCGAGCCTGCGCACGTTCGCGCGCCCGGCGGCGGCCGAGCACAAGGAGGCGCCACCCGGACCGGTCGACCTCGGCGCGAGCCTCGACCACGCGCTGCGCATGGTCGACCACGACCTGCGCCACCGCGCGCGGCTCGTGCGCGAGGTCGAGCCGGACCTGCCGGCGGTGCGCGGCCACGACGGCCGCCTCGAGCAGGTCTGGGTGAACTTGCTCGTCAACGCGCTGCAGTCCCTCGACGGCGACGACCCGTGCATCGAGGTCGCCGTGACGCGTCCGTCGCAGGGTCGCATCGCCGTCGCCATCCGCGACAACGGGCGCGGCATCCCCGCAGAATACCGGGACCGCATCTTCGAGCCGTTCTTCACGACGAAGCCCGCCGGCGAGGGCCTCGGCCTCGGGCTCGCCGTGTGCAAGTCGATCGTCGAGGGTTGCGGCGGCACGATCGAGCTCGCGAGCGAGCTCGGCCACGGGACGACGGTCACCGTCACTCTGCGCGTGCATGCGCAGGCGCCGGCGGGCAAGATGGGCGGGATGCGTCCAGCTGCGGGGCCCGGGAGGCTGCGGGTGCTGATCGTCGACGACGAGGCACCCCTCCGCGCGATCCTCGCCGACCTCCTCGGCTCGGACCACGACGTCGCCACGGCCGCGTCGGCGACCGAGGCGCTCGAGCTGTTCGACGCCGACGCCGCGCTCACGTTCGACGCCGTCGTGTGCGACCTCATGATGCCCGGCGTCGACGGCCGCGAGCTCTACCAGCGCCTCGCCGCGCTGCGCCCCGGCCTCGAGCGCCGCATCGTGTTCATCACCGGCGGCATCCTCGACCGCGAGCGCGAGCAGTTCGTCGCCTCCGCCCGCACGCCGTATCTCTTGAAGCCGTTCGACGTCACCGACCTCCTCGACGCCGTCGCGCGCGTGTCGCATCAGCCATGAGCCAGGTCCCGCCGGCGATCGTCCACGGCGCGCCGATGTGGAAGCGGCCCGGCGCGCGCAAGGCCGCGGTCGTCGTCGTCGCGCTCGGCGCCGCGTACGGCGCGTTCCGCGTCGCGCGCCCGTACCTGCGCAGCGACACGTACAAGCGGCTCGCCGAGCAGCACGAGCGAGCGCGCGCGAAGATCGGCGACGGTCTCGACGAGCTGTTCGCTCGCCAGCTGTCGCGCGAGTCGAATGCGGTGAAGGTCGTCGCCACGCTCGCGGCGGGCGCGGGGCTCGACGGCGACCTCTACACCGCCGACGCGTGCGCGCGCGGCCTGAGCGACGCGTTCAAGGAGGCGCTCGGCACCGACGTCGTGAGGTTCTCGACGTACGAGAGCTCCGACGTCGAGCTCGTGCTCACCGGCAAGCTCGCGCCGAGCGGCAGCGGCTTCCAGCTGCCGCATTCGCAGCGAGTCTTTCCGGGCATCATCCTCACGGGCGAGGCGAAGCTCCTCGACACGACGCTCGCGCTCGAGGTCAGGCCGCCCGCCGACGTTCAGTTCACGCAGTACATGTCCGGCGCCGACATCATCTTCAGCAGCGGCCCGTCGGACCACGCGGTCGCGAGCGGCATCATGCAGGGCACCTGCCGCGAGCTCGGGTACGACCTCCTCGAGAAGATGACGTCGTGGAAGCGCCCCGCGCCGCCGAAGCGCGACCCGGTCGCCGACTGCAAGCGCGGCTTCCACTGCCGCGAGACCGCCGAGTCCCTCGAGGCGGACGACCCGAAGACCGCCGCGGAGCTCTACGGCGAGGCGTGCCGGCACGATGACGACGTCGCGTGCGTGCGCTACGGCGAGCTCGAGCTCGCGCAGCCGACGCTCGAAGCGGATCGTGCCGCCCGTCTGCACGTCACCCTCGAGATGGGCTGTCGGAGCGAGATGCCCGGCGCGTGCCGGATGGCCGGTCTCGTCGCGATGCCCGCGACGGAGCACCAGCGCGCCGAGGCGCTCGTCTTCTTCCTCCGCGGGTGCGACCTCGGGGACGACGCGTCCTGCCCGCGCGCCGCCGCGCTCCTCGCCGACACCGCGTTCGCCGACGGTGCGCCGCTCCTCCTCGGCCGGCGCACCGTCGCGACGAAGCAGTTCGGCACCGCCTTCGCCGTCCGCTGGGGGCAGTGGACGCGGTCCGATCCTGGCCAGCCGACGCTCTGGGTCACGCGCCGCCCCTCCCGTCTCCCCAAGGGCGCCCTCGTCCGGGAGCTCGACGGTGACCGGATCCCGAGGGGCATCGTCCCGCCCGAAGGCGCATCCACGGTGTACGCGATCGCGCTCGACGGCGGCGGGGACCCGTGCGACCGCTGCAACCCGAGCGGCCCCGGCCCGACGCCCTTCTCCATCACCCCGACGCAGTGCATCTGCGCGCTCGCGAAGCCGCCCGCGCGCTGACTCAGCGGCTGGCCGCGGTCGCCTTGCCGTCGACCTTCCCCTTCGCAGGGGCGTTCTTGACGTACTTGTCGAACCAGCGCAGCTCCTCGAAGGCGAGCTGTTCGTTGGACTCCATGGCGGAGTACCAGTGCGGCTCGTGGGGGAGCATGACGAGGCGGGCGGTGCCGCCGTTGCCGCGGATCGCCTCGTACATCTTGACGGCCTGGAGCGGCGTGGTGCCGGGGTTCGCGTCGTCGGCGCCGTGCATGATGAGGAGCGGCTGCTTGATCTTGTCGGCGAAGAAGAACGGCGACACCTTCACGTAGACGTCGCGCGCCTTCCACACGGAGCGGCGCTCGTTCTGGAAGCCGAACGGCGTGAGCGTCTTGTTGTAGGAGCCGCTCGTCGCGATGCCCGCGCGGAACAGGTCGCTGTGCGCGAGGAGGTTGATCGTCATGAGCGCGCCGTGGCTGTGGCCGGTGACGCCGATGCGATCGCGATCGACGACGCCGAGCTCGACGGCCTTGTCGACGGCCGCCTTCGCGTTGTCGACGAGCTGCTCGAGGTACGTGTCGTACGCCTTCTTCGGGTCGCCGACGATCGGGAACGCCGCGCTGTCGATGATCGCGTAGCCCGACAGCAGCAGCAGGCGGTAGTCGCGCAGGCGCGTGAACGTCTGCTCGGAGCCGGAGACCTGACCGGCCGTCGCCGAGCTCGCGTAGTCGAGCGGGTACGCGTAGAGGATCGCGGGGACGCGCGTGCCGTCGACGTAGCCGGGCGGCGTGTACAGCGTGAACGACAGGTCGGTGCCGTCCTTGCGCTTGTACTTGACCAGCTTCTTCTTGATCGCGCGCACGGCCGGCGCCGGATCGGGGATGTGCGTGACGGCGCGCGACGTCGACGCGAACGTCGCCTCGCCCGCAGGCGCCGACGCGATCGGCGCGCCGAGCGTGCGCAGCATCGCGTTGGGCGGCGTCGTCGGCGACTGGTGCCACGTCAGGAACGCCTTCTGCGTCGCATCGGTGAAGCTGACGAAGGACTCGAGCGACGTGCGCTCGCTGCGGAACAGGCGATCGGTCCTGCGCGACTTCAGGTCGATGCGGTCGAGGAACGGGCGGTCGCCCTCGGGCGACGCGCCGCGGCCGCGCAGGTAGATCGCGTCGCCGTCCTGGCGCACGACCCACTCGCCGTTCGGCAGCACCTTGTACACGGGGTCGCCCGGGTACTTGTACTGCTCCTCGCTCGACATGTCCCAGAGGAGGCTCGGCCTCGACTTCGCGTCGTCGACGTTGACGACCCACGTCTTTCGCCAGTGCTTGTTGTGGTCGTACTCCGACAGGAGCGCGAAGCCCTTCTGCTCCCCCCACGACAGCCCGGAGAAGCGCTGCTCGGTGCGCGCGAGCTCGACGGGCGCGGCGGTGAACGGCGCGCTCTGCGTCATCACCTTGTCGCGCTGCGGGACCTTCGCGTTCCAGTCGCCGCCGTCGAGCGCCTCGGCCCACACGAGCGTCGCGGGCTCGGTCGGGCGCCACTCGTGGTCGCGCGGGCCGACGTGCACGCCGTGGATGGGCACGCGATCCGCGATCGGCAGCTGCGCGACGCGCGTCGCCTTGCCGGTGCGGTCCCACACCGCGATGTCGTGCGCGAAGCGGTCGTACGTCGTGACGTACGAGAACGGCTTCTGCACCGTCTCGACGAGGATGTGGTTGCCGTCGGGCGCGCCGTCGAGGCCGGTGTAGATCGCCGGCGCGCCGAGCTTCGTGACGGCGCCGGTCGCCGCGTCGACGAGCGCGAGCTGGCTCGTCGCGTAGTACTCGAACAGCGCCTCGTCGTGCTTGCTGTTGAGCGTGTCGCGCGTCTCGTACGTGCTGCTCTCGCCGGACTTGCCGTCGGTCTCCTGGATGCTCGGGCCCGTCGACACCACGTTCTTCGCCGGCGGCGCGCCCGCACCGTCGGGGATGAGCTTCACGAGCAGCGTCTGCTGGTCGGCGAGCCACTGGTGCGAGCTGCCGAGCATCGGGTTCAGGCGCAGGTCGCCGACACGCTTCGTCGTCGCCGCGGTCGCATCACCGAGCCACAGCTCGACGGCCGTCGACGACGTGTTGCGGAACGCGAAGCGCTTGCCGTCGGCGGTCCACGTCACCGCATCGGCGCAGCCGTTCGGCGGCAGCGCGATCGGCGTCTCCTTCGACGTGGCGACCTCGACGAGCGTGAACTTCTGCGCGCACGGCGCGACGCCGTAGCCTCCCGGCGTGTCGTGCTTGCGGCGCGTGCGCGGCTCGACGCGGACGCCCGCGAGCTTTAGGTACGGCTCGGCGACCTGCGCGATCGACGGGTAGTCGACCCACGACACGAGCAGGATCCTGTCGCGCGTCGGGCTGATCATCGGCTGCGCCGGCGACGGCGCGTGCAGCACGTCGAGCACGTGCTGGGGCGGCCGGTCGTAGCCGGACTTCGCGACGGACTCCGCCTCGGGAGGCGGCGCCGGCGTCACCGCGGGCTCGGTCGCGACGGGGGCCGGCGCCGGGCACGGCGCCGAGGGCTTTTCGACCGCCGCCGGGTGCGAGCAGGCGGCCAGGATCGCGAAGGTCGCTCGTTTCATGCGCGGGACATTACCCGCAACTCTCCCGTTTCCTCGGGCTTTTCCGACGACGTCGCACCGTCGCAGGTGTCGCGGCGCGCGATCTCCCGCAACCGCGCCGCCCACCGGCCGATGCGCGCGCGCCATGAGGCGCTACCGCGCGGCGATCATCGCGGTCACCATCACCTCGGGGGTCCTGGAGATCATGAGGCTCGCGAGGGAGACGGACGTCCCGGACCTACCGTTGCCCCCGGCCGCGATGCGGACGGCCTTCGGGGCGGTCGTCGACGAGGCACGCACGCGCTCCGTCGAGTTCGCCCTGCGCGTTCCGGGGTACTGCGTCGAGCAGGGCTCGCCCGCGCAGTACAGCGTCGCGGGTGTGCTCGTCGAGCTCGCGGGGCGCCGCGAGGACCCGTGCGACGGGCTCGTGATCCCGATGCCCGACGGCGACGTCGCGCTGTGCCGGGAACCCTACGACCACATCCGCATCGTGCGGCACGTGGGGCCGCTCCGGTGCTCGGCCGTGTCCTCGCTCGACGACGGCGAGCACGAGGTGGCGTTCGACGCGTGCTTCTCGCTGCGCGTGCTGCGCTGACGCGCGACTACTTGTTCGGAACCGGAGCGGGCTTCGCCGGGGCGGGCGCGGCGGCCGGCTTCGGCGCCTGGCCCTCCATGAACGAGCGGCCCTCGAAGATGACGCCCTTGTCGATCTGCAGGCTCGGCGTGTGGATGTCGCCCTTCACGCGGCCGGGCGCGTGGATCTCGATCGAGCGCTTCGCCTTGATGTTGCCGACGACGGTGCCCTGGATGATGACCTCGCCGATGTCGATCTCGGCCTCGACGATCGCGCCCTCGCCGATCACGAGCGTGTCATCGGAGAACACTTCGCCCTTGAAGCGGCCGTCGATGCGAACCGTACCCTCGAACGTGAGCTTGCCCTCGAAGCTCGCGCCGCGCCCGAGGAGCGTCGTGATCTCACCCATCGTCTGTCGCGCTGCAGCAGTAGCCATGGTGCGGGGACGCTAACACGATCCGCGGCGGAACACGCGTTGCACCCGTGTAGGTCATGAAGCCGTTCAGCCGAGAGACCATCGTGGATCGACGACAACCGCAGATGCGCTGGGGCGCCATCTTCGGCGGCGCAGTTCTCGCGCTCGGACTCTGGATGATGCTCCAGGTGCTCGGCACGGGTCTGGGCCTCGCGACGGTAGATGCCGCGAACGCGGGCAGCCTGCGCGGCGCCGGCATCGGCACCGGCATCTGGTCGCTGCTCGCGCCGCTGATCGCGATGTTCGTCGGCGGCATCCTCGCGGGTCGCCTCGCGGGGACGCGCGAGCGCGGTGTGGGCGCGTGGCACGGCGCGGTCATGTGGGGGCTGACGACGCTCATCGGGCTCTACCTGATCCTGAGCGCCGTCTCGACGATCGTCGGAGGCGCGGTGCGCGCCGGCGGCGCCGTCGTGCAGGGTGCCGGTCAGGCGGTCGCCGGTGTGGCCGGCAAGGTCGACGTGGGCGAGGCGATCCAGACCCTCGGCATCCGTCCGAACGACTTGCTCGCACCCATCAACGAGCGCCTCCAGCGCGAGGGCAAGCCGCCCGTCACCGCGCGCGAGTTGAACGCGACGATGCGCGCGGTCGCGCAGCGCGGCGTGCGCGAAGGTCACCTCGATCGCGAGGTCCTGGTCGCGGAGCTCGCGCGCAACACGTCGCTGTCTCGCGCCGACGCCGAGCAGATCGCCGATCAATTCGGCGGTCAGTACGAGCAGGCGAGCAAGAAGCTCGCGGAGACCGGCGAACAGGTGAAGGAGGCCGGCCTCAACGCCGTCGACACCACCGGCAAGGCGCTCCTCCTCGGCGGCGTCATGATGGCAATCTCGCTCGGCGCGGCGCTCGCCGGCGGCATCGTCGGCGCGCGCAGCACGTGGCGCCACGAGCGCCGCGATCTCACCGACGACGATCGCACCGTCGGCGGCACGCGCACGACGGTCGTCTCCTCCGCACCTCCGCCGCCGGTGACGCCGGCCCCCGGCACGACGACGACCACGACGTCCTCGACGGCGACGGAGCCCGGGCAGATCGTCATCCCGCCCGACGAAACGCCGTGACGTCGAGTTGCAGCCTCCGGAGGGCGGCGACCACCACCCTCCCGAGCGCCGCACAATTCTTCACGGCGCGGACATTTTCTCGCATCCAACGCGGCTCCAGATCCCACCATGGTGAGGAGCATGTCGAACGCGCCGCGGCTGCGTGTCCTCGTCGTCGAGGACGATCCGGATACCGTCGAGGTCCTCGCGATGATGTTCGAGTGGCTCGGCTGCGACACACGCATCGCCTCCCGCGGCATCTCCGCGGTCGAGCTCGCCGACGTCTTCTCCCCCGAGCTCCTGTTCGCAGACATCTACCTCCCCGACATCGACGGCTACGAGGTCGCGCGCCGCATCCGCCGCCGCTGCCGCCCCTTCTGCGTCGCCCTCACCGGCATCCCCCAGGACCACCGCACCGACGTCGGCGCCTTCTTCGACCAGTGCTACCTGAAGCCCATCGGCCTCGACGCCATCCGCAAGGTCCTCGGCGCCGTCACCCGCGCCCGTAAGCTCCTCCTGTAGGATCGCGTCGGCTCGCGACGCGACCCTTCAGTTCGTGCGAGGTCCCGCAACCCGACGTCGTGCGGGACCGAGACGCCGCGGCATGACGACCCTGCCCTGTTTCCTGTCGGCGGCGTTCGATGTGCTACGCGCCCTCGCGGCGCTACACGAACCTCCCCCGGAGGTGGATGCGCTCGCGCACCTGGGAAGGACGCTCGACGAGCTCCAGGTCACCTTCGCCGGGCTCCCAGGTGCGGACGCCCAAGCCTTCGCCGGCCTCGTCCACGACCTCTGCACGCTGGTCCACGCAGCGACAGCTCCGTTCGAGAACCCGGTGGAACGGACCTGAAATTGGACGCAACCTGCGCGCCCTTCGGGCGAAGGGCCACCCATGCCGCACGAAATCCAGCATCATCGACGGAGGAGGCTTTGGATGAGGTTGTCGCGCTTGTTCTTGTTGGCCCTTGCGTTCTTCGGTCTGTACGGCTGCTCGAGGTCGAACCCGGTCGAAGGCGTCTGCTGCACGTCGACCGCGGACTGCGCCGAGCTCCAGCTCGACGAGACCCGGCCGTGCAAGACTGGACAGTCCTGCGTGGATCACCAGTGCGTCGTGCCGGCGTGCGCGACGAACGGGTGCGAGGCGAGCGCGCCGGTGTGCTCGTTCGAGACGGCAGCCTGCTCCGGCTGCCGCGACTCGGCGGACTGCACGACCTTCGGCGCCGCCGATGTCTGCGAGCCGACGAGCGGCGCCTGCGTCGAGTGCATCGGCGCCTCCGACTGCGACTCCAGCCGCCCCGTCTGCGACGCCGGCTCGTGCCGGCGGTGCAAGCTCGACACCGAGTGTGCGAGCGGCGCCTGCGGCGATGACGGCGCGTGCGTCGGCGCTGACTCGATCGTGTACGTGTCGCCGAGCGGGTCCGACGTTGGCATGTGTACGGCGCAAGCACCGTGTGCACATCCACAGTTCGCGCTCTCACGAATGGGCGCCACGAGGAGTCACCTCGTGCTTGCACCGGGCACGTACTCGCAGGACAGCCAGACAGTGCTCAACGTAAGTCCGTTCACGACCGCCGCACTCTCGATCGTCGTGCACGGTGGCGGCGCAATCGTCGCGGATACGACCGACGGTCAGCCGCTGATCGAGATCGAACTCCCCACGACGATACGAGATCTCGAGGTCCGAGCGACCGGCCTCTTCGGAATCGGCCTACGCGCGAGTAACGTCGCGATTCTGGAGCGGGTCAAGGTGAGTGGGCGAATCGGAATCGTCGCACAATCATCAATGACAATTCGAGAGCTGTCCTCCACGGCCACGGAAATCGGGATCGACATTGCAGGCGGTGCGCTCGTACTCGATCGGGCGACTATCTCGGGAGGAGAGAACGGCATTCACGCATCGAGTGGGTCGATCAACATCTCGAACGTTCTGATTTTTGGAACATCGAAGGCTGGCATCGATCTGACAACGGGCTCGCTGGTGTCTGGTTCGATCGACTCGGTCACGGTGACCGACACCGGTCTCGGCGCGACCTCCGGGGCAGCTGGGCTCACGTGCTCGGGGTTGATTACGGTCCGCTCGTCGATCGTGTGGACTCCGGGTGCGGCTCGCCCTGCTGCCGTCGGCTGCAACTCGTTCACCGCTACGATCGTCGGTCCCAGCGGCGCTGTTGGCGCAATGAATGTGAACCCGAGGTTCGTGGATCCAGCTGCGCGAGACTACCACCTTTTGCAAGACAGCCCCGCGAAGGATGCGGTCGATGTCGGCCCCCCGCTGGACATCGATGGCGACCAACGACCTCGTGGACCCCGCTTCGATATCGGAGCCGACGAGGCTCCCTAATATCGTTCGTTAGAACACGCCGCCGACGCAGCTCGCGATGTCGAAGAACATGAAGGCCAGCGCCTTCTCCTGAGGCGACATGTCGAGGGCGTTCTCGCCGCCGGGGCAGCTCTGCGGGTAGGGATTGTTGATATTCGAGGTTCCGGTGACGTGCATGTCGCTGAATACAACCTTGCCACACCGATTATCCACGATGTCTTCGTTCGGAGTCGTGAACTGGAAGATCTGTGCGGTGTTGGGGCTTCGCGGATCATTCGCACGTGTAGCTACCCAGCGCTCAGCGCGGGTCGTGTCGAGTGTGACCGTCGTGGCACGACCGTTGACGACCGTGATCTCGTCACGCACCGTCGAGCCCCCAACATTCAACATCCACGTCGCGAAGGAGTCACCCTTCGGGTTCGACACCTCGTCGATCACGATCGGTGACGTCGGGAGAACCGAGTCGTCCGGACGCCACCTGGCAAGGTCCTTCCAGACCGGGGGAGCGAGCGTTGGATTGGCTCCCTGATTCTGGAAATTTCCGCCGATCCAGATGTTGTGCCAGTGCGAGGCGAATACGCGACCACCGAGATCGGCATAGGCCTTCATCGCGTCGAGCGCCACCTGCGGCTTGTCCGCCGGCCTGTGCGAACCCTCGCAGGACAGAAAGACGATGTCGTAGGCCTTGAGGTTGTCGACCGTCGACCAGAACGGGATCGCCGAGCTGATCGCGCCGCCACCGCCGGGAAAGCCGGCCTTGAAGTTCTGCACGCCATCACCGCGGTAGAGGTGGATGCGGCCGGCTCCCGTGCCGTTCGAGATCTCGGAGTCATCGATCCCGAGCTTGCGCACGAGGCACTCCAGCGAGTCGGCATCGCCCGTCGTGATCGCGATCTTCGGGATGTCGCCCTCCGCCTTGGTCTTCGGGAGGCGCGTGTCGGCCTCGGGGAGGGCGGTGTCCTGGCAGGAGGCGACCTTGGCGATGGTGAGCTTGCGGCGCCATTTGCCGGTCGTGACGATCAGGGGGACGTTGTCGCCGGCGGGGACGTTCTCGAGGCGGAAGTTGCCGTTCTCGTCGGTGACGGTCTGGACGAGGGGGTTGCCGGGGAGCGACGAGCTGCACTTGTCGCAGATGGCACCCTCGGTGAACGGCCCGGGGTCGGAGCGTGGGACGTAGACGTTGATGCCGTAGAGCGGCAGCGTGCCGTTCGGGGCGAAGACGCGGCCGGTGAATGTGGTCGGCGGTTTCTGCGCGATCGCGCAGTCCACGACCTGACACTCGAGGCCGACGCACGCGTCGGGGATGAAGCCGGCGTCGGCTTCATCGTCGCCGACGGGGTTCTTGCTGCCGCAAGCGGCGAGCGAGAGGAAGGCGAACAAGGCGATTCGTTGCATCGAGCTCTCCGGGTGGGCGCCGTGCCTACATCCCTCGACGAAACGCGTCGCGATGACGAGGCCCACGAAATCCACTCTATCAAGTGCCGCGCCACTCGCCTATCCGTCACCACCCCAGCGATCACCGACGAGGATGCAGATCACACCGGCAACGGAGATGGCGTTGCTGGGGACAAATGACCGGGGACAGCTGTTCGCACACCGTCGGAGCGGCTTGTAGGTTCACCGGATCTGACCGGGGCTGACCGACGAGGACGCCTCACTCACCGACGGTTACTCGGCGATGGAGACGTAGTAGTAGGTGTCCTCGCCGTCGTCGTCGGCCTGCTCCTGCCCGGCGACGATGACCTTCTTGCACAGGTTCTTGACCAGGGCGATGCCCTTCTTCGTGAGGTAGTTGCGGGTGAGGTCGAGGCAGTCGAGGTGCTTCAGCGAGTCCTTCGCCGCGACGAGCGCCTCGGCGCCCTCGTCGGTCATCGTCCCGAGCGACAGGTCGAGCGTCTTCACGGTCGACAGCACCTTCGCCCCGTACAGGGCGCGCGCGATGTCGTTCGCGAACATCGAGTTCTTGAGCCCGAGGTAGCGCAGGCGCCTCAAATCCGTGCGCGCGAGGAGCGGTTCGACCTCCTTCACCGTGCAGCTCCCGCCGTAGTCCTCGCTGCCGTAATAGATCTCGAGGTGCTCGATGCTCGGCATCGCCGCCGCCGCGATGTTCTTGCCGCACGCCTTCGACAGGCCGCCCGTGATGAACACCGCCTTCTCGAGGGCCGGCGCGTTCATGTCCTTGCCGACGTCGAAGTGGCCGGTCTCGATCTCGAACAGGCGCAGGTTCGGGACCGCCTTCCACAGCTTCCCGAGCTTGCCCGTGCGGTGCCAGCTGATCTGGTCGACGTTGTCGCCGAACGTCAGGCGGCGCACCGTCGGCGGCGCCTTCTTCGCGAGGACGTCGATCAGCGACTGCAGGTCATCCTCGTTGGGGTCACCGTTGGACATGAACGCGAGCTCGACGACGAACCGCCCCGACGGGTGCGAGAGCACCTGCGACAGGATGTCGGAGCACTCCCCCTTGAACGACTCGCACGAGTAATGGTCGTGGCTCAGGCGCACGCGGTGGATGAAGCCGTTCCGCCACAGGAACGCCTCCTTGTGGACCTTCTGCCAGTGCTTCTCCTGCTCGGTGGTCCGCAGGTGCGAGCGGCTGTTGTTGTAGCCCTCGTCGTAGACCGTACGGTGCTCGGCGAGCGGCCCGAGGAAGTAGGCGGCGTGCTCGTCGAGCAGCGCCTTGGCCTGCTTCTCCTTGTTGCCGAGCTGCAGCGCGACGAGCTGCCCGCGCGGGTCGCCCTGCTCCTGCAGCCAGTCGCCGTAGATCGCCCACGCGGCGCGGTCCGTCGGATCGGCGACGATCGCCGCCTCGAGCCCGGGGTTGCGCGCATCCAGGCCCGCCGCCGGCGCCGCGGGTTTGGCCTTGGCCACGGCCTTGGGCGCACCCGCCGCCTTCTTCGGCGGCGGCGCGAGGTCGACGAGGTGGTAGCCCTTCTTCACCTTCTCGGCGACGAGCTTGTCGTGCTCCTTCTGCGCGACGGCATCCGACGCGAACTTCTTGATCTGCGTCTGACCGGTCGAGCCGATCTTGCCGAAGGTTGTCGTGAACGACGATCCCGCGAGCTTGATGTCCCAGAACTTGCTCGAGCTTCCCTCGACGAACTCATAGCGCGGCATGATGGCCCCCTACTCTAGCGCTTCAGCTGCACGTCGATCGAGATCACGCCGTCGGCCGGCCACACCAGCTCCTGCGCGTGGGGCTGGTAGTCCTTCAGGCGCAGCTCGATCTTCGTCGCGTTGTCGAGGTCGATGTCGTTGAGCGTCGTCGGCGTGCGCCCGCCGCGCAGCTGGTCGTTGATCCGGATCTCCGCGCCCGGCGGCCGCGTGTTGATCTGGATCTTGCCGGTCAGCTTCGCGAGCTGCGGCGAGATCGCGATCTCGCCGCCCTGCTTCGGGATGTCGACGACCTCCTTGTGGGTCTTGTAGCGCGGCAGCTCGAGGACGATGTCGTGCCGCGACCCGACCGGGATGCCCTCGACGGTCATCGGCGTCTTCGCCGTCATGCGCGTGCCGTCGAAGATGACCTCCGCGCCGCGCGGGATCGAGTCGACGCGCACCGAGCCGGTCGACGCGACCTCGGCCTCGTTCTTGTCGGTGATGCGCTTCACGACGATGAACGCCGCGCCCGCGACCACCGCGAGGATCAGCACGCGCACCGTGTACGTGATCCACTTCCGGCGCGCCTCGCCGAGCTTGTAGTGCGACGGCAGCTCGTCGGCCTCGAACAGCCGCATCTGCCCGGTGATCGTCATCGGCTGCGGCGGCTGCTGCCCGTACCAGTTCTGCCCGTACAGCGCGCCCGGCGTCATCTGCGGCTGCCCCTGGACCTGCTGCGGATACGCCGGCATCACCGGGTACGCCGGGTGCCCGGGCTGCTGCATGTACTGCGCGGCCGGCGGATAGCCCTGCATGTGCACGT
Organism: Deltaproteobacteria bacterium; assembly: GCA_019637375.1. Taxonomy (GTDB): domain Bacteria; phylum Myxococcota_A; class Polyangia; order Haliangiales; family Haliangiaceae; genus JABFXX01. Next base: position 34,042 of record JAHBVW010000029.1, on the reverse strand, counting down.
ACGGCTGCAGGTGCGGCGGCACGTTCTGGATCTGCATCGGCGCCGCGGGCAGCTGCATGCCGGGCGGCGTCACCAGGCCGAGCGGCAGCCCGCTCGCGTCGTACTGCGGCTGCGACGCCGGCGTCGCGTGCGGGAACTGCTGCGGCGGCACCGGCGCCGGCTGCGGCGGCGCTTGCACCGCCTGCACCGGCGTGCGCGCCTCGGGCCGCGGGGTCGGCATCGGCTCGCTCGCCTGCGAGCCGACGATCGCCTGCAGCACGCTCCCGCCGGGATGCTGCGCCGGCACGCCTCCCGGCGGCGTGCGCCGCGACGGCTTGGGCTTGCGCAGCTCGCTCACCGCGGGCGCGTGGATCTTCGCCGCGAGCGCCGGCGGCGGCGCCGCCTTGGGCTTGGTCGTGCGCTTCTTCGGCGCGGGCGGGACGAAGTCGCGCGACAGCGTCGGCCCCTCGTCGTCGTCGGACAGCTCCTCGTCCTCGGTCTCCTCGGCGCGGTTCCCCGTGCGCCCGGTGTGCGAGGGCTGCTCCGCCGTCGCGTCGTTCTCGAACGGGCTGTCGAGCCCCGGATCCGTGTCGGTCCCGGCGGGCGGCGCGGGCGCGCTCGTGATCAGCGTGGCCTCGACGGGCCCGTCGCCGTCGGCCGCGTCCATCATGTACCCGCCCAGGCCGCCGACGCCGCCGGGGCCGGTGATGATCGTGCGCTCGCCGATGTTCTCGAGCTCCTCGTCACTGAGGTCGGAGCCCGACTCGGTCGCCGTCGTGTCCCACTTCACGCGGTCGCCCGCGGGCGTGAGCAGCCCGCTGCCCTCGTCGTTCGCGAGCGCCGGCGCCGCGCCGAGCTGGCGCGTCTCCTCGTCGAGGAGCCGCGGGCGCGACGGCTTCTGCCCCTGCTTGCCCGCCGCCGGCTTCGCGACCGACGGGATCTTGCCCGGCGCGACGGCGGCGATCTTCTGGCCTCGGTTCACCGCCGCCGGCGGCGCGACCGGCTGCGGCGTCGGCGGCTCGAGCTGCGCCTGCCGCGTGACCGCGCGGATCGGGCCCTTCTTCGCCGCCGGCGCCTTCGCCGCCGGCGCGGACTGCTTCACCGGCTCCGGTTTCCCGTTCAGCTCGTCCATCCGGAAGATGACGCTGTTCTCGTCGCGGATGTCCTCGGGCTGGATCTCGAGCTCGGACGCCGCGAGCTCGTGCGTCGACATCACACCGTCGCGGATCTCGATCGACGGCATCGACGGATCGCGGGTCCCGCCGTTGCCGTCGTTCGGCACCTGGATGGGCTCGCCGACGATGCGCTTCAAGAGCCCGGCGATCTTCCCCGCCGTGAACACCGGCGAGTACGTGTGCAGGAAGCGCTCGAGGTCCGCCGCGAAGTCGCCCGCGCTCTGGTAGCGCTCGCCCGGGACCTTCGACAGCGCGTGCATCACGATGCGCTCGAGCTGCGGCGGCACGCCCTTGCGCAGCCGCGACGGCGGCGCGATCTCCGCCTTGCGCGCCATGTCGAGGAGCTTGTGCAGATCCTCCTCGAGGTAGAGCATCTGCCCCGTGATCATCTCGTAGATCACGATGCCCGCCGAGAAGATGTCCGAGCGGAAGTCGATCGGATCGCCCCAGGCCTGCTCGGGGCTCATGTAGTAGTACTTGCCCTTGATGACGCCGACCGCGGTCTGGCGCGCCTTCATCGTCGCCTTCGCGATGCCGAAGTCGACGAGCTTCACCTCGCCCGAGTACGAGATGAGCACGTTCTGCGGCGACACGTCGCGGTGGACGATGCCGAGCGGCTTGCCGTAGTTGTCGCGCTTGCGGTGCGCGTGATCGAGCGCGGACGTGATCTCCTTGCCGATGAACGCGCACACGTCGAGCGGCATCTCGACGTCCATCTCGCTCGCGCGGCGCAGGATCTTGTAGAGATCCGCGCCGTCGACGTACTCCATCGTGATGTAGTACGTGTCGCCGACGCGGCCGAGGTCGAACGTCTGGGCGATGTTGCCGTGCGTGAGCTGCACGGCGATCTTCGCCTCGTCGACCAGCATCTGGATGAACTGGTCGTCCTCGGCGAAGTTCGGGTGGATCATCTTCAGGGCGACGTACTTCTCGAACCCCGCGATGCCCTTCGTCTTCGCGAGGTGGATCTCCGCCATACCGCCGACGGCGATCTGGCGGACCAGTCGGTAGGGACCGAACTGGCGCTCAGCCACCCGTCCTCCTCTCGTCGACGGAGATCTCGATGCCGCCGAGCGTGTCGCCCGGGTCGTCCGCCGTCACGTGCCGCTGCCCCGCCGCGGTCTCCGGCGTCGGGCCGTGCTTCAACATCTCCGCGCCGCCCGGGTGCACGAACATCCCGACGAGGCGCAGCGGCGTCTTCGCGCCGCGATCGAACGTGCACACGACCTCGGTCGCGATGCCGTACGCGACGTTGACGACGTAGCTCGCCGCCGCGTTCGCGACGAGGTAGAGGCCGAGGCCCGCGCCGTACGTCTTGCGATCGATCTGGTTCGGCGACGTGATGCACTTCTCGATGTACGCGAGGATCGTGTTCTTCGCGAGGCGGCCGAAGCGGTCGCGCACGGCGATCGCGAACATCGAGTCCGTCGCCGCGTAGCGGATCGACACCGGGCGCGGCGAGCGCGTGTCCTTGCGATCGTGCGGATCCACGTCGGCGAAGATCGGCCGCCCGTCGGCGTCGACCGGCGCGTCGTAGAGCGCGTTCATCAGCAGCTCCTCGCACACCTGGCCGATCGCGGTGCGCACCTGGCGCCGCATCTTGTTCGCCTCGGCGTAGTCGAGCACCGTCTGGATCGCGCGCCCGCGCCCCTCGAAGTCGCGCAGCCGCGCGTAGTGCACCGGCGTCCCGGCGGGCAGGTACTTCTCGACGCCGAAGATGTCGCCGGTGAGCAGCTTCTGCGCCGTGACGAACACGCCCTGATCGAGCTCGTCGCCGACGACGACGTGGTTGACGCGGTCGTCGCGCAGGTACGACGTGAGGTCGGCGAGCTTGGCCTGCGGCGTCACGATCGTGACGTGGGCCTTGTCGCGCAGCTTGGGCACCAGGGCCGACAGCTGCCCGACGTCGCCGTCCTTCGCGGAGAAGAAGACGTAGCGATGCGGGATCAGGTCGCCGGCGATCGCCTCGGGGCTGCGCACCGCGTCGACATCGGCGCCCGCGCGTTCGAGCGTGGCGACGATGCGGCGGAGCTGGTCGAGGTCGCTGGAGATCGCGAGGACGCGCCGTTTGCTCAAAGAGAACCCCGGCCGCGGGCGAAAAGCCGCGACGTTCCCGGATGATACCTACGCCGTCAGTACTGGTACAAGGCCGACACGTACGCCCGGAAGCCCTCGTAGGGATTGGGCAGGTACTCGAGGTGGGGCTCGTAGTCGAAGAACACGTCGGGCTGGTAGTTGTGGGCGACCAGGGCGTTGTAGACGCTGCCGCGGATCGCGAGCTTCTTCGTCGGCATGAAGGTCATGCCGAACGACAGCTCGGCGGCGGGAGGGATGCGGTCGAGGACCAGGTCGGTCGCGTTCACGATCACCGGGTTGACCACCGAGCCCATGGCGTCGAACGAGGTGTTGCGGTACTCGACGAGCCGGTTCGGGTCCTCGAAGGCGCCCGTGATCTTGAGGCGCGACGTCGCGGTCAGCTTGTCGGCGAGGCGGAACACGGTCGCGAGGTCGAACCAGTGCTCCGGCAGGCCGCGCAGGCGGCCCTTGTCGTTCGTGTCGCCGCGCAGGTACGTGTAGCCGAGCTCGAGGCGGTGACCACCCTGCACGTAGAGCTTGCCGAGGAACTCGCCCGACGCGAGGCCGCGCGTACCGGAGTTGTTGTACTGGCCCGACTGCACCTGGATGAGGTTGTTGATGCGCGTGTAGCTGCCGTCGACGCGGAACGACAGCTCGCGGATGCGGCGCTTGCCCTTCCAGATGCGGGCGTTGATCTCGGCCTGCACGGCATCGGACGTCTCGACGGTGAGGCCGGCGTTGCCGCCGATCTGCACGCCCTCGCCGTTGGACGTCGTGTTGTTGAACACCGGCGGGCGGAAGCCCTGCGCGTAGTTGAGCTTCAGGTGCCAGTTCGGGATGAAGTTCCACACGAAGCTGCCCGCGACCGTCGCGGTCATGTCGTAGCCGACGGAGCCGAGCTGCGTGGGCGCCGCCTGCACGCGGGCGCCGAGATCGAAGATGAGCTTCTTGCTCGGGCGGTACTGCGGATCGATGTACGCGCCGAGCACGGTGCGATCGCCCGGGAACGCGAACGTCAGCGGGCAGTTCGCGATCGGCACGACCCTCATCAGCGCCGCGTCGTAGATGCGCGGGCACGCGAGCGGCACGTTCTCGAGGTTGTAGGGCGTCCGGATCTCGGACTCCGTGCCGGCGCCGTTGTGCTCGGGCTTGAGCTCGTGGAACGCCTCGACGCCGTAGAGGAGGCGCATCTTGCGCGACAGCTCGAGGTCGCCGTCGAGCGCGCCGCCGAGGCGGTAGCTCGTGAGGTCGGCCGCGAACGACAGGCCGCCCTGCACCGTCTCCGACGGCGCGAGCACCTGCAGCGGCCCGAAGCCGCGCACGAACTGGATGCCGTACGCGCGCATCGTCAGCCCGGCCTTGTCGCGCGCGAAGCGCGTGCGGTACTCGAGCACCGCGTAGCGGTCGATGACGTCCTCGCGGTTCAGGCGGCTCTTGCGCTGCTGGTCGGTGCACGTCGGATCCGGATCGCCGTTGACGGGGCAGCGCGCGTCCTCGGGGAGGTTCTCGCGCGACGGGTTCCCCGACAGCCCGGCCGGCGTGTACATGTTCGCGAACGGCGCCGACACGCGCAGCTGGAGCTTGCTGTTGTAGGTGACCTTCGCGAAGAAGCTCGCGACCATCGACTGCGCCTGATCGCTGTCGGTGAGCGGGCCGTAGTTGTTCGCGGAGTTCGGCTGCGGCAGCGCGCCGTGGAACAGCAGCAGCGGGAAGCGCTGCTGCGGGCCCTGGTACGTGTCGAACGACGCGTGGACGAAGGCCTTGAGCTTGCCCTTCATCAGGTCGCTCTTGCCCGCCATCACGTACGCGCGCGCCATCAGGCGATCGCCGTTGCCGCTGCCGGTCTGGCCGCCGACCTCGACGCCCTCGACGTCCTCGGCGTCCTTCGTGATCACGTTCAGGATGCCGAGCAGCGAGTTCGAGCCCCACAGCACGCCGCCCGGGCCGGTGATCATCTCGACGCGCTTGATCAGCTCCATCGGCTGCACGCGCGAGATGCTCGGCACGTTGACGAACGGGTCGAACAGCGACACGCCGTCGTGCAGGAACTGCACGGCTTGCACCTGCCCGCGCACGAGCGGCGTCGGGAACGTCCCGTGGTACAGGCCGGTGCGCGTCCAGCCGGGGACGGTGTCGTAGAGCTGCGCGATGTCCTGGAACTGGCGGTCGCGGATCTCGTCGGCGGTGACGACCGTGACGATCGCGGGTGCCTCCTGCACCGTCGTCACGCCCTTCGCGGCGGACTGCACGATGTTCGCGAGGTCGAGCGACTCGTCCGCCGCCGGGCCCGCCGACGCGTCGACGGGATCGTTGACGACGGTCGGGACCTCGACGTCCGTCACCACCTGCGCGGAGGCGACGGAGGCGATCACGAGTGGTGCGAAGCCGATCGCTCTCACGGCGTACCTCCGGCCTGCTGCGCCTTGATGAAGTCGACGCGCTCGTTGACGAGGTCGTCGGGCTTGCTCGAGCCGAGCGGGCGATCCGAGCCGATGCCGACGGCCTGCAGCTGCGGGACGGCGACGCCCTGCGAGATCAGGTAGTCGAACACCGCCTTCGCGCGCTGCTGCGCGAGCACCTTGTCCTTGCGCTGCTGCGCCGCGACGGCGGCGGGCGCGGTGGCCTTCGTGCCGAGCGCGACGTGGACCTCGACGCGGATCGTGAGCTTGCGCGCCTTGATGATCGCCGCGACCTGGTTGAGCAGCGTCCTGGCGGGCGCGGTGAGCGTCGCGTTGCCGGCGCCGAACGTGACCTTCACGGCCTTCGTGTCGATGCGGTCGTTGCGCTCCTCGGGGCCGGTCGTGCCGCGCACGTCGGGGCAGCCGTCCTCGTCCTCGAAGCCGTTGACGGTCTCGGGGTCGTTCGGGCACTTGTCGACGGCGTCGGGGATGCCGTCGCCGTCGTTGTCCTCGTCGGGGCAGCCGTCCTCGTCCTCGAAGCCGTCCTTGTCCTCGGGGGCGTCGGGGCAGCGGTCGACGTTGTCGGGGATGCCGTCCTTGTCGTTGTCGGGCTCGGGGCAGCCGTCGCCGTCCTCGAAGCCGTCCTTGTCCTCGGGCTCGAGCGGGCACGCGTCGTCGCGGTCGGGGATGCCGTCGCGGTCGTTGTCGAGGTCGGGGCAGCCGTCCTCGTCCTCGAAGCCGTCCTTGTCCTCGGGGTCGTCGGGACACGCGTCGTAGCCGTCGGGGATGCCGTCGCCGTCGCGGTCGTTGCGGCCGGGCGCGGCCTGCCCGAGCGGCTGCGGCGCCCACACGAGGCCGGTCATCAGGCGGAAGTCGTCGCCGCGCGCACCGACGGGGCCAAAGCCCGCCATGAGGTTCGCGGTGACGTCGGCGGAGACGCGGACCGAGATCCCGCCCGTCGCGAGCACGGCGAGGTCGCCGGCCTTCTTGCCGGCGAAGTAGTCGGCCGGCGCGAGCGCCGAGCACGGGTCGCCGTTGTGGCGGCGGCAGTTGCCCCAGCCGATCGCCGTCGGCAGCGGCAGGAACGCCTGCACCTCGGCGCCGATCGAGAGGCGCGGCAGCAGCTCGAGCACGCCGCCGGCGCCGACGACGGCCTCGCTGCCGACGTCGAGGAACACCTTCGCGTCGGCCTCGGTCTGCGCCGCATCCTGCACGTCGTAGCTCTCGAGGATCGAGCGCTGGCGGATGCGCGCCGCGACGTTCGCGACGAGGCGCGTCGCCGACAGCCGGTCCTTGTGCCACGCGATCGCGACCTTCGGCTCGAACACCAGGTTGCGATCGCCGAGGAGCAGCTCGTCCTCGCCGAACGGCAGGAACACCGAGCCGATCGCCGTGATCGCGAGGTTGCGCGAGCGCACGAGCGCGACCTTGATGCCGGCGCGCGCGTCGAGCGGCCCCGCGACCTGATCCCCGAGGTACGCCTGCGCGTCGTTCGGGCTCGCGCTGGCGTCGATGTTCGACAGCGGGCGCAGCGCGAGGAGCCCCGTCGAGGGCCGGTCGGGCGAGACCGCCCCGCCGGTGACGTAGCGCCCGCGCCGGCCGTAGCCGGCGGCGACCTTCGTGCGGTACGCGGCGATGTCGAGGCCGATCGCGACGCGATCCGCGACCGTGATGCCGAACGCCATGTCGAGCGTGGCGACGTAGTCGAGGATGCGGTCCTTGCCGGTGTCTCCGGCGGCGGCGCCGATGCCCGGCACCGCGAGGTCGAGCGGCGACTTCGCGTAGCCGGCGAGCACGCGCAGCGACAGGTCGTGCAGCGGCAACAGGCGCGCGCCCTCGAGCGCGAACACGCCGTTCGAGTCGTACGAGCCGCGGAACAGCGCGCCGTCGACGCCGCTCGTCGAGTCGGCGGCGGCGATCCCGCTGGACAGGAGCGCCCCGAGGGCAAGTGGCGCGAGCTTCACAGGTTGCACGTCATCGCGCCGTTGTTCGTCGGCCGGTAGATCTGGACGAACAGGATGAACGGCAGCGACACCGCGCCGTGCGTCTCCCACTTGCACTCGGGCGGCAGCGGGCCCTGCTGCGCCGAGAACACGAGACCGTCGCCGATCGCCGCGCCGGTGATGAGCGCGGTGCCGTTCGCGCCGGTCGCCGTCGCGTTCGGATCGATCGTGCCGCGGTTCGTCTCGTTCGCGGTGAAGTAGAAGTCGTTGTTCGGGATCGTGTTGCCGCTCTTCGTGACCGTGACACCCGCCTGCGGCGTGCGGCCGGTCTTGCTCGAGCGGAAGATCGAGATCGCCATGCCGCCGGTGACCGGCGGACCTCCGGAGGCCTGCCAGGCACCGACGGTCGCGATGTTCGCGACGAACAGCTCGGTGTCGCGCGTCGCGGTGCCCGGCACCTTCAGCGTCGCGAAGCCGGATGCGCCGATCGAGCCCATCGGGCCGACGGTGGCGTCGTCGACGCCGATCGCGATGAGCGGGCCGCTCGGCACGCTGATGTTCTCGATGCGGAAGCGGCCGCAGTCGTCGACGTACACGCCGCCCGGCTGGTCCGTCGGCGGCAGCTTCGGCGCGGTCTGCGGGTTCGTCCCGAACACGATCGCGTCGTAGGCGTGGATGTCGACGGAGCACGGGCCCGTCGCCGTCGCCTCCGTACACTGCGCGCCGGTGGCGTCGGGTGCGGCGAACTTCGAGTCGTCCCTGAGGTCGTAGATCTGGCCGCAGATCGTCTGCTTGCCGTCCGCGGGCTGCGGGCACGCGAGCGGCGCGTTACAGCCGCCGCCGCCCGTGCCGATACAGGTCACGACGCCGGTCGCGGGATCGACGTCGGGAGCGGTGGTGCCGTCGTCGCACTGCGTCGGCGGGAAGATCGGGACGCACACGTCGCCGCGCAGCTCGGTGAACGGGCCGCACTTCGCGTCGCTGACGGTCTCGTCGGCCGGGACGCACGTGCCGTTCTTGTCGATGGTGCCCACCCCGCACTCGAGCTCCTTGCACCCGCCGGCGAGGCTCCCCAACACTCCTGCGATCGCGAGCATCTTCACCACGGTGGCCTCCTAGAAGTGCACATCGTCGCGGCCGAGGTCGGCGAAGATCGCCATCTTGGCCGAGACCACGTTCGGGAACGGCGGGCTCTGCAGGTCGACGTGGCGCACGCCGCGCGTCGCCTGCGTCGGGCGGCCGGTGAGGAAGATCGAGCCCGGATCGGCGACGCCGTCGGTCTGGAAGTAGATCGCGTACTCGTCGACGCCGGCGAGCGCCTGGTCGACGAAGAAGCCGGCGCCGCCGACGGGCGTCGGCGCGATCGGGTTGAGCCCGAGGACGAAGCCGAAGTTCGTGCCGTTGAGCGGCTGCGTGAGCACGCGGTCGGTGCCCTCGTAGAGGTCGGGGTTCGCGGCCCACGTCTCGCGGCAGATCCGCAGGCGGCGCGCATTGGACGCGTCGTCGGCGCAGCTCGGCGGCGGCAGGCCGCTGCCGCTGCAGTCGGCGTCGACGTCGGGGTACGTCGCCGGCGACGCGGACGTCACGACCTTGAGGCCGCGCGGACCGGCGAGCGCGTTGACGTTGTTCTGGCGCTGCGCGGCGGTGGCGGCGTCGATCTGGTCCCGCTCCGACGCACCCGGCGGCGGGTTCGCGACGTCGGCGATGCCCGTCTTCTCGATCATCCGCGCGTTGAACTGCGTGACGTGGATGCCGGGGAACACCGCGGTGGGGCCGGCGTCGATGTAGCAGGGCGAGCGGAGATCGATGATGCGGTGGATCTCGAAGCGCCGCAGCTCGAACAGCGACTTGGTGCCGTTGTCGTCGGTGATCGCGTACAGCTTGAAGTGGATGTCGGCCGGCAGCTCGCCCGGGGCCGGCGCCAGCCCCGGCGAGGCCTGCGCGGGCGTCCCCGGCGAGAAGTCGATCTCGATGTTGGAGCCGGTGAACCCGTCGACGCAGGCCCCCGAAGACAGCGCAATGGTGATGATCAGTGCTCGACGCACTTGGTCCCTCAGCGAAATGTTATCGCGCCGCTCCGGCGGAATCTAGAAGTCGATCATCTTCGTCGGGTCGTCGGGGTCGTCGGGCCCGTCGGGTTCGTTCGATCCGTCGCCGCGATCACGATCTGCGACGTCGTCGTAGGATGACGAACACGAACAACGCCGCCGCGGAGGTGGACGGATCGTGCGCACCCGTGCAGCAGCCCGTGGGCCGCGGCGCGACGACCGCCGGGTTGCGCGCGCTCCCGGAGCCGCGCGGTGCGTCGACCTCGGGAGCCGCGACGAGCTCGACCGCGACGTCGGTGGCGATGCCGGCGAGCGCCGTCACCTCCGCGTGGGCCGGCCGGTAGCCGAGCTTCTCGACGACGAGCGCGAGCGGCTTCCCGGCGGTGATCTCGCGCGGCGCGAGCGGCGTGCCGCCGTAGGTGAGGCCGTTGATCTTCACGGTCGCCCCCGCGACGTTCGCGGTCACGGCGATCGCGGCGGCGTCCTCGGCGCCGGCGCGCGTGCGGTACGGCGCGCGCCCGGCACCGGTGCGGCACTGCTCGTGGAGCTTGCGCGTGTCGGTGACCTGCGCACCCGCCGGCTCGAGCTCGAGCGCGATGCGCGCGTGATCGATGCAGTCCTGCCAGCGCTGCTCCGCCTGCGCCACGGCGGCGAGGAAGCGCGGCGGCCCGGCGAGCCGGGGCGCGAGCGCGCGCGCCTTGTCGAGGAGCTGCCGCGCCTCGGCGTACTTGCCGAGCCGGAACGCGTCGATGCCCGCGTCGAGCGCGCGCGCGGCCTCGGGGTTGGCGCGGGCGGTCGCAGAAGCGACGAGGATCAGCAGGACCAGGACGACGCGGTCTCGCACCGCCCCGACGGTACTACCGGCTGAAGTGGAACGCGATCGCCGGGATCAGGCCCGCGGCGATGATCGCGAGCGCGATCATCGTCGTGGCGCGGATCATCGCGTTCACCCGGGCGAGGATCATGTCGTCCGCGCCCTCGGTGACGACCGTGCGCAGCTTGTCGACGTCGACGGCGCCGTCGCTCGTGCGCACCGTCTTGCGCAGGAGGACGAGCACGACGGCCTCGGCGAGCGCCAGCGCGACCGCGCGGATCCTGCCGGCGAGCCAGCCGCCCGCACTCTCGCGCCGCGCCTCCCACACCGCGCCCTCGACGGCGCGCTCGGCGCCGGCGAGGTCGGAGGTCGGCGCGAGCCGGTCGACGAGCACCGTCGCGACGCGCCGGCCGACGGCGGCGTGCTCGAGGGCGGCGCGCGCGCCGTGGCCGATCGCGCGCTTGACCGCGCCGAATACCGTCCCGACGCCGCCGGCCGCGAGCGCGATCAGCGCCAGCGCGACGCCGTCCAGGCCGCCGCCGGAGATGCGGTAGGCGCCGAACGCACACGCGAGGGTCAGGAAGCCGAGCAGGAAGAAGCTCGACACGAGCGTGCTCACGGCGGTGGAGACGGCGCGCTTGACGGCGCCGACCAGCACGTCCACGAGCTGCACGACCCAAGTCTACCCGCGCCCCTCCACGAAACCTCCACGAATCCCCTACGGACTCTCCATCGGCCGTCCGCGGACGCTCGATGCGCCGATGGTTGTCTGGGAAACGCAAGGAGGGTCGGATGTCCGTCGCAGCTCGAGAGTTACCGTTTCCCATCCCGCGCGGTGCCGCGATCGCGCTGACCGCGGCCGCACCGGTCGCGGTCGGCGGTGTGATGGCCGCGCGCGCCGGGGTGCTCGCCCCGCTCGCCGCCGCGCCCGCGATCGTGTTCGGCGTCATCGCGGCGACCGCGCCCGCGCTGTACATCGCGACGGCGGTCGCGGGAGATGCGCCGCCGCTGTCGGCCGTCGCCCGTGCGATCGGCGTCGCGCTGTGCGCGTTCGGCATCGCGCTCGCCGGGCTCGTGCTGCCGGTGACGTTCCTGTCGCTGTCGTCGGTGACCGACCTGACGACGATCGCCGCGTGCACGGCGGCGCTCGGCGCCGCGGCCGTGATCGCCGTGATGCGGCTCGCGCGCGAGCTCCAGCTGCGCACGATCGCGGCGAACGCGCTGTTCGCCGTGTGGGCGATCGCCATGCTCGGGATCTCCGCGCGGCTGTGGTGGCTGCTCGGCGTGGAGGTGATGTGATGACGGCGCTCGTCGAGGAGCCGCGCGCCGTCGCGCTGCCGGGAGGGGCCCGGGCGATCGACATGATCGACATGCTGCTGCGCGACCGCGCGGGGATGCTGGCCCGCGTGCGCGCGGGCACCGACCTGCACGCGGTGATCCGCACCATGGCGGCGACGATCGCCGTCGCGCTGGTCGTCGTCGGCGCGGCGCTCGGCAGCTTCCGCGGCGGCGTGCAGGTCGGGTACGCGGCGGTGAAGATGCCGCTCGTCCTCCTCGGGACGGCGGCGCTGTCGGCGCCCGCGCTGTCGGCGATCGGCGCCGCGCTCGGGCGCAGGTCGCGGCTGTCGTCGGACCTCGCACTCGTGATGACGGCGCTCGCCTTCGGGGCGCTGCTCGTCGCAGCGTGCACGCCGCTCCTGCTCCTCGGGCGCGCGATGCACATCGGCTACCACCGCACGATCCTCGTCGCCGTCGCGATGTTCGCGCTCGGCGGGGGCGCGGCGCTGCGCATGGTCGTGGGCGAGCTCGCGGCGGCGCGCGCCCCGGGCTGGCGCAGCGCGATCACCGGCCTCACGATCGTGTTCACGCTCGTCGCCGGGCAGCTGTCGTGGGCGCTGCGCCCGTACCTCGTGCGGCCGCAGAGCGTGGACGTGCCGTTCCTGCGCCAGGTCGAGGGCAGCTTCCTCGACGCCGTGCCGGAGGCCATCCGCTCCGCGCGCGGGATCTATCGCGAGCCGGCCGGGCGCTGGGGGAGCGCGCCGTGACGCTCGCGACGCTCGGCGTCGGCTACGTCGCGATCGGCGCGGTCGCGGCGCTCGTCGGCGCGATCGCCGGGCGCACGCGCACCGGCGGCGACGCGCTGATGATGCTCGGCCTGTGGCCGCTGTGGCTGCCGCTGTCGCTCGGCGGCGCGCGCACCGACGTCGACCACCGCGAGCAGGAGCTGCTCGGGGCGCTCGCGCGCGCGCAATCGTCACCGCTCGCGTCGGTGCTCCCCGACGCCGAGTCCGCGCGCGTCCTCGCGGCGCGCCTGCGCGAGGCGAGCGTGCGGCTCGTCGAGCTCGATGCCGTGCTCGCGCGGCCCGACTTCGATCCCGCCGTCGCGGAGCGGCGCGCGGCCGAGCTCGGGGCGCGCGGCGCGACGGCGGCGGCGGCGACGGCGCAGCTGCGCGTGCGCACGCTCGGCCAGCTGCGCCAGCTGCGGGAGCGCTACCGCAGCGAGCTCGAGGAGGTCCACGAGCTGATCGCGCAGCTCGTGGCGCAGGCCGAGCTGCTGCGGCTGCAGCCGGCGGTCGCGCACGCCTCGGGCGAGCTCGTGCGGGAGCTCGTCGCGCGCGTCGAGGGGCTCGGCGATCTGTTCGCGTACCAGGAGCAGCTCGGCACCGACGACTGGGCAAAGCCCGGCAGCTCGGCGCAACTCTCCGCTTTTGGACCGGCCGCGGAATATCCGCGCGGCACCGATCGTTCGGCCTGAGCATGGCGTCCGTCCTCGTGGTGGATGACGATGCGCACATCCGGGAGGTGGCGCGCTTCGCGCTCGCGCGCGCGGGCCACACCGTCGAGCTCGCGAACGACGGCGCGATCGCGCTCGACCGCATGGCGCGCGGCGGCGTCGATCTCGTCGTGCTCGACGTGCTCATGCCCGAGCTCGACGGTTTCGCGGTGTGCCGCCGGCTGCGCGCCGACCGCACCGTGCCGATCGTGTTCCTGTCGTCGCGGGGCGAGGAGGCCGATCGCGTCCTCGGGCTCGACCTCGGCGCCGACGACTACCTCGCGAAGCCGTTCTCGCCGCGCGAGCTGGTCGCGCGCGTCGCGGCCGTGCTGCGGCGCACCGGCGAGCTGGCCCGCCGCGTCGAGGCGCACCCGCTCCTCGAGCTCGGCGCGGTGGCGATCGATCGCGATCGCCACGAGGTCCGCGTCGCCGGCGAGCCGCTCCAGGTCACGGCGACCGAGCTGCGCCTGATCGCCACGCTCGCGACGCACCGCGGGCGCGTGCTGTCGCGCGGGCAGCTGATCGCGACGGTGTACGGCGACGATCACCACATCAGCGAGCGCACGATCGACACGCACGTGCGCAACCTGCGCGCGAAGCTCGCGGCGCGCGGCGCGGACGTCATCGAGACGATCCATGGCGTGGGTTACCGCTGCGGCTAGGCGGCTCGGCGGGCTGGTCCGTCACCTCGCCCGCATCCGCTACCGCCTGCTGCTCGTGAACGTGCTCGTCGCGGCGGTGCCGCTCGTCGGCATCTCGTTCGCGCGCATGCACGAGGCGCAGCTCCTCGCCGGGCTCGAGCAGGACATGATCCACCAGGGCGAGCTGGTGCGCGCACTCCTCCGGGGGCGCCCGGTGCGCGACCTCGGCGGCGTCGAGGCGCAGCTCGCCGCGGCGGCGAAGCAGACGCGCACGCGCATCCGCATCCTCGACGCGAGCGGCGCCGTGGTCGCCGACTCGCACCGCACGGGGCCTCCCGAGGGCGCGGAGAAGCCGGTGCCGCACCTCGTCTACGGCGCGTCGCCGACGCACGCGCCCGAGCCGCCGCGCCCGGTCGAGCTCGCGACGCGCCCGGAGATCAAGCAGGCGCTCGCCGGCAGGTACGGCTCGGCGACGCGCCTGTGGGACAACCAGGACCGCGTGTACCTGTTCGTCGCGCTGCCCATGGCGAGCGCGGCTCGTGGCAACGGCGGCGGCGTCGACGGCGTCGTCTACGTCACGCGCTCGACGCACGACGTGAAGGTGCAGCTGTATCGCCTGCGCTCGTGGCTGATGCGCCTCCTGATCGCGACGCTCGCGGGGACGGCGCTCCTGTCGCTCCTGCTCGCGACGACGATCGCGCGCCCGCTCGGGCGGCTGACGCGGCGCGCGCAGCGGATCGCGATGCGGCAACCCGCGGACACCGGCGACCGGCTCGCCGACCGCGCCGACGAGATCGGGCAGCTCGCGCGCGCCGTCGCGGCGATGACCGACGAGCTCGAGCGCCGCGCCCGCGACGCGCGCACGCTCGCCGCCGACATCAGCCACGAGTTCAAGACGCCGCTCGCCGGGATCCGCGGCGCCGCGGAGCTGTTGCGCGACGGTGCGGCCGACGAGCCGGAGGCGCGCGACCGCTTCCTCGCGATGATCCTCGACGACGCCGCGCGCCTCGACCGCCACGTGTCGCGCCTGCTCGAGCTGGCCCGGGTCGAGGACGACCGCACCGTCGCGCTCCCGGTCGACGTCGCCGCGCTCGCGCGCGAGGCCGCGGCGCGCACGTGGGCCGCGCCGATCGCCGTCGAGGCCGTCGCCGACGCCGTGGCGCGCGGGCGCACCACGCAGCTCGCCGCCGCGATCGACAACCTGATCGCGAACGCCGTGCAGCACGCGGAGGCCGGCTCGACGGTGCGCGTCGCCGTGCGCCGCATCCCCGCCGGCGCGACGGGGCTCGAGGTGCTGCGGGTGAGCGTCGCGAACGCCGGCCCGGCGCTGTCGGCGAACGCGCAGAAGAAGGTGTGGGACCGCTTCTACTCGACGCGCACGGCGGCGGGCGGCTCGGGCCTGGGCCTCGCGATCGTCCGCTCGGTCGCGCTCGCGCACGGCGGCGGCGTCGGCGTCGACTGCCGCGACGGCGTCACGACGTTCTGGTTCGACGTGCGCGCGGCGTGACGGGGTGCGAGCTAGTTCGTGTCTTCACCCGGGACGGGCGCCTCGATCGCGCTCTTGATCGGGCGGTCGTTCAGGAAGTCGCCGACCCAGCGGTCGAGGCGGAGGCCCTGGGCCTCGATGTCGGACCCGTCGAACGTGAACAGCGTCGTGCAGTGGCTGTCGTTGACGTTGCGGTAGTACGGGATGAAGTAGAACAGGTTGTCGCGGGTCTCGTACTCCTGGATGAGGAGCTGCGTGTCCGCGTCCCACATCGACATGATCTCGGACTTCGGCGGGAAGTTGTAGAAGCGCTCGTACGAGTACAGCGAGAAGTTCATGTCGCGGCGGAAGTACGTCGTCGCGAGGCGATCGTTCGGGAACTCGTCGGCGACGGCCGTGTTGACGGTGCCCATGTCCTCGAGCGAGAAGCCGCTCGGCATGATCGGCGTGAGCGCGTCGAGGTTCCACGCGCTGCGGATCATCGAGTGCATCGGGCCGGAGAAGCCGCGCGACGGGAAGATCGGCCCCGAGTCGTCGAGGAGGTAGCCCTGCTCGACCGCCGCGACGCCGTTGCGTAGGAAGCGGTAGTTGACGAACGAGCCCACGCCGCCGGCGGAGCATCCGGTGACGAGCATCTTCGGGATGTGCGTGAAGCTGTCGTTGACCCACGACACGACCTGCTCGACCGCGGCGTGGCCGTCGTGGTGGAACGTGACCGTGTCCTGGCCGCCGTTGTCGCTGTACTCGGCGGTCGCCGCGCCCGTGTGCACGTCGCCGGTGCAGTACGGCACGTAGACCATGTTCCAGTCGCGCGACGGGCTGGTGTCGTCGAAGCGCGACAGGAACGGCGAGATGAACTGCGCGAGCTTCCAGTGGTCGTCGGCGAGGCCGTTGACGTTCGCCGCGCCGCGGATGCCGTTCTTGCCGGTACAGCTGTCGTAGTCCCAGCACGCGCCGCCCGGCTCGAACACGACGACGAGGTTGTCGCTCTTCGCCGAGAAGTTCGCGAACAGCTTGTAGGGCGTGCCGTTGCCGCACAGCACACCGGGCGGCTCGATCTTGATCCACTCCTCGTAGACGTCGCGCGGCGGGTTGCGGATCCCCTCCTCCTTCTCCGAGCCGCACGCACCGAGCAGCAGCGCCCCTACGAAGAACGATGACCGGAAGACCATGGTGCCGACGCTACGCCGTCGCGCGAGCGTTGTTAAGGGCCAAGTTTCGCGCTCGAACACGCGTCACTAACGCACACCTCGCCCAGCGTGCGCGGCGGAGCGTGCGCTCGCGTCGTCGCGCCGCGGAACTTGTCCGAAACGCGGACGAGAAACAGGGCCGGTTTCTTGCTGCGAGCTAGCGCATGCGGAAGACCCTCTCCTCGATCTTCTTGGTGGCGATGTGCCTCGCCGCCACGGCGTGCTCGACGAACGGCAGCGGCGACGATGACGACATCGGCGACGACGACGGCGGTGGGGGGCGCCCCGGGTTCACGGACGGCGTCTCGACGCTGGGCGGCGGCGGCGAGGCCGGCTTCCTCGACGGCAACCGCCAGGTGAACCTGTTCAACAACCCGGTGAACGTCGCCGTCGCCGCGGACGGCACGGTCTTCGTCGCCGACTTCGACAACAACAAGATCCGCGCGCTCGATGCCGAGGGCAACGCGACGACGGTGATCGACAAGCAGGGGTTCCAGCGCCCGTTCGGCATGGCGTTCGCGAAGGACGGCACGCTGTTCGTGTCGACGGACAACGATCCCAACGGCGGCCACTCCGATATGTCGGGCACCGTGTGGGCGGTCAACGTCACCGCGAAGACGGCGACGCCGATCGCGGTCTCGATCGGCCGCCCGCGCAGCCTCGCCGTCCTCGCCGACGGCCGCCTCGTCGCCGCCGACAACCTCCACCACGTGATCGAGTTCATCGACACGCGCACCGGCACCGTCGCGCCGCTCGCCGGCACGTGGGGCGCGAAGGGCATGGTCGATGCGAACGGCGCCACCGCGCGCTTCGCGACGCCGTACGGCATCGCGCAGGCCTCCGACGGCACGCTCGTCGTGTGCGACTTCGAGAACAACCGGCTGCGCGTCGTGACCCTCACCGGCGGCGTCTCGACGCTCGCCGGGACCGTGTCGGGCTTCGCCGACGGCGCGATGACCACGGCGCAGTTCAACCACCCGCAGGCGATCGTGAAGGCGCCGAACGGCGACCTGTTCGTGACCGACATCGACAACTTCCGCATCCGGAAGGTGTCCGGAGGCACGATCACCACGGTTGCCGGCTCGGGCACCGACGGCTACCGCGACAGCGACGACCTGCTCGCGGCCGAGTTCCACGGCCTCGAGGGCATCGGCATCAACAGCAGCGGCACGATGCTGTTCGTCGCCGACGGCACGCGCGGCGAGGACGTGTCGTTCAACCGCGTCCGCCAGGTCGAGCTGTGACCGTCCCTCTCTCCTTCCGCTAAGCTCTCCGCATGGACACGTCGCCCGAGCGGTTCGATCGCGTCGCGGCGCACGCGGACTACGCGGCCACCGCCCACCGCCCGATCGCGCTGCCGAACAGCGTGGCCGTGGCGGTGGTCGCGCCTGCGGGGTTCGCGGCGTTCGCCGCCGTGGTGTGCCTGATCGGGCTCACGATCATCATCGCGATCGAGCCGCCGCTGGTGTTCGTCGTCGCGTTCGCGGCGCTCGGGGCCGCGGCGATCGGCCTGGGCGTCGCCGGCGCGGCGCGCGGGCTCGCGTACTACCGCGCGCCGATCGAGCGGCGGATCGCCGTCGTCGTCCGCGACCGCACGCACGTGTTCGGCGGCGACGAGGATGCCCGCGCCGCCACCACGTACTACGTGACGCTGCAGGCGCGCGACGGTACCCGCCTCGAGTACACGACCCACGGCGAGCTCGCCGGGCGCGTGGTCACCGGCGACATCGGCGTCGCGTACGTGAAGTCGCGGACGCTCGTCGACTTCGTACGCTTCGACGTCTAGGAGTGTCTACGAGCGGCGCTCTGCGACGAGCAGGGCGCCGTCGTCGCACAGCTTGCCGGCGGCGAGGCGCGACGCGATGAACGGCTCGGTCGCTGCGATGATCGCGGCCAGCGCCGGGTGACCCGGGAAGTGGAGGCGCGCGAGCGTCATCGCGAGGGTGCGCGCCCCGCCGGCGGGCGCGCGCACGGCGATCGGCACGTGCGACAGCGCGACGTCGAAGCCCGCCTCCTCGAGGCGCGACGCGGCCTCGACGAGCAGCCAGCCGTGGTGCGCCGGCGGCGCGCCGGCGACGGCGGCCTGCCGGTTGTAGATCGCGACGAGGTCGTTGTTCGGCGCCGCCTGCACGATCGCGACCTTGCGCGACGCCACGCGCGCGAGCTCCTCGATCGACGACAGCGGATCGTACGTGTGCTGCAGCACCCACGTCGCGAGCGCCGCCTCGACGGACCGATCCTCGAGCGGCAGCGACTCCGCGCGGCCCGCGCGCCCCTCGACGTTCGGCGGCAGCTGCTCGCGCAGCGCGCCCGCCGGCTCGATCACCGTCACCTTCATGCGCTCCGCGAGCTCGCGCGCGACGAGCCCCGCACCACCCCCGACGTCGACGACCTCCGCGATGCCCGACAGCGCCTCCTTCAGCGCCTGCACCTCCGACGCCGTCTCCGTCAGCTCCACGAGCTCGCGGTACGCCGCGAGCTCGAGCTGCTCCGGCCCCCAGAACCCGTCGGGCATCGTCGCGCGGGGCGCACACAGCGGGTGCTCGAGCCAGCGATCTCGTGCGGTCACGGGCGCATCATACGCCAGGTGATCTGTACGCACGGCGGAAGCACGCGCCTGCGCGCCTCCTCGAGCCCGTCGAGCTGCCACGCCACCTGGATCGCCACGCGCGCGACCCGCAGCGGCCGCGCCATGACGGCGTCGAGCTCGGCGACCGCGAGTGTCCGGTGCGCTACTGGTTCGGGTCGTCGCGGCCGCCGCCCTTCGCGCCGCCGCCGCCGCCGAGGCGGTCCCACACGTTGACGCCGCCGCTGCCGCCGTTCGTCGGCGTGGGGCCGGGGCCGGTGCGGCCGCCGCCGGGCTTCTTCGGGTCGCCGGGGGGAGGATCGACCGCGACCGCGGCGACCGCGGCGGAGAACTCGCGCGGCTCGGGGTCGGGGGTCTGGACCTTCAGGCGCAGCGAGCCGCCGCGGATCGCGAGCGTGCCGACCTCGTCGAGGGCGAGGCGCGCGAACGCCGCGCCGTCGCCGACGTCGCGGCCGTCGATCGACAGCACGACGTAGCCCTTGTCGACGCCGATCTCCTGGAGCTGGCCCGCGGCGAGGCCGACGACGATCGCGCCGCGCTCGAGCTTCGGGTAGCGCCAGGCGACGAGCGGGAATGCGTCGACGACCGTCGCGCCGAGCGCCTCGGACGGCTTCGCGTAGGCGGCGACGAGCTTCGCGAGCTCGGCCTTGGTGACGCCGACGCGCGCGAACGCGGCGAACCGCTTGCCGTCGGCGCCGCCGCGCTCCTCCCAGTAGCGATCCGCGGGCGTGCCGTGCACGATGCCGCCGCTCGACGCGCGCAGCGACGCGGCGACGGTCCGGCGCCCGTCGCGGACCTCGCGCCGCGCCGTCGCGCTCGCCGGGTCGGTCTTGAACGCGGCCAGCTTCGCGTCGCGCGTCGACCGGTACAGCGCGGGCACGACGGCCTGCCACTTCGCGTCGGCGATCTTCTCGCCGATCGCGTGGGCGAGCGCCTCGAGCGCCGCGTCGGCGGCCTCGTCCTCGGCCTCGTCCTGCCGCGGGGCGAGCGACGACGCGCCGGCGCACGCGAGCCCGCCGTCGGCGGCCGTGCACGACGCCGTCGCCGGTTCGAGGCCGTTACTCCAGGCCGGCCGCACCTGCGCGCTGCGCTGGACGGAGCCGGTGGGCTCGTCGGACTTCGCGAAGCGCTGGTACGCGAGGTAGCCGCCGGCGGCGAGCACCACGGCGAGCGACGCCGCGAGGAACGGCACCAGCAGCGACGTGCGCTGCTCCGGCACCGCGATCGGCTGCACGCTCTTCTTGTCGCTGCGCTTGTGCTGCGCGGCCGCCTGCACCGCGCGCTCGCGCAGCATGCCGATCGAACGCACGAGGTCCGCGCCGTGCGACGGCTTCGGCAGCTCGGGCAGGAGCGACATCAGGTTCTCGCTCGCCGCGCACTGGAGCGCGCCCTTGCAGCCCGTGCAGCGCAGCTCCGGCGCCGTCGCGAACTTGAGGACGTCGTGGTGCGCCTCGACGTCGATCGTCTGCTGCGTCGTCGTCCCGCACGCCTTGCACGCGAACGGCAGCACGAACGTCAGCACCATGCCCTTCGGGCCGAGGTCCTCGCGCCCGCACAGCTTCTCGAGGAACGCCGCCGGCACCGACGCGAGGTACAGCGCGTCGACGAGCGGCGACACCATCTGCACGAAGCCGCGCCACTCGGCGGCGCCCGCGGGCTCGATGCGCCCGACGCTGCCGACGTCGAGGATGACCGTGCCCTCGAGGCCCTCCGCGAGCTTCTCCCGCGGGAACATGCCGTCGAGGTCGCCCGCCAGGCGCAGGTACGTCGTGCGGCCCTCGATGACCTTGTCGACGCGCAGCTTGCGGCTGAGGTCGCTGACCGCGTAGCTGAGCTTGCTCGACAGGAACGCGGCGACCTCGGGCTCGAGCTCGAACTTCTCCTGCCCGAGGAGGTACGAGAAGTACGTCGCACCGTCGTCGTCGAAGTACATCCCTTCTTTGCACGACGGGCAGGGGCGCTCCGCGAGCTTCATCGACTTGATCGTCTCGTGGTCCTTGTCGACCTGGAGGAGCACGCGGTGCTCGGAGTCGCAGTAGTCGCAGCGGAACGGCGCGTAGAAGCTGAACACGCGCCCGCCGCCGGCGAAGTTCGCGACCATGTTGAGCTGGTCGACGACCTTCGGCGCGCACTCGATCAGGACCATCGAGCGCACGCGCTTGGACGCGGCCCCGACGAAGTCGACCCACTCGCGGATGCCGAACGACGAGATCTTCTTCACGCCGCCGAGGTCGAGGACGAGCACGTCGCCGGCGGCGGTGTCGCCGAGCCGCTTGCCCTCGAACGACTCGTCGATCGTGCCCGCGAACTTCAGGCACGCGATGCCCGCGTCGGCGAACTTCTCGATCGTCAGCTTCGGCGGGCTCGCGTCGAGCGGGGCCGGGGCGTTCGTGGGCTGGTGCGTGGCAGCTTCCATCAGCGGCTCCAGAAGTGCAGCGAGCGGGCCTGCGTGCGGAACTCGCGCAGGTTGAGGTCGAGCTCGAACAGCGCGGTGACCTCGGTGTGACGTCCTCGCACGACGTCGAAGAACATCGCGGACGACGAGTTGTGGCAGACCATCATCCCGAGCCCGGCGCCGCCGTGGGCGCGATCCATCTCGCCGCCGGCGAGGCCGCGCGCGAGACCGTCGACGACGTGGTGCCGCTCGAGGCGGCCGAACGGATCGCGGACTTGCAGCGCGAGGCGCGAACCGTCGGTGCCGAACCGCACCGTCGCGCGCTCGCCGTCGTCGAGCACGATGTCCGCCTTGCGATCACCGGCGAACCGCGGCCGCCCGTGCGCGTCGACGGGCGCGTCGTACATCGCGTTCATGAGCAGCTCGTGCGCGAGCTCGCCGAACATCTCGCCGACGCGCCTGGGCACGGCGAGCGCGTGGACGCCGTCGGCGATGCGCGCCACCGCGTCGTCGCGCTCGCGGCTCGAGCGGACGTCGAGCTCGAACCCGGTGAAGCCCCAGTCGAGGTACGCCGCGAGGCCCGGTGCGTGTGCGCCGGTCGGGTCGTTCGAACGCCCCGAAGACGGGTCGCCCGAACGACCCGCGCCGGGATCGTCGTGCGGAGGTCGCCGCTTCGCGGCTCCGGCGATCCGCCGCGCGACCATCACGACCTCCCGCGCGCGCGGGGGCGACTCGAAGTCGCGGCGGCCGAGGACGTTGTCGATCCGCGCCGACTCGGCGACGTAGCGCAGCGAGCGGCGCAGCGGCTCGGCGGTCCACAGAAGCCCCCGCAGGCCCGGCCGCGCGCGGATGCACTCCGCGACGAGGTCGCCGTCGAACGTGTCGGCGCACAGGAGGTCCGCGGCCGTCTCGTCGAGGGCCGCCGCGACCTGCCCCGGATCGTCGACGGGGACGGCGGTGGCGCCGGTCGCCGCGAACCATCGCGCGACCTTGCGGCCCACCAGCTTGTTCCGCTCGAGGATGACGGATCGCATCGCAGAACGCCGCCGACGGTACCACGCGACCTTCGTCGGCCCGAGGGTAAGACTGGTGCGGCCGGCTACGAGAAAACGGAAGAGGTATCACGATGTGCGCAGGTTGACTCGACGTGTCATGGCGGGCCTTGTTGGTATGCAGTCAAGAAGGAGCGCGGAGGTCCAACCAGCTGCTACGCTGGTCGAAGTGCGGGCCTTCTCGCTCGGGGTCGCTGGCATCGTCGCAGCGTCGGCGGTAGCTGCGCCCACAACACAGGCGCAGCCCGGTACCGCCACGGCCGACGTCGCGACCGTCGCCACGGTGAAGTCGCGCGCCCAGCTCTCGGAGTACCTGGTCGCGCCGGCGCAGCGGGCGCAGAAGGCGCGCGAGTGGGCCAAGGCGATCCCGATGTACCAGGCGCTCGTCGTCGCGCGCGGCTGGGCGAGCCCCGAGGCGAAGCAGCTCGCGACGGTGTGGACGCTCGCCGGGCAGAACGAGGACGCCGCCGAGGCGTGGCACGCGTACGCCGCCGCCGTCGCCGCGGGCCCGGACCGCGAGGCCGCGCTCGCCGAGGCCAAGCGCCTCGCCGCCGCGCCGGATCCGTTCGCGGAGAAGCTCTTGCCCGCCGCGCTCGCCGCCGAGGCGAAGCAGGCGTTCGCCGCCGGGCGCGCCGCGTTCACCGCCGGGCAGTTCGGCGACGCGCTCGTCTGCTTCCACATGGGCCACGCGCTCGCGCCCGAGCTGCCGGGCTTCCTGCGCGAGCTCGGCTCGACGTACGACAAGCTCGGCGCGACCACGACCAAGCGCGAGTTCTATCGCCGCTACCTCGTGCAGCGCCCGTTCGGCGAGAACGCCGACGTCGTGCGCGCCGAGCTCGCGAAGGACAAGGACGTGCTCGGCACGCTCGTCGTCACGTCGAGCCTGCCGTGCACCGAGCTGTGGGTGAACCGGCAGAAGATCGCGAAGCTCGATCCGTCGGGCAAGGGCATCACGGTCGCTCCCGGGAGCTACAAGGGACTGTGCTTCACGCCGAAGTACGAGATGGCGCTGTTCGAGTACGCGACCGTCGAGGCGGGCAAGCCCGCATCGCTCGCGTTCCGGTGGGCGATCGTCGAGAATCGGCTCGAGAAGCCGTACGGGCGCATCGCGCTCGAGAACCCCAAGTCGCCCGGCACGATGATCGATCTCGGCATCACCGCGACGGAGATCGGCGTCGCGGCGCCGCCCGATGGCAAGAAGCTGAAGATGATCCTGAAGGACGACTCGGGCGTGCGCGTCGAGGAGCGCACGGTGAAGATCGAGCCGGGCCAGCGGGTGATCGTTCGATGGTAAGGTCCGCGCGCTGATGGTATCGGACCGGCCATCCCAGGAAGGGAAGCTGTCTCCCGGCGCGCCGAACGATCCGGTTCCGTTCGGCGGCTACTACCTGCTCGGCCTGATCGCGCGCGGCGGGATGGCCGAGGTGTATCGCGCGCGCCCGCAGCTCGGCGATCGCCGCCTGCTCGCGGTGAAGGTGATGCGCCCGCAGCTCGCGCGCGAGGCGCGCTTCATCGACATGTTCCACCGCGAGGGCAAGCTCGCCATGATGCTGCGCAACCGCTGCATCGTCGAGACGATCGAGGTCGGGCAGCACGACGGGCGCCACTACATCACGATGGAGTACATCGGCGGGCGCGACCTCACGCAGGTGTTGCGCCGCTGCCAGGAGAGTGCGCAGCGCATTCCGGTGCCGCACGCCGTGTACATCGCCGCGCGCATCGCCGAGGGCCTGCACTTCGCGCACACGCTCGGCGGCCCCGACGGGCGGCCGCTCAACATCGTCAACCGCGACGTGTCGCCGTCGAACGTGCGCCTGTCGTACGACGGCGACGTCAAGCTGCTCGACTTCGGCATCGCGCAGGCGCTGATGAAGTTCACGAGCGAGATCGGGATCCTGAAGGGCAAGTTCAGCTACATGTCGCCCGAGCAGATCCGCGGCATGCCGCTCGACGCGCGCACCGACGTGTTCTCCGCCGGGATCATCCTCCACGAGATGCTCACGACGGAGAAATTGTTCCGCGGGGACACCGAGTTCGCATTGATGGAGAAGGTGCGCAAGGCTGAGGTCCCGCCGCCGTCGAACTTCAACCGGCGCGTGACGCCGGAGCTCGACGCGATCGCGCAGAAGGCGCTCGCGCGCGACGTCGCCGATCGCTACCAGAGCGCGGCCGCGCTCGCGGCGGATCTCGACGCGCTGATCGCCGGGTACCGCTTCGATCCGAAGGAGCTGCGGCAGTTCATGCGGCAGCTGTTCCGCAGGGAGTACGCGAAGGAGCTCGAGGAGAGCGAGACGTCGCTCGACGCGGAGCCGGGCTCGGGCGAGGTGTCGATGCAGGTCGTGACCGGCGCGCGCGCCGGCACCGTCCCGGGCGTGGGGACGCCGACGGAGACCGTGCCGCGCCACATGATCCCGGGGATCCGCGGCGCCGGGTCGCAGCTCACGCCCACGACGAACCCGGTCGGGCCGTCCCCGCAGGACCCGCAGCCTCGGACGGAGTCGCCTCCCGAGGACCCCGACAAGCCGCGCGGCTTCTGGGGCTCGCTGTTCAAGAAGCGCAAGTGAACCGGACCGAGGGGAACGTTATTCCCTCGACGATCCGCGCTTGTGCCCCACGCGGCGGATGCCGCATGCTCCCTGACATGGCCGACGAGGCGAAGACCGAGGCGACGAAAGAGCCGACGACAGACGCGAAGCCCGAGGCGAAGAAAGCTGCACCGAAGCAGGCGACGACGACGCAGCAGGTCGCCATGCTCGTCGGCGCGTTCGTCGCCCTCGCGAACGTGGCGTTCTACTTCCTGTCGGACCTGTACTTCGCCGACAAGGCCACGGACCTGCTGAAGGCGAACCGCTACGACGCCGGTGCGATGGCGAACGTGCGCATCGCGTTCGCCGCGTTCACCGTCGCCGTCGGCGGCGCCTCGGTGCTCGCGTCGTACCGGGCGAAGCTCGTCGGGCACGGCCTCGCCGCCGCCGCCGGTGTCGCGTCGCTGGCCGCCGCGTTCGGCGCGCTCGGCCGCGACATGCCGCTCGTGCTCCCGGTGACGCTGCTCGTGCTCGGCGGGACGCTCCCGGCGCTCGCGTACTACTCGATGCAGAAGCGCGCCCGCAGCGCGTGGTCGTTCCTGATCGCGATCTGCGGCGTGTTCGGCCTCGTGCTCCTGTTCGGCGCCCCCAAGGTGCGCGGCCTCCTCGGCATGAGCCTGTGGACCGCCCTCATCATCCCCGGCCTCCTTGCCGTCGCCACCGTCGCCCTGTCCCTGGTCCGCAACGACTACCAGGAAGCCTGAAATCGACGGTTTCGCCCTTGCCGTGAAGCCGGTCATCCGCTAAATCGGACGCAAGTTCACGATCACGGAGGACCGTATGGCACTGCAGCTAGGCGACGACGTTCCCGATTTCACGGCCGAGACGACCGAGGGCCCGATCAAGTTCTTCGACTACCTCGGCTCGGGCTGGGGCGTCCTGTTCTCGCACCCGAAGGACTTCACGCCGGTGTGCACGACCGAGCTGGGCCGCGTGTCGGCGCTCAAGCCCGAGTTCGACAAGCGCAACGTGAAGGTCCTCGGCCTCTCCGTCGATGCGCTCGACTCGCACAAGGGCTGGGCGAACGACATCCACGAGACGCAGGGCCACGCGCTCAACTTCCCGCTCATCGCGGACCACGACAAGAAGGTCGCGAACCTGTACGGGATGATCCATCCGAACGCGAGCGACACGTTCACGGTGCGCTCGGTGTTCGTGATCGGCCCCGACAAGAAGCTGAAGCTGACGCTGACGTACCCCGCGTCGACGGGCCGCAACTTCGACGAGCTGCTGCGCGTGATCGACTCGCTGCAGCTGACGGCGAAGCACAAGGTCGCGACGCCGTCGGACTGGAAGCAGGGCGGCGACGTCATCATCGTCCCGTCGGTGAACGACAACGATGCGAAGGCGCTGTTCCCCGACGGCTGGAAGACGGTGAAGCCGTACCTGCGCGTCGTCCCGCAGCCGAAGTCGTAATCGGCGCTGTGTCATCGCCGGGCGGCGCGTGACAAGATGGGTCGCGCGATGTCCCGCTCCCTCGTCGCCACGCTCGCGCTGTGCGCCGCCTGCGGCGGCGGGACGCCCGCGGAGCGCCCGCGCGTGTTCGGCGGCGATCGCGCCGTCGACCTCCAGATCCCGCCGGACTTCGACGAGAGCCGGCGCTATCCGCTCGTGCTCGTGCTGCACGGCTACACGGTCACGGGCTTCGTCCAGCAGGCGTACCTGGGCCTCAAGCGGCTCGTCGAGGACAACGAGGCGTTCGTCGTCGCGCCGACGGGGATCTCGAACAGCCAGAAGAAGCCGTTCTGGAACGCCGACCCGGCGTGCTGCGACTTCGAGGGCATGAACCCCGACGACGTCGGCTACCTCGGCGGGCTCGTCGACGACATCGTCGACGCGTGGCCGATCGATCCGTCGCGCGTGTACGCGATCGGCCACGCGAACGGCGGCTACATGGCGTATCGCGTCGCGTGCGACCGCGCCGATGCGTTCGCGTCGATCGTCGTGATCGCGGGCGCGGCCGGCCTCGACCCGGCGGCGTGCGCGCCGAGCCGGCCCGTCAGCGTGCTCCACCTGCACGGCACCGCCGACATCGAGTTCGCCTACACCGGCGGCGGTATGTTCGGCATGACGCCGGCGTCCCCCGGCGCGGTCGCGAGCGTCGAGCGCTGGGCCGCGTTCGACGGGTGCTCGACGACGCGCACGCCCGGGACGCCGCTCGATCTCGACGCGGTCGTCCCCGGCGCCGAGACCCAGCCCGAGGCGTTCGCCTGCAGCGGCGGCCCCGGCGTCGAGCTGTGGACGATGACCGGCTCCGAGCACCTCCCGAACATGGTCGACACCTTCGTGCCGACCGTGTGGCCGTGGCTGCTCGATCACCCGGCCGCGCGCTAGCTCAGCGAGCGCGGCGGCGGCGGACGAACACGAGCGCGGCCGCGGCGGCGACGATGAGCCCGCCGGCACCGCCGTGCGTGGCGCAGCCGCCGGTGGGATCGGCCGAGCCGGGGCCGTTCGGGCCGGCGTCGGTGCCGGGCTGCTCCGGAGCGCCGTCGACGGCGGGCGGCGCGGCGTTCGACAGCGTGATGTCGGCGCAGTTGAAGTAGACGTCGTCGCTGTTCGCGTCGACGGTGTACGGCGGCTTGTCGGTCATCACCTGGATGAACTGGAGCGTGCAGTTGTCGCACTCCATGTTCGGGAACGTGATGTCCGTGCTCAGCGTCCCGTCCGCGATGAAGTCCTTGAGGATCAGCGCGCCCGCGCCGTCGGTCTGCCCGGTCTGATCGAGGCTCGGGAACCCCGACGGCGGGCCGTTGCCGGCGGGCGGGATGCCGAACGTGTCGCCGCTGGGCTGGAACGCGATGCGGAAGTGCCCCGGGTGGTTGATCGTCTCCATCCACGTCACGGTGATCGTCTCGCCGGGCCGGTACGTCGTCACGCGCGCCGGGTTGCGCGTCTGCCCGATGACGCCGCAGTGCTGGTCCTTCTGGTCGCCCGTGAGGCTGTCGGTGCGTGCCTTCGGGTTGGTCAGGTGGATGTGAGCTGTTGCTTCGCTCGCGGCGAAGAGCAGCAGGAGGGAGGTCAGCACGTTGCGCATGGGCGGCATGGTCGCACGATCCGTGCGCTGCTCCACAATCCGAGATTTGGCGCGCCGGGCCGCGTGGTTGTGGCTAGGATGCCCGCATGCTCCGCCGGCTCGCCGTCGCCCTCGCCCTGATCGCAGGAGCCGCGCCCGCGCACGGCAACGGCCGCAAGCCCGCGACGAACGGCGTGTTCGTGCAGCCCGAGCACAACGACACGATCATGGTGCGCACGACGTTCGGCCTGCTCATCAGCCGCGACGCCGGGTGCACGTTCCGCTGGGTCTGCGAGTCGAACATCGGCTACGGCGGCGAGTACGATCCGAAGTACGAGATCGCCGCCGACGGCACGATCTTCGCGACGACGTTCGAGGGCCTGCGCGTCTCGCGCGACGGCGGATGCAGCTTCACGACGGCGACCGCGGAGCTCCCCGACGGGGATCCGAACAAGCTCGCCGGCGTCTCCGTCGACGGCCTCGACCTCGCCCCCGACGGCGCCCTGTGGATCTCGACGGCGGAGGCCGGGCGCGTCAACGACGTCTACGTCTCGCGCGACAACGGCGTCACGTTCCGGCCCGCGGGGCGGAGCTCGCCGACGGTGTTCTGGAAGAGCCTCGCCGTCGCGCCGAGCCGCGCCGACACCGTGTACGTCGCGGGCCACGAGCTCGAGCCGCCGCAGGGGCACCTCGTGCGCACCGACAACGCGGGCACCGATTGGACGGACGTGCCGCTCACCGGCGTCGCGTTCGGCGTGACGCCGCTCCTCAAGGTCGTCGCCGTCCACCCGACGGATCCGGATACCGTGTTCATCGCGAGCATCGACGTCGACGGCACGAAGGGCGAGCGGCTGTACCGCTCCACCGAGGGCGGCGCGAACCTCGCCGAGGTCCTGCAGACGACCGCGCCGATCGCGAACCTCGTGTTCGAGGGCGACCGCATCCTCGTCGCGGCCGGCACCGGCGGCACGCACGTGTCGACGGACGGCGGCGCCACGTTCGGCCCGCTCGCGGGTGCGCCGCAGCTGGCGTGCCTCGACAAGCGCCCCGACGGCACGCTCGTCGGCTGCGGCACGAACTGGGAGCCCGACTTCAAAGCCGTGGCGACCTCGCCCGACGCCGGCGCGTGGACGAAGGTGTTCCGCTTCGTCGAGCTCGCCGGTCCGCTCGAGTGCCCCGCCGGCACGATGCAGCGCGACGTGTGCGACGCCGAGCAGTGGCCGAACCTGCGCGATCAGTTCGCCGCCACCGGCCCGCAGTGCGGCGCACCGCCTCCCGACGGCCCGCCGGCCGAGGCGCCCGGCGGCTGCTGCGACACGAACGCGGCGCCGCCGTTCGCGGGCCTCGCGCTGATCGGCCTCGCGCTCCTCGTGCGGCGGCGCCGTTAGCGCTCGAGCTGCGCGCGCACCCAGAGGGCGAGGTCCTCGCGCGCGCGCAGCGGCATGTCGCCGCCCTGGGGCATCTGCCGCGTCGGGTCCGACGTGACGAGGCGATCGAGGATGCGGGCGAGCGTGTCGAGGCGCGCGACCGGGGCGCCGCCGACGACGTGGCGGAAGCCGAGCTCGCCGTCGCGCGCGGGCTCCCACACCGTGAGGTCGAGGCCCGCCTGCGGATCGTCGCCGCCGTGGCAGCTCGTGCACGACGTGCGCAGCGTCGACGCGACCTCGCACGGCGGCCGGTCCGTGGCGCCTCCACCGGCCGCGTCGGGGGCGAGGTCGTAGCAGGTGTTGCTGTTGCGGCGCGGCTCGCGGAACGTGTTGCCGGCGAGGATGCGCGTCACGCCGCGCCGCAGGCGATCCGCGCCGCTCGCGCGCATGTCGGCCGCGACGTCGTCGAGGAAGCCCGGATCGACCGCCTGATCGGGGCCGTTGAAGTGCTCGAACAGGCGCCGGGCGAAGCAGCGCTCGACGTCGGGCGCGGCGCCGAGGATCGCGTCGAGGTCGGGCAGCGTGCTGCCGTAGCTGTTGAGCGAGGCGTCGCGCGTCGAGCGGATGTAGCCGACGTCGAAGTCGCGGCCGCTCCCGGGCGCGGCGCGCCACGCCTGCTCGTATGCGGCGTACGGCATCGTCGCGCCGTCGTCGAACACGATCTCCCCGAGGTTCGCCGCGAGGACGTCGTCGGTGTACTCGACGCCGCCCTGCCCGTGCCGGCGGAAGAAGCCCGCCATCGGATCGAGCTTGAAGTGGCACGCCGCGCACGCGGGCTCCGACGCGTGGCGGCCGGCGCCGTGGACCTCGGGGAGCGCGGCGCCGACGAGCTTGAGGTCGTCGCAGAAGAAGCGCGCGAGCACGTACGCGCCGCGGCGGCGGTCGTAGTTCGTCGACGAGTTCAGCGCGAGCTGCCAGAAGCGCGGATAGAACTGCGGCTCGACGAGCGGCGGCGGCGTCACGACGTACGGCACGAACCCGGCCGCGGGGAGATCGAGCGGCGCGAACGCACCGTCGCCTTCCCACACGGCGAACAGGTGCTCGAGGCGCACGAGGAACGTCTCCCACACGAGGCGCGAGCGATCGAGCTGCGCGAGCATCTCCTCGCGCGTCCGCGCCGGCGGCGACGGCGACCGGCACACGGCGTCGAGCGGCGCGAACGTCGGGTCGTCGAACTCCATCGGGTATCCGGCGCCGGCGATCGCGAACGGCGCGCCGAGGATCATCGCGAGGCTCCCGCGCAGGAAGTTCGACGGACCCACCGCGTACGCGCCGCACAGCTGCTGCGCGTCGAACGGCTCCGGCATCAGCTGCGCCTGCGCGCGCAGGCTCGCGAGGTCGTTGAGGATGAGCCGCTCGACGACCTCGCGCTGCGCGGCGCGATCGCCAGTGAGCTCGAGCCCCGGGAGGAACAGCGCGAGCGTGTCGCGGCGCACCGGCACCGATGGCCCCGTCGGGGTCGGCGCGCGCGTCGTGAACAGGTGCGGCAGCGGATCCGTGCCCGTCGCGAACGCGTTCGCCGCGGCGATGGCCGGGGCGAAGGCGAACGGCGCCTCGGCCCAGCCGCCGTCGATCTGCAGCTGGTCGACCGGCGCGCCGAGGAACGCGAGCCCGACGCGCAGCACGGCCTCGCGCGTCGCCGGCTCGGCGTACAGCCGCGCGATGATCTCGTCGTCGTCGAGCGCGAGCAGCTCGACGAGCCGCGCCTCCGCCAGCGGCGGCGACGATGGATGGAGCGCCGCGTGCACGCGCTGCGCGAACCGCCTTCGCTCGGGCGTGTCGTGGCTGGTCGCGCACGCGGCGACGGCGACCAGCGCGAGCACGAGCGCGGCGCGCCTCATGCGAGCAGCCCCGCGATCGCCGGCGCCGGAGGGCCGTTGCGCTCGACCGTGCGCCACGCGCTCCGGTCGACGCCGAACGCCGCATACAGCGTGTTCACGACGGACGCGATGTGGAGGTAGTCGGTCGCGACGAACGTCGCGGGGCGATCACCGCGCGCGGCGCCGGTCGCGAAGTCGAACGGCCGCCCCATCACCTTCACGCGCGCCGGATCGAGCGCGAGGTGCGCGCCCGACAGCTCCTCGCCGGCGGTCTGGAAGTCGGTCGCGCCGACGACGAGGCCGCTCCGGATGCCGGCGCCGCCGAGCAGCACGCTGTTCGCGAGCGGGTTGTGGTCGGTGCCCGTGCCGTCGATCGGCGCGCCCGCCTGCCGCATCGTGCGGCCGAACTCCGAGCTGACCATGACGGTCACGACGTCGAGCAGCGAGCGCGTGTCGTCGTACGGCGTCGCGGCGAGGAACCGGAACACGCGCGCGAGCCGTTCGCACAGGTCGAGGTAGCGCGGCGCCTGCGTCACCGCCTCGGGGGCGGCGTGCGTGTCGAACTGGAGCTCGTTGCCGGTCACGATCGCGAACATCGCTCCGCGCGCGATGCCGAGCCGGAACACCTCGCGCAGCACCGACAGCTGCGCGCCGAGCGGATCGCCGTCGTCGCCGGCGAGCTGGATCGACGCGAGCTGCGCCTGGAGGGCCTGGGCCGACGCCGTGCCGTCGCGCAGCGCGAGCACGCCGGCGCCGAAGCGCTGCGACGGATCGCCGAGCGCGTCGGTCTGCGCCGACAGGTAGCGCTCGACCGCCGGTGCCACCGCCGACAGCTCGCCGACGCCCTGCACGAGCCGCCGCAGGCCCGGCGGCGTGAGCTCGACCGCGCGCGCGTCCTGGAGCTGCGCGAACACGGTCCCGAACCGGATGTAGTCGAGCGGCGCGGGCGCGTCGGCGTTGAGCTCGGTGTGCAGCGACGGTCCGCCGAACGGGCTGCCCGTGAGCAGCACGTTCGTGTTCTGGTCGTGCCCGTCGAACGACGTCGACATGAGGATGCCGTTGACGACGCTGAACCGGTCGCGCAGCGGATGCAGCGGCGCGGCGGGCGACGCCGTCAGCGACGCGGTGCCGTTCGTGCCCTGCCACGGCGCCGGCTCCTCGCCGAGCGGGTTGTGCACGAGCCCGGCCTGCGTCATCGCGAGCGGGCGCGCGTCGAACAGCATCGTCTGGTCGAGGCCGCCCGGCACGATGATGTCGAGGAAGAACCGCCGGTCGCGGGCGCGCGCGGCGTGGGGTGCGCGGCCCGGGAGCAGCAGCGAGAGCCCGAGGGCACCGGCGGTGAACAGGAGGTCGCGGCGTCGCATGGGTTACTGCTCCAGCAGGAACGACGGGTGGAGGAACGCGGCGAGCCACAGCGACGGCAGGCCGCGATCGCGATCGAGCGCCGCGAGCTCGGGGTCGTGCGCGAGCCGGATCCACGCGTCGCGCGCCGCGACCGGTGCGAGGTAGCCGATCGCGAGGTCCCACGCCTCGCGGAGCGTGGCGTCGCTCGCCGGCGGCCACGTGCACATCGCGTCGACGACGGCGTGCGCGCGCTCGTGCAGCTCGATCTGCGGGTCGACGCCGTCGACGATCACGCTGCCCGCGCACTTCGCCGCGAGGTCGTTCGCGAACCGCGACAGCAGCATCCGCCAGATCAGCACGTTCATGCCGTTCGGCCGGGCGTTGCGCGCGTCGTACGTGACGCCGAAGCCGTCGGGGCGCCCGACGAGCCTCGACAGCGCCTCGCCCGACTCGCCGAGGTAGCGGTGCAGCTCGAACGGCGTCTGCGGCGCGATGAACGCCGCGTACAGGTCCTCCTGCACCGCCGCGTAGCCGCGGAACGTCGCCGCGCCCGACGGATCGATCGGCGCGTCGCCCTCGAGGTTGTCGCCGCACGCGGCCGCAACGGCGACGGCGACAGCGACGGGGAGCAGGCAGCTCATGCCCCCGATTGTGCGCGCGGAGGCGGCCGGAGGGTGGAAAACTACTTCTTGATCGGCTCGAGGACGCCGCGCCTGAGGCCGAGCTCGGGGACGTCCTGCTTGATCGACGTCGCCAGCTTCACGGCGCCGCGCGGCGCGAACGCCAGGCCGAGCGCCGGCGTCGGGCGCGGCAGGTTGCCGTCGGGCGGGCCGCCCCAGATGCCGCGCTGCGGGCTCGTGCACTTCACCGGCCCGGTCCACTTGTGACGGATCGCGTAGCGACCCTGGAAGTTGTTGATGCTCGACGCCTGCGCGCCCTCCTCGAGCTTGGTCCCCGACACCACGTGCTCGCGCCCGCCGACGATCGGCGCCGCGGCCTTGAACACGAGGTCGTCCTTCAGGTCCTTGCCGTAGCGCGCGTGCAGGCGGGTGAGCACGAAGTCCATCGACGGCATGCGGCGCGACATCGACGGGCGCCCCGGCGCCGGTGCCGGGGTCGCGATCGCGGCGGTCTGATCGAGGACGTCGGCGCCGAGCGTGAGGAAGTCGTGGTAGCCGAGCTGCGGGCCGGGGCACGGATCGCACGTCGTCGCCTGCCACGCGTACTCGGTGACGACGGCGCCGGGGTTGCGCTCGAGCGTGCGGTCGAACAGCGACGCGTAGAACGCGCCGAAC
>JAHBVW010000028.1 GCA_019637375.1 Deltaproteobacteria bacterium | reverse complement strand
CGCGCGACCGTGCCGGACTTCTTGATGCGTGCCGTCGCCAATCGCGAACACAGCACCGCCGATCGCGATCGCGACGTCGCCGAAGAGGTCGCTGACGATGGCAACGCGTTCGACGATCCGAAGCCGAACCTGTTGCCGTTCGGGTTGGCCGCTTCGAGCGGCTGGCCGTACACGGCGGTCGCGGTCGAGCATCAGGAACGCACAGCAGAGCTGGAACAGCAGCTCGGGGAGCTGCGTTCGCAGCTCGTGGCGGCGACGGCCGCGCGCGACGCGTGGCGCGACTGGTACCGGACGACGAGGGTCAAAGCGATCGCCGATGCGATCGCGGTCGAGGCCGCCGCGCTGGGCGCGGACGGTCAGTCGGCTCAGGCAGCCGCGCACGCGGCTGCGCAGGCCGTGGCGAGCTTGCCGGACGACCAGCTCACCCGCGACGACATCGCGATGCCGTTCGCGCAACACGTTGGGCACGGCGTCGGCGCAGCATGGGCTGCTGCGATCCGCGGAGGTGGCCACGAGGGCCGCAACGACCTTCATCGCGCGCGAGATCGACGTGCCCGGGGGCATCGGCGGCTGCACCGGTGACCGCACCGTCCGCACCGTCAGCTCAAACCACACCGTTGTCCAAAGTGCGGCCTTCCTGTGCGGACGCTAGCAGGCAGTACAGCACGAGTAGTAGCCACCGATGCAGCAGCACATCGGACACTGAGCTTGCCTTTCAGCATCGCGTCCGACGTCGGACGCCGCGTCGGCGAAGTCGAGTCGGGCGAGCACGACGTCGAGACCATGTGACGCCAGCACGGCGTTGACGATCGTCACGATTGAAGGACGGATCTTCTGCAGCACCCGCAGGTTCGCCTCTTCCGCCGCCGTCAACTCCCTCTTCACATTCTCATACCGTTTCTCTTGCATGATCCCTCCAACTGATGCGCCGCATGGGTCAAGTCGCAGCGGCGGCGCCACACTGCTTGATCGCCGCGCTCGTGCGGCCATGCGGATCATGCGCGTTTCAAGGACTGGGCCGTCCCAACTGTCCGTCCGCGTGCAAGAAGCACGGCAAGACCTGCTGTGCTCGGCAAGATGTGCTGGCAGTTCCTGCCGTCGATGTACTCGCCAGCAGCGGAAACCGGATCTTCGCGCGTTCGGGTGATGCGATTACGGGCTCCCCAAATGGGCAGCATCGGATCTCGAGCGCCGACGTTGAAGCCTCGACAAACGCTTGTTGCCACGCTGCCTTCGGCGCCGTCGCAGGGCAAGCTCGCTTCGCTCGGCGCCGGTGGCGCCCCTGGACCGCGCCTCGGAGCGTGGCGGAGAGCAATTGCGCGAGGGCTGGCGCCCTCGCCAGTCGGCCAGGTCGATACAGGAGGCGAGCACGAGGATGCAGCGGTCGGTGTTCGCAGTCTCTCCACGGCCTCGACGAGAGCTCACCCGAATGCGCGAAGGGCGCACAAACCTGGGGTGAGCCGCAGCTTGCGGCATGGCAACGGCGCGCGCGCCAGAGGACGAGCTGATGTGAGCCCGCGCTCGCGGTCGACGGCGAATGCGGCGGTGATCTGCGCATGCGCTCGCAGCGCGACGACATCGTGATGCCGGTCGCACCGCACGCCGGGCACGCAGTGGTCGGTGTCCCCGCCGTGCGGCGCGCGGTTGCTCGAACCTACCAGCGTGCTGGCGGCGCGTCACGCGTACCGCAACAGCACCGTGTTGAGCGCGATCCCAGCCTCCGTGAACGCTGTGTGCGCGATCGTCAGCTCCTCAAACACAGCGGCGAATCCGCGGCTATCGCTTCCAAGTCGAAGCCGTGCGTCTTCCGAAGCAGCTCTCTGTGCCCGCAGTTGTTCGAGTGTCTCCAAATCGGGAGGGCGCGACATGGCGTCCCGAAACAGCTCGTTGAACTCAGCGCCCGCGCGGGCCAGAGAGTCCGAGGAGCGGCCATACGCGGAGGTCCAGTTCGACAGCCTTGACAGCACTTCCTGCAGCACGCGACGTGTCTCGATGAAGTTCACGAAGACGTTTCGAATTGGAACGGGAAGTCGTCGCAGATCGCGAGCGCTCGGCTCGCGTTCGGCGAGGATCGCCGTCATCACCGACGAAATCGCGCCAACGAGTCCTGCCTCGTTTCGGATTCTCGCCGCGTCGACCCCAAGCGCGGTGCCCAGCTTCTGGGCTGTGTCCCACGACGGAATGTGACGACCTGATTCGGCGCGCTGTACGCTCAGCTTGCTAAGGTCGGCGATCTCAGCGAGCTGCTCCTGAGACCATCCGTGCTCGCGCCTCTTGTGGCGGACGATGTTCATGCGTTTGGTGTACGGCTTTCGCCTCGCAACCGAAACATCGCCTTGGTATCAGCATGCGCATGCTCGGAACTTAGCTCAGGAACTAGTGATTCCATCTCACACGCAAACCCTCGACCATCTCTCGTAGCTCAGGGTCGACGATCCTGCTCGCTTCAGCCCGAATCGCCTCGCGTTCGGCTTCCGATGCGCTCGAAGTTGGAACCGCGTCAGCGCGTCGCCGGGTACGAAGCACATGACGCAGCCGCAGGTCACGTGCGTGCTCGCGGTCGACGATCGAATTGCGCTGCCGGCCGGTGCCGAGAACACCTCGGATGTCGGTGACGAGCGGCGGGGGGGCCTAGCCAGCGCTGGTTCGACTCGACCCAGCGGTTGACGGCGGCGATGATCGCCGCTTTGCGAAGGTGAAGCTGGTGCATCCACGACGAACTGCTCACCGAGACCTGCAGGACGCCGTCGGCGAGCCCGATAGGGAACGTGTTCGAAGCGATCTGCTCGCCGACGATCTCGGGCCAATAGAGGCACACAGCACGCGCTCGAACTTCGTCGGTGAGGCCGTGATGCTCGATAAGCCGGCCGATCAGATCAGCGATCGGGACCTGCCGGCGGACTCGCCGGAAGCGATCTCGATGGCGGGGTCGCGCGAGCGTGCGAGGGCGGTGGTTGTCGGGCCGGTTGAGGCGTGATGTCGGCGGCGGTTGATCGCAGCCGTTGTCGCTGTTGTTGAGGTCGTCGTGGGCCATCGAGCTACCAGTGCGCCGGAGCGCCTGCGTTGCCGCAGTCGTCGCGGTCGCCACCGTCGCCACGTTCGCCACGTTCCGCTGCTGGTTCGTGGTCAACGGCAACTACTGGTGCGTCACCGGTGCCGGGAAGCGCCCAGTTCAGCAGGAGATCGAGAACCGTCAGGTACGCGTCATCGGTGCGCAGCTCGTCGGGCCCATCGCGTCGGTCGCGACCGACGAGCGGCAGCAGCTTCGACTTCACCTCGCGGCAGAACGCGTCTTCGGCGCTCCAACCGTCGGTCGGTTTGTCGGCGGCGATGAGGTCGACCTCGTACGGATCGCTGTCGTAGATCTCGACGGGCTCGGGAACAGGAGGCGCGATGCGTTGGCAGTCGTCCCAGAGCGACGCGAGCCGAGGTTCGAGACCCGCGTACGCGTCGAAGGCTTCGTGCGCCTCGTCTAGGGAGTTGTAGTGGCGCCGCGCAAGCCGATTCTTCCGGATTGATCTGACACTCCCGCTCCGGACTCCAGAAACGCAAAGAAGTTCACGGGTGTAGAGGCAGGGCCTTCTGGAGATCGGCAACCGAGATCGGTTCCTTCATCGCCGACGTCAGGGCCCTCGACTACGCTGGTCGTGATGAGCGCGGAGTACAACATCATCACGATGCAGGTCGCGCTGCCGCCGGACGCAGCGGGCTTCATCGGCTTCGAGTGTCCGCAGTGCCGCCGCTACTTCAAGATCGTCGACGCAACCCACAACGGCTCGCATACGCTCCGCTGCGCGTACTGCGGGCACAGCGACGACTCCGAAACCTCCCTCACGGCCGCCGAGGTCGACTACCTCAAGCAGGTTCATTTCGGCGAGGCGACCGCACAGCTCCAAGGCCAGTTCGAAGACGACATGGTCAACACATTCCGCAACAGCGAGAACGTGACGGTGACGCGCGAGCATCACTTACCGCCGAGCCCACCGCCGCGACCGATGGAACGGGACCTGCCGAACCAGAACACGTGCGGTAGCTGCGGGCTCGTCTACGCGGTCGAGAGCGACGCGAAGATCTGTCCGCAGTGCGCGGCACCGGCAAAGTGAGCGCCGCGCCGCCTATCGTGGACGATGCAACGAGGGTGCACCGCTGGGCGCCCAGAGCGAGGAACGTCAAGGCACGTTCGTACGTACGGCACTTACGTGATCTTCGACACCCGAAGATCAGTCAGAACCGAGGCGGAGCGACACCAAAGTTGGACGGGTAGCCGACACGAAATTCCGCGCTTCGAACAGGTTCAGACATTCCGCAGTCACCGTCCGCGATAGCCTCGATACGAATCCCCCCCGGCCCCGATGTCGGA
The DNA here is from genome assembly GCA_019637375.1 of Deltaproteobacteria bacterium. Lineage (GTDB taxonomy): Bacteria > Myxococcota_A > Polyangia > Haliangiales > Haliangiaceae > JABFXX01. Next base: position 113,411 of record JAHBVW010000028.1, on the reverse strand, counting down.
CCGAGCAACAACTCGATTGGAACAATCGCACTCCAGACACTCGCCGCTGCGGTCGTGACCGGCCTCGTGGAGGCTGCCTCGCTCTGGTCGGCCTTCACGACCCCGATGCGAATCTGCGTCACCAAGGTCTTGTCGTCACCGGACAGCGTACCGATGAACTCAACGTCCGCGATCACAGGATCAGATGTCGGGTATGAGTCGATCGTGAGGCTTAGCGCAAGTGCCGCTGGGCACTCTGGTGCCTCCGGTGCGTCCGGTCGCTGCTTCTCTGCCGGGTCGCAGAAGAAGTCCCCGCACAAGCGATCGCAACCGCATGCGAGGACCGAAAGAGTCACAAGTGTGACTGTAGCTATCGCGTTCCTCATTGCCCACCCTTGGTCGCGAACTTGAGAAAATCGGCACTGACGTTGAGGACCAGTCCAATGCCTGCGCGATACGTGTTTGTAGTGTATACAGACGCTGACGGAACCTCGCCTTTCTCGAAAATTCCGTCTCCCAGTACAGGCGTCCGTCGAATCGCGGTGGTTAACGCGATGGATAGGTTCGGCAGCAGTTCGAATTCGACCCCGAGGTGAAGGGACTTCATGATATCGACATTGGCGGATGAATACGACAAAGCACCGACCCCGACGTAGAGACCTCCGTGCCGCCACAGCCACTGCGGGATACTCCACAGGCACTTCGGGATCTTCCACCATCCGCTGTACTTCTTGCGCAGGAAATACGTGCGACCTCCTTGGCCAAAGTACTGCGAATAGAGTGATAGGCCAAGCACCACCTCATGCGGCGGTGAGGCGTTCTTCGTGACGATGAAGGGGCCATCCTTCTCTTTCTGAACTCCGACATACTGAATCTCGCTGAGCCCGAGGACTCTCGACAGGCCAAAGCGAAAGGCGCCACTGTACGCCTTATCGACGAGCATCTCTGCGCCGACCTCGCCTCTCGCCTTTCCCGGGTCAGCCGCGTCGGTGAACTTGACCGCGATGTTCAATGCACCCGGTGCCCGAGGTGCGACCAAGAACTCACTGATCACCGCTTCGCCGTTGTCGCTGGCGAGGAACGATGCTCCGATTCCGCCGCTAGCTTTATCACTCGATAGTCCTCCGCTCTCGCTCGGTGCGGTGAGTGCAGCACCTGCGCCGGTGGGCAGGAGCGTTGGATTGACGTGTTTGAAGTGTCGGACGCGGACTCTGCCAAAGCTGTTTACGCGAATGTAGTTATCGGGAGCGTAGACGATTCTGGGTCCTGTGTCCCGAGTCTGATCTACGTACAATACCCATGTTACATTCGCGTTCGGATAAGCGCCATCACGCTCCGATGAGCAAGAGGCGGTGTAGGCGGCAACGTGCTTCTTGCAGTACACGCTGCGATCGCGCTTCAGCGGAAACTCCTGCAGCGGGTCTTGGGCGAACGTGTATGTAAGACGAAGAATCGGCTTGCCCAAACTCGGCGTGTCGCAATCACCAGAACGCAGAAACAGCGCGCCTTGCCTTGGATGCCTTGGCGGCGTTGCTCCTGGAGCCACGTCATTCTTCATCTTTAGGTGACCGACAGTTGCGACAATCGACATCGTGCTCTGTTCCCATCCACCGTCACCAAGTGTCGCGACACAACCCTTAAGGTTACCAGCGGCCACGTTCCACTCGTTCGGCAACGTGTAGGTCGTTCCATCGTAGTTGCCGCGCACATCAATGCCTGGCGCAAAGTCGTAAGTGATACTGGCGGGGCAATCGGGGCGAGGTCCACCTCCTGCGGCGCCAGCGGCGCAGGTGCCGCCGAGAGTGAGCAACGCCGTGAACTTGGAGGGTGTGCTCTGCGTAAACAGAGGGCAGTCCTTGTTGTGAGCGACGGTCAACCGCGCTTCGGCCGGCGGCGGGGGATGGCCCGTGGGCGGCGCTCGCCCGACACCACACGCGAGCACGCTGCCGCCCTGCACCAAGACCGCGCTATTAGCATTGTTGTTCTCGGCGACGAGAAAATCGCTCGCAAGGTCGAATGCGTTGTACTTGCGATCGGCATTCTGCGCCTTCGCTTGTGACGCAAGCGCAGATACGATCGCGGCTACTACCACTCCTGACACCAATAGTCGACGCGCAAGCATCCTTCCACCGTCGCAGAGCTGGCGGTCGAAGATCAAGCAGACGAGACCAGGAAACTTGCTCCTGCATGGAACACACGATCGTTCCCGTGAGACCTGCGCAATGCAGCATCTTGCGGCGCCGCAAGGCGCTTCAAGAGGTTGGCGAGGTCATGTGTTCGGCGGAACCGATGGCGCGTCGACGCTGCTTGCAGCCGGGCCAACTTTGTCAGACGATGGTCGGATGCGTCGCGCGGGATGTGTGTTGGTTGCGCTGCTGTCGGGTTGCTCGCTGCTCGTTACGACGAGCTTGCCGAAGGGCCACACGTCGAGCGGTACAGTTCCGCCGTGCTCGCAGTCGAACATCGGCGCAGGCGTCGATCTGCTGATCGCGTTGCTCGGCATCGGCGGTGCGGCCGAGCTTCTCGCCGACAACGACAGGCCCGACGTCACCTTCAGCGAGAAGCAGGAGAATCAGTCAGGGGCGCTCGCGCTCGGAGGCATCGCGCTGCTCGCCGGCTACTCGATGTTCGTCGGCTTCTCGCGGTCCTCGACGTGCCGCGATGCTGTCCGCGCCGCTGGGCTTGAACCGTACGGGAGCAACGATTGGCTGCTGCCGCCGCTGATCCTGGTCACCGTGGGCCTCGCCGCATCAGCGACATCGAACCGGACGAACGCGCCGAGCAGCTCGCCGACGATCGACTTCGATCTCTGCGCGCCGGGGGCGACGGCGACCGCGATCTGCAACGATGGGATCGAGTCATGTTCGTTGAACCGGTCGGGCACGTGCTCGCATCATCAGGGCGTGGCGAGGTGGCTCTGACCGTCAACCCTGCGCCGATGGATCCGCGCATCGAGAACATCGTCAAGGTGCTTCTCAACATCGACCTCAACGGCGTGCCCGCGACAGCGCGCGAGACCAATGTTGGACGTGTCCTGTCGGCGGGGTTGTCCTCGTTCACCGCGATCCCTCGTCGAGCTGGCGTCGGAATCGACGGCAGCCCGCGGAACCCCGACGACGCGCGACAGGTCCCAGCCGCCGGACAGCTCGGGTCGCTGCAGCTTGGGATCGAGTACAAGCTCTATCGGGACCGGAAGCAGGCGGCAGGTGAGATGGATCGGGGTCTCGGCCAGTGCCTCGCCTACGCGGAGCTGTACGAGGCCGTGCTGTTTCTGGTGATCTACATGGGAGCGCCGCGTGATCCGATCCCGAAGCACTGGCTGGATCGGGCGGCGCCGTTACGCGTCGGACACAAGCCTCCGGGCGTGCCCGTGTACTTCGCCGCGAGGCCGCGAAGCTGGAGTGACCCGTGGGCAGGGAAGTTCGCACGCTGACTATCAGCGTGGAAGGAAGTCACAAGTGGGAGAGGCGAGTTCACAAGAAGACAACGAGAACCCGAGAACTGGATTCGACGATGATCTTAGCTCTCAAACGAAAAGGGGTGTCGTCGCGCGGGCTCGGCAGGAGCACGAGGACTCTGTTCTCCGTCAGGTGAGGGGGAACGACCGCGACCGAGCAATCGCAAGAGCCAAGGACCGGGCGGAGGCGAGTCGGAGACGGCGACAGCCTCATGATGGCCAAGTGAATACTCGCCCTTCTTGCGAGATCGAAGAGGACACGCCCTTCGATGCACGCGGTGCTCGTCGGTCAATCGATCAAGACGAAGCTCGCCGTTCCTACGAGATCGAAGAGGACACGCCCTTCGATGCACGCGGTGCTCGCCGGTCAATCGATCAAGGCGAAGCTCGACCCTCTTGCGAGATCGAAGAGGACGCGCCCTTCGAGACACGCAGGGCCTACCGGCCGGTCGATGTGAATCCGCCGTCGCATCGCAGACATGTTTTCGGCACGGACGTCAACAGTTCGTGGGCGACAGCTCCGATGCGGCGCAGACGCTCGCGAACGCTCTTCTTCCTCGCGGTGCTCGGATTCACGGTCGGTGCGGTCCTGCTCTTGATCCGCTGGAGCCGCGCCCCGGTGGATTCTGAAGAACCCACGAGAGCGCCCGATCGCACGAACTCACCGCCCAAACCGTCATCGGCCACGCCGTCGACGACAACACCGAAGGCGACTGCACGCGACGTTGGCTCGCTGTGTGGGCGAGCGGAGTCCGCGCCGACCGGCGTCGAGAAGGAAGCGTGGCGGCTCTACTCGTGCCAGCCCGAGGGTCGAGCGACAGACTGGGCCGCGTGCCTCCCGCGTACCGCATACACGACCGAAGCAGGCCGTGGCTGTCCTGGCGATGAACGATGTTGTCCGGCGAGCGCATCGCCGACGCTTGAGCGGCCAGCGACGAGGTCGTCTCCAGAACCGGCCGGCTCGGGTTCATCTGCCACCACGAGCGACCTGTCCCGAGAAGAAGCGAAGCCCGCGGATGGGTCGGGCGCTCTGCCTTGATCGGCTGCTTGCGGAGTTGTAGCCACGAGATGGGTGGACATGGGGAGTGCGCGACGGCTGGGCGTTCGAACGAACGTGAGGGGTCGCATTGGTCGGCTGTCGGCTGTCGCCTTCGCTGCTATTGACACACGGCCAATAGTGTCGGGGCCGGTTCCTCGTCGAGCTCTCTCGCAAGTCGAGAGTAAGATGCGATAACCAGTGTCCCTGGAACTCCAAGTCATGACGTAATGCCTAATCGCGCGACTTCTACGTTCGCTTGACAAATCGTGCAGATCGCAGCAGGGTGACGGTCATGTTGGGCCGTCATGGCAGAACGAACCAGCTTGGTACTCCAGCGGTGCGCCAGTACGTGTCGGTGCAGCGTGCGGCGCAGATTCTCGACTGCAGCCAGGCAACCGTGCGGCGCTGGCTCGATGCCGGCGTGCTCACCGGACGTCGTTTCGGGCGCACGTGGCGGGTTGACGCGGCATGCCTGGAGTCGAGCGGAGGCGAGTAGATAGACCAGTCTCAGCGGCGATCTGTCCAGGACGCGCCGCTGAGACTCGACACCGACCAAGGAGATCTGATGTCTAAGGCAGTCTACACACCCCAGCCCCAGCTCGACAAGACGAGACTGCGGATCGCGGCCCGGCGCGCGACCTGGCAGCAGTACGGCGACAGGGTGCCTGTAACCCACGAGGCGTGGCGCGCCTGGCGGCGTCGATACAGGCTCGCACTACAGCAGCTTGGCGGCCGGCATCCTACGCGATCACACGCGCGGACCGCCGGTGGCCGCCGGCCGCGGCGACGCGCGCATCGGGCTCGCCGGGTAGCGCGTGCGACGGCGTCGAGCAGCTGCTCCGACGGTGACGTTCCACCTTCGGTAACGCGCACGTCGCACGGCGGTCGGTCGTGAGCGGCGATGTCGCCGAAGTCGGATCGGTCAGCGCATCGACGACAAGCGCTGAGCAGCCTGTTCCGGACGATGCCCACCAGCGGCTGCTGACCCGGTTCGGCTCCACGTTGTTTACCGCCTCGGCCGCCGCATCCTTCCTGGGTGTCTCGGAGGACGCGATCGCCGCCGCATTGGAGGCGTGGCAACGAGGCGGTGCCGCAACACTGAGGGTTGATGGCGCGGACACCGCGTACTGGACGGTGGAGAGACGTCCTACGCCGAGGCCCGCGCCTACATCGCCGTCGCCGCCATCTCCGCCTTCGTCGCCTTCGTCGCCGCCATCGCCGCCGCCGCCATCGGGACAAGGATGGACGATTCTTCAACAGGGAGCGCACTACGAGATCGATGTCGGGTTGCCGCACCGACTACCGGCGGGCCCAGTGCTCCCGCCGGCCTGCCGAGGTGTCGCGATGCGCCGAAGCGGGGCATCGCTCGCTGGAGCCCTACTGCACTCGACCACGCGCCGAACCGGTCCCGTGGCCTGGGTAGGCGGCAAGTTTCTCGTCTATGCCAACGGCGCGTTTCGGCCGCGCGATGACGCGTCGTTCCGCGAAGTCTTGATGTCGTGGGATGGGTTCCCGATCGGCACGAAGAAGGAAACACTCGGCATGTCGAAGGCGCTCGCGGGCGATGCGCTCTCGTGCATGCGCGATATGCTCGCTGCACCGTCGGCGCGCTTCTTCGACGGAGCCTCGCCCGGCATCGCGTTCTCGAACGGCTTCGTGACGATCGAGAGGAACAGAATCCGCATACGCTCGACGGGACCTGCGAACCGTGCGCGGCATTGGATTGATGTTCCGTACCGACGCAAGGCGAAGTGCGGTCGCTTCGACCGGCTTCTGTGCGAGGTGATGCTGCCGATCAACGGCGACCTCGCCGAAGCGGAGGCCAAGATCTGCGCTTTCTGGGAGTGGGTTGGTGTCGCGTTGCTCGGCCTCGCGACGAAGTATGGGAAGGCGTTGTTGCTGTGGGGCCCCGGAGGGTCCGGGAAGAGCACGCTTCTCAGCATCGTCTCGGCGCTGTGGCCCGACGAACTTCGCTCGGCGTTCGCGTTGCAAACGTTCGAGGACAAGTTCAACCGCGCCGAGTTAGCCGGGAGGCTCCTCAACGTCTGCGGGGAACTGCCCGCTACCGACGCGGATGTTGTCGAAACTGCCAAGGCGATGATCACGGGCCGCGATGATATCCAAGCGCGTCATCCGTTCGAGCGCGGATTCTCGTTTCGCCCGATCGCCGCACACTTGATCGCCGCGAACCGGCTGCCGCTGATCGGTGACTTCACGGGCGCCTTCTTCGAGAGGTTCATCGTGCTGCGCGCTGAGCAAAAGTTTCGCGATACGAAGAACGAGGACCACTCGCTCGCCGAAAAGATCATCGCGAGCGAACTGGGCGCGATCGCATCGAAGGCGATTACGTACGGCACCGACGTGGTGCAGCGCGGCCACTTCTCGATTCCCCCATCGAGCAAGGCTGCGATCAACGAGTGGCAGTGCTTGTCAGACTCCGTGAGGGTTTGGTTCGGGGAAACGTGCGATGCCGACTTCATGTTTTCGAAGAAGGGAACTGCCGGACACCAGGTGTATGCACACTACCGCGCCTGGTCCGAGTTTCGCGGCTACCGGCCATTCGCGAACAACCTGTTCGCGCAGCACCTCCAGGCGCTCGGCGTGCCGATTCGGGCTTCGAAATACGGAACGGAGTGGGGGCTCGCGTTCAAGGCAGTTCAGTGATCGCTATGGGTTACGGGTGGAGGGTGGGATCCATTATTTGAGATCAGAGAGCTATTGGAACGAGGAACGAGATGAAGACAGTAGAAGCTCAACGGTCACCCTCCACCGACAACTCCGCGAACTCATGGGTCTGCGAGGTGACGTCGTGACCACGCGCCGCCAGCGCCGCAAGCGCTCGCTCGTTCGCGGAAAGCGCATCTATCCGTTCGGCGTCCCGCCAGTGAAGAGCACGCCGGTCACGTACGACCGAACGGTCCCTGCGCGGTACGAGAGCTACGTCGCCGAGCGCACCGCGCGCGAAGCCGAAGCCCAGCTCGCCCTCGCAGAAGCCGACGAAACTCCGGTGTCGGACGAGGCGCAGGAGCTGATCGACCTCGTGTTCGGCAGCTTCGTCGCTGGCGATGGCTGCCACACCTCCGCGGACGGCGCTGCCGGCGACGACGAAGTCGACGACGACGCCTGCGGCGCAGCTCGCGGCGCTGGCGCTTGCGCTGCCGGCGGCGGCGCCGACGGTGATGCCGGAGACAGCTCTGACGACGACGCTGCCGGCGGTTTCGACCAGAGCGACGAAGCTGACGCGGAGGGAGTCCCGTGACCGAGGACATGGACAACGCCGAGGACGGTGTTGACGCGGGGGACGCGTCCGATCTTGGTGCGGATCAACCAGATCGATCAGACGTCCTCCAATCGGTTTGCGCCTCCAAATCGGGCGCGACAACGAGAAGCGCCGCCGCCCTCACCGTCGACGAACACGCGAAGCTCGCGCGCCACCGGGCTGCACTCCTCGACCACGCCCGGCGCTACATCGCCCTGCGTTGGTGCGTTGTCCCGCTCGCGCCCGGAACCAAACGGCCGCTCGATAGACGAGCCGGCGCCGTGTACCGATGGATCTTCAAGCACCGCATGACCGAGGCGCGAGCCGCGAGCTTCTTCCTGGCGACCGGCTGCGACATCGGGATCGTTGCCGGCGCACCATCGGATGATTTGGCCGTCCTCGACATCGAGGCGCCGCACGTGGAGGCCTTCATGGAGCGGTACGGCCACCTGCTGCCAGACACGCCGATCGCCTCGACACCGAGCGGCGGCATCCACATCTACGTCCGCGACTTCAGCGGGCAGCCGACCTGCAACATCTACCTCGACGGCATTCGAATCGGCGAGCTGCGCAGAGCGGCGCCATCGTATGTCGTCGCGCCGCCGGCCGAAGGTCGGGCCTGGATCACTGCGCCGCCGTGGGGCCTGCGGTTAGCGTACTTGCCATCCTGGATCAGCGAGCTGCGCCGGAATCCGTCGAGTAGCTCGAAAGGTCAGACATCAACGCAGCGGGCCGCGGATCGCCCGCCCGAGCACCTGTTGCCACCGATCGACGTTCGCGTACGGTTCGCGGCCGAGCGACTCACGTGCGGGATCGTCCCGGTGGCCGTCCAGAAAAGCAACGGCCACTCGGCGCTCCTACGCGCAGCGGTCGAGACCGTGCGCGGCTACTGCGTCACGACGGGCGATGGCATCGGCAACCGTGCGTTCGATGTTCTGTGGGAGGTGTTCAACCCGATCTGCCTGCCGCCGTGGCGTCCCGACGAAGACCACGAGATCATCCACAAGATCGACGAGGCCGAACGCGTAGGCAACCTCGACTGGGGAGAGCTGCTCGACTACCGGCTCTCGCTCGCTGTAGCGCTCGGTGAGGTGACGGCGGGGGAGTGCGGCGTCGCCGAGTGCGAAGTCGGCGACAGCGTAGCCGCGGACGCACCGGCTGCCCCGGTTGGAGCGCACACAAGTGGAGGTCGTCTGATCGATCTATCCACACCATCACCATCCCCGCCGTCGACGCCGTCTCCAGCACCGAACAACCTCACCGCGAACGAACTGACCTCCCTCGTGCTCGGCGGCGCGCCTGCACAGAGATCGACAACACCACCGCGGCCGCAGCACCCGCCGCAGTCGAGGTCCACTACGCACCGCTCGATCAGGACGCTCATGGCGCGCATGCCGTCGCGTTCGATCGCACCGGACGACCTGCTGATGCGCCTCCGATCCGACATTCGCGAGATCGCCGAGAACGGACCACGGCCGGACGCGTCTCCTGACAGCCGCGCGTTCGTGGTCGCGCTGGGCGCTATGTACGCAGGCGCCGACGTGATTTCGACGACCGCGCTGCTGCTGAGCTGCAAAGGCGGCGTCGCGGTGCAGCAGGCGCGCGATCCAAGCGTCTATGCCCGCGAGCTGTGGCTCGATGCGTGGCGCGGTCGCAACCGGGAGACCGCTTGGGCAACCGTCATGATCGTCGACAAGATCTTGATCGACACCCGACCGGATCCCAACCGAACACGCGCATTGTCGCGTGCGACGTTCAAGCTCAGGCCCGTCGACAAGCCTTCGACGCCGACGTTCGAGCACCAGATCTCGTACGCGATCGCCGTCAAGCTCGGGCCGCCGAACGCCGGACAGATCTCTGGCGAATGGCGCGAAGCGTCGGCGGCCTGCGAGGCGGGTACGCGGCCAGGCTGCCGGTCGAAGTTCCCCGCCGAGGCCTGGGAGCATGCGCTCGTGGGCGCCGTTCTCGATGACGAGAACCGGAAGGTCCGACACCTGATCCCGCTCGACGCCGAACGACGCGACCAGATCCGCGCAGCGCTCGCGGTCTGCGCTGCGTTTGCGGCTTTCTCGACGCCGAACTCCATCAACCCCATCCGCGATAGCGACGAAGGAGAACCATCGTGAGCAGAAACAAGAACTACGACGCCTGCGCCGACATGACCCGGGTCGCGAACTGCTAATCGTTTCCACCGCAGCTTGGCGTCGTCGACAAGCATCTTCGCGTCACCGAAGTTCAGCAGCGCCGGCCAGCGCGCCGAAGCGCAACGGTGGACGCGACGAGCGTTGGCAACGTGCAGGGCGATGGGGCGCCGACGTGCGCGGGTTCGGATCTTCAGCACGGCGTGGTGACGAGCTGCCGCGCTCTCTGCGAGCCTATCTTCGCGTTTGGAGCGGCCGGACAGCTCCCGGCGGCGCACCGCGGATCTCGTGCGTCTCGACCAGCCAGCCGCCGTTACCCGCGACGAACAGGCCGACCTCCGACGTCCGACTCGCCCACGTGACGCCGTAGCGCAGATCATCCTGCCAGGTCGGGCGCCCGAACCGGTGGCCCAGCTCGGCGGTGAGCGCGTCGAACATGCGTTGCTGCATGTCGGGCAGGCCTACCCGCTGCGGCTCGACAGCGCGACCACGGTCCGCGAGGTGCTGGCGGAGGCCATTCGACCGATCCACGAACTCGTCCTCGGCCGCATAGAACGTCCGCCCCAGGATCCCATCGCACCGGCCGTACATGCGGCACGGCACCGGCGTGAACACCGCGAATGCGACCACGCGGCCCTCGTCGTCGTAACGCGCGAGGGTGTACATCGCGGGGGTCGTCGGGTTCAGGTACGGGCGCGGGTTACAGATGACGAACTCGTCGGTCTGCGCCCAAGTTCGGCGGCGGCACCAGTCGTTGCGCAGGAACCAACGCTGTACGTCCGCTCGGTCGACGAGGTACGGAAGCTGATCCGCGACCAGCGGCCTTTGGGTCGGGAGTGTGGAAGGGCCGACGTTGCAGCCGACGACGAAGGCCACCAAGAGCAACCCCAACCGCATCGGATGCGATTGTAACGCGAGGCGGCCGTTCGGTCAGCTCCCGTCCCGCGGCTCTGTGGCCACGCGCGACGCACCAGCGTTGTCGTCGATCCGGTGGCCGGCGATACGGTCACCTGCCACCAGCTCGCCGAGCGCGAACGCGCCTGCTGGCAGAGCTACGACACGCGCTGGCCGAGGGGCCTGCCGCTACCCGAAGCACCAGACCGCGAAGCTGCCGTCGCTGCGCAGCGTGCGTGTCGACGGCGTTCTCGCGCGCTGCAGCGGACCTGCGCCGTCGCGCGGGTGCGGGTGGGATGATGCGCAAGCGATGGGGGACGAACGCGGGTTCGGATCTACAGCACGGCGTGGTGACCACGGACCTCGGTGCCGCGAGTGAGCAACGTCTGCGTGATCGCGTGGTTGTTGATCCCGTCGTCGGCGACATGGCCACCTGCCGGCAGCGCGCGTGCTGGACGTGCTACTTGCCTGTTCGAGCTGGCGTTCCACGCAACGGAAGCGCCGAGCGCCGGCAAGCCGATCGGCAGCGCAGCTTGTGCGTGACCGTCCGGTCGACCGCACCCTCGCAAACGCAGCCGGAGCTCTGAGGCGCGCGCGAAGCTCGTGCGATGCGCTTCCCCTCCGCGTCGAAGTACTGGACGGCCGACGAGGGTCGTCGCGTCGTGGATGCATGGCGGCAGAGCGGCGAGACAGCGACGGTATTCGCTCGCCGGCACGGTCTGCGGGCGAAGCGACTCGTGTACTGGAGCCAGCGACTCTCGAGGACGGCGCCGACCGTGACGTTCGTGCCTGCGCAGGTGATCCCCGCTGCGGAGCCCGGGCCCATGCCCGTCCTGATCCGGGTTCGCGGAGAGCTGGAGCTGGAGCTGACGTCAGCGACGCCTGAGCAGGTTGCCGCCATCGTGAAGGCGTTGAGGTCGGCGCCGTGATCCTGGTGCCTCGTGCGGTGCGTGTGTACTTCGCCACTCAGCCGACGAGCCTGCGAAAGTCGTTCGACGGGCTCGTCAACGAGATCCGACACACGCTCGGCCACGATCCGCTGGACGGGCACGTGTTCGTGTTCCTGAACCGGCGGAGGAACCAGGTGAAGCTGATCGTCTGGACGCGCGGCGGCTTCACGATCGTGCACAAGCGGCTCGAGCGCGGGACCTTCACGTTCCCGGCGCGAGTGACCAGCGATGCGACGTGCGTGGCGATCGACGTGCACGAGCTCGCGATGCTGCTCGAGGGGATCGATGGCGCGCGCGCAACGACGAAGCCGCGATGGGAACCGCCTCCACGCGTGCGCATGACGACGCACTGATCTGACGAGCGATGACATCGACTCCCGTCGCGAGCCGCACCTCTTGCGTGCGATCGTGGCGCGATCAAGATGAGCGACGTGAAGCGCGAGCCCAGCACTTCGACGGAGACGTCGGGACGCGAGGTTCGCGGTTCGGTGGTGGACGTGGTCCGCACGCTTCTCGCCGACAACGATGGTGACGCGATCCTCGAGATCGTGAGCAAGCTGGTCGCGGAGAACGCTGACATGTCGCGGCGGCTGGCGCGGATCGCATCGCGCTTCAAGACGAGCGAGAAGGTCGGGCGTGCACAGCTGGTGCTGTTCCTCGACGCGCTCCAGCGCGGTGAAGGCGAACCGGAGACCGACCAGGAGGACGGTCCCGATGAACTCGACGAGGCGGATGCGAAGCTGCGCGCCGCATCTGGCGTCGATGACGGTGCGAAGGACGGCGACCTCGCGAAGCTCAGGACCCGGCCGCCGCGCCAGCCTGCGAGTCGCGCATCGGCCCCGGCGCATCTTCGGCGAGTCGACAACCCGATCTTGGTGCCAGCAGGTCGCCGCGCATGCCCACAGTGCGGAACCGAACGCATGTGCATCGGTCACGACGTCAGCGAGGTGATCGAGCTGGTGCCGGCAGAGGTGATCGTGCGTCGCGACCGGCGCGAGAAGCTCGCGTGCAACGCGTGCGAGGCCGAGGTGGTGCGTGCACCCGTCGGAGAGAAGGTCGTCGCGAGTGGCAAGATCGGCCTTGCGCTGGCGGCGACGCTTCTCGTCGAGAAGTATGTCGACGGTCTGCCGCTGCACCGCCAGCGCGAGCGACTCGGTCGGCTCGGCCTCGACATCGCGGTCTCCACGCTCGCTGATCAGATCAAGTGGTGCACGGACCTTCTCCGACCACTCTGGCGTGCGGCGCTCGCGGAGGTGATCGCCGCCCAGGTCATGCACCTCGACGGCACAGGGCTGCCCGTGCTCGACCAGAACGCGACGGGCAATAAGAAGCTCGGAGCATTGTGGGGCTACGTCGGCGTGAACGCTGGCGAGGTCATCGCCGCGTACCTCTACACCTCGACCGGTAAGGCGACCGGGCAACTCTCCGGTGAGCTCGGGCCGCAGGACATGCTCGAGCTGCGTGAAGGCCCCACCGTCGCCGACGCGTCCAACCTCTTCGATGCCAGCTTCGCGAAGGGCAAGCTGATCGAGTGTGGTTGCAACATGCACGCGCGACGCTACTTCGTGAAGGCGCTCGACGCTGGCGACAAGAGAGCGGCGCTGCCGCTCGGTGCCTACAAGAAGCTCTACGAGATCGAACGGGAGATTCGAGACCTCGAGCCCGATGCCAAGCTCGCCGAGCGACAGCAGCGATCGAAGCCCATCTGGGACGAGCTAGTCTCGTGGTGCGAGGTCCGCAAGAAACACGAGCCACCGTCGTCGGCGCTCGGCGTCGCACTCCGCTACTTCACCAACCACCGCGTCGCGCTCGGGCGCTTCCTCGAGTACGGGTATGTGCCGATGGACAACGGCGTCGTCGAGCGGCTCCACGTCCGGACCGCGATGACACGGAAGAACTACCTCTTCGCAGGATCCGACGGTGGTGCTGAGCGGGCCGCGATCGCGTACACGATCCTCGGCGCGTGTCGGCTCGCCGGCATTGATCCGCTCGAGTATCTGCGGGACCTGCTGCCTCGGCTAACGGGCAAGGTCCGTCTGCTCGACCTGCCGCAACTCCTTCCGTCGCGGTGGTCCGCAGCTCGCGCGGCGAGCGCCGCCGTCTGAGCAGGCGGCCTGCCACGACCGCCGGGGCGTCCGCAAGGCGTCGTCCGGGTGCCCTCCACCGGACGCTCACGCTTGTGCCGCCGTCGAGCTTGGGGCCAAAGAACGCTGAGGGCGCACCGTCGAGACTGGACGTGGACCACCTTGCTGCGTCGGATGCGCACGATTTGGGGAGGCGCGCCCGCGGTACGCAGAGTGTTTAGCAAGCACGGATGCCAATTCGCGACGTGGCTTGGCCAAACTTGAACGGTCGTGAGACCGTCTCGATCCATGACCACGTCACCGAGGCCGCGGGTCTTTATCTCCTCGACGATCTACGATTTTGCTGACCTGAGATCAGCTGCCAAGTACTGGTTGGAGGAATCAGGCTATGAGGTGGCCGCCTCGGAGTTCAACGACTTTCCCAAGGACGTCGAGCGCAACTCGTATGATGCTTGCCTTGCATCGATCGACAGCTGCCAGTACTTCATCTTGCTGATCGGTGCGCGTGCTGGGGGACGCGTGGCCTCACCGCCCAACACGACGATCACGATGGCCGAGTATCGTTACGCATACGAGCGCGCCAAGGAAGGCAAGCTCAAGATCGTCGCACTGGTGCGGCGCTCGGTATGGACGGCCCGCGAGGACAGAAGCGCACTCGCGGAGTTGATTAAGGACAAGTACCAGCAGGAACACGGACTGAGCGACGACGACATTGCCAACCTCAAACACCACCGCAGCAAGATCGTTGTCGAGGCGGATACGATTTTCGGATTCATCAGCGAAGTCGCGCGCGCAGCAGAGATGCGCGCGGCGGCTAAGGACCCGTCCGCTCCGTTGCCGGTAAACAACTGGGTGCACACGTTTGAGAACTTCCGTGACATCATCGACGTGTTGCGGGCTTCGTTCGTGCGGGTTCAAGGTCTTCGGCGAGCTGCACTCCTAGCGAACATGCGCCAGGAGTTGGGCACCAACCTCGCTACCCTGCTTGGTCGCGAGAAGGGAATTCTCAGACCCTACTACGTCTGGGCGAGCAAAGCGCGTGAACAGTTCAGCGGTGGTCCTGACGACACGAGCGAGATTCGAGAGATCGACCTAATGAACCTCGCCGTGTTTGGCTACACTGCATCGAGCAACCTTCTAACGTACTCACTCGATGATGCCATCGCGTCGGGCGAGTTCCTGCACTTCGACGCGACCGCCAACCGCTACACGGTAGGGGATTTGCATCAGGCCCTCTTGGACCTGCGCAAGGCCATTACTTCGGTGAAATCGGTCTGCTCGGGGTTCCTCACCGCCGAACGTCGCGCCGAACTCTTGGAGTTCAAGAAGTATCGCTCAGCGAGCGCCAGAGTCTCGATCTCCAACGTCAAGATCGGACTGCTTATGGTTCTGCACGATCAGACGAGGAACACGGTCCAACTCTCGTTGGCGCTCCTCCGATACATCGAAACGGGCGAGTACACAACGCCGGAACTGTCGCCGATCACACCGTTCAAGGACCACGAGCCGGAGCTTCGATCCGGACGGCCGACGCTCGACGAGCTTGTCGAATTCGCTCTGGGACAGGCCAGCCGCAGGGTCGCCCCCTTAGCCTGACTTCGCCTCGCCCCGCTACGCCACTTCGACGGTCGTGGGCGTCGACGAGTGTTCGGGAGGCGCACCTTGGCGGCGGACCGGTTCGCTGATCATGCGGTCGCCGATAACGACCGACCGCCGATCGCGCCCCGCAGTAGCAGCAAGCCACTCGCAGTCAGCCTCCCCGATGACCTGAGCAAAGAGCCTTCCAGAAGGCCTCGTATGCCATGCCTTCCTCGTGACATGCGCGCCAATGCGCGTCGATGCCGTCCCACCCGTTGCCCCTAAAGATGTGCCCGCATGCTGGGCACACCCGTGGGCGCTCGAATGGCTGCCCGGCTCTACAGCACGAACACGCTGCCTCGTCGACGGCACTCACGCAGCGAACGTACCACGCAGCGCAACGACGATCGCTTCAGCGCGGGCGTAGGGTGAGATCACGCCGACGCAAGGTACCCGCACGAGTACGACCGCGAGCGCTGCAAGCCGCGTGCGGACGCTCTTCGTCGTCGGGATGTTCTTGTATCGCGATCGTCGCGATGCGACTTCATTTCGTACCGAACGACCACCCCATCCCCGGCAATCCACCAGCGCTCACCGTGATCGACTTGATCGACGGATGTCGCTTCGCGATCGCCGCGACTTGTTGACCGAGCACGGCGATCGCGCCGGGATTCGCTTCGAGTGCGGCAGCGAGTGCCTCGTCGAATGGCTCGTGCAGGCGAACTTGCAGGCCAGTTTCGCCGCGTGTGGCCAGCCCGACAATGGTCCGGTCTAGTTCATCGACGATCGCTTGCGCGGCAACATCACGCGAGCCTAGGACGTCGATCGAGAAGGTGACCAATGCTCGCTCCGCGATCACACGTTCGATCTCCTCGCGAGTACTTCCGCTTCGCTCCGCTTGACGCACGACTCGACTCGCCTCGACCATTTCTCGAACCTGATCGTCGGGAAATCCGGAGATCCGCCAGTACCGCGCTTCGATCTCATCTTCGTTTAGCGTGTGCGCACCTTCGCGTCCGAGGTATGGCGCAGCCCAGTTCTCCATGAGCTGCAGCAGATCCAGGATTTCGTTCTTCCCACGACCGCGATCACGCACATCTTCGTAGTCGCGATCAGAGATGAAATCGGGAACTCGTTCTTGAAGGTTCGCCGCGACGCTTGCCAAGACGCCAGAACACATATCACCAACGCTCTGTATCGGTGCCGCGATGTATTGTCCCAAAAGAGCGCGCACTTCATCACGGCAACGGATCAGGGCCTGATGCGCCACTTGAAAGCTCTCGATCTCACGCACGAGAGCGAGCGTGTTCGCTTCAGTTCGGGATGAGCGCCATTTCCCCCAGGCGTGAACGACTCCCGGCAGTACCATCCTGATCTCATTGACGGCACGAGTGGTCTCGTTCGCAAGCGTCACCCGCCGCTCTGCCAACGCGGCGTTGGTTGGTGCGAACCCTTTCCAGTGCTTCGCAACGAGTGCATCGTCCACCGAGATATCCGCGACGACATCCGGCCAGAACACAACCTCGACGTGGAACGGCGCTGGCTTCGCTTTGAAGTGCTCGCGGACCTCGCTCTGTAGCGCGGCATCGCGATCGCCGCTCGTAACGACGAAGAACTCCGCCAACCCGCCAGGAAACGACTTCGCCTTCTCGACCTCAGCGACCACGACCGCGAGTGTCACGTCGTCCGCGTTCTTGCACTGGGCGCCAACAGTCCTGCCTTTGGACCAAGGCGGATGGCCGACGACGTCGACGCCATGTTGCCGTTGTCCTCGACGACCGTGCCGCTGTGCGTTCGGGTCTTTCCAACGGAGCCGGACGAAATCGACGACAATGTCTTCGAATTCGTCCTCGCTCTTGGGCTTGGGCCACTTGGCGGTCGCTGGCGTCGGCATCGCCGGGTAAGCATCTCACGACGCCGTGACATCCTCGATCGGGTCGCGATCGCCGAATCGAATCGAGGGTTGCCACGTGGCGCGAGGAACGTCAGTGGGAGGCGGTACACTGGTCGTCGTGGTGACCGCGGCCCTCGCCCAACGGACGTACGACCTCGCGCGACTCGAAACGGATCATCCACGGATGTACACGGAGCGCTGGGTCCTCGCGCTTGGAGTCCGAGCGAGCCTCGTGCCCGGCGCGTCGATGCGGCTGGAAGTGTCAGCGAGGTACCGTGCGGCAAAGGGCGGTCGCATCGTCGAGACGTGGGTGCTGACCATGCCACCATCCGTCTCTGTCGCGGACATCGATCGCGTCCGCCATAGCACGCCGGACAAGACAGTCACCGAGGAAGCGGCTCTTGTTGTCGCGCTCGCACAAGTCGCCGAAGAACACGACCTCGCGTTTGACGAGGTCACGTTGGCCGGCGAGCACGGGGACTACTGGCTGAAGACGCGCGACGGCCAACCTGCCGGGCTACTCGAAGTAAGCGGAACGAACGATAGCCAAAGGAGCGTTGAGGCGCTCTTTGCGGAGAAGCGCACTCAGGTTCTCAGCAACCGATCGCCGCGACGCTGCTACGTGAGCGTTACGGCGTTTCCAGGTGCGGAAGGAGTGTGTTGCTGTGTTCGTGGATGATGCGTTGCTCGGAAGGTTCTTTCCGCCGCCGCTTCGATTCGAGAGCGAAGCGGACCTTACGAAGCACAAGTCGCGGCTGCTGATGGAGGCTCGGTGGCTTGGAGACGCTCCGTTCGCGGCGGTGCTCTTTCAGCAGGCAGGCGCTCTGGAAGAGCGGCTGGCACAGCTGAATGGCGGCAAAGGTGCCAGCCTCGATAGTGCCGGTCCGACGCGGTCAGATCACCTGGTCTCTGCGGCAACTTGTTATGTCCACAGCGGTGAGTTTCGCGACGCAGAGCGAATTCTCTCGCTGCCGGCAGTGACAGTTCGAGCATCGGCGCAACCGTTCTTTGGGCGGATTGGTCGGCTCAAGAAGGCCTGGGCAGAACACAGACCTGCCCTCCTCAAGGCATTCCTGAGCCACGAATGGTCACAGGTCGTGAAGGCGATCTCACCGGAGCTGTTCGGAAAGGTTCCGCTCAAGGCGCTCTTGTGGCCAGTATTCCGTACGGCTGTTGAGGAGAAACGAGGGCCAGAAGCGCTGGAGGCACTTCGGTGCCTCATCCTCGCGTATCCAAGCGACATTCAGTTTCACGTCCTCTATCTGGATGCAGGATTCGGTGGTACCGGTTCTAGCGAAGCAGTCTCCTACGCGAAGGAGTTGGTGGCTGCATTTCCGAAAGAGCTGGCCGCGCATGCTGGGCTTGTTACGGCCTTGGTTCGCACGGCCAGCTTCGACGAAGCGATTCCAGCAGGAGAGCGAGCGCTCCAACTGGTTCGGACAAGCCCGCGTGAGGAAAAGGAGTGGCGCAGCACCACTGTCAGCCTCGTCTTCGCAGCAACGAGCATCGCGTTGCGACGAGCAGGTCGCCCTGCGGAAGCGAGGGCCCTTCTTGCAGAGGTGGTGCAGCGGCTCCCGGACGATCCAGAGCTGCGTGCCCTCTATGCCCTGACGTTGTTTGCGACTGGAGATCGGGATAGCGCGGAAGCCCAGGCGTCGATCGCTGCGCGCCAGATCGAGCAAGAGACCGATGAAACGACGAATCGCATCCGTTCATCTTGGCCCCACACGATCGCAGGAAGGCTCGCCCTCCACCGAGGAGCGTTTGACGTCGCGGCGAGCTTCCTGAAACGAGCCGTGATGCTACCGGGACCGACTCGGGCGCGAAACTACAACGACCTCGGTGTTGCGCAGGCCGGACTCGGAGACTACGCGGCCGCAGAGGCCTCGTTTCGGGAGGCAGTCCGCATCGACCCGAGCTACGCACTTCCGGTGGCAAACCTCGAACAGCTTCCCAAGCGACTGACGCTGCAGAAGGACTCCGGTGAGCTGAACAATGAGATGGAGAATGACCTGTTTCGCGTCTATCGAGAGCACGTGGTCGCTCACGAAGATCGGCGATTGGCGGCCTGATACTGGGTTCGAGAACAACAGACGCACCTCGGCCGCGCCGCAGGCGTTCACTGTCACACCCATCGCCGATGCTTCTCGCCACGATGCCACCGACCCGTACGACCGCCGCCGCGTTCAGCGGGACATGGCGAATCACCGAGACCGAGCTGTGGGACACCGACGCGCTCGACATGATGCAGCCCGCGTTCATCCGGTTCGACGACGAAATGGTCGGTAGCTTCGGCATGATCGTGATCAGTGCCGAGATCGACTGCCGATTCGGCGTGCGCGACGGCAAGCCGCTCGTGGAGTTCACGTTCAGCGGCGACGACGATGGGCATCCGTGCACCGGTCGCGGATGGGGAGTGATCGACGCCGACGGCAAGCTGCGCGGTCGGATCTACATCCACCTTGGCGACGACAGCGAGTTCGTCGCCTCGCGCTCGGCTGCGAGCGTGAGGTCGACGCGGCGGCCGGCTCGGCTGCGCCGCCGATAGGCCGGCGTGAGCGATCACGACGAGCCCCGCCCACACGCAGGCCGCGATCATCGATGCACGCTGCTTGGGCTCGTGCGCCTTGACGCAGGCATCGTAGCAGAGCCTCGGCGACGACGACGGTCGCGCTTCTTCTACGGCACGGTGAACCCTCTGAGCTGCGGCTTTCGATTGGTGCCAAGTCGAACGCAACACGCGTGAGCGAACGTCGTCGGCGCCGGGCCCGCCACGTTCACAAACGGCCACTTGACCGTCAGAGCCGGCCCTGAAGCTCGTCGCATGACTAGCAGTCGTCTTCGCTACCCAGACGCCGCCGAGTACATCGGCATCAAGATCGGTACGCTTCGCGCGATGGTTCACCGTCGCCAGGTCCCGCATGTCCGGCTCGGGCCGCGCCTCGTCGTGTTCGATGTTGCCGCACTCGATCTCTGGCTCGCGGCACACGCGGTCGAGGCATCGCGCTAACATCTGGAGCATGGCGCGCGTCAGGCTCAAACTCGTCGTGCTCCTAGCTGCGTGCGACGACGGGAAGCAGAAGTCACCACCGGTGCCAACGAACCCAACCGGTGACACAGCATCGCCGCCTCAACCGGCCGAAGCAAAGCCAGCTGATCCGCAACCATCGCCCGACGTGAGCGGCTCGAACTGCTTCAGGGTCGCGACCAAGCTCTTCGGCATGGCGAAGAGTGCGGCGTCGCGATCGGTGACCGCTCGGCGACGAAGACGTGCACGGAGCTGCTTCACGACGAGAAGTTCAGCGACGAGCAGGCCGTCAAGCGGCTCGAAGTCTTCATGAACGAGGGCTGTCCGAAGCTGCGGCTCGCGATCGAGAACGACCGGATCTGAATGTCCATCCGACTCCATGACATGCCGATCGAGGACCAACTCCGACGCTGCGTTCTTCCGCTTGCCGGCGTCACCGGCGAAGCAGAATGGCGGGGCATCGGAACAGCCTTCGTTGTCGGCATGCTCGATCCCAAACATGCGCTCTTGCTCACGGCTGCGCACAACCTCGACTATGCGATGACGTTCGATCCGTACGTTCGACGGTCGCCACCTGCAGCCGTCGCCGCCGGTCTGGTACCAGCCGGCGCACCGACTCTCGGGACGACGTCGATCTACGCTGTGCTCTCCGACGTGCAACCGGCGTTGGTGGCGTACAGTTGGTGGCGCGATAACTCGGACGTCGCGCTCATGTTGGTCGAGTTGCCTGACGACCCGGACCACGTGTTCGATGCTCGGTTGCCGATCGACACAAGAGACACGATCCCGATGGGAACAGAGGTGACCGCCGTCGGCTTCCCAGACATCCACGGCGAGTTCATAGAGCCACCGGACTACGAGAACGCGAAGTTTCGAGTACGCCTCTCGACGAAGTTTGAAGGCAGAGGCGGCCGCGTTGTCGGAACCGCGACGCCACATGGAATTCATCGTGGTGGGGGTGTCCTCGTCGATTGCGCGTTCGCTTTCGGGATGAGTGGTGGCCCACTGTTGGAGAACAGAAACGGCCGTGCGATCGTTCGAGCCGTCGTGAGCGCCGACCTCGATGGTCAGGATGCAGAAGACTCTTCGATGAGCGCGCGCGCCTTCGCAGGACTCCTATTGCCCGCGCTGTCGATCAAGGCCGACAACCTGACTCTCGAAACCGAGACGCGCGGCGTGTTGAACGATCCGTTTCTTCTCGACATCGTCGGAGCTTCGCTGATTGAAGACCTTGGCGAGTCCGACAAGCACGTCCGGCTCGTTGAGTAGGGGGCGCCGATGGCGGAACAGTTCCCGCTACGTGCTGGCCGTGCCTGGTCTTGAGCCGCGCTCCAACTCCAGTCGAACGAGCGTCCACGCAGCCCCGAGACCGCCGTCGACGATCAAGCAGCGAACTCCAACCGATCGACACGCGGCGGTGATCGCGCCCGCCTCCGAGTGCCCGAGCCAGCGCGCTAGCAGGACCACGAGATGCACGCGACCACCGCGGATCATCGCGATCAGCGAGCGGTGCCCGCCGTTGCCGCCGTACTTCTGCGACGCGATAGCACGCACGTGCGTGGCGCCGATGCGGCGGTCACCTTGGCGGGCATCGCCGCTGACGACGAGAACCACGGTACGAGCATTGGAGCCAGGCTGTTGCGACATGATCCGTCCTCGTGCTGAAGAAGAGGCGACCGGCGAGCCGAGCCCACCGGTCGCCCTCGTCTGCGTCAGCTACTTGCCGCCGGATCCACCTCCTCCCCCGGATCCGCCACCACCGCCGCCACCGCCGCCGCCGCTGTTGACACCACCGTTGCCGCCTCCACCGTTGCCGCCCGGTGGCGCGTTGTCGCGTCCGCCGCCCGACGGCATGCCGGGGTTCTGACTCGGCCAACCGCCTCCCTTGCCGCCGCGTCCGCCGCCACCACTCGAACCACTCTTTGAACCGCCCATATTCTTTTCCTCTACCGCGTTGAAGGCGCGAACCGTTCGCGCCCTGAGGGCCTCGGTGCATCCGGCCCTCACGGCAAGGTCTACCCTGTGTCCTGTCGCCGTGCACTTATTCGAATCGGTGTCCTGCAACGCAGCGATGCAGTATCGATTCGGAGCGATGCATACGTCGAGGATTCGTGGTATCGTGGGTCATGCTCGTCGATGCGCTCCGCGCCAAGGGTTGGTCGAATCGCGACGCCGGACGCGAGGTGCTGGCCGCGTGGAAAAAGCGCGAGAAGCTCGATAAGTACCCGTTGCCGGAAGCAATCGCTGTGAAGGTCGGGCTTCTTGCGAACGGCGACGCCACTTGGTGGCTCAACCGCGAAGCAGCCCTCGCCGCGCTCGCCGAGTTGCTGCACTTCAAGCCGGAGGATCTGCTCCCGGCTGGGGCCGAGCGCCGCGCGGCGCAGATCGAGTTCACCGAGTTCGCCGAGCTGGCGGCCCTTCTCCCTGGTCAGGAACCGTGCGCGGTCAACCCGGACGGTTGGCTCGGCACGTATGTCGATCAAGCGCTTCAGCTCGGGGGGCGATGGTGGTTCGTGGTTCCGCCCGGCGGCGGCAAGTCGCTCGCGGTTCGTGTACTCAAGCAACGCCACGACACCAAGAACGTGGTCACCACCACGAGGACGCTCTTCGATGCTGCCCGCGAAGCGAAGGACGGCGTCCCGCTCGTCGTGGAGGCTGACTACGCAGACGGGGCCACGGATGAAGCCGCGATCGCCGAGCTTTCTCGAAGGGGCGAGCCGATGTGTATCCTCGCAGGCTTCGAACGTCCTGCGTCCTCCCCGAATGACGGATGGAGGACCGCCAGCTTCGTTCTCCACCGGAACTGGCGCGAGCAACTGGTGGGGTGGCTGCGTTCACGCGTTCCGAGTCCCGAGCGTGTCAACGTTGATGCGACCCTCAACTGGCTCGACGCGACCGACCCGAGCGCCAGCCTGTTCTCGACACCTGGTGACCTCGTCTCGATCGTCGCCCGCATCTATCGATCCGGGATCCCCGACGCCGGCACCGGGCTAACTGGACTCGCGAGCGAGTGGCTCTCCCAGGTTCTCGGGCGCGAGAACGACACATGGTTGCGACGGCTCGGTCGCGACGCCGTCGAGGCGGCTGTGGGTGGGCGACTTGGCCGCCTGGATCTGCCGCGGGCTCCCCTGTCGGCGGCGACGTGGGCGGACCTTCTTCCCGAGACGGTTCTTCGGGCAACGCAGCCGGCATCGCTGAAGCGACGCAAGGGAGCGAAGCCCACCGAAGGTGAAATCGAAACGGCAACCTCCAACGCCCGCGAGGCAGTGCACGCGCTCGCGAACAGGAGCATCCTCCGCACCGCAGCGAACGGTGGCCTTGACGTGTTCCCGAACTGGGTCCGTGCCGGAGTCGAGAGAGAAGCGATCCAGCACGAAGTCCGATCCGGCAACGTGCCTGCGTGGGGCCTTTGGGCGAACGATCTCACACGCAAGGACGTCGTTGACGACGCGCTCGATGCGATGGGGCCGAACGAGATGGTCCGCGCCGCGTCGAGAATCGGCAACAACGATGACAGCCTCCCCGCGATCGCGGCGACCGAAGCTCTCTTCTCCGCCTTCGGGCGACGATTCGCCGTCACTTCGTGGCGACCGTCGGAGAGCGCGACCGCGACGCTTCAGTCGCTCGGAGTTCGTCAGCTGCAGCTGCTCGACCGCAACGAGCAGCTGGGCACGCCGTTGCCAAACATGCCGTTGACGCGGCAGAGGGCCGATTTCGGCGCCCGCTGGCAGGCCGACTGGTGGATCGAGGCGTGGAGGTTCAGTCTCGGCGTCGACAAGCCGCAGCTACGCTCCCACGATCCGGGCTGGCGACTTCCCGGATGGGCGACGAGCCTTCGGTTTCGAGATGCGCCGACGCTGCCCGCGGTGCTCGCGCAGTCCGACGACTCAGACGAGAACGTGCCGTGGATCCTTGGTGTGCTTCGCGTCGTTCGATCTGTTGTTCGGATGTGCACAGACGACGATCTGCCGGATGATCTGGACCTCCTCTTCCTGCCATGGGTCGTCATCGACGGGCCTTCTCGCGGCTGGAGCATCAACGCCAAGCTGGCTCGGCGCCTCACTGGTACGCGCGTCCTCCGATTCGTAGGCGAGTTGCTTCGTCGGGAGCCCGACGAGGTCCGCGCTGTCGCCGCGACCGTCGTGTGGCGTGCACTCCTGCAGATCGAGACCCTCGCGAACCCGCTGTACGTTCTTCGCGCCGTTCGTGACGACAGCCCAACCTTCTTCAAGCTGCTGACCGAACATCTTCCCGTGGATGTGTTTGCGGACTCGTGGAACGGCGTCGATCTTCTTCACACGGCGGACTTGTTCACGAGGCTCCTCTTGGCGCTGCCCGACCGCCTGCAGCGAGTCGTGATTCGGACGATCGCCGGTCAGGCTCGTGCCAGCGGCAACCCGATCTGGAATCTGGACGCCGACGTCGTTGCCAAGTTCGATCACGACCAGATCGACGTGTTGGTCGAACTGGCCTGGGAACGCTTTGCCGTCGGAGGAAGCGCAGCCAAGCGAGTCTGGGCACTCGATCCCGACCGCGCCGTAAGCGAGGCGATGAAGGCACTCGCGGCCGGGCCTAGCTCGACGTCGACCTGGTTCTACGCGGCCCCGCTCGACCAACTGAGTCCGTTGCTCGACGCGATCGAACGGCTCGGTCCGTCAAGGCCAGAGTGGGTCCAGCGATGGCTCGCGACGACGTTGTCGCGTGCTGGAGTCGAGGCGCCGCGGGTGTTCGAGCTGATGCGGGGTGGTTGAGGCCTCCTCGGTGTCGCGGCGCGTCATCAACTCGCGCCCGACGTTCAGCGACGGGAGTAATCGTCAGCCTGCACCAGCAGCGGACTGAATGTATGGACCCGCAGCCGTGCGCGGCAGCCAGCTGGCAGTGGACCGTCTTTCGGCGCTGCTCTAGTGTTCCCCAAAGACGAGGTACGGCACGCGAACCGCGGTGGTACGTAGCTCGACTGCCAAGGAGGAGGAATCTGAGTATGGGTAATCATCACAGAGAACATCCTATGCCGGATATTGGCCGTGGCTTTGCTGTTGCCATTCGGCCGAGCGAACAAGTCAAAATTACCGTCACGTTTGCTGCGAGTCATGAGAACTGCCTGCAGATCTACGACCAGGGAAATGGAGCCCTACTGCACGTATGGAACAACAACGAGGACAAGCATCCGGTTCCATGGGAGTCCAATCGAAACTCGGGGCAGGTGCCTCAGATCTTGCTGCTGGTAGGACGACACAAGGCGTCTGGACCCGATCCATCACTGTGGTGGCTCCTCAGCAAGTTCAAGACGTTGGATGGAGATCCGTCGAACAAGACCACGACTGTAGGTTTTGAGGATCTCAACGACAATGACTACAATGACATCCGTGTCACGGTATCCGTTCGGTGAGCAATGAGCCACTCCAATGAACCACCAGGTTCCTCAGGGGCGAGAACACCACTACTTCCACGAGAGCCCATCTCTCCCCGGCACGAGATAGAACCGCGTGTTGATCAAGATGCCGTACTCAATGGCCGCCTCGTGTCGACGCTGCTTGGGCGCGCTGTTGTTCACACGTTGGCTAGGGGCTCGGGCACAGAGAGTGCACGCAACGCACTACTGGAGCTACTAGGAGGACGAGAAGTTGTTCCTCAGTGCATTGATAGTAGTCCGTTCGGCATTGACGGAATCAACGTCATACTTGTAACATTTGATCTACGGGACAGCCAACTCCTGATACCAGGCGACCCGGAACTGGAGGCACACGCCCGAAAGTTCGCGCACGACTCTCGCGCACGAGATGTCGCGCGCGAGTGGCTATATGCCATCGCCGCACGAGTGTCGACGCTCTCTCAAATTCAGGACCTCAGGCCAGGGAAGGTTGCCTTAACGCTCGTCTCTAGCCATCTCTCGATGGGCGCTCTTCTAGTCCCGCCAGAAGACGCACGAACAAAGGCACTTCTTGAGTGCACAGCGTTCGTGATCGACCTCTCGCTCACTCTGCCCGAAATAGCGGGTTCGTTTGGCATGGCAACCGCCGCAGCTTTGCTTGGTTTGGGCACCGGATTGGTAGGATGTAGTAACAGCATAGTCGAACTTCAGAGACAGGTATCACAGGAACAAGCGCTGGTCGTTGAGCAGCGTCAGAAAAGCAAGCGGCGGAGAAGCAAGCGGCGGAGAAGGGACATTCCTCGTCGGAGCGCGACGCACATCCTAGCGTGCCAGAGGCTCTCGGACACCAACAAGCCTCTGCTGGCAACCAAGGCGCAGCGAATTCGGGTGCGCAGTCCAGCGGCGGTAAGCCGGAGCCCGAACACGATGCGACACTCGGCCGCAACACTCCTCCGTAAGCGACGGTCCTTCATGCGCGCGACCGGATCAGATCACGTCGGCAGGTCCGTCTCCCCGATGTCGCGAAGCACCTCACCACCGTACCCAGCTGTCGTCCGCACGTCCGCATGCCCAACGCGCCGGGCGATTTCGCTCTCCGGCACGCCGCGGTCTCGCAGCTGCTTGACCAACGAGTGCCGAAGCGAGTGCGGCGACACGTTCATCCAGATCCCCGCCTGGCGTGCCCGGCGCCGGATGACACCGTAGATCGCCTCGGGTGCCATCGACGAACCGACGCACCAGCCCAACTCGGCGTCGAGGCACCGGCGCAACGACCGAAAGACGCGATCGTTCTTGTTGAACGGAACGTGGCGCCGTCTCAACCATTCGAGCCAGGCCGCAAGCCGTTGCCAGCAGCTCGCGCTTAGGCGCACGCGGTGTCGCTTGTTGCGCTTCGCGACGACGACGATCGATCGGTCACAATGATCGAGATCCTCGAACTCGATCTTCGCGATCTCGGCCCTTCTGAAGCCTGCGTGCAACGCGATCGCTAGGATCGCCCTGTCCCGGAGATCCGCTGGATCGGCGGCGTCTCCACAGCTCGCGAGCAGGTCGCCGAGCTGATCGCTCGAAAGCGGCGTCGGCGACTCCGGGTGCTTGTCGATCGGCACCAAGACCGTCTCGGCCGCCGCCGCGAAGTCGCGCGCGCCGTCTGTGAGCGCCGCCCAGCGCCGCGATGCGTACCGGATCGCCGACAGATACGCGTTGACCGAGACGGCCTTGACGGCCAGCAGCCTGAGCCAGGCGTCTACCGATGCCGGCGTCCAACTCCTCGGGCTCCTTCCCGCGAACGCCACGAATGCCCGTACAACCGAGCGGTACTGCCGCCGCGTTGTCGGCGCGAGGCGCTGCGAGTTCGCGATCACGGCTTCCAGCTCGGTCACGGGCGTCGGCCTCCGGCCTGGGACATCGTAACGCTCTGCATGAATTCGCGATAGGCCGCAAGGCGCCCCTCGCGATAGCCGGACCTGTAGCCGCTCTCGCGACCATGGTCGCTCACGAGACCACGCGACACGAGGTCGCGGACGCATTCGCTGATGTCGACGCTGCCGTCGGCGGCGACCAGCCCGGCGGCCTTTCCGTACCAGGCAACGGACCTCCAGAGCGAGTCGGGAAGGCGGAGACCGATTCGGCGCACGAGGATCAAGGTACGGATCCGCGCGAAGGACGACAACCTATAGGTGAACTCTGCTTCTCATTATCCATTTATGAGAAGTTGCCACTCACGTCGCGTCGACTCTCTTGCGCGCACTCGTCGCGCTGTCGGTCTTCGCTGCCGGGTGACGTCACGGATGGAACTGCAGCTCGCGCGTCGATGTCTCAACGATCGAACCACGAAGCGAGACGTGATAGATCTCGGCGCCTGGTTCCATCCAAACCATCGTCACCGCGTCCAGCGGGATGACGACTTCCTGCGGATCTTGGGTGCCTCGAAGACGCACTGATGATCGCTCCGCGTCGAACGAGACGATGAAGTACGGCGGAGCGCGTCCGCTCGACGAGTGGAACCTCGCAACGGACCGATTCTGCGCCACCCTCGGAATCCGGTCGAGCAGGAGCAGCATCCGGCGAAGCCGTGGTTCCATGATCGTCGCAAGCTCCTCTGGACGAAGGTTGTGCGTGTCTCGGCCTCGACGAACAGGGAACGCCCACCACTTCTCGCCGCCCCGCTGTCCGGGCTGCGCAACGCCGATCGGTGGCGCCGCGTACGGATCACAGTTGATCGCGACGACGTAGCGGGAACCGTCTGCGAGCGCGACCGGCTTGGCCTCGGCGATGGGTCTCGGTGAACAGAGCCCAAGTGCCTGCTTCACTTGGGTTCCGACGTCGTTCGCTTCGGCGTGCGTGAGCGGCACGTACGCGTGCAGGAACCCCGAGTCCTTCGGGTGCTCGTGGGCGCCAACGAGAAGAACGCCGCCAGCCGTATTTGCGAATGCCGCGATGTCGGAGGCGAGAGCGGCGTTCTCAAGCTGCCCTGCGACCATCATTTTCATATCGAGCCGAAGATCCTCAGCAAGCGGCCCCGGCGAGGGCAGCTGGGACGTCTCGAAGAATGGCCGGTACGACATGGCGAGCGACGACTGAAGCACGGGACGGCATGGGCAGCAACGATGCAGGGATCGCCTTTCGATGCAACGTCGAAGGACGACATGCCGCGCCGTAATCCCGCGGGAGACGATGCACGTTCGATCTTCGACGGTGACGTCCGGTTGGAGCGCTCGACAGTCGATCAGGTGGATCCGGCCTCGATGTCAGACGGGCGGGATAGAATCCACACGGGTGATATTCGGCAGCGCACCGCGATCTCCCAGGCAAGATCGCATGTTGCGGCTTCGGGCCCCGCAGCTACGCTTCCGAGTCGCCCATCGGACCGCGCGCTCGTTGGAGACCCCATGAACAAACTCATCATCCACTCGGAACTCATCGACCCACGACCGCGAGCGACGGAGGACGGCTCGATGACAGCGATCACCGAGGAGTTTCGCGGTGCGATCTCGTACTTGATGCGGAGCATCGCAGCGCAGCCCGAGGTTGGTGGCGAGTACATTGGCATGCTGATGTTTCTCAGCAGAGGGCGACGACTTTTGGAAGGCGTTCAGCTGCTCGCGGCTCGCGGTTACCGGGCCGAGGCGTTCGCAGTGTCTCGGTCGCTAACGGAGTGCGCGATCGATATCGCGTACATCCTGCGGACCGATACCAAGGCACGGATGGACAAGTTCTTCAACTACATCCACCTCAGCAGCAAGCAGCGCTACGAGCGTCTTGCTGAGCAAGGTATCCACGTCCCCGAGGACCAGCGGCGAAGTACCGATCTTGCCTTCGCCCAAGTAGCGTCGTCCTTCAACCCGAAACAACGGTCGTGGGATTTGAATGTCAAACAGCGCGCGGAGGATGCTGGCCGCCTTGACCTCTACAAGACACTGTTCGACATCGGTTCGGCCGCATCGCATTCGAGCCCCGAAGGAATGTTCTGGGGCCACGAGATGGACTTCAGTGTCGATGCGAACGGACGAGTTCTTCACTTGTCCGAGCGCGACGCGACCGCGTCCGAACGCCTGCTTCCGTATCGGCTCGCGTGCCTCGCTATGGTCGACCTTCTTGTTACGGTGATGACGTACATGGACTCGGACGCGTGCGCCGTGCGCGTCAAGGAGCTGTGGGAGCGTGTTGGTCCGCGGCTCCAGAAGAGCGGCGGTGAGCCTGAAAAGCACGATGAACCGCCGTCTCTTCAGAAGTGAGGCGTAGCAACCGGGTCAGTTGTCCGTCGGCGCCGCCGCCCGGTACGAGTCGACGAGCTGCCGAACGCGCTCGACCTCGTCGCCGGTCAGGCTGACTTCGTTGCCGTCACGGGCCTTCGTCGCGAGCAGCGGCCCCACGATCACCCGCTGCTCGCCACATAGGTTGGGATCGGATGATCCTAGTGATGAACACAGCCTACGGTCGCCGAGACGAACAGATCTTCGACATCAAGCATCGACGGTTTCCTATCGCGTACGAGGCGAAACCCGGCTCAGACACCGCTACTGTTGTGCAGGAACTCGCTGAACAACTCGCCGAGGCGATACGTGCCCGCCGCAAGGCGGACCACGAGCACCTTGGTGACCTGTTAGGGTCACTCGGACCCGCTGGAATCGACGTGATCTTGAGATTCGGCGGCGGCGGGACCTTCACGATTGGAAAACCACAGACCATGGGGAACGTCGTCGCCACGTTGCCCGAAGCCCTCGCGATCGAGCGTTTCGTCCAGCTCGGGATCATCTCGTATCGCCCTCCCACTGTCGTGGATGCTCTGGAGGGACATCCGGGCTCATTCGAGTGGACGCATTTCGGCCAGATGTTGATCGAACGGTTCCGTCGGAGTTGACCTGTCGATCGCGTTTCCGCGCGACTTGCAGGAACACACGTCGCTATCGCGTCACCTCGCACCGGAGCGCCAGCAGGTCACGCGATCGTGAACTTCGTCGTCGAACACGGCCAGCGTTTCCATGCGAGACCCGCGGCGATCCGCACGAGGCGCAGTCACCGTCTCTTCGCGAGCGTGTGCAACCCGTTGAGGGGTACCGAGGCTCGCCCCAGCCGTTGATCAGCGCCAGCGAGATAGGCGAGTCAGTGGGGGGCGCGCGCTCAGCGCCACTCGATGTTCTCGTCGCCGGCACCCTCACGGCTCGGCCGGATCACGAGCCACGCGACCGACGAGCCGCCCATACCGATTGCTCGGCACGATCTCGATCCGGACGATCCGCCGCCAGAACTGCTCGTGGGGGTCGTGCAAGTCGTCAACGCTGCCGAGGCCAACCGCGCGAGCGATTTCGTCCCACTCGCCGCGCACGCGCGCTGTCGGAGGTGGCCAAGTCCTGGCGATGCGCGGGCGCCAGCCGGCGTGCGCACCATCGAGGACGCGATAGACGATGCCCCAGGGACCGGCACCGTAGACCTCGGCACGTGCCCAGCTCGGCGCGGTGATCCGTGGCGTGATCTCGGAGGTCGTCGGTAACAAGGGGAGCGGCGCCGGCACGCCCCCCACTGACTCGCCTATCTCGCTCCCACCGCTCCCACCGCTCCCACCGTTGCCGAACATGATCATCGTTGCAAGCGACGCCGCCGTCGGTGACGCGCCGGGCGCTGCCGTCGGTGACGGACACAACACGGGGCGTTCCTTCGCGAGCAGCCAGCCTCGTCGCCGGTAGGGCTTCGCGGTCGCCCGCTGGACCATCGCCTTGATCTCGTCGAGTGCCCACTCTGGTTTGCAACGCGGCGAGTAGATGCGCTCGATGATGTCGATTGCGTCACCCTTGCCGATGGCGAGCCCCGTCACGATCGCGCCAACGACCAGCATCGTCGTGTCCCAGCCGTCGTTGCCTTGGATTGCGGGCGCACGGGTCTCCGCGAGACGCTCAGCCCGGTACAGCCTCGACGCGTACGGCCAGCGCTTCTCAATTTCGTCGTCGGAAAGATCGGGGTCATCGTGGTCGACGGGTGTGGACGCACGATCGACTGCCTCGACGATCAGCCTCCAGAGCCAGGCTGGCAGCTCTTGTGGGTCTCGGTCCTCGACGACGACGTAGCGCGTCTCGCCGTCTCGGTGCGTACTGGGCGCGCCGACGATGTAGCGCCTCGCGCCGAGAACGTCGAGCCCGGGCAACTTGACATGCAGGGTCCCTGCTGCTGAGTGCAGCACGTCGATCAAGTGCGCGTGCGCCGGGCCGGTCGCGTAGACGTAGTGGCGTCCGCGGCGCGCAGCCTGGGTCCAGGTCGGCGTGACGGTCTGGCCGTGTGCGCTCGCGAGCGCGGCGAGAGCGCCGGCTTCGTCCTCATCGAACGCGACGTGGTAGCGGCCATTCGGCTGCGGGCCCTGGAGCAGCCCGATCCCGTCGAGGTCGTAGCGCGTGCGTAGACGCGCGACCCGTTCGATCCGGCCGTCGAGCGTCAGCAGCGGGTCGATCGCGACGCCGAGGCCGCCCTTGAAGCGTGGGCCTGCGGCGTCGCGACGCTCGCGCTCGGAAGCGGCGACGATCTCGGGACCCAGAGGCGGCCGCAGCTCGATCGTTGCCCAGCGCCTGCGGGTGTATGCAACCTGGGCATCGCGCAGCTCGCGGGCGCGGGCGAGGCGGTCACGTGGGCTCGTCATGACTCGCCTCCCTCCGTGCCGTCGTCACTGCCCGCCACTGCCGGCCCGCCAATATAGATAGAGTGATCGGGCAGCGGCTCCGGGCCGCTGCCCAGGTCCGCGCCAGCACTGCCACTGCCCGGGCAGTGACTGCCGGGCAGTGGCTCGGGCAGTGCGAGCACCTGATACGTGTACGAGCGCCCGTTTGCGGCGGTGCCGGTCGCGGCGACCTCAACGAGCTGGCCGGCGGCGAGCATCGCCGTGACCGTTTCGTAGACCGTCTGATCACGGACGCCGAGCTTGGATTTGATGAGGTACTGACGCGGTCTCGGGCCGCGCGTGTGGAGGATCTCGATGATCTTGGCTTCAAGATTGCGTCCGTTGCGAGAGTGAGAACGCGCTTGGCTTGGCGCGTTGGGATTTACCGCGCCGGCCGCGCCAGTCGGATCCGCGTCCGCGTAGCGCCCGATCGCCAGATCAACCGTCATCTCGACGACAAGGTCGGACGGCGAGTAGCGCGCCTTCGCGATGTGGACGTTCGCTCGGCTCCCCTCGACATCAAGGTAGAGCACGTACGCCGCGTCGGCCTCGATCTCGCCTGCGTCTTTGGCCGCCGCGACGTAGTCGCGGCCTGACTTCGGCCTCTCGTCCTGCGACTGCGACGAGTACCAGCTGCGTGCGACCTGCGCCGCAGCGATCACGACCGCGCGTCGCCTTGCTGCGAGGTCGGTGAGGGACTGGGTGAGCGTACCGAGTGCCGAACGAGTGTCGATGTCGCCGGACGCGGCCGCCCAGCGCCGCGCGATCGCATGCAGGTGGTCGACGACCACAACGGGCGCTGCGTTGTGGCGGAGACGAACCTCGTCCAGCGCCGCGTCTTGTGGGACCTCGGTGACGATGTAGATCGGGATCCCAGCGAGCGCATCGCGTGTTCGAGCGCCGCTGATGATGACCTCGCGCCACGAGACTCCCAGGCGCGGTGCCGCGAGACGCGCGCGCACTTCGTCGGGCGTCGGTTCGGCGGCCACGAACACGACCGGCCTACCAGCCGCAGCGAGCTGATCCGCTTGCTGCGTGAGCCAGGCTGTCTTGCCGACGCCCGTTGGTGCCGCAACGACGCATAGTCCCGGCAGGAGGCCACCGGCGAGTGCGGCGTCGAGCAACGCCCAGCCCGAAGGGATCGGGGTGCCCAGCGCGGCGACATCGCTCGCATCGACGGCCGGCGGCAAGACGAGCGCGCGGAAGAAGCCGCACACGAGACATCGTGCGACGTGGATGGCGTCGCCGGTCGTCGGATCGACGACCGCGTCATGGACATGATCGCCCGAGCCACACTTGCCGCATGGCGCACTCACGACGCCCCGCCAGTCTCGGTCGTGCTCGTGTCACCGCGTCGTGCCGTGCAGGTACCCGCGCCGGTTGACGCATTCTCGCCAAACATCTCGGACCTCCGAATGGACTCCGATGACGGCTCGTCACGTGGAGTCCTCGGGTCCACAGGCGGCACGTAGGCGCAACGAGCCGCCGTCGCAACCCACGACGGGTACCTGCGATGGCAGCTAGCAGCGACCGACTGATCCGTGACGGCATCGGATGTGGGGCTCCGTCACGCGGTGGAAACCGGGTCTTACGAGGACGCACCGTTGTCCCGGTGCGCTCTATGTCTGGTGTTGGTACTTGGCCCTATATCGGTATCGGAATGGACCGGCAACGTCAAGGGCCGCCTGAAGTCACCCGTCTCGGCAGCGATCTTCGACGAGAACCGCGATCGCGCGAGCGATCGACCACTGCATCACGATGCGCAGTCATGGCCGCGATCTCATCGAGTTGCGATAATGCTCGTGCTTTGGTTGCGGAGTGCGGGTGAAGGTCATGGTGACCGACCGCATTCCGGGATCCGACTCGACGATGTCGCGCTCGCTGCCTCGCTTGTTACCTCATGCAGGCTGCGTCGCCCGTGACAAGCTGCCCGAGACGCCGTTGCGTCTGCCGGGCGTCGCTCTTCGTGTCGACGTCGTTCGAGAAAACAGGAACTTACACGCACGCTGCTGCAGCGTCCTGCGGCAGAACCTTGGCAGGCTCCTTGCCTGTGTGCCCCCCGCAAAACGCGCTGCGCGACTGTTGCGGGTTACCGTGGCACGCGGGATGATGGTTCTGCTGTGCGGCGGGTATTGGTCGACGCGAGACACAACACAACATCACGCCTCACGCAGATGCCCCTGACGAGCGGGCTCGAAGGCGGCCGCGGCAACAGGACGCGAGCCACGCCGAGCGCTGGGTGGTCAGCTGACTGCTCTGGGCATTGCCCATCCAACAGAACGAGTGTCACATGAACACGGTTCTCGTCGCTGCAACAGGTGTTTCGAGTCTCGGCTCCTTGTTGGCGTTCTCGTATGCACTCTACATGAGACGACAGACGGCTCCTCCTCCACAACAGCCACGTCCAATCAAGGAGAGCCTCCTCGGACAAGCTGAGGATACGAAGGCCCTCATTGAGTTGATCCCCGAGTTTCATCGCACGGATGCACTCAAGCACATCAAGGATCTTGAAGCGAAGGTCAACGAGACGCTCCTCTCCAAATCAACACAAGGCATTGATCCTCAGGAGTTAGAGCGGACAAAGATCCACGAGCGTGTCGTCGGAAGTATTGTTCTTGCAGTGACATTCCTTGTGTTCACAGTGATATGTGCAGTCGTTCTTGGAACTTCGAATGCGGGTTCTCATGTCACCAACGAGGTGTCGCCGCCGACCGGCATTGTCCCTGCGCCAGTCGTGCCCGTACCCATCGTCTCGCGAGGCGTCGAGAACAACCCGACTGACTTCTCGACACTGCGCGATATCAGCATTTTTGACCTGCGTGCGTGGAAACCAGTGCCGCCCGACAAGACGACCGGGCGTGTGAGTCCCGCCAACTACATTAATTACATTCATATTCGAAGAAACAGTAGGGAGGCAAAGACGTTTCATGGTCACTATGCCACGTCGGGATCGGTGATCGACCTAAGAGCCATCACTCATCCGTACACGGTTCAGGAGGTTCGAGACCTTCCCACAACCGCTCCTCGTGATCGCCAATGCGACTTTCATCAGCACTGTTTCGTTATCGACGTGGACGTTTCCGGCACGCCAGTGGACACTGAGTTCCTAATCGTGATCGAGGCAACATACTGGAATGGCTTTCCAGGTGATGCTTCCGATGCAATGACGTACACAGATGCAGACGTCAATTCCCTGGCAGAACTCGGCTTGTTTGTGTTGTTTCCTCTTGATAAGCCGTTTTGGTCTGACCATGTGACATGGCAGTGTGGCAAGGATGAGACGTTTCGAGAGTACATGAAGCCCAGCTACTACTTCAAGGACAGGGACAACCACTTCATATACTGGGCCGTTCAGAAGCCAGCCGCGGACTGTCACTATCGGGTTGACTGGAAGTGGTAACCTCAGAGCGAGACATACTGTGGATCACGGGTCCGTGGGAGACACTGGATCAAGATGGCGACTCGACGGTTCTCATGATGCGACATCATGCGGCCAGTGGGCACACCAATTACTGGGCCGACGCTGCGACGCTTGAAGTCATCGACCACTCACTGGTCGCCAAAGTGGATCGCATCGTTTCGGCAGTGGGACTTGCACCGACCGGGAAGGCCGCCTTGCACTGTGTTTCAGATTTTGGAGTCGTGGTGTATCGCGAAGATCCACCATTCACGCTTCGCTACCTGCAGCGCGTACAGATGCTAGCTGTATCATCTCTCGTGACTGGAACCCGTGTAGTGAACCCGACACAGGTGTTGATGACCTGTACTTCGAAGCTGCTTCCTGCCCTCACCGCGAGAAATGGAGATCAGACAGTCGTTTCCGACAGACCAGAGACGCTCGCCTTGTTCGCGGAGAGCGCAGGTGCCTTTATCGTCAAGCCGGTCAACGGAGGGGACGCTCAAGGCAACCTTCGCCTACAGAGACCCACACTTGAAGAACTACGAAGGCTGGTGGCTAGGGTTGGGGGCCTTGTAGTGGCCCAGGAGGTCGTTGAGACGCCTACCGAAGTTCGCGTGTGGCTTCACAACGGCGAGCCAATCGCGGTCGCGAGTCCGCAGTCCGACGGCCGGGACTGGTGCACTGCATCGTTGAGTGAAGCTCAAGTCAAGCTTGTGGAGGGTGTCAGTGCGATTCTGCGAGCCACGGCAACGATGATGGCCGCACTCGATTTCGTGGGAGACGTGCTTGTTGATGTCAACGTGAACAGCCCCGGGCGCATGGGCGAACTCTCGAAGGCCTGCGGTGTGGACATACCTGGGCTGGTGTGTCGCGACCTAGAGGCGTTGTGCCGGGCCAGCCGACGTTCTGGCGAGAGGTGATGATGAAGAGCGTTTCACGGCCGACTGCGGATCCCCCTAGTAGTCGGAGCTGACACAGAGCGAGTCCCCGATCGTCAGCGCGAACGTTGCCGAAGCCGAACCGCGAGCGTCAGCCGCCGCCGATGGACTTCGGCCGGATCCTGTCCACGACCACCTTCGATGACGGCCGTCGCGATTGCCCACCACGAGCTGTGATCGCGACTTCGAGCGAGCTTGATCCCGCGCGCGATCGTCCTCCGGGCGTCCATCAGATTCTGCTTGGAGACGGCTTCGTGCTCCAAACCGCAGCGAAGCAGGGCAACGGCGTCCGCCGCCGGCAGGCGCAAGGCCCCAACCTCACCCAGCTCGTGTTCGAAACGACAAGCCGGCGGGACGAATCGTGGCGAGAAGATGGCACCACGATCGCCCCGCCGGCCACGGCTCTCGGGCGGGCAGGCGCACGCCTGCGTGACGGGAACCAATCGAGCCGTCACAGCCACCCGAGATCAACTACTTTGCGCCTCCGCCGTCGAGGAACGCTGCACGAGACGCTCATCGACCGTCCAGGCGCGAACGACATCACCGGCTTCGCACGCCGAAGCGCATCGAACCCGACGATCATCGGCCCGATCTCAGGCGAGATCGGCGCGACGATGGCCCTCACGCTGATCGTGCGGCACTCGTCCAGCGCGACCTGCACGCGCCGAGTGGCACCGCAGAAGGAGCCCATCGAAGACGTCGTGCACAGGACCGGACCCGGCTCGCCGCCGATGCGCTCGGCGAGCTGCGGCGACATGACCGATCGCTGCTCCGTGCTGAGTGGCGGACGGAGCAGGACGACATCGCGATCGCCGCCGACCACGGCGTCGGCTCGCATCGCTGCGTAGGGATCGAGGCGCTTCTTCTTCGTCGGCTTCATGGTCGCCACCGTCTCAAGCCACGGGCCGCTCCGCTGAATAGCGCCGCGATCGAGAGCAGCCTCAGCCGCGCGAGCGCCAGGTCGCGGGCGCGACGGAGGGCCGCACTGCTGCGGCTCCTGAGCGCGATCTTGAACTCGTCGAGGGGAGAGATCCACATCGATGTTACCGACCCTTCGGTCGCGGCAAGACGCACAGTTTCGAAAACGTGGTCGTGAGGCGGTTCAGTTCCCGCCGGGCGTCGGCGGTCTCCTCGTAGCCTGCGCCGGCTTCCTCAGCCGCGCGCAGGTGCCCGACAGCCTCGATCACCGGCTCGATCGAGCACAGACCTTCGGCGAGCTGTCGAGCTGCAGCTTCGGCCTTGGCTCGTGCTTGACGGATCAGCCACGACCTCCGACGAGGAGGTCGCGTCGGGCGATTCTCGACGGCGGCGAGCATTTTCTCGACGACAGACCGGGGCTTCGTTGCCGACGCCGTGGTCATCGGAAGCCTCGTGTGAACGGCCTCGATCCGACGAGCTGGACGACGTTCGCCGATCGAACCCTGTCGATTTCGCCGAACGTCCGAGCCATGACACCGTCGAGCGACTGCGCGTGGACGAGATGCCCACGGCCGTCCACAGGACCGGAGGGCGTCGCGAACGGCACGTTCGAAGCGCCGTTGATTGTCACGAACAGCACGAGCGCCTACTCCTCCTCGTCGAAGTCGCCCTCGTCATCGAGGTCGTCATCGGCCTCACCGAGATCGCGATCGAGCCGCTCCTCGGCGTTCAGATCTTCGACGTCGTCGAGATCCGCGGCTTCGCCATCGGGTGGCGGTGGTGGTGCCCACCACTCTTCGACGACTTCGGTTCGGCGGCGATACGGCATGCCTGGGCTGTTCATGTCCGAAGTCTCGCGCTGCGCGCGCTCCGCGTCGACCTGAGCTTCGATCCGCTGTGGATCGTTGAGCCGTCGCATCGCGTGGTGCGTCAGCTTTCGCAACTCGGCTTCAAGCTGCTGAAGATCGTCCGCAGTTTCGGGACGGCCTTCTGCGCGCTGGACGGCGTGCCCGACGATCGCGTGCGGGACTCGGTCGCGACGGGCCGCGATCAGCGCGGCGTCAAGGCGCCGGTTTATCTCGTCGAGGCGAAGCGTCAGGCGGCGCTTCGCGATGCGTAGCTGTGCGATGCGGCAGGCGTGCTGGTCGGGCGTCGCGATGTGGGCGGCGTGCTTGGCGCGTAACGAACCATGAACGCGAAGACGCGGTCGTCGAGTGCGCTTCGCGCTCTTCGATGCTGACCGTCGACGCATGCTTTATGTGTCTCCGGATCGCAGCGCCCCCGTCAACACCAACTTGAGGCCACACATCTCTGACTTCGTTCAGCACCGGTCGATCCGTGTGACGAATCCGAGCGTTCGACGCGAAGGGACCTCGGGCGGCAGTGCGTACGTGTCGAAGTACTCGCGAACCACCGTGTAGACCTCGTCGGCAAACGCAGTGAGCGTCGCCAGGTCATTCACGTCGATCGGCATAGGCGCGTGCGATGCTCGTTCCTCGAACGCGATCGTCCAGCGTCCGTCACGCAAAGGAACTACGTCAAGCTGCGAGCACACCCCGGTCGTGTAGTGCTCTCCGTCGTCCTGCGGCCACGAGACCGCGACAACCAGGCTCGTGTGATAACCGTTGCCGTCGTCGGGGACCGTCTCGGGGAGCAGGTGATTCCAAATGTTGTCGTCGTGACACCGCTCGCCTGTATCGGGCGTCGTGAAATAGACGATGTCCGCGTCATCGGGACGACCGAGGTACGCTCGGATGCATCGAACCAACGTCCGCAGCATGTTGGCGGTTGAGATGCGCGCCTCCTCGCACAAGCGATCGAGCCTCGCTCCATCGCGCTCCGACGATCGAGCGTAGGCCAGTTGCAGTTCCTTGTAGCGGGTCATTTGCCAAGCCTACTCGGCGCTCCTGACAGAGCCGCGGGCGTTAGGCTCAACGCAATGGTGGAATCGGTCTCGTGTGCGCCGTTCGAGGACGCTGAATCGCCGACGCATGAAGTGATCTCTGGAGATTGCAGTGGGGTCGAGGGGTTAGATCGATCGCGATCGATCGCGAAGTACCCAAGACTGGTTTGCATGTGGCCGCGTTCGACGTCGTCGTCTACCCTTGGTTGGCAGGGCATGTCTTGGGCGCGTCGAGACGCGCTGACGTGTCGTGCTGATAGGGAGGGTCCATGGCGAAGAGGAAGAAGCAGAGGAACCAACAAGAGAAGCGCGTGCGACGCCCAAAAGCGCCGCGCCTGTTGAAGGCGGGAACGGATGCCGCTGCAACACGCGAGATCCAGCTCGCGATGTTCCAGAGCGAGCGCCTCCTTCGCCTGGTGCACTTTCCGATGACTATCGAAAGCGACGTGAGGCCTGAGCCACGCGTTCAGGACAACTGGCACGTCGTCGCACCGGCGATGTTGTTCAGCGCATCGAGCTGCCTCTTGTCCATCCGCCTGCTCGCCGAGACCCAGGCTCCGCGGCGCGAGCAAGACGCCATCGTGCTTCTGAGGCGGCTGTACGAACACGTCGTCGACTTCGCGTGGATCGCGATCGATCCGGAAACGCACGCGAAGAAGTGGGTTGCGGACGACCGATTCTACCGGCTCAAGATCGATGACGACTTCAAGAGACTGGGCCAACCGGGGCTGGAGCCGACGAAGCGTCTGGAATACGAGCAGTACGTGAAGGCTCACGGCAGGATGCCCGATATGGCAAGCCGCGCGGACGCGGCCGACAAGCACTGGTCGAAGTTGATCGGTGGGCATGGCGTGTTCCCCACGACTCCGGCGCCTGCGGGCACATCGATCAACAGCGCGCAAAACGGCAACTGGTCGTTCCGCACTCAGTACACGATCGTGTATCGACTGGCGAGCGGCAACGCGCACCCGACACCCATGAGCCTGTTGTCGTACGTCGACGCTCATGGCGCTTCGGGTCGGTTCACCATTGGAGTGAACCCGCACGATCACGGCGATCGCTACGCATACACGTTCGCGCCCCTGATCTACGCGACGCTGCTCTTGGTGTCCGAGCACGTGCTCGGTGTACCGAAGCGCGCCGACATCGAGGGTGTGTTCGAGCAGTTCAAGTCGTAGAGACCTTCGTACGAGGCAGGTTGATATGGCAACTACTCCAACTCCGGCGTGGCACACGCCGCAAGGCGCGGATGAGGCACTGACAAAGGCATTTGGACATCTGCGACTTGAGAACGTGCTCGTCGGGCTCAATGAAGCCTGCCGCGCCTGGCCTTCAGGCGCGCTGAAGAGCATCCTGCCTGCGCTGAGGAACGCGAGGCCCGGCAACCCGCCGAGACCGCGCGGCACGCGATGTGGTACTGTGCGCGTCCTTCCCTGGAGAGCCCGATTATCCTTCCGCGGGCAGACGAGTATCGCGGTTGGGAAACGATCGAACGCCTGATTGCTCTCGCCGTCGATGTGCAACTGAACGTTGCGGTCGAGCCCATGGCGAAATGGGAACAGACCTTGTCAAGGGATCTATGGGGAGCGATGGGACAAATCTGGCTTCGCCAGTACATCGTACAACGCCGCTCGCCATATCGGATCGGCCAAGCGCTGCTGATGTATCGAGACGCGCCGTTGCGCCGACAGCAGCGCGATCCTGCCTTCTCGTTTCCGAGGTTTCAAGCTGCACTGCAGCGCGTGCTTGGTGCTGGGCTTGAGCACTTTCTCTTCGTCCTGATGCAGGCCGCAGGTCGCGCGTCAGGCAACCACCCGGCCCTTTCACACACTACGTTGGCTCCGGTAAAGGACCGCCGATACGACCGAATCGTAGGTAGCATCGACGATCGCGGCATGTACAGCAGCGCTTATGATGGGTTCTTCCGTGCGCTGTCGGCGACTCCAGAAGCAATGATGCAGTGGTCACGTGAGCGGCTGCGGGATCTTGACCCCGATGCTGACGAACTCCGCGTTCGGTTCGACGGACCAAACCCGCTCTCACGCTATCCGCTGGTGCGCTGCTTCCCTGACAAGTCCGATCACTGCATCGCACCAATTCCACACCTCATTCAGGAATGGCTTTACGAGCCGTTGATGGACTTGCTCGCGCGTGAGTTAGGAACGACCACACAGCTCGGACAGAACGTCGGGGCGGCGCTGTTCGAGGAGTACATCGGTGCGCTGGCAGACCTGTGCTCACCGAACGGGCCTGGTTGGGTGCACGAGAGCGCGATGCAGCCAGCGTTGCAGGGCCGCAAGGTCGTGGACTGGGCTCGGGAACTGAATGGTCACCTCGTTCTCCTCGACGCGAAGCGAGGCTACGTCGAGCCGTCAGCCCGAGGCCGCTGGGACCCTGGCGATTGGACCTCGATCAAGAAGGCAATCGTCAAGGGCGTTACCCAGGCGTGCTCCTTTTGGACTGCCATCAAGGCTGGCGAAGTGCCAGCGCTACTTGGCACGACTGCGAGCCCGATCGCTGTCGTTGTGACCCAAGGTGACTCCACCTTCTACAACTCGACGGAGACTTGGCGTACGGAAGTCGACAACGCCATCGCCGGGCTGCCGGACGTGGTTCCGTGGACCGTCATGTCATTGGATGTTTACGAGAACGTCATGACGACTTGGCGTGGTCGCGATGATGCGTGGCTACCGGCGCTCCTGATGAGGACCACGCAGGAGCGCTCGCACAAGGCGTTCGCGGAACTACCCCTGCTTGCTGAAGGTCCTCTGTGGGAGGCGCAGTCCACATTCATTCGCGACCAGATCGGAAATGCTGGTCCTGACCGTGCGAAGCACTTCACCAGTGCGGACGAATAGAGCGATCCGATAACCAACGGCGTGGACCCAACGTCCCGCGAACGCGTGCGCGGTGCGAATCAGCCGGGTAACGGAACCTCGTCGAGTCGCGCATCGTCAGCCGGGCGCGGCACACGAACGCGGATCGCGTTTCGCTTCGCGGTTCTGGAGCCAGCCGGCCCGTCTTGCCTGGCAAGCGGCGTGCGATCCCCGGCTGAAGTGGCTGCGAGCCAAGTCGAAGCGAGGAACGATGGTGCGTACGCCTACGGGAGCGCTACGTTCGCCCGATGAACGAACTGCAGCTCATCCGTCGGTTCCTCGCGATCGCATCCGGCCGCGGACGATGGCGGTCGTATCCGATGACCATGTTCGGCGTGTCTCACGACGCTCATGCTCGCGAAGAGGTCCCGCTTGTCCTCGTCGGCCGCG
The DNA here is from genome assembly GCA_019637375.1 of Deltaproteobacteria bacterium. Classification (GTDB taxonomy): domain Bacteria; phylum Myxococcota_A; class Polyangia; order Haliangiales; family Haliangiaceae; genus JABFXX01. Next base: position 70,666 of record JAHBVW010000028.1, on the reverse strand, counting down.
TCGAAGACGCGTATCGCCAGGAACTCGACGGATTGGTTGCGTTGCTGAATCGTGCGCCCGACATGCTGGCGGATGCCGAGGCGCTCTCGCAGGTCCGTCGTCCGGGCAGCAGCGTCGGCGTCAGGCGGACCGCGGCATCGGTCATCGCCGAGAACGCGCAACTTCGGGAGGCGCTCCGGGAAGTGCTCGATGGAGATGTCGCGCCCGGCCGCCTTCACGGTGCGGAACCCGGATCGACGAGAAGGTCGGCCAAGGCGACGTCCATCGGGATGCCTATCGTCGCCATCACGGCCTCGTCAAGCGTCGCGAGCGGCGCGGGAAGCGCGCGGCGCAGACGACGCGGATCGCGCTCGTGCTTCGCGTTCTCGGCTTCGCGTCTCCCAAGACCATCGTCTGGTCCCTACCAGCGTCCCTACTTTTCTTGAAACGCCATGAAACGCCGTGGCACGTACTGAAACGGCTAGCTGGTTGGAACTTCAGAACTCGTCAGTGTTTTCGATGCCTGCGAAGCCGAGCGGCCTCTCGCCCCGAAGCGCCGGAGCGCAGCGCCCGTGCCGAGCGCCCGCCCGGACGATCGCGCTCGCACCCGCGCACGAGTGCGGGTCGGCCGCTCGCACAGCACCGCCGCGAGCGCTCGGCACGTGGCGGTGCGCGAGAGGCGCGAGGGCGAGGCCGCTCCGCCGGAGGCGAACATGGCCGGTATGATGCCCGTGCGTACCCCTCCGGAAGCGCCGAAGCCGCGAGCGCGAGAGGCGCGAAGGCGAGGCCGCGACGACGGAGCCGAACGTGGCCGGTCTGATGCGCCGCGAGAGGCCGGAGGACCGCGCGTTCCCGTTGCGTGGGCGTCGGCCTGGGAGGGGACCAGATGAAGCAGGTGTCGCGGCGCGCGACCGCCCACTTCCCGGCGCCGGGCGCGGCGCGCGGTCGGACATAGGCGCGGACGCTGAGACCCGCGGCGCTCGGCATGCCGAGCTCGAACACGCGCATCCCCGGAGACATACCCAGTGCTCACTCGTCATCATCGCCCGTCGTCATCAGCCCTCCCTGGTCATGCGCTCGCGGCGCGTGAGCTCGCGGTCGCTCGGGGCCCCCAGCGTATCGGTGCCCGTCACGTCACCGGCGCGCTCGTAGTGGCCCACGATGATCCCGCCCGCGCACACGCGCGACCGCACCAGCCGGAACGCGTGCGGCGCGGACCCGTCCGCGAACAGCTTCTTCCCACCGCCGAGTACGACGGGGATCGTGTAGATGCTGAGCGCATCGACGAGGTCGTGCGCGAGCAGCGCGTGTACCAGCTCGGTGCTGCCCTGCGTGACGAGGTTCGGGCCGTCCTCCCGCTTCAGGCGCACCACCTCCGCGACGTCGCGCAGGAGCACCGAGCCCGCCCAGCTCGTGTCGACGTCGCCCGAGCGCGAGACCACGTACTTCGCGATGCCCCGGAACAGCGTGGCGATCGTGCCGTGGGGCGCGGCCTCGTCGTAGTAGGGCCAGTACGCCGCGAAGATCTCGTACGTCTTGCGGCCGAGCAGCAGGTCGAACGGCTCCTCGAACAACCGCCCGATCTCCTCGCCGGACTCGCGATCGAAGTACGGCATCGCCCACCCCCCGAACCGAAAGCCCCGGGTCGGGTCCTCCCGCGGCCCGCCGGGGGACTGCATGACGCCGTCGAGCGAGACCTGAGCTCCAACGATGATCTTCCGCATGGGTCACTCTCCTTCGCCCCAGGACGAACGAGGCCCCTCCGATCCGACAGGAAAGGAAGGAGCAGCTACAGCGCGACGCGCGCCGTGATGAAGCCGGCGCGGCTCGAGCCGATGCGCAGATCCAGCGCGCCGGTGCCGCGCACGAGGTACGTCGCCCACGCGGCGTTCGTCGTGCCGCGCGTGCCGGGGTACGCGGGCAGGTTCTGCCCGGTGTGCAGGCCGTGGCCCCAGCCGTCGAGGTGGCCGAGGACCTGGTGCGCCTGGCCCGGGTCGGCGAGCTCGCAGCCGTCGACGCGCGCGACGGCGTAGACCGGCTCGTTGAAGTCGAGCTTCTTCGCCGACGGCAGGCCGTAGCTGCCGAGGTAGCCGTCGTTGTGCACGCACACCTCGACGCGCACGAAGCCGCCGGGGAGCGACTTGCGCTCGATCTTCGTGACGCGCAGGCGCGGCGCGAGCGCGGCGACGCGCAGGAACACGGCGGCCTGGCTCTCGCAGATCGGCGCGAGCTCGTGCAGCGGCGGGTTCCAGATCCCGACGCGCGGATCGACGCCGCCGAGCTCGACGCGCCCGAGCTGCGGGTGCTGGAACGCCGTCCACGGCGGGAACGAGCGGCCGTCGTTCTCGTCCTTGTCCCACCACGCGAGCTTCACGAGGTCGGCGCGCGAGACGCGCTCGTAGTACTGCACGAACTTCGGCGGGCGCTCCATGCCGAGGCGCTTGAACAGGTCCCACAGCTCGACGACGTACGCGATCGCGCCGCGCTGGTTGTACGCGTAGTCGGTGAGGTCGCCCTTGAGCGGCTTGTCGGGCTCGTACAGGAACTCGTCGTGGCCCGACACCGTCGGGTAGCCGGTGTGCTCCGTCATCCACGCCTCGAGCTGGCGGAAGATCGCGAGGTCCTCGGGATCCATCTTCGCGTCGGGCGCGTGCCCGAGCGGGCGGATGAGGACGCCGCCGAACGTGTGCAGCGACAGCCACGCGAAGATCTCCGGGTGCGCCGTCGCGTACTCGAGGATCGCGCGCGACTCGGGCTCGCTCGACGGGAACGGCCCGGCGCCGACCTGCTCGTGCGCCGGCGCCCACGACCACGGGAAGTTGCGGTTGAGATCGATCGGGTTGTCGCCGAGGAAGAACGGCGACGGCACGCGCTTGCCGTCGAAGTGCTCGATCGTGCCCTCGGGGTAGAGCTTGTAGAACGGGCCCTCGTCCTCGAGCGTGCGCTCGACGAGCAGCCCGGGGAACTCGCGCGCCTCGACGAGCTCGCCGCCCGGATCCTGCACGCGCATCGCGAGCGCGCGGCCGTCGCCGTCGACGTCGCCCGGGATCCAGCGCGGCTGGCCGCGCTCGACGCGCGCATCGCGCGGCACCGACCGCAGCGAGCGGCCCGTGCGCAGGATGCACTCGGCGCCGTCGGGCGAGATGCGCGGCACGACGTAGAACAGCACGTCGCGGAGGCGCTCGGCGAGCGGCGCCGGGAGGTCGACCGCGTCGGGCTCGAGGTGCAGGCGCAGCACGTCCTCGGCGATCGACAGCGCGACCGAGCTGCCGGCGAGCTCCGCCGCGTGGATGTTGCCGTCGACCCACGCGGCGGGCCGGACGCGATCCGGATCCGCGCCGATCACGAGCAGCCACACGTCGCGACCCTCCGGCGTCTTCGCGAGCGAGCGCAGGCGGCACACGCCCGGGAAGTGCTCGGCCCACGACTTCAGCTGCGCCGTGAGGTGCGCGTGATCCAGGTACGCGCTGCGGAACCCGAGCGAGATCTCGGAGAGCGTTGGCATGGTGGGCGGGCACGTTACCTCACCGCACGCGGGAGGAGAGGGGCTGCCCGACCTGGCTACCGGCGTTGCCAGGCCGGTGGACAGGCGCCGGCAAGTGGCTGGAGATGCGGGCGTGTCGGGTGGTCTGGCCTCTGCACGAAGGACGGAGCGTCCCTTCGGCGGAGTCCACCATGGCAGCCCAGGAGAACACGGCGATCAACAACCTGCTCCAGCTCGTCGCGGCGCGTCGCGCCAGCTACGAGGCGGACCCTGCGTTCGAGGAGGACGACGAGGAGCACGCGCAGACCCACCTCGTCGAGCGCGCGGCCTGGTCGCCGGCAGACCTGCGGAGCACGGCGGAGCGGATGTCCGACGTCGTGTCGCTGCGCCGCCCCGACGGCACGCCGAACCGCGTGCAGATGAAGAAGCCGCCCCGGGCGCTGCCGCTGCCGGCGCCGATCCCGTCGCCGCCGGGGAGCTACCTGCCGCCGCACGGTTACGTGCCGCGCCACGCGATGGAGGCGCCCGCCCTGTCGGCGGCCGTCGCCGTCGCCGCGCTGCCGCCGCAGCCGGGCGCCTCGGCGGTCGCGACGTACGTGATCCGCAACCGCCCGCCGCTCGCGATCGAGCTGCGCACCGCGTTCCGGAAGCTGGCGGCGCCGATCGCGTTTGTCGCCCTGTTCGCGATCTCGCTGTCGACGTACCTCGCGTTCGCCGGCAACCGCGGCGAGGTCGCCGCGCCTGTGATGCCCGCGCCTGCGCCCGCACCGCCGATCGTCACCTCGGCGCCGGAGCAGCCGAGCCCGGCCGCGATCGCGCCCGCCTCCGACGACGAGGAGCGCGCGGCCGAGCGCAGCGCGTACGCATCCGCGGATCGCACCGGCGAGGAAGCCGCGCCGGTGGTGGACGACGAGAGCTCCGACGAGGAGATCGAGATGGCCGCGGTCGACGTCGAGCGGCCCCGGGCGAAGAAGCGCACGGCGGCGAAGGCTCCGAAGGTCGCCAGGGTCGAGAAGGCCCCCGAGAAGACGGCCGACAAGACGATCGAGAAGGCGATCGACAAGAAGATCGACAAGAAGCTCGAGAAGAAGATCGAAAAGAAGATCGAGAAGAAGAAGCCGATCGAAGAAGGCGAGCTGCCGCAGAACATCGCGAACAAGACCTCGAGCGAGACCGGCTCGATCCTCGTCACCAGCAACGTCCCGGCGCTGATCTACCTCGACGGCCGCAACACGCGGATGATGACCCCGCGGCAGTTCTCCGTCCCCGCCGGCGCCCACAAGATCACGCTGCTCGAGCCCGACACGCGCAAGGCGCGCACGCAGGACGTGAAGGTCCTGCCGGGCAAGACGGTCGCCGTCGAGAAGCAGTTCTAGCGCTACTCGAGAGGCATCGCGCGCAGCGTGCGCGGCAGATCGAGGAGGCTCTCCGTCGGGGAGCCGACGAGCATCGCGGGGCTCATGTTCGTGAGGCCCCACGGCTCGATCGTGCCGGCGGTGACGGCGAACGCGCCGCCGTCGATGCGGCCGACGACGCCGAAGCCGGAGCGCATCGGGACGCGCGCCGTCTCGATCACGAGGTCGGGCAGGTGGGAGACGTCGATCTCGACGAGGCCGCGCTCGCAGGTCAGCACGAGCCGGTACTGCAGGACGCGCCGCTCGATCAGGAGGATGTTGCCCATCTCGGAGCGGAACACGTCCTGCCAGCCGTCGGTGGGCGTGCGGTGCTGCGCGAGCGCCTGGAACTCGAGGTGGAACAGGCGCGGGTCGTCGATCTTGCGCGCGAGGATGCCGGTCGCGGTGACGACGCAGTCGAGGAAGCCGAGCGAGTGGAGGTCGGTCACCGCGGACAGGTGATCGAGCGACCAGTACGCGCCCGGCACGTGCGGCGCGCAGCCGAGGAACACGTTCTTCGCCGAGCTGCCCTTCAGCCACTCGGAGATCGCGCACGCGACCTCGGGTGCGCTGCCGGTGTCGCCGAGGCGGCGGTCGCCGTTCCACAGGACGCCGAGCGAGCTGCCGGGCAGGCGGTGCACGGCGTCGAAGTGGAAGTAGCGGCCCTCGAACGGCGGCACCAGCGAGAGCTTGTCGCCGACGCGGATGCTCGCGACCGCATCGAGGTCCTCGGGGACGGCGATGTACGTCTCGCCGCGCGGGTCGAGCGCCACGAACAGGAGGCCGCGCGGCGTCAGGCCCTGCTTGCGGAGCTCCTTGAGCCCGAGGATGACCGCGGCCGGGTCCCGGTAGTGATAGACGCGCGTCGCGAACACGTCGCGGGAGTATCACATCGACGCGCACACGGCGAGGAACCCGGCATAAAGCGCAGTTGGGGCCGGTTCACGACCGGCGTGCGCTACGAAGCGAAGGTCGGCTGGCGCTACCTCTACAGCGGCAAGGCCGATCGCCTGATGCTCCGGCTGGCGCTGGCGGCGTTCGCGGCGTCGGTCGCCGGCCTCGGGATCGTGCTCGTCGCGCCCGGCAACACCGCCGGCGTCGCGCTGTTCGTCGGCGGGCTCGTGCTGACGGCCGTGCTCGGCCTCATGTCCGTGTTCAGCGTGTTCACGAGCGTGTCGATGCTCGGCGTCGCGTTCGGCGTGGCGGCGCTGACGGTCGTGCTCGCCGTCACGACGGGGTTCCAGCAGCAGTTCCGCGACAAGGTGCTCGGCGTCCACGCGCACGTCGTCGTGATGCGCGGGCCGTACACGTTCCCCGAGTACCGCGAGGTGATGGAGAAGGCGCAGGCGGTCGACCCCGACGTCGTGTCGGTGCAGCCGTTCATCCTCGCCGAGATGCTCGCCACGCGCGGCAAGGGCGAGCTGTCGGGCGTCGGCATCAAGGGCGTCGACCCGATGCGCGCGGGCGGCGTGCTCGACCTCGAGCAGCACGTCGTCGCGTGCGAGCCGGCGCACCGCGACGCGGCCGGGGCGTGCGCGGGGGCCGTGCGCGCGCTCGGCGAGCGCCGGCCCGGGCAGCCGCCGCCGATCATCATGGGCAAGGAGCTCGCCCACAAGCTCAAGGCGCAGCTCGGCGACGAGGTCACGGTCGTCGTGCCGCTGTCGAACCTCGACCCCGACACGTGGCGCGCGAAGTCGGCGCCGCGCACGCGCAAGTTCCGGGTGTCGGCGATCTTCTACAGCGGCTTCGACGAGTACGACCGGCGCCTCATGTACGCGTCGATCGCCGACACGCAGGAGCTCGTCGGGCGCGGCGACGAGGCGCTCGGCGTCGAGCTCAAGGTCGCCGACGTCGACCGCGCGCGCGACATCGCGGACGAGCTCGGCCGCGCGCTCGGCCCGACGTACCAGGTCCAGGACTGGTACGAGATGAACCACAACCTGTTCATGGCGCTGAAGCTCCAGAAGCTCGCGCTCGTGTTCATCCTCACGCTCATCATGGTCGTCGCCGCGGTGAACATGGTGTCGGCACTGACGATGATGGTCACCGACAAGACGCGCGAGATCGCGATCCTGAAGTCGATGGGCGCGACGTCGGGCAGCGTCGCGCGCGTGTTCCAGCTCGTCGGCGCCGCGATCGGCGGCATCGGCACGCTGATCGGCCTCGCCGTCGGGCTCGCGACGTGCGCCGTGATGAGCTCGTACGGCTTCCGGCTCGATCCGAAGGTCTACCTGATCGATCGCCTGCCCATCGACGTGCGGTGGCTCGAGGTCGTCGCCGTCGTCGCGGGCACGATGCTGATCAGCGTGGTCGCGACGGTCGTGCCGTCGGGCTCGGCGTCGTCGCTGCGGCCCGTCGACGGTCTGCGCTACGACTGAGATAGGCGCGCGGCTGTACGGCCGGTGAGCGCGGCCACCGATAGCGATCCTTTAGGGAATCCTCAGGGAGCGCTTAGGAACCTCTCAGGGACTGCTTAGGAACGCGGCGGCGCGCGAGGCCGCATGTTGGGAGGCGTGAAGAGCCCGACCGCGATCGCCGCCGTCCTCGCCGCGGCGTGTGGGAACGATCCCGGACCGCCCGACGTACCGCCGACGCTCGGCGAGACCGGCCTCTACGCGGATGTGGCGACGCGCACGGTCGCGCCGGAGATGCGGCCGTTCACGCCGCAGTACCCGCTGTGGTCCGACGGCGCGGCGAAGCAGCGCTGGATCTACCTGCCCGAGCCGATCGATGCGTCGCGCGCGGACTGGCAGTTCCCGGTCCACACGCGCGTGTGGAAGGAGCTCTCCGTCGGCGGGCGGCGCGTCGAGACGCGCTACATGGTGCGCACCCCGGCGGGCTGGCGCTACGCGACGTACGTGTGGAACGCCGACGGCACCGAGGCCGCGCTCGCGCCGCGCGAGGGCCTCGCCTCGGCCGAGGTCGCGCCGGCGCACCGCATCCCGAGCGAGGGCGAGTGCCGCGCGTGCCACGCGAACGGCGCGACGCCGGTGCTCGGCTTCGCGGCGCTGCAGCTCTCGATCGACCGCGATCCGGACGCGCCGCACGCCGAGCGCCCGGCGCCGGGCTCGCTCGACCTCGCGAGCCTGCTCGCGACCGGCGAGCTCGCCGGCTACACCGGCTCGATCGCGCCGCGCATCGCGGGCTCCCCCGTCGAGCGGGCGGCGCTCGGCTACCTGCACGCCAACTGCGGCGGCTGCCACCGCGCCGACGGGCCCGTCGCCGCCGTCGGGCTGGACCTCACGGATCCCGCCGCGGCCCGCCGCACGGCGATCGGGCGCCCGAGCGACTTCGGCGCGCCGAAGCTGCGCGTCGCACCGGGCGCACCCGCCGACAGCGTGCTGCTCGCGCGCATGCGGGCGCTCGATCCGCTGTCCCGCATGCCGCCGCTCGGCACGCGCGTCGTCGACGACGCGGCCACCCACCTCATCGCGAGCTGGATCGACCAGCTCGCCGACAACCAGCACCTGGAGACTCGCCGATGAAGACCACGACCCTGATGTTCGCCCTGTTCGCCCTCCACACCGCCGCGTGCGCCGACAAGTCGCAGCCGACCGCCGGCGCCCACGCGCCGTCGCCCGTCGAGCGCGGCAAGCTCCTCGCGGAGACGAGCGGCTGTCACGACTGCCACACGCCGCTGGCCATGGGCCCGAACGGCCCGGCGCCCGACATGACGCGCGCATTGTCGGGGCACCCGGCCGCGCTCGCGATGCCGCCGGCGCCCGAGCTGCCGCCCGGCCCGTGGCTCGTCACCGTCGGCGCGACCAACACCGCGTGGTCCGGCCCGTGGGGCGTGTCGTTCACGTCGAACCTGACGCCGGATCCCGAGACCGGCCTCGGCACGTGGAAGCAGCAGCAGTTCATCGACACGATCCGCAACGGCCGCCACCTGGGCGTCGGGCGCCCGCTCCTGCCGCCGATGCCCGCGGCGGGGATCGCGAAGATGAGCGACGACGACCTGTCGGCGCTGTTCGCGTACCTCCAGTCGGTCCCCGCGATCAAGAACAAGGTCCCGGCGCCGATCCCGCCCAAGGCCGGGCCGGTCGCGAGCAAGTGATGGGGCGCGTCGACCTGTTCGGCGTGGTCCACAAGGGGATCCGCGCGCTCCTGTTCGAGCTGTCCTCGGCGGCGGCGCGGCTCGACGTGACGTCGTCGAAAGACGTCGACGGGCTCGCCGCGCGGATCGAGCACGTGCTCGAGCTGCTCGAGGAGCACGCGCGGCACGAGGACGCGGTCATCGCGCCGGCGCTGCCGGCGGAGGTCGCGGGCATGCTCGCGATCGACCACGGCACGCTCGACGAGCTCGCCGCGGCCGTCGCCGAGGCGAGCGATGCCCTCGCGCTCGCCGGGCTGCGCGAGCGCGCGGCGGCCGGCGGGAGGCTGTCGCGCGCGATCGACCGGCTCGTCGCCGCGCACCTCGTGCACATGATCCGCGAGGAGACCGAGGCCAACGCGGCGCTGTGGGCCGCGTGCGACGACGACGCCCTCATCGCGATGCAGGCGCGCATCCATGCGGACATCCCGCCCGCGAGGATGTCGGAGTGGCTGGAGATCATCGCCCCGGCGCTCAACCCGATGGAGCGCCGGCTCGTCGTCGAGGGCCGACTCGAGTAGGATGGCCATGTTTGAGCATCTCGTATCCACCGTTACCCGAGGAGCTCGTCGCCTTCACGGAGGGTGGGCGGTCGCTGCTCGTCGGGACGTGTAGCGCCGACCTCGTTCCGGACTGCGTGCGCGCGTGCGGCCTGCGCATCTGGCCGGGCGCGAGCCACCTGACGGTGCTGGTGCCGGCGGCGCCGGGCGCGGCCGCCGTCGCGAACCTGCGCGCGCATCCGCGGATCGCGCTCACGGTGTCGCACATCCCGTCGCACCGCACCGTGCAGCTGAAGGGCGCGGTGACGGCGCTGCGCGACGGCTCGCCCGAGGACCGCGCGCACGCCGAGCGCTACCGCGAGCTGTTCTCGGACGAGCTCGCGTGGGTCGGCCTGCCGAAGGCGATCGGGATGCGGTTCGGCGTGTGGCCGCTGCACGCCGTCGACGTCGCGATCGAGGTCGTGTTCACGCAGACGCCGGGGCCGGCGGCGGGCGCGAAGCTGCCGGTGGAGCCGGCGTGATCGACCTGGCGTCGCTCGATCGCTGCTTCTCCGGGATCATCCCCGGCGTGATCGCGACGTGCGATCGCGACGGCACGCCGAACGTCAGCTACCTCAGCTACGTCCACCTCATCGACGAGCGGCACGTTGGCCTCTCGTGCCAGTTCTTCAACAAGACGCGGCAGAACCTCGACGAGCATCCGATCGCGACGCTCGAGGCGTACGACGCGCTGACGTTCCAGTCGTACCGGTTGCGCCTGCGGTTCGTGCGCTCCGAGACGGAGGGGCCGCTGTTCGACGCGATGGCGCTGCGCATCTTCGCGCTCGCGACGCACATCGGCATGGCCGGCATCTTCAAGCTGCGCTCCGCCGACGTCTGCGAGGTGCTGTCCGTCGAGCGGCGCGAGGGCTTCCTCGAGCCCGACGCGCGCGGTGCGCCGCAGGTGGTGACGGACGGGCCGCTGACCGAGCTGCGCGGGCTGCAGATCGTGTCGGAGCGCGTCAGCCGGGCGCGCGACCTCGACGCGCTGCTGAGCGGCGTGCTGGCGGCGCTCGACGAGGTGTTCGGGTTCACGCACGGGATGATCCTCATGCCGTGCGAGGAGGCGGACGCGCTCGTCACGGTCGCGAGCCACGGCTACGGCGACGAGGCGATCGGCGCCGAGGTCGAGGTCGGCGAGGGCCTGATCGGCCTGGTCGCGCAGACGCGCACGCTGGTCCGGATCGCGTCGGTGTCGTCGGAGCTGCGCTACGGCCGCGCGATCCGCGCGCAGTACGGCGACTCGCCGCGCCTGCGCGCCGAGATCCCGCTGCCGCGGCTCGCGAACGCGGAGAGCCAGATGGCGATCCCGCTGCTCGTGCAGGACCGGCTCGTCGGGGTGCTCGCGCTCGAGTGCACGACGAGCCTCACGTTCGCGCAGTGGCACGAGGGCTTCCTCCAGGTGCTCGCGAACCAGATCGCGAGCGGCATCGACCGCATGGACGAGCGCGACGACGGCGACGCCGAGCCCGGCGAGCCGGCGACCGCGCACACGCCCGAGCCGCGCAAGCTCGGCTTCTGCTACTACCGCAACGACGACTGCGTCTTCGTCGACGGCGAGTACCTGATCCGCAACGTCCCCGGCAAGATCCTGTGGAAGATCCTGCGCGCCTACGAGCGCGAGGGCCGCACCGAGTTCTCCAACCGCGAGCTGCGCCTCGACCCCTCGCTCGGGCTACCCGCATTCAAGGACAACCTCGAGTCGCGCCTGATCCTCCTGCGCAAGCGCCTCGAGCAGAAGTGCGCCGACATCCGGCTCGTCCCGACGCGGCGCGGGCGCTTCGCCCTCGAGGTCGCCTGCGGCTTCGAGCTCGTCGAGCGCGAGACGGCGTAGCCGCCGTCCGCACACCTGCACGAAAGCTGCACAACGCGCTCGGCTCCGAAACGTCTACGATCGACGGATGCGGACTCTCGCTCCACTCCTGATCTTGTTCGCGGCCGCGTGCGGCGGCGATCCTCCCAACGTCGGCGGGTCCTGCACCGCGACCGACGGTTGCGACGACGACCTCACGTGCAACACGACCGTGCCCGGCGGCTACTGCACGACGGCGTGCACCACGCCGGGCTCGACGTCGGAGTGTCCGGAGGACTCGGTGTGCGACTCGGTCGCGGGGAACCTCGTCTCGTGCGTCAAGATCTGCACGACGAGCGCGGACTGTCGCGCCGACCTCGACTGCAACGGCGTGAGCGGCAACAACATCAAGGCGTGCAAGCCCAAGCCGTAGGCTAGAGGAGGACGCCGGTGAGGACGAGGTTGGCGATGCCGAAGTAGATGAGGATGCCGCTGACGTCGACGAGGGTGGCGACGAAGGGGGCGGAGGCGGAGGCGGGGTCGGCGCCGAAGCGGCGGAGGACGAAGGGGAGCATGGCGCCGGCGAGCGTGCCGGCGAGGACGCAGCCGACGACGGCGAGGCCGGCGACGACGGACATGTGCATGAAGTGTTCGCCGTAGCGGCCCCAGGTGCCCCACAGGGCGACGCGCGCGAGGGCGATCACGCCGAGGACGGCGCCGAGGGCGAGGCCGGTGAGGAGCTCGCGGCGGAGGATGATCCACCAGTCGGCGGCGCGGATCTCGCCGAGGGCCATGGCGCGGATGACGAGCGTGGACGCCTGCGATCCGGAGTTGCCGCCGGTGGAGACGATCATCGGGAGGAACAGCGCGAGGAGCGGGACGTCGTCGATCTGGCCCTGGAACGACTCGAGCGCGGTCGCGGTGAGCATCGAGCCGATGAGGAGGAGCACGAGCCACCCGACGCGCTTCCTGATCATGTCGCGGCGCGACGACTGGAGGTAGGGGACCTCGAGGGCGGCCATACCGCCGAACTTCTGGATGTCCTCGGTGGCCTCTTCCTGGACGACGTCGACGATGTCGTCGACGGTCACGATGCCCTTCATGCGCCCTTCGCGATCGACGACGGGGATGACGGTCAGGTTCTTCTCGGCGAACACGCGCGAGACCGTCTCCTGGTCCATCTCGTCGGTGACGCGCACGACCTCCGTCTCCATGATCTCGGCGACGATCCGCTTGGGATCGGCCGCGAACAGGTCGCGGAACGACACGACGCCGAGGAGGCGCTGCTCGGGATCGAGGACGTAGGCGTAGTAGATCGTCTCGATCTTGTCGCGCGCCTGGCGGCGCAGGTAGCTGATGGCCTCGTCGGCGGTCATCTGCGGGCGCAGGCGGGCGTAGCGCGTCGACATGAGGCCGCCGGCCTCGTCCTCGGCGTAGGCGAGGAGGGCGGTGACCTCCTTGCGCGTCGGGACGTCGAGGAGCGCGAGGAGCATCGCGCGCTGCTCCTCGGGGACGCGCTGGATCAAGTCGGCGACGTCGTCGGGCTCGAGCATGCGCATCCACTGCCGGCGCTGGCCCGGGCGAAAGTGGAGGAGGAGCGAGGCCTGATCGACGGCGGAGAGCGAGACGAAGAAGTCCTCGGCGTCCTCGCGCGGGAGGACGCGCAGGCCGTCGCTGCGCTCGTCGAGGTCGAGCAGCGGCCACGCGTCGCGCAGCTCCTCGACGCTGAGCTGCTCGTCGCTGCGATCCTCGGTGGCGAGGGAGGGTGCGCCGGCCGTGCCGTCGCGGAGGATGGGAATCGTCTGGGTCGAGTGGCGCGACAGCTCGACGAGGTCGACGACCTCGGAGTCCTCGCCGCGCATCTCGGCGATCGCGCGGATCTCGGCGGTGACGCGATGGGCGAGCTCGGGCTCGAGCATCGAGATCTCGCCGGTGGCCTCCGTGGGGCGATCGGGGATCGCCTCCGGGATCGCGGCGGTCATCTGCTCGTCGTCGTCCGCTGCCATTTTTCACAACGTGCCTTGCTCGTGGACGCGCGTAAAGCGGGTGGCGTCGCCAATGCTAGAGTTCGGATGTGGTTCGCCTCGGTGCCGTCCTCGTCCTTGCGCTCGGCTGCTCGCGCGCGAGCAGCGAGGGCGAGGCGAAGCAGTGGCCCGAGCCGCCTCCGCAGCGCGACGTGCCCATCCCCGCGAACGTGGAGATCGCCGTCACGATCGACGGCGCGCCCGGAGCGGCGATCACGACCGGCACGCTGCGGGGCGCGAAGCCCGACTTCGTCGACGAGGAGCGCAAGGCGTGGCGCGTGGGCACGCTCGTCGGCGACGCGCGCGCGCCGGGGACCGTCGAGGCGGTGTCGTCGGACGGCCTCGCGATCCGCTACCCGCACCCGACGGCGGACGGCCTCGAGCCCGTGCTGTATCTGACGCGGCGGGGCGAGCTCAGCGTCGGGATGGTCGATCCGAAAGATCCGTTTCCGCGCTACCACGGCCAGGGCGGCCGGCTGCACCGCCCGGGGGACTCGAAGCCGCGCGTGCCGTCGGTGGCGAAGCTCCACATCACGCGCACCAGGCCGTGACGTTGTCGCCGGCGGGCGCGATCAGCGTGGTCGCGCCGGGTGGAGCGGGGCCAAAGCCGAGGCGGCGTGCGTCGCGGCGGGCGGCGAGCGCGTGCGCGACCCAGCCGAACGTGTAGCGCGCGTTGACCTCGACGAGCGGGTGGAAGCGGCGTGTCTCGTCGGCGGCGCGGTAGGCGAACGCGTCGACGCCGAACGGGCCCGCGTAGCCGAGGCGGGCGAGCGCGGCCCCGACGACGGCGACGGTGCGCGCGAGCTCGGCGAGCTCGGTGGGGAGCAGCGCGGCGCGGGCGAGGTCGAGGTCGATGCCGGCGAAGCCGCCGCGGGCGTCGACGAGGAGGCCGTGCGGCGGGCGCGCGTCGACGGTGCCGGCGGCGTCGACGGTGGCGCACTGCCCGGCGTCTGTGATGCGCTCGCACCATGGCTCGACGACGAGCTCGCCCGTGCGCGCGAGCAGGCGCGCCATGCGCGCGCGCAGCTCGCCCTCGGGGACGCCGGCGCCGCGCGCGCGGTCGCGGCCGGCCGCGGTCCACGGCACCTTCGCGACCCACGGCCCCGGCAGCGCGGCGAGCTCGTCGAGCGCGGCGATCGCGCGCGCGCCGGGCAGGGCGAGCCCGTGCTCGCGGGCGAGGGCGAGCGCCCACCGCCGATCGTTCGCCGCGGCGGCCGCCGGCGCCGCCCACGTCAGGTCGGCGCGCGGCGGCACGCCGGTGCGCAGGTTCAGCGCCGGCGCACCGGCGAAGAGGATGCGCGCGGGGTCGACCGCGGCCGGCGTCCACAGCTCGACGTCGCCGGGCGGTGCGAGGTACGCGGCGAGCGTGCCCACGAGGCTGATGCGGCGCTCGACGGCCGCCGGGAGCCGCGTGCGCGCCCACGCGGCCTCGGCGTCGAGGTTCGCATGGACGACGGCCGGCACCCGCGGACGGTAGCGCGTACGAGCGGGCGCTCGCACCCCCGAGACGTTCGTGCAACGCTTGGGGGCGTGCGTGGCCTCGCGATCGCCGTCGTGCTGCTGGCGAGCACGGTCGCACGCGCGGAGCCGGGGATCGACGTCGCGCTCGACCTGCGGGGGCTCCCGCAGATCCGCGCGCTGATCGGGGGCATCCGGCCGATGCCGCTCGATCAGTTCGCGCTGCGCGCCGAGGACGGGACGACCGCGAAGGCGATCAAGGTCGAGCCGGTCGCCGAGCCGATCGCGATCGCGCTCGTGTACTCGGGGTGGGAGATCTGGATCGGGAACGACGAGCTCGACGTGATGCCGCCGCGGAGCCCGGGCGCGCTGCGCTACCTGGTCGCGGCGCTCGACGAGGCGCCGTTCGCGCGCGCCGGTGGGCCGGGGAGCCAGATCGTGGCGATCGAGTACTCGCAGGGCACGCGCGTGAAGGTCCCGCTGCGCGACCTCGACGCGTTCCGGGGCGCGGAGCTCGGGAAGCAGGCCGACTACCGCGACAAGCTCCAGAACGACCTCGCCGACGGCGTCGCGCTCGCGATCGGCGAGCTCGCGAAGGCAAAAGCCCCGCGCAAGGCGATCCTCGTGATCGGCGACGGCTCCGACACGAACCCGGAGACCGCGCCGGCGCGGCTGCGGGAGCTGCGCCGGCGCGCGGCGAGCGAGCGGATCACGATGCTCGAGGCGATCGTGCTGCGCTCGCCGATGTCGTCGAGCTCGCGCGTGATCGACGAGCTCGTCGGCGGCCCGCCGGTCCAGATCGCGGCCGCCGAGGGCCTGCGCGCCGCGGTCGCGCGCATCGCCGGCAGGCTCGCGGACCGGCGCCTCGCCGTCACGTTCGACGGCTCCGGCCTCACGATCGATCCCGCGCACCCGCGCATCGACGTCTCGATCGGCACCGAGACGCGCTCGATCTCGCTCGACCTCGCGCGCGACGCACCGCCCCCACCACCGGACGATGCGTGGTGGACGGCGCCGTGGCGCTGGGCCGTCGTCGCGGGCGGCCTCGTCGCGCTCGGCGGCCTGCTCGTCGTGCTGCTGCGCATCCGTGCGTCGGCGATGCGCGCCGGATAATCGTTGGTGTACCAACGACCCTCGCGACCAGAGGGAACGTTGGAACGTTGGAACGCGACCCCACCCGAGGATCGTCGACGAGGAGGGTTCTAGACACCGCGCCGGCGCCGCCCCGGGCGGGAGACGCGCACCACAGCTACGTGCAGCACGGCGCGTGCCATGCGCAACCGCCGATCACCGCACGTGTTCCTGCTCAAAACGCAACGACCACCGTTGCAGTTTGCACGTCCGCGGGCGCGCGGCGCTACGCGTTTCGCTCTGTTAAGCGCCGGCACGACCGATGCTCGGCGGTCCGCCCGTCGCGTTTCCGACGGGGACGAGCGATGATCACCAGCCGACGCATTCCACGGGGATTTTCGTTGCTGGAGGTCGTGATCACGATCGCGATCGTTGCGATCCTGGCGGCGCTCGCGATCCCGTCGTTCCTCGGGACGTCGCGACGGTCCAAGGTGCGCACCGAGGTCACGGCCTACTTCAACGACCTGAGGATGCGCATCGAGCAGTTCGCCGAGGAGCACGGGAGCTTCCCGCCGACGCTCGGCGAGTCGATGGGGTGGCCGGCCGCGGCGTCGATGTCGAAGCAGCCGATCTTCCCGCTGCCCGCCGCGTGGGAAGCGATCCGCATGATGCCGACCGGACCGACGGAGGTCTACTGCAGCTACACGTGGGCGACCGGCGCCGGAGGCGACGCGACGAACGTCGGCCCGCAGGCCGCCGCGTTCTTCGCGTTCACCGCCCCGGACCAGGACTGGTACTACCTGCTCGCGCACTGCGACCTCGACGGCGACCCGCTCGTCGACAGCTTCTACTTCTCGAGCAGCGCGAACCCGATCCTGCAGATCCGCGACGAGGGGCGGTAGTGCGCGGCCTGGTCCTCGCCGCGTCCGCCGCGCTCGCCACCTCCGCCGCCGTCCCCGGTTGTCTCGCGGCGGACGAGATCCGCATCGACATCGACATCGGCGAGATCGCGTTCACGATCGACGCCACGAGCTACGGGATCGACGAGGCGAAGGCGCGGGCCGTGCTCGACCTCGACTGCACCGGCGCGCCCGCCGTGTGCGACACCGCGGCGCGCGACGCGTGCACCAAGGGCTGCTCGGGGGCGTGCGTCGCGCAGCGGTGCGAGCTCCGCGTCGACATCGCGCTGTACCGGCTCGTCGACCTCCGCGCCGCCGTGCCCGAGCTCGCGAACACGAGCGTCGCGATCGACGCCGAGATCGACGCGCTCACCTACAAGGTCACGGCGAACACGCTCGACGTCGCGACGGAGCCGCTCGCCGTCTCGATCGCCACGCTCGCGCTCTCCGACGTCCGCCCGCTCGGCGAGATCGAGGCGCTCCCCGCGATGGGGACGCGCTCGTCGCGGCCGCTCGACCTCACCGCGGACGGTGCGGCGCGCCTCGAGGCGGCGATCGAGTCGTACCGGACGCCGTTCAACCTCGTCCTCGCATCGCGCCTCGCGATCCGCCGAGGCCAGCCCCTCCCGACCGGCCGACTCGAGACCGTGCTGCGCCTGAAGGCGCACGCGCGCCGCTGATCGCGGGAGCGATCGTGCGAACGGCGCACGCGCACGGCGTCGCCGCCACGCCGTAGCGGGAGGGTCGCGACGCCGCGGCTCTCCCGGCTGTAGATCGCGCGCCTGCGCAGGGAGCGCCGCTTGCAGCAGGCGGCGCGCGAGGACGATGGCAGCTCTCTATCCTCGCTGGTCGAACACCGTCTATCGCCTCGCGCTCCTGGGCATCCTGCTCGGCGCGGCGAGCGCGATCGCCGGGCCGATGCTGTACGTGCGATCGACGTACAACACGTCGCAGTTCACGCCGTACGAGCAGCCCGTCGAGTTCGATCACCGGCACCACGCGCGCGACGACGGCATCGAGTGCCTGTACTGCCACTCCGCCGCGGAGCGCTCGTCGAACGCGGGAGTCCCGAGCACCGGCGTGTGCATGGGCTGCCACGCGCAGGTCTACAAGGACAGCCCGCTGCTCGCGACCGTGCGGCAGAGCTACTTCACCGGGACGCCGATCAACTGGAAGCGCGTCCACGACCTGCCCGACTTCGTCTACTTCGATCACTCCGTCCACATCGCGCGCGGCTTCGACTGCAGCGCGTGCCACGGCGACGTCGGCATGATGGCGCGCGTCGAGCAGGTGCAGCCGCTGACGATGGGCTGGTGCATCGACTGCCACACCGTCGAGCACACGACGCTCCCGAACGACGCGTGGGAGGCCTCGATGCAGATGCTGATCACCGCGCCGACGCGCAAGCCCGAGATCACGTCGCTCGTCACCTGCACGGCGTGCCACCGATGAGCCACGACCACGATCACGACCACGATCACGACGATCACGATGGTCACGACGGCCACGACGACCTCGACGGCCTCGACCGGCGCGAGATGATGCACCTCCTGGCCGCGGGCGCCGGCCTCGCCGGCCTCGGCTCGATCGCCGCGTGCATGGAGCCGCCGACGGAGCGCATCCAGCCGCGCGTCGAGGACCCGCCCGAGCTCGTGCCCGGCATGCCGCTCACCTACGCGACGTCGCTCCCGCTCGACGGGTTCGCCGTCGGCGTCGCGGTGACCACGCGCGAGGCGCGGCCGATCAAGGTCGAGGGCAATCCCGATCACCCGGCGAGCCTCGGCGCGACGACGCCGCTCCACCAGGCGTCCGTGCTCGACCTCTACGATCCGCACCGCACGAAGGGCGCCACCGAGCGCGGCGTGCCGATCGACGTGGCGAGCCTCCTGCGCGGGTTCGCGCGCCGCGAGCGCATCCGCGGCCTGTGGTTCGTGATGCCGCCGCAGTCGTCGCCGCTCGTCGCGTCGCTGATCGATCGCGTGCGCGCCCGCCACCCCGGCGCGCGGTTCGCGACGTTCGCGCCGCTCGATCGCCGCGCCGTGTACCAGGGCGCCGCGGCCGCGCTCGGCCGCCCGCTCGAGGCGCAGTACCGCTTCGACCGCGCCGACGTCGTCGTGTCGCTCGACGCGGACTTCGCGTGTGCGATGCCGAACTCGCTGCGCTGGGCGCACGACTTCGCCGCGCGCCGCCGGATCTCGTCGCCGGCGGGCGAGATGTCGCGCCTGTACGTCGCCGAGCCGCGGCCGTCGCCGACGGGCAGCCTCGCGGATCACCGCCTCGCCGCGCGGCCCTCGCGCATCCCCGCGATCGCGCGCGCGCTGTTCGCCGCCGTGCGCGGGCGGCCGGCGCCGACGGGCGAGCTGCGCGAGCGCCGCTGGATCAACGCGGCCGCGGCGGACCTCGCGGCGGCGCGCGGGCGCGGCCTCGTCGTCGTCGGGGATCGCGCCCCCGCCGAGCTGCACGCGCTCGTGCACGCGCTCAACGCGGAGATCGGCGCGTTCGGCGCGACGGTGGCGTTCACGCCGCCCGCGATCCTCGATCCGCTCGGCGACGGGCTCCCCGAGGTCGCGGACGCCGCGCGCGCGGGCCAGGTCGAGCTCCTCGTGATCGCCGAGGTCAACCCGGTGTACGCGGCGCCCGAGCTCGCGCCGGCGCTGATCGGCGTGCGCGACACGCTGTGCCTCACGCACGAGGCGTCGGAGACGTCGGCGCGCGCCCGCTGGACCGTCGCCCTCGCGCACCCGCTGGAGGCGTGGGGCGACGCGCGCGCCTACGACGGCACGGTGTCGCTGATCCAGCCGATGATCCGCCCGCTGCACCCGAGCGTGTCGCTCGCGGAGATGCTCGCGGCGTTCGCCGGCGAGGAGCAGCCCGACGCGCACCGCCTGCTCCTCGAGCAGCACCGCGTCGCCGCGCCCGACGACCTCGGGTGGCGCGCCGCGCTGCGCCGCGGCTTCCTCGAGAACACGGAGCTCCCGGCCGTCGAGGTGACGGCGACGGAGCACGACGCCGAGCCGGCGCCCGCCTCGGGCTACGACCTCAGCTTCGACGCCTCGCCCGTGTACGACGGCCGGTTCGCCGGCAACGCGTGGCTGCAGGAGCTGCCGCGGCCGCAGGAGAAGCTGACGTGGGGCAACGCCGCGATCGCGAGCCCGGCCACGGCGCGCGCGCTCGGCGCCGATCACGGCGACGTCGTCCGCATCAAGCGCAACGGCGCGGTCGCCGAGCTGCCGCTGTTCGTGCTCCCCGGTCACGCCGACGGCTGCGTGAGCCTCGAACTCGGCTACGGCCGGCGCGCCGGCGGCCCGATCG
This sequence comes from Deltaproteobacteria bacterium, assembly GCA_019637375.1. Classification (GTDB taxonomy): domain Bacteria; phylum Myxococcota_A; class Polyangia; order Haliangiales; family Haliangiaceae; genus JABFXX01. The sequence goes on along the minus strand of JAHBVW010000028.1, from coordinate 50,621 downwards.
CCGAGGGCGTCGGCGTCGACGTCTATCCGCTGCGGCCGTACGGCCGCGGCTTTGTGACGGGCGCGGTGATCGCGCGGACCGGCGCGACCGCCGAGCTGGCGGTCACGCAGCAGCACTTCGGGCAGGACCACCGCGACGTCGCGCCGGCGGCGTCGCTCGCGTGGTACCGCCAGCACCCGCGCTTCACGGATCACATGTGGGGGCCGACGGCGACGATGTTGCCGGTCGTCGAGATGGAGCCGCGGCTCCAGTGGGCGATGACGATCGACACGATGCTGTGCACCGGCTGCAGCTCGTGCGTGATCGCGTGCCAGGCCGAGAACAACATCCCCGTCGTCGGGCGCCGCGGCGTCGTGCGCAACCGCGTGATGCACTGGCTGCGCATCGACACGTACCGCGCGGAGGACGAGGGCGACGTCGAGGTCGTGAACCAGCCGATGCTGTGCCAGCACTGCGAGAAGGCGCCGTGCGAGTACGTGTGCCCCGTCTACGCGACGCAGCACAGCCCCGATGGCCTCAACGAGATGGTCTACAACCGCTGCATCGGGACGCGGTTCTGCTCGAACAACTGCCCGTACAAGGTCCGCCGCTTCAACTGGTTCGACTTCACCGGCGGCTCGCGCGGCACGACGCTCGCGCTGCAGCACAACCCGACCGTGACCGTGCGCGCGCGCGGCGTGATGGAGAAGTGCACGTACTGCGTGCAGCGCATCCGCGCCGCCGAGATCACCGCGCGCGTCGAGCACCGCGAGATCCGCCCCGGCGAGGTCGTCACCGCGTGCCAGCAGGCGTGCCCGACGGGCGCGATCAAGTTCGGCGCGCTCCAGCACGCCGGCACCGACATGGTGACGTGGCGCGAGGAGCCGCGTCACTACGCGGTCCTCCATCACCTGGGGACGCGCCCGCGCACGGTCTACCTCGCGAAGATCACGAACCCGCGTCCGGAGAAGCCGTGAGCGAACCGATCATCCTCGGTTCACCGACGGACGCCGAGCTCGGCGATCAGCTGCTCGGCACGGCGTGGCGCCGCCCGGCGCTCGGCGAGCAGCGCTGGTGGCGCGTCGCGTTCGGGATCGCCGGTGCGCTCACGCTCGTCCTGTTCTCGCTGATCACGTACACGGTCACGACGGGCATCGGCCTGTGGGGCAACAACATCCCCGTCGCGTGGGCGTTCGGCATCATCAACTTCGTCTGGTGGATCGGGATCGGTCACGCCGGCACGTTCATCTCGGCGATCCTCTACCTGTTCGAGCAGCGCTGGCGCACGTCGATCAACCGGCTCGCCGAGGCGATGACGCTGTTCGCGGTGATGCAGGCCGCGCTCTATCCCGTGCTCCACCTCGGGCGGCCGTGGTTCGCGTACTGGCTGTTCCCGTATCCGTCGCAGATGGAGACGTGGCCGCAGGTGAAGTCGGCGCTGCCGTGGGACGCGGCCGCCGTGTCGACGTACTTCACGGTGTCGCTGCTGTTCTGGTACCTCGGGATGATCCCCGACCTCGCGTCGATGCGCGATCACGCGCCGACGCGGCGCCGCCGCATCATCTACGGCCTCTTCGCGCTCGGCTGGAACGGCAAGGCGTCGACGTGGCGGCACTACCGCGCGGCGTACCTCGTGCTCGCCGGGCTCGCGACGCCGCTCGTGCTCAGCGTGCACAGCGTCGTGTCGAGCGACTTCGCGACGGCGCTCGTGCCCGGCTGGCACTCGACGATCTTCCCGCCGTACTTCGTCGCCGGCGCGATCTTCAGCGGCTTCGCGATGGTGCTGACGCTGCTCATCCCGGTGCGCGCGATCTTCAAGCTGCACAACGTCGTCACGCAGAAGCACATCGAGAACTGCGCGAAGCTCACGCTCGTCACCGGCCTCATCGTCGCCTACGGCTACATCGTCGAGTGGTTCATGGCGTGGTACTCGGGCGAGCGCTCGGAGCTGTACCAGGCGTGGATCGCGCGGCCCACGGGGCCCGGCGCGCCGCTGTTCTGGCTCGCGATGATCTGCAACGTCCTCGTGCCGCAGCTGTTCTGGTGGAAGCGCGGGCGCACGAACGTGTACCTGCTGTTCGCCGCGTCGCTGCTCATCAACCTCGGGATGTGGAGCGAGCGCTTCATGATCATCGTGCAGAGCCTCGAGCGCGAGTACCTGCCGTCGATGTGGGCGTCGTACGCGCCGACGTGGGTCGACCTCGGCCTGTTCCTCGGCACGCTCGGCTTCTTCTCGCTGCTGTTCCTGTTGTTCCTGCGCAACCTTCCGGTCGTCGCACTCTCGGAGATGCGCGAGCTGCGCCACGACCTCGAGCACGACGCCGAGCGCAAGGAGGCCGCCGCGCATGTCTGAGCGCCTCCTCGCCGAGTTCCCCGACGAGCACGCGATCGCGGGCGCGATCCGCGCGCTGCGCGAGACGGATCACCGCGTGCTCGACGCGTACACGCCGTTCGCGTCGCACGAGGTCGAGGACGCGCTCGCCCGCCGGCCGTCGCGCCTGCCGTTCGCCGTGTTCGTCGGCGGGATGTGCGGCGCGGGCGGCGCGTACTTCCTGCAGTGGTACCTCGTCGCGCACCTGTACCCGCTCGTCGTCGGCGGGCGGCCGCCGCACTTCCCGGTCGCGTTCGTGATCATCACGTTCGAGATGGGCGTCTTGTTCGCGTCGCTCACCGCCGTGATCGCGACGCTCGTCGTCGGGCGGCTCGTGCGCCTCACCGATGACGTCCAGGGCACCGCGGGCTTCGAGACGGCGACGCGCGACCGGTTCTGGCTCGCCGTCATGTCGCACGGCCCCGGCGAGCCGCTGCGCGAGCTGCTCGGCAAGCTCGGCGCGTCGCGCGTCGAGACCCCGGAGGTCGCGTGAGGATCGCGATCCTCACCGCGCTCGTCGTCGCCGGCTGCGGCGGCAGCTGCGGCCTCAACCTCGAGCGCATGATCGATCAGCCGCGCTACACCGCGTACGAGGCGTGCGACGTGTGCCCGCGCGGCACGATCATGATGCTGCCCCCGACGGGGACCGTCGCGCGCACCGCGCCGCTCGACCCGCCCGAGCTCGCGCTCGGCCGCACCGCCGACGGCAAGGACCTCACCGCCGTCCCGCTGCCCGTCGACGCGGCGCTGCTCAGGCGCGGCCGCAACCGCTTCGACATCTACTGCGCGGCGTGCCACGGCCGCCTCGGCAACGGCCTGTCGCAGGTCGCCGAGATGATGTCGCGGCGCCCGCCCGACCTGCACGCCGAGCCGTACGCGTCGCGCACGCCGGGGCACGTGTACGCGGTCGTGACCGGAGGCTACGGGCTCATGCGGTCGTACGCGAACGAGCTGAGCGTGCGCGACCGCTGGGCGGTGGTCGCCTACCTCGACGTGCTGCGGCTCGCGCGCGGCGTCCAGCTGAGCGAGCTGCCGCCCGAGCTTGCCGAGGAGGCGCGCCGATGGCTGAAGTGACGGTCTACGACGGCGCGCGCACGGCGCGCAACGCCTGGATCGCGGCGGCGGTCGGCGTCGCCGTGCTGATCCTCGGCCTGTTCGTCGACGCCGAGCGGGCGTGGTTCGCCTACCTGACGGCGTTCACGATCGCGTTCACGATCGCGTGCGGCGGGCTGATCCTGCTCATGATCGGCTACGCGGCGAACGCGAAGTGGATGGCGGTCGTGCGCCGCCCGAACGAGATCGTCGCGCTCCCACTGCCCGCGCTCGCCGTCCTGTTCATCCCGATCCTGTTCGGCCTCGGCTGGCTGTACTGGTGGCACACGCCGCCGGCCGCGCTGTCGCACCACGAGCACGAGGTGCTCGAGCACCGCGAGGGCTACCTCAACACACTCGCGTTCACGATCCGCGCGGTCATCTACTTCGCGATCCTGCTCGTCGCGCAGAACCGGCTGTGCCTGTGGTCGCTCGTGCGCGAGCGCACCGTCGTCGACACGCGCGAGCCCGTCGAGGCGCTGTCGCGCGAGCGCATCTTCGCTTCCGCGATGCTGCCGCCCGTCGGCCTCGCCTTCTCGTTCGCCGTCATCGACTGGGTGATGACGCTGCAGCCCTGGTACTCGACGATGTTCCCGGTCTACGTGTTCGCGGGCGGGTTCATCGCCGCGATCGCGCTCGTCACCGTGCTGACCGCGCGCCTGTACCACGCGAGCTCGCCCGGCGTGACGACGAACCACTTCCACGCGCTCGGCCGGATGATGTTCGCGTTCACGGTGTTCTGGGCGTACACGGCGTACTTCCAGGCGTTCCTGATCAAGATCGCCGACAAGCCCGACGAGGTGACGTTCTACCTGAACCGCACCACGGGCGGCTGGGACCCGTTCGTGTGGATCCTCGTCCTCGGCCACTTCGCGCTGCCGTTCCTGTTCCTCCTGCCGAAGGGGGTGAAGTTCCGCCCGCACGCGATGGAGTTTGCCGCGTGGTGGCTGATCGTGATGCACGTCGTCGACGTGTACTGGATCGTGATGCCGGCGCGGCGCCTGCTGCCGCTGCACTGGATCGACCTCGGTGCGCTGCTCGCCGTCGGCGGCGTGTGCGTGGCGAGCGCCGCGCGGCGCCAGCACGACGAATCCCTCGTCGCCTCGCGCGACCCGTTCTTCGCGGCCGGAGCCGCGTACAGGAGCCCGCTGTGAAGCATCCTCCGCAGGAGCCCGACGTCGTCAACCGGCACGCCATCGCGATGTCGGGCATCGGCGTCACCGTGGCGATCGCGGTCGGCGTCGTGGTCGTGTTCCTCCTCGCCGGCTCGTCGACGCGCGAGCTGGCCGCCGGCGGCGCGACCCGGCGCGGCCTGCCGACCGAGGTGTCGAACGTCGAGCTCGCGCCGTTCGAGGCCGAGGCGCAGGGCCTCGAGGGCAACCAGTACGCGACGCACTTCCTCGACACGTTCGGCTGGGTCGATCGCGAGCGCGGCATCGTGCACGTCCCGATCGACACGGCGATCCGGCTCTACCTGACGCGGCGGCGCGAGACCGGCCCGTCGGCGCGCGCGGGAGAGCCGCGATGAGGCGCCTGCTCGTCGCGCCCGCCGCACTCGCGGTCGCGGTCGGCCTCGCCGGGACGGACACCGCCCGCGCGCAGCGCCCGCCGCCGCTCGAGGCCGTGCGCCTCGACGACCGCGTCGGGGATCGCGTCCCGCTCGACCTGTGGTTCGGCGATGCCGCGGGCCGGCGCCTGCAGCTGCGCGAGATGTTCGACGGCGAGCGCCCGGTGCTGCTCGTCCTCAGCTACGTGCGCTGCCGGATGCTGTGCAGCGTCGTCCTGCGCGGTGCGACCGACGCCGTGCGCGCGATGCCGCTCGCGCTCGGCCGCGACTACCGCTTCGTGATCGCCAGCATCGATCCGCACGAGGAGTCCGCGACCGCGGCCGCGAAGCTGAGCGAGCTGCGCACGCGCGTCGGCGACGGCGTGACGTACCTGCTCGGCGCCGAGCGCCCGACGCGCGAGCTCGCCGACAGCGTCGGCTTCCGCTACGCGTGGGACGCGCGCACCGAGCAGTACGCGCACCCCGCCGTCGTGTTCGTGCTGACGCCCGACGGCACGCTCGCGTCGCGCGTCGAGGGCGTCACGTTCGATCCCGCGCAGCTCGCCGGGGCGCTGCGCGAGGCGCGGCGCGGCGAGCTGTCGCCGCCGCCGTCGAGCGCCGCCGACGTGCTCGGCTGCTTCCGCTTCGACCCGGCCGTGCGCGAGCACCGCGAGATGATCGAGGGCTACCTGCGCTTCGGCGGCCTCGCGATCTCGGTCGCGATGCTGTCGGCGATCGTCCTCCTCTTCCTGTGGGAGCGCGGGAGGCGCGTGTGAACGACTGGCTGCGCCGGCTCCTGTTCCTGCCCGAACAGGCCTCCACGATCGCGCGCGACATGGACTCGCTCCACTACTTCGTCATCATCGTGACGATGGTGGGCGCGACGGCCGTCGCCGCGTTCACGCTGATCTTCATCGTGCGCTTCGCGGCGCACAAGCACCGCGAGAAGAGCGCCGCGCCCGACGTGCGCCACGGCTACACGCACGGCGGCATCCCGGTGTGGCTCGAGCTGTTCGTGTTCGGGGGCCTCCTGTCGCTGTTCATCCTGTGGTGGGTGATCGGCTTTCGCCAGTACGCGCGCTTCGTCGAGCCGCCGCCGAACACGCTGCAGATCTACGTGACCGGCAAGCAGTGGATGTGGACGTTCGCGTACCCGAACGGCGCCGCGTCGAACGGCATCCTGTACGTGCCCGCCGGCCGCCCCGTGACGCTGGTGATGACGTCGCGCGACGTGATCCACAGCTTCTTCGTGCCCGACTTCCGCGTGAAGCGCGACGTCGTGCCGGGGCGCGCGACGACGGTGTGGTTCGAGGCGCCGGCCGCCGGGCGCCACCACATCTTCTGCACCGAGCTGTGCGGCGTCGGGCACTCGACGATGCGCGGCGAGGTCGTCGTGCTCGCCGCCGAGGAGTACGAGCGCCAGCTCGAGGGGCTCGAGCGCGTCGACCTCGGCGATCCGCGCGCGTCGTCGCTCGCCGCCGCCGGGGAGCGGGTCGCCGCGCGCCGCGGCTGCATGCGCTGCCACACCGCCGACGGCACGCCGCACATCGGGCCGACGTTCGCAGGCCTCTACGGCGCGACGATCCCGCTCGAGGGCGGGCAGAGCGTGATCGCCGACGTCCAGTACCTGACGAGCTCGATGATGGATCCGGCCGCGCAGCTCCACCGCGGCTTCCTCGCGGTGATGCCGAGCTACCAGGGCCTGCTGTCGGCGGCCGAGGTCGGGGGGCTCGTCGAGTACATCCGCTCGCTGCGCGACGTCCAGCGCGCCGAGCCGCAGTCGCCGGCGCCGCAGCGCACCGACGTCCCGATCGTGACCCCGCTGCAGCCGGAGGAGCGCCGATGACCTCGTACCTCGCGTCGGGCCGCAGCCTGCGTTCGTGGCTCGTCACCAAGGACCACAAGCGCATCGGCATCCTGTTCCTGATCGCGACGACGCTCGCGCTCGTCCTCGGCGGCGTGTTCGCGCTGCTCATCCGCATCGAGCTGCTCACGCCCGAGCCGTCGGTGTTCGACGCGCTCGACTACAACCGCAGCTTCACGCACCACGGCGTCGTGATGGTGTTCCTGTTCATGGTGCCGGTCATCCCGACGGTGTTCGGCAACTTCTTCCTGCCGATGATGCTCGGCGCGCCCGACGTCGCGCTGCCGCGCCTCAACCTCGCCAGCTTCTACGTCTACTGTCTGGGCGCGACGATCCTCCTCTTGTCCCTGTGGTTCGGCGGCGTCGACACGGGCTGGACGTTCTACGCGCCGTACGCGACGACGTCGCCGACGGCGGTCGCGACGGCCGTGTTCGGCGTGTTCGTCGTCGGCATCTCGTCGATCCTCACCGGTCTCAACTTCATCGTCACCGTGCACACGATGCGCGCGAAGGGCATGCGCTGGTTCCGCATGCCGCTGTTCGTGTGGGCGATCTACGCGACCGCGATCATCCAGGTGCTCGCGACGCCGGTGCTCGGCCTGTCGCTGCTCCTCGTCGGTGCGGACCACGCGTTCGGCATGGGCGTGTTCGACCCCGCGCTCGGCGGCGACCCGATCCTGTTCCAGCACCTGTTCTGGTTCTACTCGCACCCCGCCGTCTACATCATGATCCTGCCGGCGATGGGCGTGGTCAGCGAGGTGGTGTGCACGTTCAGCCACAACCGCCCGGCCTCGTATCGCGCGATCGCGATCTCGTCGATCGGCATCGCGTTCATCGGCTTCCTCACGTGGGGCCACCACATGTTCGTGAGCGGGATGTCGATGCTCGACGTCGGCGCGTTCGGGATCCTGTCGATGTTCGTCGCGATCTTCTCGGCCATCAAGGTGTTCACGTGGACGGCGACGCTCTACCGCGGCCGCATCACGTTCAACGCGCCGATGCTCTACTTCTTCGGCTTCATGTTCCTGTTCGTGTTCGGCGGCATGACCGGCGTCGCCGTCGCGACGTCGTCGCTCGACATCCACTGGCACGACACGTACTTCGTCGTCGCGCACTTCCACTTCATCATGGTGGGCGGCACGCTGACGATGTTCCTCGCCGCGTGCCACTACTGGTTCCCGAAGATGTTCGGGCGGCGCTACCCGGAGAAGTGGGCGCTGATCGGCGCGGTCGCCGTGATCCTCGGGTTCGTGTTCACGTTCACGCCGCAGTTCCTCCTCGGCAACGCGGGCATGCCGCGCCGCTACCACACGTACGTGCCCGAGTATCAGTGGCTCAACGTGATGTCGACGGCGGGCGCGACGATCCTCGCGCTGGGTCTCGTCGTGACGCTCGTCTACCTGGTGCACTCGATCTTCCGCGGCGAGAAGGCGGGCGACAACCCGTGGGACTCGCGCGGTTACGAGTGGCTCGCGCCGACGCCGCCGCCCACGCACAACTTCCACACGCCGCTCGTGATCGCGCGCGGCCCGTACGACTTCCATTGTCCGGAGCGACCTTGAACCGGCGCGTCGAGATCCAGTTCGAGAGCGCCGCGCGCCAGGAGCACGCCGTCCAGCTCGGCATGTGGATCTTCCTCGGCAGCGAGCTGCTGCTGTTCGCGGGGCTGTTCGGGCTGTACACGGTGTACCGCACCGAGTACGGCCTCGAGTTCGACGCCGGCATCCACCACAACCAGCTCCTCCTCGGGTCGACGAACACGGTCGTGCTGATCGTGTCGAGCTTCACGGTCGCGTGGGCGCTGTACAACGTGCGCAAGGACAAGCGCGACACCGCGCTCGCGATGCTCGGCATCACGATGCTCCTCGGCCTGGCGTTCCTCGTCATCAAGGGCGTCGAGTACGCCCACCACTTCAGCGAGGGCGTGTTCCCCGGCAAGGCCTACACGAACCTCGAGCTGCCCGGCCACGGCGCGCGGATGTTCTTCACGCTGTACTACCTGATGACGGGCCTGCACGCGCTCCACATGATCGGCGGGCTCGCCGTGATGGGGTGGGTCACGCACCGCGTGTGGACGCGGCGCACGAACCGCGAGTCGCACACCGAGCTCCACCTCGGCGCGCTGTACTGGCACCTCGTCGACTCGATCTGGATCTTCTTGTGGCCGCTCTTCTACCTGACGGGGTGATGCGATGTCGGAATCCTCATCATCCTCGTCCGGACTCAGCTACATCCTCGCGCTGGTGTCCCTCCTCGCGCTGACGGGGCTCAGCTTCGGCATGCACTTCGCCCCGCTCGGCGGCGGGGTCGGGACGCTCGTCGCGCTCGGCATCGCCACGGTGAAGGTCGCGATCGTCGCGCTCGTGTTCATGGAGCTGCGCTTCGGGACGACGCCGATCCGCGTCGTCGCGCTGACCTGCCTGTCGTTCGTGGCGCTCCTGTGCCTGGGGCTCGCCGCCGACGTCGGCTTCCGGTGACCTGCGGCAATTTGGCAGGTCGCGCCGCGCTCGATTTCGGGTCGGAGATCTGCCAGGGTGCGCCGGTGGCAGTCGCAGCTTCGAGCGGTCTCTCCGGCCGGCGCCTGCTCGTCGCCATGCTCGTCATCTTCGCGGCGGCGGTGATCCCGGCCGTGTTCGTGCCGACGATGTTCTGCCGCAACGAGCGGCCCGAGCTCGCGGATCTGGGGACGCTGCCCGACTTCGCGTTCACGGACGAGCGCGGTCAGCCGTTCACGCAGGAGGCGCTGCGCGGCCAGGTCACGGTGATCGACTTCATCTTCACGCGCTGCGACCAGATCTGCCCGGTCGTCACGCAGCGGATGCGCGGCGTCCAGGACAAGACGTTCGACGCCGGCAAGCGCCTCAAGTTCGTGTCGATCACCGTCGACCCCGGCTACGACACGCCGGAGCGGCTCGCCGCCTACGCGCGCGAGAACGGCGCCGACGACGCGCGCTGGCGCTTCCTGACCGGGCCGGCCGACCAGATCCGCGCGATCGTCGAGGGGCCGCTCATGAACTCGATGCGGCTCGAGCGCGAGATCAACTCGATCCCGCAGATCGGACACACCGGCCACTTCGTCCTCGTCGACGGCGACCTGCGCATCCGGGGCGTCTACGGCTCGTCGGACGTGACCAAGCTCGACGAGCTGATGCGCGACGCGCGCTACCTGATCCGCACGCGCAGGCGCGATTAGCCGCGCGCGGCGTGCGACACTCACGGCGTTGCCCCTCGCGGTGAACGTCGGCTTCGTGATCGTCGGGATCGCGGTCCTCTACTGGGGGGCGGAGTGGCTGATCCGCGGCTCGGCGTCGCTCGCGCGCGCGTTCGGCGTGAAGCCGCTCGTCGTCGGGCTCACCGTCGTGGCGTACGGCGCGTCGGCGCCCGAGCTCGCGGTGTCGACGAAGACGGCGCTCACGCACCACCAGCCGATCGCGGTCGGCACGGTCGTCGGATCGTGCGCCGCGAACATCAGCCTCATCCTCGGGCTCACGGCGCTGATCTCGCCGCCGACGATCGACAGCCGCCTCATCAAGCGCGAGCTGCCGATCCTCCTCGGCTCGGCGATCGCCGTGCCGCTGCTCCTGTGGAACGGCGTCCTGTCGCGGTTCGAGGGCGCGATCCTGATCGGCTGCGCCGTGATGTTCACCGTCGTCACGCTGACGGTGTCGGCGCGCGACCTCGACCACGAGTCGCGGCCCACGCACGGCGGGCAGGACGGCGACGACGACGACGATCCGCGCGACCCGGGCGAGAGCGATGCGCGCATGCGCGCCGAGGAGAGCGGGGCGGCGATCGGCGGGCGGGCGCGGCCGCGCGCGTCGCGGCTCGTCGCGATCGCGATGTCGGCGGCCGGGCTCGTGCTCCTCATCGCGGGCGCCGACATGTTCGTGTTCGGCGGGCGCAGCATCGCGACCGACCTCGGCATGTCCGAGCGCATGCTCGGGCTCACCGTGATCTCGCTCGGCTGCGCGCTGCCGGAGCTGGTCAGCTCGCTCGTCGCGGCGGCGCGCGGCCACAGCGCGCTCGCCGTCGGCTCGGTGATCGGCTCGAACCTCCTGAACGTGTTCCTCGTCCTCGGCGTGACGGCGTACCTGCGCCCGATCAACCTCGGCGAGCGCATGCACCTCGTCGAGCTGCTCGGCCTCGTCGCGATCACCCTCCTCGGGATCCTCACGCTGCGCGGCTCGCGCCGCATCACGCGGATCGAGGGAGCGATCCTGGTGCTGGCGTACGTCGCGTTTGTCGTCACCGCGGCCCTGTTCTAAGCGCCCTGATCTCCACGGGAATCGGGCGCGGTTCGCGCGCATCGCTGCGTGCGACCTGCGGTATCACCGAGGGCAAGCTGAAGACAGCACCCCGTCGTTCCGGCGGCTCCCGGCGATGCGATACCTACCGACGCATGAAGCGCACGCTCGCCCTGCTCGTCGCTCTCATCCCGGGTTCTGCGCTGGCGGATGTTCAGCTGAACCCGACGGACGCCCCGGACCTCGAGACGCCGTGGTCGCGGCCGCAGGCCACCTACGTGTGGCAGAACCCGGGGCTGCCGACCTACGCGGGCGTCGACAACGTCCACGCGGTGCCCGGCTTCTCGCCGATCATCTACATGAACGGCTGCTTCAACGGCGGCTGTCAGGTCAAGCCGGGCCCGAACAACTCGATCAACAACACGTCGGGCATCCCGAGCCAGCCGTCGGTCGTGCAGCAGTTCAACGCCGGGCAGACGGCGTGGAACGCGGTGGTGCAGTGCGTGCGCGAGACCTACGCGCAGTTCGGCGTGCAGATCGTCGACCAGCGCCCGCCCGCCGGCACGAACTACCACATGGCGATCGTCGCCGGCCGCCCGCAGGACGTGCAGATGCAGAACGGCGTCGGCGGCGTCTCGGAGTTCACGTGCGGGTACATCCCGAACGGCATCTCGTACAGCTTCGCGAACATCTACGGCGGTGACGTCGACGAGATCTGCTGGACGGTCGCGCAGGAGACCGCGCACTCGTGGGGTCTCGACCACAAGTTCGACAACCGCGACCCGATGACCTACCTGTCGTCGGGCCCGACGCGGAAGACGTTCCAGAACCAGGCCGGCTCGTGCGGCGAGTTCAGCGCGCGCCAGTGCCAGTGCAGCTACTCGCACTCGGGCGGCGGCGGCAAGCTCAACAGCGTCGCCGAGATCCTCGCCGTGTTCGGCGGCTCGACCCCGACGCCGCCGACGGTGACGATCGACGCGCCGAAGAACAACGAGACCGTGCAGGCCGGCTTCGGCATCCGCGCGACCGTCGTCGACGACGTCGCGGTCGGCAAGGCGCAGCTGTTCATCGACAACCAGCTCGTGTCGACGCTGAACAACCCGCCGTTCGCGTGGAACGCGAGCATGCAGCTCGGCAAGGGCCGCCACCGCATCAAGGTCGTCGGCTCCGACCTGTCGGGCACGCCGGCCGAGGCCTCCATCGAGGTCACGCTCGGCTCGCCGTGCGAGGACAGCGACGACTGCGAGAAGGCGAACGACGTCTGCGTCGACGGGCGCTGCGTGCCGGGTCCCGGCGCGACGGGCGGCCTGGGCACGGACTGCGCCGACAACACGATGTGCGCGTCGGGTCAGTGCGGCATGAGCTCCGACGGTCAGTACTGCGTCGAGTCGTGCGATCCCGACGACAACGCGTGCCCGAGCGGCTTCACGTGCCTCGCGACGACGGGCACCAACGGCGTGTGCTGGCCCGGTGACTCGGGCGGGTGCTCGACGAACGGGCAGCGTACGGGTGCGACGGCCCCGGCCTTCCTCCTCCTGGGCTTCGTGGTCGTCGGTCTCGTGATTCGCCGCCGCCGCTCGTAGCGTTTTTCGCTAGGAGTGAGCTTCACCTACAACCTATAAGAGTAGGTCTATGAAGCGACTGGTCTGTGCCCTGGCTGCTTCTCTCCTCGTCGGCGTGAGCGCCGCGCACGCGGACATCCGGCTCGACGCCGGCGTGACGATCAACGAGGACACGACTCCCGCGCCGCTCGTGCAGCAGCGCCCGCGCCTCGAGCGCATGTGGGTCGACATCGATCCGTCCGAGGTCACGCCCGCGGTGAACTCGAAGACGATCTTCCTCAACTTCTGCCAGCCGAACGGCTGCGTCGTGAAGCCCGGCCCGCCGAATTCGATCAACAACACGTGGAACATCAACGGGCAGCGCACGCTGCGCGCGTTCTCGAACAGCGACACGGTGAAGAACGCGGTCGTGATGTGCATGAGGGACGTGTTCGGCCCGTTCGGCGTCGAGATCACGACGACGGATCCGGCGCCGGCGGCGCACTTCGAGATCATGATCGCGGGACGCCCGCAGGACCTCGGCATGAGCGCGGGCATCGGCGGCGTGTCGCCGTTCAGCTGCCAGCAGTTCATCCCGAACTCGCTCGTGTTCGACTTCTCGGACGTGTGGAACGGGAACGTCGAGGAGATCTGCTCGACGGCGGCGCAGGAGATCGCGCACTCGTTCGCGCTCGACCACGTGACCGATCCGAGCGACCCGCTCACGTACTTCGGCTTCAACGGCCGCCGCCGCTTCAAGGATGCGCCGGTGCAGTGCGGCAGCGACTGCGTGCAGGGGCAGAGCCCGTTCGGCGACGCGTGCTCGGGGCCGAACCAGCAGAACCACCGCTGCGCGTGCTCGGGCCAGCAGACGCAGAACTCGTTCCAGACGATCAAGGCGCTGTTCGGCGACGGCACGCCGACGCCTCCCGACGTGCGGATCGTGCAGCCCAAGAGCGGCGCGAACGTGCAGCCCGGCTTCCCGATCGGCGTCGAGATGACCGACGACCAGTCGCCCGGCCGGGTCGAGTTCCGCGTCGACGGCCAGCTCATCCTGACGGCGCCGAAGGCACCGTACGCGGCGAACGCTCCCATGAACCTCGCGGCCGGCACGCACACCGTCGAGGTCTCGGGCTTCGACATCTACGAGGCGAAGACGGTCGCGACCGTGCAGGTCTACATCGGCCCGCCGTGCAACGGCGAGGCGGACTGCCCGATGGAGAGCGACGCGTGCATCGGCGGGCGCTGCGTGCCCGGGCCGAGCGTCGTCGGCGGCCTCGGCTCGCCGTGCGACGCGGGCCCCGACTGCGCGTCGAACCAGTGCCTGTCGGACTCCAACGGCAACCGCCACTGCGTCGAGGACTGCGAGCTCGGCAAGGGCCAGTGCCCGAGCAACTTCGGCTGCCTCGACGCGGGCGGGCACGGCATCTGCTGGCCGGGCTACGACGACGGCACCGGCGGCGGCTGCAACGCGGGCGGCGCCGGGAGTCTCGCGATCGGTCTGTCGATGGTGATGCTCGCCCTCGCGCGGCGCCGGCGCTAAGGAGGTCTGATGCGTACGTCCACGCTCGTCGCGCTCGTGTTCGCGGGCCTGGTGTCGGTGACGGCGACCGCGCGCGCGGAGCGCCCACTCCCGATGAAGATCAACATCGCGCCGATGCCGCCGCCGGGCCTCCTGCAGCGCGCGATCCCGGCGCCGGCGGAGCCGTCGTCGCGCATCGTGTACATGCGGCGGTGCCCGCTCGGCGGCTGCATCATCAACCCGGGAGGCGAGGACTCGCGCAACGATCAGTCCTCGATCGCGGGCGCGCCGCGCACGATCTCGCGGTTCAAGCAGAGCGACCTCGTGTGGGATCAGCTGATGTCGTGCATGCGCGCGACGTACGCGCCGTTCAACGTCGCGATCACCGACATCGATCCGGGCAACGTGCCGCACTACGAGCACGTCGTCGGCGGCAACAGCTCGACGGAGCTGAACCCGCAGCTGACGGGCGCCGGCGGCGTGTCGCCGTTCACGTGCGGCGACATCCCGAACGCGATGACCTTCACGTTCGACGTGTACGGCCCCGATCCGGAGCAGCTGTGCTGGACGGCGGCGCAGGAGGTCGCGCACGCGTTCGGCCTCGAGCACGAGATCAACGACAAGGACCCGCTGACGTACCTGAGCGGGCCGCTGCCGAAGCGCTTCCAGCCGACGGACACGCCGTGCGGCGAGTTCCAGGCACGCCCGTGCGACTGCGGCGGCCTGATCCAGAACTCGTTCCGCTACATCCTCGACATGTTCGGGCCGGGCGTGCCGACGCCGCCGCAGGTCACGATCAAGTCGCCGGCGGCAGGCAAGAAGGTGCAGCCGCGCTTCGTGGTGCGCGTCGAGGCCATCGACGACACGGCCGTCGAGAAGGTCGAGCTGTTCATCGACGGCGTGAAGGGTACGGAGTCGATGAAGGCGCCGTACAAGCTGATCGCGCCCGACGGCATCGCCGAGGGGCCGCACACGCTGGAGGTGCGCGCGACCGACATCCAGGGCACACCCGCGAGCTCCACGATCGACGTCGTGATGGGCCCGCCGTGCACGGCGTCGAAGGGCTGCGACGGCAACGACGTGTGCGTGATGGGCGTGTGCCTCGCGGGCCCGGGCGAGCCGGGCGGCATGGGCAACTTCTGTCAGGCGCCGACCGAGTGCATCTCGAACCAGTGTCTCGCCGACACGACCGGCAACATGTACTGCGTCGAGGGCTGCGACGGCTCGTCGGGCAGCTGCCCCGACGGCTTCTCGTGCCTCGCGTCCGCGAACGTGTGCTGGCCGGCGGCCGACTCCGGCTGCTGCCAGTCGAACGGCTCGGCGACGGGCCCGACGCTGTTCGGCCTGGGTGTGCTCGCCGCGCTGATCCGCCGGCGCCGGGCGCGCGCGTGATCTCGATCGCCGGGCGCGCTAGCTTGCACACGTGATCCGCGCGTACGCGCACGCCGTCGTGACGGCGACGACCCTCGAGGGCAAGCTCGCGGGCTTCTCCGGCGACGACGTCGCCGATGCGGACCCGCCGCTGCGGCTCGCGGCGCCGGGGCGGCCGCCGGAGCTGGCGATCGTGGCGGGGCGCGAGGCGCGGGTCCCGCCGCTCCAGGGCATGCGCGATCCGGCGCAGCGCGCGCGCATCCTGCACGCGCTCGCCAACCACGAGCTCCAGGCGATCGAGCTGTTCGCGTGGGCGCTGCTCGCGTACCCGGACGCGCCCGCGCCGTTCCGCACCGGGCTCCTCGCGATCCTCGCCGACGAGCAGCGCCACCTGCAGCTGTACTGCGACCGCCTCGCGGCGCACGGCGCGAGCTTCGGCGCGTACCCCGTGACCGGCCACTTCTGGAACAAGCTCGATCACCTCGCCGGTCCGGCGGAGTTCGTGTGCGCGATGGCGCTCACGTTCGAGAATGCGAACCTCGACTTCGCGGGCGACTACGCCGCCGCCGCCCGCGCCGCCGGCGACGAGGCGACGGCGCTCGTCCTCGACCGCGTCCACGACGACGAGATCCGGCACGTCCACTTCGGCTGGGTGTGGCTGCGCCGCTTCACCGGCGGCGCCGACATGTGGCAGGCGTACCTGGACCACGTGAAGTTCCCGCTCGGGCCGCGCCGCGCGCGCGGCGTCCGCTTCGACCGGGAAGCTCGCAGGCGCGCCGGGTTCGACGAGGCGTTCATCGACGCGCTCGAGGCGATCGAGCCGAAACGGCCGAACGGGCAGCCGCGCTGACGCTGGCCAGCCGGAGACGTGCAAACTGCAACGGCGGCCTGGCGTTTTGCGGTGCCGCGCGGTGCGAACGCTTTGTGAAGCACGGCGGCGGTGGCACGCGCGATGCTGCTGCGCACCGTCGAGTATGGGAGATTCGTTGGGACACCAACGAATGGCAAGAAGAGCACGTGCACCGAGTACCACCAGATGTGACGGCGCTCCTCGAGGCCGAGCTGGACACCTACGAGAAGCTCGAGGTGCTGCGCCAGCTCCGCGTCGCCGGTGCGCCGTGCTCGCGCGCGCAGCTCCGGGATGCGCTGCGCCTCGACCGCGACGTGCTCGACGAGGCGATCCAGGAGCTCGCGCAGGCGGGCTTCCTCGTCGCCGGCGATCCGGTCGCGCCGGCGGCGCGCGCGGCGGAGCCGGCGGTCGCGAGCGCGCTCGACCTGTACGAGGCGGAGAAGGCGGCCGTGCTCGCCGTGCTGTCGCGCGGCGCGATGCGCCGGATCCGCGAGCGCGCCGCGCGCACGTTCGTCGAGCGCCGCGGCCCGCGCGACGACGACACCTGAGCTCGCTCCGCACGCGGGGCGCTAGTGCGCGTGCATCGCGTGCCCGTCGTGGCGCTCGCTGCCCATCACCTTCACGATCTTGTTGTAGAGCCCGAGCATCAGCAACGTCGGCGCCCACTGGGCGACGAAGTTGGCCGTCTTGTCGCGGCCCATCAGCTTGAGCGTCAGCGCCCCCGCGATCGCGCCGCCGGCGGCGATCAGGAAGACCACCGACGGCATCGCCGCCGTGACGTGCTCGATCCGCTTCGTCGTCGACCCCTCGACGCCCGACCGCCCCTCCAGCTTTCTCTCGAATGACCGCATCCTCATGGCGCGATCGGGGTGCAGCGCACGTGCCCCGCCGGTGCGAGCGATGCCGTCAGGCGACGACGCCGAGCGCGCGCTGGCGGCTTGCGAGGAAGTGCTTGCGCAGCTCGGGGTCGCGCAGCTTCTGGGCCTTCGCCTCGACCTCCGCGGTCGCGCGGCTCTGGGCGGCGCGCGCGTCGGCGGCGCGGCCGGCGGCCGACAGGACCTCGGCGCGCCAGCGGTGGACGTGCTCGGCACCCTCGGGGCGTGCGCCGTCGAGCAGGCGCACGGCCTCGTCGATGTTCGCGACCGCCTCGTCGTGGCGCGCGAGCTTGGACAGCGCGAGCGCCTGGAACGCGAGCCCGTAGATGATGCCGACGAGCATCGGCACCTTGCGCGCCCACTCCGTCGCCGAGCGCGCCATCTCGAGCGCCGCCTCGGGCGGATCGCCGATCGCGAGGTGCGCGAGCGCGACGTACTCGAGCGCGCGCACCTCCTGGTAGCGCTCGCGGTTCTCCGTCGCGAGGGCGAGCCCGCGCTCGAACAGCTCGAGCGCCGCGCGCGTCTCGCCGCGCTGCAGCTTCGTCTGCCCCCACGACACCGCGGCGTCGGCCGCCGCCGACAGGTCGCCCGTCTGCTCCGCGACCTTGAGCGCCTTGCCGAGGTAGCTCTCGGCGCGCACGGTGTCGCCGAGGTCCGAGTAGCACTGGCCGATGTTGCCGAGCTTGAGCGCGATGCCGCTGCGATCGCCGAGCGCCTGATCGATCTTGAGTGCGCTCTTGTAGTGTGCGAGCGCCTCCTCGTACTCCCCGAGCGCGGCGAACACGATGCCCATGTTGTTGAGCGCGCGCGCCTCGTGGCGCGCCATCCCGATCGCGCGGTAGATGACGAGCGCCTCGGCGTAGCTCTCGATCGACGCCTCGAGCCGCCCCATGTTCCACAGCGTCGTGCCGCGCTGGTTGAGGATCGTCGCGCGCGCCATCAGCACCGGCGTCGGCGGGCGCCCGCCGTTCGTGCCCGGCTGCTCGCCCGCGGCCGTCGCCGCCTTGTCGCACAGCTCGAGCGCCTGCTCGGCGAGGCGCAGCGACTCCTCGGCATTGCCGACGAGGCGCGCGATCGCGGCGCGCAGGCGCAGCGCCTCCGCCTCGAGCAACAGGTCGTGCGCGTCGCGCGCGTACTGCAGCGCCGGCGCGACGGCGCGCAGCGCGGCCGGCGCCTTGCCGACGTCGATGTAGAACTGCGCGAGCGCGCAGTGCGCCTGCGCGAGCTTGCCCGGCTCGCCGATCAGCTCCGCTTCCTTGCGCAGCGCGTGCAGCTCGCGGAGCTGCTGCGGCCGCTTCGCGAGGCGGCGCAGGATCTCCTCGCGCAGGCGGTGCGCGGAGAACCGGCGCTCGTGGTCGGTGTCGGGGAGCAGCTTGAGCGCGCGCGTGAGCTGGCGGAACGCGTCGGCGTGGCCGCCGAGCTCGACGGCGTGGCCGGCGGCGCGCAGGTAGCGCTCGGCGGCGGGGACGTCGTCGCCGGCGAGCTCGAGGTGGCGCGCGATCAGCGCGTCGTCCTGGCCGAGGCGATAGCCCGCGGCGCCCGCGATGCGCGCGGCGACGGCGCGGTGCATCTGCGCGCGCGTGTCGGCGGGGATGAGGCCGTACGCGACCGTCATCGTCATGTCGTTCTTGAAGCGGTACTCGCCGTCCGTCGGCGACAGGAGGCCGCGACGCACGAGCTCGTCGAGCTCGAGCCGCACGGGCCGCCCGAGCAGCTGCGACAGCGCCGCCGCCGACACGTGCCGGCCGAGCACCGCCGCGTGCACGAGCGTGTCCTTCTCGTTCGGCGGCAGCGAGTCGACGCGCGCGAGGATCAGGTCCTCCACCGTCGACGGCACGTGGATGGGCGCGTCGCGCTTGACCCAGCGCAGGAGGCCCGGGTGCTCGCCGTCGTCGTCGTCCGCGACGAGGATGCCGCGCTCGATCAGCGTGTCGAGCAGCTCCTGGATGAAGAACGCGTTGCCGCCCGCGCGCGCCGCGACCTGCTCGATCAGGTCGTCGATGTCGGCGTTCGGCACGAAGCGCTCCGCGAGCATCTGGCGGCGCGCGCCGTCGGACAGCTCGTCGAGCAGCACGATCTCCGTGCCGAGCTCCTTCGCGAGCTTCATGATGCGCGGCTCGGGCCGCGACGTCATCACGCCGAAGATCGGGCGCGGCGTGTCGACGCGGAGCAGGGCGGCGAACAGCTCCTGGCTGTCCTGATCCGTCCAGTGCACGTCCTCTCCCAGGAGCACGATGGGCTTCTCGCTCTCGAGCTTCTGCTCGACGCGGTTGAGCAGCTGCACTAGCGTCTGCCGCCGCGTCTCCGCGTCGATCTTCTCCCCCGGGGCCGCCGGCGCCGCGCCGCGCGCGCCGAGCAGCATGCCGAAGATCTGCAGCGCCGTGCGCGCCTCGCGCGACGTCGCCTCCTCGCCGGGGAAGATGAGGGGCATCGCGCGCAGGAGGCGCCGCTCGACCTCGTGCGGCTCGGCCTCCTCGGCGAGGCCGAGCACGTCGCGCGCGAGGTCCGCGATCACGCCGTACGGCGTCATCGCCGTGCCGACGCGGCCCGACGTGCGGATCACGACGGCCTCGCTCGGCGCGATGCCCTCGAGGAACGTGCGCACGAGCGTGCGCTTGCCGACGCCGGCGTCGCCGACGATCAGGAGCTGGCGCTTGCGCTTGGTGACGAGGACGTCGCGCCACGCATCGCGCAGCGCCTTCAGCTCGAGCTCGCGCCCGTGCAGGCGGCCGGCGACGTCGTTCGAGCGCTCGCGCATGCGCTGCGCCCGCTCCTTGGGCCCGCGCAGCCGGTACACGCGCGCGCGCTTGACGCCGGGGTCGGTGTCCTCGTCGACGTGCGGCCGCGACGCCGACGTGACGCCGCCGAGCGTGTCGTCGGGCAGGTCGATCGCGGGCAGCGCCTCGAAGTTCCACTCGCCGCGCGCCGCGCGGAACACGCGCCCGCCGACGAGGATCTCGGCGCCGCGCGCCTGCCGCGCGAGCTTGTGCGCGAACGCGGCGGTCGCCTCCTCGATCTCGAACGAGACGTCACCGCCCTTGCCGTTCGTGTGCCGCACGAGCGCGACGCCGCGCTGCACGGCCAGCGCGAGGCGCAGCTCGGGCTCGACGTCGCTGCCGATGCCGTCGAGCGCGTCGACCAGCGCGAGCGCGAGCTTGATCGCGCGGCCCGCGTCGTCCTCGCTCGACACCGGCACGCCGACGCACACGCGCAGCGTGGTCTCGCCGCCGATGCCGGTGCCCGGCGACGACGTCGGCGACATCGGCTCGACGGGGACGTGGTTGCCGTCCGCGGGCAGGCGCGGCACGTCGAGCAGCGCGTCGTGCTTGAACGCGACGTCGCGCGCGACCTTGTAGAACTCGTTGACGAGGCGCGTGGCGCCGCTCGCGCCGAGGCGCTTCTCGAGCGCCGCCATGCCGCGCAGCACGCCCTGCAGCACGTACACGTAGCGGCGCTCGCGGCGATCCGTGCCGGTGGTGCCCTTCTGCTGCGCGTCCGGCACCGGCGGCTGCGCCTGCGCGCGCAGCGCCTGCGACGCCTCGCGGGCGACGTTGCCGCGCGACGCCTCGACGGCGACCGGCGCAGGGCTCGGCGGATCGAGGACGATCGGATCGGACACCGGCTCGTCGGCGGCCGCGCCGCGCACGACCGCGGCGACGGCGGACGGCGCGAGCGACGACACGATGCGGGCGCTCGTGCCCTCCATCGCGGGGCGGGGCGCGGCGACGCGGTGCTCGGGTGGCACGAGCTGCGCGAGCTGCTGCGCGAGCGCGCCGGACTCGATCAGCGTGCCGGTGCGCTGGCCCCACTCGAGCTGGAACTTGCCGAGCTCGTGCTGGAGGTCGCGCGCCGTCTGGTAGCGATCGCCGCGGTAGAACGCGAGGGCCTTCAGGATGATCCGCTCGAGCGAATCCGGCAGCTCCGGCGCGAAGTCCTTCGGGCGCGGGATCACGCCGGACTTCACCATCTCGAGCGCCTCCTTGCCCTTGCCGTGGAACAGGGGCCGCGCGCACACGAGCTCGAACAGCACGATGCCCGCCGCGAACACGTCGGAGCGGCAGTCGACGGGCTCGCCGCGCGCCTGCTCCGGGGACATGTACGCGAACTTGCCCTTGATGACGCCCTGCTCCTCGTGCACGTCGCGCGCGCGCGCGATGCCGAAGTCGACGATCTTCACGCCGCCGTCCCACGACAGGAGGATGTTCTGCGGCGAGATATCGCGGTGCACGATCTGCAGCGGCTGGCCGAACTCGTCGGCCTTGCGGTGCGCGTAGTCGAGGCCCTTCGCGAGCTGCTGGACGATGTACGCCGACAGGCCGTAGGGCAGGCGCAGGCGCGCCTTGGCCGCCTCCTGCAGCATGCGCAGGAGGTCCATGCCCTCGACGTGCTCCATCGCGAGGAAGTACGTGTCCCCGACGGCGCCGAAGTCGAACACCTGGATGATGTTCGGGTGGTTGAGGCCGAGCGCGATCTTGGCCTCGTCGACGAACATCGTCACGAACTGCCGGCTGCGCGCGTACGCCGTGTGGATCTTCTTGATGACGAGCGTCTTGTTCAGGCCCTGGGCGACCGTCGTGCGCGCGAGGAACACCTCGGCCATGCCGCCCGTGCCGATCTTCTTGACCAGCGTGTATTTGCCGAACTGCTCCATCGATCCGATCCGCCGCCGGCTAGCGACGCTCCGACGCTAGCAGGACGACGTGCGATTGTAGCCTACAGCGGCGTGATCACGAGGTCGTCGAACCACGTATCCGTCTCCCAGTTGTTGATCGCGAAGTACTCGTGCCCCGCTCCCTCGAGCGGGCGCGGATCTTCGTACTCGAGGAACGGCTTCTCCATGTCGTCGATCCACCAGCGCAGGAGCCGGCCCTTGCGCTCGATCTTCCAGTGGTAGCGCTGGTTCGCGACGACCCTCACGTCGCGGCGATCCTTCACGTCCTTGCCGTGCTCGTCGAGCCTGGCGATGATCGACTTCGAGTTACCCCAGCCGCCGAAGATCAGGCCGTAGCTCGTCGCGAGGTAGGCGCCGCCGTCCGGATCGTAGGAGTGGCCGTCGCCGAACAGCTCGACCTTGATGTCGCCCCGGGGGTCGGTCGACCAGCAGTCGAATTCGATGCGCACGTCGCGCGGCAGCTTCTTGCGCAGCCACAGCGGATGGTTGTGCGCGCCCCTGGCGTTGAGCGCGCCGTTCGCGACGCTGTAGGCGTCGCTGCTCGTCACGTAGTAGTTCCCGCCGACGACGTCGCGCTCGAAGGTGTCCTGCCACGCCTCCTTGATCGGCGGTGGATCCTTGACCTTGCAGGCCGCGGCTGTGACGGCGAGGAGCGCGGCGATGCGCATGGGCGGATGGTACGGTCGGGGATGGCCGATGGGAAGCACGGCGGCAACGTGGTGATCGTCCTCGGTGCCCTCGTCGTCGTGGGCGGGGCGCTCGCCTACTTCCTCCTCATCCAGCCGCGCATCGATCGCCACCGCATGGTCCACCAGCAGGGCGAGCCGCGCGGCTCGCTCGTCGCCGGCGACGTCGTCGCCGTCTACGACCACGTCTCGATCGATCATGAGGACCGCGACGATCCGGCGCGCAACCGCACCGACGCCGCGACGCGCGTGACGACGTTCGACGCGCGGAGCGGCGCGCGGCTCGCGCAGGAGCTGATCGAGGGGCTCGACGGCTGCGCCGCCGCGTCGCCGGAGCGCGTGTGGTGCGCCGTCGCGACCCAGGGCAGCGAGCTCGGCCTCTACGACGCGCGCACGTACAAGCGCGTGCGCGCGTTCGGCGACCTCGTGCAGGAGGCCAGGCTCGGCAAGCTCGTGCCCGGGCGCTGGCGCGTGGACGGCGCGACCGCGGTGCACATGCTCGACGACGGCCGCGTCGCCGTCGTCGACGGTGCGGCCGCCACGCCCACCGCGCGCCGCGAGGACGCCGTGCCGCCGGCGCTGCGCGATCAGGGCCCGCTGGCGATGGCGCCGAGCAAGGGCTCGATCCCGATGGCCTCGGACTGCGGGGCGCACGCCGCGATGGCCGGCGACCTGATGCGGACGGGGAACGACCGCCCGGCGCGCACCATCCTGCGCGGGCAGGGGCCGCGCGCGCGCGTCGCGCAGGCCGGCAGCGCGTCGGCGGACACGTACCTCTCGCCGGTGTGGGTGCCGGGCGAGGCGCCGCTGCTCCTGCACCACACGTCCCTCGACGCGGACGGCGACCGCACCCAGCTCTCGCGCCTGGGGCCCGACGGCACCGCCGCGTGGACGACCGAGCTCGCGCGCGGCTGCGAGCAGGTCGCGACGATCGGCAAGCTCGTCGTCGTGACGACGAAGGACCCGCGGCGCCGCGTCGTCGCGGTCGACCTCGACAGCGGCGCCGTCCGGTACGCCGCGGGGTTCTAGGGGGGATCTGCTAAGCACCTCGATCACTTGGCAGATCTCGGACGGTCGCTGTCAGAGGGGGGCTCTAGAGTCGGGGCGTGTCAGGAACCGCGTCCCGACCTTCCCAGCCCTTCCTGGCACTCGGCTCCGCACCCGTGCGCCAGCAAAGCGTGGAGCGGATCGTCATCTTCGACTGCGAGACCACCGGCACCGATCGCGCCGCCGACCAGATCATCGAGCTGTGCATCCAGGAAGGGCTCGGCGAGGACGCGCCCCGCCACGTGTGGCGGATCCGGCCGAGCGTCGCGATCCACCCCGGCGCGCAGGCGATCCACGGCATCTCCGCCGACGACCTCGCGGGGTGCCCGCAGTTCGCCGCCGTCGCCGACGCGATCGCCGAGGTGTTCGCGCGCGCCGACGTCGTCGTCGGCTACAACATCAGCTTCGACATCGACATGCTGCAGGCCGAGTACGCGCGCATCGAGCGCCCGCCGCTCGACTTCGCGGCGCTGCGCATCGTCGACGCGCTCCGCCTGTGGCAGCACTGCGAGCCGCGCAGCCTCCAGCACGCGCACCAGCGCTTCGTCGGCAACTCGTTCGCGGCGGCGCACAGCGCGAGCGCCGACGTCGCGGCGACCGGCCGCGTCCTCGCGGGCATGCTCGAGGCGTTCGACCTCGCCGGCCAGGACTGGGCCCAGATCGCGAGCGTGTGCGAGTCGGGCCGCGACTCCAAGCCGAATCGCTGAGCGCAGCCACGCGTATCCGTTACGGATTCGCGACGGACTGGCAACGTCTGATCGCGTGCGTTTGTGTCCTCAACTACCGCTTGCAGCGTCGGTGCATTTCGCCGACCATGCTGCGGTTTGCGAAACCACTCGTCGGAGGACTCCATTCTCATGCGTACGCGCCCGCTCATTCTCGCCCTGTCGTCTCTCCTCGCCCTCGGAGCCTGTAGCTCGAAGGCCGACGAGGCCATCTCGGGCCTCAAGAAGTACCGCGACAAGATGTGCGCCTGCTCCGACAAGGACTGCGTCGAGACCGTGAACAAGGAGTTCCGCGACTGGCGCAAGGACATGAAGAAGGAGATGAAGGGCGAGGACAAGCCTTCGGAGTCCGTGATCAAGGAGATCATGGAGATCCAGAAGGAGTTCGACGAGTGCCGCACCAAGGCCAGCAGCAAGGGCGGCGACAAGAAGGACGAGAAGAAGGACTGAGCTAGGACGAGCCGCCGAACAGCGCGAACGAGCCGCGAAACGCGATCTCGCCGCGCACCGCCGGCGCCGCGAGGTTCGCGAGCCGGGCGTGGAGCAGGGGCTCGAGCTGCCCGTAGATCGCGGGCGGGCGTCCCGGTGCGAGCAGCACCTCGACGTGCAGGTCGCGCCCGGGGCCGCGCTGCCCCGCGAACTGGACCGACGTCGTCATGGCCCGCGCTACGGCGACGGGGCCGTGAGGCTACTGACCAGCTTGAACTCGACGCGGCGGTTCTTCGCGCGCAGCGCGGCGAGCGCGACGCCGGTCTTGCCGGCCGGCGCCTCGATCGGCTGCGCCTCGCCGTAGCCCTTCGCGATCAGGCGGTCGGCGGCGATGCCCTTCTTGACGAAGTAGTCCCGCACCGTCTCGGCGCGCGCCTGCGACAGCGCGGTGTTGTCGGCGAACTTGCCGCCGGGCGTGAGCGGTTGGTCGTCGGTGTGGCCCTGGATCTCGAGCTTCAGCGCGTCGAACTCCTTCAGCACCGCGACCGCCTTGTCGAGCGTCGCGAACGACGTCGCCTGCAGGGTCGCCGCGCCGGGCTGGAACGTGATGCCCTGGATCGTGCCGGTGAACGCCTTCAGCTTGGCCGGCACCTCGTCGGGGCAGCCGTCCTCGTCCTGGTAGCCGTTCTTGGTCTCGGCCTCCGTCGGGCACTGGTCCTGCGCGTCGGGCACGCCGTCCCCGTCGTTATCGGGATCGGGGCAGCCGTCGTCGTCCTGGAAGCCGTCCTTGTCCTCGGGCTCGGTCGGGCACTTGTCGTCCTTGTCCGGAACGCCGTCGTTGTCGTTGTCGAGGTCGGGGCAGCCGTCGTCGTCCTGGAAGCCGTCCTTGTCCTCGGGCTCGTTCGGGCACTTGTCGGCCGCATCGGGGATGCCGTCGTGGTCGTTGTCGGGATCGGGGCAGCCGTCGTCGTCCTGGAAGCCGTCCTTGTCCTCGGGCTCGGTCGGGCACTTGTCGAGGCTGTCGACGATGCCGTCGTGGTCGGTGTCCTTCGGCGCGGCCTTCTTGCCGAACGCGCGGTAGATCGAGACGAGGACCTCGCCGTCGATGGCGGACTTGTCGGGCCGCGCGCCCGGCAGGAACGCGCGCGCCTCGAAGCGCAGCGCGAACGTGCCGGGCAGGCGGACCTTCGCACCCAGGCCGAGGTACGGCGCGAACGTCGAGTCCTCGGCGACGACCTCGAGGTTCGACGACTTCACGATGTTCGTGACGCCGGCGCCGGCGAGCACGAACGGCAGGATCTTGCTGTCGGGGTTGCCGCCGCGGAACTGCGCGATCAGCTGGCCGCGGAACGTGGCCCCGTACACCGAGAACACGAGGTTGCGCGGCTCCGTCGGGATGATGCCGCCCTCGGCCTCGACGCCGAGCATCGGCGTGAACATCACGCCGAGGCGCAGGCCGGCCACGACGGAGTTGCGCAGCGACTGCGGCGCGGTGATGTCGGTCGTGCCGAGCGCACCGTTGTGCGAGAAGATGTGCGCGCCCGTGAACAGGCCGAGCTCCACGTCGGCGTGCGCCGGGGCCGTCGTCGCTGTGGTGATGACCGCCGCGGCGAGGGCGGTCCGAACGAGTCGAGTCATGGGTTCTCCCTATTCGATTCCGTACTTTTCGAGCTTGTAGTACAGAGCAGATGTCTTGATCCCGAGAAGTCGCGCGGTCTCGGTCTTCACGCGCCCCGCCTTCGCGTAGGCCTTCAGGATCAGCTGGCGCTCGAGGTCGTCGAGGATCTCGGGGAGCGACAGCTCGCGCGGCACGTCGAGGCGATCTTCCTCCGCGCCGCCCTGCAGGAACTGCGGCAGCGCGGCCGGTGTGATCTCTTCACCTTCTGCGAAGACCAGCGATTGCTCGATCGCATTCTCGAGCTCGCGCACGTTGCCCGGCCAGTGATAGGCCATGATCCGGCCGAGCGCGGCGTCGCCGATCGCGCGGACGCGCGCGTTCGTCTTCGGCGCGAGCTTGGCGACGAAGTGGTTGCACAGGAGCGGGATGTCCTCGCGGCGCTCGCGCAGCGGCGGCAGCTTCACCGGCAGGACGTGCAGGCGGAAGAACAGGTCCTGGCGGAACCGCGACGCGGCGACCTCGGCCTCGAGGTCCTTGTTCGTCGCCGACACGACGCGGACGTCGACCTTGATCGGCGCCTCGCCGCCGACGCGCTCGAACTCCTGCTCCTGCAGCGCGCGCAGGAGCTTGACCTGCATCGCGGGCGGGACGTCGCCGACCTCGTCGAGGAACAGCGTCCCGCCGTCGGCGAGCTCGAAGCGGCCGAGCTTCTGCTTGATCGCGCCGGTGAACGCGCCCTTCTCGTGGCCGAACAGCTCGCTCTCGAGCAGCGTCTCGGTGAGCGCGCCGCAGTTGACCTTGATGAACGGCCCGTTCGCGCGCCGCGACAGCCGGTGGATGGCGCGCGCGATCAGCTCCTTGCCGGTGCCGCTCTCGCCGGCGACGAACACCGTCGTGTCGCTCGCGGCGACCTTCTCGACGGTGCGCCGCACGACCTGCATCTTGTCGCCCGTGCCGACGAGCTCGGGGAACTTGCCGTCGGCCTCGGCGCGCAGGTAGTCGGTCATCGCGTCGGCCTTCTTGCGGCCGCGCCGCGCGGCGCACAGCTCGATCGCGCGCTCGACCTTCAGCCGCACGACCTCGGGCTGGATCGGCTTCGTCAGGAAGTCGAACGCGCCGAGCTTCATCGCCTCCACGGCGGTCTCGACGGTGCCAAAGCCGGTGATGATCATGATCGGCACGTCGCCGTCGAGCGCGCTGATCGAGCGCAGCACCTCGACGCCGGTGCCGCCCTCCATCTTGAGGTCGGTGATGACGAAGTCGGCGCGCTTCGCCTTGAACGCCTCGATCCCGGCGTGGCCCGACGACGCCGTGATCGGCGTGTGGCCCATCTTCTTCACCGTGTGGGCCAGGCCGTCGCGGATCGTGTCGTTGTCGTCGATGAGGAGGATGGTGGCCATTCGGCGAGAGCATCCTACACAGAAATCGGAAGTACGAGGGTGAACGTGGTCTGTCCGTCGGCGCTGTGCAGCTCGACGCGCCCGCCGTGGTCGTGCGCGATCTCGCGGACGAACGCGAGCCCGAGGCCGGTCCCCTTCTCGCGCGTCGTGAAGAACGGCTCGAACAGCTTGCCCGACGTCTCCGGCGAGATCTCCTGGCCGCGGTTCCACACGACGAGGTGCAGCTCGTCGCCCTCGACGGCGGCCGACAGCCGCACGGCGTCCTTCCCGCGGTGGCCGGCGGCCGTCGCGGCCTGGACGGCGTTCTTCGCGAGGTTGATGAGCGCGCGGCGCAGCTGGCCGCGGTCGGCGCGCGCGACGGTGTCGCCGGCCGGCGCGACGGCGACCTCGATCGCGTCGGACGTCACGAGCTGCGCGATCTCGGCGAGCAGCTCGGCGACCTCGACGTCGGCGAGCTCGGGCTTGGCGCGGCGCGCGAACTCGAGGAACTCGTTGACGACGCGCTCGAGGTAGCCGAGCTCGCGCTGGATGCGCTCGACGTGCGAGCGGCGCTCGTCGCCGTCGGGGAGCTCGTCGCGCAGGATGCCGGCGAACAGCGTCATCCCGGCGAGCGGGTTGCGGACCTCGTGCGCGATGCCGGCGAGCATCTGCTGCATGCGCACGTCGCGCTCGAGCAGCTGCTCGCGCATGCGGTCCATGCTCTGCGCGAGCTGGCCGAGCTCGTCGTTCGACGCGATGCGCACCTTCGCGCGCAGCTCGCCGGTGCCGATGCGCTCGGCCGCCGACGCGAGGCGGCGCACGTTGCGCGTGATGAGCAGGGTCGCGATCACCGCCGCGAGGATGCTGACGAGGACGAGCCCGGCGCCCCACAGGAACAGCCGGCTGCGCAGGTCGTCGAGGCGCGCGAAGTACGACGCGGGCGCCTGCGCGCTGACGGCGAGCACCGCCGTCGGGTCGTCGTCGTCGGTGCGGATCGGCGCGTAGCCGGCCTTGTACCACTTGTCGTCGTTGCCGACGAACGTCACCGACGACGCGGTCTCGCGCCGCTCGAACACCGCGGTCAGCTCCTCGCGGTCGAGCTTGGCGCGGTAGTCGTGCGCGCGCAGGGCGAGGCGGTCCTCGCCCGTCGACGTGTCGACGCGCGCGAGGAAGTCGCGGTCGAACACGATGAAGCGCGCGCCGGTCGCCGCGGCGAGCGTGCGCAGCCGCTTCATCGCGTTCTGGTAGTCGATCACGTTCTCGTCGCCGGCGCGCAGCTTGTCGAGGTACTTGCCGCGCACCTGCGTCGCCGCCGACGCCGCGAGCGTCTCGAGCCGCTGCCCGAGCTCGTCGTCGAGGTCGCGCCGGCTCACCTCGAACGCGACGACCGCGAACAGCGTGAACAGCGCGACCGTCGGGATCACCAGCGCGACGAGCAGCTTGACGAGGATCGTCGCGCGGATGCGCACGGTCCGAGCCTAACAGGCTACGGCACGCACTCGCAGATGGCGCGGCGGTTCAGGTTGCAGCGGTCGTCGCGGTAGCGGCGCGACTGGGCGGAGAGGCGGACGCAGTCCGCCGGGCCCGCGCCGTCGGGCTGACCGGTGTCCCAGGGCAAAAACGTCGCCGGCGCACCGAGCACGGTCTCGTAGACGTCGACGGCGCCGGTCTCGTGGACGCCGACCCACAGGTCGTTGCCGGCGGCGAGGTCGGCGAGGAGGTCGAGCTCGGCCTGGTCGTCGGGGATCGCGAGGAAGCCGCCCTCGCCGGCGCACGTGTCGCGGTGGGCGACCCAGTCGGTGACCGTCGCGCGCAGGCGGTACACGTGCGCCGAGCCGCCGATGGGGGCGTAGCTGTCGGGGCAGCGGCTCGGCGGCGGCGCGTCGGGCTCCGGCGGGACGTCGACGCACGCGTTCGCGAGCGCGCCGCTCAGCTCGCCGTAGCGGCGGCCGCCGGCGCACGTGGCGTCGTCGAAGCTGCAGAAGCCGGTGGCCTCGCAGTGCCCGCCGTTGCAGGCGGCGTCGCCGTCGCACGCGAACTGCGTCTGGCGCAGGCAGCCGGCGAGCGCGCCCGAGGCCAGCGCGAGCGCGAGCACCACCCCGAGCACGGGCCGCATCACCAGCGCCCCCCGAGGAAGACGGCGGCGCCGCCCGCGGTGGGGGTGAGGGTGATCGCGCGGGTCTCGGTGCGGTCGGCCGTGAGGAAGCGATAGACGGCGACCGTGCCGAGCGCCGCCGCGCCGACGCCGAGCCCGAGCGCGAGGCTGCGCCGGTCGTGCGCGCGATCGACGGCGGCGGCGTGCGCGTCGTACGTCGCGGCGCCGTCGGCGTCGGCGAGCGCGCCGCGCGCCGCGCCGTACGCGACCGCGGCGCCGATCCCGAGGGCGAGCGCGCCGCCGGCGAGCGCGTCGCCGAGCTTGTCCGTGTACCAGGGTGCGCGCCCGGTCGCGACGACGACGGGCGGCTTCGGCTCGGTCGCGACCGGCGGCGGGCTCGTGCGGCAGATCTCGATCGCCTCGGTCGCGGCGTCGGCCGCTCCCTCGGGCGGCGACGTGCCGAGGAAGCGCTCGTAGAACAGCACGGCGCGCGGGCAGTGCCCGAGCTTCACCTCGACCTGGCCGATCGCGTAGAGCACCTCGGGCCGCGGATCGAGCGCGTACGCGAGCATCAGCTCGGGCAGCGCGTCGGCGTACTTGCCGTCGCGGTGCAGCCCGGTCGCGCGCTCGAGGCGCTCGGCGGGCGTCGGCGCGGCCACCGCCGGCGGCTGCGCGCGGCACATGGCGATCGCCTCGGTCGCGGCGGCGCGCGGGCCCTCGGCCGGCTTCGTCGTGAGGAAGCGCTCGTACAGCACGACGGCGATCGGGCAGATGCCGAGCTTCACGTGGACCTGGCCGAGCGCGAACAGGAGGTCGGGCTGCGGGTCGAGCGCGTACGCGGCGATCAGCTCGAGGCGCGCGGCGGCGAAGTTGCCGGCGCCGTGGGCGGCGCTCGCGGCCTCGACGTGCTTCGCCGCCTCCTGCGTCGCGTCGGCGCGCGCCGCGGCGGCGGACGCGGCGAGGAGCAGCGCGGTGGCGAGCGCGATCCGGGGCATCACTTCTTCGGGAACAGCGCGTCGGGATCCCACGAGCCCTTCACGGGCTTGCCGGGCTTCTTCGGCGGCTGAGGCGGGCGCGCCGGCGGCGCGGGCGCGGGCTTCTTGACGGTGAGCGGCTGGGCGACCGGCGGCGCCGGCACCTTGGGCGGCGGCGCCGGCGGCGCGTCCGCGGACGGCACGAGGTTCGGCGGCGTGACCGCGGCGGCCGCGGCGGCCGCGGGCTGCGGGTCGCGCGGTTCGGGCGGCCGGGGCGGCGTCAGCGGCGGCGCGGGCTCGCGGCCGATCGGATCGGCCGCCGACGCCGTCGTCGACGAGGACGACGTCGCCGCGAGGACGATGATCACGACGAGCGCGAGCGCGGCGCCCGTGGCGATCGCCGCGCCGATCAGCCTGCGCCGCTGCGGCCGCTCCTGCGTCGCGGGGCGCGCGGAGAACACGCTCGGCGCGGGCGCGCCGGCGAACGGCATGTGGTCGACGGGGATCGACGACAGCGCGTCGAGCGAGAGCGTGCCCGACGGATCCGGCGCGCCGGTGATGCTGCTCGTGCGCACGCGGCCCGACGGGGAGCGGGGCGCGGCCTCGACGCCGACCTCGACGGTGTCGACCAGCGGATCGGCCGGCAGCGGGAGCCTGGGCGACGACTCCTTCGCGCTGGCGCGCACGAAGGCCTTCGCGATCGGCGACGGCGCGGCGCCGAGCGCCTCGAACACCGGGGCGTCGGGCGTCGGCACCATGCCGCTGCCCGAGCCGTCGAAGTCGATCGACATGTCCTCCTCGTCGCCGTCGTCCTGCCACGGCAGCGGGCGGTCGCCGAACCGCGCGCGCATGTAGTCGCCGAGCGCGGTCGTCGAGCCGCGCAGGCCGGCGCCGATCGCGTAGCGCTCGAGCGCCGCGCGCATCTCGTCGGCGGTCTGGTAGCGATCCTCGGGACGGAACGCGAGCGCCTTCATGATGATCGCCTCGAGCTCGGGCGCGAGGTCGGGGCGGAACTCCGTCGGGCGCGGGATCACACCGCTCGTGATCGCGCTCATCGTGAGGAAGTCGTTCGCGCCCTTGAACAGGCGGCGCACCGTGACGAGCTCGTACAGCACGATGCCGAGGCAGAAGATGTCGCTGCGGCGATCGACCGGCTGGTTGATGCACTGCTCGGGCGACATGTACGCGACCTTGCCCTTCATCACGCCCGACAGCGTCGTCTCCGTCGACGCGCGCTGCTGCGTCGCCTTCGCGATGCCGAAGTCGACGACCTTCACGTTGCCGTCGTAGCTGACGAGGATGTTCGCGGGCGACACGTCGCGGTGCACGATCCCGAGCGGCTTGCGGTCGGTGCCGCGGTGCTCGTGCGCGAAGTGCAGCGCCGCGGCGCTGCACGTCACGATCGTGAGGATGTGATCGAGCGGGATCTTGTCGTCGCGCTCGCTCGCGTGCGCGAGGAGCCGGCGCAGGTCCTCGCCGTGCACGTACTCCATCGCGAAGAAGTACTCGCCGTTGTCCTGACCGATGTCGTGGACCTGGACGATGTTGTGGTGGTGCAGCGACGCGGCGAGGCGCGCCTCGTCGAGGAACATCTGGACGAAGCGCGCGTCCCGCGCCTGCTCGTCGCGGATCCGCTTGATCACGACGTGGTGCTCGAAGCCCTCGATGCCGCTCGCGCGCGCGATGATCACCTCCGCCATGCCGCCGCTCGCCAGATGGCGGACGAGCGCATAGCGGCCCAGCGAGGTCCTCGGTACCGGCGCGGTGGTCACCCCACGTCAGGTTCCAATGAACCCGGACCATCGTCAAGGTGTTGATTCGACTCGGGACTGTGGGAGGTGTGGGTTCGCGAAAAAGCGCAACATCCCCTACGGTCTGCGCCCCCGGTGATGACCGATCGCTACCCGACTTCGCTGCAACCTCCCGGGCGCGGCGACGGACAGATCACCACAGCGACCACGCGACGACGGCGCCGGCGTCACCGGCGAGCGGCGCCGTGAGCTGGAGCCGATCCGCGCGGTGCACGAGGACGTAGCGCGTGATCGCGGCTCCCGCGAGCGCGAGCGCCCCGGCGCCGAGGCCGATCGCGAACGCGCGCTGCCGGCGACCGCGGCGGGCGAGCTCGGGATCGTCGGCGTGGAGGTGGTCGCGGGAGGCCGCGTACGAGGCGATCCCGGCGACGCCGAGCGCCGCGCCGCCGGCGGCGAGCACGCCGCCGTAGCGATCCCGGTACCAGCGCCACGGGGTGGGCGCGGGTGTCGGCGGAGGTGCGACCGCGGCGGCGACGGTCACGGGCGGCTCCTCGACGGCGGGTGCGGGCTGCGCGTGGCACGTCGCGATCGCCTCGCGCGCGGCGGCCTGCGACCTCGGCGGCGGGCGGCCCGCGAGGTAGCGCTCGTAGTACAGCGACGCGCGCGCGCAGTCGCCGAGCTTCGCGTGGACCTGCGCGATCGCGTAGAGCAGGGCGGGCCGCGGATCGTCGACGTACGCGCGCGTGAGCGCCGCGAGCGCCTCGCCGAACCTGCGCTCGGCGTGCAGCTGGGTCGCGCGCTCGACGTGGCGCGCCCGGCACCGCGCGAGCGCCTCCGTCGCGGCCGCGTGCGGCCCGGGGGTGGGCCGCGTCGCGAGGAAGCGCTCGTACAGCGCGATCGCCTGCGGGCAGTCGTCGCGCTTCACGTGCAGCTGCGCGAGCGCGTACAGCAGCTCGGGCCGCGGGTCGAGCGTG
Organism: Deltaproteobacteria bacterium; assembly: GCA_019637375.1. GTDB lineage: Bacteria > Myxococcota_A > Polyangia > Haliangiales > Haliangiaceae > JABFXX01. The sequence goes on along the minus strand of JAHBVW010000028.1, from coordinate 17,016 downwards.
TACGCCGTGGCGAGCTCGGCGAGCGCCTCGTCGTGGTTGCCCTGCGCGTGCAGCGCCGTCGCCCGCTCGACGTGCGTGTGCGCCTCCGCCGAGTCCGCGCGCGCCGCCGGCGCCGCGAGCGCGAGCGCGATCAGCGCGAGCCCGGCACGTCGGATCGTCGTCGAGATCGTCATCGGTCTCGTCATCGGTCTCGTCATCGGTCTCGTCTCAGTCCTTCGGGAACAGCGCGTCGGGGTCCCATGCACCGCGCGTCACCGGCGGCGGGACATGTCTCGGCGCGATCGGCGCGATCGGCGCGATCGGCGCGATCGGCGCGATCGGCACCGGCGGCGCGACCGGGACCTCGACGTGCTCGGTCGGCCGCAGCGCCTCGTGCGCGAGCTCCAGCATCGGCACCGCGGTTGGTTGACGCGCCGGTGGCGCCACCGGCGGCGCCGGCACGATGATCGCCTGGGGCACGCGCTCGTCGCCCGGCCGCACCGCGAGGTACGCCAGCGCGCCGGCCGCGATCGCCGCGACGGCGCCCACCGGCGCGAGCCAGCGCGGCCGGCGCACCGGCGGCGCGATCACCTTCACCGGTACCGGCGCCGCCGTCACGACCACGCCGTCCGCGTCGTCGGAGGGCGGCGGCGTGGACCCGAGCCGCGCGCGGCGGTACGGCGTCGGGGCGTCGGTGGTGAGGACGGGGATCCCGCCGATCAGCACCGGCGACGACGGCGGCGTGGCGAGCGCGACCGGGATGCCGCCGAGCGCCATGAGCGGGCGCGGCATCGCGGGCGGCATCGCCGTGCTCGGCGGGACGGCGACTCGCTGCGTGTCCGCGCCGGATGCGTCGATCGGCAGCGGCGCGTTCGTGATCGCCTTCGAGCGGGCGCGCATGATCGGCGAGCTCGGGCGCGCGTCGGGGACGGCGAAGGAGAACGCGGGGACCGGCGCGATCGCGAGCCCGGCGACGTCGCCGTCGAAGTCGGTGCTCGCGCGCGGGAGCCGGTGCCGCGCCGACACGCCGTCGCCCGAAGCGGAGACGACGACCGGCGCGGCCACCCTCCCGTCGAGGCCGCCGCCGTCGAAGTCGTCGGCGACGACCTCGATCTCCGGATCGTCGTCGGCGAGCAGCCAGGGCACCGGGCGGTCGCCGAGCGTGGCGCGCAGGTAGTCGGCGAGGGCGCTCGGGCCGGTGCGCAGGCCCAGGCGCGCGGCGACGCGCTCGAGGTCGAGCCGCAGCTCGTCGGCGGTCGCGTGGCGATCGGCGGGGGCGTGCGCGAGGGCGCGCGCGACGACCGCGGCGAGCTCGGCGGGGACGCCGGGGCGGTGCGCGGCGAGCGGCGGGATCGCGCCGCTCGTGATCGCACTCATCGTGAGGAAGTCGTTCGCGCCCTTGAACAGGCGCCGCGCGGCGAGCAGCTCGTACAGCACGATGCCGAGGCAGAACACGTCGCTGCGCCGGTCGACGGCGTGCCCGACGCACTGCTCGGGCGACATGTACGCGACCTTGCCCTTCATGAGGCCCGATCGCGTCTCGCACGCGCGGTGCGCCGCCTTCGCGATCCCGAAGTCGACAACCTTCACACTGCCGTCGTAGCCGACGAGGATGTTCGCCGGCGACACGTCGCGGTGCACGATCGCGCGCGGGTGCTCGTGCGCGTGGTGCAGCCCGGCGGCGGCGCCGATCACGATCGCGACCGCGTGATCGATCGGGATCGGCACCGACGTGCCGGCCGCGTGCGCGAGCAGCCGCCGCAGGTCCTCGCCGTGCACGTACTCCATCGCGAAGTAGTGCCGGCCGCGATCGACGCCGATGTCGTGGACCTGGACGACGTTGCTGTGGTGGAGCGACGCGGCGAGCCGCGCCTCCTCGACGAACATCTCGACGAGCTCGGGGCTGTCCGCGCCCTCGCCGCGGATGCACTTCACGACCACGTGGCGCTCGAACCCACCGACGGCGTCGCCGCCGGTCACGCGCGCGAGCCACACCTCCGCCATCCCGCCGCTGGCGAGATGCCGCACCAGGCGATACCGCCCGAGCGCTGCGCTGTTGCCCTCCACGCGCGTTCACCCTGCGCAATTTCGATCCCGATCGTCAATCGATGGCGGCGCGGGATCGCGCGCGTTGCGCGAATCGCGCACGCTCGTGCACTGTTGACTCCGCGTCAGCAGGGTGCGAGATGTGCGCTACGGCGACGCGTTGTTCGCCGCCTGCGCGATCCCGATCGCGGCGCGCACCGACGCCGCGGGCACGAGCGTGCGGACGTGCGCCGAGCCGTCGGCGAAGCCGGCGCTCATCGCGAACGTGGCCTCGTCCGTCACCGGCAGCCCCATCGCGGCCGCGTACGCGCCGGCGTCGACGGCGATCAGCGCGCTGTCGCGCCGCGCGCGCGCGTAGTCGACGAGCTGGGCCATCGTCTTCGACAGCGTGAGGCGCGCGCCCCTCCCGCGCATCGCGTCGATGACGCGCCCGCCCTCGAGCGCGCCGTCGAGCCCGTTCGCGGTCATGCCGAGCCCGTCGACGAGCGCGACCACGCCCTCGCTGCGCCCGCCCGGCGAGAGGATGTCCTGCGCCCGCTTCGCGGGCTCGTTCGGCGGCGGCTCGAGCTTGACGCGGTAGCCGCGCAGCGACACGCCGTCGTGCACCACGGGCACCGCGAACGCCGTCCACGTCGACGCCACGCCCTTGTAGCCGCCGCCGATGCGCACGCCCTTGCCGGCCAGCACCTTCATGCCCGCGTGGATCGCGCCGTCGACGGCCTTCGCATCGTCGATGCCGAACAGGTGCGCCACCGACAGCCCGCGCTTCTCATCGAGCTGCAGGACCATCGCGAACTCGCCCGACGCGGCCTTCATGATCGCCGCGATCGCGTCGGATAGCACGCTGCTGCTCGCGCCCGACGTGTAGAGCGCCATCGTCACGCCGAGGATCTGGTCGCGGTACGGGTCCGTCGCGAGGCGCCCGGCGAACAGCATCCCGGCGTGCGATGCGGGCAGCTTCGCGATCAGCCCGAAGTCGCTCGCCTTCTGCGCGGCGGCGAACTGCGCGAACCGCGTCCCGGCGCGCGGGGCGATCACGGCGTCGAGCGTCGCCAGGTCGGCGTCCGCCTCGAGGCGCACCTCGATCGCGTCGGCGTCCCCACCCACGGCCAGGAACGCGTCGATGTAGGCGTCGAGCGCCGCGCTCATCGTCGCGGTCTTGGGCCCCGCCGGCATCGACATGCGCGTGGTCGCGAGGAACAGCGCCGCTTCCGCGAGGAACGGCACCGTGAACAGCGTCGCCGTCGGCGCGGTCGGCGGCGGCGTCCGCGCCACCGTCCCGAACGCATAGGCCGCGACGGCGTCGATGTCCACCTGCCGCGTCGCGAGCAGCGCCCAGCCGCCCGCGATGCGCGGCGTCGCGCCGATCGTGGCCGCGTTCACCTTCGCCGCGTCCGTCACCTTCGCGAGCACGGCGACCCCCGGCGCGCCGCGCGTGTACGTCACGAGCAGGTGCACCGGCGCCTTCGCGACGTCGAGCCCCGCCGTCGGCACCGCGCTCATCCCCAGGAGCTTGCCGACGTCGAGGGCCGCGCCGGTGCCGGGCACGACCGCGTTCAGGTAGCTCTTGAACCCGGCGAGCGACGACTCGCTCACCGTGATCACCGCCATCAGCTCGGCCGGCCGCGCGATCGACGGCGCCGCCCCGGCGGTCCGCAGGCCCACCACCACGCCCGCCACGACGCACACCGCGAGCACACATGCTCTCCGCATCCCGCGATGGTACGCCCAAGACCGGCTCAGACGGGCCCGATGTCCGTGACGGCGGCGAGCTCGCGCCGCACGGACTCGAGGATCTTCTGCACCACCGAGGTCCCGATCCGGAGGTCGGCGCCGCAGCGGTCGATCAGCTCCGCGCTCGGCGCCGAGGTCCGCGTCGGATCGTCGGCCGTCGTCAGCTTGTCGGCCATCGCGACCGCGAGGATCGCGAGGCTCCAGTAGGGGCTCGGCGGCGCCGGCGGCGTCTCGAGGTGATGGTTGCGCGCGATCTCGACGACGGCGGCGTCCATCTGCCAGCGCTCGAGCAGCGCGGCGCCGGTCTCGTGGTGCTGCGCGCGCAGCGTGGCGAGGTACGTCTCGGCGTCGCTCGGCGACCGGCTGCTGGTGGCGGCGCGCTCGCCGAGGAGCCACAGGAGGAACAGCGCGCCGACGTCGCCGAGCAGGCCCGCGGCGTACGCGGTCTCCGGGTCGAGCTGCCCGCCGACGAGCTCGGCGAGCGCGCGCATCGACACCGCGCGCGTGACCGAGTAGCGCCAGATCCGCGCCTGCAGCTTCCTCAGCACCGGATCCTTCGCCTGATGCGCCGCGCCGACGACGATCGTGTTGACGAGGCTCTGCAGCTGGCGCAGGCCGATGCGGCCGACCGCCATCCCGATGCCCGTGATGCGGCTGCCGCGCGCGTAGTGCGCGCTGTTGACGACGCGCAGGACCTGGGCGGCGAGGCGCGGGTCGCGCTCGACGAGCGCGGTGATCTCGGACATCGGCGTGTCGGCGTGCGACAGGAGCGCGCGCAGCTCCTGGAGGACCGGCGGGAACGGCGGGAGCGTGATCTCGCCGCGCCGCACCTGATCGAGCAGCGACACGAGCTCCTGGTCGGGCCCGGTGGGCTTGTCCGCGGCCGGCCCGGGCGCGGCCGGCGCCTCGGCCTCCTTCGCGGCGCGCCCCTGCCGGCGCTGGTGGTAGACCTCGATCGCGCGCTCGATCGCGGCCATGAGCTCGGCCGGCGCCCACGGCTTGCGGAGGTAGTCGACCGCGCCGTTGCGCAGCACGTCGATCACGTCGTCCATGTCACCGTGCGCGCTCATGACGATCACGACGCTCTCGACGCCCTGCGCCCCGAGCCGGCGCAGGAGCGTGTGCCCGTCGAGCTCCGGCATACGGATGTCCGACAGGATGACGTGCGGGCGCACCTCGAGGGCGAGCCGCAGCCCCTCGGCACCGTTCGCGGCGAGCGTGATGTCGTAGCCGAGGCGGCGCAGGCTCCGCTCGAGGACGCGCCGGGTCTGCTCGTCGTCGTCGACGACGAGCACGCGGTCTGGTGACTCTGAGCGGTCCATCATCTCTCCCTTCTAGCGGACCCGACTATTGATCAGCGCGCGCAGGTGCAGGGCATCGAACGGCTTCTCGATGTGCGGGTTCGGCGTCTCGTCGAGGAACGCCCGCGCGCGCGGCGTGAACGCCCCTCCGGTCAGGAACACCATCCGGTCGGCCTGATCGCGCGCGACGCGCACCAGCTCGGCGTGCAGGTCCATCCCGGTCATCTGCGGCATCAGAAGGTCGCACAGGATCACGTCGAAGCTCTCGCCGGCCGCGATGCGCCGCAGCGCCACCTCCGCGCTGTCGTCCATGATGACCTCGTGCTCGAGCGACAGCGCGCGCTGCACCGCGCGCGCGATCATCTGCTCGTCCTCGATGACCAGGATGCGGCCGCGCCTCCGGCCGGCGATCTCGAGCCGGAGCGGGCTCGGCTCCTCGAGCAGGTGCGCCGGCGCGGGCGGAAAGGAGAGGCGCACCGTCGTCCCCTCGCCGGCGGCGCTCTGGATGTCGATCGCGCCGTCGTAGCCGGTCACGATGCGGTGGCAGATCGACAGGCCCAGGCCCGTGCCGTGGCCCGCGGCCTTCGTCGTGAAGAACGGCGTGAACAGCCGGCCGAGGACCTCCGGCGGCATGCCCGCCCCGGTGTCGGCGATCGCGATGACGGCCTGATCTCCGTCGGTGCCGATCGAGATCCGGATCTCGTTGTGCTGCGTGTTGCCCTCCGTGATCGCCTGCGCCGCGTTGACGATGAGGTTGAGGAACACCTGGCCGAGCCGCGACTCGCTCGCGAGCACGGGCGGGGCGGGCTGGTAGTCCTTGACGACGCGCGCGCGGTGCCGGATCTCGTTCCACGCCATGCGCAGCGCGGACTCCATCACGCGCTCGACGTCGACGGGCATCGTCTTCTCCTCGTCGGAGCGCGAGAACATGCGCAGGTCGCGCACGATGTCGCGGATGCGCGCCGCGGCGTCGCGCGCGTCGCCGAGCACCTCGTGCACCTCCGCGAGCTCGTCGCGGTCGCCGAGGGCGGTCAGGTCCTCGGCGACGAGGTCGAGGTTCGCCATCAGCGACGCGAGCGGGTTGTTGATCTCGTGCGCGACGCCGGCCGCGAGGATGCCGACCGACGCCATGCGGTCGGACACGATGAGGTGCTCCTGCATCCGGGCCTTCGCGCGCCGCACGCGCCGCAGCTCCGAGATGTCGAGCGCGATCGCGACGATGCCGACGATGCGCTCGCCGCTCCGCATCGCGCCGAGGTGCACCGACATCGGGATCGTCGCGCCGTCGCGCCCGACGAGACCGGTCTCGAACGCCTGCGACTCGCCGGTCGCGAGCACCGCGCGGAAGCGCTCGGCGACCTCGTCCCGGTCGTCGGGCGTGATGTAGTCGAGCCACGCGGTCCCGGCGATCTCGTCGGGCGCCTGGTGGGGCAGGCGATGGTTGACGAACTTGATCCGCCCCGCCTCGTCGAGGGCGACGATGAACGCCGGCGCGCAGCGGACGATCGCGTCGAGCGTCTGCTGCGTGTCGAGCAGCGTGCGCTGGATCTTCCGCCGCTCGGCGCGGAGCCGGGCGTCGCGCAGCTCGCGCTGCACGGCGGGGATGAGGCGCGCGAACTTGCCCTTCGCGATGAAGTCGTTCGCGCCCGCGCGCATCGCCTCGACGGCGGTCTCCTCGTCGACGGTGCCCGACACGATGATGAACGGCAGGTCGAGGTCGCGCTCCTTCACGAGCTCGAGCGCGCGCGGCGCGCTGAGCCGCGGCATCGAGAAGTCGGAGATCACGATGTCCCACGGCAGCGCGAGCGCCTGCACCAGCCGCTCGGGCGTCTCGACGCGCTCGAACGCGACCTCGAACCCGCCGCGCCGGAGCTCGCGCAGGAGGAGCCGCGCGTCGGCCTCGACGTCCTCGACGATGAGGGCGCGCAGCGGGATCGTCATGTCTCGGGGGTCGCCCGGGCCGCCCGGGCCGCAGCGTCCGGCGCGCCGAGGGTGAAGTAGAACGTCGCGCCCGCCTCGACGGCGCCGTCGGCCCAGACGCGCCCGCCGTGGCGCTGGATGATGCGCTGCACGGTCGCGAGGCCGATGCCCGTGCCCTCGAACTCGTGGGTCGCGTGCAGGCGCTGGAACACGCCGAACAGCTTGTCGGCGTGCGCCATGTCGAACCCGGCGCCGTTGTCGCGCACGAAGTACGCGCGCGCGCCGTCCCGCGCGGTCGCGCCGAGCTCGATGCGCGGCACGTCGCGCTTGCCGGTGAACTTCCACGCGTTGCCGAGCAGGTTGTCGAGCACGATGCCGAGCAGGTTCGGGTCGGCCGCGTCCTCGAGCTCGTCCGGGATCACGACCTCGACGCGGCGGTCGCGCGCCGCGCGCTGGAGGCGGGCGATCGCGGCGCGCCCCAGCGCGGCGACGTCGACGGGCTGGCGCCGCAGCTCGCTCCGGCCGACGCGCGACAGCATGAGGAGGTCGTCGATCAGCTGCGCCATGCGCTGCGCCGCCTCGCGCACGAAGCGCAGGTAGTCGCGCGCCTCGCCGTCGAGCTTGTCGCCGTAGTCCTCGACGAGCGCGCGGCTGAACCCGTCGACGCTGCGCAGCGGCGCCCGCAGGTCGTGCGCGACCGAGTAGCTGAACGACTCGAGCTCGGCGTTCGCCGCGTCGACCGCCTCCTTCGCGAGCACGAGGTCGCGCTGGGTCTGCTTGGCGACGGTGACGTCCCGCGCGACGGCGTACAGCGTGCGGGAGGCATCCGCGGCGGCCGCCCACGCGAGCCAGCGCCAGGTGCCGTCCGCGCACCGCCAGCGGTTCTCGAAGCTGGCCGTCGTGCCGGCGGCCTCGAGGCGCGCGATCTCGGCGACGGTCGCCGCGACGTCGTCGGGGTGCACGAGGTCGAGGTACGGCCGCGCGAGGAGCTCCTCGGCGGAGTAGCCGAGGATCCCGAACGCGGGGCTGACGCGCTTGAAGTAGCCGTCGGGGCCGGCGATGCACATGAGGTCGGGCGACAGCGTGAAGAAGCGCTCGAACACGCGGCGCTGGTGCACGAGCGCGAGGTGCGTCCGCACGCGGGCGAGCAGCTCGCGCGCGGCGAACGGCTTCACGAGGTAGTCGTCGGCGCCCGACTCGAGCCCCTCGATGATCGCCTCCTCGCCCGCGCGCGCGGACAGGAGGATCACCGGGACCTCGCGCAGCTGCGGGTCGTTGCGCACCTCGCGCAGGAGCCCGAACCCGTCGAGGCAGGGCATCATGACGTCGCTGATCACGAGCGCCGGCACGTGGCGCCGGATCGCCGCGAGCCCGGCCTCGCCGTCGACCGCCGTCTCGACGTCGTAGTGATCGCGCAGGAGGTTCGCGAGGTAGTCGCGCAGGTCGGCGTTGTCGTCGACGACCAGGATGCGATCGGCGCGATCGGTGCGATCGGTGCGATCGGTGCGATCGGTGCGATCGGCGCGATCGGCGCGATCGGGTTGATCCGGCGCCGCGGCGCGTGCGGGCGTGCCGGAGGTGCCGGCGCTCCAGCGCAGCGCCTCCTCGAGGTACGGCGCCGCCGCCGAGGTCGCCGCGGCCGTCGACGAAGCCGTCGCGGGGGCGGCGATGCGATCGCGCGGCAGGTGCGCCGACCCGCGCGGGATCGCGACGGCGAACGTGGTGCCCTCGCCCACAACGCTGGCGGCGCGGATCGTGCCGCCGTGCAGGCGCACGAGCTCGTGGACGAGCGCGAGGCCGATCCCCGATCCCTCGTGCGAGCGCGACCTCGCCCCCTGCACGCGGTGGAAACGCTCGAAGATGCGCGGCAGCTCGGCCTCGGGGATGCCGGTGCCGGTGTCGCGCACGACCAGCTCGGCGCCGTCGCCGGACCAGCGCAGCGCGACGCGGATCGACCCGTCGAACGTGAACTTCAGCGCGTTCGAGAGCAGGTTCAGCACGACCTTCTCCCACATGTCGTGGTCGACGAAGATCGGCTCGGGCAGCCGCGCGCAGTCGACCTCGAAGGCGAGGCCGGTGCGCTCGATCGCCGAGCGGAACGCGCCCGCGAGGAACGCCGTCAGCTCGCTCAGCTCCGTCGGCGCGTACCACGCCTGCGCGCGGTTCGCCTCGATGCGCGCGTAGTCGAGCAGCGAGTTGACGAGCCGCATGAGGCGGAGCTCGTTGCGGTACACCATCTCGAGCGCGCCGCCCGCGAGCGCGCGCCCGGGCGAGGCGAGGGCGTCCTCGGTCGGGCCGAGCATGAGCGTGAGCGGCGTGCGGAACTCGTGGCTGACGTTGCTGAAGAACGCCGTCTTGGCCGCGTCGAGCTCGCCGAGCCTGGCGTTCGCCTCGCGCAGCTCGAGGTTGACCACGTGCAGCTCGCGGCTGCGCTGCACGACCTCGTGCTCCATCGCGCGCGCCCGGCCGCGCAGCTCCTCGCCGGCCTCGCCGGCGCGCACGAGCTCGGTGACGTCCTCGACGCGGTGGAGGATGTAGCGGACCTCGCCCGAGCGCGACAGCACCGGCGAGTTCTTCGGGCTCCAGTACTTCACCTGGAACTTCCCGTCGGGCCCGCGCACGTCGTACTTCTGCACCGCCATCGTGTCGGCGGCGCGGGTCGCGAGCACGCGCTGCAGCGACGCGCGGAGGTTGCTCGTCCCCTCGGCGGTCGCGTCGTCCGGGTTGTCCGGGAAGACGTCGAAGATCCCGCGGCCGACGACGGCCTCGCGTGCCGTCATCGTCGCCTCGAGGTAGCCGTCGGTCGCGGCCACGATCGTGAGATCGGGTGCGAGCGCCAGGAACAGGCCTGGTGCAGCTTCGAAGAGCGCGCGGAAGTCGGGCTCTTCCATCGCCAGCTCCCCGATCACGATCCTGACGCTACACCGACCGCCGACGCGTCGACACGCACGATCTGCACCCCTAACCGAAGACTATCCGCAGCAATTTGCTGCACCTATGCACCTATCCGGGTCGCGCGGAGCTGGCCTTTCCGGTGGCAGGGCGGGCCGCCTCGGCGAGGAGCTCGGCGGCGTGCGCGCGCGCCTTCGTCGTCGCCTGTCCGCCGAGCATGCGCGCGAGCTCGTCCTTGCGCGCGGCGGCGCCGAGCTTCTGGACGTGGGTCTCGGTGCGGCCGTTGACCTCCGACTTCTGGACGTGGAAGTGGTGATCGGCGAACGCCGCGATCTGCGCGAGGTGGGTGACGCACAGGACCTGGCGGCCGGGCTGACCGGCGTGCACCGACGCGACCGCGCGGATCTGCGAGCCCACCGCCTGCGCCGTCGCGCCGCCGATGCCGGCGTCGACCTCGTCGAACACGTACGTCGCGACCTCGTCGGCGCGGCGCAGCGCGAGCTTGAGCGCGAGCATGATGCGCGACAGCTCGCCGCCCGAGGCGATGCGCGCGAGCGGCCGCGCGTCCTCGCCCTTGTTCGACGCGAGCATCATCTCGAGCCGGTCGGCGCCCGCGGGCCCGAGCGCGCGCGGCTCGACGAGCACCGACAGCCGCGCCGACGCCATGCCGAGCTCGGCGAGCGCGCCGGTGACCTCCTTCTCGAGCCGCCGCGCCGCCTTCGTGCGGCTCTGCGTGAGCGAGCTGGCCGCCGCGACCGCCGCGGCCTCCGCCGCCCGGTGGGTGGCGTCGATCGCCGCGAGCCGCTCGTCGCGCTCGGCGAGCGCCTCGAGCTCGGCGCGCAGCTCGGCCGCCACGGCGAGCACGTGGTCGAGCCCGTCGCCGGGCTGCCGCGCGTGCTTGCGGATCACGCGCCGGACGAGCGCGAGCCGGTCGTCGAGGTATGCGAGCCGCTCGGGATCGCCCTCGAGCCGGTCCGCGTACGAGCGCAGCTGCTCCGCCGCGTCGTCGATCGCGCCGGCGATCTCGGACAGCTGGCTCGCGATCGCCGCGAGCCCGGGATCGTTGCGTGTGGCGCGCTCGACCTCGCGCGCGGCCGCGGCGACCTGGTCGCGCGCCGACGAGCGCCCGCCGTCGTCGCCGTCGAGCAGCTCGCACGCCGCGCGCGCCGCGTGCTGCAGCTGGTCCACCGATGCCAGGCGTGTGCGCTCGAGCTCGATCGCCGCGTCCTCGCCGGGCTGGAAGCCCGCCGCGTCGAGCTCCTCGAGCTGGTAGCGCAGGTAGTCCATGCGCGCGGCGCGCTGGCGCTCGTCACCGCCGAGGGCGGCGCGCTCCTCGTCGAGCCGCCTCAGCTCGCGCCACGCCGCGGCCATCGCCGCGACGAGCGCCTCGTGGTCGACCTTCGCCGCGCGTGTCGCGCCCGGCGTGAGCGCGCAGTAGCCGTCGAGGATCTCGAGGTGCCGCACCGGATCGACGAGGCCCTGGTGCTGGTGCTGCCCGGACAGGTCGATCAGCAGCGCGCCCAGCTCGGCGAGCCGCGCGGCCGTCGTCAGCGCGCCGTTGACGTACGTCCGGCTGCGCCCGCCGCGCTGGATCACGCGCCGGATGAACACCTCGTCGTCTTCCGGACGCTCACGCGGGACCGACGGCGGTAACCCGCCGGCCTCGAGGACCGAGGCGACGCGCGCGCGCAGGTCGTCGGGGATCTCGACGACGGCCTCGACGACGGCCTCCTCGGCGCCGGCGCGCGGGATGTCGGCCGACGCGCGGCCGCCGCGCAACAGGTTCACCGCCTCGACGATGAGGGACTTGCCGGCCCCCGTCTCGCCGGTGAGGACGTTCATGCCGGCGCCGAGCTCGATCTCGACGTCCGACAGGATCGCGAAATTGGTGACGCGCAGATGGCGCAACATCACCCACCGCCTTCCTTTTGCTCTTTGGTGTCCGAGCGCGCGCCCCAGTGGAGCTTGTCGCGCATCACGTCGAAGAAGCTCTTCGGCGATTCGAACAGGATCAACGGCGACGTCGCCGCGGTCAGCTCGACGGTGTCGCCCGGCAGGAACGAGTGCGCCCACTGTGCGTCGACGGTGAGGATCACGCCGCGCACGTCGGCGCCGAGCTGGAGCCGGATCGTCGCCGTCGCCGGGATGACGAGCGGCCGGTTGGTCAGCGAGTGGGCGCAGATCGGCGTCATCGTCATCGCCGCCTGCCCGGGCACGACGATCGGCCCGCCGGCCGCCATGTTGTACGCGGTCGATCCCGTCGGGGTCGCGATGATGAGGCCGTCGGCACGGTACGACGCGACGAACTGCGCGTCGACGAACGCGTCGATCCCGACGAGCCGCGCCATCGCGCCCTGGTGGAGGACCGCGTCGTTGAGCGCGTAGCGCACGACGGGCTCGGCGCCCTGCCGCAGGAACTTCACGGCGAGCCGCATCCGCTGCTCGCGCGCGATCCGCCCGGCGAGCGCCGCCTCGATCGCCGGCTTCGCGTCGGCTGCGGCGAACCCCGTCAGAAATCCCAGCTGACCGAAGTTGATGCCGAGCACCGGCCGCCCGTGATCGGAGACCAGGCGCGACGCCCTGAGGATCGTTCCATCACCGCCGAGGACGACCGCGAGGTCGATCGCCGCCCCGAGCTGGGCCTCCGGGACGATCTCGGCCCCGTTCGGAGCGAGCTGATCTTCCGTCGTGACGACGCAGACATGGCCGTGCTCGCGCAGCCACGGGACGAGCTCCTCGACGAGCGCGCCGGCCTCGGTCTTGTCGGGCTTGAGGATGAAACCAACTCTCGACACGCCTCGTTGGTATCACAGCGGCCTGACACTGAACGAACGGACAGTTATGGATCGAAGCGGGATGCTTCCTTGACAGGCGTTTCGCGGTTTTGTACACGATCCCCCCTTCGAGAAGGCTCCCCAATGATGACGACGCAGAAGAGCTCCTGGCTGACCAAGGAGGCCGGTGAGGCACAGCGCGAGTGGTACGTGATCGATGCGACGGGCTACACGCTCGGTCGTTTGACGTCGCGGATCGCTCTGGTTCTCCGCGGCAAGCACAAGCCGACGTACACGCCCAACGTGGACATGGGGGACTTCGTGATCGTGCTGAACGCCGGCCAGGTGAAGCTGACCGGCACCAAGCCCGACAAGAAGGTCTACCACCACCACACGCTGTTCCCCGGCGGACTGAAGACGCGCCTCGCGAAGGACGTCCTCGCCACCGACCCGGAGCGCGCGATCCGCGAGGCCGTGTGGGGCATGCTCCCCAAGGGGCCGCTCGGCCGCCGCATCCTGAAGAAGCTCAAGATCTATCGCGGCGCGCAGCACGAACACGCCGCGCAGAAGCCGCGCCCGCTCGACCCGAAGCTCGACAAGCAGAACTGAAGGACACGCGACGATGCAGAAGACCTACGCAACCGGCCGCCGCAAGACGGCCGTCGCCCGCGTCTGGCTCACGGCCGGCGATGGCAAGATCACGATCAACGACCGCAGCGACGAGGACTACTTCTCGCGTCCCACGGCGCGGATGGTGATCCGCCAGGCGCTCGAGGAAGTCGCGCTGCTCGGGCAGTACAACGTCGACGCGACGGTGCGCGGCGGCGGGATCTCGTCCCAGGCGGGCGCGATCCGCCACGGCATCACCCGCGCGCTCATGAAGGTCGACGGCGAGCTGCGCCCGAAGCTCAAGGCGGCGGGCTACGTCACGCGCGACCCGCGCAAGAAGGAGCGCAAGAAGTACGGCCAGAAGGCCGCGCGCGCTCGCTTCCAGTTCAGCAAGCGCTAGTCGCGCGCTTCCACCGACGGATGCACGAGTCGTCTCGCGACGGCTCGTGCTGTTTCTGTTTTCGGGGCGGGAGCACCGCAACCGAAGCGATGGGTCGTGCGTCTACAGCGTCATGCCGAACCGTCGCCCCTGGGTGATCGCCGCGCTCGCGCTCGTCACGCTCTCGGCCTCGCTCGGCGACACCGCCGACGCCGGGCGCCGCTACCGGTCGCGCAAGGAGCGGGCGGAGGCGTGGCTCCTCGAGGGCGGCGTCGGGTTCCGCATCGGGAGCTCGCTCGTCCACGGCATCGACGTCGGCACGATCAAGCCGGCGCACCTCGAGCTCGGCCTGCGCAACGGGCGCCTGTTGCTCGCGGCGGAGTACCAGTTCGCGACGGTGCAGCTCCCGGACGACGCGATCGAGCAGGAGCCCATCGCGGGCGCGACGACGGTGCGCAACATCGGCATCGGTGTCGGGCGCGGCCTCATGCACCAGGTCACGCCGCTCGCGCGCTACAGCTTCGGGCGCGTCGGCGAGAGCGACGCCGGCAGCGACCTGTTCATCGAGGCCGGCCTCGGCCTCCAGCAGTACCGCTGGGACGCCGGCGGCGTGCTGACGCGCCCGGCGCTGTCGTTCGGCCTGGGCGGCTCGTTCTGGGGGCTCGGGCGCGAGCGCCACGGCGGCCTCGCGATGGGCCTGCGCGTGACGCTGTCGCCGCGCAAGGACAACCTCCACGCGCCGCCGGCGTGCGGCGGACCGTGCGATCACGCGACGACGCCGACGAGCCTCGACCGCACGATCCTGTTCGACGTGACGCTGATGTTCGGCAAGTAGCCGCGGCCCGGGTACAACCGGCGGGATGGACGAGCATCCCCAGATCCCCGAGCTCTCGGTCGCCGACGTCGCGGCGCGCATCGGCCGGCCCGGCTTCTTCGTGTTCGACAACAACAGCGCGGCGCGCTGGAAGCGCAGCCACGTCCCGACGGCGAAGCAGCTCGACGCGGATGCGATCGAGGCGAGCGATCTCCCCGGCGACAAGGCCGCGACGCTCGTCTTCTACTGCTCCGGGCCCGGCTGACACAGCTGCCACGCGGGCGCCGGGCGCGCCCTCGAGCTCGGGTACGCGGACGTCTACGTGATGCCCGACGGCATCGCGGGCTGGGAGAAGGCGAGGCAGCCGGTCGAGCAGGGCTAACAAATTTCCGTGATGGATCTGGCCCGCTGCGGCCATTCATGGGTGTGCGCTCGCTGATCGCGTTGCTGGCGGAGGCCGGCGGGTGGCCGGGGCGATCAGGCGCACACCTCTTCTCACCTCGCCCTTCGTGATCAGCGCGTGGGGCGGGCGGCGAGGTGGGCCTCGTCGGTGAGCCGCCAGTCGAGGAAGCCGGCCTTGGCGGCGGTGTCGATCAGGGCGACGAGGTCCTTGTAGGCGACGTCGCTGGCGCCGGCGACCTCGAGGTCGGCGCGGTCGCCGAACGGGGCGCTCGCCTTGTGCGCCTTGAGCGCCGCGAGCACGTTCTCGAGCTGCGCGGGCTCGCCGGCGAACTTCTGGAAGTCGCGGGTGCCGGTGACGCCGATCCAGATCGTGCGGTCCCGGTCGGCGAACAGCGACAGGCGCGGCGGCGGCTCGGCGGACACCTCGCCGGCGCGGCCGGTCCGCTTCTGCGGGCTCCACGCACCACCGGTGTTGAACGGCACGGGCGGGATCGGGAGCGACATCGGGCGCAGCAGCGCCCATTCGCCGTCGCGGCGCGCCGCGAGCACGAAGTCCTCGCGCGCCGCGGCGATGCTGGCGACCGCGCTGTACAGCGCCTTCATCGGCGTGGCGTCGTCGGGGCGCAAGACGAGCGGCGGATGCAGCGACGACACCGGCCCGTTCGCGGCGAGCATCGGCGCGCGCCGCGCCTCGAGCGCCGCGACGAGCGCCTTCACGGCCGTGCCGTCGAGCGTCGCGACGTCGGCGAGCGCGACGCCGTCGTGCACGAGCGACCGGTGCAGGTCGAGCCCGCGCGCATCGGCGAGGGCGGTCTCGCCGAACGCGACGGGGCAGCGCTCGGCCGTCGGGTGTGCGCTCGCGCTGCCACCGGTGCTGGTCGCGCCACCGCTCGCGCCTGCGCTGCCGTCGGGGTCGGCGGGGCGGACGATCGACTTCGCAGCGGTGGCGACGCAGGCGGCGACGGAGGGTTCGACGCCGTCGACGGTCGCGGCGGTCACGGCGCCCCGGTCGCCGTAGGTCAGGGTGACGACGGCGGCGCCGCGGCGGCGCGGGTCGGCGCGGAAGCAGGCGGCGAGGGCGTCGGACTGCGTCGCGAGCGGGTTGCGCGCGCCCGGCGTGTAGGCGGGTGCGCCGCGGCCGTCGCCGGGGCGGAACAGCTCGCGGGCGCGCGGCCCGCGCGCGGCGGCCGGTGGTGGTGTCGCCGGCGGCACGTCGGGATCGGGCGCGGCGGGCGTGAGCGTCACCGGTGCGGCGGTCATCACCGCGCCCGGGGTGGTGAACGTGAACGGGTACGCGACCTTCACGGTGCCCCCACCCTTGGGCTTGGGGAACTCGATGTGCGCGAGCACGCTCGCGACGCACGCGGCGACCTTCGGATCGACGCCGCCCGTCGCGACGTCGGCGACGGTTCCCGACGGCAGGATCGTGAAGCTCGTCGCGAGCGTGCCGCCGATCCTGGGGCTCGCGAGCAGCTCCTTCTCGTAGCAGTACTGGACCTTCGCGATGTTGCGCTTGAGGTAGCGGCGGATGATCGCCTTGTCGAGATCCCCGAGGACGGCGGGCGTGCCGAACGACACCGTCGCCGTCGAGCGCGGGCGGCGGTGCCCGCCGCGGACGCCGTAGCCCGCGTAGCGCCCGGTGCCGATCGCGCCGAAGCCCGTGCCGCCGCCGGGGCCCAGGCCGGTGCGGCCGAAGCCGAAGGTGCCGGACTCCTCGCCCACATCGCCTCCGAGGAGGCCGCCGGCGATCGCGGCGCCGAGGTCGGCGTCGTCGAGCCCGCCGGACGCGTGCGCGGGATCGTCCGCGGCTCCGGGACCCACGGCCGCCGTGGCCGGCGCGGCCGTGCCGTCGCCGCCGAGCTCCGCATCCTCGCGCGCGAACGGCAGCGGCCGCGGCCCCGACACGAACGCCACCGTCGGCCCGGCGCAGTCGCCGAACGCGAGCGGCATCGGGCCGGTGTACGCGCGCTCGCCCTGGGGCTTCGCGGCCGCGCTCCCGGCGGCCCTGTCGCCGCCGTCGTTGCCACCTCCGCACCCCGCGACCACACACACGATGGCCCATCGCGAAGCTCGCATCCGACGAGCATTGCGCGGTGCTCGCGCCCTGTCACGGCGCAACGCGATGGAACCTCGCCGCCCTCCGCGTTGTCCGAGTCGCTCGCCGCG
>JAHBVW010000027.1 GCA_019637375.1 Deltaproteobacteria bacterium | reverse complement strand
GTTCGATCGCCTGCCACGTCGTGTAGCCGGCGTAGTGGGACCAAAGGTCGTTTGCCGCTTCCGTTGACAGATGTGGCACCGCCGCAGCGAGCCGGGCGCCGCCTAGGTCGAGCCGACGTGCGTCAGCCTCGGCGGTGCTTCCGGCATCGACGACC
This sequence comes from Deltaproteobacteria bacterium, assembly GCA_019637375.1. Classification (GTDB taxonomy): domain Bacteria; phylum Myxococcota_A; class Polyangia; order Haliangiales; family Haliangiaceae; genus JABFXX01. Next base: position 124,866 of record JAHBVW010000027.1, on the reverse strand, counting down.
ATCAACGAGAGCCAATGCGCGGCCCGACGCGGCTCGACGCGCAGGCAGTCCAGGTTGCGGATGACCTGATCGCGGCCATTGAGCCAACTAGCCCTCTCGGTGAGCCTCGGCTCGGTCCGCTTCCCCTCGATAAAGACGGTGAGGTCTTCCCCCAAGAGAGCGCAGTCGACCTTCGTCACACCTTCCAGGACGTGCCATTGCCCCGGGCCGGGCCGACGCCTGGTTGCGAGAAGCTCGAGGGCCTCGTGCATGACGGGCTCGCTACCGCCACGAAGCGCCCGGCGCTTCTGGAGCGTGCTCGATGCAAGCCCTGACTCCTCGAGCGTCGACCAGTCCAGCCGGGATGGATTCTGGATCATCCACCGCAGCAGGTCTTCGGGCGCGAGGCACGGGTGCTCGAAGACGGGCGTCATCTCGCCGGCGCGCGTCGGTAGTTCGAGCAGCGAGGCTCGGCTGCCGAGCCGAAGGAGCCTGAGCGGCCACGACGGATCTCCGCTGGTCGCGAGACGTGAGAGGACGGGTTGCACTCGCGTGAGCGAGCTGTCGTTTGGTCCACGTGCCATCGCGATCCCTCCCGAGCTATTTCCCAGACACCGCGGCCAGAATTCCGGTGGCCAAGATGACGGCCAACACGACAGGGAGCCAGGCACCGTCGCTCAATCGTGAGCGGCGCTTCGCAGCCCTTGTTACGAGCTTCACCGGATCAACGCTCGTGCGCGCGTAGAGGCGATTGTATGCCGCCTTCTTCGGGTTCGTGAGCCATCCCCAGCCACGGGGTGCCTTGATTCCGAGGTTGTGTCGGACGACCCGCTTCCACGACGTGCGCGCCGCGATCCGCTTCTTGAGACTCGGCACTCGAAAACCAAATTTCATCACGCCCCCTGAGCAGCCAGGTGCCTCGAGGCTAACAGTTGCCTGGTGCACCCAAAAAGCCGAAGGTGTCGAGCTACCCCGGCCGTAACCGAGTTCGCTCCGGATCGCATGGCCGGAGCATATTCATCGAGCCGCGAAGCAACCGGAGCCGAACTGCCGGGTGGGCGGTACTTGCAGGCGGCGATCGTGCGCAGCACGGTGGCGAGCTCGCCGCGCGACAGGTCGCGCTGGACCACGGCGCCGACGATCGACGCGCGGAACAGGGCGATGGCCTCGCCGTGATCGCGAGGCACGAGGGACGTTCGGGGCACGAGGACTCCTGCGCCGCGGATGGGTACGTCGGTCGTCACGGCGTGCCGATGGGTGCCACGGCTGTGCGTTGGACGTCGCCGATCCAACGCGGTGGGCGCATCGTCACCGACGAGCACACCGCGATGGCCATCACGGCATCGACGCACCTCCTACGAATGCGAGCGCGCCGCGCTCGCAGCGCTCCAGGTGGGGCGGCGCACGGCCCATCGCGACCTGCGCGAAGCCGTCCCCGAACGCGCGACGCCATCGGCGCAGCGCCGGCCAGACGCTCGTGCGGGCATGGGTCACCGGCCACGCGCAGACGCGGCGGCGGACTTCCCGGACCGGCTCGCACACGAGCAGCTTCAACGCGAGGGCCATCGCGATGGCGGCGAAGCCGTAGTGCGTAGGCTGTCGTCCTTCGGGTTGTCCTCGGACGTCCTCTTCAACTCGTCGCGCTTCGCCTTGGTCTCATTCTTCTCGACGAGGCTTTTGCGCACCGGTACCAACTCGTTCCTCATTTGCTCGGTCAGTGGATCGCGGTCTTCTCGAAGTAGTCCTGGACCGCCTGGCGCGCGGACACACATTCACGCGCGACCACGACCCCGGCGTTCGCGGCCGTCTTGCCGTTCTCGAGCTTCTGGTACAGCTCGTTGAGCTCGCGCTTGTAACGCTCCTTATCGCTCTCCTCTGCGTGCTTCTCGAGGGGGTCGCTGTAGTCCTTGGCCCAGCGCTCCTGCCGGTCGAGCTCGCAGGTCGAAGGGCGGTTGCAGGCGGCGTCCTTAGCGTCCGAGATGCGAGTGCACGCACTGACGCCATCGCTCGTGATGATGCTCTTGCAGCCCTTGCTTCCCGCGGCGGCGCTGAAGTTCTTGTTGTTCGCCCAGGTTCCCTGGGCGAACACGCCAGTCATCACATTAGTCCATGCCACATATCCCACACGCTTCTTCGTGAACATCATCTGTCGTCTTTTCTTTCTCGTTCACCAGGAGCGGAGTGCATCGGAGGCGACCTCGCGGAGAAGCGGCTGCTGCGCGAGGATCGCTATGGCGCGGCGCACAACGTCACGCTGCGCGGGTGTCATCGTGCCGACACGCGCGTCGAACAGTTCGCGAGCGACGCTGTTGTCCCCGCGCGTGAGTTGGCTCACGACGTGGAAAGCGCCGATCGTCGCGTGCTCTCGCTCGATGAGTCGCAGCAGGTATGCCGGGAGGATTGCTTGATAGAGCGCAGCACCCGTGTGGATGAGCAACGCTTCATGGCGCTCGAGGATGTCCGGAGTAAGCTCGAGCCACGACTTGCCCTCGAGGAGCGGAAGCACATCGCGGTCCTCGTAGCGGGCCCAACTCGCGTCTGCGGCGTGGATCATGTCACGTGTGATCGGCGCGGGCGGAAAGGCCGCGACCAGCGCGGTGCGCAAGTCGGTCGTCGTCATGGGGGACAGTATTGTCCCGGTGGGACCGAAACTCGAGACTGTCCGCGATGAGCTGATGTTGTAGCTCTCCACGTCCTGCCGCTTTCCGGGCCGACGAATCCGCAAGTCTCCGCCCTCGTCGGGTCGGACGTGCCGGTCAGGAGACGCTCGCGATCAGCTCTCATCCTTCCCTGTAACGATGTTTATAAATCCCATACTGCTCGACGACGACGTCTCCGCGTGTTGGGACAACGCGGTTCCGTAGGCGCTTTACGAACCCGTCTGTTAGCTCAAGGTTGTGCCCGCCCGTGGACGACGACGGTGCGTGAAAGGAGCCCTCCGGAGCGTCAGGACGCAACCCGATTTGTCAGGGTGGCTGCCGGTCGGATCTGTCAGGAACGATCCCGGTCGGTACCCTTCTGCTAAGTGCGCGAAACGTGTTTGCCCAATGTTGCCCAGGACCCGGCCCCGAAAACCAGGTGGGACGAGTGAGCGGGACGAACCATTGCGACTGAGAGAGATTATTGAATAGTTCCGATCTGATAATCTATGGCTCGAATCCCGTCTCTCGCTCCAGCTTCTCGTCTTCCAGCGAGCCCCATCGGGTGAGCTGACTCGAGAACACCGTGCCGCGTTCGCTCGACACCGCCCCCAACGCCGAAGCCGTCCAGATCGAGCTCTACCGCCGGATAACGCCGGCGCGGCGGCTCGAGATCGGCCTCCAGATGTCCATGCCCGTGCGACCCTCCTCGCCGGGATCCGGACGCGGCCGGACTACGACGACGACACCGCTCGCCGGGCCCTCTTTCGGCTGCTGATCGCGACGCAGTCTTCGTTCGGCCTGGCGGCATGCATCCCCTGGTCCGCGCCGTGACGACGGAGCTCTCGGTCCCGACCGAGATCCCGTACATGGTGGTCGGCTCCGCCGCCGCTGTGGCCGATGGCGGCTCCGCACGACTCACGACCTCGACATCGTAAACGACATGAACACTGCATCGTTCAGAAGATCGGCGTGATGCCTTCGTGATCGAGCGGGGCGCGGCGGGCGCCCGCCGCGACGAAGCCGGGCGTGAGGCGGCCGTCGGCGTGGACGGCGTAGTGGACGCCGCGTGGTAGCTCGCGCGCATCGCCGCCGAGCTCGCCGCGGCCGGTTGCGCGGCCGACGAGACGCCCGCCGGCGATCCATGCGAGCTCGGTCGCCGAGGCCCGCGCGATGGCGAGGAGCAGCTCGCCACGCTCCGTGACCGAGAGCGAGACCGCGCGAGGCGCTTTGGCGAGCAAGCGCGGCGAGACGATCGAGACGCGGTCCGCGACGAGATCGATCCGTACGAGACGGATCGCGTCGCCGGAGCGGTCGACGACGTAGAGCGCGCTGTCCTCGGCGCGGAAGGTCGCCGCGAGCGGGACGCCGAGGCGCTCGCCGGCCAGCGGGACCGCGGTCAGCGCTCCGGCGGGAGAGGCGCGCAGCAGCGTCGCCGAGGGCTCGCCGGCGGAGGCTTCGAGCACGAACAGCTCGTCGCGCAGCGCGGAGTACAGGTGCAGCCGCGTGCCGCTCGTCACGGCCGGCGCGGTACCGTGTACCGGCTCGGCCACCGTGGTGCCCTTCTTCACGGCGAGCGCTGCCATCGGTGCGCCGCGCTCGTCGAGGATCAGGGCGCGCCGCGCGATGCCCGAACGCTCGAGCCTGCCGGTCGGCTCGGCGGCTGCGATCAGGCGACCGCGGGCGAGGGCGTCGATGACATCGGGTGCGAGCGAGACCCGACGCGCTCCATCGACGCCGACGCCGAGCACGAACCGCCGCTCGGGATCGATCACCACGACCCACGGTAGCTCCTGCGCACATTGCGCGCAGTAGCTCCACGGCCACGCCGGAGCGTACTGAGGGATGTCGTGCCAGTCGTAGACCAGGCGGAACCGGAGGTCGGCCGCGGCGTACGATCCGGCGAGGTCGGCGACCGGCACGCCGTCGAGCGCACCCATCGCCGACGTCGGGATACCGCCGCGATCGACGGTGTGCGCCCACACGATCCCGTCGGCACGCACGCCGCCGACGATGCCGTCGGCGTCGGGCGCCCACGGCAGCGGTGGCGGTGAGCCGTTGCCGAGCGCGGCGAGGTCGGACGCCGCGTCCCATGCGATCGAGACGGGCGCATGCGCTCCCGGCGCGAACGTCACCGCCGTCGCGGGCTCGGACAGCGCCAGCGTTCGCCACGTCGAACCGACGGCCGAGTACGCGGCGCCGTCGACGTCGCACCTCCAGCTCGTGGGCGACCGGCAGGTCGCGTCCCGCTCCTCGATCGTCGCGTGCGGCGCTTCGCACCGGCAGTGGCGTAGCCCGACGTGCCCGGGCAGTGTGGTCGCGTTCGCCGCAGCGACCGGGGTCACCGCGAACCCGACGGGCATCTCCCAGTGACATGTGGCGAAGCCGTAGCCATCCAGCAGACAGGGCTGCATCGGCGGCGGTAGCAGGGACGGCGGCGCGTTGTCCCACGCCACCTCGACCGTCGCGCACGGCACCGGATCGCATGCGTCGCCGCGCGGCCTCGCGTGAAGCGCCCGTTCAGCCTCGGCGTTGCAGTTCGCCTGGCTCGGATCGGGCGTTTCGGGGCAGATGTCGCAGACATCGCCAACGCCGTCACCATCGCCATCCTCCTGGTGCTGGTTGGCGACCGTCGGACAGTTGTCGGCCGCATCGAGCACGTGATCGCCGTCGGCATCGGCGCTGGGCACGGTCCATCCGAGCTGACTCGCGATGAACGGCGCGGTTTCGGCGGTGAAGACCGGAGCGAACAACGAGGCCTTGTCGCCGCAGAACCACGACGCCACACCGAGGAGCTTCGTCGTGCCGCCGACGTTCGCGATCAGCGGACCGCCCGAGTCGCCGGGGAGCATCGATGCCTCCTGCGCCGATCGCAGTAGCTGCAGGTACGGCAGCGTCGAGGTGGCGGGGGTCCCGCAGCCCGGTACCGGCGTCGCCGACCAGGCGTCGATGTCGGCGTTGCCTTCGCGCATCGTCGACAAGTCGTGCGAGTCGAAGCTGCCCGGACCGCGGCCGAGCATCGTCGCCACGGGCACGCTCGCAGGATCCCAGCCAAACGGCGGCAGGGTCAGCACGGGGAGCGTCGCGACCGGCGACGCCGAGGCGAGCGTGAGGACCGCGAGGTCGGCACCGATGTTCCCGTTGGCATGGAGCATGTTCTCCAGCGCGCCCAGCTCGCACGACGGCACGTTCGCGAAATCGGGATGCACCACCCACGACGCCGCGGGTCGGGTCGTGCTCTCGCCGAGCATTCGCACGTCGATCGCGGCCGCGCAGATCGCGCAGTGTGCGGCGGTGATGACCTTCGTCGGCGTGACGAGCGCGGCCGAGCAGACCGTCGACGTTCCGTTGATCCGGGTGATCGAGAGGAACGCCGCCCAGGGCCGAGTGGCAGCCGACGCAGGGCTGCCGTTCATGATCTCTGTGGCGTACATGGCCGTGGTCGGCTCGCATGCAACGACGAGCGCGATCGGGAGGAGACGCTTCATGCCCCACGAACGAAGGGGCGCGGCGATCTTCCCGGGAAGATGCGCGGCGACCGGCGTTCCTCGTTCATGCGTACGATCTGCTTTGTCCTCGCCGGTGGCATCGTGTTCGCGGGCTGTGCGACTCCCGATCTGGAAGTGGCGCCGCAGGCCCTCACGAGCCCGACGCAAGCAGGTGTGCCCGCCTCCGTCGGGCGCCTGCACATGACCGGGCCGCGCGAGAGCGGCAAGACCGCCCCGGGAGGCTGTCACGTCGTGCGGATCGCGCGGCGCTGGGCGGTGACCGCGGCACACTGCTTCGAGGACTTCTTCCCGCAAACGGCGAAGCTCGACGTGCTCGGCCTGTCGATCGCGGCATCCGACGTCCACTTCCACCCGAGCACCTACGGCGGTGACACCACGTGGAGTGCGCCACGCAAGTTGCCGTCCACGGCGTATGACATCGCGCTGGTTCACCTGCCGGCCGAGCCGGGCTTCGCGATCGCGAAGCTCTGGCACCCTCACGATCCGTTGAACGCCCTGAGCGCGGGGCAGATCATCACGGTCACGGGGTCCAACAAGGGATTCAACAGCGGCGCGGGCGAGGCGAGCGGGACGACCACGTTCAAGACCTTGCTCGACTTCGGCAAAGGCTGGATCGTCGAGGCCGATCACGCGCCGAGCAACCTCGAACCCGGCGACTCGGGTGGTGGTGCGTTCATCACCGCACCGGGTCCGTCCGCACCCTATGTCGATCCATGTGCGGTGCCGCCGTCGGGTGCCGGCGAGCTTGCCCTGATCGGGATCAACAAGTCCGACGCCGAGACGTCGTACTTCGTGCCGGTATTCGTGCCATCGATCGCGAACTGGATCGTGAGCCTCACCCACGATGACGTCGACGCCGATCGTGTGTGCGACGCCGTGGACAACTGCCCGAGCGTTCCCAACCCCGAGCAGGAGAACTGCAACGACGAGGCCGAGCGGGCATGGGGTGGCAAGCGCCTCGGCGACGCGTGCGATCCGACGCCATGCCCGGCCCCCGCGCTCGTCGAGACGAGCTACGTGCCGGCGACGAGTAGCTTCCCCTCCACCCACGGCGACGCGCTGGTCACGACCAAGTTCGGCCGCTCGATCCGCGACGAGCTCGACGTGACGCCGATCCTCGGCGACGGCTCGCACGCGAGCTCCGCCGCGACCGCGCGCTTCTGCATCTGCCGCGACGCGTCCGGCGCACCGCTTCCCGACCTCGAGGCATGCGCGAGCGCGCCCTTCTTCTGCACGCTCGATCCCAAGCATCTCACCGCCGTCGAGCTCGGCGGTGGTGCGTCACCGCTTCTCGGCCAGACGTACTGGCATCTCATCGCGATCGGTGGCGCGGTCCCGCTCGCGTATCCCGGCGCCGCGGTCGCTCGCACGTGGGACTACCGCGCCGACTTCGCGAGCTGGGTCCAGGCCGGCTGGATCGAGGAGCCTGCGCCGGATCCGACCTACGGCGACGGTACCGATCTCGGCGGCTGGATCTGGATGCACGATCCGACCTCACAGGGGGCCGCCGCGCACGGCGGGCTCGCGAACCCCGCGGATGCCTTCGCACCGATCGCGCCCGATCCGCGCGAAGCGCGCAGCCGTGGCCGCCGCCTTCCGCAGCTCGCACCGCGCCCGTGGTGGACGTACTGCGCACCGTGCGGCGACGTGGTCCGGTTCCCGGGCGAGCAGCTAATCGATCCGGTGCCGTTCGTCACCATCGATCCAAACACGCTCGACGCGCTCGTGTGGTCGGCGCGTGGCGCGTCGCCGTCGAACGGTCTGCTCTCCGAACAGTTGCGTCGCGAGCTCGCCTCGGGGGCGAAGCTCGTCGGCAGCGGAGAGCCCGCGGCCATCACGAGGTCGCCCGAGCTCCCGCTCGCGATCGAGCTATCGCCCGACGCGACCACCGTGTCGGCCGCCGTCGTGCGGGGACACGCCAGGTTCGAGCGCATGCCGATCGATGCCCGCGGCCCGCAAGCGCGTACGGGATTCGCCGCAGCATGGAGCCGCGCGGCCGGCGCGCTGTTCGTCATCGGCGGCCGCGATCTGACGTCCGGCGAGCCGCTCGGCGACGCATGGACGTGGCGTCCCGAAGCCGGCTTCTCCGCCGTCCGCTTCGATCCGCGCTCGGCGCCGACGCGCGCCGAGACCGCCACGTTCTCGCCACGCGATGCACGGGTGTGGATCGTCGATCGCACCGAGACGGGGCGCCGCCTGCTCCGCATCGACCCGTTGGCAGGCACCGTCGATTCGAACGATGCGCTGCCGCTCGCGGGCGACCTCGTTGCGGCGTGGTTGATCACGCTCGTCGACGGCGACGTCGCGCTGGTGGCCGCAAGCCGCGGACGGTTTCGCGTCGCGCGCCTCGGCGTGGCCGCATTCACAGACGGCGCACGCATCGAGGTCGGCGCGATCGTCGAGCGTGAAGGCGAGGTGCTCGGAGCACCGGCCGTCGCGCGCGGCGCCGTGCACGTGCCTGTTGCCGGCCGGATCGGCGAGGACGCGACGATCCACGCGGTCGCGGTGACGGTCCCGTAGGGAATTTCGCCGCGCGACGGCGTTCACGACGCGAAGGAGGATCTATGTCCCGTCGCTGCTCGCTGCTCGCGCTGATGTTGTTCGGATGCGCCGACTCGATGTCGTCCACAAACGAACCGATCTTGAACCCTGACTCCAACACGGTCCCGCCCTCGGTCGTGCCGATCACGATCAAAGGCGTGAACCTCGCGCAGGAAGGGATCGTCAGCTGCTCCGGTGTCGTCGTCGATCCGCACTGGGTGCTGACGTCGGCCCACTGCTGGGCTCACGTCGCGTTTCCGCCCACTTCGATACGCGCCGGCAACCACCTGGTCGAGGTCGCAGACGTTCATTTCCATCCCGACGCCTGGCCCGATCATGCCGAGACGTGGCAATCGGCGCGACCGGCCAACGTGCTCGCCGCGCACGATCTCGCGCTCGTGCGCGTGGCGCAGCCGTTCCAGGACGTCGCGCGCCTTTACCACCCGCCGCAGCCCGACGACGTCTCGCTCTCCGGCCACACGATCAAGCTCGCCGGGTTTGGGACCGGCGCGAAGACCGGCCATGGCGTCGCCACGTCGAATGCCGTGTCCCCCGGCGGGCCGATGATCCGAGTCACCGTTTCTCCGTCGGCGACCCAGTGTGGCGATTCGGGCGGGCCGGGCTTTGTGACGATCGGCGGCGGGCTTCCAGCGTCCGTCCCATTTCTCAAGGGCTGCGGTCCGATACCGGGTGGCAACGGGCAGGAGGCCGTCGTCGGCATCAACCAGTCGCTCGACTCGGTCGGTGAGGGCGACCCTTGTGCGGTCGGCAGCGAGGCGCCCACCTCCGTGATGAGCAACCTGACTCCGGTCTACCTGCCGGCGAACCTCGACTGGATCGTCGGGTTCCTCGGCGACCTCGACCGCGACGGCGTGTGCGACGCGACGGACAACTGCAAGTGGGTGCCGAACAACCAGGACAACTGCAACTTCGTCGCCGAGACGACACCGACGTGGGAGTCGAACGGGCAGCAGCTCGGTGATGCCTGCGATCCGACGCCGTGCCCCATGCCGTCGCTGCGGATGACCGACTTCGTCCCGCAGTCGTCATCATTCTCCGGCAACGGCGACGTGATCATCGCCTACATCCACGGCAAGGCGATCGCGGACGAGATCGAGATCGAGCCGATCCTCGGCGTCGACGCCACGAACGCGAGCACCAAGGCGATGTTCTGTCTGTGCCGCAACTCCGACGGTACGGCCGTCGACGATCCCGAAGCCTGCACCGGCGCGCCGTTCTTCTGCACGCGCGATCCGAGGCATCTGACCCACGTAGAGACCGGCGGCGGCGGCGCGCCCGGACCGAAGCAGACGTACTGGCATCGCATCACGACGTATGCCGGCGCGGAGCCGCCGACGCTCGGCGCCTGGACCGAGCTGGCGTATCCGGGCCCCAAGCAGGCGATGGCGACCTGGGACTATCCGGCGGATCACGCGGCGTGGGAGAAGAAGGGCTGGGTCCCGCCCCTGGATGAGGATCATGCGTTCGGCGCCACGCTCGACCTCGTCGGTTCGCTGTGGGCGCACGCCGAAAGCAAGCTCGGCTGGGCCGAGCACGGCTATCCCTCGCCAGGCAACTGCATCCCGGTCGACTGGGGCACCGATGTGGAACCGCCGGTGTGCAGCGTGAGCGACGCGTTCGTCGATGGGGTTGGCCCCGAGCGGCGCTGGACCCAGGTGCGCGTGCACCGGCTGCCGACCTTCAAGCCGGCACCATGGTGGACCTACTGCGCCAAGTGCGGCGACCTCGCGAAGCTCCCGGGCGAGGACCTGATCAACCCGCCGTTCTTGACGATCGACGACGCGACCCGTTCGGTGATCGTGTGGAGTACCCACGGTGGCACCGTCGCGAATGGCGCGCTGTCGCGCGCGCTGTTCGACACGCTCGTCGATGGCGAACGTCACTGGATCGGCGCCAGCGAGCCGGCGGCGATCGCGTTGCGCGACGACTCGCCGCGCGCGCTGCTGCTGTCGCGCGACGGCACCGCGTTGCTCGGCGAGCTCGCGCGGACCGGGCGCGGGTTCGACCTCAGGGCGCGTGAGGTTCGTGCCGAGATGAAACAGCGCACCGGATTCGCCGCGGCGTATAGCCGGACCGCCGACGCACTGTTCGTCGCAGGCGGCACCGCCCTTGCCGCACCGGGCGGCGTGCTCGCAGATGTGTGGACGTACCGCGACGGTGTGTGGACCTCGGTCGACCTCGATCGACGGCACGCGCCCGTGCACGCACTTGCCGCGGTGTTCTCGCATCGCGATCTGCGCATGTGGATCGTGGACCAACGCGACGGCGCGCGGCGGCTGCTGCGCCTCGATCCGGCGACCGGCACGATCGACACGGACATCGCGCTCGACGTGCTCGATCGGCTCGAGGAGCCGTACCTCGCGACGTTCGAGGACGGCCAGGTCGTCCTCGCGGGCACGACGGACGGTCACGTGTACGTCGGCCTGCTCGGCCGCGGCGATGACGGCGAGGTCGGTGTCCGTGCGCACTACGTCACAGAGGGCAAGCTCGCGATGGCGCCGGCCATCGCACACGGCAACCTCTCGCTTCCTCTGGAGATCAGCCGTCGCGGCGACGCGAGGATCGTGCCGGTGACGATCTCGGCGGCTGATCTCCGGTAACCGGGAAGATCCGCCGGAGGCGTCGTTCCACAGGCATGGGTGCTCGAACGCTGTGGCTCGTGGTGGTCGTGGTCGTGGCCCCGTCCGTGCTCGTTGCGGCACACCTCTCGAGGGGATCCGCGACCACCGCCGCGATGAGGTGGGAGGCGTGCCCCGACGTCCAGCTCGCCCCGCCGGGCATCGACCGACTCGCCTGGCGAGATTGCGGTCCCGGCTGCCGCGAGCTGGACGTCGGGGGAAAGGGGCGGTTCTTCGGCGCGATGGCGGGCCGAGCACCGGGAGACGTGCCCTGGCTCGCGCTGATCCACGACCGGAACGGCGCCCACGATCTCGCGCTCTACCGGGGTGACGATCCGGTGTTCGCGGCGCGCATGACCAAGGCGTTCGGCGGCTGCCTCGTCAGGCCGCGCGCCGTCGGCCCCAACGGCATGCTGGTCGAGGTCTCGTACCGCGACGCGCGCGGCCAGCGCCGCCGCCTGCTCGGCCACGAACCCGCCGGGATCCTCGTCGCCCAGGACGACGCCGAGCGCCCGCCGCTCGAGTCCGTGTTCGCGGACGGTCACCGGTTCCAGACCACCACGCGCCGCTCGCTCGATCGCGATGGCATTCCCGCGTGGACCGCGCCACCCGGATTCCTGATCTCCGAGCTCGGTGCGTATCGGGATGCGATCGTCTTCACCGCGTCGAACGGCGCGAAATCGTCGTCGGTGCAGGCGTGGACCGGGCGCGACGTCCAGACGCTCGCGCACAACGCCGGCGGCCCGGTGACCGATGGAACCGATCTCGTGTGGTTCGCCGAGGTCGACGGCGCGATCGCGTTGCACGCGCATGGGCCGACCGCCACATCCCGGCGGCTGCGCGCTGCGCACCAGGACTTCGTCGATGCGGCCGTCGGCGTGCTCGGCGACGGCCTCGCGCTTCACGTCGAACGGCGGCACGACGAGTCCGAAGGCACGCTGATCCTGACCCGGCTCGCGGATGGTGCATCGTGGGCGGTGCCTCGCCGCGCCGGTGCGCGCTGGGGCACGCCGCTGTGGGTGACGCGCGACGAGCTCGCGGTCGTGCTCGATCCCGATGCCGGCGCGGTTCGCGCCGGCACCGTCGCGCTCGGCAATTCGATGACGATCCTGCGCCTCGCACTCGACAGGATCGCGAACTGAGACCATGGCGTGGGCGAGCGCAACCTTGACCGCACCCGGAGCGGCGTGTGACGATGCGGACGGTTTGGTCCGGGATGGGAGGTTCGTGTCAGCGCTGCGCGAGCACGAAGCGGCGCTCGGTGCGCTCGCGCGGCGGCTGTGCGGCAACCAGGCCGACGCCGACGATCTCCTCCAGGAGACCTACGAGCGCGCGCTCCGGGCCTGGGATCGCTACGCCGATCGGGGCAACCTGCGCAGCTGGCTCGCGACGATCATGAACAACCGGTTCATCGATCGCTGCCGCAGGGCCCGCCGGATCCCGATGGCGGAGAGTCTCGACGAGCGCGAGCTTGCCGCGCCCGAGCCGATCGCGCCGCCGGTCTGGGCGAACGTCACCGCGGAGCAGGTCGCCGATGCGCTCGGCCGGATCGGGGACGAGTTCCGCGCGGTCTACGAGCTGCACGCGGCGGGACGCTCGTACGAGGAGATCGCGGACGCGCTCGGCATCCCGAAGAACACGGTGGGCACACGCCTGATCCGCGCGCGCCGCAAGCTCAAGGACGTCCTCGCGCAGAGAGTGAAGCCAAACCCATGAGCGAGTGTCCGCGCCTCGAGCGCACACACCTGCTCGCCGACGGCGAGCTGTCCCCTGGTGATGCCGAGGAGGCACGCGCACACCTCGCGACCTGCGCGATCTGCCAGGCCGAGCTCGCCGAGATCGTTCAGCTCGACCTCGCCGTCGCTGCTGCACCTGCGCAACGGCCGGCGCCGGTCGTTTCACTCGCGTGGTATCGGCGACGCATCGTGCAACTGGGGGCGCTCGTCCTCACAGCCTCTGCCGCCGCGGCCGTGCTGGTGCTCGTGAAGCAGCCGCCGCGCAACGAGCCGGGGGTCGAGATCGCGCTCGCACCGCACCGCGCGCTCGAGGCGCGGCTCTCGTGGGGGGACGCGGCGGCGTACCGGCCCTACGACGTTCCGCGCAGCGGCGACGAGCGCCGGCGGGAGTCGATCCCGCTCGGCCGCCTCGCCGAGCTCGAGGATCGCGGCGATCTCCATGGCGTCGGCGTGGTCGCGTTGCTCGACGGCGAGCGCGGACAAGCGGCCGCGTACCTCGCGCGCGCGGGAGAGACCACCGGCGTGCTCGCCGATCGCGGAGCGCTCGCGCTCGAGAGCGGCAAGCCCGAGGAGGCGCTGCGTCTGCTCGACACCGCGCTCTCCCGTTCGCCGGGCGATCCGGTCGCGGTCTGGAACCGCGCGCTCGCGCTCCGCGAGCTCGGGCTCTCGCGTGCGGCCGCGGCGGCGTTTCGCGACGTCGCCGCGCACCGCGAGCCGGGCTGGGCCGAGGAGGCGGCGAGCCGCGCGACCGCGCTCGAGGTCGAGATCGATGCGCGCCACGACCGCGCGATGCGCGTGTGGGCGGCGATGCGGACGCTCGCGGCCGACGGGACCGGGCTCACCGTTCAGGACGTTCGCGAGCTGCCGGGGATGTCGCAACTCGTCCTCTACGACGCGATGCGAGCTGCGCCGTCGGCCGAGCGCCTCGCCGTGCTCGCTCCGCTGTTCGACGCGCTCGGCGCCGATGCGCGAGCGACCCTCGCGCGTGCGAAGCCGCGACCTGCGCTCGCGGCCACGTATGCCGCGATCATCGCCGGCGCGCCACCGGTCGGCGCGGCGCGCGAGCGCCACCTCGTGGAGCTGCGCGCCGCACGTGCCGACGAGCTCCTCATCGGCGCGCTCATCAAGCTCTCGCCCGACGGGCACACCGTGCAGCGCGAGCAGCTCCCCGAGCTCGCGAGGCTCGCTGCCGCATCTCCGGATCCATGGTTCCAGCTGCTCGGGCTCGAGCAAGAGGCAGCGATCTTGCTGTCGACCGATCTCTCGCGCGCCGAGGAGATCCTGCTGCGCGCGCGTGCGAGGTGTGGAGAGGCGTCCGCGCCCACCTACCGGTGCCTGAAGATCGCGAGGCTGCTCGCCCAGGTCTACCGCGACTCGCTGCGCCTGCCCGAGGAACGCGCGGTGCTCGCGGAGGCGCTCTCTCGCGCGCGCCGCGATGGAGAGTGGTTCATCGAGCTGCAACTGCTCGCGGAGCACATCGAGGTCGAATCCCTCGGCGACGACGTCGAAGGGAGCGGTCTGCCGCTGGTCGCGGCCTACGCCGAGGAGGTGCGCCTGCGCTCGCGAGATCCGGGCATGTGTCGCCAGGTGGTGTGGACCCGCGTGATGACCGCGATGACGCTGATCAACCGGCTGCGGTTCGCAGACGCTCGGCGCGAGCTGGAGGCTGCGCCGGCGTGCGAGCCCGCGCGCGAACCGGCGGCGGCCGCACAGGAGCTGTTCGTGCGCGCGCACGTCGTGCGTGAGACCGGCTCCGACGACGAGCTCGCCGCCTTGCGCGCGGATATCGCGCGCGTCCGGCTGGACACCGCCGCGTCGCCGACGGTGAGCGTCGAGCTCGACCACATCGAGGGCCGCGCGCTGATCGACCGTGATCGGTCGGCCGCCGAAGCGCTCCTGCGGCGAGCGATTGCCACCGCAAGAGCGTTGCCGCAAAGCGACGCGACGGCACGCAAGGCGAGCGCGTGGAGCTATGCCGTGCTCGCGATCGCAGCGGCACGCCACGGCGAGGGCGACCGCGCGCTCGCGTTGCTCGCCGAGGAGCAGGGACTGGCGGTGCCGCCGCGCTGCGTGCTCGGTCTCGCGCTCGACGATCAGCGGCGCGTCGCCGTCGTCCGAGATCCGCGCGGCGCGACACGCGCGCACTACGACGAGGCTCGTACGACCACGGCCCTCGATCCGCAGACCTTGGTGCCGCGGGCGATCGCGGACGCGCTCGAGGGGTGCGCGGTCGTCGACGTGATCGCGCGCTCCCCGATCCACGGCACGCCGCGCGTGCTGCCCGACACCCTCGCGTGGCGCTATCTCTCGCCGCGGCTCCGGCCGCTCGGGTCGACGAGCGACCGAGAGCTGGTCGTCGCGGATGTCCAGCCGCCGCCGTCGCTCGCGCTGCCGCGGCTGACGAGCCGGGCCCCGCAACGCGGCGACGTGATCGCAGGTGCAGCGGCGACCCCAGATCGCGTGCTCGCAGCGATCGCCGATGCCGGCATCGCGACGATCCACGCGCACGGGCTCGTCGATCTCGGTCGTGCCGACGCCTCGTTCCTGGCGCTGTCCCCCGACGCGACGGGACGGTTCGCGCTGACCGCCGGTGACATTCGCGCTGTGACCTTCCGGACCAGCCCGCTCGTGATCCTCGCGGCGTGCCGCGCGTCGCGGGCCGCCCCAGTGCTGCACGAGACGTGGAGCCTGCCGGTCGCGTTCATCCGCGCCGGTGCGCGCGCGGTGATCGCCTCGGCGTCGCCGATCCCGGATGGCGAGGCCGAAGCGTTCTTCGCAGAGGTGCGCCGCCGCATCGACGCGACCACGCCGATCGGTGTCGCGGTGCGCGACGCGCGAGCTGCATGGTTGTCTGGACGTCGCGGCGGTTGGGTCCGCGACATCATCGTATTCGAGTAGTCAACAAGGAGTTCCCGATGAGAGCCACGGTTGCCCTGCTTTCGATGTTCGCGAGTATCGGCCTGGCGAGCTGTGCGAACGGACTCGAAGATTCCATAGCCACCGTCGCGAGCGCCGTCGAGCGCAAGACGGTATTCGCGAATGACGCGCTGGAGCCGCGCGAGTGGTCGAACGATGTCACCGAGTACTGGGACGAGTCGGCGACGAGCATGATGGTGCTGTACACACCGGACGGCGAACACGGGGACGTGTTCTACGCATGGGGTGTCGCGAACGGCATCAGTGTCGCGTGGCTCTACAAGGTGCCGACCGCGGATGCCGAGGACTTCCAGGTCCGCGTCCAGCGCTCGTTCGTGATCGCACACGATGCCGCGCCGGAGCGCTACTGGGGTGGTGGTGGCGCCGTGGGCGGCGGCCGGGGCGGTGGTGGGCCGGTCGGACCCGGCGGCGATGGCTTCACGCCGGAGCAGGTCGCGCGCGTCCTCCTCACCGCGGGTGCGATCGACGACGCGACCAGCGCGCTGCTCGGGTACCGTTCCGGTGCGCTCTGACCATGAGACCGGTGGCGCTGGGTAGCGCGGCGATCTGCGGTCTGCGCCGCGCTGGTCGGGATGCACGGCCTCGCGGCCCTCGAGCGGTTCACGACCGTGATCGCTTCGCATCCACCGTGCCCTCGTCCTCGGGCAGCAGTTCCCATAGATGCCATGACCTCGCCGATCCGAGGTACCGCAGCACCTCGCGGTACGGCCACGCCCAGTGGGTCGGCCTCATCGCGTCGAGCGCCTCGTTCGCGTCATAGGCGCGGCCGCCGGCGTCGTGCAGTGCGAGGCGCACGAGCCGTGCGCCGGGTGTCAGCAGCCGACACGCGGGCGTGGTCTGGGCGTGGAAGGAGCGGGGGCGGGCCATCAGGTACCTCCGAGGCGACGACGGAGCGCCACCCTCAGGTCAAGGAGGGCCAGGATCCTGCGCGTCGACGGAACGACCACGCGCCACAGAGGGAATGCAAGATGGCCGAGGTGCTTCATGCGTGCCGCACCCGGGACTCGAACCCGGCCCGTACGTCGTGGCGTCCCTCCGACGTCGCACCCTGTGCTGTACGGCGATCAACCGCAGGCACCGTCGACGGCCTGCGAGCGGACCGGATCCTCGCGGTCACGTCGATTGGCGAACCGACCGCGCGTCGAGAACGTGTCGTCGGGGCTGTGACCTTGAGCGAGAGAGGTTCGGGATTGCTGTCACTTGTTGTCGCAACTGTGCTGCACGAGCATCGCGTTCGACCGCGGCGCGAGCGAGATCGGCACGGCTACCGCAGGACGCACGCGATCGGGGAGGGCTCGTGGCTGAGATCGCAGCTCAGAACGGCACTTCGTCGCTGGTGCCCGGCGCGTTTGGGTGTGCACTGCTGCCGCCGCCCGCGCGCTGGCCGCTGCCTGGGACGGAGCGCGTGGCGCCGACGGCACCGCGCACCGAGCGGACCGTGCTTCGCATCTGCGCGGAGAACGCCTTGAGGTCGGCGCCCTGGAGCGGTTTCTTGAAGGCGAACTTGCCGCCGGCGCGGTTCACCCAGCGCACGCGGTTCTGCCACGTGCCGTCCTGGCGCTGGTCGGGTTCGATGACCAGCTCGACGACGGCGGGAAGGAGGTGCGCGCACGCATCGCGCCCCAACTCGCCTAACTCGGCGAGGTCCTCGCCCTTCCAGCCCATGTGCTGGAGCGACTCGATCGAGCGCTCAGACGTCTTGTCGGTGAAGTGGCCGATCCACGCGATCGTCTGGCCAGCGAACTCGTCGTGGTCGACGATCTCCATCGTCGTCGCAACCTGATACGTGCCGCTCTCAGCTTCGCCGAAGCCACATGCGACGGCACGGGCGCGGAGAGTGACTCTCGACTCGAAGAGGGGAAGCATGCTCAGGGCTCCTGCTGGGAAGAGGTGAGAGGGGATACGGTGCCGCGGAGGCCCACAAGCACGCGTTGGAGGGTGGGAGCGTCGGCTGTCTTCGTCATTGCGAGCACGGCCTGGCGAGAGGTCTTCGTGCCAGCTGCCGTCGTGAACTCCTCGACGCCGATGCGGTCGAGCTCCGCGCCGATCTCAAGGGTGAGCGAGCTGGCGTCGACGTTGCGAGCCTGCGCAGCGGCTTGCGCGAACGGCTGCCACGGATGGGCCGGATCAAGCTCGAACACCGAAGGTAGGGCGAGACGCGATTTCGCGTCCCATGCGGCCTCGCGCGCGAGATGCATGAGTCGACGGTTCGTAGTCCATCCGCGGGCACGCTTCTCGCGCGACTCGCCCTCCTTGAGTCTTGAGGATCCGCCCTCGAACTGGACGAAACCGACGACATCGCACCAACCCTTGATCGTTGCGACGTAGTCCTTATGGCCACTCATCTTGTAGCGGTCGTAATCCTCGCCTTCGGGATTCTTGAAGTTGCCGACGTCGGAGTGGCCTAGCAGGATCACCTGCACGTTCTGTCGCAGGCGGAGCTCATCGAGGAGGCGCAGAAACCGACGCACCTCCTCGAGCGCGTAGCGGTACCCTTTGCCGAAACCGCCGCCGATCTTCTCGATGCCGGTCACCTTCTGCTGCTCGCAGAGGTAGCGATGCATAAGGCCCTCGAGTGCATCAACGGTGTCGATCGCGATCGAGTCGATTCCATTCGTGCGGGCATTTGCCACCAAGTCATCGATTGCGGCAAGCACCTGCTCGTAGCTGCGAGGCTTGAACTCGTCGGGCTCGTCCGGGTTGAACGAGTAGCGAGCAACCACAACCTCTCCGGACCCACCCTCGATATCGAGAAAGACAGATCCGGCGTCGGCGGCGAGCGTTGTCTTCCCGACACCTTCAGTGCCGTAGAAGAAGTAGCGGAGCGCGTTCCTCAGGCGCTCGCGCTTGAGTCGGCCCAGACGCGATGCGGGCTTCGCCAGCGTGATCGACGCTGGCTTGGGTGGTGCCACGGCGAGCGGCCGAGGCGCGGGTGCCTGCGAAGGCACAGGTGTCTTGCTTGGGATAGGTGTGGCCATGCTGATGGCTCGCTGGGTTAGACCGCGGCGGACGCCAACTCGGGATGAGCCGAGTCGCCGCGGGGATACAGATGTTCGTCATCGACCGATGCATGGCCGGCGCACGCGTCAAAGAACGCGCACATGTCGCGTCCCTGTGCACACGAGTCGGGGTTAGGTGCGTGCAGCCCGATCTGCTCGAGTGCGCGCATCTCTGCGATTGTGTCGAGGAGTTCCTGTCGCATCTTCGGCAGTTCGCCTTCGAGGCGGACGATCGTGCCGCGATGCAGGTAGTCGTCGGGACGGGATGAGAGTGTCTCGAAGAGGCGCTCCTCGAACTCCTCGATCGTCTCGGCGCGGTCGCGCTGGTCGGCGTACAGACGCGGTGCCTGAGGCACGCCATGCTTGAGCTTCCAGCCAGTGCACGCGCAGTCGTCGCAGTCGACGTGCCTCACGTCGCTCTCCGAGTTGACGATCGTGTATCCGCGTCCCTGGACGACGGGATCCTTGCCACGGCCGCCGCAACTCTTGCAGCCGACCCCCTGGGTCATCTTGCGTTTGTCTTCGGGCGTCGCCGCGAGCGGCTCGTGGTCGGGGCGTTTCAGGACGTCGTAGATGCAGCCCGCGACGCGGTGGCCGAGGACACCGGCGCCGTCGATGTGGACGGACACCTGCATGTCGATCGTCAGCCGGTGCCAGTACGGCGAGCCCGGGCTCGTGTCCATGCGCGAGGTCTTGTGCTCGACGACGAACACCTCGCCGGTGAGACGGTGGCGGATGATCGCGTCGATCTTGCCGCCAACCTCAACGTCGCCGAGGTAGTAGCGAAACTGCACCTCGACCCCGAGGACGTCCCACGGTTCGTTGCCCCACCGCACGTGGTAGGCCGCAACGACAGCGCGCAGCTTCGCGCGATCGACATCGTTGGCGTGTTCGAGCTCGTCGATCGCCTTGAAGGCGACGGGCAGCCGCTCGTCGAGCTTGCCGAGCTCCCACGCGCGGTACCACATCTCGAGCGCTGTGTGGATCCAAGTGCCGAACTCCATCGCGGGCGTCTGCGGTGTGCGGATGCGCAGCACATAGCTGTAACGGTGCTTGCGGTGGCAGTCGCGCCAGACGCGGAGGCGACTTGCCGTGTAGAGCTGGTCGGTCACCACGACACCTCTGCCTTCACGGGTGGCGTTTCGTTACCGTCGTCGTCGACGACGACCTCGGAGACGAAGGAGTTGATGCCGCGCCCAGCGTGCGTGCCGGCCTTGACACAGCACACCTCACCGTTCGTCGGGCACTCCTTGTCGATCAAGTCAGCGACACAAAAGAGTCCGCCGACGGTGACGTTCTCGACCTCGGTCAGCGGTGTGAACCCCGTTGAAGGCCGCAACGGGCGGGTCACGCCGCACCTCTTCCGCCGCACGTGAGCTCGGCGGCGACATCGTCGCGCTCCGTCACGCGACCGCCGGCCGCCTCGGCCGTGGCCTGCACCTCGCGGCGGATTGTGGCGACGAGACGCTCGTGCAGCGCGTCAAGTGTGTCGCGGCCCGGTTCGGTCACTGCGTGTCCGCCGATGGCCGCGCTGTCGCAGGCGATGTCGCCCTGATCGCCCTCGGCGGCAACCGTGATGATGACGAGCCCCGCGTAGCCATCGAGCATGCGCGCGATCTGCCGGGCGAGGTTGCTAACGAGCTTGGCGTTGTCGGAGCGGTTCATGCCCTCGCCTCCTCTTGCGGTGCGAGCCCGCGCCAGTAGGTCGCAACGGCGCCTGTCATCGCGTCGAGTGCGCAGCTCCAACTCTTCCAGACACTGCGCGCCTCCGTGAGCTGTTCGGCAGTCACGACGCTCCTCCATCGATCCGTGGGATCTCCTGTCTGCGCCGATTCGCCTCGAGTGGGCGGCGGTGCAGCATCCGCGGCAGTTGCGGCGCGACGACACGTATCGGGCGCGTGCGGGCCGCGTGCGCGGTGACGCGGCCGACGACGAATCCGAGGGCGAGGAGGGCGAGCGTGTACAGGGCGAGCACGATCACAGCCCGCCTCCGCCCATGATGAACGCATTCCCCCGCCGCACGACGCCGCGGCCGAGGCGGAGGCGCATGTATGCGCGCTGGTCGCCGCCGGCCGCGCGGAAGTCGTCGGCCTCCTCCCGCTCGTTGATCGCGCGCTGCTCGAGCTCGC
This sequence comes from Deltaproteobacteria bacterium, assembly GCA_019637375.1. Lineage (GTDB taxonomy): Bacteria > Myxococcota_A > Polyangia > Haliangiales > Haliangiaceae > JABFXX01. The sequence goes on along the minus strand of JAHBVW010000027.1, from coordinate 103,758 downwards.
CGAGCGTGGTGCTGAGCGGGCTCGCCTTGCGCGTGAGGAACTGCGCCTGCGCGCCGCTGATCTCGCGACCCGCAACCGTCACGATGCCCTCCAGACGAGCAGTGCGTCGAGCTCGCGGTCGTTCACGACCTGGTCGCGGTAGCCTTGGCTGTACGCGTCGGTGTACTCGCTGACCGCCGCGACGGGCGTCCTCGAGCTCATCGCCTCGGAGGGCCAGCGGCGCACGTAGCGGCGATGCGCGTCGGGATCAAGCTGGAGCATCGCGTCGAGTTGGCCCTGCTCGTAGGCGTCGCGCTGCTTCGCCGTCACAGGCCGCCTCCGCAACGCGCCGCCCCGGCCGGGTCGAGCTGCACATCGTCGAGCTGGCGGACCTCGTCGCCGACGAGGTACTCGGTCGTCAACGTCGTCCCAAGCGCCGCCGCGCGCTCGCGGGCGTCATCGGGCGTGGTTCCCTCAAGGCTGTACGCATCGAGGGTGTGGTAGGCGTCGCTGGCGTCGACGAGGTCGGCGAGCGCGCGCGGCACCTCACGGCCGGAGGCGATGCGGAACGCGAAGGCCGCGTCGACGACAGGTGTCATGCGCTCGGCTTCGCGCGTCGCCGACTCGAGCTGGAGCTCGACCTCAGTGAGCCGGACACGAACGGCGACGAGTTGACGCTCCGTCGTGTGCATCCGGTCCTCGGCCGCGTGACGAGCCTGGCGCAGGTGGTCGTTCTCGTCGCGCAGGCGATCGATCTCGGCCTGCAAGGCAGCGGCGGACGCCTTCGCGCGCGAGGCGTCGAGGTCCACGACTGGCGCGTCCGGCTGGCGAGGGACGCCGGCCGAGCGGCTGCAGTACAGGCAGCTGCAGCCGGCGCCGTGCACGTAGATGCCGAGCGTCTGTCGCCTCACGACACCACCTCACCGCGGAGCGCGGATAACGCGCCGGCCGCGCGCCGGCGCAGCTCCTCGTCGCTGGGGGCTGGGGGCGGCGTCGGCCAGTCGAGCGCGTGGGCCGTGCGGACCACGTTGTGGTGGCCGTTGAGGTCGGCGCGGACTGCAGCGTGCTCGCCACACTCACAGGTGCGACTGCCGTCGGCGTGGAGCGTGTAGGTACGGTGACCGGCGGGTGCGCCGATCGCAGCGACCGTGCGGGGCACGGTGGGGAGGAGCGTGTTCGCCATGAATTTAGTCGTACTAATTGTTCGCTGAGTCGTCAACGTAAAATTAGTGGGACTAATCTGAGCGCCGGGATCTCCCCTTGCGACCGCTAGGTCTTGCACGTCGCGACGCGAGCAGATGGACGACGTCTCGCACCAAGCGAAGCGCTTCTAAGTCGTCTCCGATCGACGCCTCCACCAGCTCGCTGAGCCTCCTCGCCCTTTCGTTCGCTCCATACCTCTTCAACTTCCCCATGCGGTATCGCCTCGCAGATGGTCGGCTACGCCTTCAGTCCAACCGTCATACCGCAGGGCACTGACGATCTGTTCAGGTAGCGCCGGATCTCCGCGTCTTTGCGAGAGATTTAACCAGCTCGGCGATGGGCCTCAGCTCGTCGGCTGTGAGGTGGGCTGCACCTTCGACGATCTGCTCGACCAGGTCACCAGCCTCGTTGGTCGGCTGCTTCAGCTCCTCAAGCTTCAGCACCTTGAGGACCTTGAAGTACACGATCCGCTTCACCTGCTTGCTCCGCCCGCTCTCGAGGTTGGAGATCGTGCCGGCGGTCGTGTTCGCAAGCCGCGCCAGCTCGTCCTGCTGCATTTTTAGCTCGAGTCGGCGTTCCTTGATGCGCTTGCGCTCGACGCCGTCGATCGAGATCAGGGGACCCTTGGGATGCACTTGCGACCCTTTCTTCCTGGGCACTTAGGAGATGAGATCATGACCACGATTTAGTCCCACTCGAGAAGGCGAAATTAGATTAACTAAAGACAGCGATGAGCTCGGCGAGCGTTGCTCACCGTGGGAAAGGCGAAGGGCATGCCCTGCCGTAGCTGCTCACCGGCGGTGCCGTCGCACGTTGAGTGCCTCCTCGCAAAGGGGCGCAGCTCTCGGGTGTGCGGGTCGAGACGCGAGCGGTGCCGACGTCTCTCTTGTAGCAGACGTATTGCGGTTACGAGCGCGTCGAGCTGCGTTGCGCGGTGCGATCCCGCGGTGGCGCGCGACTAACCCCAGTGCTCGAATGAGTTGATCGAAGGTCTTGAAGCGTCGATCCGTCTCTGATCGGCTGGCCTCATGGCAGAGGCGTATCCCGTTGAACTTCGAAGGCGCGTGGTTGCAGCGTACGAGGCAGGCAAGGGCACATACGCAGAGATCTCCACCCGGTTCGCGGTCGGGGAGGCTTCGGTCAACCGCTGGGACAACGTGAAGCGGACGGAACACTGGTTCCGAAGCCAAAGGCAGGCGGAGCTCGATCGTCGATCGCGTTGCCCGACATCGAAGCGGCGCTGGCAACGCGCCCAGATGCGACCGCGCTCGAACTGACGGCAGAGATCAACCAAGTTCGCCCGAGGTCGAAGTCGCGTCCATGTGTCGAGGACGAAGCGCACTCTGCATCGCTTCGGGTACGTCGTGAAAAAACGCCGACGGCCGCTGGAGAGTCGTCGGCCGGACGGCGCTTTCCAGCGAACGCTCTTCCTGAGCAAGACCAGACACGTGCCCTACGAGCGCCTCGTTTTCGTCGACGAGTCGGGGCTGAACCTCTCGATGAGCAGGAGCCACGCCCGGGTGAAGCGTGGGACGGAGTTTATCGATCGCGTGCTGATGAACTGGGGCATGAACCTCACGATGGTCGGAGCCGTGCGGCACTCGGGCTGGGTCGTGCTGACAACGCGGTACGCGATGATGACCTGCGCTCGGTTCCTGTCCTGATTCAGCGGGATCTGTGGTGCGCGCATCGGGCGCGTTCGACCGCGTCGTCCGCATCTCGGCCCGCCTGGCGTTCCTTGATGTCACGGCCGACCCGGAGGCCGACGGTCGCGACGGGTTGGAGCAGTGTCTCGTGGACGCTCGGCCGCGCTCGGCGGCGATCTTGATGGACCTGAGCGACGTCAACCTCGAGTAGCCCGTGAGCAGCACGAACCCCGTTTTCCGAACGGCGTGACAGGTCGCTGGGCATCCACTGGCGAAGACACGATCAGCGGCTCGCGGACGTCGCGGCCATGGTCGCGTTCACGCGCCGACGCTCGAACGGTGGGTCGAGCAGCGTCGCGTCCCCGGGGGACGCAGCGGGCATCGGTCAGTACGTGATCGTGACGGAGGGGGCCGAGTAGGCGGCTTCTCCGTGGTGGACGACCTCGATGTTGTTGCCGTCGGGATCGAGGACGAAGGCGGCGTAGTAGCCGGGGTGGTAGGGGCGGTCGCCGGGTGGGCCGTTGTCGCGGCCGCCGGCGGCGAGGGCGGCGCGGTGGAAGGTGTCGACGGTGGAGCGGTCGCGCGTGGCGAAGGCGTAGTGGCCGCGGCCGGTGAGCTCGCCCTGGGCGCCGGCGCTCGTTGCGGTGGAGACCCAGAGCTCGTCGTAGGAGAAGTAGTCCTCGCCGGCGGGGCCGGGTGGGATGTCGATGGCCTTCATGACGGCCGCGTAGAACCGACGGCTCGCAGCAAGATCTCGTACGACCAGCTGAACGTGATCGATCAGACGTCCTCGTTGGAGCTGCATCCTGAACTCTGGTCCGCACCGACGAATGTCGCAAGTGCGGTCGCTCGAGCAGTCACGGCTTCGCGATGCGCTCCATGCATGCGATGAGGCGCTTCTGCGAGCGCTCGTAGCGGTCCGCGGCCGAGGCCGACACCTCTTTGCCGGCGTTCGCCTCGGAGGCCTTGACGGCGCGATCCATCACGTTCGCCGCGCACTCGGCGTCGGGGCACGCGCACATCTCGTCGGCGAAGCGCTCCATCTTCGCCGTGGGGTCGTCCCGGACGGGCTCGCGAACCTCGTCCGCCTTCGGGGCGGACTCGCGGAGTCCGGGTGGGGGAGTCAGCGCGCCACAGCTGAACATCGCCTTCATGATGTGGGCCTTGTCGATGTTCTCGAGGATCGACTTGCCGACGTAGTCATCGAGGTCGACGAACGTGTCGCGCACGTTCCAGCGCGTCTTGAGGCAGACACCGATGCCGCCGCCGCCGCCGTGGTGGATGTGGAGGAACCCGGAGAGCAAGCATCCGCCGAAGAGGACGCCGAACCCGATGACGACCGCGAGGGGAACCCGAACATAACGCCACGCCATTCGACCAGTGTCTCGCACGGCGCGAGTGAGAGCAACATGGCGCAGGTTGCGACACCCACGTGGCGGCGCGGGTGGCGACTACCGCATGCCCGCGCCGACGACGCGGAAGGCGGCCCAGTTGCGCGGGTGGGCCCAGCGGGGCTGGGCGCGCACGTGGTTCATCGCCGCGGCGAGGGCGACGTCGGCGGGGCGGGTGCGGAGCTCCTCGTAGAACCGGGTCATGAGGGCGGCGGTGGCGTCGTCGGGGACGACCCAGAGGGAGGAGACGACGGCGCCGGCGCCGGCGACGAGGAAGGCGCGGTCGAGGGCGAGGATGCCCTCGTGGCCGCGGGCCTGGCCGAGGCCGGTCTCGCAGGCGGAGAGGACGACCAGCCCGGCGGTGAGCCGGAGGCGCTCGATCTCGTAGGCGTGGAGGTAGCCGTCGTCGCCGGCGCCGGGGTTGCGGAGGGTGAGGACGACGACGGAGCGCGAGGGGCGCTGCGGATCGGCGAGGCCGTGGGTGGCGAGGTGGATGGTCGTGGCGCTCTGCATCTCGCGCACGATGCGGGCCTCGGTCGCGTCGGCGCCGAGGATCGGGGTGGCGCCGAGCAGCTTCGCGACCGCGGTGGCCTCGGTGCGGGTGCCGGGGAGGGAGGGCCAGTAGGTGGTCGCGCCGGGCGCGGGCTCGCCGAAGTCGGGGTCGCCGACGACGAGCGCCTTCTCGCGCGCGGCGCGCTTGGTCGCCGGGCCGAGGAGGTAGGTGCCGGGGACGAGGCGGAGCGGGTTGCGCGCGACCCACGGGGCGCCGGGTGGGCCGAGCTCGGCGAACGCGAGGTCCGAGGTCGAGGCGTCGGGGACGACGATCACGCGCGCGCCGGCGGGGACGACGGGCTCGAGCGGGCGCACGAGGATGTCGTAGAGCTCGGCGCGCAGCGCCTCCGGATCCGAGAGGGGCGCGGGCCGGTCCTTCGCGACGCGCACGAGCGCGCGGCCGTCGCCGGCCTTGCGCGCGGCGAGCCGGTAGGCCTGCGCGCGCGCGAACAGGCGCGGCAGCTTGTCGGCGTCGAGCGAGGGCAGGGGCACGGCGCGGACGGACGAGCGCGCCACGGCGATCGCCCACGACGACGCGAGGCCGGTGAGGTACACGACGACGACCTCGTCGGCGGCGAGCGAGGCCTGGAGCTCGCGCAGCGTCGGCGGCGGCGCGAGCGCGGCCGCGCGATAGGCCGCGGGGTTCGCCGTCGCGAGGGCGCGCGTCGCGGCGTCGCGCTCCTTCTCGAGGCGCGCGACGTCCTTCGCCGCGGCCGCCCGCGCCGCCGCGAGGCCGGTCCGCGTCTGCGCGTCGGCGCGCTCGGCGAGGTCGTCGAGCGTCTCGACCCGGCGCACGGTCGCGCGGATCTCGGCCTCGAGCGCGGCGACCTTCGCGAGCGCGGGGTCCGCCTTCGCATCGGGGCGCGCCGCGCGCGCGGCCCGGAGGTCGCGCGCGCGGCTCTGCTGGGCGAGCTGGAGCGCGCGCTCGACGTGCGACGGCCCGAGGTCCAGGTGCGCGAGCGCGGCGAACTGGAGCTGCTCGCCGACCTGCTGGTGGAGCGCGAGCCCGCCGCGCGCATCGGCGCGCGACAGCTGCTCCGTCGCCGAGCGCTGCCACATCGCGGCGGCGTCGTCGGGCCTGCCGGCGACGAGCGCGTCGAGCGCCTCGGCGAACGCATCGTTCGCGTGGTCGGGGAGCATCTGGCGGCCGAGGCGGGCGAGCTCGGCGTCGCGCAGCTGCGCGCCGCACTTCATCAGCGCGAGGCCGTAGACGCGCAGCTCCTGGTGGAAGCGGTTGGTCTCGTCGAGCACCGCCGGATCGCGCCTCGCCTCGAACGCGCGCTTGTCGGCGATCCACGCGCGCGCGGCGTCGGCGAGCACGCGCGGGCGCGCGGCGCACACCACGCCGACGGCCGGCAAGAGGTCCTTCGGATCGATGCGGCGCCGCACGAGCCGGCGCGCCGGCTCGAGGTCGCCGCGCGCCAGCGCGAGGGCCGCCGCGCTCGGGTGATCGGGATCCCCGGCGAGGTCGCGCGCGAGCATGTCGGTCGCACCGTCGATCCGCCCGACCTGGAGCTCGTCGACCATGCGCGCCTCCGCGACCTGGCGTAGCTGCAGGTCGCGGTTGCCGGCGCGATCGGGGTTCGCGCGCAGCTCGGCCTCGAGGGCCTCGCGCAGCTCGAGCGCCTCCTCGGCGCGGCCGAGCGAGCCGAGCGTGTTCGCGACCTGCTGCCCGAACGACGCCAGCACGAGCAGGCTCGGGCGCGCGACGCGCATCGCCTCGTACGCGGTGCGCGCCAGCGCGAGCGCCTCGGGATCGCGGCCGCGCGCGTGGAGCGACTGCACGATGAGACCGAACCCGATGCCGAGGAACAGCCGCGCGCCGAGCGCACCGCGCTGCTTCATGCTGCGGAACGTGTCGGTGAGGAGCGCGAGCGCGTCGCCCGCGGCGTCGCGCCGGAGCGCGGCGAGCGCCGCGATCGCGCGGGCACCGTCGAGGAGATCCGCGCGGCGCGCGGCCTTCGCGAGCTCCTGCGCGCGCTGCGCGTGCGCCTCGGCGACGTCGGGCTGCGCGAGCTGCTCGAGGGCGACGGCGGCACGCAGGTACGCGATCCGCGCCTGCGTCGCCGGATCCGCGGGCGCGCCGGCGACGATGCGGTCGAGCTCCGCGAGCGCCTCGGTGCCCGCGCGGAACGCCGGGCCCGCCTTCTGCGCCGCCGCCTCGGCGCGCGCCGCGCGCACCCGCGCGTCGAGCCCGAGGCTCGCCTCGGAGCGCAGGCCGCCGAGGCCGTCGAGGAAGTGGCGCTGCTCCCACGCGGTGAGCCGCGCCTCGAGCGCCGAGGCCGCCCGGTCGGCCTTCGCCTCGGTGCGCGCGACGTCGTCGAACGCGCTCGCGGCGGCCGCGAAGTCGCACGCCCACTGGTGGCTCGTCGCGATCATGCGCGACATCGCGGTGGCGTCGTCGCCGAGGAGCTCCGCGCCGAACTCGGCGAACGCGCTCTTGCGCATGTCCTGGCCGAGCTTCTTCATCTCCACTGGCGAGACGCGGTCGTTCACGAACAGGCATGGCGTCGGCGCGAACCGCACGACGAGCCGCGCGAGCCGGCCCTCGTCGCGCACCGCCTTCGGCACCTTGCCGGCGCGCACGCCGAGCGCGAGCCGCTCGATCGGGTCGAAGCTCATCGGGTCGTAGACCTTCACCCACGCCTCGTCGGGCAGGTCGCTGCCGAGCGCGGTGCCCTGGCCGATGCCGACGAGCCGCGTCGACAGCGCGTCCTGGCCGGCCTCCTGGATCGCGAGGTCCGCGAGCAACCCGCCGCCCGCGTCGCGCGCCGCGACGGCGTCGAGCATCGCCTCGTACGGGCAGCCGCGCCCGAGCGCCGCGCGCGCGGCCTCGAGCAGCGCCGGTGCGCCCGCGGCACCGGGCGTGCGCCCGTCGGCGCAGATGCCGAGCGTCGGCTCGGCGGCCGGTGTCCGTGGTGGTGATCGTGTCGTCGGCGCACCTTGCTTGCCCGCTCCACCGCTGCACCCGAGGACGAGCATCGCCACGATCGCACGCGCCGACATCGCGTCGAAGATAGGCGATACTCGGAGGATGCGGTGGAGTCGAGCCCTGGTCCTTGCAGTCGCGATCGCGGGGTGTGGCGGCGGAGGTGGCGGCGGCAAGCCCGCCGGCGGAACGGCACCGAAGGCGAGCGCGGCGCCGCTGACGCTCGACCAGATGGTGCGCGGCTTCCCCGACGAGACCACGATCGTCGCGAGCCTCGACATCGCGCGCCTCAAGCAGGCCCCGGCGATCCAGAAGCTGTGGTCGATCGTGACGGGCACGCCCGCCCTGTACGCGGCGATCGGCACGCAGTCGTGCGTGGGTTCGTTCGCCGGCGTCGCCCTCGACGCCGACCAGGTGCTGATCGGCGGCGACCTGCCCGCGAACATCTTCACGTGGATGCGCGGCGCCGGCCGCGACGAGTACGAGGCGTGCCGCGCCAGGCCCGAGAACAAGCGCCTGCTCCTGCAGACGCAGACCACCGAGGTGTTCACCGGCGACTTCGCGACGGTGACGCAGCCCGACAAGATCAACCAGTACCTGTGGCTCGAGCGCGAGCTGCTCGTCGGCGCGATGTCGCGCAAGACGCCGGTGACCGAGGACGACCTCCGCGCCGTCGCCCGCCGCGCGCGCACGCCCGGGCCGACGCTCGCGAACCCGGCGCTGCGCGACCTCTACGAGCGCGTCGACCGCAGCGCGGCGCTGTGGGCCGTGATGGAGTCGCCGCGCCTCGGCGCCGGCCTGCACGGCGTCTCGATCTCGGTCGCGTTCGGCGACGCGATCGTCGCGAAGCTGCGCATGCTCGCGCAGGAGCCGGGGCGCGTGCCCTCGCTGGTCGCGCGCTTTCAGGACCTCGGCAACATGGGCAAGCTGATGGGCCTCGTCGAGCGCGTCGAGACGCGCACCGAGGGGCTCGAGGTCCACGCGACCGTCACCGCCGGCCCGGCGCAGCTCGACCAGCTCGTCGAGCTCGCCCGCGCGCAGCTCGCGCAGTTCTCCGGCTTTGCGCCGTGAGTACGCGCCCCCCGCGGCTCGCGTGAGGGACTGACCTGTAGATTACCGAGCTGCGAGAATCGCAGTTGCACGCGGCGATGGGGCTGTTGTATCGTGGCCGCTCATGGTGAAGAGGGTGGGTGTGGTCGTGGCTATCGGGCTCGTCGCGTGCACGGAGGGGGCGGCCCTCGACACCGGCGACACGGTGACCGTCACCGCGGAGGAGGGGACCGTGTTCGCGCCGGCGCTCGAGGGAAGCGGGTGTCGCGAGCGCGGCGGGTCGACGATCCGGGTGATCGGGCAGCGCGCGGACGGCACGCCGGCGAGGGGCGCGGAGGTGCAGCTGTGGCTGACCGGCTCCCCCGTCGCGGCGAGTCTCACGGTCGACTCCGTGACGCTGTCGGACAATGGCACGAGCGAGATCGCGTGTGTCGTGCCGGGGGCGTTCGCAGGGACGTCGACGCTGCACGCGCGCTCGGGGCCCGTCGAGGCGACGACGGCGATCGAGACCGCGGATCGCGCCGTCCCGCCGGGTGGCACGCTCAAGCTGGGGGCGTCTCCGATCGTGAGCGACGCGGCCATTCCGGCGTCGAGCTGTGGTGTCGTGCAGAGCGGGTGTTTCCCGGGGACGGGGCGTACGACCCAGCTCAGCGTCCTGGCACTCCCACCGGCGGGCAAGGCGGTCCCCGAGCGCAGCGAGGTCACGCTCGCGACGAACGCGGGTGCCCTCGATTGCCAGCTTGCGACGATCACGAGGCTCGCCCTCGTCGGGAACGCCGCGAGCACCCGGTTGTGCCTGCCCGACCTCGGCGGGAAGGTGACGGTGACGGCGCAGTCGGGGACCACGAGCGCGATGCTCGAGCTCGACGTGCGGACGGTGCCGCGCGGGGTCGTCCTCGTCCCCGATCGCGCGCTGGCCGCCGTGAACACGGCGGTGTCGTACACGGCGATCGTGACGGACTGCGAGGGGCGCGGCGTCGCCGACGTCGCCTTGCTGCTGCGGACGACGAGCGGTGTCTTTCGCCCGGCCGAGGGCACACCGGCGATCCCGAAGACAGGCGCCGACGGCTCGGTCACGATTGCGGGGACGGCCGTGACGCTGCCGCTCGCACTGCGCGCCGAGGTCGTGGGTGCGCAACAGATCGAGTGTCTCGCAACGATCGGAGTGCAGCCGTGAAGATCGCGATTGCCATGGGCGTGGTGGTGATGGTGAGTGCGGGCGTCGCGCGTGCCGACGGCGACGCGCCGGCGACGCACGAGCTGGTGTTCGACGGCAACGGCAACCCGCACCCCGAGAATGCGCAGGTCGACCGGCTGGTCGAGGGCGACTCGCTGATCATCACGGTCGACCCGACGCGCCTGTTCCCGGATCGGACCACGCCGACGGGCAAGCCGGGGTTCGCGGTCGGCGGTGCGCCGCCCGAGGTCCTGGGTTTCTACGTCGCGGGCCCGATGGGCCGGCTCGCGCTCCAGAAGGGGACCTGCGAGCTCACCGAGGAGGCTACGGAGCTGGCGACGAAGACGCGCGACGCCGCCCGGAAGACCCTTGCCGACCCCAAGGCAAGTGAAGCGGACAAGAACGGCGCGCAGGTCACGCTCGATCACATGCAGGCGACGCTGGACGGCTTCGTGGCACCGACGACGCCGAGCTATCCGTGCGTGCCGTCGGACGACTGGAAGCCGGTGACCGGCGGCCGGGGCTACCGGTGTGGCGCCGAGCCGCTGACCACGATGATCGATACGTCGCCGGCGTGGAGCCTCGTCGTGATCGGCGACGACAAGACGAAAGTGGCGTGTGCCGGCGACGCGACACTCGTGAAGGGACCGCCGGTGTCCGCCGTCGCGGTGCAGGTGGTGAACGGCACCGGCGAGCCGGAGCAGATCGACCTCGCTCCGCAGGACGGCAGGTGGTCGACCACGTACACGCTCAAGGCGAGCACGCGCATCGTGCGCCTCGGCATCACCCGCCTCGGCGAGCCCGCGTCGACGCGCACGATCCCGATCAAGGTCACGCCGCGCGACGAGCACTCGAGGTTGCGGATCCAGGCGGAGCTGCTCGCGACGAACCGGCTGCGGGCGATCTCGTTCGCGGTCGCGCTGACCCCGGTCAGCCGCAAGTTCTTCACCGACGGCCCGGCCGGCTGCGTCCTCGGGTGCAGGTTCACGATGTCGGCGCTGCTCCGGCTCTCCGGGGACGACAAGACCGTCGTGCAGCTCGGCGGCGCCCTCGGCGTCAACCTCGTGCGCGCGTTCCAGGTCAACGCCGGACTCCTGGTCGGCACCGCCGACACGAACACCGCGTGGCGTATCGAGCGGAGCTGGTTCGTCGGGATCGCGATCGATCCGGTGATCCTCGCCGATGCGCTCGCCGCAGGCTCGAAGAGGAACTGACCATGCCCGTGAGGTACAAGCGCGTCGTCGTGGATGCCTGGTGTCCGAATCCGGCGGACTCGCGATCGTGCTGCACGACGCACCTCGGGATGGACCAGAGCGACGTCGACAAGGCGATCGTCCGCGTCCCGTGGACCTCCCTCGACCTGCTCAAGTCGACGGCGAACGCGTTCAAGAAGTGCATCGACGACTGCGGCGGCAAGGCCCGCGTCGTCGACGCGTAGCCCGCCCCCGCGCCGGCCGGACCGCCGGGCGGGCGCACCCGACTGGTGGAGGACCTCGCCGCGTTGCTACGATGTCGGGCGCGTGGAGTGATGGTCGCTCGTCCGGGAGATACGGTGCCGTCGACGGAGGCCCAGCCGCGCGCCGACGTGGCGTCGGGGCCGTGCCTGTTCCTCGTGGCGCAGGGGACGCGCCTGCTCGAGGCGCCGGCCCGCGTGCTGCTCGGCGCGCTCGACGAGGTCCGGATCCGGCGCGGCGAGCGCCTCGACATCGCGCCGCGGCCGCAGCACCCGCGCGACCTCGAGCTGGTGCTGCCGGATGCGCGGATCTCGTCGGACCATGCGCGGCTCACGTTCGTCGGCCGCCGCTGGCACGTCGAGGACCAGCGCTCGCGCAACGGCACGTTCGTGAACGGCGCGCGCGTGGACCGGGCGACGCTCGCCGACGGCGACGTGATCGACGTCGGGCAGGTGATCCTCCGCTACCGCGAGCACGTGCCGCAGGACGGCGAGCTCGTGTACGCGCCGCCGGCCGAGGCCGCGCGCGGGCTGACGTCGCTCGTGCCGGGCGTCCAGCGCGAGCTCGACGAGCTGCGCAGGATGGCGGCGTCGCCGGTGACGCTGCTCGTCGAGGGCGAGACCGGCACGGGCAAGGAGGTGATCGCGCGCGCCGCGCACACATTATCGGAGCGCGCGGGGGCGTTCGTCGGCGTGAACTGCGGCGCGCTGCCGCGCGAGCGCGTCGCCGCCGAGCTGTTCGGGTGGAAGCGCGGCGCGTTCCCGGGCGCGGTGGCGGAGCACGCCGGGCTCGTGCGCTCCGCCGACCGCGGCACGCTGTTCCTCGACGAGATCGCCGACCTGCCGCTCGGCGACCAGGCCGCGCTATTGCGCGTGCTCCAGGAGCGCGAGGTCCAGCCGATCGCCGGGACGCGCCCGGTCCCCGTCGACCTGCGCGTGATCGCGGCGACGCACCAGCCGCTCGACGAGCTCGCCGGGCGGCACCTGTTCCGCGCCGACCTGCTCGCGCGCCTGAGCGGATATCGCGTCCGCCTGACGCCGCTCCGCGACCGCAGCGAGGACCTCGGCCTCCTGATCGCGGAGGTCCTGCGCGAGCGCCACGCGGCCCGCGCGGGCGCGGTGACGATCCATACCGCGGCGCTGCGCGCGCTCCTCGCGAGCTCGTGGCCGGCGAACATCCGCGAGCTCGTCCTCGCGATCGATCAGGCGCTGGTGCGGTGCGCGTCGGGCACCGCGATCGAGCTGCGCCACCTGCCGGCGCTGCACGCGACCCCGACGGCGCCGCAGGCTCCGGCGGCGGATGACCCGCTCCACGCCGAGCTCGTCGAGCTCCTGCGCCTCCACCGCGGCAACGTCGCCGAGGTCGCCCGCAAGATGGACAAGGCGCGCATGCAGATCCACCGCTGGCTCAAGCGCTACGGCATCGATCCCGAGTCGTTCCGTCGATGAAGCCGGGGGCGCTCGTCGGCGCGCGCTATCGCATCGTCCGACTCCTGGGCCGCGGCGGCATGGGCGAGGTGTACGAGGTCGTCGACGCCCAGCTCGATCGCGCGCGCGCGCTGAAGCTCATGTACGCCCACGCGACCGACCGCGGCGAGGGGCGCGCGCGCTTCGACCTCGAGGCGCGCATCGCCGGCCGCGTCGACAGCCCGTTCCTCGTCGAGGTCCTCGACACCGGCGTCGATCCCGACAGCGACCGCCTGTTCATCGTGATGGAGCTGCTCGCCGGCGAGGACCTCGGGCAGCGCCTCGCGCGCCTCGGCCGGCGGCCCGCCGACGAGGTCGTCGCGCACCTCGGCCAGCTCGCCCTCGCGCTCGCGCGCATGCACGCGCACGGGATCGTCCATCGCGATCTCAAGCCGACGAACCTGTTCCTCCAGGAGCGCGACGGCGAGCCCGCGCGCGTGAAGGTCCTCGACCTGGGGATCGCGAAGGTGCTGGCCGCGGGCGGCGACACGACGACCGTCGCCGGCACGCCCGAGTACATGGCCCCGGAGCAGCTGCGCGGGCGCGGCATCGGCGCCGGCACCGACGTCCACGCGCTCGGCCTCATCGCGTACACGCTCCTCGTCGGGTGCGCCTACTGGTCCGAGGCGCGGACGCAGGATCCGATCGCGTTCGGGCTGCTCGCGGTGCAGGGAGCGCGCGAGCCGGCCGGCGTGCGCGGGCGCGGCGCCGGCGTCGAGCTGCCCGCGGCGTTCGATGCGTGGTTCGCGCGCGCCACCGCCCCGCGCGCCGAGCATCGCTTCACGAGTGCGATCGCGGCGGTCCGCGCGCTCGCCGCGGCGCTCGCCGTCGCGGTGCCGCCCTGGTTGCCCGAGGCGATCGAGCCGGAGCCTCCGCCGAGCCCGGTCGCGGCGCCGCCGCCGGGTGGGCCGGCGACCGAGCTCGCGACGGCGGAGACGCCGGCGCCGACCGCGGCGGGGCAGGTGGCCGCCGAGCCGGCGGTGCGCCGCGCGTGGTGGTGGATCGCGGGCGCCGTCGCCGTCGCGGCCGGGGTCGTCGCCGTGCGCCTGCTGGCGACGTCCGCGGCGCGTGCGCCGTCGCCGCTCGCGGCGCCGAGCGCGGTCCTCGCCTGTCCGATCCTCGCGGTCGACGACGTCGCGCGCGACGGCTGGGTCGGCGCCGCCGCCGCGGCGCTGGTGTGCGAGCGCGCGCGCGTGCTCCTCGGCGGCCGCTCGGAGCGCACGCGCGTCCCGGCGGAGCTGCTCGGCCTGCCGGGCGAGCCCACCGACGCGATGGTGGACGATCCCTACGCCGCGAGCGATGCGCGCGCCCGCTCCCTCGAGGCCGCACGCCGGCAGGACGCGTTCGTCGACGGTCGCGCCGGGCTCACCGCGACGGGCTTCCGCGTCGAGCTCGTCCTGCGCGGCGCGGACGACCGCGAGCTCGCGCGCCACCACGGCGAGGGCGCCGCGCTGTACGACGCCGTGCGCGCCGCGATGCAGCCGATGATCGACGACGGCGCGCTCCCCGCCGCGGCCGAGCCCGATCCGATCGTCGCCGATCACACGCAGGCCGCCGACACCGCGACGATGCTCGACCTGCTCGACCTGACGCTCGCGATCGTGCACAACGCCGGGCGGCTCGGCGACGAGTGCGCGGGGTTCACCGCTCGCCACGCGGGCTCGGCGGAGCGCATGCAGTTCGCGCGCTACGAGTGCGCGTACACGCTGGGGCGGACGCTGCCCGCAATCGTCTCGGTAGAGCCCGCGCCGACGAGCGGCGGCGCGGCGACGCACGCGCGCGTCGCACACATGGTGAGCCGCCGCGACGATCCGGCTGCGATCGCGCGCCTCGAGGGCGACTACGCGCGCGAGACGTCGCGCTGGGGGCGGTCGGCGCTGGCGTCGGCGCTGTCGTGCCTGTGGCAGAAGGCGGATCCGCAGCGCGCGGCGGACTGGGCGCGGCGCGCCGTGCGCGACGAGCCGAAGAACCCGACGGGCGAGTGGTGCGCGCCGTGGGACCAGCTCATGACGCTGGCGCTCGACACGGCGTCGGCCGCCGGCACCGCGCGGACGTGGCAGGCGTGGCAGCCGTGGCACCCGTACGCGTGGACGCTCGGCGCCGCGTACGCACCGGCGACGACCGCGCTCGCCTACGCGCAGCGGGCGTATCGCCTGGCGCCGTTCAACACGACGATCGCCGACGCCTACGCCGACGAGCTGTTGCGCGCGGCGCGCCCGAGCGACGTGCAGGGCATCGCGGTCCGCCTGAAGGAGAGCGCGTCTCCGGTGCATGCGGTCGGGGCGGATCGCCTGCTCGCGCGCGTCGATGCGCGGGCGGCGCGCTTCGACGCGGCCCTCGCGCGTGCGCTGGGTGCGATGCGCCCGCACCCCGACGACGCGGGCTGGGTGCGCACGCAGCGGCTGCAGCTCGCGTGGCACGCCGTCGAGCTCGCGCAGATCCTCGGGCGCGCGCACGAGGTCGCGGATGCCGTGGTCGCCGCGCTCGTCGATCCGGTCCCGCCCGCGATCGATCCCGCGTACGTCGAGACGCCGACGTGGTTGCCGGCGATCTGCGCGTACGCGTCGCCGGAGGTGTCGCGCCGGTGCTTCGCGCGCATCCCGGCGCTCTTGCCCGCGCTGACCGGGCCGCTCGCGGCGCAGGCGCGCGCTTTCACCGAGGGTGCGCGCCGGTTCGCGGCGGGCGAGCTCGCCGGCGCCGCCGATGCGTGGCGGCCGCTCCTGCGCGACGCGAGCGCCCCGGTCGCGGTGATGGCGGAGGCCATGGTGACCGCGTTCGCGGCGGCCGGCGAGCCCGACGTGGTCGCGCGCATCGTGGCCCGCACCGGCGATCCGAGCGCGAACGGCGCCAGCATGGTCACGGTCCGCGCGGCGCAGGCCGCCGCCGCGGCGGGTGATCGCGCGGAGGCGCGCCGGCTCGCCGGCATCGTGGTCGCGAGCTGGGGGACGGCGAGCGCGCCCATCCCGATCCTCGCGGAGATGCGGCGCCTCGCGAACTGAGCGCAACACCGCAACACCCGGTGCAACAGCGCAACCGCGCGCGGCGCGGCCGTCCGGATGCGAACATGCGTGGTTATCAGCGACGGAGCGAAGGTACGGCGCTTGCGATGAGCGTGCGGCGCATGCGCTCCTCAGGAAGGTGTGACGTGGTCCAGGCAGTGAAGGGTCGTCCTCGTCCGCGGCTGTGGTGGATCGTGCTCGTCGGGGCGGCGCTCGGCGCCGGGTGCCCGCCGGGGCCGCCGCCGCAGCCTCCGCAACCGGGGACGTGCCCGGGATTCGTCGGGTCGACGCTGCGGGCGGAGCCGCCGACGTGCACGCCACCGGCGCAGCCCCACAACGACATGCCCAAGAACGGGCTCACCGCGGGCGCGCTCGCCCAGAACCGGCCGCTCCTCAGGGCGCTCGCGGAGGTGCCGCTGTCGAAGGACCTGTTCTCGTCGGAGAAGTGGCAGCCGCTGCTCGCCGAGCCGTACGCCGACGACCTCATGAAGTACATCGCCTCGTGCGCGCTGGATCCGTGCGACGCCGTCGAGCTGCCCGCGGCGACGCAGCTGTCGGGGGACGCCGCGAAGGCATACCAGGCGGTGCGAGGTCGGTTCCCGCAGGGCTTCCGGGGGGAGCTCGGCCTGTGCGGCGGCCGCTACGGCGCCGGGCCGCGTCGGGGCGAGCCCCGGATGTGGCGCGACGAGGCCCCGACGGATGACTGCCTCGAGCGCGTCTCGTCCTGCGTGCTCGCGCGCGTCAACGCGATCGGATCGAGCGTGGTGTTCTCGATGCGCGGCGACGGGATCGCGCTGCAGCCGAAGGTCCCGGTCCAGACCAGCTTCCGCGAGCAGCACGGGACTCCGATCGTCAGCTTCCAGGCCTGTTCGAGCTGCACGTGGAGTGATGCCGCGCGCCGCAACTGCGACTGGGAACCTCGCCACGTCGGCCAGTGCACCGCGGGCTCGAGCGTGACGCTCCGGCATCCTCGCGCGGCGCGCATCCGCGTGTGCGGCGGCATCTACGGCTGCGACGATCCGTCCCCGGCGGCGGGACCGACGACGATGCCGGCGCTCCCGTTCTACAGCGGCGGCCTCCTCGCGCAGGGCGAGGGGCACGTGAAGTTCCGGTGCCCGAGCAACGGCCCCACCGGCACCGGTTACTACAGCGTGATGCTCGCCGCCGGCAGCGACGGGCAGGCGCTCGCGCCGGAGACCGATATCCAGCTCGACGGCCGACCCGACCCCGCGGCGTCGTATCCCGCGACGGAGGCCGCGGTGTTCACGTACCGCGAGGGCTCGTTCTACGGATCGATCTTCCGCGACGCGGGCGATCCGCCCGAGAAGCTGGGCGAGAGGCTGATGCTGTCAGGTGACCAGTACGCCTGCTACAGCAGCCTGTGGAACCACGGCGCCGCGATGCTCGCGCACCGCCTGTGCGCCGACCCGAGCGCAGACCACTGCTTCGTCAACCCGCCCGGGCCGTGCGACCTCGACGTCGAGACGCGGCGCGCCGGCCGGTGTCAGGGGGCGCGCGAGATCGCCGAGCTGTGCGGGGGCAAGGCGGGGACGACGTGGCGTCAACCGTACACCTCGTACGTGAACCATCCGTGCGACCTGTTCGAGAGCAGGCTCACGTGCGAGGCGGCCCTCGCGATTCACGTCAACCGCTAGAGTCTCGATCTCACGCCGTTCACTCACACGAGGTCAGTTCCGGTAGCGCTCACTCGCGCTCCGAGACTTCGTGTTTCGCCTGCTGCCGTCCGGCAGTCTTGGTCTCTAACATCTTGATGCAAGGAGCAATGTGGGAAATCCGACGACCGTCTACAAGCAGTGCGCCGACTGGGTGTCGGCGCATCCCAAGCGCAGCTTTCAGCTGGTGATCGTCGAGCGCGACGAGGCCGCGAATGCGACGACCGCCACCGGAGACGCAGGGTACGAGCCGTGGGGAATGAGTGCGAGCCCACTCGCTCGCCGCTACGGATACATCGTCGCCGGGACTGCATTTCGGCACACCGCCGAAGGGAATTCTCTGCTCGGGACTCAATATGAGCTGTGGATCGCCGGGCCGGGCTCGAATCCCGCGCTTCACCCCGCTTTCTATGGCTCCGATGACTCGTATGCGTCGAATGGCGTCTACATCGCGCTGGTGGCTACCGGTCACGGCGCCCGCCGGGAGATGTTCCGGGTCGGTCAGGCCGAGATCCGGCGTGCGGGGGCATCCGGAGGTCGGCCCTCGAAGGACCTTCCCAGGATCGTGACGATGGATCCGATGGAGGGCGGCATGGCGAGGTTCTCGTCGCCCAAGGACTCGAGGACGACGGTCGCGCTCGTGTTCCGGCAACTTCGCTGACAGACGGCTAGGACCGACGGAGGTCGAAGCGATCGTTGTTCATCACCTTGCTCCATGCCGCGACGAAGTCGCGCACGAGCTTCTCGCCCGCGTCGTCGCACGCGTAGACCTCCGCGAGGCCGCGCAGCTGGGAGTTCGACCCGAAGATCAGGTCGACGGCGGTGGCGGTCCACTTCGCCTTACCGGTGGCGCGATCGCGGCCCTCGTAGACGCTCGCATCGGCGGCGGAGCGCGTCCACTCGGTGCCCATGTCGAGGAGGTTGACGAAGAAGTCGCAGGTCAACACGCCGGGGCGCGTCGTGAACACGCCGTGCCTCGAGCCGCCGGAGTTGGCCTCGAGCACGCGCAGCCCGCCGACGAGGACGGTCATCTCCGGACCCGTGAGGTCGAGCATGTAGGCGCGCTCGACGAGCAGCGTCTCCGGCGATCGCGCCTCCTTGACCCTGAGGTAGTTGCGAAAGCCGTCGAACGTCGGCTCGAGCACGGCGAACGACTCGACGTCGGTCTGGTCCTGCGCGGCGTCGGTGCGGCCGGGGGCGAACGGCACCGTCACGTCGAAGCCCGCGCGCTTCGCGGCCTGCTCGACGGCGGCACAGCCGCCCAGCACGAGGACGTCGGCGAGGGAGACCTGCTTGCCGCCCTTCTGGGCGCGGTTGAACTCGCTCCGCACGCGCTCGAGTGCCGGGAGCGCCTTCGCCAGCTGCGACGGATCGTTCACGTCCCAGTCCTTCTGCGGTGCGAGGCGGAGCCGCGCTCCGTTGGCGCCGCCGCGCTTGTCGGTGCGGCGGTAGCTCGCCGCCGCCGACCACGCGGTGTGGACGAGGCGCGCGACCGACAGCCCCGCGGCGAGGAGCTTGCCCTTCAGCGCCGCGACGTCCTTGTCGTCGATCAGCGGATGAGCGACGTCGGGCACCGGGTCCTGCCAGATCTGCGGCGGCGCCACCCACCGGCCCAGATACCGCGAGATCGGCCCCATGTCGCGGTGTAGCAATTTGTACCAGGCCCTGGCGAAGGCGTCCTCGAGGTCCTCCGGGTTGTCGAGGAAGCGCTTCGTGATCGCCGCGTAGCTCGGATCGACCTTCAGGGCGACATCCGTCGTCAGCATCATGACGGGTTGTCGCTGCGACGGATCGTGGGCATTCGGCACGGTCGGCACGCTCGCGCCGTCCGCCTTCGGCGTCCACTGATGCGCGCCGGCGGGGCTGTTCGTCCGCTCCCACTCGTGGCCGTAGAGGTTCTGCAGGAAGTTGTGGTCCCACTTCACCGGGTTGGTGGTCCACGCGCCCTCGAGCCCGCTCGTGATGGCGTCGTCGCCCTTGCCGCTGCGATAGCTGTTCTTCCAGCCCAGGCCCTGGGCCTCGAGCGGTGCCCCCTCGGGCTCCGGTCCGACGTAGCGCTTCGCGGAGGCGGCGCCGTGGGTCTTGCCGAACGTGTGGCCTCCGACGATGAGCGCCACGGTCTCCTCGTCGTTCATCGCCATGCGGCCGAAGGTCTGCCGGATCATCCTCGCGGCGGCGGCCGGATCGGGGACGCCACCGGGTCCCTCGGGATTGACGTAGATGAGGCCCATGTGATCGGCGCCGAACGGCCCGCGCAGGTCGCCCGACGCACTGCCGCCGTGCCGCTCGTCCCCGAGCCACGTGTCCTCGGGCCCCCAGAAGATCTCGTCGGGCTCCCACAGATCGGGGCGGCCGAAGCCGAAGCCGAACGTCCGGAAGCCCATCGACTCCATCGCGACGTTCCCGGCGAAGATGATGAGATCGGCCCAGGAGAGCTTCTTTCCGTACTTCTTCTTGATCGGCCAGAGCAGCCTGCGCGCCTTGTCGAGGTTGGCATTGTCGGGCCAGCTGTTGAGTGGTGCATAACGCTGCGCACCCTCGCCGCCGCCGCCGCGACCGTCGGCGATGCGGTACGTGCCGGCGGCGTGCCACGTCATCCGGATGAACAGCGGTCCGTAGTGGCCGTAGTCGGCGGGCCACCAGTCCTGCGAGGCGGTCATCACCTGCGTGACGTCGCGCTCGAGGGCATCGAGATCGATCGTCTCGAACTCTCGTGCGTAGTCGAAGGTCGCTCCCATCGGACTCGAGAGCGGACAGCGGTGATGCAGGATCGAGAGGTCGATCTGATCCGGCCACCAGTCCTTGTTCGTCCTCGGCGCGACGCGCTTGGGCGTCGGCGACGGGATGGCGGGGTTCTCGCTCTCGCTGGTGCTCGCGGTCGCATCTGGCTGATCGGGCATCGCGGCCACGACTGCAAGCGACATTCCGGCGCACGCTGCGGTGTCGCGCCACGTTCCGCTCGCGGGAGCGCGCGAACCGGCCCGCGATGTGCGTGCGCGCTCGAGGATCGGCTACAACGCGGGTGATGATCGCCGCGCTGCTCGCACGCGATCCGGTCGTCCTCGCGCCGATGGAGGACGTGACCGATGCGGTGTTCCGCCGGGCGGCGCGCGAGGTCGGCGCGTCGCTGTGCGTGACCGAGCTCGTCGGCGCCGAGCAGATCATCGCGGACTCCGAGCTCGCGCGGCGGCGCGCGGGGCTCGCGAGCGACGACCGCCCGACGGCGATCCAGATCTACGGCGCCGATCCGGAGCTGCTCCTGCGCGCGGCGCGCATCGCCGCGGCGTCCGGCCCGAGCTTCCTCGATCTCAACTGCGGATGCTGGATCCCGAAGATCGCGGCGCGCGGCGCGGGCGCCGGCTGGTTGCGCGATCCGGTGGCGATGGTGGCGATGGCGCGGCGCGTGGTGGACGCCGTCGAGCTGCCGGTGACGGTGAAGACGCGGATCGGGTGGGGCCCGGAGTCGCACATGCCGATCGTGGATCTGGCGCGGCGCCTCGAGGACGCGGGTGTCGCCGCACTCGCGATCCACTGCCGGACCGCGCAGGCGGGGCACGCCGGCGCGGCGGACTGGAGCTGGGCACGCCGCGCGCGCGACGCGGTGAGCATCCCGGTGATCGTCAACGGCGACGTGCGATCGGCGCACGACGTCGTGCGGGCCCTCGGCGAGACGGGGTGTGCCGGCGCGATGGTCGGGCGCGCGGCGATCGCGCATCCGTGGATCTTCCGCGAGGCGCGCGCGGCGCTCGCCGGCCAGCCGGTGCGCGGCCCGAGCGATGCCGAGCGCGTGGCGATGTACCGGCGCCTCCTCGTCGGCAACTGCGCGCGCCGCGGCGAGCGCATCGGGCTCGGCGTCACGCGCCGCTACCTGCGCGTGCTCGGCGAGCGCGCCCACGGCCTGCGCACGCCGCTGTTCGCGGCGACCTCGCTCGCGGCGAGCCTCGCCGTCCTCGACGCCGCGGCCTCGTGACGGTCACACCGGCAGGGGTGCGGCCGGGTCGACGAGGCCCGCGCTGCGGAGCTCGCGCCAGAAGTCCGGAGGCACGGCGGCCGCGAACGCGGCGCGATCTTCCGCGATGCGGCGCGGCTGGCTCGCGCCCGGGATGACGGCGGCGACGGCGGGGTGGGCGAGGCAGAACTGCAGGCCCGCCGACTTCATGCCGACGCCGTGGCGGTCCGCGATCTCCTTGATCCGGGCGACGCGCGCGAGCATCTCCGGCCTGGCCGGCGCGTACTCGAAGTTGGGGCCGCCGACGAGGACTCCCGAGCTGTAGGGGCCGCCGACGACGATGCCGAGCCCGCGCTCGGCCACGGTGGGCATCACGCGCTGCAGGGCGCGCGTGTGATCGAGCAGGGTGTAGCGGCCCGCGAGCAAGAAGCCGTCGGGCCGCGGCCCCTCGAGCGCGAGCAGGAGCTCGATCGGCTCGACGCGGTTGACCCCGAGGCCCCACGCCTTGATGACGCCCTCGTCGCGCAGCTTGTCGAGGGCCTGGAACGCGCCCTTGCGCGCGGTCTCGAACACGGCGAGCCACTCGTCGCCGTAGAAGTCCTGTGCGACGTCGTGCACCCAGACGACCTCGATGTGGGAGGTGCGCAGGCGCACGAGGCTGTCCTCGATCGAGCGCAGCGTCGCGTCGGCCGAGTAGTCGTTGATGACCTTGTTGGGGCGGCCGTGCTTGAACACCTCGCCCTTCTCGCCGTTGTCGCGTGCGGTGGTGTCGACCTCGTCGAGGACGATGCGGCCGACCTTCGTGCTGATCACGTAGTCGCGGCGCTCGCGGCCCTCGAGGGCCTGGCCCATGCGCAGCTCGGCGAGGCCGGCACCGTAGAACGGAGCGTTGTCGAAGTAGCGGATCCCGTCGTCCCACGCCGCCTGCACCGTCGCGAGCGCCTCGGCATCGGGGATGTCGCGAAACATGTTGCCGAGCGGTGCGGCACCGAAGCCGAGCCTGCCGGGGAGAACGTCCTTGAGCGCCATGGGTGCACGATAGCGGAAACGCGGTGCGGCGCCCGTTGGGCGGATTCGCGCCGGCGATCGACGCGCTCCCGCACTCAGGTCAGGAGCGCGCGGAGGTCGTCGGTCGACAGGCTCGCGACGATGCCCGCGTCGGCGAAGACGCTGTCGAACAGCGCGCGGCGGTGCGCCGGCTGCCGCGTCGGTCAGGGTGGGTGCGGGCCGGTCGCGGCCTCGACCGGGGTCACGTGCGGTGTCTCGGTCGCGCCGAGCGGCGCGGCGATGTCCTCGAGGGAGCGCTGCTCCGCGTCGACGCCGAGCCGCCACGCGACGACGCCGCCCACGAACATCAGCAGAGCGGCGCCGGCGTAGCCGAGCGCGAGCGGGCCGACGTCGTCGAGGACGAGCGTGACCTTGCCGCCGATCATCTCCTCGTGCGTCGCCGACGCCACGATCGATCCGAACAGCGCCGCGCCGAGCGCGCCGAAGCCCTGCGCGATCGCGAAGATCAGCGAGATCGACTGGGCGCGCATCTCGACCGGGAAGATCTCGCTGACCGTGAGGTACGCGGACGACGCGGCCGCGGAGGCGATGAAGAAGATCACGCACCACAGGATCGTCTGCGTCTGGGCGGTCAGCACGCCCGCCTGGAACAGGTAGGCCGACAGTCCGAGCAGCAGCGCCGACGAGCAGTAGGTGAGCGCGATCATCCTGCGGCGCCCGATCGTGTCGAACCAGCGGCCGAGGACGAGCGGCCCGATCAGGTTCCCGGCGGCGAACGGGAAGAAGTAGTAAGCCGTGCTGCCCGACGGGACGCCGTAGATGTGCTCGAGGATGAGCACGTAGGTGAAGAAGATCGCGTTGTACAGGAACGACTGCGTGATCATCAGCGTCAGCCCGAGCACGAAGCGGCGCAGGTACTTCTGCGCGAGGAGCTTGCCGACGACGAACGCGCTCACCGGCGCCTGCGGCCGGATCGCGATCGCGTGCGCGGGGTCGACCGGTGCGAGCTCGATGCCCTTCGCGCGGAGCTGCGCCTCGATCGCGTCGACGGTGGCCTCGGCCTCGGCGGCGCGGCCGTGCGCGAGCTGCCAGCGCGGGCTCTCGGGGATGTACTTGCGCAGCGGCCAGATCGCGAACCCGATGATCGGGCCGAGCAGCAGCGCGCCGCGCCAGCCCCAGTTCGCGGGGATGATCGCGGTGTCGAGCAGGATGTACTGCACGCCGGCGGCGAGCATCGCGCCGCCCCAGTAGGTCCCCGCGATCGCGATGTCGACGCGCCCGCGGTACCTGGCCGGTGTGAGCTCGTCGATCGCGCTGTGGATCGCGGCGTACTCGCCGCCGATGCCCATCCCGGCGAAGAACCGCGTGATCAGGAAGAACGACGGATGGAACGACAGCGCGGTGAGCCCGTTCGCGATCAGGTAGAGCGCGAGCGTGACGATGAACAGCCGGCGGCGCCCGAGCAGGTCGGCCTTGCGCCCGAAGTACAGCGCGCCGACGACCTCGCCGAGGAGGTAGATCGCGCCGGCGTAGCCGATCATCGCGGCGTCGAGGTGCAGCGTCTCGTCGCGGTGGGCGGGGTTGCTGAGGATCCCACCGATCGCGCTCGCCAGGCCGATCTCGACGCCCTCGAGCACCCACGTGACGCCGAGCGCGATCACGACGCGCCAGTGAAACCCGCTCCACGGGAGGCGGTCCATGCGCGCGGGGACGAGGCTGTGGACGACCTCCATCGCGGCGAGCGTACCGCGCGCTCTGCCCATCGACACTTCGTTGGTACACCAACGAGCCACCGAGCTGATACGCTCGTGCGTCCATGGATGCGGCGCGCGCGACCCAGCCGACCCCGCGGGTCATCAACCTAGAGGGCGATGACCGGTTCGTGCCGACGGAGGTGCTGCGGGGCGCGTACATCCACTACGCGGAGTCGCAGAACCCGTCGGCGCCGCCGTTCGTGAGGTTCGAGGCGGAGGGGATGGAGATGGGGATCGTGCGGAGCGAGGTTCCGGAGATCGCGCGCGGCGTGTCGTCGCTGCTGACGCGGTCGCTCGAG
This sequence comes from Deltaproteobacteria bacterium, assembly GCA_019637375.1. GTDB lineage: Bacteria > Myxococcota_A > Polyangia > Haliangiales > Haliangiaceae > JABFXX01. The sequence continues at coordinate 79,229 of JAHBVW010000027.1, read as the reverse complement.
GATGCGAAGGACGAGCACGGTGGGCACCTGCCGGCGCGGATCGTCGAGCGCGTGCAGACGGACATCATCTCGCCGCACGGCGTGGCGCACCTGTGGGGGACGGAGGGGCACCGGTTCGTGCTGTCGCGCGCGGTGGATCGCACGACGAGCGAGATGGTCGCCACGATCCTGGTGGCGCGGCGCAAGGGCACGATCTTCTTCTTCACCGGGCGCTACAACAACATCCGGCACTCGACGATCGAGGAGACGGTCGACTTCGATCAGCCGGCGGGCACGAACCCCGAGCAGAAGTGGTTCGCGCAGTTCGCGTTTCCGAGGCCGATCCAGTTCAAGCCGCCGGCGTTCCACCACATCGCGAACTTCGTGGTGGCGAAGGAGCACCGCGGGAAGCGGCTGTCGCGCTTCTTCCTCGATGCGCTGCTCGCGAAGTACGCGCGCGATCGGATGGTGGCGCGCGGGAACCCGATCGAGCACTCGCAGTACCTCTTGTGCGGGCGCGGGTTCTGGCAGATCGGCGACCCGCCGTGGCTCGTGCGGATGGAGCGGCTCGGCTTCGAGCTGCGGTGGGGCGCGGAGAGCTTCTTCCTCGAGCACGACTGGGCGCCGCTGCCGGCGATCCACGACGACCAGGGGCGGTGCATCTCGAACCTCGCGTACAACCGATCGTTCGGCCTGCCCGAGCGGTACGAGGGCACGACGCCGGCGCGGCCGTCGGAGCTTCACCTCCTGGAGCGCGTGCCGGAGGTGATGCGCCTGGCGCAGGACCCGCGTGCGAAGCTGCAATACTTCCAGACGATGTTTCACTTCACATGAACGACGCGATCGTCAAACGCCCACGCTCGATCCCCGACCAGAAGATCGCGGCGTTCACCGGCGAGGGCGCATATCACGGCTCGACGAAGCCGCGGCCGCAGGCGGTGCAGGTTGCGCCGGCGGTGGTCGTCGAGGAGATGCGCCCGACGACGCTCGAGGCATATGCGGCCGCAGGGGTGCGCAGCATCGCGGACTTCGAGGCGACGTTCCCGAATCGCTACGACGTGCGCGCGATCCTGCCCGTGCCGGCGCAGGACGAGATCATGGCCGACGGCGTGACGTTCTGCTGGTGCCACATCGACGAGGCGATCGCGGAGGCCGGGCCGCTGACGCGGCGGGTGCTCGAGGAGATGACGAAGCACCTCCGGCGCGACAAGCGGTTCGTCTACATCGACTCGAAGATCCAGTGGTTCGAGCAGGGCGACGTGCCGGTCGACAGCCGGCACTGGCACGTCGACGGGAGCATCGCCGTGCGCGACGAGCGCGTGCAGGCGCTCGGGCACCGGCTCCTCCACGACATGCGCGCGCGCCTCGACGGTGCGGCGCCGCCGACGTACCTCGCGTACCAGTCGTCCACGCACTGCGCGACGCAGTTCGCGACGGCGCCCGTGGCGCTGCGCATGCCCGAGCTGATCCCGAACTTCGACGAGCTGGACCGGCAGGTGCGCGCGCTCGATCCGCCGTGCGAGGCGCAGCCGGCGTCGTCGATCGTCGGATTCGACGGCCTGTCGCTGCACCGTGCGGTCGCCGCGCGCAGCGCCGGGTGGCGCCTGTGGATCCGGTGCACCGAGACGGATCACGAGATCCGCCTGAATCCGTCGATCGTCGAGTGCTACGGCACCGTGTTCCGCCACGGGTGACGGTCGGCCCCGCGCGTCACAGCGAGCGGAACAGGTCCGGGAAGACGCGGGCGACCTTGCCGACGAGGTACTCGCCCCAGGTGCCGTCGAAGGCGTGGATGTTGGTGCGGTCCCAGCGGGCGAGCGCGTCGTCGGTGGGGAGCGGCGTGCCGGGGAGCGGCGCGATCCGGGCGTCCCAGGACGGGTCGAAGAAGAGCGGGAACGAGTAGCGGTCGCGGCCGGAGAGGTTGCGCACGCGGTGCGGGGTGGAGCGGTAGAGGCCGCCGGTCATGCGGTCGAGCATGTCGCCGATGTTGCAGACGAGGGCGTCGCGGCGCGGCGGCACGGAGAGCCAGGTGCCGCGCGACTGGACCTCGAGGCCGCCGGCGTCGTCCTGGAGCAGGAGGGTGAGCACGCCGTAGTCGGTGTGCTCGCCGACGCCCCAGCGGTCGTCGCTCGCCGCGGGCGGGTAGTGGAAGATGCGAAACAGGACCGTCGGGTCCTGCATCCACGTCGTCGCGAAGTAGCCGGACGGGAGCGCGAGGCTGCGCGCGATCGCCGCCATCACGAGGCGCGCGACGTCGGTGGCGGCGGCCATCCACGCGTGCACGAGGCCGCGCAGCTCGGGGACCTCGTCGGGGAACAGGTTCGCGCCGTGGAGGGGGAGGCCGGCGCGGACGCGCGCGTCGTCGGCGGGGAGCTCGCGGCCGAAGTACAGCCCTTCCTTGACGTCGGGCACGCCGGAGGTCAGCTCGCCGCCGACGGGGAAGTAGCCGCGCCACGCGCGCCCACCGCGCGCCATGGCGATCGCGGACTTGACGGGCTCGGGCAGGGCGAAGAACGCACGCGACGCGCGCAGCAGGTCGTCGCCGAGCGCTTCGGGGATCCCGTGGCCGACGATGGTGAAGAACCCCGACGCGCGACACGCCGCTCCGATGGCCCGCGCGACGACATCATCGGGGTCGCCGGCGTGGAGCGGCGCGATGTCGATCGTCGGGATCACGGCCCGCGCATCAGCGGCGGCGCAGGATGACGGCGGCGACCGCGGGGGCGCCGTTGCTGGAGCAGGTGCATCAGGCGCGGCGGCGGCGGCGCAGGACGACGGCGCCGACCGCGGCGAGGAGGGCGAGCATGCTCGCGTCGGGGGCGCCGTTGCTGGAGCAGGCGCAACCGGCGCGGCTGCCGTTCGTGTCGCCGTTGTTGGGGTTGCCGTTGTTGCCGTCGTCGCAGACGTTGCCGTCGTCGATCGTGCCGTCGCAGTCGTTGTCCTCGCCGTCGCAGACCTCGGGGCGGCCGGCCGGGGCGGTGCAGCCGTGCCACGTGCCGGCGGTGCACGTCTCGGTGCCGGCGCCGCACGCGTTCGAGCAGTCGCGCGTGAGGCCCTCGTCGATCTGGCCGTCGCAGTCGTTGTCGATGCCGTCGCAGGCTTCGTCCTGCACGACGGCGCCCGCGATGGTGGTGAGGGCGGTGACGAGGCCGGCGGCGTTGTCGACCTGGTAGTAGCAGTTGTTGGGGGCGCCCGGGTCCTGGCTCTGCGCATCGCAGCCGGCCTTCGCGGTCCCGGAGGCGACGGCCATCTGGTTGAGCGCCGCGGCGTCGACCTCGGCGCCGAAGCCGACGATCCACGTCGTGATGCCCATCGCTGCGAGGCGGCCGACGGCGTCGGTGCCGTCGTAGCGCGTCGCCGGGTTGTAGGGGACGCAGTACTGCCAGCCGTCGGTGATGAGGATGACGTGGCGCGCGGCGTTGCCGCCCTGCGCGAGCGACGCCTCGTTGGTGGCGGCGTCGAGCGTCTGCGCCATCGGCGTCCAGTTGCCGGCGGTCGGCGGCGGCGCGACGAGGGCGCCGAGGATCGCCTGGCGGTTGTGCATCGCGGGGGCGACGTCGAGGCCGCCCGGCCCGCACTGGTTGGGCCGCGGATACGTCATCAGGCCGAACTCGGCGCGGTCCTCGTACGTGGCGAGCACCTCGCCGAGGCCGAGCTTCGCGACGTCCCACTTGGTCTGGTTGCCGATGCTGCCGGTGACCATCGAGCTCGACTTGTCGAGGATGACCATGACGCGGGCGCGCTCGCAGGTGTCGTCGGCCTGGGCGGCGGTCACGGACCCGGTGAGGACAGCAGTGGTCAGGGCGAGGCGGGACAGCGTGGACATCACGCCGCGCCCCCGGAGCAAGACGCACACCACCGGCGATCTGCGATCTCCCTTGCCGTAAGGCCGCGCAACCGCGCGTCGCTGCGCATGCTGGACTTGCCGGTGGCAGCTGCGCTGGCCAGGTCAACCGACCGCTCGCGCCGCCGTGGCTGTTGTCACCGTGCCAATGGCGGACGCGGACGGCCCCGCCCCCCGTCCGGCCACCCTCGCGGCAAGCCGGGACGCGATCCGCATCATCGAGGAGGAGGCCGTGCCGCCGCGGCGCTAACCAGCTCGGTCGAGCCTACGAGGCCGCCGGGGACTTCGAAGGGACTGATGGGTGGGTGGTGGAGGGACCAGCCGATCCGCAGGAGCCAGGTCTCGGCGGGGCGGACGGGAAGTGGATCGTGCTTGTCGGGGAGCCGGTAGCCGCCGGTGGACCAGCGGTCGAACGAGATCGCCGAGGAGAACCGGTCGAGGTGCACGCGCGTGCCGCGGGCCTCGCCGTGGTGGCGCCAGTTGCAGAGGATGTAGGCGAGCGCGTTGCGCGTCTGGCGCGGGGAGGTGACCGCGGTCGCGTGGTAGCGGTGCGCGAAGACCTTGCCCGCGCGCTCGAGCGCCTTGTTGATCGCCTTCGCGGCGCAGGTCGCGAAGCTCTGCATCCCGAGCGCGAGCGTCTCGTCGATCGACATCTGCCCTTCGCCACCCTCGCGCATCTTGATTTGCGCATACATCGATTCAACACAAGGGCAGTCCCGACGAGCGCTCGTCGGCAAGGTTCGGCTCGCTTCTTGCGCCCCGTGATCGCGACGACCGACCGCCGGACAGCAGAGCGCCCGCGTCGATCGCTTGATGCATGCGCTGCGCGCCACCGTCGCGCAGGTTGCCGCCGAGGTCACCTACGTCTCGACCGATCGCGTCCGACTTGCGACGGCGCAGCCGGACACGCTGCGCCTGCGGCTGCTCGAGGTCGCAGCGCACGTCACCTCCTCATTCGCCTACCGCGAGTCTTCCCGCTCGCACACGTGTTCTTCGCTGTGGCCCTACACCTGGCGGAGACCCAGCCGCCAGGCCACACGTCGAGGTGGCTTCGCCGCCGAGCGAGAAGCCTCAACCCAGCGGTCGTGAATGATCCGCGCTAGGATCGCCACGTGTCGGTGGAGCGCACGCGCGAGCTCGCACGGGATGACGACGATCCCACCATCGACAGCATGCTGCGCGACGCGGCGGCGACGGTGGCGCTCGGCATGCCGACGGAGTTCGCCGGGACCGAGCGGTTCGAGCTGGTGCGGCGCCTCGGCGAGGGCGGCTTCGGCGTCGTGTTCGAGGCGATCGACCGCGTCGACGGCGGGCGGGTGGCGCTGAAGGTGCTGCGCCGGCCGTACGCGGAGCGGCTGTACAGATTCAAGCGCGAGTTTCGTGCGTTGACAGAGCTCGTGCACCCGAACCTCGTGCGCCTGCACGACCTGTTCGCCGACGGCCACGACATCTTCTTCACGATGGAGTGCATCGACGGCGCGTCGCCGCGCGAGCACCTCGCGGCGCGGCCGGACGACCTGCTCGACGTGCTGCGCCAGCTCGCCGAGGGGCTCGCGGCGCTGCACGCGGCCGGCAAGCTGCACCGCGACGTCAAGCCGTCGAACATCCTCGTCGAGCGCGGCGGGCGCGTCGTGCTGCTCGACTTCGGGCTCGCCGTCGACAAGGACGAGCACACGAGCGAGCTCGCCGGCACGCCGCTGTACATGTCGCCGGAGCAGCACCGCGGCGAGCCGCTGACGGAGGCGAGCGACTGGTACGCGTTCGGCGTGGTGCTGTTCGAGCTGCTCACCGGCGAGGCGCCCGCGCCGGAGGGCGCGCCGCGGGCGAGCACACTCGCCGGCGAGACGCCCGCGCCGGAGCGGTGCGCGCCGCGGGCGAGCACGCTCGCCGAGGGCATCTCGCCCGAGCTCGACGAGCTGTGCGCGGCGCTCCTCGAGCGCGAGCCGGCGCGGCGCGCGGGCGGCGACGACGTGCTCCGGCGGCTGCGCGGCGCGCCCCGGCCGCCGGCGCGGACCGAGCGGTTCGTCGGGCGAACGGCCGAGCTCGCGACGCTGGCGGAGCTGTTCGAGCGCAGCGCGGCGGGGCAGGGCGTCGTCGCGCTCGCGCGCGGCCCGTCGGGCATCGGCAAGAGTGCGCTGCTGCGCCGGTTCGTCGAGGCGCTGCGCGTGCGCGCCCCCGACGCGATGGTCCTCGCCGGGCGCTGCTACGAGCGCGAGTCGGTGCCGTACAAGGCGCTCGACGCGGTCATCGACGAGCTCGCGCACAAGCTGCGGCGCCTGCCGGCGCGCGTGTCGGCGTCGCTGATGCCGCGCGACGCGCACGCGCTCGAGCAGCTGTTCCCGGTGCTGCGCCAGGTGCCCGGCTTCCAGGAGGCGTGCGCGAGCCGGCACGACCACGGCGATGCAGCGGAGGTGCGCGCGCGCGGGACCTCGGCGCTGCGCGAGCTGTTCGCGCGCCTCGCCGACCGCTGGCCGGTCGTCGTGTGCGTCGACGACCTGCAGTGGGGCGACGTCGACAGCGCGCTCCTCCTCGCGGAGCTCTGGCGTCCGCCCGCCGCACCCGCGGTGTTCTGGCTCGCGACGTTCCGCGAGGAGGAGGCGACGACGAGCCCGCTCCTGCGCCACCTCGACACCCTGCGCGAGGGCGCGCTGCGCGACGTCGCCGTTCACGAGCTGCACCTCGCCGGCCTCGGCGACGACGACGCCCGCGCGCTCGCCGCCGCGCTCCTCGCCGACAGCGACGACGCGCGCGCCCGCGCGATCGCGCACGAGTCGGGAGGCAGCCCGTTCTTCGTGCACGAGCTCGCGCGCCTGCGCGACGGGCACCACGCGCTCGCCGACCTCGTGCGCCACCGCCTCGGCCCGCTCGAGGGCGCGGCGCGCCGGGTGCTCGAGGTGGTCGCGGTCGGCGCGCGCCCGCTCGACGTCGCCGTCGTGGCCGCGGCCGCCGGCGCCCGCGACGAGCTGCGCCCGGCGCTCGCCACGCTGCGCGCCGAGCACCTGATCCGCCTCCGCGACGGCGCGCCCAAGCTCGTCGAGGTCTATCACGACCGGATCCGCGAGGCCGTCGTGCGCGACCTGCGCGACAGAGCGCTGCGCGCGACGCACCGCCGCCTCGCCGCCGCCCTCGAGGAGCGCGGCGACAGCGATCCGGCGCAGGTCGGCTCGCACCTCGCCGACGGCGGTGAGCCCGAGCGCGCGATCGCGTTCCTCGTGCGCGCCGCCGAGCGCGCCACGTCGGCCCTCGCGCTCGACGAGGCGGCGCGCCTGTACCAGCGCGCGCTCGACCTGTGCGGGCAGCTCGCGGAGCCGGCCGACACGCTCGCGCTCGAGCTCGCGAGCGCCGCGGTGCTGTCGAACGCCGACCGCGGGCTCGATGCGGCCCGGCGGTGGTCGCAGGTCCTCGATCGCGTCGACGGTTCGCGGCGCACCGACCTGCGCCGGCGCGCCGCCGAGGAGATGCTGCACCACGGCCGCATCGACGAGGGCTACGCGATCCTGGGCACGGTCCTCGACGAGCTCGACCTCGCGATGCCGCGCTCGCGGGCGGGCGCGGTGGCGCGCATCGCGTGGGGGCGCCTCCGCGACGCGATGTCGCGCGGCCGCCTGCATCGGCGCCGCGCCCCGCCCGGCGAGCGCGAGCTCCAGCGCATCGACGCGCTCGGCGGCATGGTGTGGACGACGACGCTGCTGGATCCGCTGATGGCCGCGGCGCTGCAGACGCAGTACCTCGCGCTCGCGCTGCGCTCCGGCGATCCGATCCGCGCGACGCGCGCGCTGTCGCTCGACGCCGGGCTCGCCGCACTCGCGGGCTCGCACGCGCGGTCCGCGCGCAGCCTCGCCCGCGCCCGCGTGATCGCGCCGCACGCGGGCGAGACGATCTACGCGCTCGAGCTCGCCGAGGGCATCGTCGATCTCCTCGAGGGGCGCTGGATCGCGTCGCTCGAGCGGCTCGCCGAGGTCGAGCGCCACGCGTTCCAGGTCCGGGGGCACAGCTCGATCCGCGGCACCGTGTACCTGACGCAGATCATGAACCTGTTCTGGATGGGGCGCTCCGGCGACGCGCTCCGCCGGCTGCCGGCGCTGATCGGCGACATGGATCAGCGCGGCAACAGGAACGGGTGGCTGTGGCTGTCGCTGCTCGAGGCGTGGGCGCTGTCGTGCAGCGGCCGGCTCGACGAGGCGTGGGCGCGCCACGCGGAGGTCGAGGCGCGGTTGCCGGCGCGCGGCTTCCAGGTGCTGCGCTGGTACCTCGAGTTCGGGAAGGTGAAGTTCCTGCTCCTCGAGGACAAGGGCGAGGAGGCATGGCGGCAGCTCGAGGAGGCGGAGCGCCGCACGCGCTTCGGATTCATCGCGGGCTCGCAGCGCCTCTCGAAGGCGTGGGTGCGCGCGAGCGCGGCGCTGTTGCGCGGCGCGCAGCAGCCGGCGCAGCGGTCGGCGATGCTCGCCGAGGCGCGCCGCCAGCTGCGCCGCCTCGCGAAGGAGCGCCCGGGGTGGGTGAAGGCCGTGATCCACGGCCTCGGCGCGTGCATCGCCTCGGTGGAGGGCCGCGGCGACGACGCGCTGCGCCTCCTCGCCGAGGCCGAGCCGCTGCTCGAGACGTATCACCTCGAGGCGCCGCTCGCCGTGGCGCGCCTGGTGCGCGGGCGCGCGATCGGCGGCGAGCTCGGCGCGGAGGCCGCGGCGCGCGGGCAGGCGTGGATGGACGCGCAGCTGGCCTCGCCGGCGATCGCGCGCGTGCTCCTGCCCGGCGCGTGGAGCGCGCCGCGGTGACGGCCGATCACGCGGCGTTCACCGGCAGGCTCCTCGAGCAGCTCCGCGCCGGATGCGCGGCCGAGGCGGCGACCGACGCGATCCGCACGTACGGCCCCGAGATCTACGCGCTGTTCGCGTCGATCCACCGCAGCGAGCAGGACGCCGGCGAGGTGTTCTCGCTGTTCTGCGAGCTCCTGTGGCGCGGCCTCGCCGGGTTCGAGGGGCGCGCGCTGTTCCGGACGTGGGTGTACACGGTCGCGTGGAACGCGTCGTCGCGCTTCCGCGCGCAGCAGCGCGCCCGGCTCGAGGTGCTGAGCCCGGACTCGCAGCTCGCGGTGCTCGCGGAGCAGGTGCGCGTGACGACCATGTCGCGGGTCCGGCGAGAGCAGCGCACACGCATCCAGGAGCTGCGCCAGACGCTGCCGGTCGAGGACCAGATGCTGCTGATCCTGCGCGTGGAGCGCGAGCTGGACTGGTTGGACCTCGTCCGCGTCATCCATCCCGACGCGGACTTCGACGCCGCGGGGCTGACGCGCGCGTCGGCGCGCCTGCGCAAGCGGTTCCAGACCGTGAAGGAGCGCCTGCGCGATCTCGTGCGCGCGGACGCGGCCGGGTGATCTCTCGCTCACAAACGGCACGGGCCGCCGCTCTACCTCGGGGATGAGAGCTCTCCTCCTGTCCTGTCTCGCCGTCCTCGCCGTCGGCTCCGTACCCTCCGCCGCCCACGCCGATCCCCTCGTCGGGCGCTGGATCACGCTGCGCTCCGTGAACGTCCCGAAGAACGTCGTGCGGCACGCCGGCTTCCTCGGCGAGAGCACCCCGCTCGCGAACGACCAGGACCGCAAGGACGCGTCGTTCCGCGTCGTGCCCGGGCTCGCCGGCGGCGGCACCGTGTCGTTCGAGGCCGCGAACTATCCGGGCCACTACCTGCGGCACCAGGGCTTTCGCATCAAGCTGATGAAGAGCGACGGCAGCAAGCTGTTCCGCGACGACGCCTCGTTCACGCCGGCGCCGGGCGCGGCGGGCCGGGGCACGACGTTCCGCGCGTCGAACTACCCCGAGCACGCGCTGCGCCACTGCAGCCACCACCTGTTCATCGACAAGGGCGACGGCACGAACAAGGAGTGCGCGCCCGATGCGAAGACGTTCGCCGCCGACACGAGCTTCGTCGTCGAGCCGGCGGCGATCGCCACGCGCGTGTCGCTGGCGCCGGTGGGGTTCCCGGAGCACTTCGTGCGCCACTGCGGCTTCCAGGGCTTCATCGACGACAACAAGCGCAACCGCGACTGCAACCCGGCGGCGTGGCGCGACGACACGACGTTCCTCATGGTGCCGGGCCTCGAGGGCGGCGGCAGCGTGTCGTTCGAGTCGGTGAACTTCCCCGGCCAGTACCTGCGCCACCAGGACTTCCGCGTGAAGCTCGCCGCCAACGACGGCAGCGCGCTGTTCAGCAAGGACGCGTCGTTCACGCCGGTGCCCGGGCTCGCGAGCGACGCGAGCTTCCGCTCGGTGAACTTCCCCGATCGCTACCTCCGCCACTGCAACTTCAAGCTGTTCATCGACGGCAACAAGCACCTGAAGGAGTGCCAGGCGGAGGACGCCACCTATCGCCGGGACGCGTCGTTCAAGCTCACGCCGCGCTAAGCAGCGGCGATCGCTCGGTTGCAGGGTTTCTGCGCGGACCGCGTGTGTTGGGGGCATGAGAGCACTCGAGAGCGCGCAGGCGAGCGAAGCAGCGGGGTACGAGCCGGGAGGTGCACACGACGCGGTGCCCGGCCGCGGCGGTGCGAGCGGCTGGAGCGACGTTCCCGGGCGCGGCGCACCCGTCCAGGCGAAGGGGCTCGACGGCCAAGACGTGGACGAGACGATCGTGCTGAGCGGCGGCGCGCCGCTGCCGGCGGAGGTGCGCCGCCAGATGGAGGCGGCGTTCGGCGCGGACTTCGGCACGGTGCGCGTGCGCGAGGATGCGCGGGTCGGAGCGCTCGGCGCGGAGGCGGTCGCGTCGGGCGAGCACATCGAGTTCGCGCCCGGGAAGATGAGCTTCTCGACGCAGGCCGGGCGCGAGCTGCTCGGGCACGAGCTCGCGCACGTGCTGCAGCAGCGCGCGGGCCGCGTGGCGAGGCCGACGGAGGGGAACATCAACGGCGACGCCTCGCTCGAGGCCGAGGCCGATCGCGCGGGCGAGCTGGCGGCGCGCGGCGAGCAGGTCGCCGGCGACGGTGGACCGGGCCTCGTCGGCCCGGCCGCGGCACAGGGCCCGGTCCAGCTGAAGAAGGGCGACAAGGACAAGGGGAAGGAGAACGAGAAAGAGAAGGACAGGGACAAGCTCAAGCGCGCCCGCCGCCGCCGGCTGCGCCGCCGCAACCGGCGCGAGAAGGGGAAGCAGCGCGAGCAGGACTACAGCGACGCCCTCGAGGAGCGGAAGCGCCTGCCGGAGATGCCGGGCGGCGACGAGCCCGAGGGCGACGGCAGCGAGGGTGACGAGGAGAGCGACGACGACGACGCGCCGGGCGGCGGGCTCGTCGCGACGCCGAACCCGTTCCACGCGCTCACCTGGCTCGGTGGGCTCATGCCCGAGGAGCACGAGGAGCGCCAGCGCACGAACGCGAGCCACGGCGAGGCGTGGCGGGAACGCATGGAGCGCGACCGGGAGCGGCGCCGGCGGGAGGAGGAGCAGCGCCGGTGGGAGGACGAGCGGCGCAGGGTACAGCAGGAGCGCTGGGACCACGAGGGCGACAACTACGAGGACGTGTTCCGGACGTACCTGCACTACCTGGAGCTGCTCACCAGCCTCAAGTGGACGGACACGACGGGCGACGTCGATCTCGCGATCGGCAAGATCGAGAGTGCGATGAAGCTCTATCACGCCATCCGGCGTGTCGCCGACTCGGAGGTGGACGGCCTCAAGCTACAGATCCACACGATCGCCACGCCGCTCCTGCAGCAGTCGAACTCCTCGAGCAGCTCGGTCGCCCTGATCCCGGGGCCGGGTGCGTTCGGTGCGAAGGACCAGCCCGAGCTCCTGGTGTCGTTCGTGCAGCTGAACTGCTTCAAGGAAACCGACGACAAGAACATCACCGACTGCGTCGCGTACATCGCGCAGCACAACGGCAAGACGAGCGGCGGCGGGACCCGCAAGTCCTGCCACGGCCACACCGTGTTTCACATCTCCCACGGCATCCAGGGCGGCGACGACGGCTGCACGATCTTCTTCATCATCACGGGCAATCAGATCGTCATTGTCGGAATCGGCAAGCACAAGAAGGGCAAGAAGAGCAAGAAGAACAAGACCTACATGCTCAGCTGGTATCGCGACGACGACAGGTGGTACGGCCCCGATCCGGGCAACCTCGTCCTGTGACGTGCCGGCGATCGCCGACTTCGTTCACACGAGGCGCTTCTGCATCGCGACCTGCACGGCCTGCGCGCGGTTGCGCACGCCGAGCTGGCGGTAGATCGCGGTCAGGTGTGCGCGCACCGTCGATTCGCTCGCGCCGAGCGTGTCGGCGATCTCCTGGTTGACGAGGCCCTGCACGACCATGCCGAGGACCTCGCGCTGGCGACCCGTGAGCGGCGTCGGCGCGGCCGTCGACGGGACGATCGCCTCGCGCGGGATGTACGTGCCGCCGGCGAGCACCGAGCGGAGCGCGTTGAGCATGAGGTCGCCGGAGTAGGACTTCGGCACGTAGCCGCTCGCGCCGGCCTCGATCGCGGCGCGCACGGTGGGGCCGTCGTCGGCGGCGCTCACGATCACGACCTTCGTCGACGGGCTCGCCGCGTGGAGGCGGGTGAGCGCGCCGATGCCCTCGCCGTCGGGGAGGAAGTGGTCGAGCACGACGAGCTCGACGGCCACGGAGGCGAGCACGCGCTCGGCGGCGGCGATCGTGCCGGCGTCGAGGATCTGCCATGCCGGGCCGATGCGCTCGAGGAGGAGCCGGAGCCCGTCCCGTACCAGCGCGTGATCCTCGACGATCAGTAACCGTCGCTCCGCGTCCATCGATGGACTCTACAACGCACGAGTCCGCGCGTGGTTCCGATCTGGCGGATCCGCCGGCGGCACCCGGCGGATCCGCTATCGCACCCCGCTTGCGTCCCGGTGCGTCGACCCCGCAGCGTAGAGGGGATGACGGCGCGCACCACGCACCGCGAGCAGCTGCAGGTGCTGTGCGACCAGACGTCCGTCGCGGTGGTCGCGACGCTCGCGCTCGGCGGGCTGGTCACGGCGTTCCTCGCGGTGCAGGTCGAGCACGGTCCGCTGGCGGCGTGGTACGGCGGGCTCGTCGTCGTCGCGCTCCTGCGGCTCGTCCTCGGGCGCGCGGCGCGGCGCGTCGCCGCCACGACACCGGAGCCGCTGCGCTGGATGTGGCGCTTCGCGGCCCTGTCCGTGCTCACCGGCGCGGTGTGGGGCTGGCACGCGGTGCTGTACCTGCGGCCCGACGAGCCGCTCGTGTTCGGGATGTGCATCGTCGCGATCGCCGGCATCTGCTCGGCGGCGATCGGGTCGCTGAGCGCGTTCCTCCCCGCGTGCTGGGTCTTCCTGGCGGCGTGCCTGGTGCCCGTGCTCGCGCTGTCGCTCGCGCGCGGCGACCTGCGGGGAGTCGTGATGTTCGTGATGGTGCTGGTGTTCCTCGGCGCGAACTTCGCCTTCGCGCGCGTCGCGAACCGCACGCTCGTCGAGTCGTTCCGGCTGCGCGCCGCGAAGGACCAGCTCGTCGCGGACCTGCTGCACGAGAAGGAGCGCGCGCTCGCGGCCCAGCACCGCGCCGAGCTCGCGGTGCTCGCGAAGTCGCGGTTCCTCGCCGCGGCGAGCCACGACCTCCGCCAGCCGGCGCACGCCCTCGGGCTGTACGTCGGCGCGCTGCGGCAGCGCGTGTCGGCGGACCCGGCGCTCGTGCAGCTGACCGAGCGGATCGATGCGTCGACGCACGCGCTGGAGGAGCTGCTCGACGGCATCCTCGACATCTCGCGGCTCGACGCCGACGCCCTGCGCCCCGAGGTCGCGGCGTTCCCGCTCGAGGCGATCCTGCGGCGCGTCGTCGACGAGCTCGCGGACACGGCGGCGGAGAAGGGCGTGGAGCTCCGGCTGGCGCCGACGACGATGTGGGTGCGCAGCGACGCGCGGCTGCTCGAGCGCATGCTGCGCAACCTCGTCGGCAACGCCGTGCGCTACACGGATCGCGGCAAGGTGCTCGTCGGTGTGCGCGCGGGGTCGACGGCGGCGCGCGTGTGCGTGTGGGATCAGGGGTGCGGGATCGCGAGCGTGCACCACGAGGAGATCTTCGAGGAGTTCCGGCAGCTCCATAACCCGGAGCGCGATCGCGCGCGCGGCCTGGGGCTCGGCCTGGCGATCGTGCGCCGGATCGGCAACCTGCTCGGCCACGCCGTCGCGGTGCGCTCCACCGTCGGGCGCGGCTCGTGCTTCTCGATCGAGCTGCCCGTGTGCGAGCCCGCGCCGGCGTCGGCGATGCCGCGCGCGGCCGCAGCGCCCGATCTCGCCGGCGTCACGGTGCTGGTCATCGACGACGAGGGCCTCGCGCGCGAGGCCCTCGCGGCGCTGGTGAGCGGCTGGGGCTGCCACACCGTGCTCGCCGGCTCGGGCGCCGAGGCGGTGCGGGCGATCGCGGGAGAGTCGCGCATCGACGCGATCGTCGCGGACTGGCGGCTGCGCGACGAGGAGACGGGCTGTGCGGCGGTGTCGGCGGTGCGCGCGGCGCTGGGCGCGCAGGTGCCGGCGCTCGTCGTCACCGGCGACACCACCGAGGAGCGGATCCGCGAGGTGCAGGCGAGCGGCCTGCCGCTCGCGCACAAGCCCGTCCCGCCCGCCGAGCTGCGCGCGTTGCTCGCCGCGCTGGTCGCGCGCGGCGCCGGCTGATCCGCCAGATCGGTCCGGCGGACTCGATGATGATCGTTATCGTTTCATCATCTGAGCTTGATGATAGGAAAGGAGACTGCCGATCTCATTGGCCGTCAGAAGGAGGACCATGATCACGCGTCTTGCCGTCCAGGTTGGAATCCTTGTCTCGCTCTCCACGTCCCTCGCCCTCGCACAGCCCGCCACCACCGAGCGCGACGCGAGCTGCTGGAAGCCCGCCTACACCGACTGCGTCGCGACGACGGCCGGCGACGTCGCCGGCTCGAAGGGCTGCTACGCGAACTACCAGCGCTGCATGACCGGGTCGAAGACCTCGGCGAACACGTGCCGGCGCAAGGCGTTCACCGACTGCGTGGCCACCACCGACGGCGGCAAGGCCGGCGTCGAGGGCTGTCACACGAACCACCTCCGCTGTCTGGCCGGTGCCAACAGCGCGAAGGACGACGCGGACACCTCCTGCTACAAGCCCGCCTACACCGACTGCGTCGCCACGACGGCGGGTGACATCGCCGGCTCGAAGGGCTGCTTCACGAACTACGGCCGCTGCACCGCGACGCAGATCTCGAAGGAAGCGACCTGCTGGAAGGCGGCGTTCACCGACTGCGTCGCGACCACCGACGGCGGCGTCGCCGGCGTCACCGGCTGCCACGACAACTACCGCCGCTGTCTCGCGAAGTAGCGCTACGCCAGCCGGATCGGCAGCGGCAGGTGCCGCTCGAACATCATCGCGCGGTGCGCCCACAGCTCGTCGGGGACCTCGGCGGCGAGGAGCTCGCGCGCACCGGCGAAGGCGCGGCGCAGCGGCTCGCCCATCTGCGGGCACACGGCGTCGTCGATCACGGTCAGCGGCGTCAGGAACGTCGCCGCGTACAGGTCCAGCGCGGAGGGGCGCTCGCCGCCGAAGTACGGCCCGCGCAGCTCGGCCCGCAGCGCCGCGAGCTGCGCCCGCACGCGCTCGCGCAGCACGGTCTCGGTCAGATCGCGCGAGAACCCGTAGCGCTTCGCGAGGTACTTCGCGACCGGCAGCGGGAAGCCGCGCTCGCCCTGCGACGCGAACGACGCGTGGAGCATCGCGAGCCGCGACGTCCAGCCGAGCCCGCCCTCGCCCGCGACGAGGTCCACGTGGCCCATCAGGCGCGCGCGGGCGACGGGCTCGGCCGGCACGAGCACATCCGGCGCGAGCCGCGCGACGAGCCCGACGATCGCGGCCCAGTTCGTGCGCTGCGGCTCGTCGTCGTGCAGCACGACCGGCACGTTGTCGGTCCCACCGAGCCACGCCGTGATCTCCGGCGACACCGCCCCGCGCGGCACCACGGCCGCCGGCAGCTGCGCCACCGCGAACATCCCCTTCACGGCCTCCGACCACGGGCTCGCCACGGCCGACGCGGTCACGATCCGGGTCCCGCGCCGCGCACGCGCGGTCGCGAGGTCGACGTACTCGAGGGTCATACCTGCCGTTACCACAGCTAACGCTCGGCGGGCGTGCCGAGCGTGAGGTCGAGGCCGCGCGCGAGCTCGAGCGTCTCCTGCGGGGTCAGATCGGCCTCGGGGTGCGCCATGCGGTACTTGTACGGCGGCATGTTGCCGTCGAGCGTGCGGCGGCCGGAGTAGGGGGCGCGCGTGTACGAGCGGTCCCACTCGGAGAAGTTGAGGACGCTGCGGCCGGTCTCGACGTCGAACTGCACGGCCCACGACATCGGCGCGACGTTCGCGTACCACGGCCACTGCGTGTGGTTCGAGTGGCAGTCGTAGCAGGCGCGCACGGCGAGCTCGCGCGTGCGCGGCGAGTCCCACGGCGGCTCGGCGATCGACGGCGGATTGGAGTGCGTGCGCCCGTAGGGGATGAGCTGGAGGACGAGGAACAGCCCGACGAGGCAGCCCAGCACGACGAGGACGCCCTTGAGGATGCGGCGCATGCGCAGCGTCATCGTACTGGGATGCCGCGGCCGCGGCGCGAGTCACATTGACGCACGTACCGAGCCGGCGAGGCCGCCCGTGCGAGATCGGCAGCGGCCGCGGCGCCGCGCCGAGACGCGCTAGGTTCGCGGTCCGATGAAGGACCTGCTCGCGCGCTTCGTCGCCGCCTTCAAGCGCGGGATCGACGGCGAGCTCGCGGCGCTGCGCGCGTCCGCCGACGCGTTCGAGATCCCGCTCTCCGGCGGCGAGGACCTCGGCGCGTCGCGCTATGCGTTCGACGTCGCCGACGCGGGGCGCGATGCGCTCGTCGCGGGTGCGCTGTGCATGCTGAAGACGCCGCACGGCGAGCAGCGCGTCGCGATCGCCCGCTGCGAGGACCGGCGCGTCACGCTGACGGCGGCGCGCGCGGTCGACGTCGCGGCGGGGCCGAACGCGCTCGTCGTGGCGCCGTGGTTCCTGTACGACCGGCTCGCGCAGGCGCTCGAGGGGCTCGACGTCGAGCGCCACGGCGTCGCGCTCGCGCTGCGGCTGTTCGGCAAGGAGCCCTACCGGCGCGCGCCGACGGAGCTGCGCTGCGCGCACGCGGGGCTCGACGCGAGCCAGGTCGCCGCCGTGCAGCTGTGCAGCGACAGCGACCTCGCGTTCGTGTGGGGGCCGCCGGGGACGGGCAAGACCGTCACGCTGACGCACGTCGTCGAGGAGCTGCTCGCGCAGGGGCAGCGCATCCTGCTCGTCTCGACGACGAATGCCGCGATCGATCAGATCCTCGCGAAGCTCGCGCCGCGCCCGTGGTTCGCCGACGGCGTGGTGCGGATCGGGCGCAGCACCGCCGAGACGTACGGCGCCGAGCTGGCCGAGGTCGTCGATCGCAAGCACGGCGAGCACCGCGCCGCGCTCGACCGGCTGCGGCGGCGCATCGGCGACGTCGTGCAGCAGCTGCGCTACGCGGAGCTGCTCGCGGTGGAGCTCGCACCGGCGACGAGCGCGCAGCAGTCGCTGTTCGGCGCGCCGGCCCCGCGGCTGCGCGCGGCGGCGCTGGCGCGCGTGTTCGCGCCGGGCCTCGCCGAGGTGATCGCGGCGCTGCCGGCCGCGGCGCAGCTGCGCGCCGTCGAGGTCCGCCGCGCACGGCTCGAGCGGGTGCGCGTGCTCGCGAAGGCGCGCGTCGCCGTGCACAGCGCGGCCGAGCGCGAGCTCGAGACGCGCGTGCTCGTGGAGGCGCGCGTCGTGATGTGCACGCTCGCGAGCGCGTACCTCGCACCCGCGATGGCGGAGCAGCGCTTCGACGTGCTGATCGCCGAGGAAGCCGGTATGGCCACGCTGCCGCCGCTGTTCTACGCGGCCTGCCTGTGCCGTCACCGGGCGATCGTCGTCGGCGATCCGCGCCAGCTGCCGCCGATCGTGCAGTCCGACGACACCGCCGTGCGCCGCGCGATCGGCCGCAGCGTGTTCGACGTGACCGTCGCGGACCCGGCGCGCTCCGAGGTCGTCGCGATGCTCGACGTGCAGTACCGCATGCACCCGGCGATCGGCGGGCTCGTCGGCGGGCTGTTCTACGGAGGCAAGCTGACGCACGCCGCGGATCCCGCCGCGACCGAGGCGATCGCCGCGCGCGCGCCGCACCCGGGCGCCGCCGTCGCCGTCGTCGACACGCACGGGCGCACGACCTGCGAGCGCTCGGCGAAGGGCAGCTCGCGCGTCAACCGCGCCTCCGCCGAGATCGTCGCAGCGCTCGCCCTCGAGGCGGCGACCGCGGGCACCGCCTCGATCGGCGTGATCACGCCGTACGCGGCGCAGGCGGCGGAGATCCGGCGCCTCCTCGCCGCGCGCGGGCTCGCCGGCGCCGTCGAGTGCAACACGATCCACCGCTTCCAGGGCCGCGAGTGCGACGCGATCATCCTCGATCTCGTCGACGCCGCACCGATGCGCCCGAGCGCGCTCGTGACCGAGGAGCCGAACCTCCTGAACGTCAGCATCTCGCGCGCCCGCGGGAAGCTCGTGATCGTCGCCGACGTCGCCTACTTCGCGGCCGCGTCGCCCGACGGCCTCGTCCCGACGCTCCTTCGCCGTGCGAACATCGTCTCCGGCGCATGAGGGGACACGACGAGCTCGTGGCGTACCTGCAGCAGCTCCCCGACGACTGGGACAGCTGGCTCGTGTTCGCCGACGCGCTCGCGGAGGCGGGCGACGCGCGCGGGGAGCTGCTCGTCCTCGAGCACCGCCTGGCGACGCACCCGGATCCGGACGTGCGCTGGGAGGCCGACGTGCTCGCCGACGAGTGGCTCGAGGCCTACGGCTACGACATCGGCGACGACAACCGCGACGCCTGCGTCTGGTTCCGCGACCTGGCGCCGGTCGCGGCGCGCGCACCGGCGGACCTGGCGCCGGCGTTCGCGCGCCCGCTCGCGCAGCTGCTCGCGCTGCTCGCGACGGACCAGGACCACCCGCACATGTCCCCGGTGCTGGCGCTGCAGCGCGAGCGCGTGATCCGCGCGATGCTCGCCTGGATCGATCGCGCGTTCGACGGCATCCCGGTGCCCGGCAAGAACCACCGCACGATCCACCAGGCCGAGGCCGCCGACAACCACGACGGCTGCGACCGCTCGCGCGATCACCTCGGCCGCTGGCAGGACCTGCCCGACGAGCACCTGCTCGTGAACCAGTGGGCGCTGCCGCACCTCGACGGCGTCGGGCTCCACTACTACGCCCCCGCCGTGATGAGCTTCGCGCTGCGGCACCCGCACCACGAGCGCGACACCTGGATCACCCAGAGCTTCGAGTTCACGCTCGTGCCGAGCAAGGGGGACCTGCGCGCCTACCAGGAGTCGCGGTTCGAGCGCTTCGACCGCGCGCAGCGCGCCGCGATCTACGCGTTCACGCGCGTCGCCGGGCACCGCGACGGCGCCGCGGCGTGGCAGCGCGTCTTCGAGGCCGAGCGCGACGGCGAGCGCGCCGACTGGTTCGACCTGTTCTCGCCGCGGTGACCGTCACCCATCGTCGAGGTAGCCGAGCGTGATCTTGAGGTCGACGATCGGCGTCCCGTCGATCGCCTCGAGCGGCCCGACGAGGAGGCGCGCGGTGGAGGCCGAGCGGGTTCGGCCTCGCCGCTCATGCGCCGGGCCAGTCGAGCGCGGGGCACGGGAAGTCGGTGCCGGCCGGGAAGTGGAGGCCGAAATACTCGGCGAGCGCGTCGAGCAGCTCGGCCCGCGTCGCGAACGTCCGGGTCTCGGCGACCACCCCGCGGCGCCGCACGGTGAGGTCGCGGTTGAGGATCGCGACACGCCCGCCGTCGGGGAGGCCGCGCGCGACGGTGAGCCGGCTCCTGAAGTGCGAGCCCGGGTGCGCGCTCGTGTACCAGTTGCCGACCTCGCGGTCGATCGGCGGCATCTCCTCGAGGGTGAACTCGCACACGTCGAACCACTCGTCGGTGTAGCGCGCCTGGTGGTAGAGGCGGCCGTCCTCGCGCACGATGCGGCGCGGCTCGTGCGGCGTCGCCTGCTCGCCGGTGGCGTCGAGGCGCAGCGCGCACGTGAGCGACAGCCCGCCCACGCCGACGTCCGCGAGCCAGCTCTCGCCGTCGAGCTCGACGCGCAGGAACACGTGGGTGCGCGCCGGCGTGTACTCGCGCGCGCGGCCGAGGCGGACGCGGGCGCTGAGCGGCGCCACCGTGAAGCCGAGCGCCTCGAGCACGCGCAAGAACAGCGTGTTGTGCTCGAAGCAGTAGCCGCCGCGCCGCGCGTCGACGAGCTTGCCGAACACGGCGTCGGGTGCGAGATCGACACCGGTGCCGCAGAGGACGTCGAGGTTCTCGAACGGGATGGCGATCGTGTGCGCCGCCGACAGCGCGTGCAGCGTGGCGAGCGTCGGCTGCGTGTCACCGCGGTAGTCGATGCGCCGGAAGTACGCGTCGAGGTTCACGAGGACCCAGTGTGCCACGGCCTCCGAGGCCGCAATGTCGCCGAGGTTTTTTTGCCCGGCGCACCCGACGGAACGTCAGGATCTGGTCATTTCGTCCGGGCGGTGTGCTGCGATCGTGACGGCGGTGCGGCCGAAACCCGGTCCATGATGCCGGATGCACGATCGCGATCTCGACCGGCCACGCTGGCGCGAGAACCTGCCGTTCTGGGGTGTCCACGTCGCCGCGCTCGCCGGCGCGGTGGCGGTCGGGTGGAGCTGGGGTGCGCTCGCTTGGCTCGTCGGTGGCTACGCCGTCCGCATGTTCGCGATCACCGCGGGCTACCACCGCTACTTCGCGCACCGCACGTTCAAGACGTCGCGGGTGGTGCAGTTCCTCCTCGCGCTGGTCGCGATGTCGAGCGCGCAGCGCGGCGTCCTGTGGTGGGCCTCGCACCACCGGCACCACCACCGCCATTCCGACGAGGTCGACGACGTCCACTCGCCGGTGCAGCGCGGCTTCTGGTGGTCGCACGTGCAGTGGCTGCTCGGCAGCCGCCACATCGCGACCGACTTCGAGCGCGTGAAGGACCTCGCGCGCTACCCGGAGCTGCGCGCGCTCAACAAGCTCGACATGTGGGTCGCGGTCGGGTGGGGCTTCGTCCTGTACCTCATCGGCGGGCCGACGGCGCTGTTCTGGGGCCACTTCGTCGCGCTCGTGGCCGCGTGGCACTGCACGTTCTTCATCAACTCGCTCGCGCACGTCTGGGGCACGCGCCCGTACCCGACGGGCGATGCGTCGCGCAACAACGCGCTCCTCGCCCTGCTGACGTTCGGCGAGGGCTGGCACAACAACCACCACCACTACCAGCGCTCGGCGCGCCAGGGCTTTCACTGGTGGCAGATCGACCTCACGTACTACGTGCTCGTCGTCCTCGAGAAGCTGCGCATCGTGTGGGACCTCCAGGGCGTGCCGGACCACGTGCGCGACCAGCAGCCGGCCCCGGCGCGGGCCCGCGTCGAGGCCGCTGCGCCGCTACCGCCGTAGGTCGCGCACGATGCAGCGAAAGCCGAGGTGGCACGTCGACGTGTCGACCGTCTGCGCCATCCGCGCGGCGGGGCGATAGCGGCGGCAGTAGTTCTCCGCGCACAGGTACGAGCCGCCCTTCATCACGCGCCGCGCGATCTTGATCGACGGCATGCGCCGGTCGTAGCTCGCGTCGCGCGTGCCGCCGCGCGGGTTCGTGAGGCCGCAGCACGCGCCGGCGATCGCGCGGTGGTCCTGATAGAAGTCGGTCGTCCACTCCCACACGTTGCCGGCCATGTCGTGGAGGCCGTAGCCGTTCGCGGGGAACGCGCCGACGGGCGACGTCCACTCGTGGCCGTCCTCGACGAGGTTCTCGAACGGGAACCGGCCCTGCCACACGTTCGCCATCGCGGCGCCGCCGGGCGCGAGCTCGTCGCCCCAGCAGTAGTCGGCGCCGTCGAGGCCACCGCGCGCCGCGTATTCCCACTCGGCCTCGCTCGGCAGCTCCGCGCCCGCCCAGCGCGCGTACGCCCGCGCGTCCTCGTACGCGACGTGAACGACCGGGTGATCGTCGAGCCCGTCGATCGAGCTGTCGGGGCCGCGCGGATGACGCCAGTCGGCGCCCGCGACGTACGCCCACCACGCGTACGGATCGCGCAGGTCGACGGGGCCGGGCGTCTTGCAGAACACGACCGACGACGGCGCGAGCAGCGTGGGGAGCGCGCCCGGATAGCGCTTCGGATCGGCGGGCTTCTCGGCGGAGGTCACGTAGCGCGTCGCCGCGACGAACGCGCGGAACTGCGCGTTCGTGACCGGGCACGCGTCGATCCAGAACGCGTCGACGGTGACCTCGTGCGCGGGCGCCTCCTCCGGATAGTGCCGGTCGGATCCCATCGCGAAGGTGCCGCGCGGGATGCGCACCATGCCGGCGCGGTCGTGGGTCGTCATCGTGTGCGCCATCGTTGCGATCGAGGCTGCAACCGCGAGACCCCGCGCGTGCGCGAGACGACGACGGCGATCGGCCTAGGTGATCACCGTGCTCCCGTGTAGCGTCACGCGCGATGAACAAGCACCGCTTCGTCTGGCACGACCTCAACACCAGGGATCCCGAGGCCGCGAAGAAGTTCTACGGAGACGTGTTCTCGTGGACCTTCAGCGCGAGCGACGGCGGTCCCTACGTCCACATCTCCGCCGGCGAGCACATGATCGGCGGGATCCGCAAGATGGACGCGAACGAGCCGGGCCCGACGAGCTGGCTCGGCTACATCGCCGTCGACGACGTCGCCGCGACCGTCGCGAAGATCGGCGCGAGCAAGGGCAAGGTATTCGTGCCGACGACCGCGATGCCGAACGTCGGCACGTTCGCCGTCACCGCCGATCCGACCGGCGCCGTGTTCGCGCCGTGGAAGAGCGCGCGCCCGGGCGAGGACGCCGAGCGCTCCGGTCCGCCGGCGCGCAACACGTTCTGCTGGGACGAGCTCGTCACCACCGATCCGGCGGCGGCCGCGGCGTTCTACGGCGAGGTGCTCGGGTGGAAGGCGAGGGCCGTCGACATGGGCCCGGCCGGCACGTACACGCTGCTCGACCGCCCCGGCGTCACGAATGCGAAGGGGGAGCAGGTCTCCGCCGCGGGCGTCATGAAGGCGCCGCCCGGCGTGCCGCACTCGTTCTGGATCGCGTACGTGCACGTCGACGACGCGGACGCCTCGTGCGAGCGTGCGCGCAAGCTCGGCGCGACCGTCACCATCCCGCCGACGGACATCCCGAACATCGGCCGGTTCGCGTGCTGGCTCGATCCGCAGCAGGCCGGCATCGCGATCCTGCAGCCGTCGTAGCGCTCACGAAGCCCTCCGCGTCTTCATCTTCGTCTTCGTCTTGGACGGAAGCTTGCGCGCGCCGGACGCCGCGCCGCGTGAGGCACACGGTGACTTCGCGCGCGGCGTCGTAGGCCATCGCGCACGCGAAGTTCGACGACGGGGAGAGCTCCTCGTCGCCTTCGGGCTCGATCACCGGTGGCTCGCCCGTCGTGGCGATCGCCTTCCCGTCGAGGATCGTGCCGCGCGGCACGTGGCGCGTCAGCGCGTGGTCGTACGCGACGTTCCAGATCGCGATGCCGCCGCGCGCCGTACCGAAGAAGGCGTGCGTCTCGCTGGCGACCTTCGTCGGCGTCGCGTGCCGCTCCCACGCCGCGCCGTCCCACGTCCACCGGTCCGCGTCGCCGCCGAAGTCGACGGCGCGCACGTACACGATGCGGTCGCGCACCGGGTCGTGGACGAGCACGTAGGCGTAGTTCCCGATCGACAGGCCGGGGACCTCGCTCGTGCTCTCGCGTGCGGGTCCGACATGTTCCCACTCGAGCGTCGTCGCCATCGCGCCGCAGCATAACGCCCACGCGCGTGCGTTCGTGCGCGCGCGCCACAGTGTGGCGGGGCGCGCGAGCCGAGCGAGCGTCGACGCACGCACCGGCGGAACGCATTCGCACACTTGCAGCCTCGGGTGTGCTGGCGCGCCTCTTGGACGATGGCGCGGCGTGATCCTCCTTGTCGATGATGATGAAGACACCCGCACCCTGCTGGCCGAGAGTCTCCGGCGCCGAGGGTTCGATGTTCGCGCGGTGCCGACGGGGGCCGAGTGCCTCGAGCTGGTACGCGATGAGGACGTCGATATCGTCGTGACGGACTTTCAGATGCCAGGGCTCACCGGTATCCAGCTGTGCGAGCAGCTCCGTGAGCGTCACCCACACGTCCTGACGATCATCCTCACCGGGATGGGGACGTACGACGTCGCGATCTCCGCCGTACGCGCGGGCGTGTACGACTACGTCACCAAGCCGGTGACCGTCGACGTCCTCGCGATGTCGCTCGAGCGCGCGCGCGACTACGTCGCCGTGCGCAGCGAGGTGCATCGCCTGCGCGCCGCCGTGGATTCCACGATCCCGATCCCGACCATCGTGGGCACGAGCCCCGCGATGCGGGCGATGACGAAGATGATCCGCCGCATGGCCGACGTCGACGCGTCGGTGCTGATCACGGGCGAGAGCGGCACGGGCAAGGAGCTCGTCGCCCGCGCGCTGCACGACCTGTCGTCGTCGCGCAAGGACCAGCCGTTCATCGCCGTCAACTGCGGCGCCGTTCCGGCGAACCTGCTCGAGAGCGAGCTGTTCGGACACGTCCGCGGCGCGTTCACCGACGCGCGCTGCGCCCGCAGCGGGCTGATCTGCCAGGCGGGGAAGGGGACGATCTTCCTCGACGAGATCGGCGAGATGCCGATCGAGATGCAGGTGAAGCTGCTGCGCGTCCTCCAGCAGCGCACGGTGCGCCCGGTCGGCGCCGACCACGAGCTGCCGTTCCACGCGCGCGTCATCACGGCGACGAACCGCGACCTCGAGGCCGACGTGGCCACCGGCTGCTTCCGCGAGGACCTCTTCTACCGGATCAACGTGGTCGCGATCGACGTGCCGCCGCTGCGCGAGCGCGCCGGCGACGTCCTCCTGCTCGCCGAGTACATGCTCGAGAAGGTCGCCGCGCGCCGCGGCAAGGGGACCCCGGCACCGGGGCTGTCCGACGAAGCGCGGCACAAGCTCGCGGACTACGACTGGCCGGGCAACGTGCGCGAGCTCGAGAACTGCATCGAGCGCGCGGTGGCGCTGTGCAACACCGAGCAGATCGCGGTCGCGCATCTGCCCGCGCGCATCCAGCAGTACCAGCCGGCGGTGCGCCTCGACGCGCCGCCCGCCGAGTCGCCGGCGGAGATGGTCACGCTCGACGAGATGGAGCGCCGCTACGTGCGCCAGGTGCTCGCGAGCGTGAACAACAACAAGTCGCACGCCGCGCGCGTCCTCGGGATCGATCGCCGCTCGCTGTACCGGCGCATCGAGTCGCGCCCGACCGCGGCGACACCCTGAGACGCCCTGATCAGTGCCGGATGCGCAGGCCGATCCGCCCGAGCACGCGGCCGCGCTCGAGGCGGCGATGCGCGTCGGCGGCGTGCGTGAGCGAGTACTCGGCGGCGATCGGGATGCGCAGGTGCGCGCCGAGGAACAGCTTCGCGAGGCGATCGAGCTCGTGCGCGCCCGGCACCGCGTCGAACGAGCCGACGCTGACCTCGGTGCGCGGCTTCGGCGGCGGCTCGACGCCGTCGGGGTACGCCACGCGCCCGCGCTTGCGCACGAGGTCGATGCAGTGCTCGAGGCCGTCGCCGCCCGCGGTCGCGAGGATCGCGTCGAGCGCGATCTGCTTCAGCCGCCCGAGGTCGCGCAGGTCGCGCGCGTCGACGACGGCGTCCGCGCCGAGCCGCTGCACGAGCTCCTGCGCGTCGCGGCCGGTCGCCGTGCCGATGACGTGGGCGCCGCGCAGCTTCGCGATCTGGACCGCGTACGTGCCGACGGCACCGGAGGCGCCGAAGATCAGCACGCGCTCGCCGCCGCGCACGCGCAGGTGATCGTCGATGCCCTGCTGCGCCGTGAGCGCGGTCGCGACGACCATGCCCGCGTGCGTGAGGTCGACGCCGTCGGGTAGGTGACCGACGTCGTGCGACGGCACGACCACGAACTCGGCGTAGAAGCCGCCCTTCGCGGGCCGGTACGAGTACGACCACACGCGATCGCCGACGTCGAACCGGCGCACGCGCGAGCCCTTCGCGGCGACGATGCCGGCGCCGTCGACGCCGAGGACGTACGGGAAGCGCACCTTGTCGAGCGCCCAGCTGCCGTCGCGGATCCTCGCATCCCAGTTCCCCACGCCGGCGCTGCGCAGCGAGATGAGCACCTCGTTCGGAGACACGCTCGGGACCGGGCGCCGGTGCGCCGTCAGCACCTCCGGCGGGCCGAACCGATCGATCGCCTCGGCGATCATCGTGTCGGGGATCTGCACGCGGCGGCGCGCGGTCGTCACCGCCTTCTTCGGTGCTGTGACTGCGGCCGCCATGATCGAAACGTGGTGCCGCAACGCCGCAGGGCAATCGGAGCAACGATGTGGCGCGCTCGCGGCCGGCGCGCACGCGTGGCGCCGCGCGACAGAACATCTCGGGCACACCGGCGGCTCTGCCTCCGGCGCTCGGTCGCGCTCGGAGGTCACGTCGCGCGCTCCGCCGAAACCTCGTCGAGAAACACACTTGCACGTTGGCGCGTGCCGTGGACGTGGCGACCGGTGCACTTCGTTCAAGGAGCCCTATGCGAGTCTTCTCTACGGCCGCGGCCGCGGCGGCGTCGGTCGTCTCGTTCGCCGCGTGCGAGCTCATCGGCCAGGACGACCACGGCAGCAGCGACGACGGCAGCGACGTCAGCGCCGAGGCCACGACGTGCAAGGCACCGGCGCCGGTGTTCCACCGCGTCGACCCGATCACCGGCAAGACGTGCCGGGCGAGCCGCTGCACGCCGGGGTTCTGCGCGCGCGCCGACATCACCGCGCTCGGGATGGCGAAGGACGCGATCGCGCTACAGGACCGCCTCGCGACGCTCGACTGCAGCCCGCACAGCGTGGCCCCGCTCGAGATCGCCGGCGCGGCGGAGCAGCCGAGCCGGCTGTTCGCGTACTACCTCCTCGACAGCACGTCGTTCGAGCCGAGCGTGTTCACGACGGTCATCCCCGGCGTCAACGACCTCGTGCAGCGGACCGTGTTCGGCGCGAACTGCGACCTGCCGACGATCGGCGCCGTGCGCCTCGCGATCGTGCCCGGACCCGGCCGCCCGGCGAGCCCCGGCGATCCGCGCGCGTCGATCGACATCTTCACCGACCTCCGCGGGCTGTTCGCGATCCACAACGAGAGCGGCTGGTACGAGGGCTGGATGATCCACACCGTGCGCGTCGCCGAGATCGCGCCCTCCGACGGGAACGGCCGCGCGCCGTTCGGCAAGATCACCGAGGCGGACGCGAAGCTGCTGAAGGCGATGGGCACCGGCAACAACGTGCCGCTCGCGCTGTTCACCGTCGACGGCAGGGCGCCGCACTTCCCGATGCCGACGGATCGCTTCCCCGACAGCGTGAGCAACGTCGTCACGGTCGACCTCAGCATGGGCGCGTTCAACGCGCTCCAGCAGGCCGACGCGCACGGCTACCGCGCGCTCGACCCGACGACGAACTGGATCCATCCGCTCTACGAGCTGCCGTTCACGGGCGGCTTCCCGAGCCACCGCGGCACCGACCCGGCGACCTCGTACCAGGACGGCCTCCTCGGCGCGATGCAGTCGTTCGTCCCCGGCAACGCGCCCGCGAGCAACAACCGGAGCCCCGAGCTCGCGCGCCTGTTCGGCGATAGCCCGTTCCTGCCGCGCGACCCCGACAAGCTCGCAGGCATGAACGGCGTCGACACGCAGCGCGAGTTCCGCCAGCGCGGCGTGCCGAGCGGCATCGCGCTGGAGGCGTACCTGAACGCGTTCCAGCGCCTCGCGTCGTTCGAGCCCCGCGTCACCGACCTCACGCAGCGCCTGCTCGACGGCTACCAGGCCGCGATCGCGACCGTCGACACCGATCGCAACGGCATCATCAGCGCCGTCGAGGGCGACATCGACACGCCGAACCCGAACTGCCCGCAGGGCGACAACACGTGCATCTACCTCGCGGCGGACCGGTACGAGCGCTTCGCGGTGACGCGCGAGATCGACGACGGCCTCCTCGCGCCGCGGTTCGCGAACAGCACGCGCGCGTGGGTGCTGTCGGGCAAGCTCGTCATCGGCTTCACGCCGTTCGCCGTGACCGGCGCGCCCGGCGGCGATGGCTAGTAGTGCGGGGGTCGGTCGTTGCTCGGGCCGACGGGCAGCTCGGGCGACACGAGCGCCTTCTTCAGCTGCTCGAGCTCGCGCTGCATGGCGTCGACGCGGTCGCCGAGCGTGCGCACCAGCGCGTCGAGGTCGGCGACGAGCTTGTCGCGGAACGCGAGCTTGATCTCGAGGTCGAGGAGGCGCTCTTCCATCGCGGGAGGATGGCAGATCTACGGCGCCTTCGGCACGCACACGGCGCGCGAGCCCGTGCCGCTGTTGCGCGCGAGCACGGTGCACGTCGTGTTCGACGGGCACTCGGGAGCGTTCGCACCGGGCGTGCACTGCCGCACGCAGCTGCCGCCGGTCGTGGACAGCGCGGGGACGCGCGCGCAGAACGTGTCGGCCGTGCCGGGGAGGTCGTCGCAGAAGCGGTCGCACGACATCGTGCACAGGCCGGGCGTGAGGGCGGAGGCGCCGCGGCAGGTGGTGCCGTTCGCGCAGTCGCTCGACGCGAAGCAGTGATCGCCGACCCAGCCGGGCGACTTCGGCACGCACACGTCGGCGACGACGGCGGGCTGGTTGAAGCGCGGCGTGGCGGGCGCGACGCCGAGGTGATCGTAGGGGCGGCAGTCGAAGTTCGTGGCCTGCGCCTTGGGCACGCACATGCCGAGGTTCGGCGCGCTCGGATCGGCGACGCAGAACGTGCCGGGGTTGCCGGCGCGGTCGGCGCACGTCGACGTGCAGCGCGCGCTGCAGAAGCCGCGGCCGCCGATCGCGTTCTTCGCGCAGAAGCCCTTCGAGAAGTTGCAGTCGGCGTCGGCGCGGCACTCGGCGCCGATCCACGTCTGCGCGAGGTCGACGCGCGTGCCGTCGGCGCGGCGCTCGGGCGAGCGCTGCACGCGTACGGGCACCTTCGCGACGCCCTTGATGCGCGCGTACACCTCGAGGACGTCGGCGCCCTGCATGCGGAAGCAGCCGTGCGAGACGTAGCCGCGGCGGAGCGAGCCGCCGTTCGCGGCGCGGTAGCCGTCGATCGGGCCGTGGATCGCGTAGTTGCCGTGGAAGCTCATGAACGGCAGGCCGGCGAACACCGGCGTCTTCTCGCCGGTCGCGGGGTCGGTCCACCAGGTCTTGCACGGCTGGATCGACGCCGGCGTGATCGCGAAGTCGCTGCGGCCCGTCGACGACACCGGGTAGTACGAGAGCGACTCGCGGAACTCGCCGCTCTCCGGGTTCTGGTCGACGACGCCGGCGCCGACGGGATAGACCTTGTCGAAGCCGGTGGCGGGGTCGGTCAGGTGAAGGGTGAGGCCGTCGATCGAGAGCGTGATCTGCGGGCTGACGAGCGGGGGCAGCTCGGGGACGTCCTTGCAGGTCAGCGCCGCGCCCCAGTCGCCGTCGGCCTTCATGTCCTCGGCCGACACGTCGCCGAGCGGCAGGTCCACCTCGGACTCGTCGACGACCTCGTCGGCGGTGCACGAGGCCAGGGCGAGCGGGGCGAGCAAGAAGATCACGCGGGACACGGGCGCCCCGTGTGCAAGGTGCGATCCGGGGGATCGCGCGCCCTAAGCCCGCGACGCGCAAGCGCGGCGCCGGCGGCCGGCAACTGGAGCCGCCGGCTCGTCGCGCCGTGAGCCCCGGTGCGCACGACGTGCAAGCTTCGTCGCTACGCGGCGGCGGCGGCGGCGAGGTCCGTCGCGGCGACCTTGCCCCAGCGCGTCGGTCCGGCGCGGCGCTCGACCTCCTCCTTCAGCTCGGGGGCGAGGCCCAGGGCGAACGCGACCTCGGCGAGGAGGAACAGCGGGCCGTCGAGGAGGCCCTTGATGTCGTCGAGGAACGCCGGCTTCTTGCCCTCGAAGTAGTGCCCGAGGAACTGGAGCGCCCAGCCGCCGACGAACAGGCCGCCGGCGACGCCCGCGAACGCGGGGAACGGCAGCGCGGCGATCGTCGAGCCGACCGCGCACGTGGCGCCGAGGACGACGCCCATCGCGTTGCCGAACCTGGGGTCGAGCGCGCGGTAGTAGCGCGTCGCGAGGCCGGTCGCACCGACGGCGGCGTTGATGGGGCCGATGCCGACGCGGGCGAGCGCGGCCTGCGTCCCGACGAGGATCATCGGGATGCCGACGAAGTGCGTGGCGATGTTGCGCTTGTCGCGGTGGTACTCGGCATACGAGGCGAGCCGGTCGACGAGGGACTTCATGGCCCCGACGTTATCGCGATCAGCGCAGGTCGCGCACGCCCGTATGGAGGCGGCGGCGCAGGAGGGTGCGCAGCGTCGAGCCGTCCTCGTACCCCACGGCGGCCGCGATCGCGTCGACCGTGTCCTCGGTGACCCGCAGGAGGTGGACGGCCCGCTCGATGCGCAGGTCCTGGACGAACGCGATCGGCGACTTGCCGAGGACGGCGCGCACGCGGCGCTGCAGCGTCCGCTCGCTCGTGCCGATCGCGCGGGCCGCGCGCGGCAGGTCGAACGGCTGCGCGAGGTGGGCGCGCACCCAGCGGTCGAACCGCACGACGAGCTCGTCGTCGAGGGCGACCTGCGCGGGCGCGATGAACGGGGCCTGCGACGGGCGGTCGTCGAGGAGCAGGTAGCGCGCGACCAGGCTCGCCAGCTCGGGGCTGCGCTCGCGGACCACGGCGAGCGCGAGGTCGACGTGCGCGAGGGCGGCGCCGGCGGTGAGCGTCCGCGCGTCGGACACC
Organism: Deltaproteobacteria bacterium; assembly: GCA_019637375.1. Lineage (GTDB taxonomy): Bacteria > Myxococcota_A > Polyangia > Haliangiales > Haliangiaceae > JABFXX01. Next base: position 48,548 of record JAHBVW010000027.1, on the reverse strand, counting down.
ACCATGTTCGTCTCGTCGAGCTCGACCGCCGGGAACTCGCGCCGGAACGTCGGGCCGAGCCACCAGCTCGTCGTCGCGCGCCGCCCGTCGAGCACGCCCGCGCGCCCGAGGACGAAGGTGCCGGTGCACGCCGCGGCCACGCGCGACCGCACGCCGTAGCGGCGCACGAGCGCGGCGACCTCCGCGACGTCGTCGCGCGCGAGCGCCGCGAGGATCGTCTCCGGCTGCTTGCACGCGAGCGCGGGGACGATCGCGAGGTCGGGAGCGCGCGCCGGCGCCTTGTCGACGGGGACCGCGAAGCCGTGGTGCGTGCGCACGCCCTCGCACGGCGAGCACACGGCGACGCGGAACCGGGTCTCGCCCGCGAGCTCGTTCGCGGTCTCGAACGTGTCGAGGAGGAGCGCGAGGCCTGCGTCGAACACGTCGTCCACGACGAGCACGCAGATGCGCATGGCGGAAACGGTATCACGAGTGGCGTTTCCGCCACTACCGCGGACCGGCCGCTGCACGCACTGTGGATGGCGAAAGGAAGGTCACCATCATGAAGCTCGGGATCCTCGCACTCATCGAAGCCAAGCCCGGTCAGGAAGCCGCCGTCGCGGAGCTGCTGAAGGGCGCCGTCGCACTCGCGCGCGAGGAGGGCCAGACCCTCGCGTGGTACGCGTTCCAGGCCGGCCCGCGCACGTTCGGCATCTTCGACGCGTTCGCCGACGAGGCCGGGCGCGAGGCGCACCTGAACGGCCGGATCGCGCAGGCGCTCCTCGGCAAGGCCGATCAGCTGCTCGCGTCGCCGCCCGACATCCGGAAGGTCGACGTCCTCGCCGTGAAGTGAAAGCGCGCCCGCGGGGTAGGATGCCGCATGGCGATCAAGCTCTATCATCACCCGTTCTCGCGGGCCGGCGGCGTCGTGTGGGCACTCGAGGAGGTGGGCATCGCGTACGAGCTCGTGTGGGTCGACATCACGAAGGGCGAGCACAAGGGCGGCGACGTCGCCGCCCGGAACCCGATGGGCAAGATCCCGATGCTCGTCGACGGTGACGCCGTCGTCACCGAGGCCGCCGCGATCGACCTCTACCTCGCGGACCGCTACGCGCTCGGGCGCCTCGCGCCGCGCCCCGACGACCCCAAGCGCGGCGCCTACCTCCGCTGGTCGCTGTTCGCACCGTCGGTGATCGAGCCGGCGGTGCTCGCGAAGCTCCACAAGTGGGAGTACCGCGCGAGCGCCGCGGGCTTCGGCGAGCACGACGCGATGCTCGCCTCCGTCGAGCAGGCGGTCACCGGGCGCGACTACGTCCTCGGTGACACGTTCTCGATGGCCGACGTCATCTTCGGCGGCACGCTCCGCTACATGATCCGCTTCAAGCTGATCGAGCCGTCGCCGGCCGTGGCCGCGTACGTCGAGCGCCTCGCCGCACGCCCCGCGCTGCAGCGCGCCGATGCGCGCAACGCCGCCGTCGTCGCCGAGCGCGGCCTCGCGACCTGAGCGCCGTCAGCGCGACAGCGCCGTCCACAGCTCGTGCGCGCGCGCCGGCGTGACGGCGACGGCCGTCCTCAGCTCGGGGGCGAACACGTGCACGCGCAGCTCCTCGACGAGCCACGCGAAGTTGTCGAGCTCCTCGCCGGAGCGCCCCTTCGCCGCGAGCTCGGCGCGGCGCGCGACGTACGCCTGCCACAGCGGCGCGACCTGCGTCGCCTTGTGCTGGTCCTTCTGCGGATCGTTCGCCTGGCGCTGCAGTCGCACGTGCAGCGCGCGCAGGTAGCGCACGAGGTGGGGCAGGCGCGCCGACGGCGTCGCGCGCAGCCAGTCGGGCGGCGCGAGGTGCGCGAGCTGCGACTGGACGTCGTCGACGACGGCCTTCGCGATGCCGGGCTTGCCGGTGAGCGGGCGCAGCGCGTGCTGCACCTTGCCGAGCTCGAGCGTGATGTCCTGCGCGAGGCGCGCGAGGTCCTCGAGGACGCCGGGCAGCTGCAGGCGGCCGGCGGCGAGGCGCGCGTGGAACGCGGCCCGGTCGCGCGGCGGGTCGTCGAGCGTGAACGCCTCGTCGATGGCGCGGTGCGCGAGCTGGCGGCGCGCATCCTTCTGGAGCGCGCCGGCGCCGCGCGGCTCGGGCACGCCGACGTGGAACAGGACGAGGCGCCGCATGCCGTCGCGCGTCGCGGCCTGCGCGGCGGCGGGGGACTCGAGCAGGCGCAGCTCGACGGAGTGCTCGGCGTCGACGAGCGCCGGGTGCGCCTGCACGCGCCGGCCGCCGACGTCGATCGTCACGGCCGCCGGCAGCGCGTCGAAGTCCCACGTCTTCATCCCCTTGCGCTCGAACTTCTCGCGCGGCGCGCTCGCCCACGCCTCCTTCGCCCGCTGCGCGAGCGCGCGCTGCAGCTCGCCGAGGTCGCGCCCGGCGCCGAGCGTCTTGTCGTGATCGTCGACGACGCGGAACGTGAAGCTCAGGTACGCGGGCATCGCGCGCAGGTCCCACGCGGAGCGGGCGATGCGCTCGCCGGTGAGCTCGTAGAGCGCGCGCTCGAGCGCCGGCAGCATCGGCCCGTCGAACGGCCTGGTCGCCGCCGCGAGTGATGCCGCGAGCTCGTCGACCGTGGCGCCGAGGGCCTTGCGCTGCGCCTTCGACAGCGACTCGAGCAGCGCCGCGATCTTCGCGCGGTGCCAGCCGGGGATCGTCCACGCCATGGTCTCGGCGTCGAGCTGCGGCAGCACGGCGAGCGGGATCGCGATCGTGATGCCGTCGTCGTCCTCGCCGGGGTCGAAGCGATACGCGAGCGGCAGCGCGACGCCGCGCACGGCGAGCTGGTCGGGGTAGCGCGCGGGCGACAGGTCGTGCTCGTCGTCGAGGAGGAGGTCGTCGGCCCGGAGGTGCAGGATGTCCGGATCGCGGACCTCCGCCTCGGTGCGCCACGCCTCGAACGTCTTGCCGCTGTGCACGTCGGCGGGGAGCAGGCGGTCGAAGAAGTCGAACAGCTGCTGCTCGTCGGCGAACATGTCGCTTCGCCGCGCCTTGTCGCGCATGCGCTGCGCCTCGTCCTGGACGCGGCGGTTGTGCTCCATGAACCGCCCCTTCGACGTGTACTCGTGGCGCACGAGCGCGTGCGTGATGAACAGGTCGCGGCACTGCGCGGGGTCGTGGCGCGCGAACGGCACCGACCGGTTCTTCACGATCGGCAGCCCGAACAGCGTGACCTGCTCGCGCGCCATCACCTGCGCCTGCTTCTGCTCCCAGTGCGGGTCGGAGTGGCTGCGGCGGCACAGCGGCCCGGCGACGCGCTCGATCCACAGCGGGTCGAGCTTCGCGACGGTGCGCGCGAACAGCTGCGACGTCTCGACGAGCTCCGCCGCCATCACCCACTGCGGCGGCTTGCGCACGAGCGACGACGACGGGTGGATCACGAACCGGATCTGGCGCGCGCCGACGAAGTTGCGCGCCTCCTGGTTCCACATGCCGAGCTTCGACAGGAGGCCCGGGAGGAGCGCGCGGTGGATCGCGTCGGCGGAGGCCGGCTGCTCGTCGGGCTGGAAGCGCAGCTCCCTCAGGATCCGCACGATCTGCTCGTGGATGTCCTCCCACTCGCGCATGCGGTTGTAGTTGAGGAAGTTGTCGCGGCACAGCTTGTACAGCTGGCGCCGCGAGGTCTTCGCGCGCGCGTCCTGCCAGAATGCCCACAGCTTCAGGTAGCTCGCGAAGTCGCTGCCCTCGTCGCGGAACTTCCGGTGCGCCTCGTCGGCCTTCTGCTGCACGGCCTGCGGCCGGTCGCGCGGGTCCTGGAGGCCGAGCGCCGCCGCGATCACCACGACCTCGCGCAGCGCGCGCTCGTCGCGGCCGCCGAGGATCATGCGCCCGAGGCGCGGGTCGAGCGGGAGGCGGCCGAGCTGCTCGCCGATCTCGGTGAGCGCCCCGTTCTCCTCGAGGGCGCCGAGCTCCTCGAGGACGCGGTAGCCGTCGGCGATCGCGCGCGCGTGCGGCGGGTCGAGGAACGGGAAGTCCTCGATCATCCCGAGGCGGAGCGCCTTCATGCGCAGGATGACGCCGGCGAGGCTGACGCGCTTGATCTCCGGATCGGTGTGCGCCGGGCGCGAGGTGTAGTCGGACTCCTCGAACAGGCGGAAGCAGATGCCGCTCGCCGTGCGGCCGCAGCGGCCCTTGCGCTGGTCGGCGCTCGCGCGCGAGACCGGCTCGACGAGCAGCTGCGACACGCCGGTGCGCGCGTTGTAGCGGTGGACGCGCGCGACGCCGCTGTCGACGACGTAGATGATGCCGGGGATCGTCAGCGAGGTCTCGGCGACGTTCGTCGCGAGCACGACGCGGCGCCCGGGGATGCGCTGGAACACGCGCTCCTGCTCGCCGGCCGACAGGCGCGCGTACAGCGGCAGGAGCGTCGTGTGGGGCAGGGCGCGCGCCTCGAGCTCGCCCATCGCCTCGCGGATCTCGCGCTCCCCGGGCAGGAACACGAGGACGTCGCCGCGCGGATCGAGCTCGGTGATCTCGTTCACCGCGTTCGCGACGACGTCGGCGAGGTCGGGCTCGTCGTCGCGCGGCGGGCGGTACAGCACGTCGACCGGGTACGTGCGGCCCGAGACCTCGACGACGGGCGCGCCGCCGAAGAACTTCGCGAACCGATCGGTCTCGAGCGTCGCCGAGCTGATCACGACGCGCAGGTCGCGCCGCCGCGGCAGGAGGCGCTTCACGTAGCCGAGGAGGAAGTCGATGTTGAGGCTGCGCTCGTGCGCCTCGTCGATGATGATCGTGTCGTACCCGCGCAGCAGCGGATCGCTCTCGATCTCGGCGAGCAGGATCCCGTCGGTCATGAACTTCACGGCCGACGTCCGCTTCACGCGGTCGTTGAAGCGCACCTTGTAGCCGACGACCTCGCCGAGCGGCGTGTCGAGCTCCTGCGCCACGCGCGCCGCGACGCTGGTGGCCGCGATCCGGCGCGGCTGCGTGCACCCGATCTGCCCGTGTGCACCGCGGCCCATCGCGAGGCAGATCTTCGGCAGCTGCGTCGTCTTGCCCGAGCCGGTCTCGCCCGCGACGATCGTCACCTGGTGCTCGTCGATCGCGTTCGCGAGCTCGATCACGCGCGCGCTGATCGGCAGCTCGGATGGGAACACCACCCGATCGCTCAGACGGAGGCCGGCGCGCAGGGACACCACGGGCGCGACGTCATAGCACCTCGGGGCGCCTCGGGGCGCCTCGGGCGTGGTCGCGCCGATCCTAGCCGCGCCTGGCCTGCGCGATCGCGTCGAGGATCGGTGCGAGGACGTCGCGGTCGCGGCGCGCCCGGTGGACGGCGACGAAGCGCTGCATCTCCGCGTCGAGCTCGGCGAGCCGCGCCTCGATCGCGTCGAGGCGGCCGCGCCGGTGGAGCTCGGCGCGCAGCGTGTCGCAGATGTAGTGGACGCAGCGCGCGGGCCGGTGGTCGACGGCGAGGCTGCAGCCGTGCGCGCCGCGGAACGCGCAGCCCGCGTGGTCGTCGCGCGGCGGGACGAGGTCGCGCGGGCGCGTGCCGGCGTGGGCGAGGGCGCCGAGCTCGTGGTCGTCGAACAGGTCCGCGGTGACGCCGGCGCAGCAGTCACCGCCGTCGTAGTGGCCGCGCGGCCACGGTGCGCCGGTCGCGCACGAGCGGCACGACGTCACCTCGCGCAGCTCGGCCGACACCGCGACCTTCCGCGCGTGCACCTCCCGCGCGAGCGTGCGCTCGTCGTCGCCGGCGTCGGCCGCGAGCTCGTCGCGCAGGCGGCGGCGCAGCTCGATCAGCTCGTCCGCGCGCGACCGCGGCTGGCGGAGCTTGATCAGCAGGCGCTCGACGGAGATCAGCACGTGCCGCGTAGCATGCCACGCGCCTTGGTGTGAACAAATGTTCAGGCGACGTCGCCGCAGCTAGGGTGCGACGTGGGTGGCGCCCGACAGCAGATTCTCGATCGCGTGCACGAGCGGCGTCCGCTCCGGCTGGCCGTCGTAGCGCATGCCGTTGAGGAACAGCGTCGGCGTGCCGTTCACGCCGCTGCGCACCCCGCCCATGAAGTCGTCGCGGATCTTCGGGACGTGGCGGTGGCTCGCGATGGCCTCGTGGAACTCGTCGACGTCGAGGTCGAGGTTCATGACGTACGCGACGAGCCGTTCGTACTCGAAGCGCGGCTGGTTCTCGAACAGCACGTCGTGCATCTCCCAGAACTTGCCCTGGGCGCCGGCGGCCTCCGCCGTCTCCGCGGCGATCATCGCGAGCGGATGGATCTGCGTGAGGGGGAAGTGCCGGAACGCGACGCGCAGGTCGCGCGCATAGCGCGCTTCGAGCTCCTTGAGGACGCCGTAGGTGCGTCCGCAGAACGGACACTGGAAGTCGCCGAACTCGACGAGGGTGATCGGCGCGCGGAGCGAACCGCGGAGGTGATCGCGCTCGTCGACGGGGATCGTGAGTCTAGACATGGGCTTCACCTTGCGGCGCGGGTGGCTGGGGTTGGGGGCGGTTCGCGTCGAGGGCGTCGAGGGCCTCGAGGATCCCGTCGGCTCCGGGATTGACGCCCTGCGGAGTCACGCAGCTCCACGCGATGACGCCGTCCGGATCGATCACGAACAGCGCGCGCGCAGCCACACCGTCACCGTGCTCGTAGGCGCCGTAGCGCATCGCGACTTCGCCTTTCGGCTCGAAGTCGGAGAGCAGCGGAAAGCACAGCTTGCGGTCGTGCGCGAACGCGATGTGAGACCAGGTGCCGTCGACGGAGATCGCGAGGAGCTGCGCCCGATGCCTGCGCCACTCTCCCTGGAGCTCGTTGTACAGCGCGAGCTGATCTCCGCATACGGGGCTCCAGTCCGCCGGGTAGAACACGAGGACCACCGGGCGGCCGAGGAACGACGACAGCGCGATCCGCTGATCGGGCGTCGAGCGGAGCTCGAAGTCGGGAGCCTTCGTTCCGGCGGGAAGCGGCGTGGGGCGCGTCTCCATGGCTCGCCGGAGTTGCAAGCGATGGGCCCCAGGCGGCGGCTACAAGAAGCGCGCGAGCAGCTCGCGGCTGCGCGGGTACGCCGGATCCTCGGCGATCGCCAGCTCGAGCTCGCGCCTCGCCGCGGCGCCGTCGCCGGCCGCGATCAGCCACTCGGCGCAGCGCGTGCGCAGGCGGCCCCGCCGGTGGAGCGGGGCGGCGGCGATCGCGCGCTGCATCTCGGCGCGCGCCGCGACCGGATCTCCGTCGAGCCAGGTCCACTCGGCGAGCGTCGCGAGCGGGCCGTGCGGATACAGGGCGGCGGCGGCGACCTCGCGCAGCGCGGCGCGCGCCTCGTCGCGGCGACCTGCCTCGCGCAGCGCGTGCGGCAGCATGTGGCGCGCCTGGTGATACGGCCGCGGCACCGCGCACGCCGCCTCGAGGTGCCGCGCGGCCTGCGCGGCGTCGCCGGCGGCGAGCAGCACCTTCGCGTGGAGCAGGTCGGCGAGGCCGTCGTCGAGGCGAGGCGCGCACGCGATGATCACCCCGCGCGCCTCGGCGAACGCGCGGTGCCGCACGAGCGCCGCGACCACCGGGACGAGCACCGCCGCGGGATCGGCGACCGCCGCCGCGGCGATCCTCGCACGCTCGCACGCCGCCGCCGCATCTCCGCCCTCGAGCAGGTGCGCGAACGCCGCCAGCTCGGCCCTCGGAAAGGCCGTCCGCGGTCCGGACGCTCCCGGCGACGTCCGCGTTCCGGACAGCTCGCGATACAGAGCGATCGCCTCGTCGAGCCCCGCGATCGCCGGTGCGTCGCCGTCGTCGTGGTGGACCAGCTGCTCCTCGTAGGCGCCGGCGAGCACCGCCGGGTCGAGCTCGGGGAACGCCGCGCGCACGGCCGCGACGACGGCCGCCTTCGGCTGCTCGAAGTCGACGAGCGCGTCGCCGTGGCGCGCCCGATCGCCGGCGAGCCGCAGGTTGTGCGCCGTCCACAGCGCGACGCCCTCGGCGAGCGGCGTGCCGCGCCAGCTCTCGAGGGAGCGCGCGACGGCGAGTGGGTGGCGCACGATCCCGACGGTGCGGTACGGCACCTCCGACGCGCGCCAGAACGGCAGCGCGAGCAGCGTGCGCGGATCCTTGAGCAGCGCCGGGCGGCCACCGACGGTCGCGCGCAGCAGGCGATCGCGCTCGGCCGCGTGCTCGTCGGTCCAGCGCACCTCCACCGGCGGCGCGAGCCAGTGCCCGCCGCTGTGCGCGAGGACGGCCTCGTTGAGGCGCACCGCGTCGAGCATCTCGCGGTGCCCGCGGGCGTTGTCCCAGTTGCGCACCGCCTCGCCCGCCGACGCGGCGCCCGCCGCCGCGAGCATGCCGGCGAGGCAGCTCGTGCCGCTGCGGTGCATGCCGAGGACGACGATCGCGGTCACGGCCGGACCCTAGCTCATCGCACCGCCGACCTGCGTGGCGGGACCTTTGCATTCCCCACCCGTGTGGGGGCCGTTCGCCGCAGCCCGAGGGACGACGTGTTCCACCGCGACCGCAGCTTCGTCGGGCGGTTCGCGGGGGTGCGCGACGTCGAGGTCGTGAGCGCGGACGGCTGCCGCGTCGTCGACGCGCGCGGGCGCACGTTCGTCGACTTCCAGGGCGGCTGGTGCGTCGGCAACCTCGGGTGGAATCCGCCGGAGGTCCTCGCGCGCGTGCGCAGCTTCGACGGCCCGGCGTACGTCGATCCCGATTTCGCCTACGCGCCGTGGGCCGAGCTCGCGGAGCGGCTCGTCGCGCTCGCGCCCGGGAAACTCGCACGCGCGTACCGCGTGGCGACCGGCACCGAGGCCGTCGAGCTCGCGCTCCAGCTCGCGATGGTGCACACGAGCCGCCGCAAGATCGTGTCGATCGAGGGCGCGTACCACGGCAACTCGTTCGCCGCGCGCTCCGTCGGCAACGACACGCTGCCGGCGCACCTGGTGGGCATGAAGCACCTCGCGCCGCCGCTCGACGGGCGCGCGCTCGCGCGGCTCGAGACGCTGCTCAAGCACCGCGACGTCGCGGCCTTCATCATGGAGCCGACGATCATGAACCTCGCCGTGCTCATCCCCGACCCCGAGCTCATGATGGGGCTCGTCGAGATGTGCCACCAGTACGGCACGCTCGTGATCATGGACGAGGTCTACTGCGGCTTCGGGCGCACCGGCCGGCTGTTCGCGTGCCAGCACTACGGCATCGAGCCCGACCTCCTGACGCTCGGGAAGTCGCTCGGCGGCGGGGTCGCGCCGATCGCGGCGACGCTCGCGACCGAGCGCGTCGCGCGCGCCGTGAAGGGCCACGTCGACTTCTGCTCGACGTTCGGCTGGCAGCCGATCTCCGTCGAGGCCGCGCTCGCGACGCTCGACCTGTGGGACGCGCGCGGCGCCGACCTGCTCCTCAACGCGGGCGAGCGCTCGCACCAGATCCGCGTGCGCGCGGCCGAGATCTTCGACGACGCCGAGCTGCGCATCCAGGGGCTCGCGATCGGCATCGGCCTGCACGGCGAGGAGCCGCTCGAGCCCGTCGAGACGTGGTGCCGCGACCACGGCCTCCTCCTGTACGCCGACGGCGATTCGCTCGTGCTGTTCCCGCCGCTCACCGTCGACGAGGCGACCTGCATCGAGGCGATGGACATCCTCGCCGGCGCGGTCGAGTAGGCTCAGTTCGTCGTCGTGGACGACGGCGGCGGCACCGGCGTCGGGACGTTGAGCGCGGCCCGGATCGCGGCGACGCGGTCGCTCGTGATGCCGAACGCCACGACGAACAGGCCGAGGACGTTCTTCTCGATCTGCACGACCTCGCCGTCGGCGTACATGAGCGTCGCCATCGTGAACACGAGCTTGTCGCGCAGCGCCGGCGACGGCAGCTTCTCGGCGAGGCGCACGACGTAGTCGGTGACCTCGGCCGAGGTCTTCAGGTTCGCGAGGCGCTCGCGCGCGCCGCGGACCATCCCGGCGAGGACCTCGCGGTCGACGCCCCACGGCAGGCCCATCACGATCTCCTCGAACCGGCGCAGCTCCGACGGCACGACCTTGTCGTCGGCGACGAGGCCGATGACCATCGTCTCGAGGACGGCCAGACGTTGCGCGTCGTCCAGCGCGGCGAGGTCGGACGCTTCGAGGTGCATGTCCGTGTGGTACATCGGGCGGGCGGCGTCGCACAACCCGCGGATCTCCGTCGAGGAGCTGGCTCGGTGTTGCAAAACGCCAGAGTCGCTGACTGGAATTTTCGCACCTCCCGTGCCCCTAGATAGTTTTCCGCCGCGAACCCCGCCGTTCCCTGATGGCCGCGTCGCTAACTTGCGGGTACTTCACGTGTCCTTGGTGACGCAGCGCAAGGTCGCGGTCCTCGCGCACGACGACACGGATGTCGACGTGGCCGAGGCCGTGCGCGCGCTCCAGCGCGAGGGGTTCGCCGTCGAGATCGTCGCCGGGCACGACGACGCGACCGCGAAGCTGGTCCTGCGCGCGCAGGAGTCCGAGGCCCGGCGCATCGCGCGCGACCTCCACGACCGCCTCGGCCAGCAGCTGCTCGCGATGCTGCGCGCGCTCGAGGAGTCGCGCTACGGCGACGCCCGCACGCTCGCCGAGGAGGCGGTCCGCACGACGCGCGAGGTGTCGACGGAGCTGTGGCCCGCCGTCCTCGACGACCTCGGCCTCGCCTCGGCGCTGCGCTGGCTCGCCGACCGCTACCGCGATCGCCTCGGCCGCAGCGTGCGCGTCCACGCGGAGGACCTCACCGGCATCCCGCGCGAGGTCGAGACCGCCTGTTATCGGATCACCCAGGAGGCCCTCACGAACGCCGCGCGCCACGCCGGGGCGCAGCTCGTGACCGTGCGTCTGCGCAGCACCGCGAGCGGGATCGAGCTCGTCGTCGATGACGACGGGCGCGGCTTCGACGTCGAGGCGGCACGCAAGCGCGCGGTCGCCGGCGAGAGCCTCGGCCTCCTGGCCATGCGCGAACGTGCGACGCTTGCGGGTGGCTCGTTCGCGCTCACGTCGCGACCGGGTGGTGGAACCAGCATTCGCGCGAGCTTCAAGACAACACATGCGTCGGATCCTGATCGTCGATGACTTTGCTCTGATCCGGGCGGGCCTGCGGGCGCTGCTCGAAGCGATGCCGGAGGTCGAGGTGCTAGGTGAGGCGGGGAACGGTGCCGAGGCCCTCGAGCTGATCGAACAGCTGCACCCGGATGTCGTCCTCATGGACATCTCGATGCCCACGCTCAACGGGCTCGAGGCGATCCGCCGGCTGTCGAAGCTGCGCGCGAAGCCGCGCGTGCTCGTCGTGTCGATGCACGACGAACGCGAGTACGTGCGGCAGGCGCTGCGCGCCGGTGCCGCCGGCTACCTGCTCAAGACCGCCGACCGCAACGAGCTGCAGCTCGCGATCGCGACGGTGGCGCGCGGCGAGAGCTGGCTGAGCCCGCCGGTCGCGCGCGTCGTGATCGACGAGGTCATCGAGCACGGCGACCGCCCCGCCGACGAGCTCACGCCGCGCCAGCGCGAGGTCCTCCAGCTCATCGCCGAGGGCCACACGACCAAGGACATCGCGCGCCGCCTGCACGTGAGCGTGAAGACGATCGAGACGCACCGCGCGCAGCTGATGGAGCGCCTCGACATCCACCACATCGCGGGGCTCGTGCGGTACGCGCTGAAGGCCAAGATCGTGTCGTCCGACAAGTAGCGCAACCCGACCGTGCAGTTCGCGCGCGCGATTCGCCTCCGGGCCGCGCGCATACCCGCGTGGATCCACACGCGGGTCGCGGGCACGGTACGTGCGTGGAGGGGCTCGCCATGAGCCACGACCGAGATGTACAGCGCCAGGTCGCCGAGGCGGGCCGCGGCACGCAGCGGGACGCACGCGCCGGGGGCGACCACGCCGCGCAGCGCGCGTCGGACCACCAGATGATGCAGGTCGCCGGGCAGGCCGGGCAGAGCGCGCAGAAGGACGCGCCCACGCAGGCCTACGCCGATGAGTCGCTCATGCACGCGATCCAGGCGCACGTGAAGCTGACCGCGTCGCGCATGTACGCGGGCGCGGCGCGCATCGCGCAGATCCTGGCGACGCGCACCGGCGGCGGGGCCGGCACCGCGCCGCTGCTCGGCGCGCTCGAGGCGGAGGTCCAGCTCGTCAACGTCGACCTCGAGCGGGTGATCGCCGAGATCTCGAGGGTGCAGCGGGTGATGAACGCTGCGCTCGACCAGGAGCTCGGCGCGCTCCAGGGCGCCTTCCACGGCGCGTGGGTGCAGGCGCTCAACAAGATCTACACCTTCACGCACGACCAGGACGGGAAGCTGAAGCCCGACGCGCAGGGGCGCGAGCTCGGCATCACGCCGTCGCAGCGCAGCGTGGCCCGGATCTTCGAGCTCGTCGGCAAGGAGCCCGGTGAGGTCCGCGCGACGTACGCACCGGCGCACGCGCCCGACGACCTCGCCGCGGCGCGCGACGCCGAGCTCCAGGCGGCCGAGCTCGAGGGGCTGCAGGCGGCGATGTACTCCGTCGAGGTCGCGGCCGACCTCGTGAAGGCGGACCTCCACAGCTCGGTGCAGGACCAGAGCAAGGAGGCGATCACGCTGACGACGTCGGTCGACACGCTCGTCGCGATGTTCGAGCCGATCGACCCGGCCCACATCGGCAAGATGACGAAGCTGCCGGTGCTGATCCGCAAGGTCGAGGGGCTGCAGGCGGAGATCAACGGGATGAAGGAGTCGGGCTCGGAGAAGGGCAAGGCCCTCGCGCCGCGGCTCGGCTACAACACGACGCTGTCGAGCGACCTGTACCGGCTCAAGCAGAAGATGCAGTCGGTGCAGGTCGTGAACAAGGCGAACCGCCGCCGCCCGTAGCCGCGCGCAGCCCGGGGAGACGCCGCCATGCCGATCGATCATGGGAAGCTGTTCCAGCGCGAGGTCGAGTGCGTTCGCCTGCGCGCGATGCTCGCGATCCAGCGCACCGCGCGCGATCCGGACCTCGTCGTCGCCGACCGGCTCGCCGCCGACCTCGACGCGCTCGAGGCCGCGATGGCCGACGACCGGGCGCACGGCCGGGCGCGCGAGCTCGCGGCCCGGCTCGCGCTCGACGAGGACGACCTCGAGCTCCTGTGGACCGCCGTGGCGGCGACCGCCGATCCGCACCTGCTGCCGCACCTGCAGGTGCTCGGCGGCGGCGAGGCCCGGCGCGGCCTGTCGCTCGCGCTGCACGTGCTCGTCGCCGACGTCGACCACGACGGCGCGCGCGCCCTCGCGCACCGCGTGCACGACGGCCACCCGCTGCTCGCGCACCACCTCCTCGTGTGGGCGGGCGACGGGGAGTCGGCGATGGCGCGGCCGCTCGTCGCGCCGGCGCGCACGATCACGTGGCTCGCCGGCGACGACGAGCCCGAGGCGCCGTACCGCCGCGTCGCGCTGCCGCGGGACCCGCAGCTCGACGCCGCGCAGCGCGAGACCGCGGCGTTCCTGCCGGCGCTGCTCGCGACGCTGCCGGCGCCGGCGATCGTCGTCGAGGGGCCGCTCGGCAGCGGGCGCGCGACCGCGCTCGCGGCGGCGGCGGCGACCCAGGGCCGCGACGTGATCGCGCTCGACGTGCGCCGCATCCCGCACGGCGCCGCGGCGCTCGAGGCCGCGCTCCTCGGGCTGCGCCGCGAGTGCGCGCTCGGCGACGCGATCCCGGCCGTCACGGAGATCGACGAGCTCGGCGGGCGCGAGGAGAGCTCCGGCGTGGCGCTGCGGACGCTCGCGCGCTTCGCCGATGCGACGCCGGGCGCGTTCGCGCTGACGTCGAGCCGCGCCGACCTCGAGCTCCCCGTCGCGCGCCCGCTCGTGCGCCTGCGCTGGCGCGCGCCCGACACCGCGACGCGCCGCGCGCTGTGGCTGCGCGCGATCGGCGAGGGCACGCTCCCCGACGCGGAGCTCGATCGCGTCGCGTTCCGCTATCGCCTCGGGGCGGGCGGCATCGAGCGCGCGAGCGCCTCGGCGCGGTTGCTCGCGGCCGGCGCGCCGCTGTCGGCGAGCCACCTCGTCGAGGGCGTGCGCCTCAACGTCGCCGAGCGGCTCGGCGAGCTCGCGACGCGGCACGAGGTCACGCAGACGTGGGACGACGTCGTGCTCGCGCCCGACATCCTCGACCAGATCCGCGCGATCGTCGCGCGCGTGCGCCACGCGCACCGGGTGCTCGGCGAGTGGGGTTTCTCGGCGAAGGCCGCGCGGGGCGGCGGCGTCGCGGCGCTGTTCGGCGGGCCGCCGGGCACCGGCAAGACGATGGTCGCGGGCCTGATCGCGCGCGAGCTCGGGCTCGACCTGTACATGGTCGATCTCTCGAAGGTCGTGTCGAAGTGGGTCGGCGAGACGGAGAAGCAGCTCGCGCGCGTGTTCGAGGCGGCGGAGGCGGGGCACGCGCTGCTCCTGTTCGACGAGGCCGACGCGCTGTTCGCGCGCCGCACGGAGGTGAGGTCGTCGAACGATCGCTACGCGAACCTCGAGGTCAACTACCTCCTGCAGCGCATCGAGAGCTTCGGCGGCATCTCGATCCTGACGACGAACAGCGAGGCGAGCATCGATCCGGCGCTGCGCCGCCGCCTCGCCGCGAACGTCACGTTCTGGCCGCCCGACGTCGACGAGCGCCGCCGGCTGTGGCGCACCATGCTCGTGGCGCGGGCCCCGATCGCCGGCGAGCTCGCGATCGAGGCGCTCGCGACCGAGTACGAGGAGATGACGGGCGCGAACATCCGCAACGCCGTGCTGGCGGCGGCGTTCCTCGCGGCCGCCGAGGACGCGCCGATCACGCAGGCCCGCCTCGAGCGGGCCGCGCGATCCGAGTACATGTCGATGGGCCGCGTGCTCGGCCGCGGCATGCACTGACTACTTCGCGTCGAGGAACGCCGTCACCATCGCCGCGATCCAGTCGGCGCGGAACACCAGCTCGATGTGCGACGTGCCGGGCAGGATCGCGAGCTGCGACTTCGCGCGCGGCTGCCCGGTGTCGCCGAACGCGCCGCCGCCGAACAGGCGCAGCATCGCGGCGCCGTGCTCGACCGTCGGGCCGTCGGCGTCGCCGAGGAGGAACAGCACCGGCGACTTGATCTTCTTCAGATCCTCGACCTTGTAGCCGTCGAACGACTCGAGGTTCTGGATCTTCGTGACCAGCGTCCTGAACTTGTCGGGGTGCGGGCTGACCTTCTTGTAGGCGTCCCCGAACGGCGACTGCTCCATCTGCTCCGGCTTGATCGCCTTGATCATCTCCGTGATGCCGGGCTGCGAGCCGTCCTTCGTGAGGGCCGCGCCCGCGATCACGAGCTTGCCGACGAGGCGCGGGTGCCGGATCGCGAGCTGCGTCGCGACGCCGCCGCCCATGCTGTAGCCGTAGACGTCGGCGTTCGCGATCTTCAGCTTGTCGAGCAGCGCGGCGACGTCGTCGGCCATCGTCGTCGTGCGCAGCGGGCGCCCGTCGACGTCGGCGGTGTGGCCGTGGCCCTGCAGCTCGACGGCGATCACCTGGCGGTTCTTCGACAGCAGCTCGACGAGCTTGCTGAAGCAGCCGTCGATCGTGCAGAACGCGCCGTGGATGAGGACGATCGGGCGACCCTTGCCGGTCACCTCGTAGTACATGTTCACGCCGTTGACGCTGGCGTAGCTGCCCTTGGCCGGGCCCGCCGAGGCGGTGGAGACGGCGAGGGCGATGAGTGCGAGTGCGAGAAACTTGGTGGCGGTACGCATCGGGTTCTCCTTCTTACTTACCCTCACGACGAAGGAGCTGGCGCGGATCCGACAAGCGCCCCGCCGAAAGATCGGCGCGGATCTGTGCGGGCTTAGCTCTTGAGCAGCCCCTCGGCCGTCATCGCCGCGCGCACCTGCGGGCGCTCCGCCACGCGCGCCTGGAACGCGAGGAGGTGCGGGAACGCCGACAGGTCGACCTTGGTCGGGCGCGCCCAGTTCGTGACGACGAACAGGTACGCGTCGGCGGCGGTGAACTGCTCGCCGAACAGGTACGGGTGCTTCGCGAGGCGCTCCTCGAGGAGCGCGTACCGCTTCTTGAGGTACGCGTGGCGCTCGTCGCGGACCTCCTGCGGCGTGGCCGGGTTGAACAGCGGGCTGTACGTCTTGTGCAGCTCGGAGTTGATGAAGCCGAGCATCTCCTGCACGCGGTAGCGCGCGAGCGAGCCGTCGGCGGGCGGCACGAGCTTGGCCTCGGGCTTTCGGTCCGCGAGGTACTGCACGATCGCGGGGCCCTCGGTGAGGATCTCGCCGTCGTCGAGCTCGAGCGTCGGCACGTAGCCCTTCGGGTTGATCGTCCAGAAGTCGCGGCCGTCCTCGGTGCGCTTCGCGCGCGTGTCGACCTTGACCAGCGTCAGCGGGATGCCGGCCTCCTGCGCGACGATGTGGGGGGACAGGGAGCAGGCGCCGGGTGCGAAATAGAGCTTCATGCGCGGCACGTTAGCGCCGCCGGTGACTGCTGGATACCGTGGCTGCGCGAGGTCGCAGCGCGCCCGGCGCACACGAGCCGACATGTCGCTGGGGCCAGTTGTGCCCTACACCAACCAGGTTGCAGTGGGGGCTCAGCCCCAGCTGCGGCGCACGCACGATAGCGATCTTGCACATGTAGCGCATGTAGGTTGAGGCACGCTCGCTGCACGAAGGGGGACCACGATGAGGGGTCCAACCATTCTCGGTCTCGTGACGATGATCGCCGCGTGCAACGGCGCCACCTCCGGCGAGGACCAGCCGCCGACGCTGGAGGTCACCTCCCCGGAGCGCGGCACGACCGCGGATTCGTTCGACCTCACGGTCACCGGCAAGGTGACCGATGACAACAAGGGTGTGCGCGTCCTCGTCAACGGCGTCGAGGCGTCGGTCGCCGCGGACGGCACGTTCAGCGCGGCGATCCACGTGGACAGCGGCATCAGCGTGATCGAGACGCACGCGATCGACTCCGCGCAGCACGACGTGCGTGACGTGCGCGCGGTGCTCGCCGGCTCGCTCGGCCCGACGGACGGCAGCGCCGGCGGCGAGATCGCGGCGCGCATCAGCGCGCCCGGGTTCGGCAAGGTCGGCGACGTGCTCGCCGGCATGGCGCAGGCGCTCGACTGGAAGGCGCTCGCGCTCGGCATGAACCCGGTCGCGACCGGCTCGGGTTGCAACGGCGTCCACCGCATCGACATCCAGGACCTCCGCCTCGGCACGATCGGCATCTCGGCCCCGCCGGGCGACGGCGCGCTCGACGTCGCCGTCACGATCGACAACGTCTACGTGAAGGCGCGCGTGCAGTTCGAGGCGATCTGCATCGGCGGCTCCGCCACCGGCGAGGTCCGCGCGACGCGCGCGAACATCAACGGCCGGCTCGCGATCGGCGTCGACAACGGCTCGCTCGCGGCGTCGCTGCCGCAGTCGTCGGTGTCGCTGCAGGGCTTCTCGCTCGACATCAACAACGTCCCGGGCGCGATCGAGAGCCTCGTGCGCGACCGCGTCCGCCGGGCGGCCGAGGACGCGCTCAACAAGGCGATCCGCGACCAGGTGCCGAAGAAGGTCAACGAGCTGCTCGGCGGCCTGATCGCGAAGCCGCTCTCGACGAACATCCTCTCGAAGGCGACCAGCTTCTCGATCACCCCGGCCGGCGTCGGCATCACGCCCGACGGCATGGTCGCCGCGGTCAACGCGCGCGTCCGCGTCGAGGGCGGCGAGGGCGGCGTGTTCGCGCAGACGGGCACGCAGACGGGCGACACGTGGAACGCCAGCGACGTCGGCATCGCGCTCGCCGGCGACCTCGTGAACCAGCTGTTCGGCGGCCTGTGGGCCTCCGGTGCGATCGCGCCGACGCTGTCGCTCGACGGCGCGGCCGGCGTGCTCGCGGCGCTGCTCGACGACGACGCGCGCTCGGTCGCGGTCGAGCTCAAGCTGCCGCCGACGGTCAAGGCGGCGAACGGCGCGCTCGAGCTCGCGATCGGCGACCTCATCCTCAGCGTGCGCGACCAGGGCGGCGCCGAGATCCAGCGCTTCGCGCTCAGCGTGAAGACGTCGCTGTCGGCGACGGGCTCGTCGGGTGCGATCAACGTGACGCTCGGCACGCCCACCATCAAGGCGCAGGTCCTCGCGCAGAGCGAGGTCGTCGACGTCCCGATGACCGACGACAAGCTCGAGGGCCTCGTCAACGGCGCGTGGGGCCTCCTCGGCGGCCAGATCGACAACGCGCTGGGCGGGCTGCCCATCCCGTCCGTGGCGGGAATGTCCTTCGGTGCGCCGGCGCTCGGTGGCCGCAACGGCTTCCTCGTCGTCGACCTGCCGATCCAGTAGCGCACGCGCGCGCGCGCACGGCGCGAAAAACAAGCACGATTGTCGAATCACGATCATGTGGCCACGCATGAGTCATGTGGATTCGCATCGTGCTGTTCGCGATCGCGCTCGGCCCAGCCGTGGCCGTCGCCGACCCGGCGGGGAAGAGCCTCGAGAAGGACTTCGGCGTGGGGCTGGCGATCGGCGTCGCGAGCGGACCTAATCTGCAGTTCAAGCCGACGTCGCACGACGCGCACATCGACCTCGGCTTCGGCATCGGGTCGCTGCACGCGATGCGCTTCCAGGCCGACTATGCCTGGCGCCTGTACTACTTCTCGCGCGACCGGTCGTCGGTCGTGCCGCTGTACGTCGGCGGCGGCGCGTACTTCACCGACCGCACGTGGGGCGCCGACGTCGGCGTGCGCATCCCGATCGGCGTGCAGGCCGAGTTCGCCGAGGTGCCGGTGCAGCTGTTCGGCGAGATCTCGCCGGAGGCGATCGTGTACGAGCACATCGCGCGCGACGTCATGGCGCCGGGGCGCGACCGCTTCACGCTGCGCGCGATGATGGGCGCGCGCGCGACGTTCTAGGTTCATCGGGCACGCGAGGACTACATCGTCGCGAGCACCTCGGCGAGGTTGTCGTAGCCGGGGCGGAGGCCCTCCTCCATGTCGGAGGCGAGCACGCCGTCGCGCGCGGCCTGCGAGACGTAGCGCATCGTCACGGTGAGCGTCGTGACGCCGTCGCGCTCGACGAACGCCACCGTCGACAGCGCCTCGCCCTCGTACCAGGGGTTGTCGAACAGCTCGGTGCACACGAGCCGATCGGGTGCGGAGACCTCGCGGTACGTGCCGCTCATGCCCATCTCCGGCAAGCTGGGGTCGGCGTTGCGCCACACCCAGCGGTACTTGCCGCCCTCGCGCAGGTCGACCTCGCAGACGTCGAGCTTCCAGCCGTTCCACACGCCGAGCCAGCGCACGAGCAGCTCGGGGGTCGTGTAGGCGGCGAACACGAGCTCGCGCGGCGCGCCGAACTCGCGGGTGATGACGAGCTCGCGCTCGCCCTGCGCCCGGATGCGGAGCGTCTTGTCGTGGTGTGGGATGGTCATTTGCGGTCTCCTCCTTTGCGCTTGGCGCGCGCCTTGTCCAGCTTCATCTCGTCGAGCAGGGCGTCCAGGCGCTCGAAGCTCTGCTCCCAGAAGCGGCGATAGTCGTCGAGCCACGCCGTCGCCTCGGCGAGGGGCCGGGCGACGATGCGGCACGGACGGCGATGCGTCTCGTCGGGGCCGCGCGTGACGAGCCCGGCGCGCTCGAGCACCTTGATGTGCTTCGAGATCGCCGGCTGGCTCATCGCGAACGGCTTCGCGAGCTCCATCACCGTCGCATCGCCGCCCGCCAGGCGCGCGAGGATCGCGCGCCGGGTCGGGTCGGCGAGCGCGGCGAACGTTGCGTCGAGACGCTCCGCTTCGTGAATCATAACGATCCGGTTATGGATCGGGATGGCGTGACCCGTCAAGTCCATAACCGAAAAGTTATCGTGCTGCGCTCACGAACGGCGGCGCGGGCGCAGCGCGCGGTGCGTGCGCACCGGTGGCGGCGCCACGCGCTTGTGCGGCCTCGTCGGCTCGTTCGGCCGCTGGTGGTCCTCGGGCTGGTTCGAGTTCGCGGCCAGCTGCTGGTTCAGGAAGCGGAGCAGATCGTTCTTGCTGGTGTTGGACATGGACGTCTCCCGGCAGGAGTCCCGGTCAGGGGATCCGCGATTGCGAAACGTCGCGTGCACGCTGCTCGCTGGAGAAGCAAGCAACGGCTGGCGCTCGCGCACACGCGACCAAGATGGTGCGACACCGTCGGTGACGGCGTCGAGGTCGGGTTCAGCGAGCGTTTTCCATGATCGACGCGAGCGGTCGCGTCGGTTCCCACTCTACCGATTCGCGCGCCTCTGTCCAGCAGGTCATTTCGCGATCAGCCGGTATCCCTTGCACGCGTCCGTGTACTCGATGCCGGGCGCGGCGCCGAACGTCATCGGCGCGCCGAAGTCGGGGTGGTAGCAGTCGAGGACGTCGAGCGGCTTGGCCTTGGGGTCGTTGCAGGTCGCGCCGACGCCGCGTTTCTGGCGCTTGCAGTCGAGCGCGAGCTGGTTCGGCCCCGAGGTGACGGCGAGCGCGAGCGACGCACCGTCGGCGGCGGTGCCGAGGTAGCGCGTCGTGCCCTGCGCGCCCTCGACGGTGACGAGCGCACCGTCGCCGTGGTGGCGCAGCGTCCACGTCTCCGTGCGCTCGGCGGTCGCGTAGCGGAAGATCCACGCCGGCGCGTGCGCGAGCTCGTCGGGGACCTGCGGTGCCGCGTCGGCGGCGGGGGCGGCGGCATCGATCGCCGCGACGGGCGTGGTGGGTGCGGCGGGCGGTGGAGACGCCGGCGAGCTACATCCGGCGACGGCGAGGCACGACAGCAACGACCGCATCGCACGGATGCTACTCGACGCCGCCTCCGCCGTCGCAGCCGGTGTCACACGGCTCGTCGTCTCCTCCGGGCGGCGGGGGCGGCGGCTCGTCTCCGCCGGGGCAGGGACCGGTCGCGTCGCCGTGCTGTGCCTGGTGCGCGGCGACCGCCGGTGCGCCGACGCAGATCTCGTGCGCGTTGGCGGGGTTCCCCGGCGGGATGTGGCACACGAGCACCTTTTTCGGGTTCTCGCAGGCCTTGTGCCCGTTCGCGAGGATCACCGCGTGTTCCTCGGTGCCCGTCAGGTACATGCTCTCGTCGGTGTCCGTGGATGCGAGGCATCCGGCGACGGCGGCGGAGAGCGCGAAACCGATCAGGATGTGGGTCTTCATGTCGTGCTCGTGGCGGCGATCGTCGATCGGGTTGCCGCAAATTCTGCAGCCGCGATCTCGCGCGCTTGGAGCGTGACGTCGTCGGCATCGCTGTGCGATCGCTGCGCTGCTTCGCCGTCAGGAGCGGGTGGTCGACGAAGGGGATCGCCGGGAAGCGGCCGCTGCTCGTGACGGACGGCGTCGAGCGCGTGTTCGAGGTCGGTGCGCGGGGTGCGCCGGAGGTGACGGCGGCGTGATCGGCGGTATCCTGTGCGCATGTGGACGCGCCGCGAGATGCTCGCGATGACGACCGTGCTCGGCGCGGGCAGTGCGTTCGCGAAGGAGGCCTCCGTGAGCGGCGACATCCTCCGGCGCAAGGTCCCCTCGAGCGGCGAGCAGCTGCCCGCGATCGGCATCGGGTCGTGGGAGACGTTCGACGTCGACGATGTCGCACCGGTGCAGCCGGTGCTCGCGAAGTTCCTCGCAGGCGGCGGGCGCGTCATCGACTCGTCGCCGATGTACGGGCGCTCCGAGGCGGCGATCGGCAAGATGATCGCGGCGATCAAGCCGGCGGCGTCGCCGTTCCTCGCGACGAAGGTGTGGACGACGGGGCAGCGCGAGGGCATCGCGCAGATGGAGCGGTCGGTGTCGCGGATGGGCGCGAAGGTCATCGACCTGATGCAGGTCCACAACCTCGTCGACTGGAAGACGCAGCTCGCGACGCTGCGCGAGTGGAAGGCCGCCGGCAAGGTCCGCTACATCGGCCTCACGCACTACGGTGCGCTCGACGAGCTCGAGCGCGTGGTGCGCGCCGAGTCGATCGACTTCGTGCAGCTGCCGTACTCCGTCGCGCAGCGCGGCGCCGAGAAGCGCCTCTTGCCCGCGTGCGAGGACCGCGGCGCCGCCGTGCTCGTGATGGAGCCGTTCGCGAAGGGCGCGCTGTTCGCGAAGGTGAAGGGCAAGGCGCTGCCCGCGGTCGCAGGCGAGCTCGGGTGCACGAGCTGGGCGCAGCTGTTCCTGAAGTTCATCCTCGGGCACCCGGCGGTGACGTGCCCGATCCCCGCGACGTCGAAGGTCGCGCACCTCGACGACAACATGGGCGCGATGCGCGGGCCCGTGCCGACGGCGGCCCAGCGCGCCGCGATCGTGGCCGCGATCTAGGGCCCCGGATCGAAGTTCGAGCACACGCCTTCTCGGCGCAATCGCCGCTCCAGCGCGGTCGGATGCGGTCGCGCTGATCGCGAACTTCAAGCGCAGGGCACCAGTCATAGGAGCGAGGAGCCGGCGATCGGCTCGCCCTCGTCGAAGCGCGACGGGCGGAGCGCGCGGACGTCGAGCGCGGGCGCGGCGCCGAGCGCGAGCTGCGACGCGAGCAGGCCGAGCGCCGGCGCGTGCATCACGCCGTGGCCGGAGCTGCCGTTCGCGAAGTACAGGTTCGGGCACGCGGGCAGGGCGCCGAGGAGCGCGTGCCCGTCGGGGGACATCTCGTAGAGGCCGGCCCACGCGGCGGCGCGATCGACAGGGACGTCGCGCAGCGCGGGGAGGCGCGCCCGGGCGAGCGCGGCGACGCGGTCGATCCAGGCCGGGTCGACGGCGTCGCTCCACGGGTCGGCGGGATCGCCGGGGGAGGGGAGCAGCAGCAGCGCGCGGCCGTCGCGCACGCGCAGGTGGAAGCCGTCGGCGAGCCAGATCGTGAGCGGCATCGCGGGTGGGAGCGCGGTCGCCGGCGCGGTGGGCACGACCTGGCGGCGCAGCGGCACGACCGGCAGGGCGAGGCCGGCGAGCTGCGCGACGTGCGCGGCCCATGGGCCGGCGGCGTCGACGGCGAAGCCGCACGCGTGGCGAGCCGTGCGCGTGACGACCGCCGCGATGCGGTCGTGGGTGCGCTCGAGCGCGACGACCTCCTCGCCCCAGCGGATGTCGGCGCCGAGGCGCGCGGCGGCGGCGAGGTAGCCGCGCAGGAGGTCGAGCGGGCGCAGCGTACCGTCGGTCGGGCACCACGCGCCGCCGGCGAGCCCGTCGGTGACGGCGTACGGTGCGAGCTCGCGCAGCTCGTCGGGGGCGACGATGCGCGCCTCGGTGAGCCCCTCGTGCAGTTGCAGCGCGTTCGCGCGGCGCAGCTCGTCGAGCTCGTGCGCGGTGCTCGCGAGCCAGAGGTAACCGACCTCCGCGAAGCCGGGGTCGACGCCGGTGTCGTCGCGGAAGGTGCGCAGCGCCGCGCGCGCGAGCAGCGACAGCCGGATGTTGATGGCCGTGCCGTACTGCGCGCGGAAGCCGCCGGTCGCGCGCCCCGTGCTGCCGGCACCCGGGGTGGCCGCGCGATCCAGGACGAGCACGCGCTGCCCCGCGCGCGCGAGGTGATATGCGCAGCTCGCGCCGATCACGCCGCCGCCGGCGATCACCGCATCGTAGGCCGCCGCGGTCACCGCGCGAACACCTCCTCGTCGCGCCGGAACGCCTTGATCTCGATCGCATTGCCGCTCGGATCGAGGAAGAAGCAGGTCCCCTGTTCGCCGACCTCGCCGGCATAGCGGATGCGCGGCGTGACGATGAACGGCACCCCGGCGGCGGTGACGCGCGCGGCGAGCGCCTCGTACTCGGCGAAGTCGAGGATCGCGCCGAAATGCGGCATCGGCACGACGATGCCATCGACGCGCCCGACGTTCGCCGTCGGCTGCGGCGTCCCGACGTGGCACGACAGCTGGTTCCCGTACATGTCGAAGTCGATCCACGTCGGCGCGCTCCGCCCCTCGCGACATCCGAGGACGTTCACGTAGAACCGCCGCACCTCCTCGAGGTCGCGCACGAGGAACGAGTAGTGAAACCGACGCATGCCCCGAGCTTACTCGCGCCCTCACGTGAGCGCTCGACGCGGGCCTCCGGCGTAGATCGCGAGCGCGCGCAGAAGGCTCCGGACGGCGAGCTTGAGCTTGTGCGGTGTGTAGTCTCGCGGGCGTTGTGAGATGCGCAGTGCATGCTCGGTCACATGTGGAGAGCGTGGCGACTTCGTGGCAGTCTTGATCGCCTGTGTGTGCTGTGGATTGGCCTGAGCACTGACGGAGGTCTGAATTGATGATTGTGTATTCGCGTTGTGACAATCTTTGACAACAAATGACTACGTAATCATGTTGTCGATGGTAGAGTGCAAGTCGTGATGAAGCATGGTGGAAGGCGAGAAGGGGCAGGACGGCCGCGCAAGAGCTGGCGCTCGGTCCGCGAGGCCGGGTGGCGGCCCGTGTTCCGCGGGTGGCGGCCGTTCCACGTGACGCTGCGCGTGCACATGGAGGCCGTGGGACGGCTGCGCCAGCGCGAGAACTACCACGCCATTCGCAAGGCGATGCACACGGCGTTCGCGCGCACGGACTTCCGCATCAACCAGATCTCGCTCGAGGTCGACCATATCCACTTGCTCGTCGAAGCGGCCGACGGAGATGCGTTCAAGCGCGGGATCCACGGGTTCATGGTCGCGGCGGCGCGGCGGTTGAACGTGGAGAGCGGGCCCGTCCGTGGCCGGCGTGCACGTCTCGTGCGCGATGCCAGCGGCAAGCAGCGCGTGATCGCAGCCTCGCGGCGCGGGCGTCGCGGCGCGGTGTTCATCGGCCGCTACCACGTCGTGGCGATCACCTCGCCGTGGCAGGCGCGCAATGCCCTCCGCTACGTGCTCAACAACTACCGCCACCACGATGAGGCGGAGTTCATTCCCGGTCACGGCCCGTGGGTCGTGGACTACTATTCCAGCGGACCGGGCTTTCTCGGCTGGGCCGAATATCGACAATCCTCCCGCCCATTCCCGATCTTCCCGGCGTACCAGGCGCTGCCCGTTCAGCCCGCGCGCACCTGGCTCCTCGCCGAGGGCTGGCGCCGCGCCGGCCCCATCAGCCTCCACGACGTCCCCGGTCACCCGCGCTGGTGACCGAAAACCAAATCAATCACTGATCCGGCGCCGACGCCCCGCTCTCTCACTCCCTCCCAGCGCTCGCAATCTCCGCCACCCGCCCGCGAGACCGCAGAGCGCCGAAGATCATCCCCTCTGCGAACGCTGGCGCTCACCCTCGTCCCGAGCTCTGCGAGTGCCCACGCTCTGCGTCGGGAGGCACGCGGCGGACGCCCGCGGTTCGAGACCCAATTAACTTTCCGAGGGCATCTCGAACGGCGGGACGACGCGGCCGTCGATGTCGGTGAAGCCGTACTCGACGGCGAGGTCGCCGACGGCGTAGACGCCGCCGGACTTCGCGAGGATGGCGGGGTCGGCGGCGAGGGCGACGACGGCGCGGCCGAGGTAGCGCGGCGACTCGGTGCGCGCGAGGGGTGGGACGTCGCGCCAGTGGTCCTCGTCGGTCTTGAAGGCGGCGAGGATGAGCTCGGTGCGCATCCAGCCGGGGGACAGGGCCAGCGAGGTCACGCCGTGCGGACGCAGCTCCTCGGCGACGCCGAAGGCGATGCGGTTGAGCGCCGCCTTCGCGACGTCGTAGTACAGGTTGCCCTGGAGGTAGCGGCCGCGGTCCCAGAACGTCGTCGCCGCGATCAGCCCGCGCCGCTGCCGCACGAGCAGCGGCGCGGCGGCGCGGCACGCGAGCAGGTGGTTGCGCACGCCGCGATCGAACATCGCGTCCCAGTGCGAGAGCGGCTGCTCCCAGAACGGCGTGCTTAGCGTGTCGACGGTGAAGCTCTCGTGCCCGCCCCACGCGTTGTTGACGAGCACGTCGAGCCGCCCGTGCTCGCGCTCGACGCGGGCGAACAGCGCGCCGACCTGCTCGGGATCGCTGTGGTCGCACGGCACGGCGATGCCGCGCCCGCCGGCGGCGGTGACGGCGTCGGCGGTGTCGTCGATCGTGCCGGGCATCGCGGCCATGCCGGCGTGCTCGAGGAATCGCCCGTAGGCCGGCGGCGCGCCCGTACCGCGCGTCGAGCGCCCGGTCACGTACACGGTCGCACCGGCGGCCCCGAGCTCGACGGCGACGCCGCGCCCTGCGCCGCGGCTCGCACCCGTCACGACCGCGATCCGATCTGCGAGCTTCATGGCTCGACCCTAGCGCATGCCGCCGGCCGCGCGCCTGACAGCTCTTGCTACGGCCGCGCCTGGCCTCCAACAAGCCGGCGCCGCTGGGCATCACCGACCGGCTGCCGTGTGCCACCGACATCTCCGGCCCGCCGGTGCTCGCGGCCGTCGAGCATCGCGTCGAGGCCATCGCGAGCTCGCCCGACGACGACGCCGCCGCCGACTCGCGCAACGCGCACGTGGGATCGCGGGGGAGAGGTTCTCGCGTGCGGGTGGCATCGCACGTGAAGCACCCGGGGCATGGACCCGCGTGTCGTGGAGCTGCACCGGCGCGCCGCGGCGCGCGGCGACGTGATCCCGCTCGCGGGCGGTTTGCCCGCCGAGGAGCTGCTGCCGCGCGCGGCGCTCGCCGCGGTCATCGCCGAGGCGGCGCGCGACCCCGACGCGCTGCAGTACGGCTGGCCGGAGGGGCACGAGATCGTGCGCGCGTGGATCGCGCGGCGCCTCCGCGAGCGCGGGATGCAGGTCGACGCGGACGACGTGATCGTCACCGCGGGTGCGCAGCAGGCGCTCGCGCTCGCCGCGCCCGAGCTCGCGCACGGTGCGATCAGCGCCGGTGCCGCGACGTATCCCGCGGCGCTCGATGCGTTCGCGGCCGCGGACGTCGCGGTGACGTGCGATGCGCGCGCGGAGGCGCACTACGTGATCCCGGGAGCGTCGAACCCGTCGGGCGTGGACCTCGTCGAGCCGGTGCGCGCCGAGCTGCTCGCGAGCGCGTGCGTCATCGCCGACGAGGCGTACGTGGAGCTGCGCTTCGACGGGCGCGTCCCGCCGCCGCTCGCGGCCGCGGCGCCCGATCGCGTGTGGCACGTCGGCACGGTGTCGAAGACGCTGGGGCCGGGGCTGCGCATCGGCTGGCTCGTGCCGCCGCGCGGCCGGCGCGCCGCCGCGCTCGCGCGCAAGCAGGCCGCGGACCTGCAGACGTGCGGGCTGTCGCAGCTCGCGCTCGCGCGGCTCGTCGACGCGATCGACTGCGACGCGCAGCTCGCGCGCGCCCGCCGCCAGTACGCGCTGCGCGCGACGCGGCTCCTCGAGGCGCTGCACGTCCACGCGCCGTCGCTCGCGATCGCCGAGCCCGAGGGCGGCTTCTCGCTGTGGTGCGAGACCGGCGACGGCGGCGACGAGCTCGCGCTCCTCGAGGCGGCGCTCGCGCACGGCGTCAGCCTCGATCCCGGCCACATCTTCCGCCCCGACGCCACCGCCGGCCCGGCGGCGTTCCGCGTGTGCTTCTCGTACGCCGCGCCGGATCAGCTCGACGAGGGCGCGCGCCGCATCGCCGCCGCGCTCGCCGCGTGGGAGGCTAGCGGTCGGTGTGCCGCAGCTCCTCGAGCTTCTGGCGGTGCGCCGCGTTGTGCGCCGCGGTCACCCAGTACGACGTGACCGCCGCGAACGTCGTGCCCGCGAGGGCGAGCACGCCGGCGCGGGCGCTGTAGGCCATGACCCAAAAGCCCGCGAGGGCGAGCGCCGCGAACACGGCGATCAGGCGGCGCTGCAGCTGCTCGGTCTCGACGATCCACGCGCGGAGCTGGTGGCGGCGGTCCATGGGAGGTGGATGCCGCGTCCCGGTGCCGCGGCGTGTGGCGTGGTGTCGCGGCTAGGTCGCGAGCAGGACCTTCAGCACGCCCGGCGCGGCGGCGCGCGCGAGGGCGTGCTCGGCGCGATCGAGCGGGAGGGTCTCCGAGATCAGCGGGTCGAGGTCGACGGCGCCGCGCGCGAGCAGGTCGAGCGCGGGTGCGAAGCGGCCGCAGCGCGAGCCGACGACGCGGAGCTCCTCGACGACGATCCGCGCCGCATCGACCGGCGTGCCGCCGTGGAACGTCGACTTCAGCACGAGCGTGCCCTGCGGGACGAGCAGGTCGAGCGCGAGCTCGAAGCCGGCGGCGCCGCCGGTCGCCTCGACGACGACGTCGAAGGCGCGGCCGCGCGCACGGACGCCGGCGACGTCCGTGGTCGCGATGCCGCGGGCCGCCGCGATCGCGAGCTTCGCGGCGTGCTTGCCGACGAGGACGGGCGCGCCGCCGGCGGCGGCGAGCGCCATCGCGCACAAGAGGCCGAGCTTGCCGTCGCCGATCACGGCGACGCGCGCCGACGAGGCCGCCGCCTCGGGGCAGCGCTCGAGGACCCCGCACGCCGCCGCGAGCGGCTCGACGAACACCGCGTGCTCGTCGCGCACCCCGTCGGGGACGCGCACGAGGTTGCGCGCGGGCAGGCGCAGGTAGTCGGCGTGAGCGCCGTCGCGCCCGACGATGCCGAGCACGGTCCGCGCCGGGCAGTGCCGCGCGTCGCCGCGCGCGCAGCCGGCGCATGCACCGCACCCGGCGTTGATCTCGCCGACGACGCGCGCGCCGCGCGGGAGGTCCCCGCCGCCGGGATCCTCGACGACGCCGACGAACTCGTGGCCGATCGTGCCGGCGAACCCGGCGTAGCCGCGGACGAGCTCGAGGTCCGTGTTGCAGATCCCCGAGAGGGTGACGCGCACGAGGGCCTCGCCGGGCGTCGCGGCGGGTTGCGGGTGCTCGCGGAGACGTACCGCACCATCACCAACGCGGAGGGCTCGCATCACCCCGACGTTATCGTGTGCGTGAGGAGGTGTGAGGCGAGAAACGGCTTAGGAGTCGAACAGATAATATAGCGTCACGCGCGGGAGGCATCGTGATCAAAGCAGTCGTGATTTCCGTGATAACGGTCGCTTCGGCGGCCGCGGCGCTCGCCGACGACGCGCCCGTCTTCTCCCGGCCGCCCGACAGCTGCGGCACGGTCCAGGCCCCACCTCTCGTCGCGCAGAAGCCGATCTTCGCGCCGGGGGTGCAGCGCGTCATCCACCTGAACAAGAACGGCGGCATGTACAACCTCGCGAACGCGCCGACGGACTCGGCGCAGAACGTCGCGAACGCGCGGATCGTGAGCCAGCGCGGCACCGGGATGATCATGATCGCGCCGCTCGAGGCGGGCTTCGACTACAACCAGGTGCGCGAGTGCGTCATCAACCACTACAAGCCGTACAACGTCCGCATCGTCGAGACGCAGCCGAAGGGCGAGCACATCGAGGCGGTCGTCGGCGGCAACGGCACCGAGCTCGGCTTCCCCTCCGGTGCGCTGTTCGGCATCGCCTCCGCGGATAACTTCTGCGGCGTCACGGAGACGGGCATCGCGTTCACGTTCTCGCGCACGCACACGAACGTGCCGCGCAAGAACGAGGAGCTCTGCGCGACGATCGCGCACGAGGTCGGGCACCTCCTCGCGCTCGAGCACGAGGTCACGCCGATCGACCTCATGTCGTACGTGCTGATCGCGCAGTCGAACACGAAGACGTTCGTCAACGGCAACGCGCAGTGCGGCGTGGATCCGCAGTCGACGAACCCGTGCTCGTGCAGCAGCGGCACCACGAACTCGGGCGCGCGCCTCGGGCAGTTCGTCGGGGCCAGGCCCGCGGAGACGAACCCGCCGTCGCTGACCGTCAAGGATCTCAAGGACGGCGGCAAGATCCCACCCGCGTTCACGATCGTCGCCGAGGCGAGCGACGCCGAGGGCATGGCCGACGTGCTCGTGTACGTCGACGGCACCGAGATCGGGCACAGCGCGCAGCCCGAGGGCAAGACGTACAAGATCAGCGGTTCCGCGACGGAGGGGCAGCACATGCTGTCGGTCGTCGCGCGCGACCTCGCCGGCAACCTGACGAAGAAGGACTTCAACCTCACGTTCGCGAAGCTCGCGACCGGCGACAGCTGCATCGACAACGGCGCGTGCGAGGGCAACATCTGCGCGCAGACGACCGACGGCAACTACTGCACGCAGTCGTGCGATGTCAACGCCGACACGTGCCCCGAGGACTTCGCGTGCGACGGCAGGCTGAACGCGTGCATCCTGACGACCGGCGGCTGCTGCTCCGCCAACGGCGACGCGACCGGCTCCTTCCTCCTCGCGCTCGCCCTCGGCGGCCTCGTCCTGCGCCGCCGCCGCCGCTGAGCTGACCGACGCGCGCGTCGCGAACGCTAACGCTCCTCCATCGGAGGCGGCGGCGCGACGGTGCGCTTCGCGTCGAGCGTGATCGGGTGGCCGTCGCGCACCACCTTCGTCGGGATGCCGGCGCCCGGCGTGCTGCGGCGCAGGGCCTGGCGGACGTCCTCGCCGCTCGACACGGGCGTGCCGCGGACCTCGACGATGACGTCGCCGACGCGGATGCCGGCGCGCTCGGCCATCGAGCCCGGGGACACGCGCGCGACGAGCACGCCGCGGTCCTCGGGTGCGCCGAAGTGCTGGCGCAGCTCCGGGGACAGCTCGGTGACGACGACGCCCAGGCGCGGCGTCTCGCGTGGCGGCGGCGGCGGGGGCGGGCGTGGAGCGTCGGACTCCTGCTCCTGCTGGGACGGGGCGCCGGGCTGCTGGGACGGCTGTGCGTCGGGGGCGGGGGCCTCCCGAGGTGCCGGTTGCGCGATCGCGAGCGCCGGCGACAGCGCCAGCGCGAGCGCGACGGACGCGGATGTCACGAGTCGCATGATGTTCCTCCCTGCACTCCGGGGCTGCAACGCCCGTTCCTTGACGGTGCCGCGGTACGTCCGTTGCAGCGTGATCCGTACATGGCGATGCTGAAATCCATCCTCGTACCGATCGACGGCTCCCCCGGATCGCTCGCCGCGCTCGACCACGCGGTCTCCCTCGCGGTCGACTACGACGCCGCGATCGACGTGCTGCACGTCGTGCATCCCGAGGACGCGACGTCGCCCGATGCGTGGGAGGAGGTCGGCCGCGCGATGAACGGCGCGATCGATCGCGCGCAGGCCGCGCTCGACGACCAGCGCCTCACGCGCCGCGTGGTCACCGGCGAGCCGCTGCCGACGATCGTCGACCTCGCGCAGCGCGATCACTACGACCTGATCGTGATGGGCACCCACGGCCGCGTCGGCCGGCTGCACTCGCTCCTCGGGAGCGTCGCCGAGGGCGTCGTGCGCAACGCGCCGTGCCCCGTCCTCACCGTGCGCGACCCGAGCGGCGGCTACCAGTCGTTCGCCGAGCGCCGCCATCACCGCCCGTCGGTGGCCGACGCCGAGGGCGAGGTGCACTAGCGCTGCAAAGTTCTAGCGGTGGTGGCGGTGGATGCTGTCGCCACCGAGCGCGATCTTCGCGAGCGCGAGCCCGGCGAGGGCGGCGCCGACGGCGGCGACGTGGAGTGGGTCGCCGAGGTAGTGCGCCCAGGTGCCGCTCTCGGTCGTGCCGTGACCGGGATGCGCCGACGCCACCGACGGCAGCGCCGAGATCAGCGCGGCGATTGCGAGGGAAACGCGAGCTCTCACAGACCGCGATCGATGCGACGCGCGTGCCGCGGCGCCTGCGAAGATCTGCCCGTGTCGGCGCGACACACCGCGCGTTCGTGTCGCCGCTCGGCGGCGGTTCACGCGAGTTAGCGCGCGAAGCGTTGGCGCCGCGTTCGCACGGTGGCGCACCACCATGCGAGAAGGCGCGTTCAGGATCGCGGTCGGGTTGGCGATGGCGGCCGGTGCGTTGCTGGCCCGCGGGCTCGTGCCGGAGACCTACCGCTTCTATCAAACTCGTCGTCGCTGAGCGCATCCTCGTCGAGGACGTCGGCGAGGATCGCGCGGACCTCGGCGACGCGCCGGTTCGACGGCGCCGGATCGGCGAGCGGCGCGTCGCTGGCGACGTCGATCGCCTCGCTGATCTCGTCGACCGACGCGCCGAGCTCGAGGATCCGCTCGACGACGAGCGGATCGACGAGCAGCTCGACGCGCTCGAACAGCTCCCGGACCTCGCGCGGTGCGGCGGCGTGATGCCCCATGACCCCCCACGAGGATGCAGCTCCCGCACCACGCACGCTGCGACGACACGACTACAGATCGAAGGCGAACGCGCGCGCCGTTCGCGCCGCCCGCGACTCGCGCAGCGCCTGCTCGAGGATGCACAGCGCGTCCCACGTCGCGAGCGCACCGTCGAGTCCGTTGCTCGATCGCTGCAGCACGCGATCGCCGTCGTGCACGGCGACGGTGCTCCGGAACCCGCGCATCTCCGGAACGATCGTCACGACCCAGCGCTCCGACGCGCCGAGCTCCCGCTCGAGGCGCCGCACGCAGTACCGCACGAACGCGCCGAGCTCGCGGTGATGGCGGGCCGGCGCGTGGTGATGGAGCTGGACCTGGATCCGCGGGCAGATCGATCGGGGCATGCGCGACCTCTTGCGGCGCGTGCGGCAGCAAGCGCAGTGCCACGCCGCCCCCTGCGAGGATCTCTGCAGACCCACTCACCCGACACCGTGCGTGCGTGAGCGCCTGAGTGCGCTTCTGCACGCCGCACGCGCGGCCTCGCGTGATCGCTACGTTTTGTGAACCGTCGTGATCCCGCCCGCTGGGCGCGACGGCTCCGTTGCTTCCCGCTTCGCCGGCCGCTATCCCTCCACAGGAGGAGACGGATCGGAATGTCCGCGGCCCAACCATTCCCCGAATCGAGCGGCGACGAGACGCTGCTCCCGATCTCAGCCCTCGTGATCGATGACGACGGCGATGCGCGCGACCTGATGGCCGCGATCGTCGCGCGCGCGGGATACACGGTGATGACCGCGCGCGATGGCCGGGAGGCGCTCGACCTCCTGAACCGCGTCCGGCCGAGTGTCATCTTCGTCGACCTGTGGATGCCGGTGATGAACGGTCACGAGTTCCGGGAGGCGCAGCGGCGCAACCGAGTCTGGCTCACGATCCCGACGGTCGTGATGACCGGGACGTCGGAGGAGCCACTCCTCGACCTCGCGATCGAGGAGACGCTGCAGAAGCCCGTGAAGGCGAAGCAGGTGATCGAGATCGTACGGCGACACGCCGGGAGTCTGTGAGCCCGGATTACGGCGAGGTCGAGCCACTCGGCGAGACCGGGCTGGTGGTCGGCCGGTTCCTGCCGCTCCACCGCGGCCACGAGTACCTGATCGAGTTCGCGCGCGCGTCGGTGCAGAAGCTGACGGTGCTGGTGTTCGTCGACGAGGGCGACCCGATCCCCGGCCGCACACGCGTGAAGTGGATCGGCGAGCAGTACCCCGACGTCCGCGTCGAGCACGTCACGACGCCGTTCGGCTGCCTGCCGACGCCGCCGCACGACGACGCGCGGTCGTGGGCGCAGCTCGCCGAGCTCGTCGAGCCGTTCGGCCGCCACCGCTACCTGTTCGCCTCCGAGCTCGCGTTCGCCGCGGCCGCGCTCGCGATCGGCGCCGACTTCGTCCCCGTCGACCCCGCGCGCGCGACCGTGCCCATCTCGGGGACGGCGATCCGCTCGAACGTGATGGAGCACTTCCGCTACGTCGCGCGGCCGGCGCGGCCGTGGTTCGTGCGGCGGGTCGCCGTCGTCGGCGCCGAGCGCACGGGCAAGACCACGCTGTGCGCGTGGCTGCGCGAGCGCTTCGGTTGCCTGGCGGTGCCGGCGTGGACGCACACGCTCGTCGAGTCCGGCGGCGCGCTGACGCCGGCGCGCGTGCAGCTCGCGGCGCGCAGCCAGATCGCCGCCGAGGACGCGCTCGCGACGCAGCTGCCCGCCGAGGGCACCGCCGGCATCCTCCTGTGCGACACGGAGCTGCTCACCGTGCAGCTGTGGTCGGAGCAGCGGTTCGGCGCGGCGGCACCGGCGTGGATCGCGGCGCAGGCGGCGCGCCGCACGTACGACGCGTACCTCGTGTGCGTCGCCGAGACGGAGGAACAGGAGGAGCTGCAGGGCCGGCTGCTCGCCGCGCTGCGCGGGCGCAACGTCGTCGAGCTCGCGGGTCCCCACGAGGAGCGCTGTTCGCGCGCGGCCGACGCGATCGTCGAGCTGTTCGCGCCGGCGGCGCTGTGCTCGGCGCGCGGCGCGAACATGGCGTGAGCCTCAGGGTGCGAAGAAGGCGGTGACCTGCGCCGCGTGGGTCATCGGGCCCATGTGGCCGGCGCCGCGGACCACCGCCGTCGTCGCACGCAGCACCTCGGCGAGGCGCGCGACGACGCGGCGGGCCGCGAGCGGCGAGTGCTCGCCCGTCGCGAGGCGCGCGGGGGCGGCGATCGCGGCGGCGTACGCCGAGGCCGGCGTCGCGTCGCCCATCAGCGAGCGCACGCCCTCCTGCACGACCCACGCGACGCGGCGAAACTCGGCGCGCACCGGCTCGCGCAGCGCGGCCCACGCGCCGGCGCCGCCCCAGTAGTCGACGAAGCCGGTCAGCCACGCCTCGGCGCCGCGCGCCCACTGCAGGTCGATCGCGGCGAGCTCGGCGAGCGCGTCGGCGTCGCGCGCCGGATCGAGCACGCCGAACGCGACGGGGTCGTACAGCCACAGCTCGGCGATCCGCTCGGGAGCTTCGCGCGCCGCCGCGAGCGCGACGAGCCCGCCGTACGAGTGACCGCCGAGCGCGACGGGCGCGTCCTCGGCGGCGAGCAGCTCGACGACGCGCGCGACGTCGTCGCGGAACGACATCGGGCGCGGCTCCGGCCACGCCGGTTGCTCGCCGTGCCCGATCAGGTCCGGCACGACGACGCGCTCGCCGCGCGCGCGCAGCGCCGTCGCCGCGTACTGCCACTGCCGCGCCGACAGCCCCGAGCTGTGGAGGAGGACGATGGTCAACGTCAGCCCAGGAGCCACAGGAGTGCGAGCGAGCCGGCGAGCGTGGGGAGCAGCGCCAGCGTGCCGACGCGCACGAACCGCGCGACGCCGACGTCGATCCCGGCGCGCCGGAGGAGGTCGATCCACAGGAGGCCCGCGAGCGAGCCGATCGGGAGCAGGCGCGGGCCGATGTCGCCGCCGACGAGCGCCGCGAGGATCGGCCGCGGATCGCTCGACGCGTCGATCGCCATCAGGTTGAGGAGCGCCATCGGGTGGTTGTCGATGAGCGCCGAGCCGAGCGCCGAGGTGACGCCGATCGCCGCGAGGCGCGCGCCGCCGTCGACGTCGTACAGCGCGCGCAGGTGATCGACGGCGCCGACGCCGCGCAGCGCGAGCGCGACGAGGAAGATGCCCCACAGGAACACGAGGATGTCGATCGACACGTGCGCGACGGCGCGGCGCAGCGGCGCGATGCGGTAGGCGCGGCACAGGACGAGCGAGGCGAGGGCGCCGGCGGCGGCGACGCTCCAGATCTCGACGCGCGCCCACGCGGCGAACGGGTACGCCGCGAACACGATGACCATGAGCGCGACCGCGGGGCGCTCGGCCGCGTGGCGGTGGATCGTCGTCGGGTTCGGCGGCGCCGGCGCGGCGACGGCCTCGCGCAGCACGCGCGCGAACACGATGCGCATGACGCCGTAGGTGATCAGCGCGCCGGCGACCGACACCGGGAGCATCACGCGCGCGTAGGCGTTGAACCCGATGCCCGCACCCTCGGCGACGATCATGTTCATCGGGTTCGACACGACGAACGGCGCCACGCCGGCTGCGAGGAACACCGCGAACCCGAACGCGCGGGCGATGTCGGTGTCGCGCGCGTACAGCCGCCGCGTCAGCGCGACGACGAGCGGCGTCAGGATCAGGATGGCCGCGTCGTTGTTGAGCAGCGCGGGTGTGATCGCGGAGAGCGCGAACACCACGGTGAAGGTGTGTGCGGCCGAGCGCGTGCGCGCGCGAGCTTCGATGACCGCGGCGAGGCGATCGAACGCGCCGACCTCGTGGACGACGCCGGTGATCGTCATGATCGACGTCAGCGTGACGAGCGGTCGCCACTGGACGCGGGCCGCGTCGAGCATCTGCGCGGGCGTGAGGAGCCCGGCGCCCAGCAGCATCGCGACGCCGACGAGCGCGGCGTAGCCCGGCGTGAACCTCACGCCGAGGATCGTCGGCCGCAGGACGGCGAGTCCGACGGTGACGGCCAGGGCCGCACCTGCGATCACCTGATCCACCACGGCTCGTCGTGCAGCCTACGCGCCAGGCGGAGTGGGATACAAGGACTCGAAACCACGGGTGTTACGGGCGCGTGACCGGGGGTGGCGCGACCGGATCGGGGATCAATCACCCGTCCTTTTCGTCCCCAGCGCTCCCGCACGCGATCGCGATGCGCGCTTCCACGCGACACAGCGCGCCGCCACGCTCGTGCGCGCCGCGGCGTCGGTGCGCGGCGCGATCGCCGGTGCGGTGTGCCGGATCGCGTCGCGTCTGGGCGAGCCGTGGCGAGCCGTGGCGCGCTGTGGTCGCGGAGGCATGTGCGGCGCGCGACACCTCGGCTCGACGAGATCGGCGCCTGCGCGGAGGGTGGAGCTCCGACCCGCGGCGTGCGCGGCGCGTTCGCCGGCAAAGCGCGGCGAGCTCCGATCGGCCGTGGCGCGCTCGCACGGGTTCGCGGAATGCGTGCGCCGGTGGGCCCGGTTGCGACCTTGCATGGAGTGGTTAACGTGCGCTCCACCGTGAAGCTCATCCCCCGGTCTCAGGTCGCCCTGCTCGCCGTCACCGACACGGTGCGCGATGCCTTCGACCGACTCGAGACGCGCGAGCTGTTCGCGGCGCCGCTCGTCGATACGGCGGGACGCTACATCGGGATGATCACCGAGGCGGATCTCCGCCGGCACGTCGCGGCACAGACCGACAGGATCGTCGCGTTCGCGATGCCCGTCGGGAAAGTCGCCAGGGGCGCACTGAACGCGCCGGTGCGCGAGGGCGAGCTCGCCCTCGTCCTCGACGAGCACAGCGCGCGCGCGAGCATGCATGCGTTCGTGCCGGTGGTCGACGGCACGGGCCGGCTCGTCGGGATCGTCGAACGCGACCTGTACGCCACGCGCGACGCGGCCTGACCCTGTAGGCTGGCGGCGCCATGCGCCGCTCTCACCTGTTCCTCGCGTTCGCCCTGTGCGCCTGCGGTTCGAGCAACCAGGAGGCGGCACAACCCGGCAGCAGCACCGGTCGTGCGCCTGTCGGATCCGGCAACACCGGTGGTAGCAACTCCGTCACCGCGTCGGGGTCCGGGGCGGCGCCGGCGATCGCGCTCGCGACGCCCGACGCTGCGGTGAAGTCGCTGCTCGCCGTGTGGGCGCACGGCGATCCGGCGCTCCTGCGCGAGCTGTACGCCGACGGCGCGCAGGTCGCGGCGCTGACCGACTGCCGGGATGCGGTGGTGCTCGAGCGGCTCGCGACGGAGCGCGCGCAGTACGAGGAGCGGCTCGCGCCGTTCGCCGGTGGGCTCGCGCTCGTGTCGTGGACGGCCGAGGCCGAGGAGGCCGTCGCGAAGGGCAAGAAGGCCGGCGCGTGCACCGTGCAGGTCGAGTTCGCGCGCGTGCGCGGCAAGCTCTCGTACAGGGCGGGCGGTGCCGAGGGCAGCGCCGACGTGCACCTCGTGAAGCTCGGCGGCGCGTGGCGGATCGCGCAGCTCGAGCGCCCGCTCGCGACGCCGCCGAAGCCGTCGTCGGCCGAGGGCGTCGCGCACGCGCTGCTCGGCGCGATCAAGGCCGGCGACAAGGCGGCGGTGCGCGCGCTGTACATCACACAGGCGCAGATCGACGCGGCGTGGGGAGGCTGCAACGCCGAGCAGAAGAAGATCGTCGGCGACGAGCTCGCCGCGCTCGACAAGAACCTCGTGGCCGATGCCGGCGTGACCGCGACGCCGCGCGCGTGGACCGTCGGTGGGCGCAAGGCGGTCGCGAAGGGCGGGAAGCTCAACGCGTGCACGGCGCTGCGCGACGTCGACGTGGTCGACGGCGTGCTCGCCTTCGACGTCGCGGCGCCGAAGAAGGAGCCGTCGACGAGGAAGCTGAAGGTCGTGCTCGTGAAGGACGGCGACCGCTGGGCCGTCGCTCACAACGAGCTGGAGTGAGTGTGTGCGCGCCGCCTACACGCGCGGCGCGCGAGTTTCCTCGAACCGAGCGGCGGTCGCGCTGTATGTTTGCGCGCTGATGCGTACGACCACTCGACTCGTCTCGTTGATCGCGGTGTTGGGATTCGCTGCCTGTGGCACGTCGCCGTCGGGCGACGACGGCGACGACACGCAGGACCTCGAGATGGCGTTCAGCGTGACGAGCGCCGACATCACGCTGCAGCCCGGCGAGGAGAAGACGTTCTGCTACTACTTCCGCACGCCGAACACGTCGACGATCGCGGTGGCGAAGTGGGTGTCGAACATGACGCCGGGCAGCCACCACATGATCTACTTCGCGAACCTCGGCACGCAGCCCGCCGACGGCACGATCGACGAGTGCAACATCAACGGCATCCCGCTGCCCGTCTACGGCACGCAGGTCCCGCACGAGGAAGTGCTGTTCCCCACCGACGACGGTGAGGGCTACCCGCTCGCGCAGAACGTCAACGCGGGCACGGCCGGCTTCTTCCAGATGCACTACCTCAACAGCACCGACAACGCGCTCACCACGCACGTGACCCTCGAGGCCTACGCGCTCAAGCCCGGCGTCGTCTACACGCAGACGGATCTGTTCGCCACCTACAACAACGACATCGCGATCCCGCCGAACGCCGTCGACCACCGCGTCTCGGCCACGTGCGACGTCGTCAACAAGAAGTTCTGGTCGATGTCGACGCACTCCCACAAGCAGTCCAAGACCACGCGCGTGAAGGACGGCACCGCGATGGTCTTCGAGTCCCTCGACTGGGAGCACCCCGGCAACCGCCGCTTCGAGACCCCGACCTTCTTCCAGTTCGACTCCGCCCAGATCACGTGGGAGTGCAGCTACGACAACCTCGGCGACAACTCCGGCCGCACCGTCCGCGCCGGCCAGTCCGCCCGCACCGACGAGATGTGCATGGCCACCGGCTACTACTTCCCCGCCACCGGCCCCAAGGGCTGCGTCCGCTCCAACGGCCAGTGCCAGTGCCTCCTCTGACGTCGTCCGGGTTCCGGACAGCCTGACTGCGACGTCCTGGCGGGGCTTACTCGTGCTGGAACGAGAAGCGCATCACGACGAGGCTGCCGTCGCGGGAGTCGGCTTCGCCTTCGGTGGCGGGCTGGCCGTCGGGGCGCTTGATGCGCTTGAGCTTGCGGGTCTGCATGGTGAGCATCGGGCCGGGCTTGATGTGCTCGGCGGCGGCGGCGCCGACGGCGGCGCCGATCGCGCCGACGGTGGGGGCCTTGGAGGGCGGGGGCGGCTTCTTGGCGTCGGGAGGTGTCTTGCGTGGGGGTGGGGGAGGCGTGGCGGCGGGGGCTGGCTCGACGGTGGTGCGGCGGATGTTGTCGATGACGCCGGCGATGGCCTTGTCGGCCTTGGCGATCGGGTCGCGGGTGGCGAGGAAGTAGACGTGCTCGGCGCCCTTGTTGTCGTCGAGGGCGAAGGCGTCGCCGGCCTCGGGGACGCGCAGGTCGGTGCCGGGGCTGGCGAGGACGTCGCCGCAGCCGTTGGTAGGGCGCGGCTTGCCGGGCTCGGGGCACTCCTGGGGGAACAGCACGGCGGAGGTGCCGTCGGCGTAGAACTGGACGACGTAGACGTACGCCGGCTGGTTCACGTTGACGAACATCTCGACCTCGTCGCCGGTCTTGAGGACGTCGCCGTCGAGCACCGCGAACTTCTTGCCGTTGCGGCTGGCGCGCATGCTCATCGTGATCGTGATCGGGTTCGCGCCGGGCGCGGCGGAGGCGGGCGCCGGTGCGGCGGGGAGGGCGAGGGCGGCTCCGAGCAGGGCGGCGGCGAGCTTCATGGCGCCTGTGGGTCGTAGCGCATCGCGCAGCGAAAGCCCGCCTGATCGCCGACCTCGTTCGCCGGGCGCCGCGAGCGCCCCGCGCCGCGCAGCTGCTCGGCGAGCGCGTCGTACATCCCGCCGCGGAGGACGCGCGGCTCGCTCGCGTCGCTCGTCGGCTCCACCACCGGATCCACACACGTACCGCATGGTGGGTATTGTTCCACGAAACGATCCCGCACCCACTCGGCGACGTTGCCGGCGAGGTCCTGCACGCCCTCCGGCGTCACGTCGCCGGGCTCGGCGCGATCGACCGGCGCCGGGCTCGGCTTGCCGGGGCACGCGCCGCCGAGGCCAAACACCACGCGGTTGCATGTGGGGAGGTCATTGCCCCACGGGAACCGGTTGCCGGCGGTGCCGCGCGCGGCGCGTTCCCACTGCGCCTCCGTCGGGAGATCGAGCCCGAGCGACCGGCAGTAGGCGCGCGCCCCGTCGTGCGTGATGCCGTGGGCCGGCAGGTTGTCGCGCGCGCGAAACACGACCTTGCCGCTGGGAGACTCGGCCATCAGGCCGTGCGCGAGCGCGAGGAGCCGTGTCTTGTCGCGGACGAGCCAGCTGCCGGGGACCGTGCGGCCGCCGATGACGAGCTCGGTGCCCTCGAGCGTGGTGTCGGCGAGCTGCTCGATCCACGCGCGGACCTCGCCGACGCTGCGCTCGCGGCGATCGATCGCGAACGCCGACAGCTTCACGGTGCGCACCGGGCGCTCGCGCTCGTAGATCTTGCGCATGCAGTCGGGCGCGAGCGTCTGGCACCACGCGAACGTGCGATCGATCTCCGCGTCGTCGCTGCCCATCGCGAGCTCGCCCGCCGGGATGAGCACCATCCCGTCGGGGACGCGCGGCCTCGGCGGCGCGGGCGCATCGACGACGGCGGCGTCCTTCGGCGGTGGCGACGCATCGGCGACCGCGGGGTCCGCCTTCTTCGACGCCGTGATCGCGACGTACGCACCGGCACCGACCGCGCCGAGCCCGAGCACGACCACCGGGATCAGCCAGCCGCGCGACCTCGCCGCGCCGGCGCCGCCGGAGGGAGGTGTGTCGCGGGACGGGAGCGAGTCGGCGGAGCCGGCCGCGCCGGCGGGGCGCGCGGGCGCCGTGTTCGCCTCCGACGAGCGCGGCGCCGACGGCGGCCGCAGCGTCGGATCCGTCCCCGGCGACGGCGGTGCCGTCTCGACGAGCGGCAGCGTGCTCGCGACGGCGCGCTCGTCGGCGACCGGCTGCTGCCGAGAGGCCGACGCGAGCGGCAGCGTCGCCGCCGGTGGGGCGAGTGTGTCGAGCCGCCGGATGACCTCGTCCATCGACGGCGGCCGGTCGTCGGGCTGCTTCGCGAGCAGCGACGCGACGAGCGCCTCGAGCGGCTCGGGCACGTCGGGGCGCCTGGAGCGCACGGTCGGCGGCGGCACGACCTGGTGCAGTGCGATCAGGGCGCCCGGCTCGCCGTCGAACGGCCGCGCGCCGGTGAGCAGCTCGAACAGCATCACGCCGAGGGCGTAGATGTCGCTGCGCGCATCGACGTTCGTCGACGAGCGGCACTGCTCGGGCGACATGTAGCGCGGCGTCCCGAAGATCATCAGCGAGCCCGTCTGCACCGAGCTCGTCGCGCCGCGCTGGCCCTCGCCGAGCTTCGCGATGCCGAAGTCGAGCACCTTCACGCGCTCGCCGAGCCGCGTCGAGCGGTCGGGCACGAGGAACACGTTCGCCGGCTTGAGGTCGCGGTGCACGATGTTGCGCTCGTGCGCCGCCGCGAGCGCCGACGCGATCTGCCGCGCGATCTCGACCGCGATCTCCGGCGGCATCGCGCCGACCTTCTCGATCCGGTCCTCGAGCGACTCGCCGAGGAGCAGCTCCATCGCGATGAACGCCGCGCCGTCGGCGATCTGCCCGCACTCGTACA
Organism: Deltaproteobacteria bacterium; assembly: GCA_019637375.1. Taxonomy (GTDB): domain Bacteria; phylum Myxococcota_A; class Polyangia; order Haliangiales; family Haliangiaceae; genus JABFXX01. Next base: position 6,968 of record JAHBVW010000027.1, on the reverse strand, counting down.
CGGTCACGATGCCGCCGTGCTGGATCTGCGCGGCCGCGCGCGCCTCGGCGAGGAAGCGCTGCACGAGGTCCGGGTTCGCCGTGTGCTGCGCGAGCAGGAACTTGAGCGCCACGTCGCGGGCGAGGTCGTGGTCGTGCGCGACGAACACCATCCCGAAGCCGCCCGCCCCCAGCTGCTTCTTCAGGACGTACTTTCCGATCTTGCTCCCCGGCTCGAACAACCGCCCAACGGTCCCCGCTCGGCGCCGCGCTTGTCAAGCCGTCAGTCGCTCTCGTCGGGCTCGATCACGCAGCGCTCGCCGGAGGCGCCGTGCGTGTCGAACGCGACGAGCTCGTAGGCGACGTTGTCAGAGCGCAGCCCCGCGACGCCGCGCAGCTCGCGCGCACCGCCGGGCAGGTCGCCGCGCCACACGAGCCGGTCGTCGATCCACGCGGCGAGCCGGTGGTCGGTGATCTCGGCGCGCAGCGTGTGGGTGCCGCCCTTCTCGAGGGCGGGCACCGCGAGCGCCGTCTCGCCGCGCACCTTCGTGTAGCCGGCGGCGCCGCACTGCCGGTGCGTCGTCATGCCCGGGTTGCGCTTCACCGACACCTCGAGCGCCGGCCTCGGATCGAGCCGCCACATCACGTACACGAGGTTGCAGCCGTCCTCGGCGCGCAGCTTCAGCCCGAGCTGGCGGCGCGCCTGGCCCGACGCGAGCTCGCGCGTCGTGTCGCTGTCGCCGAGGTACTTGAACGTCAGCGACGCCGCGTCGCCCGACGAGCCGCGCACGACCGCGCGCACCGTCGGATCGCCGATGCGCCCACCGATCGCGGCGCGGCCCTTGGTGACGCACAGCGGGCCCTTCACGGCGTCGAGCTTCGCAGACGGCCGCACGTCCGCGCCACGCGCCGGCGCGGCATCGACCGGCTGGCCGCTGCTGCACGCCGCCGCGAGCACCGCCGCCGCGACGGCCGTCCCGAGCGCCGTCACGGCGCGGCTCCGAGCACCTGCTGGAGCGCGTCGGCGTACGCCTCGTAGTACGCGCGCTCGGCGCGCACCTTCTGCCAGTCGAACCAGATCGTCTGGCGGTAGCGCTTGCTCTCGTCGCCGCCGAGCCGCCCGAGCGTCTCGATCTGCCGGCCGAGGTCGGCCTCGAGCGCAGACGTCTCCTGCACGCGCTTGTGCGCCGCCTCGGCGAGCGTGCGCAGCCGGTCCGCCGTGGCGTCCGACGTCAGCGGGTCGCGCCCCGAGCGCACGTAGGCGCGGCGGCCCGCCGCGGCGCGCTCGTTGCCCTTGCCCTGGAACAGCGTGCCGAGGTTGACGCTCGCGCTGATCACGGCGAAGTACGGCGACCGCTCGGCGGTGGCCGCCGCGCTCGCGTCGAGGTACGGGTTCACACCCGCGCGCAGCGTGACGTCGAACGCGCGCAGCTTCCGCAGCCGCGCCTCCTGCGCCTCGACGTCGTCGTCCGCGCGCTGGTACGCCGCGAGCCCGCCGATGGTCTCGCGCGGCGGCGGCAACAGGCTCCGCTGCGTGCGCGTGTCGTTCGCGATCCGCCGCAGCTCCTCGACGCGCAACCGCGTCGCCGTCGCCTCGGGCGCGGTCGTGCGGCGCGCCTCGAAGTCGGCGTTGACCTGCGCGAGGATCTTCTCCGCCTCGGGCAGCGCGCCGTCGAGCAGCTTCGCCTTCGCGTCGAGCGCGCGGTACAGCGTCTGCCCGCGGATCTGCTCGAGCGCCTGGTGGCGCCGGCACTCGGCGAACGCGCGCTCCTTCGTCGCGTTGCCCTCGAGGATGCCGGTCAGCCGGTAGCGCACGCCGCCGATGAAGCGGAACTCGCCGACCTCGACGGGGTTGATGCTGTTCGACGGCTGCTCGAGCCGCCCGATCTCGGCGAATACCTGCGGCGCGTACATCAGCGCGGCGTCGGCCGACGCGCGCCCGACGACGAAGTCGCAGAACCCGTCGCCGGAGACGTTCGTCTCGGCGCGCGCCGCGGAGGCTCCGCCCGCAAGGGCGGCGAGTGCGGCGATGGTGACGACGACGGTGCGCATCGTTAGAAGAGGATGGGCTTCCCGCCGACGAACAGCACGTCGTCGGTCGCCGCGTCGCCGTCCTCGGGATCGAGCCTCAGCTCCACCATCTGGCCGCGCAGCATCCGGTCGCGGTGCGGGTGCTTGAACTGCACCTCGCCGGGGAGCACCTCGAGCACCTCGCCGACGTGGTGGCACATCACCATGCCGATCTTGCAGCCGTACAGCGACACGCCCTTCGACACCTTCGACAGGTTGCCGTACGGCACGAACGCGACGACGGCGCCGTCGTTGAGCGCGCGCAGGTGCGAGCTCGACTTCAGGCCCGAGACGATCTTGTCCTGGCGGTCGAGGTTCGTCTTGAGCGTGTTGCGCGCCTCGACGGCCTTCGCGAGGTCGAGCTTGCTCGCCTCGTACTCCTGCTTGATGCGCAGCACCTCGTACGACAGCGCCGTGTCGTTCGCGTTGCCCTCGGCGTTCGACAGGATCGCGTCGAGCGAGCGCGTCGTCGCCTCGAGCTCCTGCGCGCGCAGCTCGAACTCGGCCTGGCGCTCGGCGATCGTGAGGTTCGAGCTCGTGATCTGCGCGAGCTGGAAGTTGCCCGACATCATCGACGTGCGATCGATGAGCCCGGCCGCGTACTCCTGCTTCATGCGGCGCTGCGACGCCGCCGCGTACGCGCTGTTCTGCCCGCGGATCGCCGCGCGCGTCGCCGCCGCCGCGTTCGCGAGCGTGCGGATCTTGCCGAGCGCGAGCCTCCTGCCCTCGAGGTCGCTCTTGATCGCCTTCGCGAACTCGGCCTGGAAGCGCTGTTGCACGAGGATCGCGCGCTCGGCCTGCTTGAGCCCATCGGCGAGGCGGTCGCGGCTGTTGAGCGCCTCGGCCAGCTGCCCCTGCAGCGTCACCACCTTCTCGTCGGTGGGCGACACGGCCATCGGCACGACCCAGCTGTTCGAGAAGTAGAAGAACGCGGTCTGCGTGATGTAGCCGACCAGCACGATCACGATGATCGTGAGGATCGCGAAGCCGAGCATGCGGTACGCGTTGACGATCCACGAGGCGACGTTCTTCGCCGACAGCTTCGGCTTGCCGAGGCCGAGCTTCTCGTAGAGCGCCCACTCCTTGTCGCGCTTCTCCTGCTTCGTCTCGAGGACGGGCGGCGGCGGGAGCGACACCGACTCGGCGACCTGCGGCACCGGGAACGGCGGCAGCGTCGGCGGCGCGAGCGGCGCCTGCATCGGCCCGGGCACGCTCGCCGCGCGCGGCGTCGGCGGCGCCGGCGTCGCGGCGGCCCACGGCTGCGGGGCCGGCGCGGGAGCCGTCGTCACGGGCCACGCGGTCGCGGCGCCCTGCGACGTGCTGCGCTTTGCAGGCGCAGGCGACGCGGCGACGTTCCACGAGCCCGGGGACGGCGACGGTGACGGTGACGGTGACGATGACAACGACGGCGACGGCGACGGCGCCACCACCGGCGTCGCGCCCGGGGGCGTCCACCCGGTGCGCTTCGGCGGCGCGGCCAGCATCGGCAGCGTGGCGCCGGGCGGTGCGGAAGGCGCGGCGGGCCTCGCGGCCGCGGGCCGCTTCGGCACGCTCGCGCCGAGCGGATCGCGCGCCTGCGTGACCTCGGTGTCGGCGCGCACCACGACGACCGCCTGCGGGTTCTCCGCGGCGATCGCCGCGATCGCGCGCGGCTTCACGAACGGGATGACCGATCCTTTCTTGCCCGCGATCGACGGGATGGGATCGCGCGCGTGCGGTGCACGCCGCGCATCCACCACCGTCACGTCACCGACTTCGCGCGGGACGCTGGGAATGATCCGAAGCTGGGATTCGCGCCGCGTGGTCTTGCTCATCCGCGCCGGCGCGTTGGTGCAAGAGGTTGACCATCGTGCGCGCGCGCTATCTCAGTGAACGGATGCGAGCTGCAGCCTCCACCGTGATGAGACCGCGCCCCACGTGCAGATGAGTTCTTCCCCTGGCTACTCGAGCTTTCCATTCGCGTTCTGCGCACGTACGCGACGAAGTGATGCGCGAATTGTGCAAACGGCGACGGCATCCGGCTTGCTGACGATGGGTCAACGGTCGTGGAAACGTTTCCGATCTACCTCTTCATCTTCATCGTCTTCTTGAACCGCTACGTGTTCGGGTTCTACCTGACGGTGCTTCGGCGGAGGACGCTCGACGAGACCGTCGAGGGTTACGAGCCGACCGTGACCGTGGTCGTGCCGCTCTTCAATGAGGGCAAGTCGATCTACGACACGATCATCGCGCTCGTGAACCTCGATTACCCGCGCGAGAAGCTGTCGGTCACGGTGGTCGACGACTGCTCGACCGACGACAGCTACGAGTGGGCGTGCAAGGCCGCCGCGGAGCACGGCAACGTCCGCGTCCTGCGCAACCCGTTCAACATGGGCAAGCGCAAGGGCATCAACCACGCCGTGCGCGAGGCGACGGCCGAGATCATCGTGAGCGTCGACTCCGACGTCATCATCCATCCGCGCGCGCTGCGGGAGCTCGTCGCGCGCTTCGTGTCGCCGGAGATCGCGGCGGTGGGCGGGCGCGTCCACGTGTCGAACCCCAACGAGAACTGGCTCACGAAGCTGCAGACGATCAAGTACTACTTCGGGCAGGAGCACCTGAAGAACCTCGAGCGCGGGCTGCGCTCGGTGCTGTGCTTGTCGGGGTGCCTCACGGCGTACCGGCGCCACGTGCTGATCGAGCTCGAGCCGATCCTCGAGAACCGCAACATCCTCGGCGTGCCGATCAAGTACGGCGAGGACCGCTTCCTGACCCACCAGATCGTCAAGCACGGCTACCGCACCGTGATGACGATGAAGGCGATGTGCTTCACGAAGGCGGCGCCGACGCTGCGCGGCTACTTCAACCAGCAGCTGCGCTGGAAGCGCTCGAACATCGTCGACTTCATCGTCGGCATCGGCCACGCGTACCAGCTGCACCCGCTCCTGTGCCTGCAGTACCTGTCGATGCTGCTGCTCCTGCTCGTGTACCCGTTCGTGATCATCACGCACGTGTCGCGCGGCGACTTCTTCGACCTCGCGATGTTCCACGTCGCCGTGATCGCGTTCTTCTCGCTCGTCTACTACTTCGCGCCGAGCGTGCGCGCGCTGCCGCCGTGGCTGCGCGTGCACCCGATCGCGTTCCTGCCGATGGCGGTGCTCATGCCGGTCGCGTACCTCTTGCTCACGCCGCTCGGCCTGTTCACGCTCGACTCGTCGAGCTGGGAGACGCGCGGCCACGGCAAGGCGCAGACCGTGGCGCCCGCGGCGCCGCCGGGAGCACCGACGTGATCGTCGCCGCGCACCAGCCGCACTACCTGCCCTGGCTCGGCTACCTCGACAAGCTGGCGAAGGCCGACGTCTTCGTCGTGATGGACGACCTGCAGTACGAGGCGCAGAACTTCCAGAACCGGCAGCGGGTCAAGCTCGACCGCGGGCCGGCGTGGCTGACGGTGCCGCTCCTCGGCGGCGCGCAGGCGGATCGCATCGTCGACAAGCGCATCGACAACGCGGGCCGCGGCGGGCGTCACCACTGGCAGCACCGCGCGCGGCGCACGCTCGAGGTGCACTACGGCGCGGCGCCGCACTTCGCGCGCTACGCGCCGGACCTCGAGGACGTCTACGTGCGCCGCTGGGACTGGCTCGTCGATCTCGACCTCACGATGCTCGACCTCGCGCGGCGGTGGTTCGGCATCACGGTGCCGATCGTGCGCGCGTCGTCGCTCGACCTCGGCGGCGCGAAGACCGACCGCATCCGCTCGATGTGCGAGGCCGTCGGCGCGCGCACGTACCTGTCGGGCCGCGGCGGCTCGCACGGCTACCTCGACGTCGACGCGCTCGCGCGCGCGGGGATCGCGACGGTGTGGCAGGAGTTCCGCCACCCGACGTACGCGCAGCGCTACCCGGGCGCGGGGTTCGCCTCGCACCTCGGCTTCGTCGATCTGCTCCTCAACTGCGGCCCCGACGGCGGGGCGATCGCGTTCGGCAGCCACCAGACCCTGAACCGGAGCCTTCCATGAACCGCCTCCTCGGTGACAACGGCCGCGTCCTCGCCTTCGGCGCCCACCCCGACGACCTCGAGGTCGGCGCCGGCGGCCTGCTCGCGCGCCTCGTGCGCGAGGGCGCCGAGGTCACGCTCGCCGTGGTGTCGATCCCGAACCAGCTCGAGCAGCGGCGCGCCGAGGCGCAGGCCGGCGCCGACGTGATCGGCGGCAAGCTGCGCGTCCTGTTCGACGAAAGGCCGACGCGCGTCGAGGACATCCCGATGCACGAGCTCGTGCGCCGCTTCGACATGGTCGTCGGCGACTCGCGCCCCGACCTCGTGATCACGCACTCGACGCACGACCTCCACTGGGATCACGGCCTCGTCAACCGCGCCACGGTGTCGGCGCTGCGCCGCACGCCGTGCGACCTGCTCGCGTTCCTGTCGTCGCCGGAGATGAACGCGCAGTCGCGCGCGATGGGCCAGTGCTTCGCCGACATCACGCACACGCTCGAGCTCAAGATCCGCGCGATCCAGGCCCACACCTCGCAGGTCCCCAAGCTCGACCTCGAGTCGAGCCGCGACCTCGCGCGCGCGATGGGCCGCATCAGCGGCTACGAGTACGCCGAGGCCTACGAGGCGCTGCGCGTCCGGGTCTAGCCCGGATCATTCGTGATGGGAGCGCGCCGTGAGGCGCGCGTCGCCGGATTTCGGTGCGGGTCCGCAGGTTTCGTTGGTTGCGATGCCAAACGAATTTACCCACGGATGCTCGACGATCTCGACGGTGAACGCGCGGCGCTCGCAGAAGGCTCCCGACGGTGGTTTGACGCGGGCGCTCTGCTGTCGCGGGGGCGGTCGGCGAGACCACGCACGGGCTCGTGCTCGTCGCGGGCCTCCCGACGGTGAACACGCGGCGCTCGCAGAAGGCTCCCGCCGGTGGTGTGGTGCGGGCGGAGCTAT
>JAHBVW010000026.1 GCA_019637375.1 Deltaproteobacteria bacterium | reverse complement strand
CCATCAGCCCCTTCGAAGTCCCCGGCGGCGAGCACGAGTAGCGCCCCGCCGTCTCGCCCCGTGCTCGCTCGACAGCAGCGCGCTCGCCCCACACCCCACGTCCGGAGCCTCTGCGAGCGCCGCGCGTTCACCGTCGGGAGGCCCGCGTCGAGCGCGTCAGAAGGCGAGCTGAGGAACGGGCCGCCTTCGAAGCGGAAGCGCGACCCTACGGTCCCGCGCCGCGGCAGCTTCCCTGCGTCCTCGCTACCGCTTCCGACAGCGGTGTAACGCGCGTTGCGCAAGATCGCGGAACGACGTGCGAAGCGGCACGTGTCGCGGTGCTTCCCAGCGCCTTGCGGTGGACTTGGGACGCGGGCGCAGCAACCATCGCACGATGTCACTTCGCGTCCTGCCTTCGACTGATAGCTCCACCTCCGACTGCGGTTGCTCGCGCCGCACGCTGCTCCAGGGTGCCGCGGTCGCCGCCGGCGCCGTCGCCATCGCCGGGTGCGGCGGCGGCGGCAGCGGCGATGACGACGCGGTGGACGCGTCGAACGGCGGCGGCGATGCCGCGAGCACCGGCGTGACGATGTGCGGGGCGAACCTGTGCGTCGACCTCAACGTCGCCGCGAACGCCGCGCTCGCCGCGGTCGGCGGCGCGATGGTGATCATCGCGCCCGCGCCGCACGGCAAGCTCATCGTCGCTCAGCCGACGGCGGACACGTTCGTCGCGATGTCGGCGATCTGCACGCACGCGGGCTGCACCGTCGCGTATCAGAAGGCGACGAACATCATGGCGTGCCCGTGCCACGGGTCGAAGTACGACGTCGACGGCAAGGTCGCGGTCGGCCCGGCGGCGCGCGACCTGAAGACGTTCGCGGCGGCCGTGGACGCCTCGAAGGTCGTCACGATCACGCTCGCGTGACACTCCGCTCCTCGGGCGTGGCGCATTCAGCGCCGCTTTGTCACGCGGCGCATTTCTCGTAGCGCTCCATCGCACACTTACGCGGAGGCGCGCGCTGGCCCGCTGCTTGGTACAGGCAGCGGCATGCGAATTCTCACCGCGGCCGCGCTGTCCGTCGCGCTCGCGCTGTCAGCCTCCGTCGCGCACGCCGAGTCGCGCGAGAACGTACGCGAGCTCCCCGTCGCCGGGGAGGACCAGGCGCTGTACGCCTGCAAGCAGGGCAAGGGCCCCGTCGTCGTCACGTTCAAGCCCGAGACGCCCGTGAAGGACCTGCTCGCGTGGGTCATGAGCTTCACGTGCAAGACGTTCATCTTCGACGAGCGCGTCGTCGTGACCGGCAAGAAGGTCTCGATCATCGCGCCGAACAAGATGTCACCGGCGGAGGCGTATCGCGTGTTCCTCGCAGCGCTCGCGACGGTGAACCTCACGGTGTCGCCGCGCACCGACAACCTCGTGAAGATCGTCGACGCGCCCGGTGCGAAGAAGGAGAAGCTGCCCATCTATCGCAAGGGAATGCCGGACAACACCGATCAGGTGGTGCGCTACGTGTATCGCCCGACGTACATCCAGCCGGATGCGCTCCTGCGCGTGCTGCTGACGATGAAGTCGGATGCGGGCGACCTCCAGCTCGCGGGCTCGATGCTGCTCATCACCGAGTACGGCAGCCAGGTGCAGGACATGATGTCGATCGCGAAGCTGATCGACGTGCCGACGGGCACCGAGGGCCTGTACCTGTTGCCGGTCAAGCACACGGACGCGGCCAAGCTCGCGCCCAAGCTCGAGCAGCTGCTCGGCGTCGGGCACGGCTCCTCCACGACACCGCGCCCCGCGCCGGTTCCGAACCCGAAGGACCTCGCCGGGCCGGTGTCGGCGGCGAGCGTCGCCGACGCGGGCGCCGTGCCGTCGAAGATCGTCGTCGAGGAGCGCACGAACACGCTGATCCTCGCGGCGAGCCAGGCCGCGTACGAGCGCACGAAGGCGATCGTCGAGGCGATCGACATCGAGATGGCGACGGACCACGGCGCCGCGTTCCACGTCTACCAGCTCGGCAACGCGATCGCCGAGGAGATCGCGCAGACGATCAACGCCGCGATCTCCGGTCGCCTCCCGCCGCGCCCGACGAGCGGCGCCGCCGTGCCGCCGGGTACACCGCCCAAGCCCGTCACGGCGCCCGCCGGGCCCGCCGATCGCCTCGCCGGCGCGACGTTCGAGGGCCAGGTCCAGGTCATCGGCGACAAGGCGACGAACAAGCTCATCGTCATGGCGAGCGGCCGCGACTACCTGGCGCTGCTCGGCGTGATCCGCGAGCTCGACCAGCCGCGGCGCCAGGTCTACATCGAGGCGCTGATCCTCGAGGTCAACCTGACCGACACGCTCGACATCGGCGTGTCGTCGCACGGCGGCCTGCCCGGCTCGAACGGCTCGCTGCTCGTCGGCGGCATCCAGGCGCCGAGCCTCAAGTCGACGAACACCGCGTCGCTCGCGGCCGCGAACGGCCTCGTCGGCGGCCTGATCGGCAAGGCGCTGCCGAGCTCGCAGGCGCTGTTCGGCAAGAGCATCCCGTCGTACGCGGTGCTGTTCCAGGCGCTCGGCCAGAACTCGCTCACGAACGTGCTGTCGGCGCCGAGCATCATCGCCGTCGACAACGAGCAGGCGAAGTACAAGGTCGGCACGAACATCCCGTACAAGAAGGGCCAGGCCACCGTCATCGCGACGACGACCGACCCGTTCGGCACGACGAACATCGATCGCAAGGACCTGCAGCTCGAGCTCGACATCAAGCCGCACATCTCGGCCAACGACGTCGTCTTCCTCGAGATCAAGCACGACTCCGCCGAGCTCGGCGACAACATCTCCGAGCTCGGCCCGTCGTGGAACACGCGCAGCTTCGAGACGCGCGTCGTCGTGCGCGACCAGGAGACGGTCGTCATCGGCGGCCTCATGCAGGAGCGCGTGATCCGCACGAAGAGCAAGGTCCCGCTGCTCGGCGACATCCCGCTCCTCGGTCACCTGTTCAAGAGCACCTCGAGCACGAAGAAGAAGTCGAACCTCGTCATCCTCCTCACGCCGTACATCATCAAGGACCAGCTCGAGCTCCAGGCGCTGCGCGAGAAGAAGCTCCGCGACCACGACGAGTTCGTGCAGTCGTTCACCGGCCTCGCCGCGATGAAGTACCAGCCCAAGCTCGACTACCGCCGCAAGCGCGGCGTCGTCGAGGAGATCAACCGCGCGCTCCTCGACGCCGCGGCCGACGACGAGGCTCGCCGCCGCCTGCACGAGGATCGCCGCGGCGTGAAGCCCGGGCCCGTCGAGGTCCGCCCGAGCGAGTGAGCGCGCCCCGAAACGCGAGAGGGCCGGACCTGGGCGGGTCCGGCCCTCGACGGGTGGCAGGAGAAGAAAGAGGGAAACGACTACGCGGCGGCGCGCTGCTCGCTCACGATCGGCAGGTCGGCCTGCGCCCAGGCGTTGGTGCCGCCGTCGAGGCTGTACACGCGGTCGTAGCCGAGGCGGTCGGCGAGCTTGGCCGCGGTGAGGCTGCGGACGCCCTTGGCGCATACGAAGACGAGCGCCACGTCGCGGCGCGGGAGGGCGACGTCGGGGTCGGCGCGCAGGGCGTCGAGGGGGACGTTGCGCGCGCCGATGACGTGGCCGGCGGCGAACTCGTGGCTGTCGCGGACGTCGATCACGTCGACCTCGGACGTCTGCAGGAGCTGGGCTGCGTCGGTGACTGTCAGCGTGTCCACCATGATGGATCCGTTATAACGGAAGCCGTCATAGCTGACAAGGGGTCGTTTTAGCGGAGGCCGGGAGCCTGGACGCCGCGACGTCCGGATTGCAGCTTCATCAGCGCGTCGATGAGGGCGTCGATGTCCTCGCAGACGTTATAGAAAGCGAGGGAGGCACGGACCGTCGCCTCGAGCCCGAAGCGGCGCAGGATCGGCTGCGCGCAGTGGTGTCCGGAGCGCACCGCGATGCCCTCCTTGTCCAGCGCGGCACCGACGTCCTCCGTGCGCTGACCGTCGAGCACGAACGACAGCACGCCCGCCTTGTTCGGCGACGTGCCGATCATCGTGAGCCCCGGGACCAGGACGAGCCGCTCGGTCGCGTAGACGAGCAGGTCGTGCTCGTAGCGATCGATCACGTCCATCCCGATCCTCATGACGTAGTCGAGCGCCGCGCCCAGGCCGGCGGCGTCGCCGATGCTGCCGGTGCCCGCCTCGAAGCGGAACGGCGGCGGCATGTACGTCGTGCGCTCGAACGTGACGTCCTGGATCATGTTGCCGCCGCCCTGCCACGGCGGCATCGCCTCGAGCAGCTCGCGCTTGCCGAACACGGCGCCGATGCCGGTCGGCGCGAACACCTTGTGGCCGGAGAACACGTAGAAGTCGCAGTCGAGCGCCTGCACGTCGACGCGCATGTGCGAGACGGCCTGCGCGCCGTCGACGAGCACCTTCGCGCCGTAGCGGTGCGCGATCTCGACCATCTCGCGCGTCGGCGTGATCGTGCCGAGCGCGTTCGACACCTGCGGGATCGACGCGAGCCGCGTGCGCGGGTTGAACAGCTTCTCGTACTCCTCGAGGATCACGTCGCCGCGATCGTCGACGGGCGCGACCCGCAGGCGCGCGCCCTTCTCCGCGCACAGCTGCTGCCACGGCACGATGTTCGCGTGATGCTCGAGGTGGGTGATGACGATCTCGTCGCCCTCTCGGACGTGGCGCCGGCCCCAGCTCTGCGCGACGAGGTTGATGCCCTCGGTCGCGCCGCGCACGAACAGGATCTCCTGCGTCGACGGCGCGTTGAGGAACTTGCGCGTCGACTCGCGACCCTGCTCGTACGCATCCGTCGCGCGCGCGGCGAGCGTGTGCGCCGCGCGGTGGATGTTCGAGTTCTCGCGCGTGTAGAACTGCGACAGCCGCTCGATCACCGCGCGCGGCTTCTGCGTCGTCGCCGCGTTGTCGAGCCACACCAGGCGCTTGCCGTGCACCCGCTCCTCGAGGATCGGGAAGTCGGCGCGCGCGCGGTACGGATCGAACGCGTTGCCGCCGAGGTCGCGCGCGAGCGGGTGCTCGGGCTGCAGCTCGTGGACCGGCTCGATCACCGCGGGCGCCGGCTGCGCCGACGGGATCCAGCCCGGCGGCGCGTCGATCCCGGTGACCTCGACGAGCGGCAGGTACGTCGCGCCGAAGTCCGGCATCCCGCTCGGCGCCCCGAGGTCGTCGGGGAGCGCGATCGGCTGCAGGAACGGGTTGAAGTCGCCGCCCACCGGCGCGGACGGGATCGCGGTCGGGATCGCGGTCGCGGCGGTCTCCGTCGGGAGGCCGCTCGCGGGGAGCGGGCCCGGCGCGAGCGTCGGCGCGATGCCGGGCGAGGCCGGCGGCGCGACGCCGGCGCCGCTCAGCACCTGCTGAGGCGACGGCACGGGCACCACGGATGCACCGCCGAACATCTCGTTCGCCATGCGGGAGATCAACAGCGCGACCGACGACGGATCGTCGGACGGCAGCGTCGGCACCGACGGGGGAGGCTTCGTCGCCGCGGCCGCCAGCCCGGGGCTGCCGCCGGCGACGGCGTTCGGCACCGGCGCGGGCGTCAGCGCGGGCACGACTCCGCCGCCCGCATCGCCGACCTGGCCGAGCGGACCGCGGAGCTCGTGCGGCGGGAGGTCACTTGCCGTAGTCATGGTACTGGTCGACCTCGACGCCCTCGAGGACGCCGAGTGCGTCCTCGGTCAGCACGGCGGCCGAGCAGTACAGCGAGATGAGGTACTCGGCGGCGCCCTTCTGGTTGATCCCCATGAAGCGGATCGACAGGCTCGGGCTGACCTCACCGGGGATGCCCGGCTGGAACAGGCCGACGACACCGCGCTTCTTCTCGCCGGTGCGCATCAGCAGGATGTCGGTCTTCTTGCCGGCGAGGTGGAGCTTGTCGCACGGCACGATCGGCAGGCCGCGCCACGTCAGCATCGGCTGGCCGAACAGTGTCACCGTCGGGGGCGGCACGCCGCGGCGGGTGCACTCGCGCCCGAACGCCGCGATCGCGCGCGGGTGCGCGAGGAAGAACGACGGCTCCTTCCAGACGCGGGCGATCAGCTCGTCCATGTCGTCGGGCGTCGGCGCGCCGGCGCGCGTCTTCACGCGCATCGAGTCGTGCACGTTGTTGAGCAGGCCGTAGTTCCCGTTGTTGACGAGCTCGTCCTCCTGCTTCTCCTTGATCTTCTCGACCGCGACGGTCAGCTGCTCCTTGACCTGATCCATCGGGCTGCGGAACAGGTCGGAGATGCGCGTGTGGACCGCGACCGTCGTCGTGACCGTCGTCAGCGTGTACTCGCGCGGCTTCTCGTTGTAGTCGATGTGCGCGCGCGGGCGGTCGGCGCCGTCGTCGGGCGTGCAGTCGACGTCGAACTTGTTCTCGAGGACGCGGTTGACCCGGTACACGCCCGCTTCGACCGGCGCCCACGGCAGCAGCTGGACGAGCCAGCGCGGCGTCGCGCCCACCCACTGCGGTGGGGTCTTGGTCGTGTTGGCGAGGTTGCGCGCTGCGCGCTCGCCGAGCATGCGGGTGTCGGGTGTGTCGGCCATGGCGCGACGTCTGTAGCAAAAACACGAGCCAAGTACGACCGCGCAGGCGAGCGATCTCGGATCTCGTTTCGTCCGTCCGCCATCCCGGAGGCCCGTCCGATTCAATCAGCAATACGATGGGTTGCGGTGATAGCTTCACCGAATGCGCACGTCCCTCGCCTGCCTTGCCGCCGCGCTCTCCGCCGTCGTCGCCTCGCAGGGCGTCGCGCGCGCGCACTTCAAGCTCGTCGCGCCCGAGTCGATGATCACGCAGAGCACGCTCGGGGATCCTCAGAAGGGGGCGCCGTGCGGCCCGAACGGCGCGGTGACTCCGAACGGCATGCTCACCGTCGCGAAGCCCGGCTCGATGCTGACGGTCTCCATCCAGGAGACCATCACCCACCCCGGGCACTACCGCGTCGCCCTCGCCCCCAACGTCGCCGGCCTGCCCGACGCGCCCGTCGTGACGCCCGTCGGCGGCGATCAGTGCGGCTCGACGACGATCGATCCCAACCCGACGCTCCCCGTCCTCGCCGACGGCATCTTCGCCCACACCTCCGCCTTCCCCGCCGGCTCCGTGCAGACCGTGCAGGTGCAACTCCCCCAGACCGAGTGCAACAACTGCGTACTGCAGGTGATCCAGTACATGAAGAACCACGGCGCGCCGTGCTTCTACTATCACTGCGCCGCCATCACGATCTCGAACGACGCACCCGACGCCGGCCCCACGGGCGGCGACGCGGGCCTCGACCCCGGCACCGATCCCGCCGGCGGCTGCTGCGGCACCGGCGGCGCCCCATCGAGCCTCGCCCTCGCCGCCCTCCTCGGCGCGGTCGTCCTGCGCAAGCGTCGCCGCTAGACCTCGGTCACATGCAGTGTGACGCGTACTCGGATGAGTATGCGGCAACTCATCATCCCGTTCGTGGCCCTGGTCGCCTGCGCAGACCAGCTCGGTACGACCGAAACCGAACAGGCCATCATGCAGAATCAGGCATTACGCATCGCGGGTGTCGGCTTCGCCGATACCGATGTCAGATTCTCCGACTTCTGGACATCGCCATTCACGATGACCGCGTGGATCAATCCAGAGTTTGCCTACGGTTATTACGGCCCGGTATTCGCGAGTACCGGGGACGCGAGCTTCTGGCTCGGAATGGGCGATTACCGCACCGGCAGCGGCGGCTTGCATCAGTTCGGCTCGCCCGTGATCTCGCTACAGATCGGCGGCCGGCTCATGGCGTACGAGGCGCACACCCTCCTCCGGGGGAACTGGAACCACCTCGCGCTCCGGCGTACCCACGCCTCCCCGAAGACGGGCCTGGTCACGTACGAGGTGTACGTCAACGGGCAGAAGCTCGTACCGGTCCCGCAGATCGTCAAGAAGAACGGGTTCGTGGTCTCCGTGGCGAACGGAGAGGATCTCTCCGAGAACCCGAGAGAGCTCGTGTCGCCTCCGGCCTCGCTGCGCCTCGGCCGCGCGCCGGACCGCGACTTCGAGTTCTACGGCCTCATCGATGACGTCCGGATCTACGACGAAGCACTGGACCCCGAGGACATCGGGATGGCCGCGCTGTCGGTCGAGAACAGCCTCCCGACACCGCTGCGCCAGTACACCTTCGACGTGCCCGAGACCGACCCCGCTGCTGGATACGCGGTCTTCTTCGACGCCGTGCGCGTGTCGATCGCCGGCACCGGGGCCGACGCCGCGATCTTCGCAGATCCGAAGTTCGTCTCGCCGACGCGCGCCGCGTATCGCCTGCCGTTCCCGAGGGGTGAGTTCTGGACGGTCCTCCAGGAGTTCGACGACCCGTCCGTCTCGCACAACGGCTACGCCGCCTGGTGCTGGGACTTTGCCCGCGCGTTCGAGAAGACGCTCGGCGCGCTCGTCACCGCCCCCGCGGACGGCAACATCTACAACGTCTTCGAGACACATCACCCGGACGACGGCGAGATCTCGGAGAACGTCGTGAAGATCGTCCACGCGGGCGGAGAGAGCACCGAGCTCCTCCACCTCGAGGACGACTCGTGGACCCGGATCTTCCTCCACGGCAACCCGCGACCGCTCCCCGACCAGGATGACCCGGCGACCTGGTTCGGCGTCCAGCAGCTCGAGCCGATCGCCACCGCGGGCGATCACTCCAACGATTTCCACATCGCGATGCGCCCCAGTGCCGAGTCCCTCCACACCGCCCCGATGGCGTTCGTCGATTACCTCGCGTCCGACGACGGCGGCATCACCTTCCACCACGTGGTGCGCGGCATGCCCCGCAAGGGCCAGATCCTCACGCACTGACGCGCGAGACGTGCCGATCTGACAGGCGGCCCGCCGGGGGCGCGCGGCGAAGCTCGCACAGGTCCACGCGGTGGTGCTGGTACGTGCGTCGCATCGGGCCTCGGCGGTGTTTGCGGTGATCGCGCTCGTCGTCACGGCGCTCGGGGCTGGGGGTGTCGTGTGGATGCGCGTGCGGCGCACGCGGCGGCCGCGCGCGCTGCCGGAGCCGGTGAGGCCGCCGGAGTTGCCGCCGAAGCTGCCGGAGGAGCCTCGGTACCTGAAGTGAGGCACCTGCGTTGCACGGGATCGCGGTGTGATCCGCAAGCTCGCCCCAAAGAAGTACAGGCTGTACTCGCGCAAGAAGGATCCTCGCAGCGGCAAGCGTCGCAACCTGGGGACGTTCGAGACGCGCGAGGCGGCGGAGCAGCACGAGCGCGCGGTGCAGCTCTTCAAGCGGAGGGGCTGACGTGGCGGCGAAGTCCAGGCGCAAGTGGTCGCAGGGCGTGACCGAGCACAGCGACGCGCTCGACCTCGAGCCCGGCGTGTTCAAGGGCAGCTCGGCGGAGATCGCGCGCTCGCTGAAGCGATCCGCGGATCGCAGCACGCGGCGCAAGGCCGAGCCGTATCGCTCGGCGCTGTCGATGCTGACGTTCTACGTGAACCGCGCAGGCTCGAAGCTGCCGGCGTCGCGCAAGCGCGCGCTCGAGGGTGCCAAGGACGAGCTGCGCCGCCTGTACGGGCGGCCGCCGCGGGCTACGTGAACGCGCGGCCGAGGAAGTCGACGACGCGCACCCAGTGGCGCTCGGCGGCGTCGCGGTCGTACGGCGGCAGATCGGGCACCGTGAAGCCGTGCGCCGCGCCGGCGTAGAGCTCGACCGCGTGCTCGACGCCGGCGTCGCGGAACGCGGCCTCGAGGCGCGCGCTGGTCGCGGCGTCGTGGCGGCGATCGATCTCGGCGACGGCGACGTACGCCGGCGCGCGCAGCGACGCCGCGATCTCGGCGGCCGCGCCGGGCTCGGTCACGAAGCGGCCGCCGTGGATCGAGAGGACCGCGGCGATCGAGCCGGCGTGCGCGCAGCCGGCGCGCAGCGCGAGGCCGCCGCCGAGGCAGTAGCCCATCACGGCGACGTGCGGGCCCCGGATCTGCGGCAGCGAACGCAGGTGATCGATGTAGACCGCGGTGTCGCGCATCGCGAGCTCGTCGGTGGTCGCCTCGAGCACGTGCATCAGGCGCTGCAGCTCGGCCGGCGCCGACCCGCCGAACACCGTCGCGGGGTCGAACGGCTCGTAGGGCCGGCTGCGGTACAGCGTGTCGGGCACGAGCACGCCGTAGCCGTGCGCCGACAGCCGGTCGGCCATCGCGCGCGACGTCGGCCGCGGGCCGAACGCGTCGGGGAACATCACGACACCCGGCCACGGGCCGGTGCCCTCGGGGTGGGTCACGTAGACGGCGACGGTGCCGTCGGGAGTGGTGAGCTCGGAGGTGGTCGCCGGCATGCCGCCGACGATAGACGCCCACGCGCGCGAATGCACCGCGGCACCTCACCCACCGGGCGCATCATGCCCGAGCTTTCTCGCTACAGCCGGCGGCGCAGCTGCGCGAGCACGGCGACGTCGAGATCGCGGCGGATCATCAGCTGGTCCGTCGTCGAGGAGCGGAACTCCTGCGAGTAGATCGTGACGAGCGGGCCGGCCGACAGCGACCAGCTCGCGCCGAGCGCGAGGATGCCGTGCAGCGCGGCCTCGCCGATCGGGAAGAAGCCCGACGAGTCGACCTCGCCCATCGTGGCGAACGAGTGCCCGCGCAGCGACGTGTGCAGGATGCCGAGGCCGGCCTCGGCGCGCAGCTGCGTGCTGCCGGTGCCGGCGGTGTACGCGACGGTGGCGACGGTGCGGTAGTCGGTGAACGCGTAGCTCGCGACGTCGGCGGCCTCGCTGCCCGCCAGCGTCATCTCCGACGCCTGCAGCGCGACGCCCACCGACCAGCTGCGGTTGCCCGCGAGGTCGAGCGCGAGGCGGCCGCCGAGCGCGCGTTCGCCGACGAGGCCGCCGAACGCGACCCAGCGGTTGCGCGCGGCCGCCTGCCCCGGCGTCTCGGGCGCGGCGTCGGTGAGGTCGGGCGTGACGCCGGGCGGGCGCACGCGCGGCGTCGCGAAGATGCTCGGGTCGTTCGGCGCGACCGGCAGCGGATCCGCCGGCTCGGCGTGCGCGGGCGCACCGCGCTCGGGCACCGACCACGCGGCGACCTGCGCGGCGGCGGCGCGCGCGTCGCCGGCGACGCTCTCGAACGTCTTGCCCGACGGCGACTGCGCGATCAGGTAGAAGCCCTTCCCCGACGGGACGACGCGCACGACGAGGGACATGTCGCAGCGGGGCTCGCCGCGGATCGCCTCCTCGATCGCCACGCGCACCGCATCGGGCGCGCGCAGGACGTGGACCTCGCACCGGGGGGTCGGCTGGGCGATGGTGTCCTCTGTCCACAGACCGAACATCGCGAGAACAGCGGCCACGGCGGCGAGACGGCGCATGAGCGTGTGCGCACTACAAGTCCCGGGCCACCGCACACCGGCGCGGAGTCGCGCGAAACGTCATCGGTGCCGCCACGTGGCGCCTCGGAAAACTGAGGTCAAGTCTTGATGCGGATGACGCCGCGCTCGCGCAGCTCGCACAGGATGCGGAGCGCATCGACGCGCGGCAGGCCGCTGATGTCGAGGATCTCCTCGACGGTGCACGAGCTGTCGACGAGCGAGAGCAGGAACCCGGAGCGAGGATCGAGTGCGAGCAGCGTGAGGTGGTGGGGATCGATCGCGAGCGTCGGCACGCGCCGCTTGCCGCCGAGCTGCTCGACGAGCGTCCCCTCGAGCTCCGCGAGCGAGAGGCCCGGCGTGCCGATGGGCGTCGTGCGATCGCCGGTCGGCGTCTTCGCGCGCGGCGTCGCCGGCGGCAGCGGCGGCAGTCCGGAGGAGCCGTCGGCGAAGGACCCCGGCCGTGGCGATGCGGGGCCGGAGGAGGAGGAGGAGGAGGAGGAGGAGGAGGAGGAGGCGTCGGCGGAGGCCCCGAGCCGTTGTGATTCTCCCGTCGGCGGCGGCCGCGTCGGGCGCTTCGTCGTCTCCGCCTGCTGGATCACGCCGACGATGCGCTCGACGGAGATGTCGATGATGCCGAGCGGCCCGAACGGGCGCAGCGCGACCGCGAGCTCGCCGACGTCTTTCCAGCGCTCGTTCGGATCCTTCGCGAGGCACTTCGCGATCACGGCCTCGAGCGCGCTCGGCAGCTCGGGCCGCAGCTGCGTCAGCGAGAGCGGCGGATCCTTCAGGATCGACGCGCACACCTCGGGCATCGTGCCGCGCGCGAACGGGCTCGTGCCGCCGAGCAGCTCGAACAGCGTCACGCCGATCGCCCACAGGTCCGAGCGCACGTCGACGTCGCGCGAAGAGCGCAGCTGCTCCGGCGACATGTAGCGCGGCGAGCCGATCACCGCCGCGGTCTGCGTGAGCGAGCCGTCGGTCTGCTCGTAGAACGCGGGCTTCGAGATGCCGAAGTCGAGCAGCTTCACGAGGCGCGATCCGTCGGGACGATCCGCGAGGAACAGGTTCGCCGGCTTGATGTCGCGGTGGACGATGCCCTGGACGTGGACCTCGGCGAGCGCCTCGCACGCCTGCAGCACGTAGCGGACGGCGTCGCGGATCTCGAGCGGCCCGCGCCCGCGCACGACGTTGTCGAGGTCGTCGCCCTCGAGGTACTCCATCACGATGTACGGTGTGCCGCCGTCGAGCTGACCGATGTCGATCACGCGCGCGACGTGCTCGCTCTGGATCTTCACGGCGGCGCGCGCCTCGCGCCAGAACCGCTGGATGACCTCGGCGTTGTTCGCCGCGTCGGCGTTGACGAACTTCAGGGCGACGCGCTGCTCGAGGTGCACGTGCACCGCGGCGTAGACGACGCCCATTCCCCCACTACCGATCTCTCGTTCGAGCCGGTACTTACCGGCGACGAGATCACCGGCCTGTACGAGCGCCCCCATCGCCGATGAGAATACAGGTAATGCAACGAACGAACCCGGGGTTCGCGCGCCGAGATCTCTTTTCTTGAAAGCCCAGGGATCACTCCGGCTTGCGCGGCCGGCTCCGGAGTCGGCCCGCTAGTCGTCCCAGTCGTCGTCGTAGCCGTCGTCGTCGTCATCCCACTCGTCCTCGTCCTCGTACCCGCTCCCACCTCCGCCACCACCGCCACCGCCCGGCTCGCCGTAGCCGTCCCAGCCGTCGCCGAAGTCGTAGCCGCCGTCGTCGCTGACGTAGTGGACGCGCACGTAGGCGCCGTCCTGCTGCATCTTCGTGATGCGGCACGCGGCGACCTCGTGCAGGCCGACCTCGAACACGGCCATGCACAGCGGCTCGCACGCGGCGTACCGGCTGCACAGCTCGATCTGGTCGTGGAACCGGACGTCGGGCGCGAACGCCTCGTCGGTGTTCGACAGGCAACCGGCGAGCGCGACGAGCCCGAGCAGGAACAGGCGGCGGAGCATCTGCGAGGAACGAGCAGGTGCCGTGCCGATCACGGTTCTTCACAGTCGTTCGGAGCGCCGCAACAGTGCGCCGCCAAGACCGCGTCGTCGCACGCGCGGCGGCGGCGGATCTCCGGCGGAGATCGCGGCGAGCGGATTCACATTGTGGTGCTGTCGACACGCGGGGTGGGCGCTACCAGCCCTTCTTCCCGCCCTTCTTCCCGCAGCCTCCGAACGCGGGCATGCGGCAGAAGCCGCGGCCGCCCGCGACGGACGTGTCGACGTTGATCACCGGCGGGCCGGCGACGCCCGGCGCCGCGACGACACCACCGCCGCCGCCGAAGCCGCCGCCCATCATCATGACGAGCAACATCATCTGCATCGGGTCGGTCTGGTTCTGGTTCTTCGCGAGGTCGGCGATCGAGCTCGTGATCGAGTTGAGCGTCGCGGTCAGCTGCGCATCGCCGGAGCGCGCGCCGCCGGCGACGTTCTCGAGCGCCTCGGCTTCGATCGGCGCGAACATGTCCTGGGTCGTGGGGGTGGGGTTGGTGGGCATGGCGTGTCCTTGGTGGTGAGAGGGACCGGCCGCCTGGGCAGCGGCATCAGGGGGACACCGCCACCCAGAGCAGCCGTCGTGCCACGCGAGTCCGCGAGGCATTCCGCCGACTTGTCCCCGCCGCCCCCGGGTCACGCCGACCGGAGACGCATCCCCAGGGTTACGAGCGCGAAGCCCCACCCCCGATCGCCGGCGCGAGCGAGACGAAGTACGCGCGCGGCGACGCGAGCAGGCAGCGATCCCGCGCCGCGGCATCGATCTCCCCGTCGTACGGCGCGCCGCCGCCCGCACGGCGGAAGCCGTCCTCGACGACGCGCAGCGCGCGCGCGAAGATGCCGTCGAGCTCGACGTGGTGGGCGATCGCCCGCGCGACCACCGGATCCTTCACGTCCGCGGCGATCTCCGCGAGCCGGGGCGGCGCCGGGTTCGCCATCACGGCGGCGACGCGCGCGCCGGCGTCGCGCAGCTCGGCGTCGCTGCCGTCGGGCGCGATCGGCACGATCAGCTGCGCGAGCGCGGAGAACCACGCCCCGCGGTGCGACAGCGCGAGCGCCGCCGGATCGCTCGGCTCGACGGTGAAGAAGTCGGGCGGCTCGCACGGCGACGCGATCAGCTCGCCGAGCTCGGGCTCCACGCCGCGCACGGACGCGACGTCCGCGTACAGGAACCGGCGCGCGAGGTGGTACGCGTACACGAGCTGCTTGAACGCCGTGTAGTGCGCGCCGAACAGGAGCAGCGGCTCGCGCTCCTCGGCGAGCGGGCACGTGTGCGCCGGCGCGGCCTCGGTGAGCACGTCGAAGAAGTCGCGGATCATCGTCGCGGGCGCCGAGCACACCTCGCTCTCGCCGACGAGCGTGTCCGTCGCCTCGGCGAGCTCGAGGATCGCCGCCGAGGTGAGCGGCGACGGCACCGGCATGCGCTCGCGGAACATCCTCGCGAACACCGCCTGCCCCCACACGCCGGCGCCCAGCATCACCTTCGCCAGGTTCGCCGCGTACGCCGGCGGCACGCGGCCGCGCAGGATGAACCACCACGGCAGCGCCGAGCCGAGCTGGCTCACGCGCCAGATGTCGAGGACGTCGGGCCCGTAGCCGCCGTGCGCGTCGGCGTACAGCTCGCGCAGGAACGCGAGCGCGCCGGTGACCTCGTCCCAGTGCGCGCTCGTCTGGCGCAGCGCCGAGACGTTCATCGGGTTCGCGTGCAGGTAGCGCGTCCCGGCGAACGGGCACGACTTGTACTCGATCTCGTCCGCGCGCAGGTGCTCCTTCGGCGTGCGGCCCTCGCGCACGGGGCGGCCCTCGTCGTCGCGGTGGTGCTGCTCGCGCACCATGCGGAGGACCCACAGCGTCTCGCTCACCGGCGGATCCTACGCCGCTACACCGAGCTCGGCGTCGTCTCGGAGAACGCCTCGTCGGGCGCCGGGTTCGCGCGCGGGTTCGCGGCCATGTCGCGGAGCAGCGTCTCGTCGAGGTGCGTGCCGAGCGGCAGCACCTTCTTGATGTCGGCGAGCATCGCGGCCGCGCTCTGGTAGCGCTTCTGCTGGTCGATCTCGAGCGACTTCTTCACGATCGCGGCGACCGAGTCGCGCACCTCGGGCGCGAGCTCCTGGATCGGCTTCGCGGGCTTGCTGCAGATCGAGACGAGCAGCGCGCCGAGCGTCTCGATCTCGCCGTGCGGCGTGGTACCCGTCAGCGCCTCGTACAGGACGACGCCGAGCGACCACAGGTCGCTGCGGTGGTCGAGGTCCTTCGCGCCCATCACCTGCTCGGGCGACATGTACAGCGGCGTGCCGAGCATGAGCCCCGTCGACGTCAGCGACAGCTGCTGGCTCGCCGCGACCTGCTCCTTCACGCGCGCAAGCCCGAAGTCGAGCACCTTCACGACGACCTCCTCGTCGCGGCGCGCGAGGAACAGGTTCGCCGGCTTGATGTCGCGGTGGACGACGCCGGCCTCGTGCGCGCGGACGAGCCCGGCGCACGCCTGCGCGATCACGCGCAGCGCGACCTGCTCCGACAACGAGCCGTGGCGGACGATCAGGTCCTGCAGGTCCTCGCCCTGGAGTAGCTCCATCACGAGGTACGGGTGCGCCGTCGTCGGATCGCTGCCGGTGTCGAGCACGGGCGCGATGTGCTGCGTCTCGATCGCGCCGGTCGCGCGCGCCTCGCGCTGGAAGCGCTCGATCAGCACGGGGTCGCTGCCGATCGAGTCGCCGAGGATCTCCTTCAGCGCGACGCGGCGCCCGGTCCCGGTGTGGCGTGCCTCGTAGACGACGCCCATGCCGCCCTTGCCGAGCTCGCGCACGATCTCGTACTTGCCGTCGATCACGCGCGCCGCCTTGGCCTTCGAGGCGCGGGGCTTCGCCGACTTCCTCCCCGGCGGCGCCGACGGCGCGGGAGCCGGTGCGCTCGCGAGCTCCGCGCCGTCGCGCTCGACGGCGGCGAGGATCTGGTCGACGTCGACGTTCGCGAGCACGCGCGGCGCCTGCAGGCTCATCCCGAGCATGCCCTTGTCCTGCAGCATGCCCTTCCCGCTCTCGAACACGATCGTCCTGCGCAGCTTCGTGATGTTCGTGACGGGCAGCGCGTTCGGCGCGGGTGCGACCCACGCCGTGCCGTCGAACTCGGGCGAGTCGACGACCCCGACGAACCACAGCTGCTCGTTCGGCGGGCGCACCGTGACGAGGAAGATCCGGCCCCCGCCCTCGAGCGGCTGCAACACCTTGTTCGTGCTGGTGTAGCGGTCGGTGGGCCACACGGCCCCGGGCCGCACGAGCTCGCCGTCGATGCGGGCGTCGCGCTCGAAGATCGCCTTGCTCACGATCGCGAGGATGTCCGGCACGGCGGCATCCTACACCGGTCACAAGCGCGGAGAGCCGGTTCGACACCTTACCCATGGGTGACGAACTCTGCGTCGAAGAGCCTGTCGTACAGGAGACCTGCTACGAGCCACCTCGGATCGAGGCCGGTCCGGAACTCCCCGCTTACAGCGACCCGGACGTCGAGTACTGCGGGCCGACCGACGACGCGCTGCCGCCGGTGAACGACCAGAGCCTGATGCCGCCGCCGACGCCCGAGGAGACGGTCGAGCGGCTGCGCGACCTGCAGGGCAAGTACGGCGACCCCGACGCCGACGCCGGCAAGCAGGCGATCGACGCGATGAACCAGCTGCCGCCCGAGCAGAAGCTCGAGGCGATCGACCAGATGGATCGCGACGAGGTCGAGCAGTTCGCGAACCACATCCCGCCCGAGCGCCGCACCGAGCTGAGGGACATGGCGGAGAAGTGCACCGACCCGGAGAAGAAGCTGCAGCTGTGGGCGAAGTACCACGCGGGCCAGGCCGCCTCCGACGCCGAGGCGGCGAACGGCGGCGCGACCGACCTGAAGGCGACGCGCCGCACCGAGGCCGCGGCGGGGACCGACGCGGAGATGACCGAGGAGGTCAACCACCTGCGCGACAAGGCGCTCGCCGAGGGGCGCGACGTCACGATGGATGAGGTCAACGAGCTCGTCGCCCGCAAGGAGAAGGAGCACGAGCTCGAGATGAAGTACAACGTCAACCTCACGAACGACGGCGACGACGCCCTCGCGCGCTACGCCGGCACGGCGCAGGAGAAGCGCGGCCGCAAGGTGTGGACGAAGGAGGAGCTCGACCTGATGGAGCCCGAGCTCGCGCGCCTGTCCGACGACCAGCGCGCCGTCGTGACCGACTTCCGCCGCGCCGACGTGCACTACAAGGCCGACGGCACGACCAAGGACGGGGGCGTCGCGGCGCACGCCAGGCCCGACGGCGAGATCGAGGTGTTCGGCGACCTCGTCAAGACGGACCCGTCGGACCCGACGAAGAAGTCGCTCAAGCAGAGCGGCATCATGGTCCACGAGATCGGCCACGTCATCGACAACAAGATGCCCGAGCAGGACGAGCTCGAGGTCGCCGCCGACTTCAAGAGCTTCGGGTCCAAGGCGGACATGGAGACGCAGATCGGCGCGGCGAAGATGGCGGAGCTCGAGGCGGCGCCCAAGGTCGGCAACAACGCGCAGCAGGCGGTCACGATCGACGGCGTCGTCTACGAGCGCGTCGTCGATGCGCACGGCGACGCGAAGTACAAGTCGTACAACGCCGACGCGCTGCCGAACCCGGAGTACACGGAGCGGACGACGGACGGCTGGCACGACGAGTGGGACTACGCGCGCACGAACACCGACGACATGTTCGCGGATCAGTTCAAGCTCGCGGCGCGCGACCCGATCCGCTCGCACACCGACCTGATCGACGGCCCGCAGCGCGAGGTCGACGACCTCGAGGCGCGCCTCGCCGCCGAGACCACCGCGGGCGCGCCGACGCCGGAGACGACGGCGAAGCTCGAGGAGGCGAAGAAGCGCAAGGAGACGCTCGCGTCGCAGTACGAGAAGATGCGCAACTTCAACGGCGTCGACGACGCGACGATCGCGATGGCCGGCGACGACCTCGACGCCGACCAGTACGCGGCGTTCCAGGATCAGGCGCAGTACGCGCAGACGCCGGGTCAGCTCGCGGAGCTCGCGCAGCTGCACCGGGACGGCAAGGCCGTCGACGAGACCGCCGTCGCGGACAAGGTGTCCGCGCTGCCGCCGACGCTGTCCGTCGACGACCGCGCCGCGTTCGAGCAGGATGCGAAGAAGTGCTTCACGCCGGCACAGCTCGACAAGCTGTACGAGAGCTACAAGACCGGCAAGCGCAAGGCCACGCGCAGCGGCGACAGCAACACGCTGCGCGGCACGTGGGACACCTCCCAGATCTCCGGGGAAGACTCCCTCCTCGGAACGTGAGTTAGACTCTGCCGCTTGTCGCTCGCCCAGACGCTCACGAACGGCCGCCTGCGCATCATGGCCGGCTACGCGTTCCCGCGCGGCGAGCTGTACTGGCGCGAGGGCAAGGTCCTCGCGTGGGAGGTGAACGGCGACACCCTCGCCGGCACGATCGCCGGGACGGTCACGTACGAGGCGCGGCTCGTCGCGCAGAACGGGATGCTCGTCGCGAAGTGCACGTGCCCCGTCGAGGACGCGATCTGCAAGCACGCGGTGGCGCTCGGCATGGCCTATCTGCACCGTGACAACAAGCCCCCGGCGGAGGCGCTCGCCGCGGCGACGACGGGCTTTGCGATCCGCGCCGACATGGTGCGCTGGGCCGAGGAGCACGGCGTCGCGCACGCGCTGATGCTGAGCTCGGAGGTGCTGCTGCCCGGCGTGCAGGCGCGCGTGCCGCACTCGAGCGTGCTCGCGTACACCCTCGGGCGGATCGCGGTGCGCGACATGGGCGCGCGCGAGGGAGCGATGCGCTACGTCGGCGCGCACGGCATCGTCGAGGCGATCACGAGCGCGGCCGCGGAGCTGCTCGAGCGCGAGGCGGCGCTCGTCCGCGACGGGCTCGCCGAGGAGGTGGCGCGGGTCGCGCGCGACGAGCCGCTGTGGAACAAGCTCGACGCGCTCCGGCGCACGATCCGGCTGCACGGCGCGATGCCCCGGTCGCGCGCGGCGCGTGCGAGTGGGACGTGGGGCTTCGACCCGACGGGCGCGGCGATCAGCTGGAAGGAGCGGCCGCGCATCCTCCGCACGGGCGAGGACTACGGCGCCGCCGTGCTCGCGACGCGCCTCGAGATCGGCGGCGGCGGCGAGGCGCGGGTCGAGTGCTCGTGCCGCGCACGAGAGGGGCGGTGCACGCACGCGCTCGCGCTGATCGACGCGACGCTCGACGTCCTCGAGGATCCCGCGCGCGCCGACGACGCGCGGCGGATGGCGGAGGAGCTGTTGCGGCCGGGCTGGGCGCGCGCGCTGCTCGAGCTCGAGCGCGTCGACGTCCACGCGGTCAAGCCGAAGGTGACGATCGAGCTGTGGTGGCAGCTCGAGGACGAGCTCGGCGGGCTGTCCGTGTCGGCGCTCGTGAAGAAGCTGACGAAGCGCGGGCTCTCGCCGGGCGCGAAGCTGAGCGCGCAGCGGCTGCTCGACGAGTACCGCGACCACCTCGACGAGCGCGACCTCATCATCGCGGAGCACGCGGCGGCGTGGTCGGCGGAGCGCTCGGCGTCGACGTACCCGGTGCGCGCGCTCGCGGCGCTCGTCGGCCACCCGCGGGTGATGAGCGACGACGAGCCGGTCGTCGTGCTGCGGGCGCAGCTCGGGTTCAGCGCGTTCGCGTCGGGCGACAGCATCCGGCTCGAGCCGGCGATGTGCGATCCGCCGAAGGTGCGCGAGCGGATGTCGCCGAAGCTGCTCGGTGCCCTGCTCACCACGTTCGCGCCGGGGGAGCCGCTCGTCGTGCCGGATCCCGACGGCGGGCGCTACATCCTCGTCGACGCGAGCGACGAGGCGCGGCGCGTGTGGGCGGCGCTGTCGCGCCACGGCGACGTGTTCCCGCCGGAGGCGCACGCGCAGCTGCTCGACCGGCTCGCGCGCATGGAGGCGCGGGTGCCGATCGACGTCGCCGATCAGCTGAAGGGCGCCGAGGTCGGCGCGGCGATGACGACGGTGGTGCGGCTGCGCCTCCTTCCGGACACCGCGCTCGAGCTCGAGCTGTTCGTGCGGCCCGCGCCGGGCGCGCCGCTGTTCGCGCCGGGCGCCGGCCCGCGCGACGTCATGGTCGGCCACGAGCACGGGCGCGGCTACGTGCGGCGCAACCTCGGCGAGGAGCTGCCGCGGGCGCGCGAGGCGATCGCGCACCTGCCCATGGACGGCGCGGACGAGGGGCCGCCGCTGTGCTTCCGCATGCCGTCGCCGGATGCGGCGCTGGCGCTCGTCGCGGCGCTCCAGGTGCCGGTGCCGGGCCTCGAGGTCGAGTGGATCGACGGACTCGCGCTCGTCGCCGGGCGGGCCGAGGTGACGGCGGTGCGGCTGCGCGTCAACGAGGAGCGCGACTGGTTCGGCGTCGCGGGCGAGCTCAAGGTCGAGGCCGGGCGCGTCGAGCTCGCGCTCGTGCTCGACGCCGTGCGCCGGCAGCGCAAGTACGTGCGGCTCGACGAGCACCGCTGGGTCGAGCTGTCGGAGACGCTGCGGCAGCAGCTGCAGGCGCTCGCGGACCAGACGTTCGTCGGGCGCAACCGGCTCGAGCTGTCGCCGGGCGCGGTGCCGGCGATCAGCGCGCTCGACGAGGCCGGCGCCCAGGTCGAGGCGGCGAAGGCGTGGCAGGAGCTGAGCGCGAAGCTGACGAGCGCGCGGGCGCTGCGCCCGAAGCCTCCGGCGGCGCTCGCGGCGACGCTGCGCGACTACCAGGTCGAGGGCCACGCGTGGCTGACGCGCGTGGCGGCGTGGGGCGCCGGCGCGTGCCTCGCCGACGACATGGGCCTCGGCAAGACCGTGCAGGCGATCGCCGTGCTGATCGATCGCGCGCGCGCGCGGCACGGCCCCGCCCTCGTCCTCGCGCCGACGTCGGTCGCGTTCAACTGGGTCGACGAGCTCGCGCGGTTCGCGCCGTCGCTGCGGCCGATCGTGTACCGCGAGCAGGCGGACCGCGCGGCGTGCCTCGCGGACCTCAGGAACAAGGACGTCGTGATCGCGAGCTACGGGCTGCTCGTGAACGACCACGCGCAGCTCGCGGCGCGCACGTGGGGCACGCTCGTCGTCGACGAGGCGCAGGCGCTGAAGAACGCGGGGACGCGGCGCGCGAAGGCGGCGCGGGCGCTGCGCGCGAAGTTCCGCATCGCGCTGTCGGGCACGCCGTTCGAGAACCACCTCGGCGAGCTGTGGAGCCTGTACGCGATCGTGTTCCCCGGCCTCCTCGGCAGCTGGGATCAGTTCCGCGAGCGGTTCGCGTTCCCGATCGAGAAGGTCGGCGATCCGGATGCGCGCGCGGCGCTGTCGCGCGTGCTGCGGCCGTTCCTCCTGCGCCGCACGAAGGCGGAGGTCGCGCGCGAGCTGCCGCCGCGCACGGAGATCGACGTGTCGGTCGCGCTGTCGGCCGACGAGTGGTCGCTGTACGAGGACGCGCGGCTCGCGGCGATCGCGGAGGTCTCGCAGGAGACGAAGGCGCTGCGCGAGGAGCAGCGCCGGTTCGCCGTGCTCGCGGCGCTCACGAGGCTGCGCCTGCTCGCGTCGCACCCGAAGCTGTACGACCCGACGTCGCCGATCGCGTCGTCGAAGATGAAGCGGCTCGTCGAGCTGCTCGAGGAGCTGCGCAGCGAGGGCCACCGCGCGCTCGTGTTCAGCCAGTTCACGTCGCACCTCGCGCTCGTGCGCGACGAGCTCGGCCGCGCGGGCATCACGACGCTGTACCTCGACGGGCAGACGCCGGTCCCGCAGCGGGCGAAGCTCGTGAAGGCGTTCCAGGACGGCGACGCCGATGCGTTCCTGATCTCGACGAAGGCGGGCGGCACCGGCATCAACCTGACGGCCGCCGACTACGTGATCCACCTCGATCCGTGGTGGAACCCCGCCGTCGAGGACCAGGCGACCGACCGCGCGCACCGCATCGGCCAGGATCGGCCGGTGACGGTGTACCGGCTGATCACGCGCGGCACGATCGAGGAGAAGATCCTCGCGATGCACCGGGACAAGCGCGCGCTCGTCGCCGGCGTGCTCGAGGGCAGCGGCGCCGCGGCGCGGCTGTCGACGCGCGACCTCCTCGCGCTGCTCGCCGGCGGCGGCAAGGCCGAAGGTGAGGGTGACGACGACGGAGACGACGACGCGCGGGCGGCCGGTGTAGGGTAGCCGCCATGTGGCGCGCGGCTGTGCTCGTGATCGCGGCGGTGGGCTGCTCGAAGAAGCCGACCCCGGAGCTCCCGGAGGCGCTGCACGGCGCGTGGGTGATCTGGTGCTACACGACCGACGCCGAGGCGACGGAGTGCCTCGGCAAGGACCGCGTCGAGCTCCACCAGACGTTCGATCCGGGCGGGCGCGTCACGCTGAGCACGGCGGACGGCAGCCCGACCCAGGGCACGTGGAAGCTGACCGGCGACCGGCTCGAGGTGAGCTACAGCGGCGGCGGGCTGAGCGTCGGCGAGGCGTGGCGCGTGCGTCCCGTCGACGATCGCCTCGTGATGTGGGATGCGCGCAACCGGCGCGGCAAGATCCTCGGGCGCCCCGGCGCGAAGCTCGAGCCCGCGCCGAGCCCGACCTCGAACGGCCGCGCGCAGGAGCTCACCCTCGACGGCGTGCGCTTCACGATCGCGCTGCCGGCCGGATCCCGCAAGACGCGCGACGTCACCTCGAAGCAGGCGTGGGGCCCCTCGTCGGGCGAGGGCTTCGAGGTGCGCCTGTCGGTGAGCAAGCGCGCGCAGACGCAGATCGAAGGCAAGTGGGTGACGCCGCCGTGCAACGACCGCGACTACGGCGGCGAGTCGGGCTCGCGCGGCTCGATCGGCGGCGCCGAGCGCGACATCTCGATCGGCACGAGCTACTGCCTCGACGACGACCGCGTGCTGATGTGCTCGGCCGAGCACACGCGCGGCTACCTCGAGCCGAGCGAGCTCAAGCCGGCGAGCGCGCTGTGCAAGTCGATCGCTCTCGCGAGATAGCGCCCCCTGAACCGCCCTAGCTGCTGCAGGACAGCATCGAGCAGCCGGGCTTCACGCGCGCCCACTCGGGGCGCTTCCGCGCGTAGCGCTCGCGGCCGGGGCGCTCGTCGTAGGGGTGGCGGAGGACGTCGAGGAGCTCGGCGAGTGCGCTGCGGTCGCCCTGCTCGGTGACCTCGATGACCTCCTGGACGAGGTAGTTGCGCGCGACGTAGATCGGGTTGAGCTCGTTCATGCGCGCGCGGCGCGCCGGGTGATCGCTCTCGACGGCGGCGCGGGCGAGATAGGTGCGCAGCCACGTCGCGAGCGCGGCGCGGTGGGCGGGGCCGACCCGGGAGAGGTCGTAGTAGGCGTCGTCGAGCGCGCGGGCGTCGGCGGCGGTGGCGACGTCGGCGAGCCGGCGGAACCACAGGGTCATGTCGGTCTCGACGGCCGTCAGCAGCGTGCCGAGGTCGGCGAGGAGCTCGTCGTCGGCGAGCTGCGTGTCGCGCCGGCCCGACAGGCCGAGCTTGCGCAGCATCGTGTGGCGGTAGTGATCGGTGATCTCGCGCTCGAACGCGCGGATGCACGGGCGCAGGGTCTCCGGATCGTCGACGAGCGGCGCGAGCGCGCGGGCGAGCTGGGCGATGTTCCACAGCGCGACCTGCGGCTGCGCGCCGAAGCGGTAGCGCTTGCCCGACGCGTCGGTGATGTTCGGCGTCCAGTCGAGGTCGAACGGCTCGAGCCAGCCGTACGGGCCGTAGTCGATCGTGAGGCCGAGGATCGACATGTTGTCGGTGTTCATCACACCGTGCACGAACCCGACGCGCATCCACTCGCTGACCGTCCACGCCGTCAGGCGCGCGACCTCGTCGAAAAAGCCCGCGATGTCCATGCCCTCGCCGTGCAGGTGGTGCGGGTAGAAGCGCGCGAGGGTGAAGTGGACGAGCGCGCGCAGCGTCGAGGTGTCCTCGCGCGCGGCGTGGATCTCGTAGCTGCCGAAGCGCAGGAACGACGGTGCGACGCGGCACACGACGGCGCCGGGCTCGAAGCGCGGGTGGCCGTCGTACAGGAGGTCGCGCTGCACCGGCTCGCCGGTCGCGACGAGCGACAGCGCGCGCGTCGTCGGGATGCCGAGGTGGAACATCGCCTCGCTGCACACGAGCTCGCGCAGCGAGCTGCGCAGCACCGCGCGGCCGTCGGCGCGCCGCGAGTACGGCGTCGGGCCCGCGCCCTTTAGCTGGAGCTCCCACACCTCGCCCGCGCGGTTCACGACCTCGCCGAGCGTGATCGCGCGCCCGTCGCCGAGCTGGCCGGCCCAGTGGCCGAACTGGTGGCCGCCGTAGCACGCGGCGTACGGCACCATGCCCGGGAGCGTGCGGTTGCCGGCGAGGACGTCGGCGAGCTCGGGCCCGCTCGCCGGGTCGAGGTCGAGGAGCGCGGCGACCTCGGGCACGAACGCGACGAGGTCGGGCCTCGGCACGGCCGTCGGCGCGACGCGCGAGTAGCACGCGTGCAGCACCTGGCGCGTCCGGTTCTCGGCGACCGGGTCGCCCGGCAGCTCGCGCACGAAACGGTCGGTGAACTGCACGCCCCGGTGTACTACACTCTCTCCACCCATGACGCGCGCGATCCTGATCGCGATTGGTGTGGTGAGCGCGATCCTCATCCTGCTCGGTCGGTTCGCCCGCGAGGAGCAGCACGAGGAGGAGGTCGCCGTGCCGCGGCTGCGCGACCCGGGGCCGCCGGTGACGCTGACCGGGCTCGACCCCGTCGAGGGCGAGACCGGGACGCCGGTGATCCTGCACGGCACGAACTTCACGCTCGACCGCGGCATGCGCCGCATGGTCGCCGTCCACTTCGGCGGCAAGCTCGTGAAGGTGATCCGCGTCGCGAGCGACCACGAGCTCATCGTCGAGGTCCCGCGCGGCAAGCCGGGCGACGTCGTCGACGTCCACGCGACGTTCGACCCCGGCGGCAAGACGAAGCTCGCGAAGGCGTTCACCTACCGCTGATGAAGATCCGCATCACGCACCTCGGAACCGCGAGCGTGATCCTCGAGATCGGCGGCGTCCGCGTGATCACCGACCCCGTGTTCGACCCGGCGGGCTCGCGCTACAAGTGGGCGCCGGTCGGCGGGAGCTCGACGAAGACCGAGGGGCCGCTCGTCCCCGTGGAGACGATCGGCGCGTTCGATGCGGCGCTCGTCTCGCACGCGCAGCACGAGGACAACCTCGATCGCGCCGGCCGCGCGGCGCTCGCCTCCGCGCGCCGCGTGCTGACCACGCGCGCGAGCGCGCGCCGGCTCGGCGGCCACGCCGAGGGCCTCGCCGAATGGGAGACCGTGGAGATCGCCGGCGCCGGGGGCACGCGCATCCGCGTGACGGCGACGCCCGCGCGCCACGGCCCGCCGCTCAGCCTGCCGTTCGTCGGCAAGGTCATCGGCTTCATCCTCGAGTGGGACGGCCAGGACCGCGGCCCGCTCTACATCTCCGGCGACACCGTCGTGTTCGGCGGCCTCGCGAAGATCGCCGCGCGCTACCGCGTCGGGGTCGCCCTGCTCCACATGGGCCAGGCGAAGCTCCCGATCACCGGCCCGTTCCGCCTCACGATGGACGCCGCCGGCGCCGCGCACGCGACGAAGCTCCTCGGCGCGCACACGGTCGTGCCGCTCCACTACGACGGCTGGACGCACTTCTCCGAGCCGCGCGAGGCCGCGGTCGCCGCGTTCGAGACCGCCGGCGTCACCGATCGCGTGCGCTGGCTCCCGAAGGGCACGCCCGTCGAGCTCGACGTCTAGAGATCTCGTTGAGCACCCGCGCCACCGGCAGCGGCGCGGGCGGCGATGGCGACGGCACGGCGGTGGGGCCCGTGCGCTCCTTCGCGATCTCCTTCGCCGCCGCCGCGTGGATCGCGGCCTCGGTCGCGGCGCGGTCGCGCACGACGGGGCGCAGGTCGAACAGCGGATCGCCGCCCTCGTGGCCGGCGGCGTCCGCATCGTGCGGACGACGCGCGGACGGGTCGCCCGCACGATCCGCGACGCGATCAGCGCGCGCACGATATTTCCAGCCGTGTGCTCGTCGGCGCGACCGTCGAGCCGCGCGACCTGGGCGAGGTCGATCATGCGATCGAGGATGCGATTGCGCTCGGCCATCGCCGCGGGCGTTACAACTTCTTGTGGACCGTCGCCGGGGTTGTTGTTACCTCATCGGCATGCGTGCACTCGGCGTGCTGCTCCTCGCGGTGACACCCGCGGCCGCGCAGCCATCCCCACTCGCGCCGATCGGGGGACCGGCGGTCCGCAAGGGCGTCCACGACAAGTATCCGACGGAGGCGATCTCGAAGTTCGTCGACGGAATCATCGCGGACAAGGCCGGCGCGTACGGCGAGGCGATCCGCGCGTACGAGGACGCGATCAAGATCTCGGAGCTCGCGAACGCGTACTACAACATCGCCGACGTCGAGCGCCGCATCGATCAGCCGAAGCGCGCGATCAAGGCGTACAAGAAGTACCTTGAGCTCGCGCCCGGCGCGCCCGACAAGGCCGCCGTCGAGAAGCTGATCCGCGACCTCGAGGCGGCGCCGCAGCTGGTGACGTTCGACGGCGAGTAGCCGGGCGCGATCATCTTCGTCGACGGCAAGCTGATCGGCCCGTCGCCGGTGACGACGCGCCTGCCGCTCGGCATGCACGCGGCGGATCGCGTGACGTGGTCGACCCTGTCCAACGACAAGCTCGAGCTGCGCGGCGGCGGCCCCGAGCACCGGCGCATGACGTACACGCGCCAGGGCCAGCTCGGCAACGTCGTCCTCACGACCGGCCCCGGCTGGAACGTCGGCGGCAGCTGGACCGACAAGGTCGACGGCCGCACGTGGCACATGCCCGGCCGCAACGAGCTCGCGCCCGGCCGCTACGAGACGATGCCGTGGAACGACCGGCGCGCGTGCGGCAAGCTCGCGTTCGACGTAGCGCCCGGCGACCACATCACGTACGTGTACGTCGACGCCGGCCCGCGCACGCCCGAAGGCTGCCAGCCGCTCGTCGTGAAGGTGCAGAAGCTCGCGAAGTCGGTGTTCCCGTGAGGGCCGCGATCGTCGCCGCGCTCCTCGCGAGCGCCGGCGTGGCGCACGCGAACCCGAAGACCGCGCCCGCGCCCGACAAGTGGGTCAAGGCGGCGCGCGAGGCGTTCACGCAGGCGACCGAGTTCGATCAGAAGGGCGACCTCGTCTCCGCGCTCGGCCTGTACACGAAGGCGTTCGAGATCTCGCCGCACCCGAGCTGCATCTACAACATCGGCGACGTCCACCGCCGCCTCGGCAAGATCGCGCTCGCGATCAAGGCGTTCGAGACGTACCTCGCGTTGCTCCCCGACGCCGCCGATCGCCGGGACGTCGAGGCGACGATCGGCAAGCTCGCGGCGACGCCGGGCACGCTCGCGCTGAGCACGGGCGGCCCGTCGGATCCGCAGGCCGTCACGTTCAAGGACGCGTACGTCCTCGTCGACGGCGAGATCAAGCTGCGGCCGGGGACCGTCGCGAAGTCCGACGGCCCGACGGGGCGCCCGGGGATCGACGTCCAGGTCGTCGGCGCCGGCGATCACGTCGTCGAGGTGGTCACCGCGATCACGTACTCGTCGCAGCGCTGCCGGGTGCGCCCCGGCGAGACCGAGCGCTGCCAGCTGAGCGCGAAGCCGCGCATCGACGGTCGCTTCGTCATCGGGACCGGCGACCGCGGCCTGCGCGTGCAGGACCCGAGGCTCGGCGACAAGAAGCACGTCGACGACACGCGCTTCGAGATCGCGCCCGGCAAGCACCGCCTGACGCTGCGCGACCGCACCTTCGAGTGCCCGCCGCTGGCGATCGACGTCCCCGCGGGCGGCGACGTCGGCTACGTGTTCCTGTCGACGCGCGAGTGGGAGCGCCTCGAGCGGTGCCGGGCGATCGACGTCAAGGCGCTGCGCCTGAAGTTCGAGCCGTAGTCATGTGGTTGTCGACGGTGATCACGTCGTCGAGCGCCGCGACGGCGTGCGCGATCCGCATCGCCGTGCGCAGATCCGGCGCGACGCCGCGCAGCATGACGCGGCGCCGGTCGACCTCGTAGCCCACCTCGTCTGCGCCGTGGTTCAGCAGGATGTCGGCGACCTGCTGACGGATGAAGTCGTCCTGCGAGCGCTCGATCTGGTCGCGCGACGGTCGGAACGAGGTGTCGAGATCCGGGACCGTCGCGCGCGTGATCTCGTCGTACGTACGGGGTGTGCGCGGCATGGAACCGAGCGATGCATCGGCGGTGCCAGGCGCAGGTGCGCGTTCGCGCTCGCGCGCCACGTGCGCCTCAGTCGATCCCGCGCCAGATGGCCGGGTTCTCGGGGTCGCCGCCGAGGCGGTCCCAGCGCTCTCGGGATTCGCGCGTCTTGTCGCGCTCGCGCGGACGCTCGTCGGGGCGGCGCGTCCCGCGAGGCTGGAGCTCGTCGTCGGTCGTCGGTTGCTGGCGCATGGGGAATCGGGCTGCAACCCCCGTGACAGCTACCGCGCCTCGACCTCGAGGAGCTCCGCTCGACCTGCGAGCTCGTACGCGGTCCCCGCCGGCAGCGCGAACGCGTCTCCCGACGACAACGAGATGCGTTCGCCGCAGTGCAGCGTCGGTTCGCCGGAGAGCACGACGCACAGCGAGAGGGAGGCGAACGCGGTGCGCGCCGACGGCCCCGTGATGCAGGAGATGCGTGCGCTCGCGACACCTCCTGTCGCCGCGGCGACGCCGAGGTCGCGCGGTCCACCGCCCGGCGGGGCGCGATGACACGCGAAGTGCTGTCCGCGCCACGTGCGATCGTTGCGCACCTGCGGCGTCGGGAGCACGAGCTCGTGATCCGCACGCGTTGCGTGCACGGCCGGGCAGCCGACCTCGATGACCTCGAGCCCGTCGCTCGCCTCGAGGACGCGGTGGCGGATGTGCGGCGGCTGCACGACGCAATCGCCCGCCTGCATCACGAACGGCGGTCCCTGGTCCTCGTAGACCAGGCGCACCCAGCCGCGGTGGCAGTAGATGAGCTGGAACTGGACGGCGTGGAAGTGGACGTAGTCGGGCACGGGCCCACCGTCGGGGATGCGGATGTGCGACGCGACGTAGCGCCCACCGAGGCGGCCCGGCAACAGGTCGCGGTAGAGCATGCCGGCGCGCCCGGTGTGCCACGCGCCGCCGCGCACGATCACGACCTCGGGGACGAGCGGCGGGATCGGGTCCTCGACGGCGGGCTCGACGAGTTCGACGCACACGGCGCCGATCGCGCGCTCGCCCGGCGCCGCCGACCCGAGGCGCAGGCGCGCCGGGAGATCCGCGCCGCGCACGAGCCGGAGGCGGAGGCCATGGCCGGAGATGCCGACGACGGCGGGATCGTCGGCGGGCACGACGAGGTCGACGCGGAAGCCGAGCTCGACGAACGCGGCGACCGCACCGTCGAGGTCGGCGAAGGACAGGACGACCTCGGCGGTCATCGCGGCATCATGCCATCGAGACAGGCCGCGACAGCGTGCGACCGATGGAACCCCCGCGGCGTTGCGCTAATGTCCGCGCACCACCATGCCCATGCAGAGACGCACGTTCCTCCTCGCCGGCGCGAGCACCGCCGCGCTCGCGATGTTCCGCAGCCACCTGACGTTCGCGAAGGGCGAGCCGGTCACCGATCCGCTCCTCGCGCCGTTCGGCGGCCCCTACGGCGGCGTGCCTCCGTTCGACAAGATCAAGGTCGCCGACTTCAAGCCGGCGCTGCTGAAGGGCATGGACCTGCAGCGCGCCGAGCTGCGGGCGATCGCCGACCACAAGGACGCGCCGACGTTCGAGAACACGATCCTCGCGCTCGAGGACTCGGGCCGGCCCTACGGGCGCGCCGGCATCATCCTCGGCATCTACACGTCGACGATGAACGACAAGGCGATGCAGAAGGTCGAGGAGGAGATGGCTCCGAAGATGTCGGAGTTCGCCGACGAGATCACGCAGAACGAGAAGCTGTTCGCGCGCGTGAAGGCGGTGTGGGATGCGCGCGGCAAGACGAAGCTCGAGCCCGATCAGGCGCGCCTGCTCGAGACGACGTACCGCATGTTCGCGCGGCGCGGCGCGGCGCTCGGCGCGAAGCAGAAGGAGCGCGTGAAGGCGATCAACACGCGCCTCGCCGCGCTGTACACGAAGTTCGGGCAGAACCAGCTCGCCGACGAGGAGAGCCAGACGATCGACCTCGACAAGGAGGCCGACCTCGCCGGCTGCCCCGACACGCTGAAGGCGGCGATGAAGGCCGCCGCCGACGCGAAGGGCAAGAAGGGCAAGTGGCTCATCACGAACACGCGCTCGTCGTGCGAGCCGTTCCTCACCTACTCCACGCGCCGCGACCTGCGCGAGAAGGTGTGGAAGATGTTCATCAGCCGCGGCGACGGCGCCGGGCCGACGGACAACAAGCCGGTCATCACCGAGATCCTCGCGCTGCGCGGCGAGAAGGCGAAGATCCTCGGGTTCCAGAGCCACGCGCACTGGATCATCGACGACAACATGGCGAAGACGCCCGACGCGGCGCTCGCGCTGACGCTGAAGGTGTGGCGGGCGGCGGTGGCGCGGGTCAAGGAGGAGGTCGCCGACATGCAGAAGATCGCCGACGCCGAGAAGGCCGGCCACAAGATCGCGCCGTGGGACTACCGCTTCTACGCGGAGAAGGTGCGCAAGGCGAAGTACGACCTCGACGACAACGAGATCAAGCCGTACCTGCAGCTCGACAAGATGCGCGAGGCGATGTTCTGGGCGGCGGGCCAGGTCTACGGCCTTCAGTTCGCGCCGGTGAAGGGCGTGCCCGTCTACCACAAGGACGTCACGGTCTACGAGGTCACGCGCGGCGGCGCGCGCATCGGCCTCTGGTACTTCGATCCGTACGCGCGCGAGGGCAAGCGGTCCGGCGCGTGGATGAACGAGTACCGCACGCAGGAGAAGTACCGGGACGCGCTCACGCCGATCGTGTCGAACAACTCGAACTTCGTGCAGGCCAAGCCCGGCGAGCCGGTGCTGATCTCGTGGGCCGACGCCGAGACGCTGTTCCACGAGTTCGGCCACGCGCTGCACGGCCTCAACTCGAACGTGCGCTAC
Source organism: Deltaproteobacteria bacterium (assembly GCA_019637375.1). Lineage (GTDB taxonomy): Bacteria > Myxococcota_A > Polyangia > Haliangiales > Haliangiaceae > JABFXX01. The sequence continues at coordinate 96,842 of JAHBVW010000026.1, read as the reverse complement.
CCGACGCTCGCCGGCACGAACACGCTGCGCGACTTCGTCGAGTTCCCGAGCCAGCTCAACGAGTACTGGCTCGCGACGCCCGAGGTGCTCAACAAGTTCGCCGTCCACTACAAGACGGGCAAGGCGATCCCGAAGGAGCTCGTCGAGAAGATCAAGAAGGCAAAGACGTTCAACCAGGGCTTCAAGACCGTCGAGTACATGTCGTCGGCGATCTACGACCTCAAGATCCACACGATGCCGACGGACAAGCCCATCGATCCGGCGGCGTTCGAGAAGAAGACGATGAAGGACCTCGGGATGCCCGACGAGGTCGTCATGCGCCACCGCCCGACGCAGTTCGGCCACGTCTTCTCGGGCGACGACTACTCCGCCGGCTACTACAGCTACATCTGGGCCGACACGCTGACGGCGGACGCGGCGGAGGCGTTCTCCGAGAAGGGCAGCTTCTACGACAAGGACCTGTCGAAGAAGCTCCACGACGCGATCATGAGCGTCGGCAACTCGATCCCGCCGGAGGAGGCGTTCCGCCGCTTCCGCGGGCGCGACGTCGACACGAACGCGGTCATGCGCGACCGCGGCTTCCCCGTCACGAAGTGATCGCGCGGACGTGCGCGAGGCCGGGCCGTCGCGTCGGTCGACCCGGCGAGGCGCCGACGTGGCCGACGTTGCCGGCGTGGCCGACGTCGCCGACGTCGCCGACGTTGCCGACGTGGCCGACGTGGCCGACGTGGCCGACGAGCATTCCGCCGATGTCGTAGCGTGCCCCGGCGTGATACGCCGGGACCGTGAAGGTCCCGCTGTTCGACATGCAGGCCGAGCTCGCCCCGCTGCGCGGCGAGCTCGATCGCGCGATCGCCCGCGTCCTCGACTCCGGGACGCTCGTCCTCGGCGCCGAGGTCGAGGGCTTCGAGCGCGACTTCGCGGCGGCGACCGGCACCGCGCACGCCGTCGGCACGAGCTCGGGCACCGACGCGCTGCTGCTCGCGCTGATGGCGCTCGGCGTCGGCCCCGGCGACGAGGTCGTCACGACGCCGCTCACGTTCATCGCGACCGCGAGCGGCGCCGCGCGGCTGGGAGCGCGCGTCGTGTTCGCCGACGTCGACGAGGCGCTGTGCCTCGATCCGCAGCGGGCGCTCGCGGCGTGCGGCGCGCGGACGCGGGCGATCGTGACGGTGCACCTGCACGGGCACCCGGCGGCCCTCCCGGCCGCGGCGCCGTGCGACGTCGTCGAGGATGCGTCGCACGCCCACGGCGGGGTGCGGCCGCGCGCGCGCGCCGCGACGTACTCGTTCTTCCCGACGAAGAACCTCGGGGCCGTCGGCGACGCCGGCGCGATCGTCACGGCCGACGCCGCGCTCGCCGACCGCGCGCGCCTGTTGCGCCAGCACGGGATGCGCCCGAAGTACGAGCACCTCGCGCTCGGTGGCAACTTCCGCCTCGACGCGCTCCAGGCGGCGGTGCTGCGCGTGAAGCTGCGCCACCTCGCGGCGGCGACGGCCGCGCGCCGCGCCCACGCGGAGCGCTACCGCGCGCTGTTCTCCGCCGCGGCGCTGCCTCCGGAGGTGCGGATGCCGCCGCACCACGACGAGCACGCCTACCACCAGTTCTGCCTGCGCGCGCCGCGCCGCGAGGCCCTGCGCGCGCACCTCGCCGCCGCCGGGGTCGGCACCGAGGTGTACTACCCGCAGCCGCTCCACACGGCGCCGGTGTTCGCCGCGCTCGGCTACCGCGCCGGTTCGATGCCCGCCGCCGAGCGCGCCGCCGCCGAGCTGATCGCGCTCCCGATCCACCCGGCGCTCCCCCCCGACGCGCAGGCCTACGTCGTCGAGCAGGTCGCGCGCTTCTACAGGGCGTAGGAGATCCAGCGGCGCAGGCGCGGCGCGGCGTTCGCGAGGTTCGTCTCGATGCGCGCGCTCCCGCGATCGAAGCGGATGCCGTCGCGCTCCTCGACGCCGCGCACCAGCTCGCCGATGTGCTCGAGCGGCGGGATGTGATGGAGCAGCCCGAAGTCGTCGCGCTCGTGCACGAACGGCTGATCGGTGACCCGGATCCACGACGAGCGCGCGCCGCGGCGCAGGAGGAAGCCCCACTCGCTCGACGTGATCGCGAGGTGCAGCGACGCGTCGTCCTCCCCGCGCACCGGCAAGAAGATCGCGATGTCCCAGCCGCCGGCGACGGCGCACAGCCCGCGCGCGTACAGCCACGAGGTCGCCGCGATCCCACCGGCGCACGTGTTCTCTCCCCAGAGCACCTCCCTCATCCCCCACTCCCTGCGTTCGATCATGCACCCGAAAGGTGGGGTGCGTGTCGCAAGAAGTTGCAGATTCTCGGCACGGGAGTGAGAGAGGCAGTGCTCCGACTCCACGCGTGAAGCGTTATCCTGCCCTGCATGAGAGACCACGTGTCGGCGGTGATGTCCGAGGTGATGGCGAAGAACCCGGCGGAGCCGGAGTTCCACCAGGCGGTCCAGGAAGTGGCGGAGTCGCTGACATCGGTCCTCGAGCGACATCCGGAGTACCGACACGCGAAGATCCTCGAGCGCATCATCGAGCCCGAGCGCGTCGTGATGTTCCGCGTGCCGTGGGTCGACGACCGCGGCGTCGTGCAGGTCAACCGCGGCTTCCGCATCGAGATGAACAGCGCGATCGGGCCGTACAAGGGCGGGCTGCGCTTCCACCCGTCGGTCAACCTCGGCATCCTGAAGTTCCTCGCGTTCGAGCAGGTGTTCAAGAACTCGCTCACGACGCTGCCGATGGGCGGCGGCAAGGGCGGCTCGGACTTCAACCCGAAGGGCAAGAGCGACCACGAGGTGATGCGGTTCTGTCAGAGCTTCATGACCGAGCTGTCGCGGCACATCGGCGCGAACACCGACGTTCCCGCCGGCGACATCGGCGTCGGCGGCCGCGAGATCGGGTACCTGTTCGGCCAGTACAAGCGCCTGCGGAACGAGTTCACGGGCGTGCTCACCGGCAAGGGCATCAACTGGGGCGGCTCGCTGATCCGGCCCGAGGCGACCGGCTACGGGTGCGTGTACTTCGCGTCGGAGATGCTCGCCACGCGCAACGAGACGCTCGAGGGCAAGACGTGCCTCGTGTCGGGCAGCGGCAACGTCGCGCAGTACACGGTCGAGAAGCTGCTGCAGCTCGGCGCGAAGCCGGTGACGCTGTCGGACTCCGCCGGCTACATCTACGACGAGGCCGGCATCGACCGCGACAAGCTCGCGTGGGTGATGGACCTGAAGAACGAGCGGCGCGGGCGCATCGAGGAGTATGCGATGCAGTTCAAGACTGCCGTCTACACTGCCACGGATCCGAAGCTCGATCACAATCCGCTGTGGGCACATCGCGCGCAGTGCGCGTTCCCGAGTGCGACGCAGAACGAGATCGGCGCGAAGGACGCGGCCAACCTGTTGAGGTCGGGTGTCTACGTGATCGCCGAGGGCGCGAACATGCCGACGCACAACGACGGCGTCTTGCAGTTCGTGGATGCGAAGGTGCTGTACGGCCCGGGCAAGGCGGCGAATGCGGGCGGCGTCGCGACGTCGGGGCTCGAGATGGCGCAGAACAGCATGCGCTTCTCCTGGACGCGCGAGGAGGTCGACGACCGACTCCGCATCATCATGCGCAGCATCCACAAGGCGTGCGTCGCGACCGCCGACCGGTTCGGCTCGCCGGGGAACTACGTCAACGGCGCGAACATCGCCGGGTTCCTGAAGGTCGCCGACTCGATGATGGACCAGGGCGTCGTCTGACCGCGCCGCCGCCCCACACGGGCGTGCAGGACTTCCACCAGCTGATGCGGTATCGCATCATGGACGTCCTGCTCGTCGCGAGTCCGTACGACTCGTTCGTCCTCGAGGAGGCCGGGCAGCTCGGCGAGCGCGTCGTCGGCGAGTTCCGCAACCTCGATCTGCACTACGGCCCGGGCCTGACGACGGTGTCGACGGGCGGCGAGGCCCTCGCGCTCGTGCAGGAGCCGTCGCGGTTCAACCTGATCATCAGCGGCCTGCACCTCGCGGACATGAACGGGGCGCAGCTCGCGCGGCGCGTGCGGGAGCTCGGGCTCGACATCCCCGTCGTGCTGCTCGCGTTCGACTCGCGCGACGTGCAGACGTTCGCGCTGCACCACGACCTGTCCGCCGTCGAGCGCACGTTCCTGTGGCAGGGCGACGCGCGCATCCTGCTCGCGATCGTGAAGTACGTCGAGGACCGGCACAACGTCGTCCACGACACGCAGATCATGGGCGTGCAGGTCATCATCCTGATCGAGGACAACGTCCGCTACTACTCGTCGTTCCTGCCCGCGATCTACGGCGAGCTCCTGCACCACTCGCGGCGGCTCATCTCGGAGGGCGTGAACACGTCCGACAAGATCATGCGCATGCGCGCGCGGCCGAAGATCCTCTTGTGCAGCACGTACGAGGAGGCGTGGGAGGCGTTCACGATGTTCCAGGAGGACGTGCTCGGCGTCATCTCCGACGTGGAGTTCCCCGTCGAGGGCAAGCTGTCGCTCGAGGCGGGGCTCGACTTCGCGCGCGCCGTGCGCGCCGCGTGGCACGACGTCCCGGTGCTCCTGCAGTCGTCGAACCCGGACCACTGGGTCGGCGCCGCCGACGTCGGCGCGACGTTCCTCGTGAAGGGCTCGCCGACGCTGCTCGCGGACCTGCGCGAGTTCATGACCGAGTACTTCGGCTTCGGCGACTTCGTGTTCCGCGCGCCGGACGGCACGCCGGTCGGGCGCGCGTACGACCTGAAGTCGCTCGAGGAGCGGCTGCACACCGTGCCCGGCGAGAGCATCGCGTACCACGCCGCGCGCAACCACTTCTCGAGCTGGCTCAAGGCGCGCACCGAGTTCGCGCTCGCCGACGAGCTGCGCCCGCGCAAGATCTCCGACTTCGCCGACGCCGAGGTCATGCGCGCGTGGTTGATCGACACGATCGCGAGGTACCGGCGGCAGCGCAGCCTGATGGCGGTCGCCGACTTCGATCGGCAGGCCCTGCGCGGCGGGCGGATCGCCGACGACCTGTTCCACCGGATCGGCGGCGGCTCGCTCGGCGGCAAGGCGCGCGGGCTCGCGTTCGTGCGGACGCTGCTCGGACGCCAGCCGGTGGTGGAGCCCGGCGGCGACGTCACGGTCGCGGTCCCCGCGGCCGTCATCCTCGCGACCGACGTGTTCGACCGCTTCCTCGACGACAACGACCTCCGCCACGTCGCGCTGCACACGGCCGACGCGGCGGACCTCGAGCGCAGGTTCCTCGCGGCGCGCTTCCCCGCGGACGTGCGCGAGGACCTCGCCGCGCTGATGCCGGCGCTCGACTACCCGCTCGCGGTGCGGTCGTCGTCGCTGCTCGAGGACTCGCAGCACCAGCCGTTCGCGGGGATCTACGACACGTTCATGCTCGCGAACCGCGACCCGCGGCCCGAGCTGCGCCTCGAGCGCCTGCTGCGCGCGATCGCGCGCGTGTACGCGTCGACGTTCTCGCAGCACGCGAAGGACTACATCCGCGCGACGCCCTATCGGCTGGAGGAGGAGAAGATGGCGGTGATCGTGCAGCGCATCGTCGGCGCCGTGCACGGGACGCGCTTCTACCCCGACTTCTCCGGCGTCGCGCGCTCGCACAACTTCTACCCGATCCCGCCGCTCGAGGCCGCCGACGGCATCGCGGCGGTCGCGCTCGGCCTCGGGCGCGCGGTGGTCGCCGGCGGCAACTGCCTGCGCTTCTCCCCGCGCTACCCGCAGCACCTCGTGCAGTTCTCGTCGGTGAAGGACGTCCTCGCGAGCTCGCAGCGCGAGTTCTGGGCGCTCGACATGGTGCTCGACGCCGACATGCGCGAGTCGCGCTTCTCGCTCGACGTCGCCGAGGCCGACGGCACGCTCGCCGCGCTCGCCTCGACGTACTCGCGCGAGAACGACGCGATCTACGACGGCATCTCGCGCCGCGGCGTGCGCGTGGTCTCGTTCGCGTCGATCCTCAAGTACGGCGAGTTCCCGCTCGCCCCGATCCTCCAGCGCCTGCTCGCGCTCGGCACGTGGGGCACCGGCGCGCCCGTCGAGATCGAGTTCGCCGTCGACCTCGCACGCCGCGAGCTCGCGTTCCTCCAGCTCCGCCCCGTCTCCATCCAGCACGACGACGAGCAGCTCGCGATCGACGCCCCGGATCCCGCGACGCTCGTCTGCGCCTCCACGAGCGTCCTCGGGAATGGCCTCGTCGACGACATCTCCGACATCGTCGTCGTCGATCGCGACCGCTTCGACCGCGCGAATTCGCGCCGCACCGCCGCCGACCTCGCCCGCTTCAACGCCGAGCTGCGCGGCCGCCCCTACCTCCTCGTCGGCGTCGGCCGCTGGGGCTCCGCCGACCCCTGGCTCGGCATCCCCGTCACGTGGGACCAGATCTCCGGCGCGCGCGTCATCGTCGAGGCCGGCTTCTCGGACCTCACCGTCACACCCTCCCAGGGCACGCACTTCTTCCAGAACCTCACGTCCTTCAACGTCGGCTACTTCACCGTCGACCCCACCACCGGCTTCGTCGACTGGCCCTGGCTCGCCGCCCAGCCCGCCGTGCGCGCGACCTCGACGGTCCGCCACCTCCACACGTCCTCCCCGCTCGTCGTGAAGATGAACGGCAAGCTCGGCCGCGGCGCGATCTGGAAGCCCGCGACCTGAGCGGAGCGAGCTCAGAACCAGGTCGTCGCGCCGAGCATGAACATGATGTAGCCGCCCTCGAAGACGCCGCGGTTGACGGGGGCCTGGAGCTGCTGCTCGGGGAACAGGAGCGGGTTGATGGGGTCGGGGCCGATGCGATCGCCGAACGGGTCCTGCACGCCGTCGCGGTTGCAGCCGAGGTCCGCCGGCATCGGGGAGATCGGGTTGCACTCGCCGGTGTTGTCGACGCGCGGCTCGAACACCATGCCGAAGCCGGCGTCGACCTGGAAGCGCTTCGCGCGGTAGCCGCCGCCGAGCGCGACGGTCGTGCGCGCGGCGCCGTCGATGTCGGCGCGCATCCAGCCCGGCTTCGCGGCGGCGGTGTCGTAGCCGATGCCGCCGCGCGCGATCAGCGTGTTCGCGCCGACGGGGAACCGCCAGCTCCCGCCGAGCCGCACGTTGAACACGTCCTGGAAGCCGTGGCGCACGATGTTCTCGCGGATCACGACGCCACCGCCGCCGGCGGTCTGGATCTCGGAGTCGATCTTCACGGCGAAGTCGGACGAGCCCGGGTTGCCCCAGTTCTCCCAGCCGACGTCGAGCTCGACGTCGCCGCGCTCCTTCTTGTCCTTGCCGAGGAACTTGTAGCGGGCGCCGAGCGTCGCGCTGCGCGGCAGCTCGGCGGTGATGCACGCCTTCAGCGCGCCGACGCGCCCGCCCTTCGCGCACTGCGCGACCTCGTCGGGGACGGGCGCGACCATGACCTCGATGCCGCCGGAGCCGGAGCGCGGGCCGAGCGTGGACTTCGCGGTGCCCTTCGCGCGGATCCCGATCTCGGAGCTGTAGTTGCCGCCGATCTCGAGGTTCGGGGTCGGGCGGTACGTGAAGCCGGCGCCGTACGCCGGCACGAACCCGTCGCTCGCCTCGACCTCGAGGAGGCCGTCGCCGCCGACGTCCTCGACGACGTTGCCCGGCGACGACCAGATGTGCACCGACGACTTCAGCGTCGAGTAGCCGACGCCGGCGCGCGCGCCGATGTCGAGGTTCGGCAGCACGCGGTAGCTCGCCGCGAGCGTCGGCATGAACAGCGCCGCCGAGCGCTTCACGACGTCGTAGCGCGCGGGGTTCGGGGCCGCATTCGGGTCGCCGTTGAACTCGTACGGCTTGCAGCCGCCGTCGGCCTGGCGCGTGCACAGGTCGCGGTACGGGTACGAGTTCGGCGCGTACAGGCCGAGCGCGACGCGCAGCTTCGGGACGGCCGCGAACGAGCCGGTCACGGTGATGACCGGGATCGGCTGGAACCCGCCGATCCCGAGCGCCGCCTTCGACCCGTCCTCGACGACGGGGTACGGCTGGCCCTCGTACGGCAGGTCGACGTCGGGGATGGCGTCGTACGTGCCGCGCCGCGCGAACGTCATCGCGTAGTCGATCGCCGCGGCCGACAGCGTGATGGTCCAGCCCTCGGTCTTCGCGAGGCCCGCCGGGTTGACGACGATCGCCTCGCCGGTGTCGACGGACGCGACCGCCGCGCCGGCGCGCGAGGTCGTGATCGCGCCGGGCCCCGGCAGGTACATCCCGCCGGCGAACGCGCTGCTCACCGAGCCCGTCAGGATCACGAACGTCGCTGCCCACCTGGTCATTCCGCCGACGGTACCATCGCCCGGCCGAGGACCTCGCCGAGGAAGCGCAGGAAGGCACGCACGTTCGCCGAGCGCACGCGCGCCGGCGTCGCGACGGCGTGGATGGCGGGCCCCGCGGCGGCGAAGTCGGCGAGCACCTCGACGAGCGCGCCGTCGCGGAGGGCGCCCCCGACCATGAAGTCGAGGACCTGGCAGATGCCCATGCCCGCGCGCGCCGCCGCGACGAGCGACTCGCCGTGGTCGATGACCAGATTGCCGTCGACGCGCTGCGCCGCGCCGGCGAACGTCCAGTCGCGCGGCCGGCCGTTCGGCGCGAGGAAGCGCAGGCAGTTGTGGGTCGCGAGGTCGTCCGGGCGCTCCGGCGGCGGCCGAAGCGCGAGGTAGCCCGGCGACGCGACCGTGACCCAGCGCGTGGCGCGCAGGTGCCGCGCGACGAGGCTCGACGGCGCCAGCTCGCCGACGCGGATCGCGACGTCGACGTTCTCGTCGGCGAGGCGCGCGATCCGGTCGGTGAGGTGCAGGTGGAACGCGAGCCGCGGGTGCTGCGCGCCGAGCCGGGCGAGCCGCGGCACCACGAGCGGCGCGAGGATGAACGGCAGCGTGACGGTGAGCGGCCCCTGCGGCTCGCGGCGCGCGCCGGCCATCGCCTCGCGCGCGCCGAGCACGTCCTGCACGGCCTGCCGGCAGTGCTGGTAGAACAGCTCGCCCTCGCGCGTCAGGCGCACCACGCGCGAGCTGCGGTCGAGGAGGCGCGCGCCGAGGTCGTCCTCGAGCTTGCGCACGGCCTTGCTGACCGCGGCCGTCGTGATGCCGAGGCTCGCCGCGGCGCGACCGAAGCTGCGCTCGTCCGCCGTGCGGACGAACGGCAGGACGCCCGCGAACAGGTCGGGCCGGATCTGCGGCGGTGCCATCGTGAACCTGTGGTTGACGATAGGTGTCTCGCGACGGCCTCGTCAACCTGCAGGTGACGACCTACCGTGGATCGCACGATGAAGCTCGCGCCCGCCGCCTGCCTGCTGCTGCTCGGAGGTTGCGGCCTCCTGTTCGACGCCTCGCCGGCCGCGCACGACGCGGGCGCGGACCCCGACGCGACCCCCGACGCCGCCCCCGATGCCGGCGCGTGCCCGATCGGCGCCGCGCCGGTGACGCAGCGCGCGCGCACGGTCGCCGACGCCGTGCTGATCGATCCGCGCGGCGGCACCGCGCAGGCGTTCGGCCGGCTCCCGACGGCCTACCTGAACTACGGCGGCGGCATCAAGTCCGTCGGCATCTGGCGGTTCGCGCTCGCCGACGTCACCGCCCCGCCGGCGACGTGGATCGCGGCGCGCGTCGTCCTGCGCTGGCTCCCCGCCGACGACGACTGCAGCGCCAACTGCGGCGCGTGCGACGCGTTCGAGGAGCAGGGCACGCTCGAGCTGTACCCGCTCCGCGACCAGTGGGACGAGCAGACGGTGTCGTGGACCGCGCGGATGGCGGGCACCGGCTGGTCCGAGCCCGGCGCGGCCGGCCTCGATCGCGGCCCGTTCGCCGCCCGCGCCACCCACACGCCGCGCGAGGACCTCACGTTCCCGCTCGCCGGCGACGGCCTCGCCGCGCTCACCCCCTGGATCGCCGCCCAGCGCCTCTCCGTCGTCGTCGTCCCCAAGGCCGATGCGAGCGGCACCCGCGGCGCGCGCATGATCGTCCCCGCCCTGCCCCCGCGCGCCAGCTGCGCCCCGCCCGATCCGCCGTCGTACTTCGAGGTCGACGCCTGCCTGGACTGACCCGATTTCAAGCCGGGTGCGCGCGGACCGCGAAGCCGGCCGCGCCGGCGCGCTCGACGGCGAACGTCGCGCCGTTCGGGATCAGCGGCACGGTCGCGCCGACCACGTGCATCATCCACAGCCGCATCACCGCGCCGTGCGAGACGACGAGGCTCGTCCCCGTCGCGCCGTCGAGGATCCGCCCGAGGGCGCGGGTCATCCGCGCCACGACGCTCTCCTTCGTCTCGCCCCCGGGCGGCGGCGACGACTGCACCAGCCACGCGCGCCACGCCTCCGGATGCTCGGTCGCGCACTGCTCGCGCGTGAGCCCCTCGAACACGCCGAACCGGCGCTCGCGCACCTCGGGCTCGACGAGGATCGCCACACCGAGCGACGCGGCCACGATCTCGCCCGTCTCCCGGGCGCGCGCGAGGTCGCTCGTCCACACGGCCGTGACGCCGGCGCCGGCGAGCCGCTGCGCGAGCGCGCGCGCCTGCGCGCGGCCGCTGTCGGCGAGCGCGATGTCGGTGTGACCCTGCAGCCGCCCGGCCGCGTTCCAGGCGGTCTCACCATGTCGCGCCAGCAAGATCCGGCTCACCGGGCGAGGCTACTCCGAAGCGGCTACCCTCGGTGATGCGATACGAGCTCTACTACTGGCCGGGCATCCAGGGGCGCGGCGAGTTCGTGCGGCTGGTGCTCGAGGATGCGGGCGCCGACTACGTCGACGTCGCACGCGAGCGCGGCGGGATGGCGAAGATGACGCGCGCGCTCGACGCCGGCCTCGGCGCGCTCCTGCCGTTCGCGCCGCCGTTCCTGCGCGCCGGCGCGCTCGTCGTCGCGCAGACGGCGAACATCACGCGCTTCCTCGGCGAGCGGCTCGGGCTCGCGCCGCGCTCGGAGGCCGGGCGGCTCGCCGCGGCGACCATCGCGCTCACGATCGCGGACCTCGTCGCCGAGGTGCACGACACGCACCACCCGACGACCGTCGAGGAGGCCTACGAGACGCAGCGGCCGGCGGCCCGCGCCCGCGCCGCGGCGTTCCGCGAGCACCGGCTGCCGAAGTTCACCGGCTGGCTCGAGGACACGCTCGCGCGCAACGGCGACGTCCTCGTCGGGCGCTCGGTCGGCTACGCCGACCTCGCCGCGTTCCAGGTCGTCGAGGGCCTCGCGTACGCGTTCCCGAACGCGATGAAGCGCCGCGCGCTCCGCATCCCGAAGCTGCTCGCGCTGCGCGACCGGATCGCCGCGCGCCCGCGCGTGGCGGCGTACCTCGCGTCGCCGCGGCGCCTGCCGTTCAACGACAGCGACATCTTCCGCCGCTATCCCGAGCTCGATCCGGCATAGTCGGCGGAGCATGGGTTTCAACTTCGGGAGCATCTGCGTCCGGGTCGGCGACGGCGTGACCCAGGACCGCGTCGCCGAGGTCATCGACGCGTACTGGACCGAGCGCGGCGCGACGCGGCGCGCGAAGGGCTTCCTGAAGGTCGAGCCGCTCACGCTCGAGGACGGCGGCGACGAGCTGTCGTTCGCCGTGTCGCCGATCACCGACGGATGGATCGTGATCGCCGACAGCGAGCGCTACAACGCGTGCCAGCCGCTCGCGCAGCACCTGTCGGGCGCGCTCGCGACCGAGGTCGTGTGGTTCGAGGTCACCGAGGTCGCCGACGCCGCGTCCTACGCGCGCTACGCGGGCGGCGCCGAGCTCGACAAGCACGGCGACGAGGACGCGAGCGACTACAGCGCGACGATGGACTTCCTCGACGCGCAGGGCTTCCCGCACTTCGGCCTCTACTTCGACCACATGTCGCGGCGCGCGTGGGACCGCGAAGGCTTTCGCGTGTTCGGCTACCGCGACGTCTCCGACGACGACTACCACGGCGGCGCCGCCGAGCCCGACGAGCCCGACACGGCGGAGCAGATCGCCGCGCGCGAGGCCGGCCTCCGCGCGACGGTCGACCTCGCGTGGCAGGTGTTCGCCGAGGTCGCGGCCGCCGCCGACGCGACGACGGACCTCGACGCCGCCTACCGCACCGCGAGCGCCGCGCGCGTCGCGCCGGAGCGGTCGTGGCCCGGAGACCAAGGCGACCTCGACGACCTCGGCCACCTCCTCACCGAGGCGCGGCGGTGGGACCGCCTGCTCGAGCTCGCCGAGGTCGTGGCGCACCACGATGGGCGCGAGGACGTGCACGGCTGGCGCGCGGACGGGCTCGTCGGGCAGTCGCGCTTCGACGCGGCGATGCCGCACGTGCTCCACCAGCTGTTCGCGAAGGCCGACACCGTCGGGCCGTACGCGCGTCTCGCACATGTGTACGCGCAGACCGGGCGGCGCACGCTCGCGCTCGAGATCGCGGCGGCGTGCCGGCGACTCGAGGACGACGGCGACCTGTACACGCGGCACGGCGACGCGTGGGACCCGGCCGGGCTCGCCGCCGCGGCGCCGCCGCAAACCCGCGAGGCCGCGCGCCTCACGATCGCCCACGTGCTGCGCGACGAGCTCGAGGGTGCACCCCTGGGCGACGCGTCGCGCACCGACCTCGCCGACTTCGTCGACCTCGCGCGCCGGCTCGGCGACCCGACCGACCTCGCCGTCGTGACGACCCGCATCGCCGCCGAGCAAGCGCGCCGGGCCGAGGTGCACGACCGCCTCGCGCACGCGATCGCGCGCCGGGACCGCGCAGGCGTGCGGCGCCTGCTCGCCGACCTCCCGCCGGGCGAGCCCGTCGACGCGAGCGGCGACGACGCCGGCGTGCGGTTCGAGCTGCTCGCCCACGGCGTGCGCGCCGGGAGGGATGCCGGGCTCGAGGAGCTGCTGCGCGCCGCGCTCGCCGCCGGCACGCCCGCCGACGCCGCGCCGTACCTCGCGCTCGCCCAGCGCCGCGCGCGCCGCGAGTCCGCCGTGTACCACCCAACCGCCGCCGTCGCGCTCGCGACCGGGCAGCGCGACCTCGCGCTCGAGCTGTGCCGCCTCGCGCGGCGCACGTACTGCCCGACGTTCCTCGAGCTGGAGCGCGATCCCGCGCTCGCCGCGCTGCACGGCGATCCGCAGTTCCGCGCGCTGTTCGACGACCTCGCGGCCGAGGCACCGCTCGCGCGCGGCGACGACGACGGCCGCGTCTACGTGCGCGAGCACGTCGTCGTCGCGTTCTTCGTGCCCGGGCGGCTCGGCCGGCACGCCGCGCGCCTCGCCCCGAAGCTCCTGCGCGTGCTCGACGCGTACCTCGCGTACCTGCCCGCCGGCGCGCTCGCGCACGGCCTCGTCGGCGTCCACGCCACGCGCGGCGACGACACCCGCCCGTTCGACGACAAGCTGCTCGCCCGGGTGCGGCAGCAGCTCGCGCCCGCGCGCCTCGCGAGCAACCCCGACACGCACGTCGAGCTGTTCGGGCCCGGCGACGACAACGCGCCGTACCACCTCGAGCTCTCCGGCGACGACGACGACGACGCGAACGTCATCGCGATGCGCTTCCCGCCGGAGTTCGTCGAGGACAAGGGTCTCGCCGCGTTCCGCGCGTGGGTCGAGACCGTGTCGACGTACGTCCCCTACACGTACGGCTTCGCGACGCGCGCCCTCACGCCGGAGAGCTACTACAGCTCGGACGCGACGATGCACGCGCGGTTCACCGCGCTCGCGCGCTGGCACGCCGGCCTCGACGCCGTCGAGCTCGTCGAGCTGCGCGTGCGCCTCGCCGACAGGGTCCCGGGCGCGAAGTGGCTCACGTTCCTCGACCACAAGAAGCTGCGGCGGCTCGGCGGCGTGGACGCGCTCGCGCGCGGCCTCGAGCCCCACGGCGTGCGCGTCGCGGCGCTCGCGAACGGCGCCGTCGTGCAGGCCGGCGACGCCCCCGACCGCGGGCGCGGCGCCGCGTTCGCGAACCGCGAGCAGCTCCGCCGCGTGCACGCCGCGCTGTCGCCCGTGATCTCGCTCGCGTGGAACCTCAACGGCGCGCTCGAGGACTACCCCAGCGGCGTCGACGGCTGGCTGCGGCGCTACCTCGACGACCTCGCGCTGCCGGCGCCGGCGAACCCGATCCTACGCGCGCGCTCCGCCCGCCCCGGCCTGTGACAGCGCGACGGCGTCCGGCCCCGCCGGGAAGCGCAGCTGATCGGAGGTGTCGTGGACCGCGCGCCACACACCCTCGGCGACGTCGGCGGCGGTGGTGACCGCGGCCGTCGCCTGCGCGTAGCCGTCGAAGATGCGCTGCGCGAACGCCGCGTACGGCTCCGTGATGAGGCCGTTCATGCGCGTCCCGGAGTTGGCCTGGAAGCTCGTGCCCGGGCCGTAGCCGGGGATGACCACCTTCGCGCGGACCCCGAGCTCGGCGAGCTCGAGCGCGAGCGATGCGGTGAACCCGTCGATCGCGGTCTTGCTCGCGGTGTAGACGGCGACGAGCGGGAACGGCGCCAGCGTCGCGCTCGAGGTCACGTTCACGATCACGCCGGCGCGGCGCGCGCGCAGCTGCGGGATCACCGCCTGCGCCATCGCGATCATGCCGAACGTGTTCGTCTCGAACACCTCGCGGATCGTGGCCATCGGCGTCGCCTCGGCCGCGCCCATGAGGCCGATGCCGGCGTTGTTGACGAGCGCGTCGATCGGGCCGGCCTCGGCGATCGTGCGCGCGATGCTGTCGGGGTTCGTCACGTCGAGCGGGAGCATGCGGAGGCGCGGCGAGCGCGGCAGCACCTCCTCGCGCACCTTGCGCATCGTCGCCACCACGTTCCAGCCGTTCGCGTGGAAGTGGCGCGCCGTCTCGAGCCCGTAGCCGGAGGAGCAACCCGTGATGAGGACCGTCTTCGTGTTCGTCATGAACACACTCTAGCCACCGAAGGCCGGACGCTCTATCATGAGGCGTCCGTGTTCCATTCGAGAGAGTCCACGCATGCGTGATCCGCTGACCGAAGTCATCGCCCTGCTCCAGCCGAAGGCCGTGTATGCCAAGTGCATCAGCGGCGCCGGCGACTGGGCGGTGCGCTACTCCGCCTACGACCAGCCGAGCTTCTGCGTGGTCCTCGAGGGGAGCTGCCGGCTCGCCGTCGACGGGCAGCGCCCGGTGACGCTCGAGGGCGGCGACTTCATCCTCCTGCCGGCGACGCCGGGGTTCACGATGTCGGGGGGCGCGCCCGTGCGGCCCGTGCCGATCGACCCCAAGCGGCTCGCGTCGCCCGTCGCCGAGATCCGGCACGGCGCGCGCGGCGGGCGCCCCGACGTGCGCCAGCTCGGCGGCTACTTCGCGTTCGACTCGCCGGATGCGGCGCTGCTCGTATCGCTGCTCCCACCCCTCGTGCACGTGCGCGGCGTCGAGCGGCTCGGGCTGCTCGTGCGCCTCGTCGCCGAGGAGGCGGCGGAGCGGCGGTCCGGGCGCGACCTCGTGCTGGCGCGGCTCGTCGAGGTCCTCCTCGTCGAGGCGCTGCGCTCGACGACGGCCGACGGCGAGGACGCGCCGCCCGGCCTCCTGCGCGGGCTGGCCGACGCCAACCTCGCCGCGGCGATCCGCCAGATGCACGCGCACGTCGATCGCCCGTGGACCGTGGCCGAGCTCGCGAAGGCGGCCGGGCTATCGCGGTCGTCGTTCTTCGACCGCTTCACGCGCGTCGTCGGGCTGCCGCCGATGGAGTACCTGCTCGCGTGGCGCATGGCCGTCGCGAAGGGCCTGCTCCGCCGCGCGGACCTCGGGCTCGCCGAGGTCGCCGCGCGCGTCGGCTACGGCTCGGCGAGCAGCTTCAGCACCGCGTTCAGCCGCCACGTCGGCCGCCCGCCGAGCCGGTTCGCGGCGTAGCCACTCCCGCCGACAGACCGCTCGAGGGGCCTATCCGTTGATGTCGCCTGCGGAAACCGGCACGCTTGCCGGAATACCCCGTCCGCGCGATCGCATTGCAACAGAGCGAATTTGGCGCACTATTTTGCAACCCCCGTCCGTTGCACGTCGTCAGGGGAAGGTAGGAGCCCACCGATGATCGTCACCTCTGCCCTCGCACGTTGGAGCTCCAGCTCGAACCGCCGCCGCGCGTTCGAGGTGGCGACGCGGGTCCTGCCCTGGCTGGCCGCCGGGACGCTGGGCGCGATCCTCGCGCTCCGGCACGTGAACCTGTGGCTGGCGCTCGGGATCGCCGCCGCCTTCGCGCTCGGCGTCGCGTTCGCGGTGACGCGCGCGCTGCGGCGCAGCTGGCACGGGCCGGACTCGCTCGCGCGCGCGCTCGACCGGCAGCACGCGTCGTCGGACCTGCTCGCGACGGCGCTGTCGATCGAGTGGCGCGGCGCGGAGGGCGCCGTCGAGGAGGTCGTGATGGTGCGGGCGACGGAGCTCGTGCCGAAGGTGGACCCGGTCGCCGTCGCGAAGCTGCGCCTGCGCCCGAGCATCGCGGGCACGATGCTGACGGCGATCGCCGTCGCGCTGCTCGTGTTCGCGGGCATGCGCACGCCGTCCGCGGTCGCCGCCGAGCCGGTGTCGGCGCTGAGCGACGCCGAGAAGGACGCCGCGAAGGCGATCTCCGACAGCCTCGATCAGCTCGAGAAGGACGAGTCGCTGTCGGCCGAGGCGCGGCAGGAGATCGCGCAGGCCCGCGAGGCGCTGAAGGCGGCGGGCGATGCCAAGAGCCAGGCCGCGGCGCTCGCCGCGCTGTCCGAGGCGATGCGCCACCTCGACGCCGCGGCGCCCCGGCTCAAGAACGAGGACCTGTCGAAGCTGACGAACGACCAGCTCGCGAAGCAGCTCGCGAAGGCGGCCGCCGACGACGATCGCTCGCGCATGGCGCAGCTCGCGAAGGAGGCGCTGAAGCGCGCCGCGAAGTCACCGACCGACGCGCAGACCCTCGGCGACGCGCTCAAGTCCGCGGCGATCGCGAAGAGCGACCCGTTCAAGGACGACCCGGCGAAGGGCAAGCGCCTGTCGCAGCTCGGCGCGGCCGCCGACGCGATGAAGCAGAACGACCTCGACGCCGCGAAGGACGCGCTGTCGTCGCTCACGGCGCCAACGCCGGGCTCGCGGCCGCGCACCGACCCGCGCGCCAGCAAGCTCGACGCCGCGCGCGCCGCGATCGCCGCGATGCGCTCGGCGGCGCGGGCCGGCATGACGGGCAGCGCCGGCAGCGCCGGTAGCTCGGGCGCCGGCAGCGCGGGCAGCGCCGGCGCGATGGGCAGCTCGGGCATGGGCCCCGGCTCGGCGGGCATGGGCTCGTCGCGGTCCGGCTCCGCGGGCATGGGCTCGTCGGGATCGTCGGGCTCGGGCGGCTCGGGCATGGGCATGGGGTCCGGCATGGGCTCGGGGAGCGGCTCCGGCATGGGCATGATGCCGGGCTCGGCGGGCATGCCCGGCTCGGCCGGCGCGCTCAGCGTCCTCGGCGATCCGCGCTTCTTCGGCCAGCAGGGCACGAGCGGCATGCAGGGCAACTCGCCGTCGGGCGCGCAGGCGCCGGACCAGATCCCCGGCGAGCGCGTCAACACGAACCCGAGCCTCTCGCCCGAGGGCATCATCAAGGCGATCCAGGAGCACTCGCTCGGCGATCACCGCTCGGATCAGTTCGGTCCGGTGCGCGACCACTACGCCGAGATCGCGGAGGCCACGATCCACCGCGACGAGATCCCGCTGACCCGCCGCGACTTCATCCAGAAGTACTTCGAAGCACTCCGCAACCAAGGGGCCAAGTGACCGCCGAACTCCCGCAACCTCTCCCGCAGGACCACCCGATCGATGACTACGCGCTGTCGACGGCGACGTCGTCGCTGAGCGTCGTCCTCGGCGAGCTCTCGCGCGTCGTCCTCGGCCAGGACCAGCTGTGTCGCGAGGTGCTGATCGGCCTCCTCGGCGGCGGCAACGTGCTCATCGAGGGCTCGCCCGGCCTGGGCAAGACGCTGCTCGTGCGCACGCTCGCCGAGGCCGTCGACATCCAGAGCTCGCGCATCCAGTTCACGCCCGACCTCATGCCCGCCGACATCACGGGCACGCAGGTCCTCATGCGCGACGAGGCGACGGGCAAGTCCACGCTCGAGTTCCGCCCCGGTCCGATCTTCGCGAACCTCGTCCTCGCCGACGAGATCAACCGCGCCACGCCGAAGACGCAGTCCGCACTCCTCGAGGCGATGCAGGAGCACGCGTGCACCGTCGCCGGCGTGCGCTACCAGCTCGCCGAGCCGTTCTGCGTGATCGCGACGCAGAACCCGATCGAGACGGAGGGCACGTACCCGCTCCCCGAGGCGCAGCTCGACCGCTTCCTCATGAAGGTCACGGTCGGCTTCCCGTCGCTCGAGGTGCTGCGCTCGATCGGCGTCGCGACGACGGGCACGACCCTGGCCTCTGCGCAGCGCGTGCTCGACCGGGGAACGCTGCGCATGATCCAGCGCATGGTGCGCCAGGTCGTCGTCGCGCCGCACGTCGCGGACGCCGCGGCGCAGATGACGATGTGCACGCACCCCGACTACCCGGGGTCGCCGGACCGGGTGAAGAAGTTCGTGCGCTTCGGCGCGAGCCCGCGCGCGATGCAGTCGCTCCTGCTCGCCGGCCGCGCGAACGCGCTCCTGCAGGGGCGCGCGTGGATCGGCCTCGAGGACCTCGTCGCGATCGCGGCGCCGGTGCTGCGGCACCGCATGATCCTCAGCTTCGACGCGACGCTCGACGGAGTGGCGTCCGACTCGCTCGTCGCCGACATCCTCGCGCTCGTGGCGAAGCAGGGTCGCTGAGCGCGTGCGCATCGATCGCTCGATCTTCGCGGGCCTCGACACGCTGCGCATGGCCGCCCCGCTCCCGTCGACGGGCATGCGCCCCGGCGATCGGCGATCGCGCGTGCGCGGCAAGGGCCTCGACATCGCCGACTTCCGCCCGTACACGCCGGGCGACGACCTGCGCCTCGTCGACTGGAACGTGTTCGCGCGGCTCCAGGCGGTGCTCGTCAAGCTGTTCCACGAGGACCGCGACATCAGCGTGCTCCTCGTGATCGACGCGAGCGCGTCGATGGGCTTCGGGACGCCGCGCAAGATCGATCACGCCGGCGAGCTCGCCGCGTGCCTCGCGTTCCTCGCGCTGCGCGCCCGCGAGCGCGTGCGCATCAGCGTCGCCGCGGCGACCCGGCAGGCGTCGCGCATGGCGCGCGGCGATCACCTCGGCGCGCTGCTGCAGATCGTCGACGCGCTCGACGACGTCGAGCCCGCGGGCGCCGCGGACCTGCCGAAGACGCTCGCGATCGAGCTCGAGCGCGGCCGCACCGACCATGGGCTGCTGATCACCGACCTCCTCGTCGAGGAGGAGGTGCGCGAGGCGACGCTGCGCCGGCTCGCGGCCGTGTCGAAGCGCGCGATCCTCTTGCACACGCTCGGCGACAGCGAGCTCGCGCCCGACCTCGACGACGGCATCCTCATCGACGCCGAGACCGGCGAGGAGGTCCCGGTGCGCGCGGGCAAGGCGGCGGCGGAGCGATACCAGCAGGGCCTCGCGGCGTGGCGCGCCTCGATCGAGCAGCGCTGCTCGGAGCTCGGCATCCTGTACGCACCGGCGTTCACGTCGGTGCCGGCGCGCACGCTGATCGCGACGGACCTGCGGCGGCGGCGCGTCACCGAGGCCGCGCGCGGAGGCGGGCGATGACCCTGCTCCACCCGTGGGCGCTCCTCGGCCTCTTGCTCGCGCTGCCCGTGATCGGGGCGTACCTGTACCGGCTGCACAAGGACAAGCGCGCCGTGTCGAGCGCGATCCTCGTGCGCCTCATCCGCGACGAGCGGCCGGCCTCGCGGCGCGCGCGCTCGCGGATCCGGCACAAGCTGTCGCTGATCCTCGTCCTCGTCGCGCTCGTGGCGGGGATCGTCGCGCTCGTCGGGCCGCGCGCCGGCGCCGGCGGGGCGTCGCGCATCGTGATCGTCCTCGACCGCTCCGCGAGCATGGCCGCGCGCGAGACGGGCGGCGATCGGCTGTCGCTCGCGGCGCGCGAGATCGAGGACATGGTGGAGCGGATGGGCGACGGCGACGAGATCGCGCTCGTCGCGACGGGCGGCGAGGCGAACATCGAGATCGCCCCGACGCGCAACCGCGGCGACGTGATCGCGGCGCTGCGCAACGTCGTGCGCGCCGGCGCCGGCGGCGACAACCACAGCGACGCGCTCGCGTTCCGCCTCGCCGACGGCCTGTGCACCGACCGCGAGCACACCGTGATCGTCGTCGTCTCCGACGGCGCCGGCCTCGCGCCGCCGGCCACGAAGTGCACGCTGCAGGCGATCGCGATCGGCACCGACGTCGGCAACGTCGGCATCACCGGGCTGTCGGCGCGCGCGCTCGACGGGCTCGGCGGCCACGACGTGTACCTCGCCGTCGGGTCGACGCACATCTCGCAGCGGCACGTCGAGATCACGCTCGTCGCGGACGGCTCCGTCGTCGACGTGATCGGCATGGACATCCCGGCGCACGGCGACGCGGAGCGCACCGTGCGGCTCGCGATCGAGCGCGGCCGGTCGCTGACGGCGACGATCTCCGACACGACCGAGCAGGCGAAGCCGTCTTCGTCGTCGTCTTCTTCGAAGGCGAAGAGTGGCAAGGGCAGCGCGGCCGTCGCGCCGCCACGGCTCGACGCGCTCGAGCTCGACGACCGCGCCGAGGTCGGCCTCAGCGACGCCGGCCCCGTGTCGGTGCTGCTCGTGACGACGCGCAAGAACACGATGGTCGGCGAAGCGCTCCGCCTGCACCCGCGCGTGAACCTCGCGATCGCGCAGCCCGGCGCGCTGCCGAAGACGCCGCTCGACCTGATCGTCCTCGAGGACGAGCCGCGGGCGGAGCTGCCGCCGACGGCGCACGTCGTCGCGCTCGGCGTGAGCCCGGGCGCGACCTCGCCCATCGAGCTCGGCAAGGACCCGGCGACGCGCACCGTCGTGCGCTGGGACTTCGACTCGCCGTGGTTCCGCTACGTCGACCTGCGCGACATGGTGATCGGCAAGGGCCGGCTCGTCGCGGGCGGGCGCTCGGTCGTCGACACCTCGGCCGGCATGCTCGTCGCGAAGGCGGCGTGGGGCACGCGCGAGCTGCTCGTGACCGGGTTCTCGCTCGACGAGACGGACCTGTCGCTGCGCGCGGCGTTCCCGAACCTGATCGCGAACCTCGTCGACTGGGCGGCGCCGCCGAGCGCGAAGTCGCCCGCGCGCGGCCTCCTGTCGGCGGCCGAGACGCACGCGACGCCGAGCCCGCTCGGTGCGCCGCCGGTGGCGCGCCCGGCGCGCTGGCGCGACGGTGCGTGGCTCGCGCGCATCGCGCTCCTCGTCGCGATCGGCCTGTTGCTCGTCGAGCAGGCCCTCTACGTCCGGAGGCAATCCACGTGAGTGTGAGCTTCGTCAGCTTCGGCCATCCGATCTGGCTGCTCGCGATCGTGCCGGCGGTCCTGCTCGCCGTCGTCGACGCGATCCGCCGCTGGCCCGGTGCGAACGGGCGCCTGCAGCGCGGGATCGCGATCACCACGCGCGCCCTCGTGATCGCGGCGCTCGCGATCGCCGCCGCCGAGCCGCGCATCTCGACGACGCGGCACGACTCGACGACCGTGTTCCTCATCGATCGCTC
This sequence comes from Deltaproteobacteria bacterium, assembly GCA_019637375.1. GTDB lineage: Bacteria > Myxococcota_A > Polyangia > Haliangiales > Haliangiaceae > JABFXX01. The sequence goes on along the minus strand of JAHBVW010000026.1, from coordinate 75,296 downwards.
GGCGAGCGTGTCGGACGGCGCGCTCGCGGCGTCGTGGGAGCAGGTGCGGCAGCTGCGCGCGTCGCTCGGCGACGAGGAGCGCGTGGCGGTCGTGCACTTCGACGGCGGCGCCGAGGTCGCGATCGCGCCCGGCGAGCCGTTCGCGATCCCGGCGGCCCCACGCGGCGCCGACCCCGACGCCACCGACATCGGCGCGGCGATCCGCCTCGGCCTCGGCCTGATCCCGCCGAACGGCGGCGGGCAGCTCGTCCTCATCGGCGACGGCCGCGCGACCGCGGGCGACCTCGGCGCCGCGACGGCGGTGGCCGTGCAGCGCGGCGTGCCCGTGTCCGTCGTGCCGTCGGGCTCGGTCGTGGACGACCCCGCGATCGCGTCGATCAAGCTCGACAACGACCACGTGCGCAGCGGCGCGACGATGAAGGGCCACGTCGACGTCGACTCGGGCGGCGTCGTCGGGCCCGCGAAGGTCACGGTCAAGGTCGACGGCAAGCCGGTCGCGAGCGTCGACGTGCAGCTCGACGGCAAGCACACCGACGTCCCGTTCGAGTACTCGCTGCCGAAGGAAGTGAAGCCGGGTGTCGTGTCGGTCGACGCGGCGCTCGAGGTCCCGAGCGGCACGCCGAACAAGGACCCGGGCAACGACAAGACGACGACGCGCGCCGTCGTGGAGCGGCCGCCGCAGATCGTGATCCTCGACGGCGACGACGGCGGCGGTGCGTCGCTCGCGGCGGCGCTGCGCGCCGAGCAGATGCAGGTCACCATCGTGCCGGCGCAGGACGGCCCGCCCCCCGACCTCGCGAACACGGACCTCCTGATCCTCGCGAACGCACCCGTGCGGGGCGTGACCACGCAGGGCGTGATCGACGACGACTTCGGCGAGAAGCTCGTGAAGTGGGTCAACGACGGCGGCGGCCTCGTCGTCCTCGGCGGCCCGCAGGCGCTCGACGCGAACTACGCCGCGAACCGGCTCGCCGACGCGCTCCCCGTCGAGATCGAGCCGATGGCGCCCGAGCTCGAGTCCGCGGCGACGGTGATCGTGATCCTCGACCAGTCCGGCTCGATGGGCATGACCGTCGGCAACAAGACCAAGCTCGCGCTCGCCGCCGAGGGCGCGGCCGGCGTGATCCGCCTCCTGCGCTCGTTCGACAAGGTCGCCGTGTCGGCCGTGCAGAGCCACACCGACTGGGTCATCCCGCTGAAGAAGGTCGGCGACGACACCGCGGCGATGGAGGCGAAGGTGCGCAGCATCCCCGTCGGCGGCGACGGCATCTTCATCTACACGAGCCTCGTCGATGCGCAGAAGGTGATCGCGAAGGCGTCCACGCCGCTGCGCCACATCATCCTGTTCTCCGACACGCGCGACGCCGCCGAGCAGGTCAAGGGCTCGGACTACGGCGACTACACCGGCTGGCCGTCGGGGCGCCCGAACAGCCTCCAGGTCGCGCGCCAGCTGCGCGAGAGCGGCACGACGCTCTCGGTGATCGGCGTCGGCGACGGCGCCGACGGCCCGTTCGTGAAGGCCACGTACGTCGACGACGATGACGACACCGACTTCCTGAAGCAGCTCGCGCTCGAGGGCGGCGGCCACTACTACCGCACCACCGACGCGAAGCAGCTGCGCGGCCTGTTCGTGCAGGACGCGCGGCGCCTCCTCGACACCCACGCGCGCGAGGAGGAGGTCCGGCTGATCGCGTCCGCGAAGCACTCGTCCATCGACGGCATCGACATCGACAAGGCGCCGCCCCTCCACGGCTACCAGGAGGTCAAGCCCCGCCCCGCCGCGCAGGTCGTGCTCACCGACAAGAAGAAGAACCCGATCCTGACCCGCTGGCCCTACGGCCTCGGCGAGGTCGCCGTGTTCGCGAGCGACGCCGGGCCGCGCTGGGGCAAGGACTGGCTCAAGTGGGACAAGTACTCGCGCTTCTGGACCCAGCTCGCGCGCGGCGCCCTCCGCCGCCACGAGGGCGACACCACCGCCGTCGAGGCCGACGTCTCGGGCGACTCCGCCACCGTGCGCGTCGTGCGCCGCACCGAGCGCGCGAACGTCGGCGCCCCGGTCGCGCGCGTCGTCACCGGCGGCATGTCCCGGGACCTGCCCCTCAAGATCGTCGAGCCGGGTGTCTACGAGGCGAAGATCGACGTCGCCCCGGGCAACGAGCCGACGGTCGAGCTCCTCGACGACAAGAACCAGGTCACCGTCCGCAAGACCATCCTCCGCCCCGCCGGCTCCGAGCTCCACCACCGCGGCCCCGACACCCAGGCCCTCACCACGCTCGCCAACACCACCGGCGGCACGGTCTCCCCCTCGACGATCGTGCCCGCGGGCAAGGACACCTCGACGTCGCTCCCGATCGCGATGTGGCTCATCCTCGCCGCGGTGCTGCTGCTGCCGCTCGATGCGAGCCTGCGCCGGCTGGCGCGCGGCTAGGAGCCTGACCCCGTAAGGGTTGTTGGAGTTCGAAGGCGGAGCGGAGCCCACCCGGAGGCGTGGACTACGCCACCGCCGCTGCGACGAGCTTCCGGAGGTTGTGAGCAGCTGCGACCAAGCGCCACTCTTGGCGGACCTTCCGGAGCCCGCGGAGCAGGAATCCCGCGAATCCCATCGCCGCCTTGATCTGGCCGAAGACGGGCTCGACGAGCTGCTTGCGTAGACGGTAGCGACTTCGTCGGCCGGCTCGTCGGAGCTTCTGTGCCATCGCTGCAGCACGGGAATCGTCCGGCCGATCACGTGGTGTGGTGGGCTGACCATCGTGGTGGCGAAGTCGGCCCGTCGCGATGTACGGCGTCACGTGGCGACGTGCGCAGGCGATCAAGTTCGCTTCGGAGAGGTAGCTGTAGTCGGCCGAGAGCTCGCGCGTCTGACGACCGGTATTGGCGCGGATCTGTCCCAGCATCTCGTCGAGAAACGGCCCATCGTTCTGCGCCGCGTAGACTTCGGTGGCGACGATGATCTGGCGTTCGGCGTCGACGGCTGCCTGGGCGTTGTAGCCCTGCATGTAGCCATCGCGCGTCTTGAGGATTCGGCTCTCCGGATCCGTGAAGTTGCGCTGCGATTTCTCGCCTGGAGTTCCATCGGCGTGGTGCTTGGGCCGCGACGGAGGGGTTGGCCGGTCGTCACCATCGCCGTCGTGATCTTCTTCGTCGGCGCTCGCCGCTTTGCGCAGCGCAGCCTCTTGCTGCGCCTCCTGTTCGAGCGCGGTCCGCGCCTCGCGGATCCGTTCGATCCGCTCGAGCTTGTTCGCGACCCATTCGGGCAGTTCGTCGCCACGCCGGTCCCCGTGTGCCGCATCTTCGGCGGTGTCTTCGGCGTCGGCGCGACGAAACCACTCGTGGACCTCTTCGAGAAGCCGCGTCTCGACCTCGCGCATCTTCCTGTAGCTCATCGCTTTGTGCTTCGAAGCGTTGGCCTTGACCTTGGTCCCATCGAGCGCCACGTGACCCAGCCGCACCAGGCCGGCCTTTTGACACAGCTTGAGCACCTGCACGAACAGGTCGCCCAGCGCAGCCAGGTGTCGGAGTCGAAACTTCCCGATCGTGCGGAAGTCCGGCTTCTGCATTGCCGTCACGGCCATGAAGTCGATGCGCTCCTCGCAGGCCTTCGCGAGCTTTCTCGACGAGAACAACCCCTGCGTGTACCCGTACAGCAGCAGTGCCACCATCATCGTGGGGTGGTACGGCGGAAAGCCGCGCTCCTCGTCGTAAGCCGCGAGGACCGCACCCAGATCGAGCTGACTGCGCACGAGCTCTCTAACGAAATGAGCCGGGTGTTGCGGTGGAACCAGCTCGTGCACCGACGGTGGGAGCAACCAGCCCTGCTCGACTTCCCAGGGACGGAACGCCTTGGCCATGCAAGCAGCCGATCACGAAACGACTTCGGAGTCGATCCGCCTGCGTCTGACGCGAGCTATCAGCCAACCCGATTACGGGGTCAGGCTCCTAGCCGTCCGGTGTCCGTCCGACGTTCGGACATCTCGTCCGGCCGGCGGACGTCGACGCTTGCAGGTGCGCGGAACTGCGGCGCCGCGCGCGTGGCGCGTGGCTTGCTGCGTCCCCGGCATGCGTGCGCAACCGCTTCGATCAACTCGGCAAGGAGCTCGGCCTCCGCGCGCTCGAACCGCTCGGCGTGCGCGACCGGACGACCGCCCAGCACGCGCTCAACGCCGAGACCCTGTACGCCGACCTGCGCCACGAGCCCGACCCGGCGTTCGCCGCCGAGCGCGCCGAGCTCGGCCTCCTCGGCGAGCTGACCTCGCACGACTGCCTCCTCGAGCTCCACAGCGAGCCACCCGGCCCCGACGAGCTGCGCGCCTGCCTCGCCAAGCAGCTCACCTACTGGCACCAGCGCACCCGCGACGCCCGCAGCACCGGCACGCGCCCCGTTTTGCCCCACCTCTGGCTCATCTCCGCCGGCACGCCGCGCCGCCTCCTCGCCGAGCTCCCGTTCCACGCCACGCGCCGCGGCATCTACCGCTTCGGCGGCGACATCCTGCGCCTCGGCCTCGTCGTCGCGACCGAGCTCCCCACCAACCGCTCGACGCTCCTCGTCCGCCTCATGGCCGGCGGCCCTCTTCTCCTGCGCGCCGTACACGAGGTCGCCATCCTGAGCACGGTCGATCCCGTGCGGCGTCTCGCCGAGCCGATCCTGCTACAGTTCGCGCGTACGTTCCACAACGTTGCCCCGACGGAGCTCGATGCGGGCGAGCAGGAGGTCATGATGAAGTTCTACAACAGCTTTGACGAGATGCGCGAGGACGGCCGGGCCGCGGGCCTCGTGGAAGGGCGGGCGCAAGGGCATCGCGAGGTGTTGAGGCGCCAGCTCTGCCTCAAGTTCGGTGAGCTTTCCGCCGAGGTCGAGCAGCGGCTCGCGAGTGCGTCGCCCGAGGACCTCGAGCGGTTCTCCGAGCGGATCCTGTTCGCGGACTCGATCGTCGCCGTCTTCGCTTAGCTGCGGAGGCCGTGCTTGCGGAGGAGGGTGAGCAGGTAGGGGCGGTCCATGCGCGCGAGGCGCGCGGCTTCGGAGGCGTTGCCGCCGGTGCGCGCGATGAGGTCGCGCAGGTACTCGGCTTCGAAGCGGTGGAGCGCGGCCGCGCGCGCGTCGCGGTAGGAGGGCGCGTCGGCGCCGCGCACGGCGGTGGCGGCGGGTGACTCGGGGTTCGGAGGGCGCGGTGCGGCGGAGGTGCCGTCGCCGAGGTCGAGTTCGCCCATGACGATCGCGGCCTCGACGACGTTGCGCAGCTCGCGCACGTTGCCGCTCCACGGGTGGGCGCGGAGGGCGTCGAGCGCGTGCGCGAGCGGGCCGAGCTCGTCGACGCCGGTCAGCTTGTGGACGAAGTGCCGCACGAGCGGGGCGATGTCCTCGGGGCGCTCGCGCAGCGGCGGGATCACGATGCGCGCGACGGCGAGCCGGTAGTACAGGTCCGCGCGGAAGCGACCGGCGTTGACCTCGGCGCGCAGGTCGCGGTGCGTCGCCGCGAGCACGCGCACGTCGGCGGACAGCGACTGCGACCCGCCGACGCGCGTGAAGGCGCGGCGCTCGAGGACGCCGAGCAGCGCGGGCTGCACCTCCAGCGGGAGCTCGCCGATCTCGTCGAGCAGCACCGTGCCGCCGCGCGCCCGCTCGAACGCGCCGGTGCGGCGCTGGTCCGCACCGGTGAACGAGCCCTTCTCGTGCCCGAACAGGATCGACGCGATCAGCGTCGCCGGCATCGAGCCGCAGTCGACGACGACCAGCTCCGCCGCGCGCCGCGGGCTCGCCTCGTGCAGCGCGCGGGCGATGACCTCCTTGCCGACGCCGGTCTCGCCCTGGATCAGCACCGACGAGTCGACGCGCGCGAGCTTGCCGATCAGCCGCGCGACCTCGCGGATCGCGTCGCTGTCGCCGACGAGGTCCGGCAACCGCGGCGCCTCGCCCGGCGGCGGAGCCACCGTCGAGCCCGCATCCTCGACGAGGATCGTCGTGTCCCCGATGCGAAACCGCGTCCCCGCCGGCACGATCGCGCGCTCGATGCGCAGGTCGTTCACCCACGTCCCGTTGCGGCTGCCGAGGTCGAGCAGCTGCACGCCGCTCGCCGTGCGCCGCAGCTCGAGGTGGTACCGACTCACCGCCGGATCCGCGAGCACGAGCGCGTTGTCCTCGCTCGTGCCGATCGCGAGCGCCGCATCGTCGTCGGGTGCGCACGTCGCGCCCGCGTCCGGCCCGCGCTCCACCGTCACCCGCAGCCGGTGCACCATGCGCACGGCCCGCGGCTGGAGGCGCGTGCGCGGGACGTCGTCCACGCGGGGAGGATACCAGCTCACGCGCTCCGCCCTAGCAGGTCGCGTGCCTGCTGGCCCCCACCAACATCGCGCGGCACACGCGATGCACCGCCGCGCGCCATGCGCATCCCCACCACCCTGCTCGCGTTGCTCGCGCTCTCCTCCCCCGCGGCGGCGGGCTCGGCGAAACCGGTCGCGTCGTTCGGTGCCAACCCCGGCGCGCTCGCGATGTACGAGTACGCGCCGGCGGATCTCCCGGCCCACCGGCCGATCGTCGTCGTGCTGCACGGTTGCACGCAGACCGCCGCGGCGATGGAGGTCGCCGGCTGGAACACGCTCGCCGACGAGCACGGCTTCACCGTCGTGTACCCGGAGCAGGCGACGGCGAACAACCCCGTGCGCTGCTTCAACTGGGCGGGCGAGTACGGCGACACCGCGAACCTCGAGCGCGGCAAGGGCGAGAACCAGTCGATCATCTCGATGATCGACACCGCCATCGCGGCGCACGACGCCGACCCGGCGCGCGTGTACGTCGTCGGGTTCTCGGCGGGCGCCGGGTTCGCCGCCGTGCTCCTCGCGACGTGGCCCGATCGCCTCGCGGCCGGCGCGATCATGTCGGGCCTCCCCTACCGGTGCGCGACCACCGTGAACGGCGCGTTCAGCTGCCAGAACCCCGGCGTCACGAAGCCGGCCGCGGCGTGGGGCGACCTCGTGCGCGCGGCGGCCACCGCGAGCACGCGCCCGCGCGTCCAGATCTGGCACGGCGCGTCGGATACGACGGTGGCGCCGGTCAACCAGGCGGAGCTCGTCAAGCAGTGGACCGACGTGCTCGGCGTCGATCAGACCGCCGATGCGACGGAGACGATCGGCGCGGCGACGCGCACCGAGTACCGCGACGGCGCGCGCGTCGTCGTCGAGAGCTACGCGATCGCGGGGATGGGCCACGCCGTCGTCACCGGCGGCGAAGGCTGCCCGGCGACGACCGGCGCCTACTTCACCGACAAGGGGATCTGCTCGACCGTGCGCGCGGCCGCGTTCTTCGGCCTCCTCGGCGGCGGCGGCGGCGGCGACGGTGGCGGCAGCGGCGACGGTGGCGGTGGCGGCAGCGGCGGTGGCGGTGGCGGTGGTGGTGCCGACGACGACGGCGGCCCGTCGCAGGACCTGCCCGGCTGCGGCCTCGACGCGGGTGCCGGTGGCTCGGGCCTCGCGATGCTCGCCCTCGCGCTCGTCGTCGCGCGCCGGCGACGGCGCTAGCTGTTGGGTGTAACCGGGAGCGAGGGAACGCCGCCTGTTGGCGACGCCCAACACGCAGGCGGAACCCGGCGACGGCGCGTGCGGCGGTGCCGGGCACATCCAATGCACGAGCGGCGCGCCATGACATCGCTGCGCTCGATCCTCCTCGCCGCCGGTATGACCCTCGCGGCCGCCGGCGGCGTCGCCGTGGCCGCCCTCAAGCCCGTCGCGTCGTTCGGTGCGAACCCCGGCAACCTCGCGATGTACGAGTACGTGCCGGCCGCGCTCTCACCCGGGCGTCCGCTCGTGATCGTGCTGCACGGCTGCACGCAGACCGCCGCGAGCATGGAGGCGGCCGGGTGGAACGCGCTCGCCGACCAGTACAGGTTCGCGGTCGTCTACGCCGAGCAGCAGACGGCGAACAACCCGGTGCGCTGCTTCAACTGGGCGGGCGAGTACGGCGACACCGCGAACCTCGTGCGCGGTCAGGGCGAGAACCGCTCGATCCTGTCGATGGTCGACACCGCGATCGCCGCGCACGGCAGCGATCCGGGCAAGGTGTTCGTCGTCGGGTTCTCCGCGGGCGGCGCGTTCGCCGCCGTCATGCTCGCGACGTGGCCGGAGCGCTTCGCCGGCGGCGCGATCATGTCGGGCCTGCCCTACCGCTGCGCGACGACGGTGAGCGGCGCCCTCAGCTGCCAGTCGCCCGGCGTCGACAGGACCGCCGCGCAGTGGGGCGACCTCGTGCGCGCCGCGGCGACGTACACGGGGCCGCGTCCGCGCGTCCAGATCTGGCACGGTGCCAACGACGCCACCGTCGTCCCGGCGAACCACACCGAGCTCGTCGAGCAGTGGACGAACGTCCTCGGCACCGACGCCGTCGCCGACGAGACCGAGACCCTCGGCGGCACCACGCGCACCGCGTACAAGGCCGGCTCGACCGTCGTCGTCGAGGCCTACCGCGTCGGCGGCATGCCCCACGCCGTCGCCGTCGGCACCGACCCGGCGGGCGCGTGCCCCGGCACCACGGCCGCGTACTTCGAGAGCCGCGGCATCTGCTCGACCCTGCGCGCGGCGAGGTTCTTCGGGCTCGACGGCAACGGCAACGGCACCACGCCCGGCACCGACCCCGACGGCACGGCGCCGAGCGTCGCGATCGTGTCGCCGTCGGACGGCACCGAGGCGAGCGGCGCCGTCACCGTGGTCGTCGCCGCGGCCGACGACGTCGCGATGGGCGGCGTCACCCTCGCGATCGACGGCGGTCCGCCCAGCGACCCCGACACCGAGCCGCCCTACCAGTTCGCGTGGGACGCCACCGCCGCCGGTCCCGGCGCGCACACGCTCGTCGCCACCGCGCGCGACGCCGCCGGCAACACCGCCACCGCCACCGCCACGATCACCGTCCCCGACCCGACGACACCCGATCCCGACGACGACCACCCCGATCCCGGTTCCCCCGCGCACGACCTCCCGGGCTGCGGCCTGTCCGCCGGCACCGGCACCACCCACGCCACCGTCGGCCTCGCGCTCGCGCTCCTCGTCTCGCACCTCGGGCGCCGGCGTCGCCGGCGCTAATCCTCGCCACCCTCGTCGGCGAGCGCGAAGTCGGCGTGGCGCGGCAAACCCTCGATGACGTCGGCGACCCAGTCCGGTTGATCGCCGTAGATCTTGCGCAGCTGGCCGCTGTACGTGCGCGCGCACAGCCGCGCCTCGACGTCCTCCGTCGAGTTGTCGTAGATGTACGCGCGATCGACGAGGTTGATCGCGAGCGGCAGGTTCGCCATCGACCTGCGGAAGCGGCTCACGAGCTTGTCGATCGGCACCGCGTGCCCGCCCTTCATCACGCGATCGCACACGCGCGCCGCGTTGATGCGCGGATCGCGCGTGCCGATGAAGAACATCCTGATGTAGTAGCCGCTGCGCCGCGCGCGCTCGAGGAAGTCGAGCTTCTCGTACGTCGAGAACACCGTCTGGAACGCGATCGGCTTGCGCGCGCCGAGCAGCTCCTCCCTGCGCGCGGTGACCCAGCGCGCCGCCTCCACCATCGCCGCATCCGACGTGTCGCCGAAGTGCTCCCGCGCCACCGCGTCGGGATCGAGCAGCTCCGCACCGCGGCTGTACTTGTCGATCCGCAGCCGCGAGCTCAGCGTCGTCCTCCCGGACCCATTCGGCCCCGCGATGACCAGCATCATCGACTTCGCCACGTCCTCGTCAACCTACCGCATCGCCGACCGCGGCGCCTTCACTTCGACGAGGCGCGCCGCTCCGCGAGGTCGTCGAGGTGCTCCTCGAGAAAGGCTCCTCGAGGATCATCGAGCTGTCAGCGTGCCAACCAGCCCGGACATCGCGCAGGCGCTAGATGAACCGCGCCAGGTGGCGGGGATCGCGGGTCCGGCAGAACGCGGCCGCGCGCCGGTGTCCGCGCGAGGCGGCGAGGGTGAACCAGGCCATGGCCGCGGCGGTGGGTTGCTTGCGCGCGCGGTAGTGGATCAGGCCGAGGTTGAAGGCGGCGATGGCGTCGCCGAGGGCGGCGGCGCGGCGGTACCAGAGCCTCGCCTTGCGCGGGCTCGCGCGCGTGCCGAAGCCGTTGTCATGTTGCCAACCCAGCATGCGGCACGCGGCGGCGTCGGCGAAGTTCGCCGCACGCTTCAGCCAGGCATGCGACTCCTTCGGGGAGCGCGCCTCGTACACGCGGGCGAGCTCGAAGGCGGCACCCGGGTGCTCGAGGCGCGCGGCGACGCGCAGCCAGTGCCGCGCGCGGCGCGGCTCGCCGCGGCGACGGTGGAACGCGTACAGCTGGTCGGCGGCGGCGGCGAAGCCCAGCGCGCTCGCCGTGCGCAGCAGCGCGAGGCCGCGGCGCGTGTCGCGCGCGACGCCGTGGCCGCGCAGGTAGCAGCGGCCGAGGTGGCCCGTCGCGGCCGGCTCGCCCGCGCGCACGCCGATCTCGTACAGCCGGATCGCGGCGGCCGGATCGCGGCGAGCTCCCTCGCCCGTGAGCCACGCGTCTGCGACGCCGTTGAGGGCCGGCAGGTACCCGCGGTCCCACGCCGCGCGGTACCACGCGAACGCGCGCCGCGGATCGGGCCGGAAGTAGCCGTCGGGCGCGAAGTTCGCGGCGATGTCGTACTGCGCCTCGGCATCGCCGGCGCACGCCCGGCGGTGCAGGTTGGACAGGTACGTGGCGGTCGCGGCGTCGACGACGTCGACCCAACCGACGCCCTCGAGGTGGAGCGCACGCATGGTCCGACTGGATAGCGCAGCGGGCGGTTCTGGGCGAGGCGGCAGGAAAGGCGGGAGTCTCGCGAGGTTGGCGAGGGCCCGCGAGATCGCACGCAACCCGGAGCCGCGGCAGCCGATGGCGCGCCCGCATGGTGATCGAAGGACCGGATCCATTGTTCGAGGAGCTCGCGGCGCTGATCGCGGAGATGTTCGGCGCCGAGCTCGCGCACCTCGAGGTGCTGATGTTCGGCGAGGCCGACCCGACCCGGCTGTGGGGTGCGCACGGGCGCCCCAACATCGAGCGGGTGCGCGGGCTCGCGCGCGCGGCGCGGCAGGACAGCCGCACCGCCGCGAGCGACGACGGGAAGCAGGTGTGCATCCCGATCCCGCAGGGACACGCGTACCTCGAGCGCGAGCACGCGTTCGACGCCGCCGAGATCGAGCGCATCGCTCATCTCGTCGGCCGGCTCGAGCGTCTGATCGCGCGCATCACGCCGCCGCCCGGCGCGATGTCGCTCTCCGACCAGGTGCGCCGCCTCAAGCAGCAGCGCGTCTACGAGGCACTCCAGCGCCACGAGTGGAGCGTGGTGCGCGCCGCGCGCGAGCTGCGCGTCGCCCGCTCCTACGTGTACCGCGTCGTCGCGTCCGTGCGGCGACAGCGCCGCCGCGCCGCGACGCTCTGCTGCGCCTGAGCCGCGGTTCGACGGCGGGCACGAGACGCGCGACTCGACGCGGATCCGGCGTGGGCAGCGTGGGTACGAGCGCGTGGGGCGTGGGTACGCCGAACGTGCGGTCGCGGTCGCGCGCGCTCGAAGCGTCGACTCGAGGCGTCGACTCCAAGCGTCGACTCCAAGCGTCGACTCCAAGCGTCGACTCCAAGCGTCGACTCCAAGCGTCGACTCCAAGCGTCGAGCGTCGCCGGCGCCGGCGTGAAGATCGCCTCGATGTGCGGCGCGCCGCCCGGGTCCTGGTCCGTCACGACGACGTCGAACCGCGCGCACATGCCGGCGAGGCACGCGACGGTCGCGTTCCACGTGGCGTCGCTCGTCGCCCAGCCCGGGACCGACACGAGCGCCGGCGCGATCGACGACCGGTTCGATCGCGCGCGGCGTCGAGGCCTCAGAACCGGCCGGCGACCGCGAAGCCGGAGCCGGTGTAGTGCCAGGTGACCGCCGCCGGCCGGCGGTCCCGCGCACCCCGTACCATCAGGAACGCGCCGACGAGCCCCGTCGCGAGGGCGGCGCCGAAGTGAACGTTCGCGATCGTCCCGTAGCGACCGCCGACGCGCTCGAGCTTCTCGAGCTCCGTGAAGTCGTGGCCACCCTCGTCGCGCCGCCGGTCGAAGTCCGCCTGCGTGCGCCGGAACATGTACGCGGCGAAGCCGCCGCCCGCGAGCGCGTAGCCCGCGAGCACGAACCACGTCACCGGTCGCGCGAACAGCCCGCGCCGCGGCCCCGGCCGAGTCGGCGACGGCGGCTTCACCGGGCGCGGCGGCGCCGCCCCGACCCACACGCGGTTGCCACGCTCGTCGAGCGCGATCACCGACGTCGGCGTGTCGCCCGCGCGCAGCGCGACGCGCGGACCTCGCTCGACGCGCGTCGCACGCGCCGCGTCCTCGACGGTGACCTCGATCCGCCGCACGAGGTCGACGGGATCGACGACGTCGATCGCGACCGCGTCGTCGCCGGTGACGACCTTCACCTGGAGCGGCCGCGCGCGCGCACGCGCCGCCGCGAACGGCGCCGTGATCTTCGGCGAGCTGCCGTCGGGCAGCCCGGCATCGGGCCACACCGACAGCGCGCGCACGAAGTGCCCCTCGGCCGCCTGCGCCCGGTCGAGCCCGCCGGCGAGGCGCCCCGCGAACATCTCGAGCTCGACGAAGCGCCCCGGATCCGCGCCGCCCTTCGCGAGCAGCACGTCGACGATCGCGAGCGCCTGCTCGTACTCGAGCGCGGCCTCGAGCTGCTTCGCGCGATCGAGCTCGTCGGCGTGCGCGCTGCCCGCGAGCAACACCAGGATCACGAGTGCGCGCACGTGCACAGCTTACTTCACCAGGTGAGCAGGATCGGCGCCGCCTGCGCGTTCGCTGGCACGTCGAGGTGGAGCTCTTTCGCGCGCCCATCCTCGAGGACGGCGCGCAGGCGATGCCGCCCCGCCGGCAGCGATCGCTTCAGCACCGGCGTCACGCCGAAGGCGACTCCGTCGACGAAGATCCTCGCATACGGCCTGGAGTCGACGCTGAACAGCCCGCGCGCCGGCCGCGCCACGCGCACGCCGTCCATTGCGATCTCCTCCGGCTCGTCCGCCTTCACCGGCTCCGGCGGCACGTCGCGCGGCGCCTGCGCCGGTGTCTCCTCCCGAGGCGGCGCGATCGGCGGCGGCACGATCGCGGCCGCGTACGTGTCGTCCCCGCCGCGCGTGGCGATCCACGCGAGCGCGAGGGCGATGGCGACCGCCGCCGCGCCACCGATCCCCGCCGCACGTCCGGCGATCCGCCGGCGCCGCGGCGCTGCTGGCACCGTGACAGCAGGCGTGTCCGCCGGTTCGTCGGAGACAGGGAAGCGGCGACGCGTGGCGGCGTCGTCGAGGACGCGCGAGCGGCGTGTCCGCTGGGCGGACAGCTCGTCGGACGCGACGATCGCCGCGGAGATCGCACCGTGGTCGGCGACGTCCACGGCGGCGGCGATCGCGTCGGCGAACGCGCGCGTCGTCGGGAACCGCGCGGCCGGGTCGCGCGCGAGCGCGGTGGCGATCGCGGCGGCGAACGCGGCCGGGACGGCCGGATCGACGGCGTCGGCACGCGGGATCGGCTCCTCGAGGATCGCGCGCGCCGCGAGGTAGTCGCTCGGGGCGCTTGAACAGGCGCTGGTGCGTGGCGAGCTCGAACGCGACGATGCCGAGCGCGAACACGTCGCACCGGCGATCGAGCGGCTCGCCGAGCACCTGCTCGGGAGCCATGTACTGCGACTTGCCCTTCACCGTGCCGACCTCGGTCTCGGCGGCGCCGCGCACCTTCGCGACGCCGAAGTCGAGCACCTTCACCAGGCCCGCGGTCGTGACGAACAGGTTCGACGGCGACACGTCGCGGTGCACGAGCCCGGCCGGCCCGCCGTCGGCATCGCGGAGCTCGTGCGCGTGGTGGAGCCCCGCACAGGCCTGCACGAGGATCGCGGCGGCGACGCGCAGCTCGGCGGCGCGGTCCGGCTCGCGCGGCCGCGCGATCAGCTCGTGCACCGGGACGCCGTCGAGGTACGGCATCGCGAGGAAGTACTCGGCGCCGTCGCGCCCGAGCTCGAACACCTCGCAGATGTTCGGGTGATCGAGGCGCGCGACGAGCTTGCCCTCGTCGAGGAACATCGACACGTACGCCGGCGACGCGACCAGCTCGGGCAGCAGGCGCTTGACCACGAGCAGCTTCGAGAACCCACCCTCCCCCGCGAGCCGCGCGAGGTGGATCTCCGCCATGCCTCCCGTCGCCAGGTGTCCGACCAGCTCGTAGCGCCCGAGGCGCGCCGGCGCATCGCGCCCCGAGTCGGCCTGGTAAGCTCGCACGGCGGTCGCATCATGCCCCGGAACCGAGCGCCGTCCACGCCGATCCTCGCCGCCGCCGCCGCCGCCCTCCTCGGGGGCTGCTTCTTCGACGCCGACTATGGGCAGGGTGCCAAGATCACGTGTACGGATGGCCGGTGCCCGGACGGGCTCGCGTGCAACCCGGACCGGACGTGCGGGCCGCCCGGCGACGGGCCCCCGCCGGACACCGCGGACCTCGACGCGCCCGCCGCGCGGCTGACCTGCGCCGATCCCGGCATCCTGCCAGCAACCGGCGCGACGGTCACCGGCAGCACGAGCGACCGCATGACGAACAGCGCCGCGACGTGCGGCGGCTTCGTGATGAACGGGCGCGACGCGGTGTACCGGATCGACCTGGCCACCTCCCCGCAGCTCACGATCTCGCTCACCGGAGAGCGCAAGGCCTACCTCGTCACCACGTGCGGCGCAGGCACGCCGACCTGCGTCGGCAACGCGTTCGCCACCGCGAGCGCGCCGCTGACGATCTCGCCCGGCGCCGGCTCCACGTTCATCGTCGTCGACGACGAGAACCCGCTGGGCGCCGGCCCGTACACCCTCACCGTCACCGTGAACTGAGCCTGTTGGCCGCGCCCCACAGGAGCCGGGATCCAACAGGGCAACCGCCCGCACCGACATCGTCGTCGGTGGTACGCGGGTTGCTGAACGCGGCGGCATGCGCGCGTTCCTGCTGTTCCCCTTGCTCGTGGGTTGCACCCTCGGCGGTACCGGCCGGCCGCCCGACGGTGAAGATGACGACGGCCCGGCGATCGATCCGGACGCCTGCCGGCAGCGGATGGCCGTCGCGCCGCTCGCGCCGAGGGGCTACGACTTCCACGACGCGCTCCCGCAGGCCACGCGCAACCGCTGGGACGGCACGTCGATGCCGCAGCCCGGCGACGCGCGGTACCCGGGCGGCCGCTACCGCACGCTCGCGCCCGCCCCCGGCGGCATGGCGCACCCCGGCTGCTCGACGGCGGGCCTCGGCTACGCGCCGGCCGCGATCCCAGGCTTCACCTGCGCGGCGCGCGAGTTCCCGTTCCCCGCCGGCGTCGCCGAGGACACGTCGAAGCCGATCGTGATCCTCGTGCACGGCAACTCCGAGTCGCCGACGGGGTGGATGAAGTTCGTGCACCCCGATCCGGGGTCGCTGATGTTCCCCGCCGACAGCACGGCGCGCGACCAGCTCGCCGAGCTCCTCCCCGCGAAGGGCTACCGCACGATCGCGATCGACATGCGCACGGACCTCGTCGACGACCCGAGGTCGCCCGAGGGCAAGGACACCGGCAACACGCCGAAGAACACCGACCACGGGTGGACGGTGCCGCTCCTGCAGGCGCTCGTGAAGCAGCTCGCGATCGCGCACCCGGATCGCGAGCTGTCGCTCGTCGGGTTCTCGCTCGGCGCGACGACGGTGCGCGACGTGCTGCGCCGCCTGTGGGTCGAGAACAAGGACGGGAGGTGGGACGTCAACATCTTCGCGCGCGTGCGCGACGTCGTCGTCGCGAGCGGCGCGAACCACGGCGTCGTCAGCTTCGCGAAGCAGTGCGGCGTCAACCTCACGATGCGCGGCACCGTCACGTGCCAGATGGGGCAGCGCAACCAGTACACCGCGACCGCGTTCCACCGCGCGCTCAACGGCCCGCCGATGGACAGCGCCGGCGGTGAATTCGGCGGCTGGTGGGAGACGCCGTGCGCCGACGGTGACTACGCGTTCGGCGTGCGCGGCGCGTGCGGCGGCCACGCCGTCTCGTACATGTCGATCACGATGAAGGACCTCGAGAACGGCACGCAGCAGGACGAGTTCGTCAGCGAGCACGCGTCGCGTCTGTACCCGACGGAGTGCGCCGTGAACCAGCTCGACGCGCTCACCGACTTCGACACCAGCGGCTACTTCTTCAACGGGCTGTTCCGCAACCACTACGGCAGCGTCCGCAGCAACGCCGGCCTCACCCGCATCGTCGCTGCGCTGGAGGACTGACATGCGCACGCTCTGCCTCGCCTCGCTCGCCGCACTCGCACCGTCGCTCGCCCTCGCCGACGAGATCGAATTCGCGCCCGTGTCGGTGCGGCCGTACGGCCCGGAGCCGCGGCCCGCCGACAAGCCCGCCGACACGAAGGCTCCGCCGAAGGCGACCGCCGCCGTCGAAAAGGACGGTGCCGACGCGCCGATCGGCGCGACCTCCGTCGTTGCAAAGGCGCCGCCGCGGCTGCGCGGCCGCAAGTGGATCGAGCCGTACGGCGCGATCGCCGGCGGCATGCACCTGCAGAGCCTCAACCTGCCGCCCGAGGTGCAGACCGGCACGCAGAACCCGACGATCGCGGTGTCGCGCCTCGGCGTGCGCGGCGGCGTCGGCGACTACGTCACGTTCGCGAGCGAGTTCGAGGCCTCCCTCGGCGGCCCGCTCGGCTACGGCGCGTCGGTGTGGGAGGGCCAGGCCGCGATCGCGATCCGCGATCAGTACCTCCGCTACACGCGCGACGGCTTCTCGATCGCCGCCGGCCGCATCGCCGACCCCGCGAGCTTCGACTACGTGTCCGCGCACGTCGGCGACCTCCTCTACACCGACCTCTACACGCGCGACCCGCTCCTCTACGCCGGCGCCGACCGCGGCAACGGCCTGTTCGCGAGCTACGACCTCGGCAAGCACGTCACCGTCGCCGGCACGTTCCACTCGACGAACCCGACGGGCATCACCGGCACGCTCGTGATCGGCGGCAAGCTGACGCCGTTCGATCGCCCGTTCTACCTGGCCGCCGCGCAGGTCGGGAACAGCCAGAACAACCTCCCCGATCAGAACCTCCACATCTACTTCGGCTCGCCGTCGGTGCTGTTCCACTCCGAGCACCTCGAGGCCAAGGCCGAGGTGCAGATGTACAGCCTCGACACCCAGCAGGCGATCATGGATGACCAGGCGATCCGCGGCTACAACCTCCGCCTCGGCGCGCGCGCGCACCTCCCCACGGCGCTCGGCCGCGTGTCGCCGTTCGCGAACGTCTCGCGCAACAAGAACGAGATCCTCGACCCCGTCGACTCGAAGTACCGCCTGCCCGATCTGTTCACGTCGTACACCGTCACGACCGGCGTCGATCTCACGCGCGCGAACCGCTCCGGCGCCGGCGTGCAGTACTCGCTCGTCGACACGCGCGAGCCCGAACACCACACGCGCGAGCACTACCTGTCGGCGGGAGCCTCGTACTGGATCGAGGGCGCCGTCGCGATCGGCGTGCGCGCGTCGGTGTTCGCGCAGCAGCTGAGCGGCGAGATGGTCACCACCGGGAGCCGCTCGCTGTTCGTGACGGCGCGCTTGGTGCTCGACTAGCGTGGTACCGTCGAACTGATGAGCTCGCTCGATCAGGCCCTGCAGCGCGCGCTGTCGGTCCGGCTCAACCTGCAGATCAGCCTGTCGCAGCTGCCGATCGTCGAGGAGTGGATGGACATCCACCTCGATCGCTGGCTCGAGCACAACCCGATGCCGCCCGACATGCCCGACGGCCAGGGCGTCAGCTACCTCGCGATGATCGGCAGCGACCTGCGCCGCATCTGGTGGGGCGCGTGGGGCGACCCGCGCGGCTTCGTGCCGAAGATGGCGGACTACTTCAAGCTGTGCAACATCGCGAAGAGCGACGCCGCGTTGCTCGATCAGATCGGCGAGCACCTCGAGCCGCGCCTCGTCGGATCGTGGATCGGCGTGTGGGGCGGCAAGGTCACCACCGGCTGGCACTTCTGGGACCCGCACCCATGGTCGGCCGTCGAGGCGATGTTCGGCACGCACGACGCGAAGTTCCGCCTGAAGAAGTGGGTCGAGGACAACAACCTCGAGCGCATCGAGCGCTTCACGCAGTCGATCGGCGACAACGCGTACAGCGAGGTCGAGCTCGCCCTGCCCGGCGCGTCGATCGCCGAGCAGGTCGACCACCTGTCGCGCGCGTTCGTCCACTTCACCGGCGCGCCGCTCGGCGACGCGCTCCTCGAGCGCATGCGCGCCGCGCGCACCGTCGTCGGGCTCGCGCTCGCTGTCCGCATCCGCGGCGGTCAGATCACGCGCGTCGGCGCCCTGTGCCCCGGCATCGCCACCGACGAGGTCGGCGACCTGTGCCGCGACGCCAGCGTCCCAGCCGACGACAAGCTCGGCAAGCTCGTTCACGCCCTCGGCGACGGCCTCGCCCGCGTCGAGTACGGCCGCGCCGGCGAGCGCGCCGGCGTCGACGTCTACCTCGAGCCGAGCGAGCCCGCGATGAAGCCGTCGGCCTCGCCCGCATCGTCCCAGGCCAACTGATCCTCCGGACGGCGCGTCAGACCGGCTTGCAGGTGCCGGTCATCTTGAACTTGCCCTCCTGGAGCACCTTGCTCGCCGCGTCGCTGCGCTTGTAGGTCCCGGTGATCGTGATCGCGGTGCCCTGGAACAGGCCCTCGCCGATCGCCTTCAGGACCTGCCCCTTGTTGACGTCGCCCGTGTACTTCATCGTGATGACCCACGTCCCGTCGGTCTGGACGCCCTTCACGTCGGCCTGCGCCTTGTTCGTCGGGTTGAGGTAGCGACCCGTGAACTCGTCGGCGCCGCGGCGGATCGTGTACTCGGCCATGAAGACGAAGTTGCCGGTCACCTTCGTCCCGTCGAGCCACTCGCCGGTCATCTCGCAGCTCGCCCGCTCCCTGGCGGATGCGGTCCCGGCTCCGAACAGACAGATCACGGACGCGATGACGGCGGTGCAAAGAATACGCATCGGGCCATCGTAACACCCGCGCGGCGCCGCGATGCAAAGGCGCTCCAAAAGTCCCGTGCCTACGTGGTCTCGAGGTCGTCGAACGCGAGCTCGACCGTCGCCGGCGGCAGCACACCGAGCGCGCGCTCGACGTAGGTGGCGAGCCGAGGGTCGCCCGCGACGAGCACGGCGACGAGGCTCGCGCGGCTCAGCGGATCGAGCGCGTCCCAGTCGGCCATCGAGATCACGCGCAGCGCGGGCACGTTTGGCATCTCCATCGTCTCGGTCATGCGCCCACCATCGGCAGACGACGCACGGCGGGCAACTTTTCGCGATGTGGGTGATGTAGGCAGGTCATACTGTCGCCGTGCCGCGCGCCGACTACCTCCTCGCGAGCGACGACGCGCTGATCGCGCAGTGCGAGGTCGATCGCTACCGCGCGTCGGGCCCCGGCGGGCAGCACCGCAACAAGACGGAGAGCGCCGTCCGGCTCCGCCACCGCGCGTCCGGCGTCACCGCGATCGGCGAGGACAGCCGTTCGCAGAGTGAAAACAAGCGGCACGCGGTGCGCAGGTTGCGCGCGGCGATCGCGCTCGAGGTGCGCGAGCCCGTCGACCTCGAGCACTTCGCGCCGTCGCCGCGCCTCGCCGCGCACGTCGCCGGCGGGACCGCGCCGCTCGGCGCCGCGACGCGCGTGACCGGCACCTACTGGGCGGCCGTCGGCGAGCTACTCGACCTGCTCGTCGCCGGGCAGCTCGAGATCGGCGCGACCGCCGCGCGCCTCGGCATCTCGACCGGCGCGATGTCGAAGCTGCTCCTCCACGACGACGCGGTCGCGCGCGCGGTCAACGACCTGCGCCGCGCCCGCGCGATGCGCCCGCTACGCTAGGGCGCGCAGCACCTTCGGCGGCAGGTGCGCCTGCAGCTTCATGCCGTGCGGGATCGCCTCGCCGTCGAGGCGGATCACGCCGCCCTTGCGCAGGTCGATCGCGTCGCCGCGGCGCTGCTCGCCGACGGTGAGCCACGCGACGAGCTCGCTCAGCCACGGCTCGTGGCCGACGACGGCCGTGTCCTGACCGCGCTCGGCGATCAGCGCGAGCAGCTCGGCGCGCGGCGGCTGCGCGAGGAGGTCGGTGATGACCGGCGGCGCATCGCACAGCGCCTCGAGCATCGTCGCGGTCGCCAGCGCGCGCGTCCACGGGCTGGTCAGCACGCGGTCGAACGACGCGCCGAGCTCGCGCAGCCCGCGGATCGACTTCTTCAGCTTCTTCCTGCCCTCGCTCGTCAGCTCGCGCGCGGCCTCACCGGCCGGGTTGCTGTCCTCGGCGATGCCGTGACGGATGACATAGAGCTGCATCGCCCGAACTCTACGCTGCATTGACTCGGATGGAGCGGCGTGGGAAAGCCGGAAGATGAGGAAGTCGCTCGCCGCCCTCGCGGTCGTCTGCGTGGTCGCGTGCGGATCCAAACCGAAGCCCGGCGCGAAGAAGCCGGTGGCCGCGCCGAAGAAGGCGCCTCCCGCGCGCGGGAGTGGCAACGTGACAACAGCGGCGCCGTCGACGGACGTCGAGAAGGCGGACGCCTCGGACAACGCGCCGAGGGAGTACGCGTTCGATCCCGCGAAGACGCTGCCGCCGGTGAGCGGCGCGTCGCAGTACCGCGCGCTCGGCAAGCCGCGCGTCGTGCGCTTCGGCATCCACGCGTGGGCCGGGTGGGCGCCGCTCGTCCTCGCGAACGGCGGCGCGAAGCCGCGCAAGGTGTGGAGGGACGGCAAGGGCCAGGACTTCCAGGTCGAGCTCGTCGTCGTGAACGAGGCCGTCGCGATGAGCAAGGCGTTCGCCTCCGGAGAGCTGCACGCGAGCTGGGGCTCGGCCGACATGCTGCCGCTCCTCCTCACCCAGTACCAGCGCGACCCGCGCACGATGCCGCGCGTCGTGCAGCAGGTCGACTGGTCGAACGGCGGCGACGGCATCGTCGTGCGCGACGCGATCAAGTCCGTCGCGGATCTGCGCGGCAAGTCGATCGTGCTGCCGCAGAGCTCGCCGGCGCAGTACTTCCTCGCCGACACGCTCCTCGACGCGGGCCTCCAGCCCGGCGACGTGTCGCTCGTGTTCCAGCGCGACGCCGCGCAGGCCACCGCGACGTTCCTCGGCGACAAGAAGCACGCGGCGCTCGTGACGTGGTCGCCGGAGATCGCCGCGGTGACCAGGCCCGGCCTCGGCACGAAGGTCCTCGCGACGACGCAGAGCGCGAACAAGCTGATCGCGCACCTGTGGTACGCGCGCGCCGACTTCGCCCGCGACAACCCGGAGCTCGTCGAGGGCCTCGTGCGCGGCATCCTCGACGCGACGGAGAGCATGCGCTCGGACGAGCCGCGCCTCGCCGCCGCGAAGCTGCTCGATCAGGTGTTCGGCCTGCCGACCGGCGCCGGCGCGGCGATGATGAGCGAGGTGCACTGGACGAACTTCGCGGCGAACCGCGAGTTCTTCCTCGACGCGAACAACCCATTCGGCTTCGAGCGCACGTACGGAGCGGCGCTGCAGCTGTTCCGCGCGCTCAGGGTCGTCGACGCGATGCCGTCGTTCCAGCAGCTCGCCGACGTCGCCGTCCTGCGCAGGCTCGCGAAGGAGCCGATCTACGCGAGCCAGCGCAACCTGTACGAGAGCCGGTTCACGCCGATCGCGTCGATCGAGGACGACGGCGGCGCGATCGTGAAGGCGGTGCGCGTGCGCTTCGCCGCGCGCTCGAGCAGCCCCGACGCGGCGTACGACCCCGATCTCGACGCCACGCTCGAGCACGTCGCGGCGCTCGCGAAGCTCCTCCCCGGCGCGAAGGTGCTCGCGACCGGGCACACCGACGCGTCGCTGAAGGGCAGCGCCGACGAGGCCGCGGCGAAGGAGCTGTCGCTGGCGCGCGCCACCGAGGTGCGCGATGCGATCGTCGCGAAGTACGAGCTCGATCCGGACCGCTTCGTCCTCGCCGGTGCGGGCTGGGACACGCCCGCGGATCCCGGCGAGCCGTCGAACCATGCGAAGAACCGGCGCGTCGAGCTGCGCGTCGTGCGGGATGCAGACAGGAAGCCGTGATCGGGTGGGACAGCGGGGCGTGCGGGCGCGCGCGTGATAGACCACGGCCATGGCGAACGAGCTGTGGACCGCGACGCAGTACGACGGAGAGCCGCTCGAGCCCGAGGCGTGCGATCCGGATCCGATCGTCGAGGTGCGGCGCTGGATCCAGCGCGCCGTCGACGCGGGGCTGACCACCCCGAACGCGATGACGCTCGCGACCGTCGACGAGCGCGGCCGGCCCGCCGCCCGCATCGTGCTGCTCAAGGACGTCGACGCGCGCGGCCTCACGTTCTACACGAACTACCGCAGCCGCAAGGCGAGCGACCTCGCCGCGCACGGATACGCGGCGCTCGTCCTGTGGTGGGAGATGCTGCACCGCCAGGTCCGCATCGAGGGCGCCGTGGAGCGCGTGACGGACGCGGAGTCGGATGCGTACTTCGCCTCGCGGCCGCGCGGCAGCCAGCTCGGCGCCATCGCGTCGCCGCAGTCGCAGCCCATCCCGTCGCGCGCGGTGCTCGAGGAGGCCGTCGCCGAGGCGGCGCGGGTCGCCGGCGCGGGGCCGATCGCGCGCCCCGAGGACTGGGGCGGCTACCGCGTCGTCCCCGACGCCGTCGAGCTGTGGCAGGGCCGGCCGTCGCGCCTGCACGATCGCGTGCGCTACGAGCGCGGCGCCGCGGGCTGGACGCGCGAGCGCCTCGCGCCGTAGCGCTCAGTTGACCGGCGCGATCAGCTTCTTCACGATCTCGAACGCCCACGCGCGATCGACGCGCAGCTCGGGCGGGGGCGGCGTCGCGGCGAGCTGCGCGGCGAGCCGCTCGTACGCCGACAGCGGCGTCGCGAGCGCCTCGGGCTCCGCGTCGCCGAGCATGACCCACACGATGCGATCGCCCTCGACGCGGTCGAACAGCACCACGCGCGCGAGCTCGGTGCCGCCGAGCGCCGCGAGCTGCAACACCTTCGCGACCTCGACGACGCGATCGTCGAGCCCGGCCTCGAGGATGCGCACCTTCTCGACGAGCGCGTCCTGCGACGGCACGAGCCGGTGCGTGCCGGTCGCGCCCGAGGTGCGGAACGCCGCGGCGCCGGCCGCCATCGCCTCCTCGCCACCCGGGCACGCCTGCACCGCGAACGACGCCGACGCGTCGGTGTAGAGGAGGCGCGCGGCGAGCCGCGTCCGCTTGCCGCACGCGCACGCGAGCAGGTTGAGCTCGCCCGCGAGCAGCTGGCGCACGGCCTCGGGATCCTTCTGCGCGTCGATGCTCTGCACGAGCCGCGCATCCTGCTCGACGCCGCATGCCGGGCAACGAACGCGAAGGGTTCCGGAGATCATGGCGAGGAGATCGTGCGTGGGACGGAGACGGTGAGGTGCTGGCCGGTGCCGGGCCGCCGCAGCCGCAGCTGCACGCGCGAGTATCGCCTACCACGGAGGTCCGCGAGGCCCTCGTCGTCGACGATCTCCTCGATCGTCACCGCCGCGTCGCCGAGCGGCACGCCGGCGGCGGTGGCGATAACGATAACGACCGACAGCTCGAACGCCCTCGACCTTCACGCGGAAGGCGTCGCCGCCGGGCGGGAGCACGGCGAGCACGAGCGCATCATCGTTCGTGACGAGCGCATCGACGCGTCCGGTCCACGCGAACCTGCCGCGCGCGTCCGCGAGCACGGGCGGCGACGGCGCAGCGGGGACGAAGCCGGGCGCGGCGCCGACGGCGACGTGCGCGAGCGGCGATCCACTCGCATCGATGACGCGCCCCTTCACCACGCGGTGCGCGATCGCCGGCGGCCCCACGTCCCGCGCGGCGCCGTCGCACACGCCCACCCCCGCGGTCGTGCGCCCCGGAGCGGCACCGCAGCCCAGCATCACGACGACGACGAGCAGTTCGAGCCGACGCATCGCGTGCTCGCAGACACGGGCCGCCGCAAGATTGTTTCACGTCCTTTCTCCGCGGGGCGCGCGCACTTGCAGGCGCATCACTCGGGCATCTGGTCGACGCCCGCACCGAGCGTCACCGGAGCGCCGCCGTAGGTGAGCGTGGCCCCCACCGCGTCGCGGTTGAACGCCACGGTCGCCGTCTTGCCGTTCGAGAGCGCGACGGTCACCGTCGACTCGCCGGACGCGGTCGCCGAGGTGGCCGCGCCGCCGATCGACAGGACGTGGAGGAACCTGCGATCGCCGCCGGAGATCGTGGCGTCGAGGCGGTAGCCGCCGTTGTAGTCGCCGCTGCTGTCGCCGGTGAACGAGAAGCTCGACGACGACGCGCCCGCCGGGGCGAGGCGCCGCACGGTCATCGTCTGCGCGCCCGAGATCGTCGCGGTCGACCCGGAGATCGACGGGGCGCGCGGCGTCGCGAGCTGCCACACCTGCGTCGTGCCCGGCGCCGTGACGACGCGGTCGTACACGACGACGACGTCCGGCTCGAGCACGACGATCTCGCGCTGCATCTTCGAGATCGCGCTGTTGCCGTTGTACGCGGCCGTCGTGTCCGCCGCCGCGTGCACCCAGCCGCTGCCCGCGTGCAGCGCGACGAGCTGCGCGTGCGTCGACGCGATCTGCCGCACCGCCGCGCCGCCGCTGTCGACGCGCACCAGGCTGTGCGCGTTCGTCTCCTGGCGGAGGCCCGACCGCGAGTCGACGACGGCGTCGTACGACAGCCAGCCGTCCTTGTAGATCATCAGCGAGCCCTGGTCCTGGTGCGCGTGCGACTCGGTGTACGGGCCGGCGATCAGGTTGACCCACGTCGCGTGCTTGTCCCAGCCCGAGCGCGTGTACAGCTCGCCGATGCCCGGCGCGTAGTACGTGCGGCCGAGGCCGTCGAGCGACGTCGCGGGCACGTCGTTGTCGTAGAGGTAGTCGTCGACGGCCATGAACTGCTGCGACATCTTCGGGACGCTGCACGCGGCGAGCAGCGCCTGCGCGGCGCCGGCGAGCGGCGTCTGGCGGTGGAGCGCGATCAGCCCCTGCAGGTAGTTGCGCTGGTAGTCGAACAGCGACGCGGTCGAGTCGCGCGACTGGTCGCCCGTCGGCGCGAAGCGATCGAGCGTCGGGACGATCTGGTGGATGAACGACAGCATCGACGAGTACGTGTGGTCGGTCAGCGCGCCGAGGTCCTCGCCCGTCGTCGACTTCCAGATGTCGTAGAGCCGCCACAGGCCGCGCATCGCGACGCCGTAGCCGGTGCCCTCGCGCGAGCCGCCGCCGACGAGATCCTCGTCGAACGTCGGGATCAGCTGGCCGAGGACCTTCACCTCGCGGAACTGATCGATCCAGCCGTCGGCCTGCGGGTCCTCACCCTTCGCGGCGAGCCCGAGGAGCATCGTCGCGCGCAGGAACGAGTAGTAGTAGTTGTTCGACGGGTTGTCGACGGACCACCCGCTCCACGTGAACGTGTTGTTGCCCCACCTGGCCTGGTTCGGGTGCCACACGTTCCACACGGCCTGGTTCGCGTACGCGAGCCAGCGCGCTTTCTGGTTCGCCGACAGGTTCGCGTGGCACCAGTCGTAGACGAGCGCGACGTCGCCGATCATGCCGCCGACGTCGAGGTAGCTGTCGTTCGCCACCGCGGGCCGGCCGCCCGAGGCGATCGCGGACTCGGCGGAGGCGACCTGCGCCTCGACCACGGCGACCGCCTTGGTGCAGTACTTCGGCTCGCCGGTCACGGCGCCGAGCAGCGCCGGGTGCCAGGCCTCGGCGCCCCAGTACATGTTGCCGCCGAGCCAGCCGTCGACGACGGTGCGGAAGCGCGTCGCCGCCGCGCGGCCGCTCGACAGCGACTGCTGGAGGCGGTCCTTGTGCGCGGAGATGTAGATGCGCGGATGCTGCGTCGGGTACGTCGGCTCGACGTGCGGGGGAGGATTGGGGTGGCCGGGGTCGCCCGAGCCACCGGGACCACCCGGATCGGTGGGGCCGCCCGGGCCGCCCGGGTTCGGGTTGCCGGGGTCGTCGTCTCCCGCGCTAGCACCTGCGCAACCGGCAAGTCCGACGATCATGCAGAACGTGAACACCTTCGCCTGTGTCATTGCCGCACGACGTAGCGCGATTGCCGTGCGGGCGGGGAGTGTCTTTTCTCGTACACGGTGCGACAGGATTTGTCCGACGAGGAATCTCTCAGCGACGATCCTCGTCGAGAAACGTGTTCTCGTCACCCGCGAGAAGAGATCGCGATTACCGAACGCCGCGCGTGAGAGCCAGAAAAAATAATCTGATTCAGTCGCAATCTGACTCCAGATCAGAGTTTCTTCGATGCCGTCCTGACACCTGATCGCATGTCCGCGGCGGGGCGCTGCGGACGCGCAACCCCGCGAACTCCGGTGGGCTTGACATCGTGTATCCAGGACACTATCTTGGTGTCACATGAACACGATCTCGCGCACGGCCGCCGCTTCCGTCGTGGGTGCCCGGCACCTGCGCGGCGCGCGCAACGGACAGGACGCCGCGGCGGTGTGGATGGATGCGGCGGCGCGCCGGGGCGCGGCGGTCGTGTGCGACGGCTGCTCGTCGGGAGGCTCGTCGGAGGTCGGCGCGCGGCTCGGCGCGCAGCTCGCGCTCGCGGCGATCGCGGAGGCCCTGCGCGCCGGCGAGGACGTCGCGGCGCTGTGGGACGGCGTGCGCGCGCGCGTCGCGGCGACGCTCGACGCGCTCGTCGGCGCGATGCCCGCCCCGCGCGAGGACGCGGTGCGCGAGCACCTGCTGTTCACGATCGTCGCGGCCGCGTGGTCGGATCGGCGCGTCGCCGTATGGGCGCTCGGCGACGGCGGCTACGCGCTCGGCGACCGCGTCACGGTGCTCGGCCCGTTCCCCGACAACCAGCCGCCGTACCTCGGCTACGACCTCCTCGGGATGGCGCAGCCGGCGCCGCCGCACCTCGCCGTCGCCGACGCGGCGTGCGGCGGCGTGATCGTCGCGACCGACGGCGCCGCCGAGCTCGGCCTCGCGGAGCTCGCGCACGACCGCTTCTTCGCGAACCCCGACGCCCTGCGCCGGCATCTCGCGCTGCGGGCGCGCAGCGGCGAGCGCATCGACTGGGGCGCGCGCCGCGTCGAGCGCCTGCCGGCCGCGCTCCAGGACGACGGGGCCGTCGCCCAGCTGCGGTGGCCCGTCGTGGAGGCGGCGTCGTGAACCGCGCGGTGTGGATCGACGGGCGGCGCGTCCAGCCGACGCCGCAGGCGCTGCTCGGCCAGGGCGGCGAGGCGGAGGTCTACGACCTCGGCGACGGCCGCGTGCTCAAGTGGTGGAAGCCGCCCGACCACCCCGACTTCGACGGGCTCCCCGCCGCGCAGGCCGCGGCGGCGCAGCGGCTCGCCGAGGCCCCGGCGCGGCTGCGCGCGCTGCCCGGCGGCCTGCCCGCGGCCGTCGTCGCGCCGTGCGGCCTCGCGCTCGCCGGCAAGCGCTCGGCGGACGTCGTCGGGTACCTGATGCCGAAGGTCGACGGCGTCGCGCTGCACGCGCTCGGCGAGCCGCGCTGGCGCCGCGAGCACCCGGACGTCACGGGCGAGGTCGCCGTCGCCGCGCTGCTCGCGCTGCACGACGCGCTCGCCGGCCTGCACCGCGCGGGCGTCGTCGTCGGCGACTGCAACGACTTCAACGTCCTCGTCGACGCGGGCGCGCGCCGCGTGCACCTCATCGACGTCGACTCGTACCAGCTGCCCGGCTTTCCCTGCCACATGTTCAGCGAGCGGTTCGTCGATCCGCGCCTGTGCGGCGCAGCGCACGGCATGGTGCCGGTCCGCGGCCACGACGCCGCGAGCGACTGGTTCGCGTTCGCGGTCATGGCGTGCCGCTCGCTGCTGTGGGTCGCGCCGTGGGCCGGCGTGCACCAGCCCGCCGAGGCATCGCGCCGCTGCCCGCCGACGCTGCGCGCGCTGCGCCGCACGAGCGTGCTCGGCCCCGACATCGTCTACCCGCGCGCCGCGCGGCCGATCGCGACGCTGCCCGACGACGTCATCGCGCGCTTCCGCGACATCTTCGAGCGCGACCTGCGCGATCCGTTCCCGCGCGACGAGCTCGCGCGGCTGCGCCTGCGCCGCTGCCCGGCGTGCGCCGAGGAGCACGCGCGGCACGCGTGCCCATCCTGCCACGCACGCGCGGTCGTGCCGCCCGCGGTCGTGCACGGGCGGCTGCGCTGGCAGCCGATCGCGCGCGGCGACGTCGCGTTCGACACGTACGCGATCGGGCGAGCGACGCCGGTGTGGATCGAGGGCGGCGCGCTGTACCGCGGGGCGCGCCTCGGCCCCGAGCGCATCGGCGCCGTGCTGCCGAACCAGACGCACGCGTGGGCGAACGACCGGCTCGGCGTCGGCCTCTACCGCGCGGGCGGCTACGCCGTCGGCTTCGCGTTCCGCCCGGACCGCGGCGGCCTCAACGACCAGGTCGCGCTGCCGCGCATCCGCGGCCGCCTGATCTCGGCCGACGCGACGATCGCCACCGACGGCAGCCGCGCGTGGCTGTGGCTCGTCACCGACGCCGGCACGACGTGCGTCGTGGTCGGCGCCGACGCGAGCGTGATCGCGACGGACGCCATCGACGCGCCCTGGCTCGCCGGCGTCGCGGGCGCGTGCGCGGCCGGCCCGCACCTGTTCGTCCCCACCGACGACGGCATCGCGCGCATCGAGGTCGTGCGGGACGCCGTCGTCCAGACCCGCGTCTTCGCCGAGACCGCGCCGCTCGTCGGCAGCGGCGACCGTCTGTCCCTCGCGCGCGGAGGCATCTGCGTGCTCCGTGCCTCCGGAACCGACGCGCTCCGCCTGGAGCTCGCCTGAAAGGAACCCCATGTCCCGTCCTGTCACTCTGCCAATACCACCGTTCTTCGACGGCAAGCACGCGTCCGACTGGGCCTACCGGCCGGACGCCGAGAAGCTCGCCGCCGCCGCGGCGCCGTGGCGCGCGCAGCACCAGCTCAGGCCCGCCGCGGCCGCCGAGGCGCGCATCCACCTCCTGCTCATCGACGTGCAGAAGGACTTCTGCTTCCCCGAGGGCACGCTCTACGTCGCCGGCCGCACCGGCACGGGCGCGATCGACGACTCGCGCCGCATCGCCGAGCTCGTCTACCGCAACCTCGGCGCGATCACCGAGATCACGACGACGATGGACACGCACCTCGCGTACCAGATCTTCTTCCCGAGCTTCTGGCTCGACAAGGCCGACGCGCCGCTCACCGCGCACCGCGTGGTGACCTCCGAGCAGATCGCCGCCGGCGAGGTCCGCCCGAACCCGGCGATGGCGAAGTGGCTGTGCGGCGGCAACTACACGTGGCTGTGCAAGCAGGTGCTGCACTACACGCGCGAGCTCGAGCGCGCCGGCAAGTACCAGCTGTACCTGTGGCCGCCGCACTGCCTGCTCGGCTCCGACGGGCACGCGCTCACCGGCGTCGTCCACGAGGCGCGGCTGTTCCACGCGTTCGCGCGCACCGCGCAGTCGAGCGTCGAGGTCAAGGGCGGCAACCCGCTGACCGAGAACTACTCGGTGCTGCGCCCCGAGGTGCTGTCGCGCTTCGACGGCAACCCGCTCGCGCAGCGCAACGTGCAGTTCATCCAGACGCTGCTCGCCGCCGACGCCGTGGTGATCGGCGGGCAGGCCGCGAGCCACTGCGTGAAGAGCACGATCGACGACCTGCTCGGCGAGATCGTCGCGCAGGATCCGGCGCTCGCGAAGAAGGTGTACCTGCTCGTCGACTGCATGTCGGCGGTGACGGTCCCCGACGGGTGCGGCGGCTTCGCCGCGGACTTCACCGCGCAGGCCGAGGCCGCGCTGCAGAAGTTCGCCGACGCCGGCATGCACCTCGTGAAGTCCACCGACCCGATGGCCGCGTGGCCGGGTCTTCGCCTCTAGGAGCCAAGCGATGTCGAAGAAAGATGATGACGACAAGGTCAAGAAGCTGCTCGAGGACGCGCACGATCAGGGTGCGCTGTCGGCGGCGGCGCTCGCCGCGCTCGACGTGGTCGACGTCGGCGCACAGATCCAGTCCGGCCTCGGCTGCACCGTCGACGACGTGGCGGCGAGCGAGGTCGTGCTGCTGACGATGATGCCCGACGACTCGCAGTCGATCGCGCACGCCGGCAACACGGACGCGGTGCGCGACGGTCACAACTTCGTGATCGAGGCGCTGCGCGGCTCCAAGCAGAGCGGCGAGGTGCTCGCGCACACGCGCTACCTCAACGGGCACGTGCTGTGCGCCTACACGGGGCTCGAGCACGCGGTGGCGATGACGCCGTCGAACTACAACCCGCACCTCGGTACGCCGCTGTACGACCAGACCGCGGTCGTGCTCGGCACGGTGATCGCGAAGGCCCAGGAGCTGGCCCAGGCCGGGATCGCGGTCCGCACCGTCACGCTCCTCATCACGGACGGTGGTGACTACGGTTCGACCCGGTGCAAACCGGCCGACGTCAAGGCGATCGTGACGGATATGCTGGCCCAGGAGAACCACATCGTCGCCGCGATGGGGATCAGCGACGGCGCCACGGATTTCAAGGCGGTCTTCCGCGCGATGGGCATCCCGGACCGCTGGATCCTGACCCCGGGCAACAGCGCCGGCGAGATCCGGAGGGCGTTTGCGGTGTTCTCGCAGTCGGCCGTCCGCGCTTCCCAGGGCGTACAGCTGGGCGGCTTCAGCAACTGAGGCCCAAGATGACCTAACATCCACGGAAACGTGGAGTCGGTTCGCGCGCACGTCGCCATCCTGTCGGTCGCCGGGGCCTCGGTGCGCGCGGAGGTGGCGATCGAGAACGTCATCGCCGATGCGCTGACCGGCGCCGGCCACGAGGTCACGTCGTTCGAGACGGTGAAGGACGGAGAAGTCCCGATCCGCTCGCAGCTGATCGGCTGGATCGAGGATCCGGACGTCGACCTGGTGATCATCGTCGGCGAGGGCCAGGCGACGTCGCGCGCCCTGGCGCCGCTCGTCGACGAGGCGCTGCCCGGGTTCGCCGACCTCCTGCGCATGGTCGCGTTCCAGGCGGTCGGCGCGGGCGCGATGCTGAGCTCGCCGGAGGCCGCGCGCTGCGGCAGCACGTTCGTGTTCGTCCTGCCCTCCGGGGAGAAGGCGGCGCGCGCGGCGATGGAGAAGCTGATCCTCCCGCAGCTCGATCCGAAGACGGCGCCGCACAACCTGATCGACCGCCTGCCGCGGCTGCGCGAGGACTCCGACGTCACGCGCGTCGACAACGCGGCCGGCCCCGCCGACCGGATCCCCGTGCCGGTGGCCGCGGAGAAGACGGCGACCGGGCGGCCGTTCCCGCTGCGCCCGCCGGCGAGGTCGGCCGCGACCGTCGCCACGATCGCGCGGGCGAAGTCGCGCACCGGCCAGGACATCCTGGTGCGCACCGTCGAGGATCCGACCAAGCCGATCGAGCGGGTCAAGCTCGACGAGCAGCTGACGCTGAGCAAGTCCGACGACGACGCGGCCGCCCCGCCGCCGCCTCCCGCGACCACGGCCGCGGCGTCCGTGCCGGTGCCCGTGCCGGCGCGGTTCGAGGGCACGAAGAAGCTCGACCTGTCGCGGCCGACCAGGCCGGCGCCCGCCGTCGACGTGCCGGCGCAGGCGCGCCCGACGAAGCCGGCGCCCGCCGTCGGCGAGGAGACGCAGCCCGCGCTCGCGGCGATCCCGAAGGTGTTCCCGCCGGTGACGCGCCCGCCGACGGCGCCGCCGGCCGCCGCGGTGACCGACTGGTCGACGCCGGCGCAGCGGTCGACGTCGCGGCCGATGCCCGCGGTCGAGCCGGCGCCCGCCCCCGCGAAGCCGGCCGTGCCCCCGCGCGCTCCCTCCCCGGCCACGTCGATGATCTCGCCGAAGCCGGCGCCGGCGCCGGCGCCCGCCCCGCGCACGCGCCCGCCGACGGCGCCGCCGCGCCCGCGCAGCCCGACGTCGCCGGTGCCGACGTCGATCATCGGCGTACCGCGCAACCGGCCCCCGACGGCCCCGGCGCCCGTCGTCGTGATCCCGCCGCGCGGCGACGCGCCGCGGCCGCGCACGCCGACGCCCCCCATCCCGACGAAGGTGGTGATCCCGCCGAGGGCGGCGGTGCCCGACGAGGCGCCGACGACGCCCGCGCCGCGGCCGCGCAACCTCACGCCGCCGGTGCCTCCGGCCGCGCTGCGCCGGCGCGCCCCGACGCCGCCCGCGATCCCGGCGGGCGACGAGCGCCTGAAGCTCTTGCCGAAGCTGCCGCCCGGCGCGAGCGGCGAGTTCCTCGAGGCCGACCTGCTCGAGGAGCCTCGCGTGCAGACCGAGGAGATCGAGATCATCGAGCTCGCGCCGAAGGCGCCGCCGCCGGCCGAGCCGCAGCCAAAGCCGCAGCCGAAGCCGGCGGCGGCCGTCGATCCGCGGCCCGAGCCGCCGCCGCCCGACGACAAGCCGACGCCGATCGGCGCGCTCCTCAAGGGCGAGGCGAAGCCGTTCCCGCGCGACGGCCTCCCGCCGCGCGCGAAGACGCTCGATCCCGTCGACCGCCTGCCGAGTGGCACGTTCGCGTACCCGACGGCGCAGAAGCGCAGCAAGGTGCCGCTCGTCATCGGCCTCATGCTGCTCGCCGCGCTGGTGGGCGCCGGTGTGGTGCTGTTCCTCAACCGCACGCCGAAGGCCGACGAGAAGAAGCAGGAGGTCGCGCGCGGCAACGCCACCGCCGACGCACCGACCGCCGAGAGCCTCGCGGCCCTCGACGCCGCGGTCGCCGAGCCCGACACGACCGAGGTCGAGATCATCGTCGACCCGCCCGACGCAGGGGTCGCCCCGAAGCCTCCGAAGCAGCCCAGGCCCCCGAAGCAGCCGCCGCGCATCGCGACCGGCCCGGTCGACGCCGCGCCGTCGCGCCCCGACCCGCGCCCGCCGGCCGACGCCGGCGCCGAGCCGGTCGCCGCCGCCCCCGACGCCGCGCCCGCGAAGGTGCCGGTGCCCGAGGGCTGCGACGAGACGACGTGCGTCCTCGAGAACTACGCGAAGGCGTGCTGCGCGCGCTGGAAGCCGACCGGCCCGAACTTCGGCCAGACGCTCGACAAGACGCAGATCCGCACCGGCGTCGAGCGCGTGAAGCCCGCCGTGATCGCGTGCGGCGAGAAGTCGTCGGCGAAGGGCACGGTCACGATCGCCGTCACCGTCGACGCCGAGGGCGCCGTCACGTCGTCGAGCGTCCAGTCCGCGCCCGACGACACGCTCGGATCCTGCGTCGCGGCCGCGCTCCGCCGCGCCCGCTTCGCGAAGACCGCGCAGGGCGGAACGTTCTCGTACCCGTTCGTGTTCTAGCGCGCGCGCGACATCACGTTGACGAGGCAGCCGAGCGAGCCGTTGAGGCGGTACAGCGACGACAGGTCGATCGGCACGACGCGCAGGCCGAGCGCGCGGTAGAGATCCGCCGCGGCCTCGTCGAGCGCGGGCAGCGCGTACGTCGGCAGGTACACGACGGGGCCGTCGTCGTCGCGGTCGAACAGCGCGTTCGTGTACGTGACGTACGAGCCCGCGCCCTCGAGGACGACGACCGGGACGCGCGTGACCTCGAAGCCGCGCGCGGCGAGCTGCGCGGCGACGCGGTCGAACCGGCGCGCGTGCAGCTCGAGGTCCTCGTCGACGGGGAGGTCCTCGCCGTCGGGCTCGGCGTCGAGCAGGCGCTTGCCCGTGCGCACGTCGCCGACGAGCACGCGCCGGTCGTCGAGCGGCACCATGTACATCATGATGTGGTGCTCGGGGACGTCGCCCTGCGCGTCGCCGAGGAACACGACGTCCTGCGCGAACGTGCGCTCGACCGCCTCCTCGAGGTACGCGCGCGTCGCCTCGCCGCGCCCGAGGTTGCGCCCGATCAGGTTCGCGTCGGCGAACACGTAGCGATCCGACGCGGCGAAGTCGCCGCCCTCGAACACGAGCTCCGAGATCTGGGGACGCGCGCCGTAGACCTCGCGCGCGATCGCGAACGGGGCCTCCCAGTCCCCGGCGCGCGCACCCGACATCACGCTCACGCGCGGTGGCGCGAGGACGCCGTCGTTGTCGATCGACGCCATGCGGTCGCGCGACCACGTCGTGATCGGCTGCCCGACGACGACCTGCCGGAACCGACCCAGGTGCGGCACGCGCGCCACCTTCAGGTTCGCGAGGAAGCGCACGAAGTCGGCCGGCTTCTCGACGGCGACGTGCACCTCGACGCCCTCGGGCAAGACGCGGAACAGCTGCCGCCACACGACCATCGCGCGCGCGTCCATCGCCGGCGTGTAGTGGATCGCGACCCGCTCGAGCCGCCCGCTCGCATCCTCGGGGACGAGGCGGTGGCGCGCGCGGCCCTTCGACAGGAACGAGCCGATCGCGAACACGAGGATCGCGCTCGCCACGACGCCGGCGAGCACGCCCCCGAACGCGCGCAGGAGCGGGTTGCCGCGCATCACCTGGCCTTCGCGGCCGCCGCCACCGTCGCCGGAGCCTCGTCGACCGCCTTCACGCCCGTCGCCTCGAGCTGACCGTCGCCGAGCTTCTGGCACGCCTCCCAGTTGTCGCCGTCGTTCTCGCAGCCCGCATGCGCGTACAGGCCGAGCGTGCCGACCGCGTTCGCCTTGACCTTGAACGTCACCTCCTTCGTCGCGTACGGCCCCAGCTCGACGGAGATCGACGCGAGATCGAGCTCGATGTCCTCGCCCTTCAGGCCGAGGTAGTCGCCCATCAGGTTCGTCGGCACGCCGAGCCCGACGGAGACGGGCAGCTTCACGCGCGTCGGGTTCTTCACCTGGACCTTCACCGCGAACGTCTCGCCGACCTTCACCGACTCGGGCACCGTCACCGCGACGGTGCCGTCGCGCGGGCGCGTCTGCACGTCGAGGCGCGCCGTCTCCTCGCGCTTGCCGACGATCTTCGCGATCTCGAGGTCCTGCTCCGACGGCTCCGACGGCTCGGCGTCGGCCTCGTCGGGCTCGGGGCGGCGGCCGATCTGGTACAGCGCGTTCGACCACGTGAAGTCACCGGCCATGCCGGCGAACTCCTTGCGCGCCTTCACCATCATCTTCTCGAGGCGGTCGGCCGTCCGGGGCGGGACGACGAAGACCGTGTAGTGGCCGTAGTCCGCGCGCCCCTCCATGCCGACGCCGCGGTAGCCGGGCAGCGTGAACGCGACCTCCTTCTCGCCGGCCTTGCCGGTGAGCGTCACCGACGCGCGCTCGAGCGTGCGCGGCGGCGTCTCGACGCGTCCGCCGTCGGAGCCGCGCGACTCCATCACGAGCACCTCGACGGTCGCGACCTTGCTCGCCGGCAGCGCGCCGCGCAGCTTCACGCGCACCTTGTCGCCGGCGTCGATGATCGCGCGGTCGACCGACACGTCGATCTTCGTGCCGTCGATCTCGAGCGAGCTCGCCCCCGGCGCCGTCAGCCGCGCCACCTGCTGCGGGCTCGCCGTCAGGTGGTGCACGGCCGCCGGGACGAGGACACACGTGGTGATGCCGAACGCGAACAGGCCGGGGTGACGCATGGCACCCGTGGTTTCAAGAGCCGCGCCCGGCGCAACCTCGCGACATCACGAACGGCGTGGCCTCGCGGACACGCGTATCGTCACCGTGCAAACACGCGGCCCGGACTCTTGAGCGACGTCTCCGTCACGCGCTGCGCACCAACCCACACACCGACGCCACCTCGTCGCGATACGCGCGCCAGACCTCGAGCGTCTGCTGCATCGCCGCGACGACGCCGTCCCGATCGCGCTCCGCGATGTGGTCGAGCACGATCCGCCACGCGGCCTCGCGGTGGCTGCCCTCGACGCGCCGGTGCGCCTTCGTCAGCGCGAGCGCCTCGAGCGGCAGGTTGTAGTGCACGACCAGCGGGTGCTGCTCGAGCGGCGGCGCCGGCCGCCGCGGCGCCTCGGGGTCGAGCTCGCCGCGCTCGTGCTCGGTGCCCTCGAGGAAGATCGTCGTCACGGCGCACGCCTGCGCCCAGCCGCGGCGCTGCGTGTGCTCGTCGAGCACGTCGCGGAAGCGGCGCGCCGCCGGCAACAGCTCGATCGCGTCGAAGCGCGCGAGGTCCATGCCGAGCCCGCGCGGATACTCGAGGAACAGCTCCGGATGCGGCCGCCCGGCGATCACGCCGCCGGTCTCCTCCTCGTACAGGTTCTCGGCGAGGTCGCGCCGCACCGCCGCGACGGGGCACTGCACGTACGCCCACCCGACCATCACGGGGAAGTCGCGCACGTACGTCGCGTACTCCTGCTCGAAGTGCAGGTGCAGGCGCTCCCTCGGGACGCGCCCCGACGTGAAGTGCGACCACGCCCAGTGCCGCTTCTGCTCCATCACGGCGAGCAGCTGCTCGCGGAAGGCGCCGGTGTTCACGAGGACAGTCTACGGCGTGCGCGGCGCCAGGCCAGCATCGAGGTCGAGGCGCAGCGAGGCGTTCCCCGCGGCGACCATCACGCTGGGCGCTGCGCGCTTGATCACGAGCTCCATCGGGAGGCCGGGGCCCGAGACGCGGCGATCGACGAACACCTCCTCGAGCAGCTTGCCGAACGCGCGCGTCAGCTCGCCGTGGAATTGATCACCGCGCTCGCGCAGCGCGGCGACGAGATCGGCGAAGCACGGCACCAGCGTGGTCGGCGTGCGCTCGCACGTGAGCTCGAGCTCGCCGAGCGAGACCGCGACCGGCGCGAGCGGTGCGACGAACGAGAACGCGAGGCCGCCCCACACGCGCCCGGTGGTGGTCGTCTCGCCGTCGCGGATCGCCACGCGCGCGTCCGCGTGCAGGGCGAGACCGTGTTGGCTCGGTGACAACACCGGCGGGAGCGCGAGCCGGGGCGGCGCGAGGCGCAGCGTGAGCATCTCCGCGACGAGCGGGTCCTCGTTGAACCGGGTGTCGAGCCCGGCCTCGGCGAGCCGGCGGTCGAGCAGCTTCGCGCGCCACAGCTCGTACAGCAGCGCGTTGAGCCCGTCGAGGTCGATGTCGATCGCGACGGCGACGCCCGGTGCGACGGGCGGGTGCTGTGCGGGACCGCGGCGCGGCGGGAGCGTCGCGGGGTCCGTGCCGCCGATCACGACGGAGAACGGCAGCGCGCCCCACGCGTGGTCGGCGACCTCCACGGCGCCGGCGCAGTAGCCGAACTGCAGCGTCGCGCCGCCGGGCAGCTCGAACGGCGGCGGCGGTGCGAGCGCGGAGACGAGGTTCGCGTCGAGCTGGCGGCGCGCGAACCGCGTCGCGAGCTTGTTGCCGCCGAGGCGGTCGTTGAGCCACTGCACGACGCCGTTGTCGAACGACAGGTTCGCCTGCGCGTACACGGCGAAGTCGAGCCGGTCGGCGGTGAGCTGCGGCACGAGCATCACGACGAGCGGCACCGACACGCGGTCGAACACGAGCGTCGCCGCCGCGCGCACGTAGCCGCTCGGCGTGATGTGGATCGACGCGTCGCTCGGGTTCATCGCGAGCGTCGCCCACGCCACGCCGAGGCCCTCGACGCGCTGGAACGCGCCGACGCCGACGATGCGCTCGCCGCGCAGCTCGTTCTCGATCTGGCGCTTCATCTCGCCGGCGATCGTGCCGGGGCCCGCGCGCCCGTCGTCGAGGAGCCGCTGCCCGACGACGACGCGCCCGACGCACGCGCGCGCCGCGGGGTCCTGGCGCGGGCCGGCGAGCGCCGCGACGCCGACCGAGCGGGTGAAGCCGCCGCGGTAGCGCACCGTCCAGCGCGTGTAGTCGAGGCCCGGCGAGGCGCCGGCGTGGTCGACCTCGGCGGCGACGCTCGGCACCGGCCCCTGCGGCGTCAGCTCGACGGACAGCTCGGGCGCGCGGCACCGCGGCGCGACGACGGCGAAGCCGATCGCGTGCGCGACGACGAGCGCGAGGCCGACCGCGACCTTCATGCCCTGAACACCACGACCACCGTCGCGAGCTCCCACGCGACGACCCACAGCGTGCACGCGACGACGCTCGACGTCATCCCGCGCGTGACGGCGTCGGCCTCCGGCTTGGGCGCGCCGCCCTTCGCGACGACGTCGCTCGCGATGCCCCAGCCGTACATCCACACGAGGAACAGCGCGCGCAGCTGGTACGTGACGCGCTCGGGTCGCGGGTCGACGAGGTCCGCCGTCAGGAGGTCCCACGCGTGCGGGACGTCGTACGCGCGGCACACGAGCAGGCCGCCGCAGACCATGCCGAGCGCGAACAGCGCGGCGACGGCGAAGTAGCACAGCGCCGCGGCGAGCCACGCCGGCGCCCACAGGTACGAGCGCCGGTCGACGCCGAGCGCGTCGAGCGCGAGCGTCTGTTTCGTCAGGCCCATCGAGCCGAGCCACGCGTTCGTCGCGCTCCCCGACGCGGCGACGAACAGCAGCGCGGACAGCGCCGGGGCGAGCGCGATCACGTAGCTCCCGCCGATCTGCCGCAGCAGCGCGTCGGGGCGCACGCCGGCGCCGCCGACCTTGCTGATTACGAACAGCACCGTGTAGCCGATCAGCGTCGACACGATCGCGTAGAACGGGAGCGGGCGGAGCAGCGTCTGCGCGACCACGCGGCGGGCCACGATCGCGAAGTCGCGCGTGCGCGTGACCAGCTGCACCGGCGCGCGCAGCACGGAGGTCGCGGCGACCCGGAACGGCGCGATCAGCGGATCGAGCTTCTGCGCGACGGCCGCGAGCGGGCGCCGCCGCGGCGCCGGGCCCTGCGGCGGCGGGCGATCGCCGTGCTCCTGCAGGTGATCGACGAGCGCGGCCTCGAGCTCGACGAGCCAGCGCCCGCGCACCTCCGCCGGGTGCCCGGCGTCCTCGAGCGCGCCCGGCCAGCGCCCCTGGAACATCTGCACGAGCTTGCGGTCGGCGAGCGACAGGAGGAACAGGCGGTCGCCGACGCCGGCCGCCAGTGCCACGTCGTGCGTGACGACGATCGCCGAGATGCCGAGCGCCTTCACCTGCTCGCGGATCAGGCGCGCGAGCATGCGCACGCGGTGCGGGTCGAGCCCGACCGACGGCTCGTCGAGGAACAGCAGGCGGCGCCGGCTCGCGAGCACGCGCGCGACGGCCACGCGCTGCGCCTGCCCGCCCGACAGCTTCGTCACCGGCGTGCCCGGCGCGGCGAGCGCGGGATCGAGGCCGACGCGCGCGAGCCAGCCCGCGGCGTCGGCGGCGGCCGGCGTGCCCGGCGACGGCGCCGCGTGGCGGAGCGCGATGTCGAGGTTGCCGCGCACGTCGAGGTGATCGAAGAGCGCGCCGCGCTGCGGGACGAGACCGAGTGCGCCGCGATCGAGATCGAGCGTCGCCGCGACGACGTCGAAGCCCGCGGCGTCGAGCTCGTCGCGCTCGAACAGCACGCGCGCGAACGTCGACTTGCCGGCGCCCGAGCCGCCGAGCAGCACGACGACCTCCCCCGCGCCGATGTCGAGATCGACGCCGTCGATCAGCACGCGCCCGTCGGGGAGCGCGACGCGGAGGTTGCGCACCGACAGCGTGCTCGCGGCCACCATGGGGCCAACGTACCAGGACGCGCCAACCCGGGCGCGGTTGCACGGCTGCGCGCAAGTCAAAACCGAACGAAAGCCGGAACCGGCGGGTCGATCCGGTGTCGGAAGCTTCGACTGCAAGGCATCGTCGCCGAGCGGCGCGGCGGTTGCCGTCGTCCCCACGTGGTGTGAGGGACCGACGCGACCGGCGCTGGTTCCCCGACCCGGGGTGCCCTCGACGGAGGTCTACCTTCATGGCCACTGCAAAGCTTGCGCTGACGTTTCGAATCCTCTCCGCCGACGGCACCTTCGTGCGCGAGGAGAAGCTGACCCAGGGCGTGATCAAGATCGGCAAGGTCGCGTCCGCTCACCTGCGCATCGACGGCGACGAGCTGATCAGCCGCATGCACGCGATCATCGAGGTCGTCGGCGACAGCGCGTCGCTGATCGACCTCGGCTCGACCGGCGGCACGTTCGTGAACGGCCACAAGGTCAACAAGGTGAAGCTCGCGAGCGGCGACTCGATCCGCGTCGGGAGCTCGCTGATCGAGGTGACGATCGAGGCTGCCGACCAGGTGGCCGACCAGGTGAACGGCCAGGTGGCCGTGGCGCCGACGGTGATCGTCGCGCCGCAGGTGCTGCCTCCGCCCGTCCCCGCCGCGCGCCCCGTCATCTCGGCGCCCACGCCTGCGCCCATCGCCACCCGCACGGCGACGGCGCCGGTCGCGGCGCTGTCGCCGCTGATCGCCCCGCCGGTGTCGGCCGCCGCGTTCGCCGCGGCCACGGCGGATGACGACCACGGCGCCCGCGCCGTCGAGGTCGCCGCGATGCTCGGCGACTCCGTCGTCGGCGTGAAGCACTGCATGGATCCGCGCGGCGGCAAGGTCACGAACACCACGCTCGCGCTGCTCGGCGGCGGCGCCGCGGCCCTCGTCGCGTCGGCGGCTGCGTTCTACATGTCGATCGGCACGGCCGCGCGCAACGACGCGGCGCTCGCGTACCACCGCGACGTCCTGCGCAAGCCCGACTTCGCGTTCAAGCGCGAGAAGCAGAGCGGCGCGGTCGACTTCGCGGCGTGGGGCGGCCTCGGCCTCGCCCTCGGCGCCCTGACCGCCGGCCTCGCGCGCGTCCGCCGCGAGCGCAAGAGCCCGTACTACCGGATCGGCACCGCGGCCGGCGTCGAGCAGCCGCTCGAGGGCGCGCCGTCGGAGGCGTTCCCGCTGGTCGCGCCGTCGGGCGACGACTTCGTCTTCAACTTCGCGCCGGGCATGGAGGGCGAGATGATCGTCGACGGCGCGTCGACGCCGCTCGCGCAGCTCGCCGAGCAGGGCCGCGCGCGCCCGTCGGCCGCCGCGCCCGGCGCGATCGAGGTCCCGCTCCCCGCCCGCGCCCGCATCCGCGCGCGCGCCGGTCAGACGACGTTCGTCGTGTCCGCCGTCCCCGCACCGCGCCGCCACGCGGCCCCGCTGTTCAACTTCGAGGCGCGCACGGCGACCTACTTCGCCGGCTCGCTCGCGCTGCACCTCGGCATCTGGGCGTTCCTGCGCACGGTCCCCGTCGAGAGCGGCGGCGTCGTGGTGAACCCCGAGGACAACGCGCCCATCACCGCGCGCGGCACCACGACCGAACGCGACGACAAGACCCGCGACCTCGAGGAGCAGGAGAAGGGCGAGCAGGACGACCAGGGCGCCGAGGGCGTCGCGGCGACGGCGATGCGCCTCGACGAGGGCAAGGCCGGCAACCCGCAGCGCACGAACGAGGCGCACATGACGATGGCGCGCGTCGACAACATGGACCCGGCGATGGCGAAGGCCGCGGCGATCGAGCGCGCGCGCACCGCCGGCATCCTCGGCTCGGAGTCGCTCACCAGCGCGGCCGCGGCGCTCGCCGGCGTCGGCGACCTCACCGTCGGCCTCGACGATGCGACCCGCTGGGGCGGCCTCACCGGCGAGCCCGGCGAGGGCGGCGGCAACTTCGGCGGCGGCTACAACGGCACCGGCCCCGGCGGCAACTGCTACTCGTCGGACCCGGCGCTGTGCGGCATCATCGGCGGCGCGCAGTACACGACGATGAACAAGATCGGCGGCAAGTGGGGTCGCAACGGCGACTGGAAGGCGTCCGGCGCTCACCCCGGCGTGTTCCGCGACCGCACGGCGATGGTGCCCGTCGTGAAGTTCCTCGAGCCGCGCGACGTCAGCGGCGGCCTCACCAAGGACATCATCCGCCGCTACATCAAGCGCCACCACGAGCGGTTCAAGTACTGCTACGAGACGGAGCTCCTCGCGCGCCCGGGCATCGAGGGCACGGTGATGGTGCAGTTCATGATCAGCGCGAACGGCGCGGTGACGACGGCGGATGCGAACGGCTTCGACGGCAAGGTGGCCTCCTGCGTCGGTGCGGCGGTCCGGTCGATCGCCTTCCCGGCCCCGAGCGACGGCAGCAACGTCACGGTCAACTACCCGTTCACGTTCCACGCCCCGAAGTAATCGCTCCACCCACACGGCTCCTCGAGCGGCGCGTCTCCTCCGGGCGTGCCGCTCGCGGCGTTTTCGGGACGCGATCGCCCGTGAGGTGCGTTGGACCGGCGAGGTCGCGAACACGATGTGCGTACAGACCCAGGGAGCGCTCGCGGTGGGGCTCGCCGCGCTCACCGCCACCGCGAAGCCCGCCCTCGCCGCGAGCACGCGCGCGAAGGCCCACGAGTGGAGCTGCGACGAGCGCCGCCCCGCGCGCCGCCCACCCGCCGCCTGCCACCCACCCGACGTCTTCGAGCTCGGCGTGCCCGTCGAGATCCAGCGCGCCCAGCCGCAGCTCGTCGACGGCCAGCTCGCGATCGAGGTCATCGAGATCGCGCGCAGCCCCCTGCCCTGCGAGAGCATGGAGCTCGCCCGCGCCGATCCGTGGGACGTCGCGCCCGGCGACACGATCCCGCACGGCTTCGCGATCGCGCGCGGCCTCGCGTGGTGCGACGCGATCCCCTGATCGGCGC
Source organism: Deltaproteobacteria bacterium (assembly GCA_019637375.1). Taxonomy (GTDB): domain Bacteria; phylum Myxococcota_A; class Polyangia; order Haliangiales; family Haliangiaceae; genus JABFXX01. Next base: position 32,888 of record JAHBVW010000026.1, on the reverse strand, counting down.
ATCTCGGCGTTGAATGAAATTGAAAGTCGTTTTCAATTATAGTACGAGACGGCTGTGCGGCCAGGCGCAGCAGTCACGTGCGGGATCGCGTTCGCCGTCGCGGCGACCGCCCCCGCGCGCGCCGGCGACGACGTCGAGCCGTTCGACGCCGACGGCGACGGCGACATCGATGACGACGATCTTGCGATCCTGAGGGCCGCCGAGCGGGTCGAGATCGTCGACAAGTCCGACGCGCAGAAGCTCCGCGAGTCGGCGCGCGCGGTGACGGTGATCGACACGCGGCGGGCGCGCGAGCGCACCGCGGACCTCGGCGAGGTGCTGTCGCGCGCGCAGGGCATCCAGGTGCGGCGCTCCGGCGGGCTCGGCTCGACGGCGCGGCTGTCGCTCAACGGGCTGTACGACGATCAGATCCGGTTCTTCCTCGACGGCGTCCCGCTCGACTTCGCCGGCTGGGGGCTCGGCATCGCGAACGTGCCCGTCGAGCTCGTGCAGCGCATCGAGGTCCACCGCGGCGTCGTGCCGATCGCGCTCGGCGCCGACGCGCTCGGGGGCGCCGTCGACCTCATCACCGATCCGTCGTGGGTCAACCGCGCGGCGGTCTCGTACCAGACGGGGTCGTTCGGCACGCACCGCACGACGGTGACCGCCCGCGCGCGCGACGGCGCGACCGGGCTCGCGCTCGGCCTCGCCCTGTTCGTCGACCGCGCCGCGAACGACTACCCCGTCGACGTCGAGGCGCCCGACGCGCAGGGGCGCCTGCAGCCGGTGCGCGTGCGGCGCTTCCACGACGCGTACACGGCGGCGGGCGGCAGCGTCGAGGCCGGGCTCGCCGCCCGCGGCGCGGTGAAGCGCGCGCTCGTGCGGCTGTACGCGAGCGACTACGACAAGCAGCTCCAGCACAACGCGGTGATGACCGTGCCGTACGGCGAGGCGACGTACGGCGAGACCGCGCGCGGCGTCACCGGCGACCTCGAGCTCGAGCGCGGCCGGTGGCGCGGGCGCCTGCTCGCCGGCGCGGCGCTCCGCGCGATCGACTTCGACGACCGCGCGCCGTTCGTCTACGACTGGTTCGGCAACCAGGTGCGCGAGCGCCGCCGCGCCGGCGAGCTGGGGGGCGACCCGACGTACCGGCGCATCCGCGAGACCGGCGCGTTCGCGCGCCTCACCGCCGAGCGCGCCCTCGGCGAGCACCAGCGCGTACGCGCGACGCTCGCGCCGACCGCCGTCCTGCGCGGCGGCACCGACTTCCTCGATCCGAACCCCGGCGGGCGCGACCCGCTGTCGGCGCGCCGCGACCTCCTCCAGGTGGTCACCGGCGTCGAGCACGACGTGCGCGCACTCGGCGATCGCCTCGAGAACATCGCGTTCGCGAAGCACTACGCGATGTGGACCGACGCCGAGGACGTGCGCCCCGGCTTTCTGTTCGTGCCGGTCGCGCAGCGCACGCAGCGGTTCGGGATCGGCGACGGCGTGCGCTACCGGGTGACGCCGCGGCTCGCCGCGAAGGCCAGCTACGAGTGGGCGACGCGCCTGCCGTCGGTCGACGAGGTGTTCGGCGACGGGATCCTCGTGCACCCGAACCTCGCGCTCGCCCCCGAGCGCAGCCACAACGCGAACGCCGGGTTCCGCCTCGAGGCCGGCGGCGCGATCGCCGAGGCGAACCTGTTCGCGCGCCTCGCCGACCGGATGATCGTGCTGCTCGGCGACGACCGCTTCTTCACCTACCAGAACGTGTTCGCCGCGCGCATCCTCGGCATCGAGGGCACGGCCGGGTGGGTCGCGCCCGGCGAGTGGCTGAGCGTCGAGGGCACGGCGACCGTGCAGGACCTCCGCAACGCGTCGAGCGAGGGCACGTTCGGCGCGTTCGAGGGCGACCGCATCCCGAACCGGCCATGGCTGCTCGGGGCGCTCGGCGCGACGATACGCCGGCGCGACGTCGCGCGCCGCGGCGACGAGCTCGCGCTGTTCGCGTCGAGCCGCTACGTGCACGCGTTCTTCCGCGCGTGGGAGAGCTCCGGGTTGCGCGAGCTCAAGCAGGTCGTGCCGTCGCAGCTCGTGCACGGCGCCGGCATCACGTACGCGGTGCGCGGCGCGACGCCCGTCGTCACCACCATCGAGGTGCAGAACCTGACCGACGCGCGCGCCTTCGATGCGTTCGGCGTGCAGCGGCCCGGCCGCGCGCTGTTCGTGAAGTTATCCGCGGAGCTGTGAGCTCCGCCGAGGAGACCATGACCATGAAGACCATCCTGTCCACGCTCGCGATGCTGTCGCTCGCCGCCGCCTGCGGCGACGACGACCACCAGCCACCGACGACGGCAACGAGCTACGCGCTCGCATCCGTCGTGATCGATGCCGAGGGCACGCGCACGACCTACGTGCAGGTCGTCGACGGGCTCGACGGCCCGTTCGACAACGCGCGCGCGATCGAGCTGCCCGGCAACGGCGTCGTGATGGCGCACGGCCCGCACATCTTCGTCGGGCTCGCCGAGGAGCCGACCTGGGTCCGCTACACGGTCGACGCCACCGGCAAGGTCGCGGAGTCCGGGCGGCTCAGCCTCCTCAACACCGGCGTCACGTACATCGACTACGGCAACGCGATCGTCGATGACAACACCGCGGTCACCGTGCTGAGCGAGGTGCCGTCCGCGATCATCTGGAACCCGTCGACGATGGAGATCACCGGCGAGATCGACCTGCCGCACCTCGTGCGCGAGGGCTTCTCCGTCGAGGTCTGGACGACGGTCGCGCGCGACGGCCTCGTGTACATCCCGGGCCGCTGGGCGGACTGGGAGGGTGGGCGGATCTTCCCCGGCGTGTCGACGACGATCATCGACCCGGTCGCGAAGAGCATCGTCGCCGTCGCCGAGGACAACCGGTGCGCGAGCGGCGGCCGCGCCGTGTTCGACGAGGCCGGCGACCTGTACGTGATGGGCGACGGCCGCACCTACTCGATCCACATGTTCGCCAACGCGCGCGGCGAGACGGCGCCCGACAACTGCCTGCTCCGCATCAAGGCGGGCCAGACGACCTACGACCCGGACTACTTCTACACGATCCCGTCGCTGACCGGCGGGCGCCAGTCGATCGGCGAGCTCGAGTCCCCCGCGAACGGCAGCGGAATCGGGTTCGCGAAGATGTTCCACCCGGATCACCTGCCGCCCGGCGTCGAGCCCGTCGACTTCGCGTTCTGGAGCGTGCCGGCGCACAAGCTGTGGCGCCTCGAGCTCGCCGATCCGCCGCGCGCCGTCGAGGTCCAGGGCATCCCGTTCTCGACGGTCGGCTTCGAGGGCAGCGCGCTCGACGGCAAGCTCTACACCGGCGAGGGCGGCGACACGCAGTCGAGCCAGGTCTACGAGACGGATCCCGCGACGAACACGGCGGTCCTGCGCTTCACGATGGCGGGCTACTTCTACGGGCTCTACCGGCTGAACCCGTGAGCGCGGAGCGGCTGTACGGCGTCGTCTGGCGCTGGCACTTCCTCGCCGGCCTCGCCGCGTGCCCGATCGTGTTCGTCGTCGCGCTCACCGGCGCGCTGTACACGTTCCAGCCCGAGCTCGATCCGATCGTCGACCCGGAGTTGCTCGTCGTCGAGCCGGCGCCGGCGCGCGCCGCCGTCGAGGCGGTGGTCGCGGTGGCCGGCGAGCGCTGCGCCGTGACCGGCATCGTGCTGCCGCCGGCGCGCGACCGCGCGGCCGTCGCGTACTGCACCGACGAGCGGCAGGTGTTCGTCGACCCGTACCGCGCGCGCGTCCTCGGCGAGCGCGCGCCGCACGGCGGCGTGTTCGGGACGATCTTCGGGCTGCACTGGGAGCTCCTGCTCGGCGAGCCCGGGCGGATCGCCGTCGAGTGGGCGACGTCGTGGGCGGTGCTGCTCATGCTGTCGGGCGCGGTGCTGTGGTGGCCGCGCGGCAAGCGGCGCGGCGGCGGCGTGTGGTGGCCGCGCCGCCGGCTCGCGGGGCGGCAGTGGCTGCGCGACCTGCACGCCGTCGCGGGCGTGTACGCGCTGCCGGTGCTGCTCGCGATCGCCGCGACCGGCCTCATGTGGACGGCGCTCGCGGGCCACGACCGCTGGCACCCGCTCACCGAGGACGCCGTCCACGAGACGTGGGAGCACCCGCCTCCGTCGGCGCCGCCACCCGCCGGGGCGCGGCCGATCGGCCTCGACGCCGCGCTGGCCGCCGCCGGGCTCGACCCCGCGACCGCGCCGCTCGCGATCTACGCGCAGCCGCCGGCGACCGCCGACGGCGCGTACGCGTTCCTCGTCTACGACGACCGCGCCGAGGCGCCCGCGCGGGCGTGGTCGGCGTGGATCGACGCGTACGCCGGGACCGAGCTCGCGCGCCTCGGCTGGGACGACCGCACGATGTTCGGCAAGCTCGACAGCCTCGCGTACGCGATCCACGTCGGCGCGGTGCTCGGGCTGCCGGGCCGGATCGCGGCGTGCGCGGCCGCGCTCGTGCTCGCCGCGCTGTGCGTGACCGGGCCGTGGATGTGGTGGAAGCGCCGCCCCGCGGGCCGGTTCGGTGCGCCGCCGCGCGCGGGCCGCACGGCGTGGGGCCTCCTCGCGCTGCTCGCCGCGCTCGGCTGGCTGCTGCCGACGGTCGGCTACACGCTGCTCGCGGTCGCCGCGATCGAGCTCGCGCTGTGGCTGCGCCGGTCGCGCGCCGCGACGGCGACGACGCCGCCCTAGTGTCCGTCGGTCTGCAGCGCGAGCACCCACTTGCGCCAGGTCGGCTCGAACGTGGCGACGTCCGTGCCGAGCACCGCCTCGAGCGCGGTCTGGCCCGTGAGGTCCTTCTTGTCGGCGAGGAACTTCTTGTAGAAGGCGTGCAGCTTGCCCTGCTCCTGCAGGTACATCAGCAGGTAGCGCGCGTAGGCGTACGAGTCGAAGCTCGCGTTGTAGAACTCGCTGCGCGAGGTGCCGAGCATGACCGGCAGCGCCGGCAGCTTCTTCTCGTTGATCTGCCGCTTGAGGTTCGGCAGGCGCCAGTTCGCGAGGCCGACGATGTGCCCCGCCTTCTCGACGGGGCGCTCGTACAGCGACGCCAGGCCCTCGTTGAACCACGCCGGCGCGCTCGGGAAGTTCGCCTCGATGTACGGGTGCACGAGCTCGTGCGACAGCGTGCCGGCGCCCGGCCCGATGTTCATGATCAGCGCGTCGGCGCTCGGCGAGTAGTAGCCGTACGGCGTGTCGGGCTCGTCGTTGAAGAACTTCTTCGCGCCCTTGCGGTAGGTCTTCTCGTTGCCGAACAGCCACACCTCGATCAGCTTGTCGGGGCGCTTGGTGAAGTAGTCCTTCTCGAGGAGGCCGACGGTCCAGCGCAGGAAGCCGGTCGCGCGGTGCTTCACCATCGCCGGCCCCTCGTCGCCGATGACGACGAACGGCGCCTCGATCATCACGGTGAAGCCCTGACCCTTCAGCTTCTCCTCGAGCGAGGCCTTGCGGGCCTCGAGCTCCTTCTGCGTCGGCTCGGCCGAGGCATGGCCCGCCGCGAGCAGGAAAACGGGAACGAGTGCGAGCGTCTTCATGTCCAGGGCGACAGCTTGACGTACGGCCGAGTTGCACGCATTTCCGCGGACTTGGCAATCCAAGGTCCGCGTGACCCGTGGTGTCGGCTAACGTAGCTCCGAGGTGACGAGACAGCTCCGCGGCCTCCTGCCCGTCGAGGCGCTCGCGCTCGTCGGGATCGCGCTGATCCCGTGGCCGGAGCAGCTGCCGCTCGCGCTGCCGCTCGTCGTCGTCGCGACGCTGTCGCGCTACGTGCGCGGGCGGAGCTGGGCCGACGTCGCGCACGCGCCGGCCGGCGCGGCCTCGCTGGGCGCGCTCGCCGGCGCCGCCGCGCTCGCGATCGCGGTCGTCGCCGGGACGCCGCTCCTCGAGGGCGTCGCCGGGCGCGCGATCGAGTGGTCCGAGCATCCGATCGTGCGCGGGAGCGGGGCGCGGCTCGCCGTCGTCGCGCTGCAGGTCGCCGTCGCGGCGCTCGCGTACGAGCTCGCGCTGCGCGGCTGGGTCGTCGAGCGCCTCCTCGAGCTGGTGCCGGATCGCGCGGCCGCCGCGATCGCCGGCGGTGCGCTCGCCGAGGCCCTCGTGACTCCCGGCGACCTCGCGGCGCGCGCGGGCGCGTTCGTGTTCGGCGCCGGCCTCGGCGGGATGTACGTCGCCGCCGGGCGCAACGTCGTCGTCTCGGTGAGTGCGCGCGCGACGTTCGCCGCCGGGGTCGTCCTCCTCGAGGCCGTCCACGCGATCGGTTAGGGCGGCGCGACCTCGACGTTCGTGCGCTCCGCGAGCCACGCGGCGAGGCCCTCGCCCGACGGCGGCGCGGGCGGCGGCGCGAGCGGCCACAGGCGGCGTCCGCGTTGTTGCGCACCGTGACGTCGGGAGGCACGAGGGTCGGCTCGGTGCCGATCTCGACCTCCCCCGGGCGGCGCATCGTCCGGGATCGTACAGTATGCTTCGCACGCATGCGCACGGCCGTTGCGGTGGTGATCCTGGTCGCGCTCGCGGGGGCCGCGCGCGCCGACGACGTCCAGGATCTGGCGAAGGGCCTCCCCACCTGCGAGGCGGCGCGCGCGCACTGCTTCGGCATCACGATCCACGTGCCCGTCGTCGACGGCAAGCCGATCACGACGACCGAGTGGCTCGCCGCGCAGCTCGCGCAGGCGAACCGCCACTTCGCCGCGATCGACGTCGCCTGGCAGCTCGCGGGCACGGTCGGCACGCTGCCGGCATCCGCCGCGCGCGTCGAGGATGTCCCCGAGCGCAACAGCTTCGCGCCGAAGGTGACCGGCACCGTGATCCACGTGTTCATCACCGGTCAGCTCGACGACATCGACGAGGCCGGCCAGATCGCCTACGGCGTCACGTGGCGCCCGAACGGCAAGGTCTACGTGATCCTGTCGACGATGGCGCGCGAGCGCACGCTCGCCCACGAGCTCGGCCACGTGTTCGGCCTGCCGCACTCGACGCACGCGATCAGCATCATGAACAAATCCGACCGCAAGGAACCGCCGCCCGAGCAGCGCACGTTCCACGACGACGAGCTCGCGATCATGAAGAAGACGCTCGCGCGGTTCGTGCGCGACAAGTTCCTGACCAGGCCGTAGGCGGCTACAGCTCGCCCGCGAGCACGCGCGACAAGGTCGGCGCGTCGATGTTCGCGCCCGACAGCACGACCGCGACGGTCTGGCCGGCGAGCTGCTCGCGCAGCTGCACGAGGCCGGCGAGCCCGGCGGCGCCGGCGCCCTCGACGAGGTTGTGCGTCGCGCGGATCATCAGGCGCACCGCGGCGCCGAGCTCGGCCTCGGTGACGGCGACGAAGCCGGCGAGGCCCTCGCGCAGCGCCGGCCACGTGAGGTCGTACGTCGCGCGCGTGGCGAGCCCGTCGGCGAACGTGTCGGCGCGCTCGGTCGTGACGCGCGCGCCGCCGTGCCACGAGTCGTGGATCGCGGATGCGTTGCGCGCCTGCACGCCGTACACGCGCACGCCCGGGCGCAGCGCGCGCGTCGCGACGATCGCGCCGACCGCCTGCGAGCCGCCGCCGACGGCGACGACGATCGCGTCGAGCTGCTCGGCCTGCTCGCAGATCTCGACGGACAGCGTCGCCGCGCCGGCGACGACGTTCGCATCGTTCGTCGAGTGCGCCATCACGAGGCCGCGCTCCCGCACGAGGCGCTCGGCGACGGTGACCGCCTCGTCGTAGTCGCGGCCGGCCTCGACGAGCTCCGCCCCGTGGCCGCGGATCGCGGCGTTCTTCTCGGGGTTGTTGCCGTGCGGCACGCAGATCGTGACCGGCACGCCGAGGCGCGCGCCCGCCCACGCGAGCCCGGCGCCGTGGTTGCCGCGCGTCGCCGCGACGACGCCGCGGGCGCGCTGCTCGGCGGGCAGCGCGGTCAGGAACGACATCGTGTTGCGCGCCTTGAACGCGTTCGTCGGCAGGTGGTTCTCGTGCTTCACGAGGACGCGCACGCCGGTCGCCTCGTCGAGCTCGCGGTACGAGCGCAGCGGAGTCGTCGGGAGGTGCGGCGCGAGGCAGCGGCGGGCTGCGAGGACGTCTTCGAACCGGATCGGCACGCGCGCACTCTACCTTCCGCGGCCGCCCGGGCGCGCCGCACATGGCATAGTGCGGGCGTGGAAGTGTTCTTCCTCATGATGGGCTTGTGGCTCGTCGTCGCGGTCGCGCTCGGCATGCGGCGCCCGCGCGGGTTCGGCGGGGCGGTCCTGCGCCAGCGGCTCGACGCCGTCTACGGCGAGCCGCACGAGCTCGTGCGCGTCATGCCCGCGGCGTTTCCCGAGGCGGACCTCGAGTTCTACGACCGCGCGCGCACCGACCTCGAGGCGAAGGGCTATCGCTGGCTCGCCGACGTCGAGGACCTGACGATGTCGCGCATCTATCCGCAGAACCGCACGTTCCTGCGGCTGTTCGTCGACGCCGGCGGGATGATCCGCGCGAGCGCGTACCACCTGCACCCGCGCGGCGTCGTGGTCTCGCTGCTGCAGCTCGTGCAGCTGTTCCCGCGCCACCTGCGCGTCGTCGAGCTGGTCAGCGAGGTCCAGGGGACGTTCGTCGTCACGAGCAACACGCACGGCGTCGACCGGCTCGAGCCGCCGCCCGAGGCGCGTGTCGAGCGGATGCCGCTCGCGACGCCGATCCTCGAGATCATCGCGACGCACGAGGGCCGCATCCGCGAGCTCCTGCGCAAGCACCCGGAGCGATCGCCGGTGACGTTCGAGACGTTCGAGGACGTGCTGGCTTCGATGGCGCGCGCCCACGTCGCGATGGCGCGGCATCGCCAGCGCGTCGGCGGCCTGTCGCGCGACGAGCTCGAGCGCCTGAAGGGCCGCCCGCTCAGCGCCACGGAGGAAGCGTTCCTCCGCGAGGTGCAGGGCAAGCCCGAGTGAGATCTCCGGGGGAGATCTCCACCACTGAATAGATGATCAGACCCCTCTGGCATGGTCTGCGCGTATGCGGATCCTGCACACGTCGGACTGGCACCTCGGGCACACGCTCCGGGGAGAGGTCGCGCGCGATCACGAGCACCAGGCGTTCCTCGCGTGGCTGCTCGCGACGTGCGTGCGCGAAGCTCCCGATGTCCTGCTGATCACGGGGGACGTGTTCGACAGCGCGACGCCGACCGCGAGCGCCGAGCGCATGTGGTTCGAGTTCCTCGCGGCGGCGCGGCGCGCCCATCCGATGGAGATCATCGCGATCGCGGGGAACCACGACTCCCCGGCGCGGCTCGGCGCGTCGTCGTCGGTGCTGCGCGAGCTCGGCGTGCACGTCATCGGCAGCCTGCCGCGGCGCGCGGACGGCGCGATCGATCTCGAGCGCGTGCTGATCCCGGTCGCGGCGGGGCGCGGCCTGGTGGCGGCGGTGCCGTTCCTGCGCCCGGTCGACCTGGGCGCGCAGGATGATGCGCTCGAGGCCGTCTATGGTGAGGTGCTCGCGGGGGCGCGCGCGCGGCGCGGGCGGCACCAGGCGCTGATCGCGACCGGCCACCTCTATGTCGCGGGTGCGGACGCGCAGTTCCTGAGCGAGCGGCGCGTGTCGGTCGGCGGGCAGGAGTCGGCGCCCCTGCGCCTGTTCCCCGACGACCTCTCGTACGTGGCGCTCGGCCACGTGCACCGCGCGCAGCGCGTGGGGCGCGAGACGATCCGCTACGCGGGCGCGCCGATCCCGCTCGCGCTCGACGAGGCAAGCTACCGCCACCAGGTGGTGGTCGCCGACTTCGCGGGCGATCGCGCCGTCGAGATCCGCGCGGTCCCGATCCCGCGGGCGGTGGAGATCGTGCGCGTGCCCAAGCGCGGCGCGGCGCCGCTGCCGGCGGTGCTCGCGGCGCTGTCGGCGCTGCCGCCGCTCGGCGAGGCCGCGGCGGATCCGGCGCGGCCGTACCTCGAGGTGGTGGTCGCGCTCGAGCGCCCCGAACCGCGGCTGCGTGCGCTGGTCGAGGCGGCGCTCGAGGGCAAGCGCGCGCGGCTCGTGCGGATCGGCGTCGAGACCACGGGCGATCACGCGGCGCTCGCGGACCGGATCGGGCCGGCGCGGCGGCTCGCGGAGCTGGATCCGCGCGAGGTGTTCGTGCGGCTGTGGGCGCGCGATCACGCGGAGCCGCCCGACGCCGCGGTGCTCGCGGCGTTCGACCGGCTGCTCGCCGAGGTGCGCGGCGACCTCGCGGATCCGGCGGCGCCGCCGGAGGAGCCCGCGGAGGCGTTCGTGTCATGAGGATCCTCGCGATCCGCGGCTGCAACCTCGCGAGCCTCGCCGGCGAGTTCGAGATCGATCTCGCGCGCGGTGCGCTCGGCGAGGCGGGCGTGTTCGCGATCGTCGGCAACACCGGCGCGGGCAAGAGCACGCTGCTCGACGCGCTGTGCGTGGCGCTGTTCGATCGCACGCCGCGGCTCACGAACCACAGCCGCGTCGTCGTCGGGCGCGGCGCCGACGACCCGGGCGCGCTCGGCGCGCAGGACGCCCGCACGCTGCTGCGCCGCGGGGCCGCGGCTGGCTGGGCGGAGGTCGACTTCGAGAGCGGCGACCTGCGGCGGTACCGCGCGCGCTGGTCGGTGCGCCGCGCGCGCAACCAGACCGACGGCACGCTGCAGGACCAGCAGATCTCGCTGGTCGCGCTCGACGGCGCGTGCGAGCGCCTCGGCGGCACGAAGACCGAGACGCTGCGCGCGATCGCGTCGCGCCTCGGGCTCACGTTCGATCAGTTCCGGCGCTCCGCGCTGCTCGCGCAGGGCGAGTTCGCCGCGTTCCTGCGCGCCGACGGGCGCGACCGCAGCGAGCTGCTCGAGCGCATGACCGGCACGCAGGTGTACACGCGCCTGTCGATCGCCGCGCACGTGCGGGCCGCGCTCGCAGAGCAGCGCCTGCGCGACGGCCGCGCCGCTGCGCTCGCGATCCCGGTGCTCGACGACGCTGCGCGCGCCACGGCGGAGCTCGACCTCGTGTTCGCGCGCGACGCCCGCGCCGCCGCGCGTGCCCGGCTCGGCGAGGCCGAGACCGCCGCGCGCTGGGTCGCCGAGGCCGAGGCGCGCGGCCGCGCCCTCTCCCGCGCCCGCGCCGACCTGCGATCGCCTGAACGCTCGCCGTCGCCGCGATCGCGGCGGCGACCGCGCGCTGTGCCCCGAGGCTCGACACTCGGGCGCTCACCTCCGAAGTCACCGCGCAACCCGTGGGCGCGCTCGCCCTCCTCGAGCGCCAGCTCGCCGCCGTCTGAGGGCGCCGCCGCCGCGACCGCCGCGGCGCACGCCACCGACCTCGCCCGCACCGTCGCCGACGCCCGCCACTCCAGCTCGCCGCCCTCCTCGACCGATCCACGCCGCGCGGGAACTTTGTCGCCGCGCGCGCCCTCGAGCGCCCCGTCGCGGGGATCGCGCACGCGCCTCGATGGGGTCGGGGCGAAGGCCGTGCTGGGGGACGCGGCGTGGCTCGGGATCGCCACTCGATCAGAGATCAGGGGCGAGGCCGTGCTGGAGACGCAGAAAGCGCGAAGCGCGCGAGAGATCGCCACCGCCTCGATCGGGGCGGGGGCGAAGGCCGTGCTGGGGGACGCGGCGTGGCTCGGGGATCGCGCCGGGCTCGCGGTGGAGGTCGCGGCGTGGCCGGAGCTCGATGCGCGGTTCGCGGAGCATGCGTCGGTGACCGAGGCGACGCTCGGGCTGGATCGCGTGCTCGCGGGGCACGCGGCGCAGCGCGGCCAGCTCGCGGCGATGCGCGAGGCGCTCGTCGTCGAGCTGCGGGCGGCGACCGGGCGGCTCGCCGAGGCGCAGCGGCGCGCGGCCGCCGCGCAGCAGCGGCGCGGCCTGTCCCTCGATGCGGCGCGCCGCAAGGAGGACCAGGCGCGCGATCACCTCGTCGAGGTCGAGCGGCTCGTCGCGATCGCGAGCGCCGCGCGCCAGGCGGTGACGGCGCGCGCCGAGCTCGATCTCCAGCTGCGCGAGCTCGAGGCCGCGACCCGCGCCGACGGCGAACAGCGCGGCGCGCTCGCGGCGAGCTTCGCGACCGACACCGCGATCCGCGCCGAGCGCACGCGCGTCCTCGACGACCTGCGCCGGGCCGCCGGCTACGAGCACGCGCGCGCCGAGCTGCGCGACGGCGATCCGTGCCCGCTGTGCGGCGCGACCGCGCACCCGTGGCGCGACCGCGGCTCGTTCGACGCCGTGATCCGCGACGCCGAGGCGCGCCTGCGCGAGATCGGCGACCGCCTCGACGCCGCGACGGCCTCGCTCGCGGCGCTCGCCGCGCGGGCGCAGCACCGCCAGCGCGAGCAGGCGCGGCTCGAGAAGCACCGCGCGACCGTCGTCGCGACGGCCGGGTCGGCGATCGGCACGTGGCGCGAGCAGCTCGCCGCGCTCGGCGAGCTCGTCCTCGTCGAGGATCCGTCGACCGCCGCCGCCGAGCAGGTCGCGACCGAGCGCGAGGCCGATGCGAAGAGCCGCCTCGAGGCCGCGCGCCTCGCGCGCCACCACGCCGAGACGGCCGCGAAGGCCGCGGCCGAGGCCCAGGCCGAGGTCCAGGCCGCCCACACCACCGTCGCCGAGCTGCAGACCCACCTCGCCGAGCGCGACCGCCAGCTCGCCGAGCTCGTCGCCTCGATCGGCCGCGTCCGCGGCGAGCGCACGGGCCGCATCGATCGCCTCGCCGAGCTCTCCACCCACCTCGACACCGCGATCTCCCGCTGGTCCGCCGCCCTCCCGCCCCCCACCAAGCTCCCGCCCGCCGACCGCGCCCTCGTCGCCGCAGAGGCCCACCTCCGCTCCCACGCCGCCCGTCCACCGGCGGCCGCCGCGGAAGCCCACCTCGGCTCGCACGGCGCCCATCCCCCAGCGGCCGCCGCGGAAGCCCACCTCGGCTCGCACGGCGCCCCTCCACCGGCCGCCGTCGACGCCGTCGCCGCGCCGGCGGTCGCCGCGGAAGCTCACCTTCGCTCGCACAGCGCCCCTCCACCGACGGCCGTCGCCGTCGCCGAGCCCCACCTGGCGGCAGCTGCCGGCGACGCTCCGGCCGAGCGGGGCGGCGCCCGCAAGCCGCGCAAGCGACGTGCTGCTGCCGACGTTGCGACCGACGCGGGCCTCGACCGCGCGACGGCGCCGAGCGCCGTGGCTTCGCTACCGACGCCTGTCGGCGAGGTCGAGCAGGTCGAGCGCCTCGCCGAGGGCTCGGGTCCGTCGAGCCAGGGCGACGCGCGCCTCGCCGCGGGCTCGGGGCCGTCGAGGCCGCGCAGCGAGGGGACGGCGCTCGCGGCAGACGTCGCGCAGCGCGCGCGGACGCGCGATGCGATGCGGGCGCTGGCGACGGCGTTCGCGGCGCGCGGGGAACATGTGGCGGAGGCAGAGGCGGGGCTGCGGGCGGCGATCGCGCACGTCGAGGCGGAGGCGCGCGAGGTCGAGCGCGCGTCGCACGAGCACGCCGCACGCCGCGACGATCGGCAGCGCCGGCAGAGCGAGCTCGCGGTCGAGCTCGGCGCGGCCGCCGAGCGACTCGCGGCCGCGCGCGCGCAGGCGGGGTTCGACGACGGCGAGCTGCGCCGGCTGCTCGCGAGCGATCCGGGCCGCATCGAGGCCCTCGCGCAGCGGCTCGCCTCGGTCGATCGCGTGCGCGAGGCGGCGCTCGCGGTCGTCAACGAGCGGCTGCGGCTCCTCGCCGAGCACGATGCGCTCCGCCCCACGCTCGACATCCTGCGCCCCGCGCCGGTCGACGTGCCGCGCATCGCCGACGGCGGCGGCGCCGCACACCACAGCGACGCCGCGACCTGGGCGGACGCGTGGGCGAGGACGGCGGTGCTGGCGGCGGCGACCGTGGCGCAGCTCGCGGAGGTGGCGAGCGGCGCCGGCGATCAGGTCGCGAAGCTGGTCGCGGCGCTCGCGGCGGATGCCGATGCGCGCGAGCGCAGGGCCGCGGCGATCGCGACGCTCGCCGGGCACGAGTCCGACGCTGCGATCGACCGCATCCTCGGCGAGGTGATCGGCTCGCACGACGGCAAGCTGTTCCGCAGCTTCGCGCAGAGCCTCACGCTCGACGGGCTGCTCGCCGTCGCGAACGCGCACCTCGACGAGCTCGCGCCGCGCTACCAGCTCGAGCGCGTCCCGCGCCACGACCTCGAGCTCCAGGTGATCGATCGCGACCTCGGATCGGAGGTGCGCTCCGTGCAGAGCCTGTCCGGCGGCGAGAGCTTCCTCGTGTCGCTCGCGCTCGCGCTCGGCCTGTCGTCGATGTCGGCGCACGACGTCCGCGTGCGCACGCTGCTCATCGACGAGGGCTTCGGCACGCTCGACCCGGCGACCCTCGACGGCGCGCTGTCCGTGCTCGATGCCCTGCAGGCGACCGGCCGCCAGGTCGGCGTGATCTCGCACGTCCCGGCGCTGGTCGAGCGCGTCGGCGCGCACGTCCGCGTCGTCCAGCGCGGCGGCGGCCGTAGCGAGGTCCTCGTCGGCGGGTGAGACGGTGTCCTGCGACGCCCGGTGCGACAGCCCCGCGCCGCCGAGGCAGCGCGTAACCCACCGAGATCCGGGAGGTCCGAGGTGGTACGCGCCTTGATGATGTCGAGGTCACCATGACGAACCGCCTCGAGACCATCGCGACCCGCCAGCGCAGCACTCGCGTCCGCGACGCCATCTTCGCCGCCTTCGTCGTCCTCGCGGTGGCGATCGGCATCACCTCGGTCGGCACCGCCGCCGAGGCGGCCACTCCGAGCCGCGTCGTCCAGCGCTGATCCGCTGGCACCGATGAGCGCCGCGTGCTCGCCGCCGACGACCGAGCCGCGTCGTCCAGCGCTGATCCGCCGGCGCCGATGAGCGCCGTGTCGTGCTTGCCGCCGAGATCGCGACCGAGCCGCCGCTGATCCGCCGGCGCCGATGCGCGGAGCTGCGGCCCGAGATCACGATCGAGGTGGGTCGCCGGCGCGCTCGCGCGATGTAGCGCAGCCCGCGCCGATGTACGACCAGGTGCGCGCGGTCGGTCGCGATCCGTCACGATCGGTGACGAACTCGTCGTTGTCGGTCGTGCCGCTCGGTGGGAGCATGGCCGCATGAGGGCTCTCTGGCTTACAGCTTCGTTGTTGATCGCATGCGGGCCGACGCAGCGAGGAAACTCACCCGATGCGGCGTGCACGGAGCCCGGCTGCGTGACGCCGGTGTGCGTCGCCGGCGCCGTCGAGAGCTGCTACACGGGGCCCCTCGGCACCGACGGTGTCGGTGCGTGCAAATCCGGTACACGCACGTGCACGCCCGACGGGCTCTGGGGTGCGTGCAACGGTGAGGTCGTGCCGCGCGCGGAGATCTGCGCGAACGGCATCGACGATGACTGCAACAACATGGTCGACGAGGAGCTCGACGCCGACGGCGACGGCTTCACGACGTGCCAGGGCGACTGCTGCGATAACCCGAACCAGGGCTGCGAGACGCCGGCGCTCGTGAACCCGGGTGCGTTCGAGGTCGCAGGCAACCAGCTCGACGACGACTGCGACGGCATCGTCGACAACGCCGTCGCCGCGACGTGCGACATGGGCCTGGCGTCGAACTCGACGGCGGCCATGGACTACGCGAAGGCGATGGACCTGTGCCAGACGGCGGGCCCGAACGACGCGAAGTGGGGCGTGATCAGCGCTCAGCTCCTGCGCGCCGACGGCACCGGCGTGCCCAACGCGATCCAGCACTCGATCCGCCCCGCGTTCGGCGGCACCACCGTGCAGGGCGGCAACGCCTTCGCCGTGCTGTCGACGGGCTCCGCCGCGGCGCAGGGTCAGACGTTGCCGAACTTCGTCAACTTCCAGACGGGCCCCGCGATCGGCACGACGAGCGGCTTCCCGGCGGACTTCCTCGCGGCGCACGCCGGCGCGCTGCCGAACGCGCCCGGCTGCCCCGCGCCGTCGGGCAACTCGGCGAACGACCCCGTCATGCTGCAGCTGAAGATCCGCGCGCCGACCAACGCGCGCAGCTTCAGCTTCTCGATGAACTTCCTCAGCTCCGAGTACCCGGAGTGGACGTGCAGCCCGTTCAACGACTTCTTCGTCGTGCTGCTCGACTCGACGTTCGCGGGCTCGCCGCCGAACCCGGCCGACAAGAACCTCGCCTTCTACAAGGACGGCGCCGGGCAGGTCTATCCCGTCGGCGTGAACCTCGCGTTCGGCAACACCGGCCTGTTCACGCAGTGCGCGAACGGCCCGACGGGCTGCGCGTCGCTGTCCGTCCCCGGCAACATCTCGACGTGCCTCGACACGGCCGGCCTCGTCGGGACGGGCATGGACCAGGCCAACCCGCCGCGGCACTCGCTCGCGGCCGGCCAGCCCGGCTTCTGCGGGGCGAACAACCTCCTCGGCGGCGGCACGGGCTGGCTCGTCACGAGCGGCAACGTCGTCGGCGGCGAGACGATCACGCTCCGCATCGCGCTGTGGGACACGAGCGACGGGCTCTACGACTCCGTCGCGATCATCGACAACTTCCAGTGGTCGGTCGAGGCGTCGCAGCCCGGCACCGTGATCCAGTAGCTCAGCGGTAGCGCGCGGTCAGCTTCGCGATCTCGCGGAGGAGCTGCGCCGCCTCGTCGGGTTGCGCGACGGCCTTCGAGAGGTCGCCGTAGTGGGCCTCGAGGCAGTGCATGAGGTGGCGCCGGAGGAGCGCCTCGTCGGGCCCGTAGGGGACGGTGCTGGCGTGGTAGAGCGCCTCGAGGTCCTTCTCCTTCGCGGCGGCCCATGCCTCGAGCTGCGCGAGCGTCCACTCGCCGCGGCGGATCGCCTTCAGCTGTTCGCGATCGCGCTCGAGGTCGATGTCGCGCGCGACGAGGATCTGCTCGACCTCGAGGAGCAGGCGCACGACGTGGTACGCGAACTTCACGTCGTAGCCGTGCGCGTCGACGAGCGCGACCCGCTTGCCCGACGGTGTCTTCGTCTTGATCTTGTTGAGCTGGCTGTATGCGTAGCCCTTGAACTTGTGCCACGCGCCCTTGTGGAGGAAGTCGGTGCGGTGCTCGCGGATGTACTCGCCGACCGCCGTCGACGACAGCACGCAGCGCCGCGGCGTGAACAGCGAGTCGATGATGTTCGGGTTGTTCTCCATCGCGAGCTGGAAGAACTTCACGATGCCGAGGATGTGGAAGTCCCAGGTCTTGCCCTCGGCGGCGACGTGGTGCTCCTGCCAGCCCTCGAAGCGCTCGACCGGCGTGCCGAAGCCGACGATCTCGCCCGCGAGGTGCGGGAACACGACGTCCTTCGGCGGCAGGCAGATGCCGTGGACGTCGGTGTCGCTCGTGTCCGACGACACGCCGTACGCGACCGAGCCCATGATCGTCTCGTAGCAGAGGTTGTCGGGGAGCCAGCTCGGGGGATGCACGTTCGCACCGCTCGCGATCACCTTGCGCAGACTCATCGTCCACCCCGGCGTACCACGCGCGGCGGGCCTCCGAGATCCTGGCGACGATCGACCTGCCGGCGCGTGGGTCCCCCGCTTGCAGCACGCAGGTAGGAGGTCCCCATGGCGGAAGCGCAGATTCCAACACAGATGCGAGCGGCGGCGATGGACGAGTTCGGTCCCCCCGAGGTCGTCCACGTCGAGACCGTGCCGGTTCCGGATCTCGGTGACGACCAGGTCCTCGTGCAGGTCGCGACGGCCGGCGTCGGAACGTGGGATCCGGAGCTCGTGGACGGGTCGTTCCAGGACACCGAGATCCGATTTCCTCGCGTGATCGGCTCCGACGGCGCCGGCACGATCGTCGCGGTCGGCGGCAGCGTGCAGCGGTTCGAGGTCGGCGACCACGTGTACGGCTGGGGGTTCGGCAACCCGAAGGGCGGCTTCTTCGCCGAGTACGCCGCGGTCGACGAGGAGAACCTCGCCGCGATCCCGGAGACGCTGTCGTTCGACGAGGCGGGCGCGCTCGCCGTCTCGGGCATCACGGCGCTCCAGGGGCTCGAGCAGCTCGGCCTCGAGGAGGACGACCGCATCATGATCATCGGCGCGAGCGGCGGCGTCGGGCACGTCGCCGTCCAGCTCGCGAAGCGCCTCGGCCTGAAGGTGTTCGCGATCGCCTCGCAGGACGACGGCGTCGCGCTCGTGCGCAAGCTCGGCGCCGACGACGCAGCCGAGGGCCACAAGCGCGCGCTCGCCGGCCGGCTGCGCGGCTTCGCACCCGACGGCTTCGACGGCGCCCTCGTGTTCACCGGCGGCGACGGCTGGGAAGAGGAGCTGGCGCTCGTCCGGCGCGGCGGCATCATCGCCTCGCCGAACGGCGTCGATCCGGCGCCCGTCGCCTCGCGCGGCGTCGAGCACAAGGTCTACGACGGCGCGGGCTCGCCCGCGGCCTTCCAGCGCCTCAACGAGCTGATCGCGCAGGGGCCGTTCCACGTCGAGCTGTCGCGCACCTACCCGCTCCACGCCGCGGCCCAGGCGCTGCGCGACGTCCAGCGCCACCACATCGGCAAGCTAGCGCTCGCCGTCGCCGCGTCGTAGCGGCTCGGGCCATCGCCGTACGGAGCCGAGGCGAGCGATGACCTCGTCGACGATGCTGTCCCTGATCGGCGTTTCGATCGTGGCGACGCTCCACGTCACCGCGGGGTTGCTCCACCGCGGCGTCCTCGAGCGGCCGACCTGGCTCTCGGTGGCGAGCGGCCTGGCGGTCGCCTACGTGTTCGTCCACCTCCTGCCCGAGCTGGCCGAGACCCAGGCGCGATTCCTCGAGGCACGACCGGTGCGGTCGCTGGTCTGGCTCCAGAGTCACGTCTACCTCGCCGCGCTCGTCGGCGTGCTCCTCGCGCTCGGGCTCGACCGCGCGACCGCGCATCCCGGCGAGCAGCGCGCGCGCTTCTGGCTGCACACCGGCTCGTTCGCGCTCTACAACCTGCTCGTCGGCGGGCTCGCGCTGCGCGTCACCAACGTCCCCACGTTGATCCTCGCGGTGATCGCGTTCGGCGCGCACTTCCTGGTCAACGACCACGGCCTGCAGGTCGAGTACGGCCGCGCCTATACGCGCTTCGGGCGCTGGCTGCTCGCCGCCGCGATCGTGGTGGGCTGGGCGATCGCCCTCGCGACGCGGCCCCCGCCGGCGGTCGTCGTCGTGCTCCTCGGGCTGCTCTCCGGGAGCATCATCCTGAATGTGCTGAAGGACGAGCTCCCCGGGCGCCGCGAAGGTCGGTTCCTCGCATTCGTGCTCGGCGCGATCGGCTACGCGTTGCTCCTGCTCGCGCTGAGCTACACCATGCAGGCCGGGTGATCCCTCCCGCCGGTCTCGGCCTTGCTTCATCGAGGGCAAGGAGATCGAACATGTCCCTCAAGGAATACCCGCCGGGTACGGCGTTCCCCGGCGTCATCGGGCGGACGTTTGCAGAGTCCGAACCCGCCTGGCCGCAACCGCTGCGCGCCAGGCGGGGCGCGCCCAACGTGCTGTACATCGTCCTCGACGACGTCGGCTTCGGTCAGCTCGGATGCTACGGCGCGCCGATCCGGACGCCGAACATCGACCGCCTCGCCGCGAACGGGCTGCGCTACGCGAACATGCACACGACCGCGCTGTGCTCGCCGAGTCGCTCCTGCATGATCACCGGTCGCAACCATCACTCGAATGCGATGTCGTGCATCACCGAGGGATCGACCGGCTACCCCGGCTCGAACGGGCTCATCCCGTTCGAGAACGGCTTCTTGTCGGAGATCCTGCGCGGCCACGGCTACAACACGTTCGCCGTCGGCAAGTGGCACCTCACCCCGGCCGAGCAGTGCACCGCCGCCGGTCCGTACGATCGCTGGCCGCTCGGCCGAGGCTTCGACCGCTTCTACGGCTTTCTGGGCGGCGATACCCATCAATACTATCCAGATCTCGTCTACGACAATCACCAGGTCACGCCGCCGCGGACACCGGCGCAGGGCTACCACCTCACCGAGGACCTCGCCGACCGCGCGATCGAGTTCATCGCCGACGCCAAGCAGATCGCGCCCGACAAGCCGTTCTTCATGCACTTCTGCACGGGCGCGGGACACGCTCCCCATCAGGTGCCGAGGGCGTGGATCGAGAAGTACGCGGGGATGTTCGACGACGGCTGGGACGCGTACCGCGAGAAGGTGTTCGCGCGCCAGCTCGAGCTCGGGCTCGTGCCGCCGAACACGACGCTGTCGGCGCGCGATCCCGACGTCAAAGCCTGGAGCGCTTGCTCCGCGGACGAGAAGCGGCTCTACGCCCGGATGATGGAGGTGTTCGCCGCGTTCCTCGAGCACACCGACCACCAGATCGGCCGGCTCCTCGATCACCTCGCGACCACCGGCGAGCTCGACAACACGCTCGTGATGGTGGTCAGTGACAACGGCGCCAGCGCCGAGGGCGGACCGCACGGATCGATCAACGAGAACCTGTTCTTCAACAACGTGCCCGAGACGCTCGAGGAGAACCTGAAGGCGTACGACGAGCTCGGCGGCCCCGACCACTTCAACCACTACCCGTGGGGCTGGGCGTGGGCGGGCGACACGCCGTTCCGGCGCTGGAAGCGCGAGACCTACCGCGGCGGTGCGACCGACCCGTTCGTCGTGCACTGGCCGGCCGGGATCAAGGCGCGCGGCGAGGTGCGCACGCAGTACGCGCACCTCATCGACATGGTGCCGACGGTGCTCGACGCGCTGGGCGTTGCACCGCCGGCGCAGATCCATGGTGTCACCCAGTCACCGATCGAGGGCGTCTCGTTCGCGCACACGTTCGATGACGGCGCCGCCCCGTCGAAGCACCGCACGCAGTACTTCGAGATGATGGGTCACCGCGCCATCTATCACAACGGCTGGCGCGCGGTCTGTCCGGTCCCCGGACCGTCGTTCGCGCAGGCCGGCGTCGGGTTCGGCGAGCTGGCGGTCGATGAGGCCAAGCTCCGCGAGCTCGACGCCCACGGCTGGGAGCTGTACCACGTCGACGAGGACTGCGCGGAGACGGCGAACCTCGCCGAGCAGAATCGGCCCCAGCTCATCGAGTTGATCGCGATGTGGTACGTCGAGGCCGGCAGGTACCAGGTGCTACCGATCGACAGTCGCGGCACCGCGCGCCTCGCCGAGGAGCGCCCCCACATCACGGAGGCCCGCGAGCGCTACGTCTATCACCCACACACCTCGACGGTCTCGAACAACTCCGCACCGCAGATCCTGAATCGGCCACACAGCATCACCGCGAACGTGGATATCGAGGATGGTCTGGAGGGTGTCCTCGTCGCGCAGGGTGGTTCATCCGGTGGCTATTCGCTGTACGTCAAGGACGAGAAGCTCCACTACGCGTACAACTACCTCGGGGTCCAGGAGTTCCGCGTCGAGACCGACGCCGCGCTCCCGGCCGGACGGCACGAGCTCCGGTTCGAGTTCGAGCCGACCGGCGCGCCCGACATCGCCCACGGCAAGGGCACGCCCGGCAAGGCCCAGCTCTACGTCGACGGCAAGCTCGCCGGCGAGGCCGAGCTCCCGGTCACGATCCCGGTGAACATCGGCATCACGGAGGGGCTGACGTGCGGCCGCGATGACGGCTCGGTCGTCACGACCGCCTACGAGGCGCCGTTCACCTTCACCGGCAAGCTCGACGCGGTCACCTACGACGTCTCGGGTGAGCTCCTCCACGATCCCGAGAGCGAGCTGCGCCGGCTCCTGGCGCACCAATGATCGCAGGTCACTTGTTGGGATACTTCTCGAGGCAGTCGCCGAGGTCGGCCGTCTTCGTCGCGGGCTCGATGCACTTCACGAGCGCGACCGAGCTGTGCTGCAGGCACTGATCGCGGATGTGGGTGCGCATCGATTCGGGGTTGGCGCCGATCTCGATCGTCTTCGCCGCGAACGCCCCGCACTGCTGCTCCGTCGGCTTCGCCGTCTTGTCGGCCTCGCTGATGTCGGGACCGCCCTTGCCCTTGGAGCACGCGGCGCCGAGGAGTGCGAGGAGCAGCAGGGCCGAACGTGTGGTCTTGGTCATCGACCAGAGCCCCGAAGCATGCGGCGGGCCACGGCGCGCGGGTGGAGCGGCGCGAGGTTGGCGCGCGCGGTGGTAGCGCAGGACCGGCGCACCGCGCGGGACCGGCGCAGCCCGGCCGGGGACGGTGAGCCGGATCGGCGCAACGCCGCTACCCGAGCTGTACCTTGGCGCCGCGCGGAGCCGGTCGATGTCGCGATCAGGATGCACGCCGAACCTTTTCGCAGCGAGCCACCGGCCGTCACCCTGGGAGCCAACCGCAAGCACTGCTTCGCATGTGCGAACGTCCTCGACGTCCGCGCCGAGCTATGTCCGCGCTGTGGTGTGCGCCAGCCGCAGCTCGCCGCCATGCCCGCGACCGTGAACCACATCAGCGTTCAGGCCCCGGTCGTGCCGCCCAGCTCGAAGAGCAAGATCGCGGCGGCGTTGCTCGCGTTCTTCCTCGGTGGATTCGGCATCCACAAGTTCTATCTGGGCCGGATGGCTGCGGGCGTCCTGTACTTCCTGTTCTGCTGGACCCTCATCCCCTCGGTGATCGCGTTCTTCGAGTTCATCATCCTGCTGTCGATGTCCGACGAGCAGTTCGATCGCCGGTTCCCGTGACGCCGCGGTGACTACGGGCGGAACCGCGGGTCCGTCGCGAGCGACTCGTCGGTCAGCGCCCGCAGGAAGGCCACGAGGTCCCGCTTCTCCTCGGCCGTCAGGTCGAGCGGCCGGATCGTCGGGTCCGAGGTCGGGCTCGCGAAGCCGCCGGACGAGTAGTGCTCGACGACGGCCTCGAGGGTCGGGAGCGAGCCGTCGTGCATGTACGGCGCGGTGAGGGCCACGTTGCGCAGGGTCGGCACCTTGAACTTGCCGACGTCGTCGGCGAGCTCGGTGACCCTCGCGCGGCCGAGGTCGACGTAGTCGGCGTAGAGGTTGTTGTTCCGGAACCCGTTGTTCGTGAAGTTGAACCCGACGTGGCAGTGGAAGCACTCGCCGCGCTCGCCGGTCGCGATCGCGAGACCGCGCTGCTCGGACTCGGTGAGGGCCGTCGCGTCGCCGCGCTGGAAGCGGTCGTAGCGGCTGTCGCCGCTGACGATCGTCCGCATGAACGACGCGAGTGCCTTCGTCACGGTCCCGGGGCTGGGGCGGGTGTCGTACGCGCGATCGAACGCGTCGACGTAGGAGGCGTCGGCCTCGAGGCGGGCGACGACGTCGCCGATCTTCATGTCCATCTCGAGCGGATTGATGATCGGGCCGATCGCCTGCTGCTCGAGGGTGGGCGCGCCTCCATCCCAGAAGAAGCTCGTGTTGTAGGCGAGGTTCACGATGCTCGGCGCGTTGCGGCTCCCGAGCCGGCCCTCGACGCCGGCGCTGAGGCGGCGCGGATCCGCGAACGCGTGCTCGGCGAGGTGACAGCTGCCGCACGCGACCTCGCGCGTGCGCGACAGCTGCGTGTCGTAGAACAGGCGCTTGCCGAGGTGGACGCGCTCCGCGGTGAGCGCGTTGTCGGCCGGCACCGGCAGCGCCGGGAAGCCCGCCGGCACGTCGACGTCGAAGTCGTCGGTACAACCGACCACGAGCATCGCGATCGCGAGGAGGTGGCTCACTCGACCCACTGGAACACCTCCGAGTGGACGAGGTTGTCGGCGAGCACGTCGGCCTCGCGCCCACCGTGGACGTTGTTGGAGCTCGTGACGCCCGTCGGGTCCGGTGCGAGTTCGCCGTCGGCCGTCACGAAGAAGCGATCGACGTCGAGCGCGAGCCGATGGCGAGCCGGGCCCGCGACGTCGAGCGCCGCGGGCACCGCGATCGTCGTGTAGCGCCTGTCGTCGCCGACGTGGAACACGAACGGGCGGGTCCCGCCCGCGGTCGTCGTGCGCCCCTCGATCTTGAGGAACACGTAGCCGGGGTTCCAGCCCCAGTACATGTCGGTGTCGACGTCGAGCGGCGCGCTCTGCTCCGAGGCGTTCTCGTGGTTGAGGAGGCCACCGTCCTCGCAGTGCTCGGGCACCCCGATCGAGAACGAGACCGACGTGTAGCGGCCCGGCGGCACGAGGAGGTGCAGGGTCTCCGACGCGGGCGTGGCGTAGTCGACGAGCGCGACGCCGTACTCGAGCGGGATGCCGTCGGCGTCGGCGAGCACCGCCGGCACGGCGCGCCCCTGCTCGGTCACGACCTCCCAGCGGGAGGTGTAGAAGCGAAGCATGCTGACCGTGAGCTCGGTGCCCGCGGCCGACCTCATCGTCTTCCCGAGCGCGAACGGCTCGGCGTCGACGTGGGCGTCGAGCTCGACCTCGACGAGCACGGCGGCGTCCGCCGGTGCGGGATCGGCCGAGCAGATGGGCGACGCGCGTCCGCCGCACGCGGCGGCGAACAGGAGAGCTGGCAGCAGCATTGTCTTCATGCCCCGCCAGACGAAGCACCTCGGCGCGCATTACACTTGGGCATGGAAGAGCCGGCCGATGAGGCACGACCGACCGCGGACGTCGTCTCGGTCCTGGTCGCGAACCACCGCGAATTCCTCGCGTTCGTCCAGCGCCGGGTCGGCAGCCGCGAGGTCGCCGAGGAGATCCTGCAGGACGCGTTCGTCCGCAACGTCGAGAAGCTCGACGCGATCCGCGACACCGCGATCGGCTGGTTCTACCGCGTGCTGCGCAACGCGATCATCGATCACCACCGGCGCAGCGCCGCGCACGGCCGCAAGATCGAAAGGCTCGCGCGCGAGCCGATCGAGGAGGGCACCGACGACGAGCTCCAGCGCGTCGTCTGCAAGTGCGTCACCGCGCTCGCCGACACCTTGAAGCCCGAGTACGCGGCGGCCCTCCGGCGCGTCGAGGTCGACGGTGTCTCCGTCAAGGACTACGCCGAGGAGGCCGGCATCTCGAGCAACAACGCCGGCGTCCGCATCTTCCGCGCGCGCGAGGCCCTGCGCAAGCAGGTCGCGCGGTCGTGCGGCACGTGCGCCGACCACGGATGTCTCGACTGCACCTGCGAAAAGTCGACGGGGTGCCACCCGGTGTAATGCTCCGGCGGGTGCGGCGTCGTGGTGGGTGAAGCGCAACGACGCGCTTCCCGAACCAAGGAGACCGAGATGAGCAAGACGAACCAGACCCCGTGCACCTGCGAGAAGACGTCGTGCGGCTGCCGTGACACGCGTGCGCAGCGCTGCACGTGCGGCGAGAGCTGCGGGTGCAAGGCGGAGTGCAAGTGCGGCGGGTCGTGCGACTGCGCCGCCGCCCGGTAGGCGCACCGCATCGCCGCCGAGCGAGGAGCCGCGTAGCCGACCGCTACGCGGCTCTTCGCGTTTCGGACCGTAATGATGCGCGCGCCCTTTCGTCGAGGCGCGCATGACGCACCTCCGCCGCTGCCGTGTCCTTCGCGCCGCCTTGCTCGTGCTCGCCTTCCTCGCCCCTCCGACGCTCGCCGGCATCGTGACGCTGTACTGCCGGCTCCAGGGCACCGACCTGCTCGACCCGGCCGCGATCCGCGTGCCCGCGCCCGCACCGCGACTCCCGGCGACGGCGAAGCGCCTCGCGGTGATCGTCGCCGGCAACCGCGGTACGGAGATCACGGACACCCTCCCGCTCCTCGAGCTCCTCGAGGAGAGCGAGGCGTTCGAGGTCCGCGTCGTCGCACCCGAGCGCACGCTGTCGCCGTTCAAGAGCTCCGCGATCGCGGGCTCGGGGCTCGACTTCTATCCCGACCTCAGCTTCGCCGACTACGCCGAATTCGCCGGCGACCGCGCGCCCGACCTGATCGTGATCCCCTACCTGACGGCCTGGCGCACGGCCGACGCCGCGGTGGTCCCCTGGATCCGCGCACACGCGGGCCCGGCGACCACGGTGCTGTCCATCTGCGCCGGCGCCGAGGTCGCGGCCGCGACGGGCCTGTTCGACGGCCACGAGGCGACGGCGCACGCACCGCTGCTCGCGACGCTGGCGGACCGCCATCCGGCGATCCGCTACCGAGGCGACGTGCGCTGGGTGCGCGACGGCCGGCGGATCTCCTCCGGCACGCTCACCGCGGGCCTCGACGCGACGCTCGCCGCGATCGACGCGCTCGCCGGGCGGGCCGCGGCGCTGCGCGCGGCGGCGGCGACCGGCTACCGGCACGTGCGCTTCCTCGACGACCCCTCGTCCCCCACGACCGGCTCCCGCCTCGGCATCGCGCTCGAGACGGCGTTCCGCTGGGAGCGCACGCGCGTGGCCGTCGTCGTCGAGGACGGCGTCTCCGAGACCTCCCTCGCGGCGGCGCTCGACGTCCCCGCCGCCACGATGACGACCGACGGTATCGCCGTCGCGGCGACGCTCGCGCCGATCCGCACGCGCAACGGATTCCGCGTGATGCCGCGCGATGACGACCGGAACCTCGGTCGCTACGACGCCGTCGTGCGGCCCGCCGCGCTCGCGGGTTACGACCGCGCCGTCGAGCAGCTCGCGTCGACGCACGGCGGACCGATGGCGAGGGTGGCCGCGCAGCTCATGAACTACCCCGTCGAGGACCTCGAGCTCGGCGGCGGCCCGCCGGTGGGTGTCACGATGGCGCTCCGCGCCCTGCTGCTCGGTGCCGCCGGCGTCGTCCTCGCGCGGCTGCTGATGCGCTCGTGCCCTGATCGAGCGTGAGGTGCAGCGTCATCAGCTCGCCTGCATGCAGTGCTCGAGCTGCTTGCGCGCGCGGTGCAGGAGCACGGCGACGTGGCCCGGTGTCAGGCCGAGCGCACGCGCGGCCTCGGCGCCGTCGAGCTCCTCGAGGACGCGCAGCGTGACGACGCGGCGGTGCACGTCGGCGAGCTCCGACAGGCACGTCGCGAGCTGCGTGGTCGCGGCGGCGCGGTCGAGCGCGGCGCCCGGATCGGCGGCGTCGGCGGCGAGCGCGTCGCCGGCCTCGTCGTGCGGCCGTGCGCGGTGGTGGCGGCGGCGCGCGTTGCGGGCGCCGTTGCGTACGATCACCGCGAGCACGCGCGCCGCATCGGCCGGGCGATCGCGCAGGGCCTCGGCGTCGGGGCGATCGAGCAGCACGAGGAAGGCATCCTGCACGACGTCGAGCGCGTCGACGGAGCTCAGGCCCTCGCGGCGCGCGATCGCCGCCAGCCGCGCTCCGTGCTCGCGCGCCAGCCCACCGAGCCAGGCCGCGGTGCGCCGGGCGCAATCGGAACAACAGGAGTGCGGCATACGTGGTCGAGGTGCCGGAGCGGCGAACCATTACAGCACCGTCGCACTCCCGGCGCCATCAGGTCGTTCTGGCACGGGGCACGCAGGCGCGTCACACTCCGGCCCCATGAAGGCAGCTCCGACCGTCACCGGCATCTTCCTTTTCGCGGCGCTCGCCGCGCGCCCCGCCTACCCGTGCCTCAACGAGGTCATGCGCCAGGAGGAGGCGATCAAGATGGTGACGAAGGTCGAGCAGGCGCTCGAGATCGCCGACTACAACGCCGCGGAGGTCGCGATGCGGACGCACAAGCGGATCCACGACGACAAGATCGAGGACCGGCTCGCGGATGCGCGGAAGCTCATCTTCCTGCGCACGCGCACCGACAAGACCGAGCGCGAGCAGCTGGCGCTGGTGGCCGATCACTTCAAGGTGCGCGCGAAGGGCAAGGACGTGAAGTTCAAGGCGTGGCTCGCCGAGAGCTACGAGGCGCTCGGCAAGACCGAGGACGCGCTCGCGATCCTCGACGACCTGAAGAAGCGCGACCTCGTGCCGGATGCGTTCGCGTACATGTCGTACGCGCGCCTGACCGCGAAGGCCGCGGATCGCGACGCCGCGGTCGCCGCGTGCAAGGTGCGCGCGAAGAACAAGGCGATCTGCGTGCTGCCGGCGAACGTCGCGAAGTCGTAGCGTGCGCGCGCTGGGCCTGATCGCGCTCGCGGCGTGCGGCTCCGGGAGTGGTAGCTCGCCGCCGTCGCCGGGATCGGGCAGCGCCAGCATCGTGCGCGTCGACGCGACGGAGCTGATCGCGAAGTACGAGTGCACGCGCTGCCACGAGGTCCCGAAGGTCGCCGCGGCCGTGCGCGACAAGCACTGCGTCGCGTGCCACCGGCAGATCCTCGACGGGACGTTCGCGGCCGAGCCCGAGCGGCTCGCGAAGTGGCGCGGCCGCATCACGAGCCTCACCGACGTGCCGTCGCTCGCCGGCGCGGATCGCCTGCGGCGCGCGTGGGTGCGCGACTTCCTGCTGAGGCCGCACGACGTGCGCCCGGAGCTCGTCGCCGAGATGCCGCGCCTCGCGCTCGCGCCCGCCGACGCGGAGAAGCTCGCCGGGCACCTCGTGCCCGAGGACCGCGCGGATCCCGTCGACGGCGATCCGGCCGCCGGCGAGCAGCTGTTCCGCAACCTCGGCTGCGCGCGCTGCCACCGCTTCACCGGCGCGAGCGTCGACGACACGGCGATGCACGCGACGGGCGCGAAGCAGCCGGCGCCGCTCGATCGCGCGTGGCAGCTCGCGCCCGACCTCCGCTATGCGCGCGACCGCGTGCAGCCGGCGCAGCTCGCCGCGTGGATCGCCGCACCCCGCGGCCTCATGCCGAAGCTCGGCGTCGACGACGCGCAGGCGCGCGACCTCGCCGCGTTCCTCGCGCGCACCCCGCTCGCCGCGCTCCCGCCGCGACCGCCGGCGAAGCGCCTGCCCGTGCTCGATCGCGCCGTGACGTGGGACGAGGTCGAGGCGAAGGTGTTCCGCAACGTGTGCTGGCACTGCCACGCGGTCCCCGACTTCGCCCGCGGCGACGGCGGCCCCGGCAACAGCGGCGGCTTCGGCTTCGCGCCGCGCGGCCTCGACGTATCGTCGTACACCGGCATCGCCGCCGGCTCGCTCGACGACGAGGGCGAGCGCCGCAGCATCTTCGCGCAGCTCCCCGACGGCACGCCGCGCGTCGTCGCGCACCTGCTCGCGCGCCACACCGAGGCCGCCGGCGGCATCGTCGACGGCATCCGCGGCATGCCGCTCGGCCTTCCGCCCCTGCCGCTCGAGGAGATCCAGCTCGTCGAGACGTGGATCGCGCAGGGCCGCCCGCGCTAGGGGCTGTCCGTGCGTCCACTCACTCCGCTGTTCCTCGCGTGGCAAGGCTCCGCGAGTGCGGACTCTAGGCGTTCGGCGGGACGCGCTTCTCGAGCTCGCCGACCGCCGCGATGATCTCCTTCCACGGCGGCAGCAGGTCGCTGCCGACGGCGAGGGCCTCGCGGAGGGCGTGCGTGTGCGTCGCGTGCTCCTTGCGGAGCTCCTCGACGTCGAGCTTGATGTCGGGGTTGGACCAGCCGCGCGCGAACTTGTCGATGCGCTTCTCCATCGCGTCGAGGAGCCCGCGGTCGAAGTCGACGAGCTGCTCGCGGAACTGGATCGCGGACACGACGGTCTTGCCGCTCGCCGAGCTCCACGCGGGATCGTTCGGGCGGCGCTCGGCGGAATGCCACTCGATGTGGAGGTCGTGGCCGTCGCGCCACAGGTCGAGGCGCGGCGCGCCGCGCAGGAAGCTCGACGGCAGGTGGCGGCGGCCCCACCACCCGAGCGCGCTCTCGACGAGCTCGAGGTTGTCGCCGGCGCCCTCCCACGCGCGGATCACCCACGCGCCCCAGTCCGGACGCGCGACGCGGCGCACGAGCTCGTCGGGCAGCGGGTTGAGCGCGAACGGCGCGACGTCGACGAGGTCCTCCCAGAACCGCGCGACGTAGTACGGCACGCCCTTGCCCTGTCCCTTCGCGGGCTCGAAGATGCGGTGCTCGCCGACGCGCAGGTCGTACCAGCCGTCGGTGAGCCCGTACCAGTGCAGGAACAGCCCCGCCTCGGGGTCGCCCCACGGCTTCACTTCGTCGAGCGATCGCAGCTGGAAGGCAATGCTGACCTGATCCACGTCGTCACGGTATCACGCGTGCCCGCGCGCCAGCCCGTCGGTGCGCCGGATCAACGTCGGGATGCGGTGCTCGCCGTGCATCGTGCGCACGCGCTCGGCGGCCTCTGCAGGGTCGACACCTACCGCCGTCACGTACAGCGGCCGCGCGCTGTCGCCGCGCAGCACCTCGAGCGCGCCGGCGCCGGCGTAGCGCGTCTTCGCGACGCCGATCACGGGCGCGCCGATCGCCTCGTGCAGGTGCCAGCCGAGGCCCGGGTGGTCGGCGCCGAGCCACACGTACGCGTCGACGAGCACGACCTCGAGCGCGGGCATGCGCGCGAGCACGGCGCGCAGATGCGGCAGCTCGCGCTCGTAGAACGCGCCCGGCACGTACGGCGCCGGCGGCTCGAACGCGCGCACGACGACCTCCACGCGCGCGACGGCATCGCCCCACGCATCGAACCCGACGCACGCGGCGGTCACGCCGGCCGGCCGGTAGTCGACGTCGACGCACCCGATCACGACGACAGGCTAGCCGACTGGCCGGTGACCAGCCTGCTCGCCACCCGGCGATCGCGCGCACTGCGCCGTTCGCACCCGGTCGCGCGCGGATCGCGCACGGCGGTTCTCGACGGAGATCGCCGCGCCCCTCGATCTCGCCACCCGCGGGAGACGCTTCGCCGACCCCGGGCGGCAGCGCCGGGTCGCAGCAGATCGGCACCGCAGCTGCAGCTCCGCTCGTCATGACCAACTTCGAAGCCATCACCGAGGACGAGCTCGCGACCGCCCAGGGCGGGGTCACCATGCCGGCCAGCGCGCGCTGGATCATGCAGCACGAGTCCGGCGGCAACCCGCACGCGCAGAACCCGCACTCGACGGCGTTCGGCGCGTTCCAGATGCTGAAGGCGACGCGCAAGCAGTACATGGGCGCGAACTGGCAGTCGCACGACCTCGGCCTGCAGTACCAGGGCGCGACGAAGTACGTGAACCAGCGCTACGGCGGCTGGGACAACGCGAAGCGCTTCTGGCAGTCGCACCGCTGGTACTGAGTCACGGCAGCAGCTTCTCGGGCGGGCTGATCGTCGGCGTCGTCTTCGTGAACGTCGGCGCGCGCACGAGGATGAAGCCCGCGGCACCGCCGCCGCCCGCGCCGCCGCAGTCGCACGTGGTGTTCGCCGGCACGCCGACGCCGTTGAGCGAGGCGCCGTTGCTCCCGGAGGGCGCCTGCAGCGCGCAGCCGAGGCTGGCCGCGACGGGCGTGCCGCCGACCGCGGCGACGCCGTTCGGGCGCCCGTCCTGACCGGGCGAGCCCCGGTCGACGAAGCGCGCGCTCGCGCCGCCGCCGCCGCCGTTCGCGGCGAGCGCGCCGGATAGCACGAGCTCCGGCGTCTCGATGCCGATGAAGCCGCCCGCGCCGCCGCCGCCGCCGCCGTTGGCGCTGCCCTTCTGCGCCGCGCCGCCGCCGGAGCCGCCGGCGGTCACGCGCCCGTTCGGCGCGGAGATCGCGATCGCCCCGCGCGCGGTGAGCTGGATCGCGCCGCCGCCGACGCCGGCCGGCGACACGGTGTTCGCGTTCGACGGCGTCTGCGCACCTGCGCCGGGCGCACCGCTGACGGCGCCGTCGCAGCCGCCGCGGATCGACGCCGGGGTCGCGCCGAGCGCCGTCCCGCCGGGCCCGGCGGCGCGCACGCCGTTCGTGTCGCCCTTGCCGCCGTTGCCGCCGTTGCCCTGGAACGCACCGCCGCCACCGCCGCCCGTGCCGCTCGGGCCGTTGCCGCCGGCGCCCGCCGCGCCCGTCGCGCACGCCGCGGGTGCCGAGCCCGCGCCGCGCTCGATCGCGGTGACGATCGCCTGCGAGCCGCCGGGGTCGGTGACCCGGAGGCGACTGCCGGCGTCGACGGTGCCGGCGATCGTCATCGTCGACCACGACGCGACGAGCAGCGGCCGGCTCCCGACGACGCGCACCGTCGTCGCCGAACCGACGGCGAACGCGCGCACCGACAACAGCAGCACCGGCCCGTCGGCCTGCGCGAGCTCCTGCGTGAACGCCGCGAGGTCCATCGCCGTGCCGCCGCCGGGCGGCGCGAGCGTGCCCGCCGTCGTGTCGAGGACGTACGTGCCGGCCGTCTCGAGGGCGAGCCCGTCCTCGAGCGGCGCGGGGATGTCGCACGGCTGGAAGTGCTGCGGCGCCGGCGTCCACAGCTCGCACTCGAGCGGGATGCGCATGTCGGGCGGCGCATCTCGTTCGGGAGCGTCGATCGGATCGCCCGGCGGCGCGCCATCGGTCACGCCGTCGTTGCGCGAGAACGAGCAGGCGCCGGCGCACGCGACGACGACCCAGCCACCGAGGTGTGCTGCCCTCATCATCATCCAGGATACCGCAGTAAGCTCGGGCGTGGCCCGGATCCTGTTCCCGCTCCCCGATCGCGACTTCGACGTGACCGAGGTCGCGGTCCCCTGGAAGCTCCTCGTCGAGGCCGGCCACGAGCCGGTGTTCGCCACCGAGGCCGGTGCGACACCCGCGTGCGATCCGCTGCTGATCAGCGGCGTCGTGTTCGGCCTCCTCGGCGCGCGCGACGAGCCGATCGCGTTCTACCGCGAGCTCGAGCAGGCCGCGTCGTTCGCCCGGCCGCTGCGCTGGAGCGACGTCGACCCGGCGCGCTTCGACGCGCTGTTCCTCGCCGGCGGCCACGCCCGGGGCATGCGCCAGTACCTCGGCAGCGAGGTCGTGCAGCGCCTGACCGCCGCCTTCTTCGCCGACGCCGACAAGCCGATCGGCGCGATCTGCCATGGCGTGCTCGTCGCCGCGCGCGCGACGGCCGACGGCGGCAGGTCGGTGCTGCACGGACACCGCACGACGTGCCTCCCGAAGTACATGGAGCGCAGCGCCTACCTCGCCACGTTCTGGCGGCGCGGCCGCTACTACCGCACGTACCCCGCGTACGTCGAGGACGAGGTGCGCGCGGCGCTCGCCGAGCCGGCGCACTTCGAGCTCGGCCCGAAGACGCTGTCCAGGCGCGGCACCCGCGATGACGACACGCACGCGTTCGTCGTCGAGGACGGCCGCTACATCTCCGCGCGCTGGCCGGGCGACGCGTACCTGATCGCGAAGCAGCTGATCGCGCGCCTGCCGGCGGTGCAGGGCGCGTCGCGCGCCGCGCCGAGCTCGTAG